>CAYZYT010000005.1:0-161004 GCA_964482725.1 uncultured bacterium | reverse complement strand
GGAATTTTGGAACGTACGACGGGCGTTTGGTTTTGAGTCTCGTGTCTCGAGTCTCCGGTCTCAAGCCCCCCTGTTTTTAGGCTTTTCTTTTCTCTGTCGAACTTCTATAATGCGGCCTTCCTACTTCGCAATTCAAATCCGGCTTTTTCTATTATGACTATGGCCTTAGAGACAGAACCGACGAAACTCCCGCTGCACGAAGAGCATCTCCAAAAAGGCGCCCGGATGGGCGATTTCGGGGGATGGCTCGTCCCGCTGTTTTATTCCAGTATTATGGAAGAGCATACCGCGGTCCGGACCAAGGCCGGGATCTTCGATATTTCCCACATGGGCGAATTTATTGTGGAAGGTCCCGCGGCGCTGGACTATCTTGAAAAATATCTCCCGAGGCGCATCACTCCGGTCAAATTGAGTCAGGCGATCTACATGCCGCTTGTCAACGATCAGGGTGGCATGGTGGATGACATTATTGTCTACCGCATGACCGAGAAAAAATTTCTCGTGATCGTGAATGCCGGCAATATCGAAAAAGATTTTGCATGGTTCAAAGACCGCGTAACGCCTGGAGTGACGCTCACGGACCTCAGCCATGACATGGGACTGCTGGCGCTTCAGGGGCCTTTGAGCCAGACGATCCTTCTCGAATGTTTCGGGGCCTTTTATAAGGATCTCCGCCGGTTTCATTATAAGGATTTTGAAGGCGGAGTGATCGCCCGGACAGGATATACCGGCGAAGACGGCTACGAGATCATGGTGCCCAAGTCTAAGCTGAAACAGGTTTGGGAGGTGCTCTTCCGCGTCGGGGCTCAACACGGTCTTTTGCCGATCGGTTTCGGAGCCCGTGATACGTTGAGGTTGGAGGCTGCGATGCCTCTTTATGGCCATGAGTTGACCGATGAGATCACGCCGCTTGAGGCGGATCTGGAGTGGGCGATCGATTTCACCAAAAATGAATTTCCCGGAAGCGCGATATTGAAAAAACAGAAACAGGCCGGGATCCTGAAAAAAAGAGTCGGTTTTGAAATGGTCGAGCGCGGCATCCCGCGTCAGGGGTTTGAGATCCAAAAAGACGGAAAAACGATCGGGGCGGTCACGAGTGGCAGCTTTATCCCGACTACGGGCAAGAATATCGGTATGGCTTATGTCGCGGCAGTCGAGGCCATGACCGGTAACGCGATCGATGTGATGGTGCGCGGAAAACCCGTCAAAGCGGTTCTGGTTTCTCTACCTTTTTATAGAAGAAAAGTATAGAATGCACGCCGTTCGTTTCTGAGGCCCTAAATTCAGGGACGGTTCTTTAGACCGTTTGTCCGTAGGAATTTATTTTTCTCGTAATAGAATTCCGCAATGACTGATAAGAACCGTCCCTTACAAAAAAATGCCGGAGACTGTCATGAATTTTCCTGAAAATTTACGTTATACCAAAAGCCACGAATGGATCGCCGTGCAAGGCGCGAAGGCCAAGGTCGGCGTGACCGAATACGCACAAAAAGAGATCTCCGACGTCGTCTTTGTGGAGTTGCCCAAAGCGGGCCAGGCGGTTCAGCAGGCGAAGATGGCGGCGGTCGTGGAATCTGTCAAAGCGGCCTTTGATATCTACGCGCCAGTCACCGGCAAGATCACGGACGCGAATAAAGCGCTTGAAGCGAATCCCGGGCTTATCAATCAAAGCCCTTACGCGGACGGTTGGATCTTTGAACTGGAGATTTCCAATCCTGCGGAACTCAATGCTCTTATGACAGCCGCGCAGTATCATGAGGCCGTCCAGCAAGCACCTAAACACTAAGTAGACCCGCCCTCATGCCCTACCTTTCTCTCTCGGAAGAAGAAAAAGAAGCCATGCTCGGATCGGTCGGTGTCCGTTCGTTCGACGAACTGATCAAGGATATCCCGGCGTCGCTTCGTGATCCCAAGATCTCGCTTCCTCCTTCATTAAGCGAGCCAGAAGTTCAAGACTTGATCTCGAAGCTCGGCCGCAAGAATACCTCAACCAAGGACGCGCTCTCTTTTCTCGGCGCGGGGAGTTATGAACATTTTATTCCGGCCGCGGCGATTGAGATCGTCGGCCGGCAGGAATTTCTCACGGCCTACACGCCTTATCAACCCGAGGCCTCGCAGGGGACTTTACAGGCCATTTACGAATATCAGAGCCTTATGACAGAGCTGACGGGGCTGGATGTCTCCAACGCCTCCCACTATGACGGCGCTACAAGCCTCGCCGAGGCCGCTCTGGTCGCGCTTAAAGCTACGGACCGTCCAAAAATTCTTGTCGCGCGTTCCTTGCATCCTCATTACCGAGAAACCTTACGCACTTATCTCGCGGGAACGCCTTACCGTGTCGAAGAACTCGGCTTTGATGAAAAGGGGAATTTTGACCGCGATGCCTTTGCCGCAAAACTTGACGCCTCCGTAGCCGGTGTGATCTTTCAGACGCCGAATTTCTTCGGCAATGTGGAAGATCTTGACGGCGTGAGCGAAAAGATCCACGCGAACGGCTCGCTCATGATCCTTACCTGTGATCCGTTGTCGCTCGGTCTTTTCAAAACGCCCGGGGAATGGGGCGCGGATATTGCCGCGGGGGAAGGCCAGCCGCTGGGTCTTTCCATGTCTTTCGGCGGTCCTTATTTGGGTTATTTCGTGACCACGCAGGCGCTCATGCGGCGCATTCCGGGAAGACTTGCGGGCCTCACTCAGGACGCGGACGGGAAGCGGGCGTTTTGTCTGACGCTTCAGGCGCGCGAACAGCATATCCGCCGCGAGCGCGCGGGTTCCAATATCTGCAGCAATCAGGCGCTTTGCGCATTAGCCGCATGCGCGTACATGACCCTTTTGGGGAAAAAAGGCATTCGTGAGATCGCTGAGATCAATTGGGACCGGGCCTCGTATCTCAAATCTCAAATCTCAAATTTGAAATCTTTTGAAGTGGATCTGGCGCAGCCCGTTTTCAATGAATTCCGGGTCAAGTCGAGGAAGCCCTTCGCCAAGATCGAAGAAAAATTGATGGCTCAGGGTATTTTCCCTGGGGTGGCTTTGGCGTCTTTCTATCCTGAACTCAAGGACCAGTTCCTCGTTTGTGCCACGGAAACGAAATCCAAAGAGGACCTTGACCGGTTCGTGGAGGCCTTGGCCAAATGCTGATCTCCCAGGACGATCGTCTTAGTTTTGAAAAGAGCAAGCCGGGCCGAAGAGCTCTCAGGCTTCCTCAGGAACGGTTTTCGGGAACGGATCCTCTGACGAGCATCCCGAAAGGCCTTTTGCGGCAGACTTCGATCGGATTTCCGGAGATGAGCGAGCCCGATATCGTTCGGCACTTCATCAATCTTTCGCGGAAGAATTTTTCCGTGGATACGCACTTCTATCCTCTGGGAAGCTGCACCATGAAATATAATCCCAAGGTGAACGAATGGGCCGCCCGGCAGGAAAAATTCACGGCCATGCATCCGCTTCAGACCGAAGCCACCGCTCAGGGGATGTTCCAGATCTTGTGGGAGCTCGAGGAAGGTCTGAAAGAGATCTCGGGGATGGACCGTTTCACGATGCAACCCGCGGCCGGTGCGCACGGCGAACTTACGGGGATGATGCTTGTGCGAGCGTACCATGCTTCGAAAGGTGGCCCGACCCGTACCAAAGTGCTCGTGCCGGATTCCAGCCATGGGACCAACCCCGCAAGTGCCGCGCTTTTCGGGTATCACGTGGTCGAGATCAAATCGGATCGGCACGGATGTGTGGATATGGAAGATCTGAAGCAGCATCTGGATGAACATGTGGCGTGCCTCATGCTCACCAACCCCAACACGCTCGGACTGTTTGAAAAGAATATTCTTGAGATCACGAGGCTTGTCCATCAGTGCGGCGGGCTTCTTTATTACGATGGCGCGAATCTTAACCCTTTGCTTGGGATCGCCCGGCCGGGGGATATGGGTTTTGACATCATCCATATCAATCTGCACAAGACTTTTTCGACTCCGCATGGCGGCGGCGGGCCCGGTTCCGGGCCGGTGGGTGTGAAGAAACATTTGATACCGTTCCTTCCCGGCCCGCTTGTGGAAAAGAAAAAAAATGGTTTTGGGTGGGCCCCGCCCAGCCCGCAGTCGATCGGCCGCGTGAAACTTTTTCATGGGAACGTCGGGGTGATGATACGCGCCTATGCTTATCTCAAGACCCTCGGCCAAGAAGGCCTCCGGAAAGTCAGCGAGGCCGCGATCCTCAACGCCAATTACATGAAAGAAAGGCTTAAGGATACTTTTAAAGTCGCGACCGACGGGCCGTGCATGCACGAGTTCGTTCTTTCGCTCAAATCTTTTTCCGCGCAGGGGGTTCATGCGGGGGATGTGGGCAAGCGCCTTTTGGATTATGGCTTTCACGCGCCGACGGTCCATTTCCCTTTAGTGGTGCCTGAAGCCCTCATGATCGAACCGACCGAGACGGAGGCCCGGGAGACGCTCGACCTTTTCATTGCGGCGATGAAAGAGATCGCCCTTGAGATCGCGACGGATCCTGAGAAGGTGAAAAACGCGCCCCACACGCTTCCGGTGCGCCGTCCCAACGATGTCTTGGCTGCGCGCAAGCCCATCCTCTCTTATCGCGATCAGGTCCGCGAGAAAGCCTTGGCGGCTGAAACAACGGCATGATTTACGGACTAGAGACTAGAGACCAGAGACCAGAGACGTTTTGCTGTTGGTTTTTAAGTTTCCAGTCTCAAGTCTCAGGTCTGTAGTCCATGGTTTGGCGATTACTTCCGACAATCAGCGCGCCGATGCCGCTTCAAATGGCGTTCGATGAAATTCTCTTTGCATCCCAAAAACAAGAGCCTCAGGAGCCCACGCTTCGCTTCTACGTTTCGTCCTCTCCCTGGATCAGCGTGGGGTGTTCTTTCCGGGATTCCGGGGCGCTTTCAAAATCCGGCCTGATCCTGAAACATCCGCAGGTGCCGGTCTGCCGCCGAATGACGGGCGGCGGCTGCGTGCTTCATGGGCAGGACTTGATCTTTTCATTGATCGCACGAGTCCAATCGGATACTGAAAGACTGGGCTCTGTACGGGCGAGTTACGAGAAAATCCACGAGGGTGTTAAACTAGGCCTTCAGGCGTGCGGCCTCGACCCCAGGTTTTACAGCAGCAAGGACAAACTTTCGAAAGGGAGCGACTGTTTTGATTTCCCTGTGGAAAGCGATCTTTCCTGGAAGGGAAAAAAGATCGCCGGAGGCGCGCAAAAGCGCTCCGAAGGCGTGCTCCTGCACCATGAATCGATCGCGATCCCTCCCGGCGTTCTGAGGGAAGCCATGATCCCGGCGATCCTGAAGGGCCTGGCGGAAGTGTTCGCCGTGACGATCCAAAAAGCAGATCTTGATCCAGCGATTTTTTTTGAAGCAGAACAACATGTAGAGGACAAAGGACTACAGACCGGAGACGCGAGACTGTAGACTCAAGCAAAAGCAGTTAAATGCTTTGCGGGCAGTCTGAGGTCTCGCGTCTCTCGTCTCTGGTCGGGCGAAGCCTATGGAAGAATCCGGAAGTTTTCTGAAAAAGATCGAAGAGATCCTCGACCAAGACCTGAGCTATAAGTTCGAGGCCTATACGTTCGTTCTGGCCGCGCTCCATGATACCGTGAGCAGTCTCAAGACGCCGCGGCACATCACGGGGCAGGAGCTTGCGCTAGGGATCAGTAAGTACGCGCTCGATCAGTTCGGTCCGATGGCGATGACGGTGCTCCATCACTGGGGGATCCGCGAGACGCTCGATTTCGGGAAGATCGTTTTCGCCTTGATCGATGTCCAACTCCTGAGCAAACAGCCCGAAGACAAACTTGAAGATTTTGACAAGGTCTACGCGTTCGAGGATGTGTTCGGGAAATATAAAATTGAAGATGAATGATTTGAGCAGAAGCAAAGAACCAAAGAGGCGAAGAAACAAAGATTTTTCTCTGTTTCTTGCTTCTCTGCATCTTGGTTTCTCAGGATTTGACAATGACAAATGACTTTCTTGCAGGTTTGAATCCTTCCCAGAAGGAAGCGGTCACTTGGCCTCCGGCCCGGCCTCTGCTGATTCTCGCAGGGGCGGGAAGCGGGAAGACTCGCATTCTCACGCACCGGATCGCGTATCTGATCGGGCAAGGCGTGCCGGCGTTTCATATCCTCGGCGTCACGTTCACGAACAAGGCCGCCGCCGAAATGCGTCACCGCATCGAAAGACTCGTCTCTCAGCGGGTTTGGGTGAGCACGTTTCATTCCACCTGCCTTCGTATCCTCCGTCAGGATGGCCCTGCCATGGAACTTGACCGCAATTTCATTATTTATGACGAGTACGATCAGCTCCAGGTCATCAAGGAATGCGCTGCGGAGCTCAAGCTCCACGAAAAAGACATGAATCCGAAGGCCGCGCGCGAGGAGATCCAGCGCTCGAAGGATTATCTTATTTCACCAGCCCAGTATCTGGCGAAGGCGACGGATCTTTTTGAGGATTCGGTGGGGAAGGTCTACCAGCTTTACGAGGCTCGGATGAAGCGCCTGAAGGCGTGCGATTTTGGCGACCTCATCATGAAAACCGTGGTGCTTTTTGACAAGCATCCCGAGGTACTCAAGCTCTGGCAGGACCGTTTTCAGCATATCCTGATCGACGAGTATCAGGACACGAATCACGCCCAATACCGTCTTGTGAAGCTTCTGGCGTCGGCTCGTCGGCAGATCACCGTGGTCGGGGACCCGGACCAGTCCATTTACGGATGGCGGGGGGCGGACATTAAGAATATCCTCAATTTCGAGAACGATTATCCGGAGGCCGGCGCGATACGGATGGAGCAGAACTATCGCTCCACGCCCGTGATCCTGGATGCCGCGAACCATTTGATCAAGAACAACGCCATGCGCAAGCCTAAGGCGCTTTGGACCGAGCAAAAGGGTGGCGCGAAGATCGAGCTTTATAATGCCGAGGATGAGATCGCTGAGGCGAAGTACGCGGTCGGTAATATTCAAAAATATAACGCGCAGGGCCGTACCTTTGCCGATCAGGTGATCTTTTATCGCGTCCACGCCCAGTCGCGCGTGATGGAGGAAGCGTTGATGCGCGCGAATATTCCTTACAAGATCGTGGGCGGTACGCGCTTTTATGACCGCAAAGAGATCAAGGATGTGATCGCTTACCTCCGGATCGTCGCTTACCCGCACGATGAGGTGAGCTTGAAGCGCGTGATCAATGTCCCGACGCGCGGGGTCGGGAAGAAGGCGCTCGAAACGCTTGACGCCGCGACTCGAAAACAAGAGGGGGCTCTTGCTGCAGTCTCTGGTCTCCAGTCTGTAGTCTCATCGTGGGATGATATTCTGGCTAGCGTTGAGACGATAGAAGGGCTAACTCCCAAGGTCAAAAAAAGCCTCTCGGCGTTCTATGCGTGGCTTACGAAACTTCGGAAAAAACAGGGCGAGATGACGATCCATGAGATCCTCGAGAGGATCTTGGAGGATACGGGGTATGTGTCGGCGCTGGAGGCTGAGCGAACGCCGGAGGCCCAGGCGCGGCTTGAGAATATCGAGGAGTTCTATAGCGTGATCGAGGATTTTACTGAAAGGCAGGATGGAGGATGGAGGATGGAGGATGATGTAAAAGCGGATCTGTCGCCATCCGCCATCCACCCTCCGTCATCCGTTCTTGCGTCATTCCTCGATTCTATAGAATTAGTCACCGATCTCGACGCGTGGGATCAGGGGACGAACGTGCTGACACTCATGACGCTTCATACGGCCAAAGGGCTGGAATTTCCGATCGTTTATATGATTGGCCTGGAGGAAGGGATATTTCCTCATGTGAATTCCTATGTCGGGCCCTCCGATGAAGTCGAAGAAGAGCGGCGGTTGTGCTATGTCGGCATCACACGTGCCCGTGAAAAACTGCATCTTTCTTACGCGACGGAGCGGCGCATGTACGGTGCCACGCATCACAATCTTCCATCCCGGTTCCTGAATGAGATCCCCTCCGGACTTTACGACGTCCGCTCCGGATATTCCCGCGGGGGTTATCGCGACGAAGACGAAGATCAGGACGCGGCCTCCGGCCAGTCCATTCACGATCAAGACCCCCTCATAGAATTTGACGACGATTCACCGACAGACACCCGATCAAGATATTCCCGCTGACTTAAAAAGTCCAGGGTCTGGCGCTAGCTCGGTTGGGAAAAAGCTGTTCCCAATGGAGAGTTTGCCCGCTAAAATGCCGCCTATGAATTCCGTGAGATCTTTGCTCCCAACCGGTCCCCAGCCGCTTTTGGGAGACAAAAGGTTGATATTATTAATTTTTCTTAAAAAAACTAAGCGCAAGTTGGAGATCTAATCGGGTGAAAATCCATGCAGAGAAGGCCCTTAGCTTCCGTGCGGAACTTTTTTATTCCCTGATCATGTGGGGGGGGACTGTTTTTCTGACCATCCTTGCTTCGACCCTGGATATTATCGTCGCTTTGCCCTTGTCGCTTCTCTTGGATCGGGGGACGCGGCGGATCGTCCATCAGAACTCGATCTGGTGGGCACGGTCGATCATCGGATTGAGTCCCATCTGGCGCTTGGTCGTGACCGGTCGCGAGCACCTCCAAAAAGGGAAACATTACATCGTCATCGCCAATCATCAAAGTCTTCTGGACATTCTCGCCGTCTGCGCGGCGCTTCCGATCAATTTTAAATTTCTGGCCAAACGCGAACTTTTCCAGATCCCGCTTATGGGTTGGGGGATGGCCTCGGCGGGTTATATCCCGGTAGATCGCGCGAGTCACAAGAGCGGCCGTGAGGCGATGCACCGGATCACCCGGGTTCTGAACATGGGCGTGAGCGTCCTGCTTTTCCCGGAGGGGACACGCAGCCCCGATGGGAAGATCCACCCGTTCAAGATGGGGGCCTTCAAGCTCGCACGTGACAACAAGATCGAGATCCTTCCGGTCGTGGTCGACGGAACCGGTCAGGCGCTGCCCAAGCGATCCTGGCTGATAAAAAAGAAAAGTACGTTCATCGTCTCGATCGGGAAACCCGTATCTCTGGATGATTTTGAGGACAGTTCGATGGACGAAGCCAAAGAAAAGATCCGTCATGAAATGATCGGGAGATTGGAGCATATAAGACACCAAAAACAGGGGTAAGTTGTAAGTGATAAGGGGTAAGAGGTGAAGAGCCCAGGCTGGCGAATGATTTTACTTACCGCTTACCACTTAACACGTTTTTATGAAAATCCTCACTTTAAATACTTGGCAGGAACGTGGCCCGTGGCGTGAGCGCTGGGAACTGATCTTCCGGGGGCTTCGGGGATACGATGCCGATGTGGTCGGCTTTCAGGAAGTTTTCAGCATGGACTGGGCCCGCGAGGTCCGTGAGCGGAGCGGTTACCCGTACTTGGCGGTGAGCGGCGAACACTCCGGACTGATCTTTCTTTCGAAATTCAAGCCGGTCGAACAGGAATGCCTGGTGATGAAGACCCAGTCGCCGACCGAAGATTACCTTCGGTATGCTTTTTATATGCAGGTCGATACGGGTGGGGAGAAGATCGCTCTTTTTAACACGCATCTTTCCTGGAAAATGGACGAGCAGGAGGTGCGGCTGAAGCAGACACTGGAGCTTGAGGCGTTTGCGGCGAGGATGGCCGCGAATCTCCCCGTGGCGCTCCTGGGAGATCTTAATGCGGGACCGGAGACGCCCTCGGTGGCCTATTTCCGGGAGACGATGAAATGGTGCGATACCTTTCAGACAAAAAATCCGGGCGATCCGGGACTCACCTGGGATTACAGGAATCCCTATGCGGAAGCGGAACGAGTCAAGATGGCCGAGCGACGCATCGATTATATTTTTATCCGGGAGCGGACGGGGCCTTTCAAAAAGATCCTTGCTTCGCGGGTGGTGTTCCAGGAACCCCGGGATGGGATTTGGCCGTCGGATCATTTGGGAGTGATGACGGAATTTAGCGAAAAACAGTAAGTCGTAGGTGGTAGGTCGTATGTCGAAATAGGAAGACGGCGGTGTGCAGACGACATGCGACATACGATATGCGACCTGCCACTGAGGGCCGATATGGAAATACAGGCTGATCAATCGAAACAAGCTGCGGCATATCAAGGCATCAAGCGCAAGCTGACGCTTTTCCACCTTATCCTTACGCCAGCGCTTCTCGGCATCCTGATCGCGAGCGGATGGACGTTCGGGATGCGGCAGAACGCCATTGCGCTCGCCGGAGTCAGTGAGTGGGGTGTTATCGCGGTCTATTTTGTTCTCTTTTCCCTTTTTTTTCTGATCTTCGATCTGCCGCTTTCTTTTTATTCCGGATTTGTTCTGGAGCACCAATTTGGTCTCTCGAACCAGAACTTCGGCCAGTGGCTTTTGGATCTCGGGAAGAAGACGCTGCTTTCATTTGTGTTGTCGCTCGTCCTTCTGGAATGTTTGTATTTTTTGATCCGACAGTTCCCTTGGAGCTGGTGGGTCTGGGCCTGGGCGGCTTACGCGTTCGTGAGTTATATCCTCGGGAAGGTTTTCCCTGTTGTGATCGTCCCGCTTTTCTATAAGTATGGTAGGCTTGAAGATAAGGAACTGGAGACGAAAGTTCTGAAACTTGCTGCCCGTTTTGACATGCCGGTCGGGAACGTCTATTCGCTCAATTTGAGCAAGACGACCAAGAAGGCGAACGCGGCGTTCATGGGACTCGGGAGGACCAAGCGCGTGGTTTTAAGCGATACGTTAACTCAGAACTTCACGCATTCCGAGGTGGAGGTGGTCGTGGCGCATGAGCTGGGCCATTTCAAAAATCGTGATATCTGGCGGCTGCTGGCGTTTGGCCTCGTGGCTTCGCTTATGGCGTTTGCCACCGGGTTCTTTGGAATGAATGCGCTGGCCCCTGGGCTGTCCTTGAATTCCACGGCGGATGCGGCGGGCTTGCCGTTGCTTTTCTTGATCTTTTATGTTGTCAATCTGATCCTGATGCCGATCATGAACGGTTATTCCAGGCGGCGGGAACGGGCCGCGGATGAGTTCGCATTAAAAGCGCTTGGGACACCGGAAGTTTTCATTACTTGTATGGAGAAACTGGGTGCGCAGAACCTCGCAGATCCGGAGCCGCCGTCTTGGTATGAGTGGTTTTTTTACGACCATCCGTCGATCGGCAAACGTGTGAAAATGGCCAAACACCCGACTTTAGACCAGAGACCAGAGACTCGAGGCTCGTGATTATGAAAATCGTTGCGCGTTGCGCGTTGTGCGTTGCGCTACCGTTTTTGATTTTTCTTGCTGCAGATTGTACCTATGCCGCCCCCAACGGGGATGACCGCGGCAAAGAGACGGTGGAACGCCGGCAAAAGATCGAGATCGAGAGGTTTTACGCCGGGAAGGGCGGGCGTGCGCCGATGACGCCTATGGCGATCGAGCTTTATAATGACGCGGTTAAGTTCTTTGAGAAAAATGAATTCGAGCTGGCCCGCGATGCGCTCAATGAGTCGCTTTCGCTGGAGCCGAGGAACGCCTTGGCCCTGGAGCTTCTGGGGGAGATCGAGAATCTCCAACAGAATTTTAAAAAGGCTGAAAATTTTTATAAACAAAGTTATCTCGTGAGCCCCTCGACACGGTTGCGCCAGAAGATCGAAAAGATCCAAAAAGAAAATTTAGTCGAAAAAGATCTCGATACTTACGATGAAGAGCACTTCATCATCAAATACCGGAAGGGCGAGCAGGGCTACGAAGGGGATTGGTTGAAGACCCTCTTGCGGGAGGTGTACCGCCAGATCTCGCAGGACTTCGGCGCTTATTTCAATCATAAGACCACGGTTCTTTTTTATTCCGGGAAAGATTTTCATGCTGTGACCGGACAATCCTTGTGGGTGGGGGGGCTCTATGACGGGAAAATTCGGCTTCCGGCCTATCGCCAGGGTTTTAGAGAGGCCGACTTGCGGTCGGCCGCAGTTCACGAGATGACCCACGCATTCGTGTCGGCCCTGAGTGGGGCGCGTGCTCCGGCCTGGATCCATGAAGGTCTGGCTCAATATGAGCAAAATAAGGTCCAGCCGGTGGATACGACGGTTTTTAACGCGGCCGTTCGGACGCAGGCCCTCATGCCGATGAGCCGGCTCCTTTCCGAGAGTTTGCAAATAGACAAGATGGACCCTCTGGAGGTCGCGCTTTTTTACCAGGAGGTGTTCGTGCTTGTTCGCTATCTGGTGGAGCGTTTTCAACTGTACCGAATGAAAGAGATCCTGGTGAAGTTCAAGGAAGGGAAGCCCGCGGAACAGGCGATCGAGGAAGTGCTTGGGATCTCTACCTCACAATTGGAGAAGGAATGGCTCGCTACGATAAAGTCCTGAAGATCTCCAAGCTCTCCAAGGGCATGCCGCATTGCTTTCGGTATCGTCTTCGGGATGACGCTCTCAAGGCTTCGTTGAAACGTTTTGGGATTCTGATGCCGCTCGTGGTAACGCATGCGGAGCGTCCGGTCGTTATCGTGGGCCACAAGCGCCTCTTTGCGGCGCAGGGTTTGAAGATGAAGGAAGTGCCGGTGCTTGTCGCGGAGGCCATGGAGCCGAAGGAAGCTTTTCTTTTGAATCTGGTTTCCAACTGGAAGCAGGGATGCTCGGACATGGATCGGGCTCGGGCGCTTGGGATGGCGGCCCGGGAATTCCACCTTGAAGATACTGAGATCCTTTCTGGGGTCATGCCTCTACTGGGACTCCCGGGAGATAAGGCTTTGCTAGAGTTTTACCGAAAGGCGGATCGATTTCAAACGTCCTTCAAGGACCTTGTGGAGGACGGGTCTTTACCGCTTCGAGGGATCTTATCTTTTTTGAAATTCTCGGGAGACGACCAGGATTATTTCTCTCAGAAGATCGGGGCCCAAGTGAGGCTGACGAGTTCCCAGCTGTCTCAGTCCGGAGAATGGTTGGCGGATCTCATGAAGGGGACGGGGAAATCCCTCCGGGCACTTTGCCGGGAGCATCAGCTCCTCGCAAAGTTGGACGTTCGCGGTATGGACCCGCGCACGAAAGCGGACCGGTTCTTTGCTCGCGTCAAGCGGTTACGTTTTCCGGGGTATGCGCTTTATCTCGAAGCCTTCGAGGAGCGACGGGCGGATATTCTTCGCGATGCCAAAGAGTTTCGCTTGGAGCCTGTTCAGGGGTTTGAAGAGTCCGGATTCGAGCTCCACGCGCGAGTGAAAACTCCCGGGGAACTCGAGCGACTGCTCCAGACACTGTCATTAAAGCGTACCTTACTTAACTCGTTGTTTGAAATTGCGTTGTGATTCCTATACAATACCCGTCCAAGTGACCTTTATATGAAAAAAATCCTTTTAACAGCATTCATTCTCTGGGGTGTTTTTGCCCCGTCCCTTCAGGCCGAGGAAGTTCGTGTGTCCGCCACTCTGAGCAAGCGATCGGTGCAGGTCGGGGAAGAGGTTCGGCTCAGTATCCGCGTCACGGGGCAGAGTATGAATCTTCAGGCGCCGAGACTTTCGCAACTCGATGGTTTTCAAACCTACTATACCGGTCGCGCTTCACACATCTCGGTCGTCAACGGGATGACCTCTGCAAATGTCGAGTTCAGCTACACGCTCATCCCACAAAGGGCCGGACGTTTCACTCTGAGTCCGGTGGAAGTTCAGTCGGGCCAGACGGTCCTTCGGACCGAGCCTCTTGTGATTGAAGTTTCGGGAGGCCAGAACCAGATGGCGCAGACGCAAGTCGCGCCGCAACGTGTGGCAACGCAGCAGCCTGCGCGGTTTTCCCCTCCGGTAACGCAACCGGTCGATCAGGATCGGGCCGTTTCGGTGTCTCCGGGGACGGATGACAACATTTTCGTCCAGGCATGGGTGGATCGGAAGACCCTTTTTCAGAACGAGCAGATGCTTTTGACCTATTCCCTTTACACCCGCTATGACACACGGTATGAAGGGTTTGACAAAGAACCTGAGACGAGCGGGTTTTGGATCGAGGAATTTCCGATGGATCGGGATGTCGCCCGCGAGACGGTTCGCATGAACGGCAAGCGTTATGTGAAGGCCGACGTGAAAAAACTCGCTCTTTTCCCGACCGCCCCCGGCAACTATACGATCCAGCCCGGAAGTCTGAAGGTCTCGATCCGCGAAGAGCAGCAAGGGTCGAATGCTTTCGATGAATTTTTCAGCGACAGCTTTTTTACGGGCGGCGCTTTTTTTGCGCGGAGACAGAATCGCTTGCTCTCGCCTCCGCCCATCCAGCTTGTGGTGAAGGCTTTGCCGGAAAAGGGCAAGCCGGCAAGTTTCCAGGGCGCGGTGGGGAACTTCCGTCTCTCGGCCACGATCGATCGGGATAAGGTGAAGCAGAATGAGCCTGTGACGCTAAAAATGGTCATTGAGGGGGAAGGCAATATTGAGACGATCACGCGGCCGAAAGTTCCGGCGCTTACGGGTTTTAAGACCTATGACTCCGACACTAATTCAAAACTTTTTCAGACCGAGAACGTGATCGGGGGCACGAAGAGCTTTGAGGTCGTTTTTATCCCGAAGGAGGAGGGGGATTCTTTTGTTCCTCCGATCGAGTTCAGTTTTTTTGATCCCCGGCAGGAAAAATACGTGACCTTGACGACCCCGAATTTTCCGATCCAGGTGGAGCATTCCGAGCAGAATTTCCAGATGCCGCAGGAGCTTGCCGGCAATGCCATTTTTCAAAAACAGGTCAAGTCGGAAGGGAAGGATATCCGCTATATCAACGAAAAAAATCCCGAGGCTATTCCGGCGCACGCGGTGGATGGGGCCTACACGATCCTTCTGGGGGGAGATCTTTCCCTTTTTGCGTTGCTCGTGGTGCTTTGGATGAAGGATCGTCAGGACCGTCTTTTTTCAAAAGATCACGCTCTCAGGCGTCGGAAGACGGCCCGAGGGACCGCGGCGGCCAACATTAACAAACTCAAGAAACTCGCTCACTCTTCGAGGGACGAAGATACGGAGATCTTTTTTGCAGACCTTGAAAAGGCTATGATCCAATACATCACGGACAAGTGGAATCTTTCGACTCACGGTGTGACGCGGCAGGATCTGGCCGAGACTTTGACCGCGCACTTCGGGGCGGAGAGCGCCTATCTGAAAGACGTGCTTGCGCTTTACCGTCTTTGTGATGAGTTCCGTTTTGGAAAGGGCTCGATCCCGCAGGCGTCGAAAAAGATCGGACTCAAGATCTTCCAGGATACGGTGAACCGGATCGAAAGGATGCGGAAATGAATCCCGTTAGAAAAATAAATTTCATAACGGTTCCATTCAATGCAACGTGTGCGAGAATGACGGGGATGCGCACTTTGAAGAAAGGCGTTGATTTTTCTAACGGGATGAAACGGCTGACGTTCTTTTTATGGATCGCGTTATGTTTTGCGCCCGCGGTGCATGCGGAGACTCCGGCTTCAAGGTTCTTTCAGGATGCCAACACGAGCTACCGGACCGGAGACTACGCGAAAGCTTCGGAGCTTTATGAGTCCTTGATCGCTGCGGAACCCCGTATGGCGGTATTCTATTATAATCTCGCAAATACCTATGTGCGGCTTGGGAAATTGAGCCAGGCGATCCTGAATTATGAAAAAGCTCTGCGTCTCGATCCCCGGAACGGAGACATCCGGGCGAATTTGCGTTACACGCGTGGACTCCTGGAATATCGTGTCGAGGATACGCGGAATTGGTACTTGAAGGCCACGGAGGTCGTTCTTAAATATGCGACCGAGAAAGAAATCTATGTTGTAGCTCTCGCGTTTCTGTTTGTTTTTCTGGCCGGCGGGATTCTTTATTTTTTGAGCGGGCGCGGGGTTTTCTGGAATCCATGGCAGCAGTTTGTTTTTATTTTGCTTTTACTCGCGGCGCTTGTGGCGTTCGGCAAACAGGTTCAGAGCAACGTGATCCGGGATGCGATCGTGATGCAAAAAGAGTGCGAAGCCCGTTACGGGCCGTCGGAACGGGACCAGGTCGCGTTCCGCATGGGGGAAGGCATCAAGGTGTTTGTGATGGACCGGCGCGAAGATTGGAGCCGTGTACTTTTAACGAACGGGGAGAGCGGTTGGGTGAAGGATTCGGATATTGCTGAGGTTGAGGTGTGAACCCCGCGTTAGAAGATCAAATTTCGTGACAGTTGCTGCGGACCGGTCTCTGAGAGGATTTTGACATTGAAGCCTTGTGTAAGACAGCGTTGCTTTTCGGGAGGAATAAAAAAGGTTCCAGACGCGAAAGGTCATTTCGGTCCTTATGGCGGACGCTATGTTCCCGAAACGCTTGTGAAGGCCTGCGAAGAATTGACCGCGGCTTATCAGTCGATCAAAGGCGATAAGAAGTTCCGGGAAGAATTGCGTTCTTATCTCGAGAACTACGCCGGACGTCCAACCCCTCTTTATGAAGCGAAAAATCTCTCCGCGCATTTTGGCCGCGGAAGGATCTTCCTGAAGCGCGAAGACCTTCTCCACACCGGCGCTCACAAGATCAATAACACGCTTGCCCAGGGGCTTTTGGCCAAACGGCTCGGGAAAACGCGTCTTGTGGCCGAAACCGGGGCCGGGCAGCATGGCGTTGCGTCCGCGACGGCGGCCTGCGTGTTCGGGCTCAAGTGCGTGGTCTACATGGGCGCGGTGGATATCGAGCGCCAGGCCCTGAATGTTTACAAGATGAAGCTGCTGGGCGCGGAAGTGCGGCCGGTCCATTCGGGATCGAAGACCCTGAAGGACGCGACGAACGAAGCCATTCGGGATTGGGTCACGAATGTGGAGGACACGCATTATCTGTTGGGCTCAGTCGTGGGGCCGCATCCTTATCCGGGGATGGTACGCGATTTTCAGGAAGTGATCGGAACGGAAACGCGACGGCAGATCGTCAAGGCCGTCGGGCGTCTCCCGAATTATCTTTTAGCCTGTGTCGGCGGTGGCAGTAACTCCATGGGGTTTTTCCATCCGTTCCTTAAGGATCGGAATGTTCGCATTCTTGGGATCGAAGCGGCCGGCGAAGGGGTGAACACCGCGCATCACGCGGCATCGATCACGAAGGGAAGGCCCGGCATTTTGCATGGCATGAAGAGTTATTTGCTTCAGGACAAGAACGGCCAGGTGCAGTTGGCGCATTCGATCTCGGCGGGTCTGGATTATCCGTCCGTGGGGCCGGAGCATTCGTATTTGAAAGATTCGGGACGCGTGGACTATCAAGCCGTGACGGACAAGGACGCGCTCAAGGGATTCGATCTATTAACAAAGCTTGAAGGAATCATGCCGGCGCTCGAGCCTGCGCACGCGCTGGGTTATCTTCCGAAGCTCATGCCTAGAATAAAGAAAAACGATATCGTGATCGTGTGTCTTTCCGGCCGCGGCGATAAAGACATTCATACGGTGCAGAAATACCTCTGAGACTACAGACCAGAGACCACAGACTAGCGACATTTTTTCTCTTGTCTCGTGTCTGTGGTCTATAGTCCGAAATGTGAAAGGGAAAAAATCGTTGAAAAACTTGTTGTCTGAACGGATCAAACAAACCCATCAACAAGGGAAGAAGCTTTTTTGCGTCTTCCTTACGCTGGGGTATCCGAGCCTTGCTGCGACGGAGCGTCTGATCCTTTCCTCGGCCGCAGCCGGAGTGGATATCCTAGAGCTGGGTTTCCCGTTCTCCGACCCGCTCGCGGACGGACCGACGATCCAGTATTCCTCAGAGCAGGCCATAAAGAAAAATGTTTCGATCAAGGACGCGTTCGCGCTCGTGCGCCGGCTTCGTCAAAAAGGTTGTAAAATCCCGGTCGTTTTTTTCGGATATTTCAACCCGGTCTTCTCCTACGGTGCTATCGATTTTGCTCGTGATGCGCGGGCTGCCGGGTTGGATGGATTGATCATTCCGGATCTTCCTCCGGAAGAAGAGCCGGAGTTCCAGAAAGCATGCCGGAAGCAAAAGCTGCACATGGTGCAGCTCGTTGCTCCGACGACCAAGGACAAACGGGCGAAGATGCTTGTAGGGAAGTCGCAAGGATTCATCTATTATGTCTCGCTCCGGGGAGTGACGGGCGCACGGAAGGCGGTGCCCTCGGACCTAAAGGCCCATCTTTTGAAATTAAAGCGCATGACCGCGAAGCCGGTCCTGGCAGGTTTCGGGATCTCCACGCCGGATCAGGCGCGGGATATCTCCCGCATGGCGGACGGCGTGATCGTCGGAAGTGCCGTGATCAATCATCTGAAGAAGGGCGTCCCCGCCGCTGAACGCTTTATTGAAACGATGGCTCGTGCGGTACACGGGGCATGAGCGGCGCGCTGCTCGGACTTGATCTCGGGGAAAAAAGGATCGGGGTGGCGTTCGTGCCGGCCGGGACCACGATGGCGTTTCCGGTGAAAACGATCGAGGTGCGGGGCCGGGAGCAGGTGCTGGCCGAGATCAAGAAGTTGATCCTTGAGCACAAGGCGGAGAAGGTCGTGGTCGGGCTTCCTATCACGATGAAGGGTGAGATGGGGATCGCGGCTACGAAGCGGGTCCAGGAAGTCGAGTGGTACCAGTCGCGGATCACGGTGCCGATGGTGATGTGGGACGAACGGCTTTCGTCGAAGGAAGTCGAGCGGATGCTGATCTCGGCGGATGTAAGACGAGACAGACGGAAAGAAGTGATCGATCAGCTGGCAGCACAGAGAATACTGCAGAACTATTTGGATTGTCAGACAGCGAATCTGTAACAGCAACGGCTACGAAGCCCGCATCGGTCACGGGGTTAGGTCGCGGCTTGAAGCTGTAAGGCCCTAACCGTAAGACGAAACGGATATCGTTACCGTAGCCGGACAACGCAACAAACAGCAAAGGTTTAAGGATGAGTTATAATTTAACGACATTGGAAAATGGACTCCGGGTTTTAACCGTGCCGATGTCCAATCGCGAGTCGGCGGCTGTGGCGATATGGGTGAAGGCCGGGGGCCGCTATGAATCCAAGAAGATCTCGGGGATCTCGCATTACCTGGAACATATGATGTTTAAGGGCACACCGACGCGGAATACGCGCCGGATCAAGGAAGAGATCGAGGGCGTGGGTGGGGTCCTGAATGCGTTCACTGGCGAGGAGATGACCTGTTATTTCGCAAAGCTTCTGAAGCAATATTATCCGCGGGCGCTCGACGTTCTTTCCGACATGGTGCTTCATTCGACCGTTCCGGCGGATGAGCTTGCCAAGGAGAGGACCGTGATCCTTGAAGAGATCAAAATGTATCGAGATGTGCCGGCCCACCATGTGCATGATCTGATGGGGGAGCTTCTGTGGCCGGACCAGCCGTTGGGGAGAACGCTGGCCGGTACTCCGGAGACAGTTTCCGGGATGTCACGCACCGACCTTCGAAAATACATGAAGGATTATTACCATAACAGCAATATCCTGGTTTCGGTCTCCGGCGATGTGGACCACGAGGAGGTTTTGGCGCGCGTGGCGGATATCTATAAAACACGCAAAGCCGAGAAACCTTCCGCGTTTGTTCCGGCCAAAAGCGCTCAGACGAAGCCGCGCACGCATTTCTACGAGAAAGCGACCGAGCAGACGCATCTGGTGATCGGGCTTCACGCCCTGCCGCGCATGCATCCGGACCGCTACAAACTGGGGCTTCTTCATGTGATGCTAGGGGCGAACATGTCGAGCCGTCTTTTCGAAGAAGTCCGCGAAAAACGTGGTTTGGCGTACGAGATCAAATCTGGCATTTCGGGTTATCAGGATGCCGGGGCTTTTACGGTGTCCGCTGGGGTCGAAACGAAAAAGACCGTGCGTGCCGTGGCGGTGATCCTGAAAGAGCTCGCGAAAGTGCGGAAAAGTTTTGTGAAGCCGGACGAGCTCCGTCGCGCGAAAGATTATTTTATGAGTCAGGTTTCGATGGGCGTGGAAGACACGCTCGATCATTTGCTTTGGACGGGCGAAAAAGCGCTTTGTTCCGGGGAATTGCCGGATAAGGCGGAGATCCGTCGCCAGATCGAGACGACGACGATGGAGGATATTCAACGCGTTGCGCAAGGGATCTTCAGGACGGGGAATCTGAATCTTTCGCTCATTGGGCCGGTGCCTGAAAAGATGCAGCGTGAGATCACAAAAAATCTTGTAATTGATGGAGCGTAAGAGGCTTTAACAAATACGTCATTCTGAGACTGATGCTTGTCCCGGCAGAGGCGGGAAATCAGGCGAAGAATCTCGAAGCGAGATCCTTCGCTCCGCTCAGGATGACGGTTGTTTTTCTGGATATTAAAAGGAGAAAGCCGTGAAAAAAATCATGATCGCACCGAGTTTGTTGTCCGCGGATTTCAGTCGCTTAGCTGAGGAAGTCCGGGATGTGGAAAAAGCCGGTTGTGATGCGCTCCATATCGACGTGATGGACGGGCATTTTGTGCCGAATCTTACGATCGGGCCGCTCGTGGTGGCCGCACTTCACCGGGTGACAGAGATTCCTCTCGATGTCCATTTGATGATCGATACGCCGTCCCGCTATATTGCCGAATTCCGCAAGGCCGGCGCGGACTGGATCACGGTCCATGTGGAGGCGGAAAATGATATCCACGGATTGCTTAAAAAGATCAGGGAATCGGGCGCCAAGGCGGGGCTTTCGCTCCGGCCAAAGACCGCTGTCGAAACGCTATTTCCTTATCTTCCGGAGTTGGACCTTGTTCTTGTGATGTCGGTGGAGCCGGGGTTCGGTGGACAGTCGTTCATGCCGGAGATGATGGACAAGGTCAAGGTCCTGCGTTCAAAGTTTCAGGGACTTATTTCCGTGGATGGCGGTATCGGGGTCGGGAATGCTTCCCAAGCGCTTGAGGCCGGTGCCGATATTCTGGTCGCGGGAAGCGCCGTTTTCGGAAAAGCCGATCGCGCGAAGGCCGTTCATGAATTCCGTGAGATCTTCAAGAAATTCTGATGGACCCCGTTAGAAACTAGACTTTCCAGCGGTTTAATTCGTTTCATTTAACAAAAGGATTTTTAAGGTGGCAGAGAGCTCCAATCAGAGCGGTGGTTCTAACGGGGTGAATCCCTCCAAAATTCGTAATTTCTCCATCATCGCGCATATTGATCATGGGAAATCCACACTTGCCGACCGCCTGCTATTGGATACGGGCGCGATCACCAAACGTGAGTTCCGCGACCAGATCCTTGATGATATGGAGCTGGAGCGCGAGCGCGGCATCACGATCAAAGCTCGTGCGGTGCGTATTCATTACAAAGGGCACTGGCTCAACCTGATCGACACGCCGGGCCATATCGATTTTACTTACGAGGTTTCCAAAAGCCTCGCGGCCTGCGAGGGCGTTCTCCTCCTGGTGGATGCCGGGCAGGGGATCCAGGCGCAGACGGTGACGAACCTTTATCTGGCCATGGAACGCAACCTCAAGATCATTCCGATCGTGACCAAGATCGATCTTCCGACCGCAGAGCCGGAGCGGGTCAAGAAAGAGATCGTGGATTTTTTAGGCGTGGATGAAAAAGAGATCATTTTTTCGAGCGCCAAGACCGGGGAAGGTACCGAGGAGATCCTGAAGGCTATCATCGACAAGATCCCGCCGCCGCAGGGGGATATCGACAAGCCCTTGAGGGCCCTTATTTTCGATTCCAAGTTTGACAGCTACCAAGGCGTCGTGGCGTATTTCCGTATTATTGACGGGAAGCTCCGGACGCACGATCAGGTCCTGATGATGCAGACAGGGCATCAGCACGAAGTCGATCAGATCGGCATTTTTAATCCGAACCCGGAAGCCGTCGATGAGCTGGGTGCCGGAGCCGTCGGCTACGTGCATGCGAATATCAAGGATATCGCGGATGTGAAGATCGGGGATACGATGACGCTGGCCCTGAATCCCGCCGCGGAGGCTTTGCCGGGGTACCAGGACGTGAAGCCGATGGTTTTCTGCGGCCTCTACCCGATCCAGGCCAATGATTTTGCGCTCCTCCGGGAGGCGCTCGCGAAACTCCGGCTGAACGATTCTTCGTTCGTTTATGAGCCGGAATCCTCGGCGTCGCTTGGGCACGGATTCCGCTGCGGATTCCTCGGACTTCTCCATATGGATATCATCAAGGAGCGGCTCGAGCGCGAATTTAATCTCCAGCTTATTATCACCGCACCGAACGTCCGGTATAAAGTGCTGACCACCAAAGGGGAGATCCTCGATATCGAGAATCCCACCGATCTGCCGGACGTTCAGAAGATCGAAATTATTGAGGAGCCGTATATCCGCGCTCATGTGATGGTCCCGTCCACCGCGCTCGGGGTGATCATGCAGCTTTGCCAGGATCGCCGCGGTACCTATAAGAGCACAGAATATCTCGACGCGACGCGGGCGGTGCTGACCTATGAGATCCCGTTCTCCGAGGTCGTCATGGATTTTTATGATAAGATCAAGTCGCTTACGGCGGGTTATGGATCGCTTAATTATGAATTCATCGGCCACAAGCCGTCAGAACTCGTCAAGATGGATATCCTGATCAACGGGGAGCCTGTTGATGCGCTTGCAATCATCACTTGGAAGGAAAAAGCGTATCCGCGCGGCAAGGCGCTCGTGGAGAAGCTCAAGGAAGTGATCCCGAAGCAGATGTTTGAAGTTGTGATCCAGGCGGCGATCGGGGCGAAGATTATTGCGCGCGATTCGATCGCGGCGATCAAGAAGAACGTGACGGCCAAGTGCTATGGTGGCGACATCACGCGCAAGCGCAAGCTCTGGGAGAAGCAGAAGGAAGGGAAGAAGCGCATGAAAAAGATCGGGAAGGTCGATCTTCCCCAAGAGGCGTTCATCAGCATCTTAAAGGTGGAATAATATGGAATGGAATCCTGTTCAGCTCCTTCGGAAATATTTTTGGCTCCTGCCGGTGGCAGGCGTGCTGGCCTATATGTACCGGGCCAAGCTTGCCCATGAGTGGCGGTTTGCCCGGGCTGAGCCCCGGAAGTGGCTTTTCGAAAAATGGAAGAACTGGGGTGAGCCGCTCCTGATCGCGGCCATCCTCGCCATTTTTATCCGCACCTTCATTTTTGGGCCCTACAAGATCCCGACAGGGTCCATGAAGCCGACTTTTATGGAAGAGGACAAGATCTTCGTTGATAAGTTGAGTTATCGTTTCCATGCTCCCGAGCGCGGGGATATCATCGTGTTCAAGTATCCGCTGGATCGGAAAAAAGATTTCGTGAAACGTCTTGCGGGGCTTCCGGGAGAAACGCTCGAGATACGCAAAGGCATTCTGCTTGTCAATGGGAAGCCGATGACGGAGCTGCCGTTCTCCGGGAACACCTATTACAATGTCGAGGACTGGAAATTCGGCAAGTCCGGCGAAGTGATCCGGGTGCCGGAGGGCCACTATTTTGCGTTGGGGGACAATTCCGCTCATTCGGCCGACAGCCGTCAGTGGGGATTCGTTCCGAAAAAGGATCTGGTGGGGAAGGCCTTCATGATCTGGTGGCCGCCCCAACGTATCAAACTTGCAAAGTAGGCGAGCCTTGTCGATTCTCAGACGGGCCGCCTAGCCGGATTAAACTGGCGAAGTAAGCGGACCGCCCATCCAAGCGAATCAAGATCACCCGTAAAAGTGGGATGGAAGAGGGCGGACGGAGTAAAACAAAGAAATAGGGGCGTGACGTCAGCCTCCCTCCATCAGCCACCCTCCAATTTTAATTAAATCTTCCGTGCAATTTGTCGTAAATAGTTGTACGGAGGAACCAATCATGCAAACGGAATTATTTGATCTGCCATCACCCCGCACTCTTTCAGAAGAACCCGCGGTCCCAAAAACTTCTTTTCTCGAAAAGAACTTTATCACGCTGCGTCTCGATCAAGCGATCGGGCTCATTCTTGTCCTCCTGGTTGTTTATGTGCTGACCTTTTCCTGGGGCGTTGAAAAGGGGAAGTGGTCTTCTTCGCGCGAGAGTCAGGTGATCCGTTCGACTGCGGCCGAAGTTCTTCCGGAGGAATCTGCGCCGGCCGTTGTTGCTTCTGTCGCGAAGACCCCCGGGGTGGCTGTGATCGATGAGTCGGTCCCCCAAGAGGTCCCGATCACGGTGCCGGAGTTGCCGAAGCCCGTGGCGAAGGTCGCGAAGCCTGACGGAAAGTTTACGATCCAGCATGTGACCTACATCACCCAGTCGGCCGCGGATCGTGAGATCCAAAAACTTTCTCAAAAGGGATATACGTCTTTCGTGATCCCGAGTGGCAAACATCTCCAGGTTTGTATTGCGGCATTCCAGTCGCGCCAGGATGCCACCCAGATACTCAAGCAACTGAGAGGTCAGGGGCTTGTCTCTGGCGACGCTTATGTCAGGCCGATGGTTCGCTGATCCGGTCTCATTCTTTTTTTAAGCCGCTTTAAAATAAGATCTTTCCGAGGCTTTTCAGCTTTCCTTGTTTTTCATTCTTTACCATAAGGGTAACAAGGATTGCCCCAATTTCAGATTTGCTGAAATTGATAAGAATTGGGACTATCCTTGTTTTTCATTCTTTACCATAAGGGTAACAAGGATTGCCCCAATTTCAGATTTGCTGAAATTGATAAGAATTGGGACTAGCCATTTTCATTCTGCATCGGTATAATACGCTCCTCCAACAGCACAACTGTTCGGGCCGATCCAATTCACTAATGCTGCGTTACTGTTGAGGTTAAGAGTTCGCAGTCGTGTATCGTTAACCCCTAGAATCAAAGGGAACGCGGTACTAACAAAGGAGTTTATTGTCTTATGTCCCAGCATCCTAGCTTGCGTTCTGACAGTGTCGGAGCCAAACACCGAAATGTTTTCAAGCGTCTCGAACGCGTTAAAAAGCTTCAAGAGATGGGTAAGTGGACCGAGGGTGGAACGGCTTACAACCTTCCCAAAGTAAAGTCCCAGAAGATCAAGATGAAGAAGGTCAAAGAGGCGAAGGCAGGCGCTGCTGACGGAGCCGCAGCTCCGGGCGCCGCAGCACCCGCGGCCGCCGCGAAGCCCGCCGGTAAGGCTGCTGGAAAACCAGCCGGCGATTCCAAAAAAGCTTAACGGAGCTCAATCGATCCCTTTATGATCACGATCCGAAGATCCATGAAAGATGATGATGCGGCAGTGGTCGATCTCATCAGCAGCATTATGGACAGCGAGTTCCATGACGCCAAGCATGCTTATCCGACAGAGGATGTCGAGTGTATCGAAAAATCCTACGGCGGTATCGGGGAGGCGTTCTTTGTGGCGGTGGATAATCAATCACATCAAGTGGTGGGGACCGTTGCGATCAAGAAAGAGGATGGACGCGTCGCGTTGCTCCGTCGTTTGTTCGTCGCCCCCACGCATCGCAATCTGAAGATCGGTAAGAAGTTGATCGATCGCGCACTCGATTTTTGCCGTGAGATGGGGTACGAAGAAGTTATTTTTAAGACTACCTCCAAGATGTCGGGAGCGATAGATCTTTGTCGTAAGAATGGCTTTGTTCAGCGGGCGCATATCGTCCTGGGGCCCATCGAGCTGATCAAGCTGTCGCTATGTCTTCGTGAAGATGTCCATGCCCGGAAGGAGAAAGCCTAGCATGGGGCTTTTTAACAAGAAAAAAAACACCGAAATGTCATCTTCTGTGCTTTCGGAATCCGAGATCCAAAAAAAACTCTATGGCGAATTTTCCGACGGGATCTCTCCTGTTGTGACCGGGGGGCGGGAGCAGCCCAAGGAACCCGCGTCGCCGACGTTCTTTTCGAAAGAATCTTCAGCCGAGAAGACGGATGTTTCAGATCTTTTTAGTGCTCAAAAAGATGTATTGTCCGAAGCGAACTATCCTCCTCGACAGGCTTCTCCGGAACAAAAGCCTACGGATCATACGGCTCGCTATGTACCGCTTCGCGATTTTGAAAAGAAGCCCGTTTATTCCTCTCCGGTATCGTTCAGTTCGGATTCCCACGCTCGTTTTCGCGGCGATCGCCCCGCGGGAAATAAGGGGGGCGGGTTCCTGGCGCTTTTGAAAAAGTTCGCTGAAACGGCGGGCGAGCTGTTTAGGTTTATGAGGGATCCCCAACAGGTCGCGCTAAGGCGTGTTTTCTATTGGGCGGCCGCGATCCTAGTTGTTTTCCTTCTTTTTTGGGGAGTGAATGCGCTCAATTCTCAGAGGGAAGATGCGATGCGTGCACGGTATCGGATTCCCGGAGAGGCGGTTTCGGTGAAAACTCCCGAGGTAGTGGAAGCGGTTGTTCCGGCGAAGCCTGCGGTAGAGCGCCCCGTTGTGATCACACCGGCGCCGATCCGAACTGCAAAAACCATTTCTGAAGGAACGGCTTCGAAGCCCGCACTTTTGGCTGCTGAATCGTATGTGATCCAGGTCGTGACTTATCCCGCGGCGCAGGATGCCAATTCGATCGTAAAATCCTTGAAGAGCGCGGGTTTTCGAGCTTTTGTTAAGGAGAGCGCACGGCCCAGCGGACGGGTTTTTTACATGGTCCTTATCGGTGGATTTCACACGGCCGCGGATGCTCAAGCCCAGCTTTTAAAATTCCGCGGGCACGAGGTCGCCCGGCCTTTTCAAGATGCTTTTGTCAGGACGAACCGGTCATGAACTCTCTGTGGGATGGTTTTAATAAACGAAAATTTCCGCGGCTCCACCTGACCTGTGAAGTCGCGATCCAGCCGGTGGGCAAGCAGAAGGCCTTTACCGCAAGCACGGAGGATGTTGGGATGGGGGGTGTTTCGGTCATGCTTCCAGAACCTTTGGAACGTTTCGACCGTTGCAAGATCAGCCTGGAGCTGAAGGATGGCGAGCCGCCTGTTCAATGCACGGGGCGTAGCGTGTGGGTGATCCCGAGCCAGGACCGGAAGTCGGCGAAGAAGAATTTTGACACAGGCCTTGAATTCCTCGATCTCGACGATTTTTCCCGCAAGCGTTTGAGAGCTTTCATTACTCCTCCTTCAAAAAAAGCTTAACCCTTTTTCGCCCGATGGCCCAATTATCCTCCTTTGATGTCGTTTCCCAGATCGATCTTCAGGAGGTCGACAACGCCGTCAATCAGGCGAAAAAAGAGCTCCAGACCCGTTTTGATTTCAAGGGGAGTAAGAGCTCTTTGGAATTCCTCAAGGATGAGAAAGAGAAAAAGATTCGTCTGATCGCGGATGATGAAATGAAGCTCAGGAATCTTCAGGATATTCTCAAGACAAGGATGGCCAGTCGGAAAATTTCTCCGAAGGCGCTCGATTTTAAAACCCCGGAGAAGGCCTTTGACGGCTGTCTCCGACAGGAAGTGACTCTTGCCCAAGGGATCCCTCAGGAGAAGTCCAAAGAAATCGTGAAGATCATTAAGGATCTTTCGGTGAAGGTTCAGACCGCCATTCAGGGGGATGAGATCCGAGTCTCATCGAAGAGTAAAGATGATCTCCAGGTCGTGATCCAGCACCTTCGGACGGCTCCGTTGACCCTCCCAATCCAGTTCGTTAATTTCCGCTAACCTATTTCATAGTAATGGGTTGCATCTTTATCTCGTCTTGGTTTTTTAGCGTTTTTGTCCCGTGGAATCGATGCGTCCGCAGAATTGCATTTCTTCAAAAAAAAATGGCCTTGTCCCCTTGTAAAATTTAAACCTATGTGTTACTTTTTGCCTTGGGTGACGGTGTTTTTAATTAATTAAACGCATGAAGAAGTCGATACATAAGCAACGGAGAGTCAGGCTTTTTCCGGTAGTGGCGAGTGCGAAAAAAAGTAAAGGAGGAAGCGATGGATAAAGATAAGCGCAGGTTTAAGCGCTTTGACGCGTATATGAGCGTGAAGTTTACCGGAACCGAATCGACATCCGTTAAAGGGATCGGATTGAGCCGGGACCTTTGTCGCGAAGGTTTGAAGATCAACTCCGATAAGTCGCTTCAAGAGGGGACTCCGTTGGATTTGGAGATCACGATCCCGGATGACCCCAAGCCTATTTTTAGCTCGGGATTGGTTATGTGGTCAAGGCCTTCTGACGGAACGGACCAGGGCTTTGATCAGGGCGTTCGGCTGCTCAACATGGATCCGGTCGATAAATTCCGCGTGCTGGATTATGCGTACAATCACTGGCTTGAGACTAAGGTCAATGACTACGCGGACCCGGAAAGCGTTCAGGAGTGGTAAGCAAGACTTTCGAGCTTTTTTTGCTTTAGATCCTCGCAGGGGTTGCTTCGTACGTGTTTTTTTGAGTTTTAGAGTTTGGATTTTAAGCAGTTCAAAGGAGCGCCTTCGGCGCTCCTTTTTTCTTTTCCTCTCTTGGATTTCTTTGAAGACCTCTGGGGATTCCCCTGATCTTTGTTCTTGCGACTATAAGGGGAATAGTCTTTTCTGCCGATAATCCACCCATGCCCTGGCCTCAATTTTATTTTCATAAAAGTTTGCCAGGACTAGTCCAATTAATTTTTTATATTTTGGGAACGGAGAATTGGGCATGATGAATTTTTTCTCATTTGGGAAAAAAGCGAAGTCCGAGGTGAAGGAGGGATATTTAACAGATTCGATCTCTCTTTTTTCGTCCCTGGCGCCGGAAGAGCAAGCCCTGATCGAGAAGCATTCCCGCTTGGTGGGGTTTAAACGCGGCGACCTTGTCTATGAAGAGGGGACGGTGCCGGACGCTTTCTATATCATTATCTCAGGACGATTCCGTCTTTTTACCCGTGCCCGAGGTCCGGAAAAGGAATCCACACTTCTTTTTTTCTACCGGGGGGAGCATTTTGGCGAGACCTCTCTTTTGACCGGAAGCGTGCATAGCGCATCGGTGGAGGCCAAAACCGATGCTGTGGCTCTGAAGATCAGCTCGGAGAGTTTTCAACAACTCCTTCATGCCATCCCCGCGCTGGCGCTCCATCTCAGCCGTTCCCTCGGACGGCATCTGACCCGCGAAGATCTGGGCTACAGCCATCACCGGCGTGAAGTTCGCATCGCGGCTTTTTATTTTGCGGCTGCCACGGAGGGGATGGCGTTTTTTCTTGTGGATTTCATCAAGACCTTACGGCATGAGACCCAAAACAAGGTATTGCTTCTAGACCTTTCCGGGAAATTAAGGAATCTTCTCCCCGCCGAGTTCCGCCGAAGCGATGTCTCCGGGTTCGATCTTAAAACGATGGATCCGTCTCATGAATCTTCGATCCAGAAGTCGATCCTGGTCCACGAAACCAGTTTTGACTTGCTGCCTTTTGCGGTCAACGCGGCCCTGGACGAGGATGAAAAGAAATTTACGGCGCTCCTGACCTATCTCACCTACCGTTATGATTACCTGGTGATCTGTCTTCCGGATCGCAATACTCCGGTCGCTGTTAAAGCGCTCAATTATTCGGATCGCGTCTATCTCTGGGCGGAAAAACGAACTGACGTTTTCACGTTCGCTTCAAAGAAAGTGGGAGAGCTCTGTCAGGATTTTGGGTTCAGCAAAAACGAGATCAAGATCATCATGCCTACCCAGGAAGGGAGGTCTTTTTCCGCGGAGGGGTCGGGCCCGTCGGGGGAGATACAGCTTTTTTCCACGCTTCCCTCGCTTCAATACCAACG
This sequence comes from uncultured bacterium, assembly GCA_964482725.1. Taxonomy (GTDB): domain Bacteria; phylum Omnitrophota; class Omnitrophia; order Omnitrophales; family Aquincolibacteriaceae; genus Aquincolibacterium. The sequence goes on along the minus strand of CAYZYT010000005.1, from coordinate 131,599 downwards.
GTATCAGTACGAAAAGACCATGACCTTTTTGGCCAAGGAATGGTCGGAGCGGTTAGTGGGGTTGGTGCTGGGGAGCGGTGCTGCTTACGGTCTCTCCCACATTGGGGTGCTTCGGGTCCTGGAGCAGGAGAAGATCCCCGTAGACGTTCTCGCGGGTTCGAGCATCGGGGCTCTTATCGGGACACTTTGGGCGGCCGGGTATGATTCGTACGAGATCGAGAAGATCGCAAAATCTCTGGATAAGAAGAATGCCTTCTTCAAGCTGTTGGGTTTTCGGGATATTTCGGCGATCCATCGTGGATTTTTTAAAGGGAACCAGATCACTCAGTTCTTGTCGGCGTATTTGAAAGACATGACGTTCCTGGACCTCAAGATCCCCGTCAAGATGGTGGCGACGGATCTTTTAACCTCCGAAGAGGTGGTGTTGGACTCCGGAAGTGTTCTGAATGCGGTCCGTGCGTCGATCTCGATCCCGGGGTTCCTCCGCCCCTACCCGTATAAGGGAAGTTATCTCATCGATGGCGGCATCGTGGATCCGCTTCCGGTGAAGGTCTTATCCAATATGGGGGTTCGCAAAATTATCGCGGTCAATGTCCTGCCCGCTCCCAAGGATCTGATCGAGCGTAATGAACTGCGGCGCAAGGCCTTTCATGAGGGGTTTCAACAACGGGGTCATTGGCAGCGTATCGCGATGAAGACCCTGGATCGAATCCAGCGACGTTATACGGCCAATATCTTTAACGTGATGATGAATTCCATCATGTTCACCGAATTTGAGATTGCGCGGATGGAAGGAAGTGAGGCGGATATTTTTATCCATGCCGCCGTTCCCGACGCTCACTGGATCGAATTCTTTTCCGCACACAAGTTCATCGAAGAAGGTGTGAAGAAGACCCGCGAACAACTGGCGGACATACGCCAGCTTCTGCTAGAATAAGGCCTCAAGACGCATCATTTTAACGGAGAATTCCCGAATGAAAGAGATCGTTATCGCCGGTGCAGTCCGGACAGCCCAGGCGAAATTGGGCGGTGCCCTGAAGGACCTGACCAATCAAAAACTCGGTGAGGTCATTCTTCGGGGCCTTTTGGAACGCACACACGTGGATCCGAAAGCTGTGGATGAGGTGATCTTTGGCTGTGTGGGGCAGCAATCCGATGCCCACAATGTTGCCCGTGTCATTGCGCTGATGGCCGGCATTTCGCCTTCGGTTCCATCCTTTACCGTTAACCGGAATTGCGCTTCAGGTATGCAGGCGATCGTGAGCGCAGCCCAGATGATCCTTGTGGGGGATGCCGACGTCGTGGTGGCGGGGGGAGTCGAGGTCATGTCCTCGGTGCCTTTCGTGAACCGCGATCTTCGATTTGGAAAAAAACTTCGTGATTCCAGGATGATCGATTCTCTTTGGGAGGGTCTCCGCGATCCGGTCTCGGGGATGATGATGGGAGAGACGGCCGAGGTGCTGGCGGAGGAATTCAAGATCAGTCGATCCGCGCAGGATGAATTTGCGCTCGAGTCCCATCAAAAAGCGGCTCGGGCCGTACACTCAGGAAAATTCAGGGCGGAGATCCTTCCGGTCATTCTTTCGCCGAGGTCGAAGCGGGACAATACCCAAGCGATCTTCGTGGATGATGAAAGCCCCAACCCGGCCTTGACCCTCCAGGAGCTTCAAGGTTATCCGTCCGTTTTTAAAGAGCCTGGGACCGTGACGGCCGGGAACTCATGCCCTATTTCAGACGGCGCCGCCGCGGTGCTTGTGACCCATCGAGCCAAGGCCGAAGAACTTGCCTTGCCGGTTCTTGCGACGCTCCGGACCTGGGCTTTTAGCGGGGTGGATCCGCGGCGCATGGGGCTGGGGCCGGTCGATTCGACCCGAAAGGCGCTTCAAAAAGCGAAGCTCGTCATAAAGGATATGAAACTCGTGGAGATCAATGAGGCGTTTGCCGCGCAGTGTCTCGCCGTGGAAAAGTCGCTCGGGTTGGATCGCGAGGCGGTCAATGTAAATGGGGGGGCGATCGCCCTCGGGCATCCGGTCGGAGCGACCGGAGTGAGGCTCGTCGTGACGCTGCTTCATGAAATGAAAAGGCGGGGTGTCGCGCTGGGAATGGCGGGGTTGTGTGTTGGCGGCGGCCAAGGTGGTACGCTGATCTTTGAACAGAAATAATCCGGGAAGGGTCGCTGACCCCAGGGGACTCGCCATGGAATGGCTCAAGTGAAATTATTTTGAGGTCGAGGGTGCACTTGTATTTTGGGATCCTCTCCGTTACTCTTATGGAGGGTACAAAAGGGGTAAAGAAAAAACAGATTTTTTCGATAACGTTTTAAGCTATAATAACGCCCTCAAAACGGTGGTCAACGGCTCAGCAGTCTTTTTGAAAATGAAAGGCCTTATGCGTAAGCTCAGTAGTGGGTTTGTGATGCTCTTCCTGCTGCACCTTGGGGTCTCTGCTCCCCAAAACTCCGCGGAAATTAAGTCATCCGCCTCGACTCCCAAAGGATCCAAGGCGAAAACATCGTTCTCTTCAGTTGCGACGCCTCAGGCCATGGGGGATCAGATCGTTAAGCTCTTCGGGAAAAAAACCGGTAAAGAGTTGATGGCGGAAAAAGGGGGAAGTGGGATCGTTGCGGGGGCTTCTGCCACGCAAGCTTTGGTCGGAAAGCCTTCGGTTCGTGCTGCGAAAGCGACGCCTGTGAAGCCGGGCTATGTGCCGCCGCCGCCCACGCCGCGCGCTTCGGTGTCTCAGATCCGTCAGGAGATCCAAAAGATTTTCGACCTGAATAAGAAGATCAAGAGTGTTCAGAGCGGGCGTTCCGCGCAGCTTCAGCGTGTTCAGGAACAGGCACGCATCCATCAGAAGATCTTGAATGATCTGGATGCTTCCCAGAAGCAGCCAGACGGTCAAAAGACTTCCGAGAAGAATGCTCTTTTAGCGCAAGAAAAGTTACGCATTATTCATGAAGAAACCCAGCGTAATACTCAAGAGATGGAAGCTCTTAAGGAAATGCCTGCCGGGACGGTCTCTCCAACCGCCCCCAAAGTAAAAACCGCCGCTTCCTGAGGAAAGGCCCATGGCCCAGAAGCGTTCCGGATTTCCGTCCGATTGCGTCGAAGAGAATGGTAATCTGGTCCAGGTCTTCCGTGAACGCGCCCGCTTTTTCGGATCCAAGAAAGCTCTCTTTTACAAGGTCCAAGGTGCCTACACCGGGAATTACAGTTGGCAGGATTGGATGAGGATTGCGCGGGAAACCGCCATGGCGCTTCAGTCTCTCGGCATCCGTAAAGGGGATCATGTCGGGATCCTCTCCGAGAATGGGCCGGAATGGACCTTTGCCGATCTCGGGATCTTGAGCCTTGGGGCTGTGACCGTGCCGATCTATCCCACGGCTTCGCTGGAGGACATCCGCTACATCATCGATCACGCCGATCTCAAAGCACTCTTCGTTTCTACGGAAGAACAATACCGCAAGATCGAAGGGTTTAAATCGAAATTTCTCCCGGCGGGCATTATCCTTTTTCAGGCTGGAGACCTGGGCGATGTTCAGGCCCTGGGGGCATTCCGGGAGACGGGGCGCTGCTATGATTTGGATCACGGGGACCTCTATGATCAATGCGTTAAAAGCGTCGGGCCGGATGATCTCGCGACTATTATTTACACCTCCGGAACGACGGGGGCTCCGAAGGGCGTGATGCTCACACACCGGAACCTTATTGCCAACTACCAAGGTTCTTTCCAACGCATCCAGATCGATGACCGTGATTCCGTGCTTTCATTTCTTCCCCTGAGCCATATCTTTGAGCGGTTGGCCGGTTATTACTATCAGGCGGCTTACGGAGTGTCGATAGCGTATGCCGAAAGTTTTATGACGGTTGCGGAAGATATCCGGAAAGTGAAACCTACCATTGTGGTGGCCGTGCCGCGCTTTTATGAAAAAACCTATGCACGGATCCTCGAGGAAGTCCAAAAAGCGCCGAGATGGAAGCAGCGGCTTTTTAACTGGGCGGTTCGCATCGGAACGAGGACCGCGCAAATGAAGATGCGTGAGCATCCCGTTCCGAGATGGCTTGGCTTTTATCACTGGATCGCGAAACAGGTCGTCTTTAATAAAATAAAAAAAGCCATGGGCGGTAGGATCCGTTTTTTTATCTCAGGGGGCGCGCCCCTTCCTAAGGAATTAGCCCGGTTTTTCTACGCGGCAGATATTATGATCCTCGAGGGCTACGGTCTGACCGAGACATCGCCGGTGATAGCCGTCAATGCGCTTGATGATTTCAGGTTCGGGACGGTGGGAAAACCCATCGCCGGGATCCGCGTCAAGATTGCGGAGGATGGCGAGATCTTGACGCAAGGACCTTGTGTGATGAAGGGCTATTACAATAATCCTCATGCGACGGCGGACTGTATCAAAGGGGGCTGGTTCTACACCGGGGATATCGGGCATTTTGATGACGAAGGTTTTCTTCATATTACGGACCGCAAGAAAGATATCATTGTGACGGCGGGGGGGAAGAACGTTTCACCGCAGAATATCGAAGGCCGTATTCTCGGGGATCCGTTCTTTTTGCAGGCCATTGTGTTGGGAGACAAGCGCTCCTACCTCTGCGCTCTGCTCGTTCCTCACAAACAAGAGGTCCTTCATTATGCCGAACAGCATCGCTTGAGCGATCTCTCCTATGAGAAGCTTTTGGAGCATTCCGGGGTCCAGGCCTGGGTCCGGGAGCGGCTTGAAAAGCGCATGGAAGGTTTGGCCAGTTTTGAAACCGTGCGGGCCTTTATCCTTTTGCCGCATGAATTCACTTTGTTCGCGGGGGAAATGACGCCGACCTTGAAGATCAAACGAAGCGTCGTGATGAAGGCGCATCAAAAGGCGATCGATGAACTCTATCGCAGGACCGATCAGGAATGGCGCAAACGCAAGGCCATGGGGTCCGGCCCACTGTAGCGGATCCGGATCGGGTACCGGGATTCCGGTTATGGTAACGATGCCCGTTTCGTTATCGGGTCACGGTTGCATGACCGTCACCGTAGCCGTTGCCATGACTCAAGGGCATGATTCGAATTGATGTTAAGTCGGGTAAAGCACAAAGGAGATGGTATCTCAAGATGTCTGACGCGATAACGGGTTGGATCCGCGATCATTTTAAAAGCCGGGACGGGGCCAAGATCTTCTATCGTTTTTATCCTGCGCCCGGGGCGCGTCATACGGTAGTGATGCTTCATGGTTTTGGAGAGCATTCAGGCCGCTATGAGAAGTTTCCCGGAAAGTTGGGCCGCCTTGAAAATCAGGCGAGCCTCGCCGTCACTGAAAAGCAACAAATTGGGGCGGGGCGACTTTCCGCTCAGTTTGCGGTGATGGATCTTCGAGGCATGGGACAGTCGGACGGTCCGCGCGGAGACGTGGCCTCGTTCGATGATTATCTCAGGGATGTAAACGCTTTTGTCGAGCACCTCCAAAAGAAGTATTCGATCCCGCCGGCATTTATTTTATTTGGGCACAGCCTGGGCGGTCTTGTGGCGACTCTTTGGGCCATGAAAAATCCGGGGCCCGTCAAGATGCTGATCCTTTCGGCGCCATTCCTGGGCCTTCGCTTTTCACGGAGTGTGGCCCCGCTGAACCGTTTCATGCAAATGCTTTTTCCTCGCTTCATCTACCGGAATCCGGTGCGATCAAGGACGCTCAGTCATGATCCGGCCGAGATCGCGAGCTATCGAAAAGATCCATTGATCCTTCGACAGATCTCTTCTCGCTTGGTGGGGGAGATCGCCCGACGCACGGAACTCTTGCGAAAACAGCACATTCTCTCGCTTCCGTTCCCCGTTCATATGATTGTGCCCGGGGAAGAGCGGATCGTCGATCCGAAGGCGTCGCGACATTTCTTTGACCGCTTGGTGGCGCCGCGTAAGGACCGTACGGTCCTTGAAGGTTTTTTTCACGAGATCTTCAACGAGCGGGATCAGCAGAAAGCCTTCAATGTTTTGAAGACAATTATCGAAGATTGTGTATAATGCGAATTCTTCGTAAGGGCCAATCTTGAAGGTTGGTTCTCTCAATCATAAAAAATCGAGGGCCTGTAGCTCAGCTGGTAGAGCGCTGCATTCGCATTGCAGAGGCCAGGAGTTCAATTCTCCTCAGGTCCAGATTTTTTATGATCGAGGTCATGCCTGTAGCTTCCGCCAAAAATCGCGGCGAGACCCGTCCACAAAGCAGCCATAGAGCGCTGCGCCTGCCGCGGCAGGTTGCAGAGGCCAGGAGTTCGACTCTCCTCAGGTCCAAAATTGCCCGGTGGCTTTTGCCATCGGGCAATTTTTTTATTGGTAGGAGAGTCGAAGGGAGACCTGTAATGAAACATGACGGGATGTCATGTTTCTAGGGCGGGTGGCCGACCTGGAACGAAGTGGAAGGCGCCGACTCTCCTCGATGATTTTTATCGCCCTTGAAATGAAATGTAAAGGGCAGGTCCACCAATTCTTTGTGAATTGGTACCGCGCGCCAGGATTTTGAAACCCTGTGCGGCGACGGCAGTTATCATTGAAAAGCCCCTCGGGATTTTTGCGAGGGGCTTTTTTGTTTTAATTCTCAGACCAGAGCAAGAGCTTCCGGTTTCCGTGATTATTCGACTCCTAAAAAAATCTCCAGGCATTAATGTTGGGGATTAATCTCTGGGTCTCTTCTTGGATTTGTGTGGGGTTTTCTCGGGGTTTTTTGAATTTAATGCTCGCGATTTTTTTTCTATGGAAATTTTTGCCGAAAATTTTCGATTGTAGTTTTTGCAGGGGATCATTATGTATCGTCTTCTTCGTGGATTAAAAGAAACTTATTTTCAAAAACTTTTTATTAACACGATAAATAGCTTTATCTCGAAGCCTGTTTTTTGTTGAAAAACAGGCCATTTTAGCTGACAACTAATGCTATGAGAAATTCTATGGAATCTAAGAAAAGTTGGTATTTTTTTAAGGAGCAACACAACCAGTTGATTGGTAAGGGGTTACATCATTAAAATTTTTTTAGGTTTCCTTGACTGTAGAGCTTCCATTGTGTATATTTCTATTGAGGTTAATAAGATGTTGAAATAAGTTTTAATGGTGACTCAAGAGCTTGGTAGTACAAGAGCAGTTCTAATCGGCTTATGGAGAGGACGGCAATCCGATGATCAACTGGCAAACACAAAGCTTTAAGCCTTGGCTTAGGACCGTTGCGTTTTTGACGGTCTGTGTGTTTACCTTTACCTCGATCGTTTGGGATGGTGGGATCAACAAAGCCTATGCTGCCGCCTCGACTCCTTCGAACCTCACCCCGGTAGAAACCTTCAAAGCCAATGCCGTTCTTTCCCTGATCGACCGGCCGGATCTTCCGGATAGCTACGGAACGATCAAGTCGACTTTCAAAGGGAGTCGCGACACGATCGTCCTCGCGATCCAGGACGCGCACATCAACGAAGAAGCCCAGCGCAATATCGCCAATATCATCCGCTACTTCTCGGAAAAATATCAGCTTAAGCTGGTGAACCTCGAAGGCGCCTCGGGTGAGCTCTACACCGAACTTTTTTCCTTTTTCCCGAATAAAGACGCCCGCCGGAACGTCGCCGATTATTTTCTGAAAGAAGGTCGCCTCACCGGCCCCGAATATCTCGCCATTGTTGAAAAACCGGCGATGACGCTTTTTGGCGTGGAAGATAAAGACCTCTACGAAGAAAACCGCAAAGCCTACGTGGACGCGCTCCAGTTCAAGGATCGCGATGAAAAGATCCTCGCGGAACTTGATAAAGTCTTGCAAGGGGTGAGCCGCTTCGTATTTCCCGAAGAGATGCGCGAGCTGACTCGCCGCCGCGCCGCGTTCCAGGAAGGCGGACCGGAACTCGTCTCTTATGTCCGTTATCTTGTGGAGTTGGCCCGTAAGCACAATATCGCGCTCGATGAATATCCCGGCATGCATTCCCTGATCGAGCTCGTGGACCTTGAAAAGCAGGTGGATTTTGACAAGGCCGAAAAAGAGACTGACGATCTCATCAATGACATGAAGCGCGTCCTCTCGCGCGAGAAGCTTTCCCGTTTCCTCACCAACACCGTTCACTTCCGCATGAAGAAGATGAAACGCGCTGCCTATTACGGCTATCTCCAGGATGAGATCCAGGGCATGAGCGTGGCTCAAACCCATGGAGAAGACCTCAACACCAAATACGCCAATGTTCTTGCCTATGTTAAATACATGAAGCTCTATGACGCGATCGACGTTTCGATCTTTGACGAGATCGAGTTCCTTGAAAAGACCGTCAAGAACAAGCTCTTCACCACCCCCGAACAGGTCCAGCTTGACCATATCCTCCGGATCTATGACATCTATTGCAAGATGTTCGACTTTACGCTCACGAAGCAGGACGCCGAGTTCTATTACACCTACCAGGACGAGTTTAAGTCGGAAACTTTCGTAAGTTTTCTCAACCCGCTCATGTCGAAGTACCACTTCACCTACGGATTGCCGTCCCAAGTGAAGACACTCGATCAGGACTTACCGCGTGTGGAGCGCTTCTATAAAGCCGCTCTCGAACGCGATCAGGTGCTGATCGAGCGAGCGGTTGAGAAAACCTTTGCCACCGGGCAGAAGATATCCGCCATCGTCACCGGCGGTTTCCATACGCCCGGGATCGAGAAGTACCTTCGCGAGAAGGACCTCTCTTATATAGTAGTCGCCCCGCGCATCACCAAGGCGATCAATAAAGCCAAAGAGTCCGCCCTCTATGATGCCGCTCTGCGCGAAACCCCGCTCCCGATCGAAAAAGTCCTTTCGGAAGCGTTCCTTGTGCCCAAGTCACCGGTCCTGAATGACCCGCGCTTCCAGTTGGCCGCGAAGTTGGGGACTCCGACCCGTGCAGAACTTCGCGTAGATGGCGAAAGACTCGAGTTTGCCAGAGCCGAAGTTCGCGCTACGGCACTGCAGAGTATTTTTAGGAACAAAAACGTGGCCCCCTCGGTAACTTTTGGTGAAATGCTTCGTGCAGGTAAAGGGGTATTGATCCAGGAAGGACAAACATTTGTTGAGGGCGCGAGCACAGGGTTAAAGCGGTCCTATTTTGACAAAAAGTGGAATCTTTGGGTGGTGGGTAGCCGCGATGGGAACGGAGAAATTCCCGTGTTCAGTGAACGCAGCACGGACGATCGTCGCAGGGAGGTGTCGATCCAGGGGGCTGGTCGAACTGTTGTGAAATTCGGCGATCAGAGCATGGTTTATGTCATGGCCAAGGGCATATTGATGCCCGAAGAAGTTCTGGCGCAAATGAAAGCTCAACCGGAGCTTGTTGCAAAAGAAACGACCCATGAGAGGCCGATCGAGATCACATCCGGAGTGATTGAGCAGAAAACAGTCCCGGCTCAGCCTGAGCCCTTCGGCCCGAAGTTTGGCGAGGTATACGACGAGGCGATCAAGGCCGCGCAAATCAAATCCGAGCAGGAACGCCAGAAATCCGAGCTGGCTCTCATCAAGACCAACCTCTTGAGGCTGAATGCGTATTTGCAGGATCAAGGTCTTGAACTGCCCCAGGGTCTTACGGCCGAGCTCATTTTAAATGCGGAGGATTCTGAAAACAGGGAGTATCAAGCCTATCGGCGGCTCCTCCTGAACCTTGGTTTTGACCTTAGAATGAATGAAATGGAGAAGATCTCCGCAAAGGGGGTTCTCAGTCTTCCCGTGGTTCTCCGCATCCTTTCCTTTTTGACTCCCGACAAAATCCGTACGGTTGATTCGAAAATGCCGACTCTGATCGAGGCTCGGGATCTGGGCGTGCCGATCAATGCATTCACCATCACCCATTCGAAAGAAACTTTTCAGAAACTCATTGATGAGCGGCTAGCCGCTCGGGCGGTCAAGATCGCGGCCGGACCTTCCGGACCGATCGGCGCAAATGTCGGCGTTGAGATCGACCAGGCGCTTGCCGCCAAGCAGGCCGCCGCGGAACAAGCTGCCGCCAGGCCGGCGGTCGTTGTCGAACAGAAACCGGAAGTGAAGCCAGCCGTGGCAGCGTCGCTCGCGGATCTGATCAAAGCTGCAGAAGCTCAGCCCGAAACGTCTTACCGGATGCCGGTGGTCGAGTATTTGAAAGCGCTGTCGACCGAAGAGGTCCGTCAACGGGTTCGCGATATCCTCGTGAACAATCATTTCAAAGGGAATGCGGCGCTTCTTGATGCGCTGCTCAAGCAGAACGGCGTCGAATGGAACAGTCTGGATAAGGCCCAAATGATCCGTCTTGCGGAGATGATGCATGAAGCCGTGGTAAGCCAAGATCAGCAGGCGCGCAACCGCGAAAAGATGAAGTCGGCTGAAAAAGGTACGGCACAGAGCCGGAAAGCTGTATGGGTCGCACGGCTGAAAAGCATCGGTATGAAATTGGGGTTGGTCGCGGGGCTTGGCGTACTTGCGAGCTTTTTGGTGCCGGTGGTCGGTCTGATTGCCATGAAAGTTTATCTCGTCATTGTGACTATTGCGCTTTTAAGGGTTGCTTTCCACGCGTTCTACGCCTTTTATCCCGAGCTTGTGGAAAAAAGCATTAACCGTCATTTGGGACTCTTGTCGGGCGAGCACTTGGGCAAGCTTTTGTCGCTTAAAGGTGCCGCGCTTCTTTTTAAGAATCCCAAAGAGTGGCTGGGGCTCGTTCGGGGGATCGCGAAATATGAATTTCGTCGTCTTTCCGTAGGCGTTTCGGCCCAGAAACTGGCGGGTGCACTTGCCTCAGTCAAGGAGAAGCCGTTTTTTGGCGTGACGTATTCGACTTGGAGCGACCAGAACGCAAAAGCGCTCCAGAAATTTGTGTATAACGGTTTTCTGAGATGGTCGTGGGGGAAAGCGATCGTTCATACTTATAAATACGGGCTGGGTTCTTTCGGATTTCAGGATAAGATCAAAAACCCGATCGCGTGGAAGCTGGCGAGTCTCGGCATCGATCTGATCGACGGCGTTCTGGCCACGGTTCGTCTGGTGCTTTGGATCCCCATGGCCTTGATCGTGATCCCGATCCTTCAGTTCACGAATAACCGCATGGCATTGAGCACGGTTTCCTTTATCGTCGGATTGACGCTCGGTGTCTTTTTGCCGTCCATTCCGATCCTTGCCGGATTTTTCGCGTTCCTGACGGCGATGGCGGGACCGAACGTCATGCTTGTGACGGCCATTTCCGGCCTTGCGGCCTCCGCGACCGTGGGCGTGCTTGGAACGATGTTCGCGACCCAGGTTATTCTTCATTGGCTGCGGTATCGTCAGAAAGTAGCCGGGTATTTTGCGAGCAAGCGAATTGTTGAAATGCTCGGAGCCGGCCGCGTGAAGGAGATCCTCACGGATATGTTTGCCCAGCATGAAGCGAAACAGAATATGAAGTCATTGAACAGTTACGCGTGGCTCCTGACCCCGGATGTTTTTTATCGGTTGATGCAGGATCCGAAGACAAGCCCGGCCGATCTTCAACAGATCCGGGAACTTTACAACCAAGGCGCGATCCTTTTCGCGAGTGATAGCGATCGTTACTTTTTTGAAATTATTCTTGGCCAAAACCTCAATCAGCGGGGGCCTCCTCAGGAAGCTGTGCCGGTTTCACAAAAACTCAAGCTCAGTGTGGGAGAGGAGCTTAAGATATTCTTCAAAGCCCTTCGTTTGGCGCCGACCTTGGAGGATTACGGGTGGAGCGTTACTTTAGGGACATTTTCCGCCTATGCCCTTGGAGGTGAACTCGGCAGCTTTGTCGGTCTCCAGACAGGTCCTGAAGGAGGTATGGAGGGCGGGTTCGTTCAGGTGGTGGCCAATAGTGATTTTGTGCAGGAGTATGGCCTGCAGTCGCTCGTCGACTGGACGCTTGTAAAACCGGCTTTGTTCGTCGAAGAGGATCTCCTCGGAGTGCACGGCCGCGTATTTCATTCGGGAATGGCGGAGTTGACTACCAGGACAGGATTTGACCTTCAATCAGAAATTATCCATTTTACATCGCCTGCATTTGCGGCGATGCATGTTCCGAATGCGGAGCTTTTCAAAGATGTCCCGACCTATTATTTACCTCAGCTGAGACAATTCGTTCAAGCTTCCGACGGTTCCAAGGATTCCGGGGTTCACCAAGCTGTTCAGAGTCTGGCCGCTCTTATGCGTCAAGCACCCGCAGATCGGCCCTCAACGCAAGATTTACAGAACCCCTCATCCATTCATCACCAGATCGCACAAGCCGAGCAATACGCTTCGTCGGCAATCTCGATAAGTAAAATGACGCTTGAAATGCGACGAGCCCAGTATTCCGAAATCGAACAAGACACGATGGATCGTTATGGGCCCGGTGTCGAAACGGCCAGGATCTTAGCGGAGGCAAAAAAACAATTAGGCCTGGATCAGCAGACGGTTGCCGGGCCCGTTGGGGTGAGTCCGTCTGCTTCCAAATGGGCGAAAGTAAAATCTGGGGTGGAGGCGGGATTTGCGGGTCTTGGGGCATTGCTTGTTTCTTCATCTCAAGCCGCCGAAGCTCCTATGGAAAATGCGTTGGTGGTTCTAACACCGCCTGCCGCTCAACCCGTTGTCAAAGCTCCCGTTGAAGCCCCTAAAGCTCCGGTCGTGACACCCGAAGTCACAGTAGCTCCTGTCGTGGAAACGGCGAAAGTTCAAGTCAAAGCCGTTCCCGCGCCGGCCGTAGCTGTCGAATCCTCCAAGGAAAGACTTGCGAAGGCTGAGGTCACGGTCGCGGAATCCAAGAAAGAACTTGAGGAAGCCGCGGCTGTTATGAAAAAAACCTCGGCCGATCTTGCGAAAGCGTTTCCGGCACCCGCGGTCGCGGAAGTCAAGCCTGCCGTGGTGGTTCCGGTAGCTCCGATGACCGTCAAAGAAGCTCCGAAGGCACCCGCTGAAGAACTCGGTGAAGAAGCAAAACTCGCAGCCGAAGGCACTCCTCTGAAGCCTTCTACGGAACCGACGCTAGTCATGAATAAGGCGGCTCGGGATGCGGTTGCCGCGATCGAAGCCGAAGAAAAAGCCGCCGCGGAAAAGATTGCGGCTCAAAAAGTTAAAGAGGATCGTATCGCAGCCCAAAAAGCGGCCGAGGCGGCCAAAGCTCAAAAGCGCCAAGCCGCGCAAGAGGCGGCAAAGTCGCGGGCAGCCGTTGATACGGAGATCCGTACTGCCAAAGCTGAACGGGTGCTGGCGATCGAAGGGTTGGATAGCTATCTGCAGCTGACCTTCGCCGGGAGGATCGATGCCAAAGACGCCGTCCGTGATGTGATCTTCCGTGGTGTCCGGGCCGAAAAGCCGGTCGATCTGGACGGAATACTGAAAAGTATTTCAGCGCTTAAGACCGAAGGTTCGAAGAACGGTTTGTTGCGCGTCCTGCGTCGGACTACGGTCAAAGAAGGTATGTCCGAAAAGATGCCGGATCCCGCGAACATGAAGAATCTCGTGACTCACATTAACGCGCTTCGCCAAGCCGAACAGAAGCTCAACGACCTTCGCCTCAAAACAGCCTCTGTGGCGGCTCCGGAAGTCGAAGCTTCCAAAACCGAATCCGTCAAAACGATCGCTGTGAATGCCTCTGTGGCCGCCGTTTCAGGCACCGCCGCGGCCGTCGTGACCGTTGCCGCGGAAAAACTGGCCCCGGAAGCTCCGAAGGAAACGCCGAAAACGGTCGCGGCTCCGGAGAAAGCTGCCACACCCGCGCCGGCAGAAAAACAGGCTGTCAAAGCCGAAGTCAAAGCTTCCGCAACTCAGGAAGTGAAGCTCCCGCCGACGATCACGAAAATGGTGGAGCTCCGCGACGAATTTTCGAAAGAAGACAAGTCGCTGACGGATCTCAAGTCCCAGCTCGGACAGGCGAAGGACGAAAAAGCTAAAAAGGAGCTCGGAAAGAAGATCGCTGCGCAGGAAGCCGCTTTGCAGGACATTCAAAAAGAAACGCAGGCTGCGGTGCTGGCCAACCAGAAGGCCATGGATGCCAAGCTTGCTCCCGAAAATGACGAGATCCGGAAACTCCAGGCGGCGATCATTGCTGAAAAAGCGAAAGGCGTCACGGCGGACAAAGCTACTATTGAGAAACTGACTGCGGCCATTGTGTCGCATGCCAAGAACACCGTTGACATTTACCGTGGATTTTCGATCCCCGGAAAAGAAGCCGTGGGCCCGGAAGTCAAAAATTGGGTCGCGGAAGGGGTCAAGAACGGGCACCTCGTTAAGCAAGCCGGGATCGAGAAAAAGATCATGGACGAGACGTATGATTCCTGGAGCTGGTACCGCCGGCTGATCACGCTGGACCTGTCGATTTCCTATAACGCTACGCCGCGTGACCTTCCTTTATATCAGGGGCACAACGGGACTTCCGAAGGTTCAAGCGTTAAATTCGATTATAGCTGGGTCGATGACGGCAGCGGCAATGTCACCCTGAAGCAGGCGAATTACGCGCCGGATTATACGGAAACCTATTCGCCGGTCGCGTGGGATGAAAACGGCAATCCGACGGTGTATGCGATCATCGGGAACGGCGACCCGGAGGCTGACACTTACCATTTTGAAAATTATAAGGAGGTCGATGCCGGCACCATCATTCATCTGAAATCGACCGACATTACCACTGGCCGGTTTGCGGCGAATATCAATGCGATCGGCGGACGCGATAGCGGTTTCTGGAATTTGACCCCGGAGTTGCGGGCCGTGCCGGTGTCGGAGCGGAGTCCCGCCTATCTTACCGCTCATAGCAATCCGTCGGATCAGGCGAATTATAGCCGTCCGATCGCGGAGATGATGGGGTTTGCCTCCTACTGGGCCGAGCGCTACGACAATCCGTTCTATTCAGGGATCAATGCCAAGGACATCTTCGGCGGGGCGACGCTTCCCGAGATCATGGATTCCTTTGTGAAGATGAAGGCTGAGGCGGAGAAACGGCTCGGTCGCGACATTGTCCTGACGAATCCCTATGACGCCGCGCTTTTGACGTACCTGTCCCGTCTTGATTGCTATGACAGCAAGAACGGCACGACGCTGGCCCGGGAGACCTTGAAGGAAAGGGACTGGGACGCCATGCTTGTTTTGCGCGTCGAAGTTCTCAACCTTGCGTGGATCCGTCAGCGGGCCGTCGCGAAGGCGGAGTCGGATACCGCCAAAGCGGATCTTGAGATCGCTCAGGGGGAGACCTTTGATGCGATCGTCCAGAAATTCTTCCAGATCGCTTTCTTTAACGCGAAGATCACCGCGAAAGAAGCCCTGAAAACTAAACTGGCGCAGAATCTTCTCGATCAGATGAAGACCCGCGGTCAGGACTACAACACCCAGACCCAGAGGCAGATCGCGGCGGCGATCAAAACCGTGGAAAGCGATATCGTAGTGCTCAAAACCTCGCGCAAGCTTATCAGCCGGGAGATCGTCCAGCTGACAGGTCGCGGCACGGAAGATGCCATCAACATTCCGGCGGCGAAAGATTCGGACAAAGCAAAAGATTCGAGCGAGAAAAGTCCGTTTGACGGGATTACGCTGGATTCGATCAAGGAGGTTTTCGAAAAGGAAGAAGGCATGCCGGTGGACCGGGTCACCGCCTCGATGGCTCGGGCCAAAAGTCTGGTCAATCAAAAAGTCGCGTCAAAAAGCGTATTGAGCGGTGTGGATGGGACGGTCGCCGGTCAGGCTAGCTGGGACCTTCTGCGCACGCTCGGCGTTTGGAATCTGGGCAATGAGTTTTCCGTCGATATCCTCCGGATCGATTTTAGCTGGTCCCTTCACGGCCTTTTTTATAAGGAACGGAATAAGGATAAGATCTTAGAGGAGGCGGCGATCGCGACTGAGCTTGCAAAATTTTCGTCGAAAGCGCGTGCCTTCTATGAAGATCAACTTCTCCTGGATCAATCCCTTGCAGCCGCAAAGAGCTATGAGGCCAAGGTCAAAAGCGCGATGGGCGCGAAAGACGAAGTGATCAATCAGATCATGAGTGACCCGTCCGGCGCTTCCAATCGGGGACTCAATCTTGCCCAAGCTTATATCGATCAGGAACAGATCACCGAAGACGTCAAGGGCGCCGAATTGGCCGTGAGCCTTCTCGAGAGCCGGAAGCAACAGTACGCGGGTCTGGACGGACAGATCACGAAGACGGTGAACGATCTTGAAAAACAGTTCCCCAAACGCGTCGCGGACATCCAGGCAGCGCTGAAAGCTGCTCGGGAAGAAACCCTCCGGTCCTGGGCCGTACCTCCGAAAGCGGGAGCCAAGGACAAGACCCCTGTCGCGGGCAATAATTTGAATGAAGCGCTTGCCTTTGCAACAAAGTTTAAGGGAGATGTGAATTCTGCCAACCCTGATTTTCAAAAACTCCTTGCTTCCGCAAAGCCCCGCCTCGATGAAGCGATCCTTCAGGCCGGCGAAGACAGGTTGAACTACAACCTGCTGGGTTGGATGAAATTCTCATTCGGCGGCGGATACGGCTGGGGCTACACCGACCGGAACGGCAAAGACGTTACCATGATCGAGAGAGGCTGGAAACGGGGAGCGAATATCGGGCCGAGCCTTACGCTCGTGACGGATACGGCTTATTGGGCCCGCCAGAACCAGAAGGATCTTGCCGGAGATTCCGCGGATAAGTTAGTCCAACGCACGGCGACGGATCTGAGCGCGACCATGCGCGGATGGATCCATAACATTCAGCTCGGCGCAAAACTTGTGGGTCTTGCAGAGAGAGAAGTCGAACTTCGTAATGAGGAATTAAAGAAAGCCGAAAAAGCTGCCGCCGCGGAACGGGACGAGAGACCCATTTCGCCGAAATTTGAAAAAAGGCTGGCCCCCCAAGTCGGTGGTTATTCCTGGGCAGCCCAGATGAAGATGAAGGACGCGCAGGCGAATCTTGATATCGCGGAAGCCAAGCTTGAAGCGACCCAGAACAATCTTTCGAAAGTCATGCTCCAGTTCAAGATCTACACGTTCGGGAAGGACACGAACGCCGTTGACTTTCTTGAAGGGACCGAGACTTTGGGTGTACAGAAAGCCGCTGTGGAGGAACAGTCCGGTAAAGCACTGCGGGCGTCTGTCACCGGGGTGCTGGGTGCGAAGCATGCTGCCAGTGCCGAGAGTGTTTTCAAGGAGATCGACCAGCTTATCGCACTCGGTCAAAACGCTGATCAGATCGTCAAGCATCTTGGATGGCTGGGTGAAAAGGGCGACCGGGGATTGGTTTTTTCTCGCCGCGGGAATCCGGCAGTCTTCACGGATGCGGACCTTGCAAAGCTGAAAGGCCCGGTCCAGGCCCGTATCGATGCCCAGACAAAGATCAAAGGTTTCGCCGAGGCGGAAAAACTGGTCGTTACTTCACCTTGGCTCTTTTTGGATGCCGACGGCAAGGTCAAGGATACCGCCGGGATTCAGGCGTTTTCAGCCTCGGTCGGTGCGACCGTGGCGCAGATCAAGGTGCTTCGTGATGAGCTGAGTCCTTGGTTCGGGAAAATGTCTCCGGAGAATTCGGCGCGGGTTCTGAAGCTGGATAAGCTTTCCAAAGATATGATCAAGGTTCAGACGGGCCTTCAGGAAGTGGTCAATTGGAAATCGGAGGCTACGGGAGAAGACGCGGTCAAGAAAGACAGGGCCATGCGCCTCAATAGGTTGCAGGAGGTGACCCGGCAATTCCTTCATGCCTCCGTCGACGCCGCCAAGATGTCTGATTTCGTTAAAAATGAGATGGAGAAGATCTACAAGGATGCGAAGGAGGGCACGCTGAGCGCCCTGGAACTCAAAAAACGTCTGAACTTCGCGGTGAAATATCTCCAGGAACAAGAAGAACTTTTTCAGCAAATACACGGCGCGGGCGAGAAGCTCAGCTCCATATCCACGATCTCCCCGGTCACCGAGATTCTTCGTAAACTCGATCTGATTCAGCTCCACGGTCAAAAAGCCCGGGAATATCTGATGGGCGCCAAGTGGCGCTTTGGAGCCAAGGGCAGTCTTGCGCTGGGCTATGACGAGATCGGGACCAGTTCGACGAAACCGGGTGTGATGCCCATTATCGGCCCTGCTTATTGGTGGGGCGACCGTCTTTTAGATCACATTCCGATTGTCGGGAATTTTGCCTCGCGAGTGATCGGGATCGATCAGACGGCCACGGAAGAAAATATCCAGCGTGAAGTCATCGATATGCAGGTCGGCGTTATTTCCGCAGAAGATACCTTGGACAGCTTTGACCGCATGGCGTCCCTGGCTCCGGGGGAAGTGGCCATCCTGAAACGTCAGTATGAAGGTCTCAAGGCGGGCCTTTCGGCGGCGGTGGCGGCATGGATCGACCAGCGCGAGCGGATCATCGCCGGCAGCGAGATCAGTCTCGTCAATTCGAGCGCGGATGATAACGACACCACGCGGTCCGAACGCGAACTCGGGGAATTGCTCAAGTTGCAGGAAAAGATGGAGCACGTTAACGGCCAGATCCGGGACGCCATTTCCCGGCTTGGCAATCACGCGATCTATTCGGAGGCCATCGCCCAAGTCATGGTGCCGACCGCCGATGTTGTGACGGCCGAACATGAAACAGGCCAGGGGCCTTACACCGGCAAAGTCCTTGATTGGCAAAAGATCACGGCCGCCGGTGACCAAGTGTCTAAAAAACCCGTAATCTCCGTTGAGGCCATGGCGGCGTCGACCGCGGCGGTCAAGATCGCCGAACTCGAGGCGCAGCTTGCGACCTTTGCGGCCCAGTATAACGGCCGGCTGGAAACCTCGGTATCCTCATCCGGCCTTGAAGATCCCATGAGCTCACCGCTTGCTATTCCTTTGGATAACAAAACCGTGATCGGATTTTACGATGCGAACGGAAATCGCGGCGCATTGGACGAGAACGGCAAATGGCTCGAAAGTGAAACCGTGAAGGGGACACCCTCGGAGCGCGCGTTCACGACGACGGTCGATCTCGGCGGCGCTATTTTTAATTTTCAAGGAAGGGCGTATCAGTTAAGGGCCCAGGCGGCGGACCTGAAAGTGACCGCGGTGACCCAGGCACAGATCAAGGCCATCGCCGAAGCCGATCATAAGTATCAGGCCCAGCTTTCCCGTATAGAAGGCCTTGAGCCCAAACAGCGCGAAATGGTCTATTCGATCCTTTATGGCATTCGCGGCAGAGAAGATATCCTTTTTGCTTCCTCCGGAGAAAAGAACGCCGCCCGCGGGGATGCGCATTCCGCCGCTCTTTCCTTTATGGAAGCGCGGAACTTCCTGAACGAAAAGAGGCGCGAGCTTTTTGACAGCGCCGGCATGGTGCTTGAAAGACGGCCTTCGGTCGGGACCCCGTTTCAGGCCGAGCATCCCCAATTCATGAATATCGATGAATTTTCCAAGAAACTCACCACCCCGGAAGGCGTCGCAGGTCTCAAGAGCGATTTGGGGATCTCCGGTAAAGGCGATCCTATGACCGGCGCCCTTCGCAAGGAACTCGCGGCCCTTCAGAGCCTGCGCAGCGGAATTCACAGCTCTCAGTTTTCGAGCGTGTGGGCGAGGCTGGGCTACGACTCGGATGCTTTCCGCGCAAAAATCGGCTATAACCTGCGGCTCATGGGGGGCGATTATTTTTTACGTCTCCGGATGAATGAATACCAGCAGGAAAAGAAAGCGGATCAGATCGAGGAAAGCGGAAAAGCCATTTTCTTTGAGATGGAACGGAACCTCATCAGTCTGGAAAGTACCGCGAAACAGATGGAACTTGCGCGGGAGAACTTGCAGATCCTTCTCGACGGCTGGGAAGAGAATCAGAAGAGCACGTCGCTTGGCCGTGTCGGCGGGGACGCCGGGCTTGATTATGAAAGAAAATTAGTGGCAGCGTACCAGGCCTACCACGATGTCGGCGAAGCCCACACCTGGAACTGGACCAACTTCAGCCTGTTCCTTTTGAGAGGCCAGATCGATCCGACGGTTCTCGGGGTCGCCGTTGAGGCTTCCCGCGCGGCATCTTGGGAGACCGTGAAGGCCCGTACTGAGGCGCAGCAGAAGGCTGAAAAGCCCGCGAAGGCTGACGAACTGCTCACGGCTTATGGAAAAGAGATCAATCTCGACCAGACAGGTCCCACGAGAAAGCTGATCAGCGAAGCCGATCAACGTCCGGAGTTTGAACCTAAGGCCCTTGAACTTATGAAAGCGATGGATGTGCCCGCCGTAAAAAAAGCGGAGGAGGCCCGCAAGGCCTTTGGGCTGGGCGATGTCAAAGATGCCGCAAAAGAAAAAGAATTGGTGGCGAACCGCGTCAAAGAGGTCGAAACGGCGTTGAAAGAGGCTGCGACCGTGCGCGGCAGCGCTTACGCGGCCTTTCTGGCCCAGAAAAAAATCGTCGACGCCCTCCAGCGGGAATATGACCGCCTGACGCCTACGGCGGAAGCGGCTCCTTCCATTCAAAGCAGCCTACTGAGCACGGCAAAGGAAACCCGCGAAAATGTTGGAAAAAAACTGAACGCGGCAACGAAAGCGCTCGAGCCGTTTGAGAAGAGCCATAACGCCGCGAAAACTAAATACAAAGAAGCGGAAGCCTCCATGCTGAAGGTCTACACGGACATAAAGGCGATGGGTGCAGCCCAGTCGCTGGATACTCTTTTGGCCAAGATCCTCGGGGCAAATGCAGATGCGCATAATCTCGTCCTGACACTCAAAACGGACGGTATCCTCGAACGGTATCTCGATCCGCTTGCCAAGGCCGCGGAGGATGACCGAGATAACCACGTGCTGGATCAGTTGCTGAGTAATCAAGGTTCGTTTATCTTCTTGGCGAGTGATCTGATCGGGGCTTTGAATGCCAATTCCCTCAAGGGGAACGGACTGGCCGACGGTTGGGACCAGGGAAAACTGGATGCCTTGAGGGTCCGTCTCCAGAAGGGCGAAGCGGTCACCCCGGAAGTATGGGCGGACGCGCTGAATCTGATCCTCGCGGGCCGGATGCGGGCCGGCGACTACAAAAGCATTCAGGGAAATCCCGAGATCCTGGGCCGTCTCGATAGTGAGGCCACGGTGTTGCTGGCCAAGGCTCTGGATCCCAAAGCCGCCTTGACCCCCCGGGAAACGGAACGGCTGAACCGAAGATTGTTGGAAGCTATTTATCCGAAGGAGATCAAAAAGATCCAGAACCAGACGCTTCAGTCGTTCTGGGAGCAGGATATCTCGGCGTCCTTTTTGTCCGATCCCGCGACCGGCGATGCTCTGAAAAAAGCAGGCATCAGTTTGCGATATCTCGGTTTTCTGGATTTCGTGGTTGCGCGGCATGTGGACTGGGCATTGAAGAGCCCGGATTTCCTTGAGAAAGCCAAGATCGAAGCGACACCCGAGGCCGCCAGAAAGTGGTTCCTCGAGCTTTTGGGATCCCTGGTCAAGTCCCGCGACCTTTTGCAGGAATATTACCGCGCTCTTCCCGATACGGCGTTCCCCGAGGATATGGATAAAGGCACTCAAGCAAAATTGAAGCTTGGGATCCAGCTCGATATTAACGCCCCCGCCGAATTCGGCATGATCTGGGGCCTTGCCTACGATGCCAAGCTCCGTCCCGAGGTGATCGACCTCAATAAAGGTAAAGCGATCTTTGATCAAAAGGTCACCGAAACCCATAAGGGCCATACCGTAACCCGGCCTTACAAAGACATCCTCAATGAAAATTTCCCGAATTATTCCCTGAACAAGCGCTGGCGCGCCGTTCAGGACCGTCGTGTGAATTCCGACGAGAGCAGCTACGGCGAGAAAGAGTCGTGGGATTTCCGGGCGATCGTGGACGGGACCTACACGCCTCCGGAGCTTGAACAATTACAGAAGAGTGTGGAAGCGCAGCTGAAAAAGGAAAGCGGAGAGACCCTCACAAAAGAAGAAGAGCCCATGATCCTGACGAAAGAACAGGAGCGTGACTTGCTCAAGCGTCTCGCCCAGCATCCTTTGTTGAACGCGGCAACGGCGGTGGCTCAAGGGAAACCCATGCGGGAATTGCTCGCCGAGGGTTCGGAGACGATGAGCGCGAAGGACAAGCAACGCCATTATGCTCTGATCCATGATTCCATCGGTACCGTCGCGGTCAAGCATATCGATCAGGATCAAACGGTAGAACAGGCCCGAACGCTTGCGGTGCGAGCGGCCCTCCGTCAGTCGGGCATCCCCAAGGAGCATTGGGCCACGATCGCCTACGCGATCGGGGACATGAAGACCCTGATGGCGGATCCCAATAATATTCCAGTCCCCAACGAAGGATTTGACGCTCTCACGACGCTCCGGCAGATCGCCTCAGGCGTGGAAATGAAGGATGCCCGGGGGAACCCCTTGGACCTGAAAGCAAAGCAACAGCTCGAAAAGAAAAAAATGCAGGAGCTTTCCGAAGATACGTTCGTGAATTCTCCCGGGGCTTTTGCCGCGCGCCAATCCCTGACGCACCTGCGTCAAAAAGGCAGCGCCATGAGTCTCAGGGATAAAATGGATTCTTACGATCTTATCGAAACTTCCATGGTGGATGCCAAGGAAGGGCAAGAACTCGGCCGCGCGATGGGCCTTTTGAATGAGCTGCTTTATGGCGTCGGGTACGAGCGCATCACCGACCGGAATCTCTGGACCGACAAGAAATTGAACGTGCGCCTGAAAGAAATGAAGGAAACGCTCGGGGTGGTTTTCAATCTCAGCCGCGGATTGCGGGACCTGACCGCGAAGAAAAATTGGCCGGGCAATAACGAAAGGTTCAATCTGGGCGATGACGACACCGGCGATAAGTTCGGTTTCATGATGGCGATCGGCCGGAAGTTGCGCTCGGGCGGACTGACGGGGGAGGATACCGGTTTCAGAGACATTTTAAATAATGACGGCTCGATCAAGGACGAAAGCAAGGCCTGGACGCTCTTTTATGTTCTCGCTGATCCCGATCTGGGGGCGCCCATGATCGAAAAGTATCTTACGGATACCGATAAGGATACGGGAGAATACGCCGCAAAGAGCGACCGCTCCAAGCCCGGCGATATCATGGCCGTGGCCCGGGATCTGGCCTGGAAGATCGAGGAAGACAGAGCCGCAAAGTCCGGGAAAGAAGTTTCCAAAAACGTGGTCCGTGATCCGGCGGAGATCCTCAGAGAAGCCGAGGCCGTCATCGGTCGCCGCGTCGTCATCTATAACGCCAGCCGGCAAGAAGGTTTGTCTCCTCAGGTGAAAGCGACGCGTGAGCAGCTGGATGCGGAAGACGTGAATATCCAGAAACTCATGCAGGGAAAAACGTGGGACCACAAGGAATTTTGCAAAGCTTATTACCAGTGGGTCAGCACGGTCCTGGACGCGAAAGAAATGGCCGGCTTAAGCCTGAAAAACCGTCTTGAAGGATACTCCGATCCGAAAGCTCCCCGGCCTTTCTGGATGTCGGAAGGCGAGCGGCTCCGGATACTGCAGAGGATCACGAAAGATAAAGACGGCAAGCGCGCCCTCATGAATGAACCCTACAGTCCGAATGAAGCCAAGGCGTGGATCTCGGAGCAGGTCAATTGGGGCCTCGCGAAGCTGGGTGAGAAGGATGCTGCCGAAACGAAGGAGGCGATCCTTCGCCGCGTTGAAAGTGAAATGTATCTGCAGGCCGTGAACTCGCTTTATCCCGTTGTCGGCCAATCCGGGGAAGAGAGCCTTGTCCGCGGGGAATTGTCGGCGTATTCGCGTAACGTCATGTTCCGTGAGGCGATCTATCCGCAGATGAAACTGACCGGCGAGGCCCTTGAATTCTATGCCCGGCTGCTCGCGGGAAGAGGCCTTTTAGCCGCGGCCGTCGAAGGACGCTACCTGACGATGAACCCTTATGACGCAACAGCCAGATTGGAGGCAACGAAGACACTGGCGGCGGATGAGAAACGGAAAGCGGACATTGATGCAAAGACGGATTTGACTAAGGAACAGAAGGAATCCCTAATCAAGCCGATCGAAGATGAGATCAATGTGCTGAAGGCTTTTGTGGCCGCCGGAAATTCGGACATTGCCGTTAATTTCCCTAAGGAGATCGCCAAACGGCTTCGGGAATTCGGTTTCGTGGTAGACAAAAATAACCCGGAAAAGCTGGTCAAGACTGGAAAGCTCACCGAAGAAGAAGCTGCGAAAGCTAACGATGCGATGATCGCTTGGGTCAGGGCGCATCATTCCGCGTGGGCGAGTGAGAAGATATTTGGTGCCGTTTCCCGTGAATTGGAAATGCAGGTGTGGGGACACAGGAATTTTCCCGAAAAAGAGGGGGCGATGATGGCGCGTATTTACGATTGGCTTTCGGATGCGGCGATCGTGGATGCGGCCTTGTACAGCGCTTATGGGAATTTTTCAGCTCCTGAAGCTTTGCCTGGGCTTGTTCGTGGGGCGCGCAACGGCAGGTTGCAGATTTCAGAATATGAGATTTCTCGGATTAAAAGGCGTTATGCAACGGAACTTTTTCAGGATATTGATACGCGGCCGGCAGGAACATACGAGCCTATGAGGGCTTACCGGTTTCTCTATCGCCAGGTATTCGGTATGGATATCCCCCCCAGTCAGAGTAAAGCAGAGTCCGGCCGAGTGCTTGGCATGGACTGGGGCGTTAAGATGATGGCGGAGATCAAAGCCCGAAAAACGAAGACGTTAGATGAGCGGGAAGTTCTTGAATATAACCCGGCGCAGGCCGAGGCGGTGATTTATGAACTGATGATCTCGATGAAAGAAGCCAAGGAATCTCTGGGGCGTGCGGTGTTCGGCCGAACGAGCGATCTTGCGAAGTTTGCTGACTATTCGAAGATCGACGAGGAGAAATTCCTTAATGATTTTGCCGGCTGGTTTATCGGGCATTATGCAGAGCAAAAAGAGCGTCAGGCCCTGGAAAGCGCGGGCAAGCGCCACGATGACAAGTCGGAATATTCAAAGTATTCGGAATATATGATCAGCCAAAAGCGGCGCGAGCGGGAAGCGGCCCGGCAGGCGAATCTCGAACGCATCCAGGGCGAGTTCCAGAGAAGCTCCTATGAAAAGGTCCTTGAATTCTTTCTCACCGGGGTTGCGACATCTAAAGATCTCAATGCCAAGAATGCCGATCCTTATCAGGAGCTGCATGATTTTCTTCTGACAGGTAATGGTAAATACCAGGGCCTTGATACCGTTATCGAAAGCCTGAATCCGGTGATCGACGCTGCCAACAAGGAGATCGACGCTGCGAATGCGAAGCCCGGTATGAAACCGGAAGACAAGGTAAGCCGGATCGCCACGATCCAGGTTGATGGCGAAGAAAAGATCGGACTCGTGGGCGAAATGCTCCGGACGGGGGATTCCGCCGAAGAAACCGTTTTTTTTAACGGTGTTGTCCTGCCCCTGGTTTGCAAAATGATGGGCGCAAAGGATTCGGACGGGCAACTTACCGACAGGATCGGAAAGGTCAGCAATAAAGAAACGCGTGCTCGCATTCAGCACCGGGCGCGCGAGATCCTTGAGCAGGCGGCGGCCATTTCCGCGAAGGACGACCCGGCCGCGCTTCTCATGAATATCCGGGAGCGGGCAACGTTTTTTAAGAAAGTGCAGTCCCGTGAATTGTTGCTCAAGGGCCCGGCAGGTCGTTTCCTCGAATTCAAAGACTTAATGAAATACAGTGCCAAACAGTTCAACGACGAAGTTCAGCGCATTGCCGAAGACAGCGCGAACCGTGATATCCCCGAAAAATATCTGACCGATTGGCTGGCTCTCGCCAAAACACTGCGTGCGAACGCGATCACGGCTGGGATCAATAACCCGGATGTGAAGCGAATTCTCTATGAAGCGGACGGCATGTTGAAGCTGGGCCTCGCAGAGCAGCCTGATCGGCTGGTTTGGGATGCCGAGACGGTCGAAGGTCTTATGCAGGGAACCCTCGATTCCTTCTTCGGAACAAAGAATGTCCTAAGCCCCTACAACAGGCTGCCGCAGGGTGTCCAAAAAATGCTTCAGGAGCTTAATCGTTTAGAAACGGCGCCTGTTTCTGCTGAGAATCAAAAGAAAATCGAGTTGCTGAGAAAGGAGACGGCTTCACTTGTTAAGGAATACAGCCGCGACGGCTACGCAGACCCTCAGCGCATGTGGGTGGACAGGATCATTAATCGTGACAAGAAAAAGCTTAGCCTTGAGGCGTTGATGGATGAAAAATGGCCTGACGCTAAGACTAAAGATACCGCGCGCCAAGAGTTGAAGGCCAGGCTCCAAACCCTTTTAATTGCGAATGCCATCTCGCCGCTTGATCTCTACAATTTTATGCAGCGAGTGAATGATAAATACCAGTTGCTTTTGGATGTGTCCTACGAGGCGAGTCGGGAGCAGAAGATCCGACCCTCCGATCTGCCAAGCCCTAAAGTGGAGTCACCTCTGAGAATTGCACTTCTTGAGGATCTTCAGAACTCGGATCCGTCAAAGCGTATCGGTCTTTTCGAGTTGCTGTTTTCCAAAGAGATACCTTCGACGGAGTATTTGGCGCAGGATCAGCTGGTGAATGACAAGTTTGCCGCCATCACGCGCCGCTTGAATATGGATTTCATGAACGACAAGAGCCAGCCTTTCGTGAAGGCCGAGAAGGTATGGTTCTCTCGCTATTTTAATTTTGAAAATCTGCAAGCCCCTCTTGCCGGAATTTTCTCGATAGCTTTTCTTGCGGCTTTCCTCGCATTTGTCTTTAGATCTATAAGAGCTGTGTTTTTTGAGAAGTATAAATTTTCAAAAAAGAGCGCATCACCTGATGCTGGTCCATCCGTTCCGAGTTCATCCGTGGCGGGCGAAACCTCTGCGGCTAGAACTTCAGAGCCAAGCACCGGTGTGCGTTCCGAATTGAGGCAGGATGGGCTCACGGGTGCGCAAAAACAGTGGCTGTTCAGCCGCCGGCTGGCCGATTTTAGAATCAATCTTGCCAAAATGTTGTTTGCTTTTACGGATATCACCATTATTGGGTGGGCGCTGGCATCGGTATCACCCTGGGCGGTTGCGGTGTTCGCTTCCGTGATCATAGCGTCGATGTTCGTATTCAAGCGTTTGTACAACAGCTTGAGCGAAACATTTTTCTCGACGCTTCTGGCTCGTCCGAAAGGGTTTATCTTGTTGGCGGGCACAGCTGTTGCAGGCGTATTAGTGAGTGATTTGTTTTTTAAGACGGCGATTTTAGCAGGACTAAAGATTTGGTTCGGCTTGAATCCTTTCGCGTTGGTTTTTGTCGTTGTTCCCATCCTGCTTCTCATCTTGATGTCGCCCCTGGTTGATAAACAGAGCGGGCTGATCATCGACGATGTAGATCCCAAAGGATGGGAAAAGTCTGACGGGGAGGTTGACGCGATAATCGATGACATTCAGGCGGTTGGCGCAGCGAAACGTGAACGTAAAGATGTTACCGCTGCTGGGGAGAGTGTCGTGACGGTCGAAGATAGGATTCGTAAGAATCTAGGGGAACCCATGGATCTGAATGAGGTTCTCGACAAGGACAAGAATTTTATGGCGAAGCTTGAAAAGAAGGGGCTGAGTGTCAAATTTGATAAAGGCGAGCTGGTCGCGTTCGTTTGCCCGTGGTTGATGGAAAAGGATCCTGATGTTCTTGATAACGTGGTTGAGGCGCTTGCCAGAATATTGATCGGGAACAACTTTAAGCAAACACGTGTCGTCCTTATGGCCGGTTCTCGCGGGTGGGGTGCTGACGAACAGAAAATATCGGAAGAAATTCATAAGAGAATTATGCCTTTTTGGGATTATCTGGAATATCAGGATGGTGCTCGCACGGTCAAGGGGCACGAACGTATTGTCATTGCTTATTTTCCGGGAGATCGCAAGCCTGCAAGAAACGTTATCATGTGGGGGGCATTTACCGGTTACGGTGAAGACGGAACGCCAGGCAAATACTCGGGGGATCTTGCAGGTACTTCCAAGGGATCTGTTTTTGAATACCGTCTTGGGAAGAAGGGAAATTATCTCGGGCGGCAAGTTCTTATCGGAACCAGAACAGCCCTGGAGGCTTATAAGGGTGATCCTGTCAACAAGGGGAAAATAGAAACGGACGCACTTCTTCTTGATTTTCCCCTTCTCAGCAACCCCTACATCAGAGGGATTGCTACGCCGGAAACGCCATTTCTTGATTATTCGGTGGCCAAAGAAACAAATGCGATCAAAGATTTTCTCCCTCGGGAAGAAAAAGACGAGAATGGTGACCCCATCCCCAAAGTTCGTTTCAGCACCACGGTGGACGGTGGAAATTTCGCGTTCTCGGGTTCGGTGCCGTATTTTACTCGTGCTCTAGCGGATCGTCCGGATGTGGGAGTGTTGCAGGGGGCCACTTTCTACCGATCTAAAGGGGCCAGTATGGGTTGGATCCAGGGACGGGCGATTCACAAGATGCTTTTCCGAACCCAATTGTTTGCGGCGGCGCTTTCCAACTACAACCGTGCTTTTGGAAAGTACACCATTCCCACGAAGATTGCCCGTCTGATGGCGAGGCAGATGAAGGGTTTTGTCTGGAATCCCTACTACACAAGGATACTTCTGCTTTCCGGGTTTGTTTTTCGTGAATTGGAAAGGCAGTTTCCGACAGAAACCGCGGTGAAGGAGCTTACCCAGGAGAAACTTGCCGATACGACGACTAAAGGCGTTATGAATGCCGATAACGGTTTAGGCGGGAAATATAATGGTGAAGACGAGCTCGTTACCGCAACGCCTTCGGATAGCTGGGAGATCATTCGTTACGCGCATGCCAATATTGATAAGATCCGAAAATATAAGGAAATGCAGGCAAGAAATGCCGGGTCTTTCACGCTGTTTTTGTACCGGACATTTGTCCTCGGTTCACGGATGATCGTGATGAACCGGATGCCTTGGAACCCTGTGGCATTGGACAGCCTGCCTCTGGCGTATTTCGAAGAACTCGCGACGACCCAAGCTCCCATGCAGGGTGTCAATTCGGCGCTTCTGGTTCGTGCGGACAGCAAGGGGCTTATCGGTGACGACCGGGACTCTAGCTTTTTGTCGACGGCTAAAAAGTCCGCCAAGTGGTTGCTTTCCAATGACATCCCGACGCTGCATCTGAGATTTTTTGGCAGAAGCTTTGCCCTTACTAAGCCCTCCAAGTTTTTTAATGATAAGCCGACGGGTGGTATTTTTAGTAACCCCTTGTGGCGATCGACCCTGTTCTTCATGCTGGTAGCTGCAGTTATCCCAGGCATTTATGGGGTAACGGCAGTCTATGCGGCCCAGTTGCTTACCTTTTTTATCCTTGGTGGGGTGATTGCGACGCCGTTGCTGGGGGCCTTGTTGAATTGGATCGAGAGTTGGGGTGTGAAGGGGCCCGGCATGGAAAAAAGACCCGAGAGTAAATTGGGCAAGGTCGGGGCTTGGGCGGCAAAATTGTTTCGACCGGTCATAGACTTTATTGAATGGACGGATGAAAAAGGGGAGCCGATCTACCTTAGTTCCGTTTTTGATATTTGGGATCAATCCGAAGTCAGCGAAGCGATAGGCCGATTGCACCGTTTCGGGGAGTCGCCGGGTGCCCAGCCGGCTGACATAATCATGCGGACTGAAACACCGACTAAATATTTTTATCCGTCAACGACCCGCCGGGGTTTTATGGTCGGTTTTTTCATGATCACAATGCTGGTGGGTATTGGTATGGGGGCAGCGACTGGGATTACATTCGCTGCGGGGGTATTGCTTGTAGTTCCTGTCATCTCGTTTCTTTTTAAAATGGGGTTGCGTTCAGAGGAATACAAGCATCGTCTGAAGACGTTTTTGGAAAAATCCTGGCTTGTTAAAAATGATAAGAGTAATCCGGGATTTAATGAAAATTTTGCAAGGTTCCTCGGGAATACTTCTGCCGACCATATTAAAGAAGCTGCCGCCGATATTGCTGCGGCGCGCGTTTTGCCTGGCGGGGAAAAAACCGTGGAAGATGCGTTGAAGATAGCGATTAAGGAATTCATGGCATCGGATCGCTCAAGTTCATTGAAATGGTTTAAGTTTTTGTATAAAGAATCATGGCGTGCACAGAAAGATTCGATAGGAAAACCGCCCTATGAAGCGCGGGAGTTTAGACGGATCGGAACTAGCATGCTTCTGGTTGCAGCCACTTTAGCTGCTGTCGGTTTTGGTTTGCCGTGGTTTTCAGTTTGGATACCATTCTTTTATGTATTGCTCGCCATGCCTCTTTGGTACGCGACCTTCATCAAACCGTTTTCGGATTATCAAAGCGGCTATGTTTTTCCTCAGAAGGTGGCAACGGCTTTAATGAGGATCCGAGGCGTTGCGTCGATCCTTGCGACCATTGCTTTCTGGCGTTGGGATGTGATGCAGCATTTCTTCGGATTGTTCAACCAGATCTTTATGAAGGATAGTTTCTTTATCACGGCCGGTTCCGGTATTGGCGGCATGGACGGTGCTCCCGGGCTCTTTCAGCTTGGGTTGCAAGGCAATAGTGCTTGGATCATGATATGGGTTGTTTTTCTGGTCGCCAGCTATACCGTTCGCATTCTCGGCTTCCTCGGGGTGTTCGGGTGGGATTTCGTCCAGCGGAAAAAACTTTCCGGCGTGTCAAACGATGAGCTCCTGAGGATCAAGGAAGATACAAGTGATGTCCGTATGGCAGTAGCCGGCATGCTTCTGAAGGAGCAAAAAGAGTCGAAAGAAAAGGCTGAGGCGCAGTTGAATGACATCGCGGGGGAAAAATCGCGACTGCTTAAGGATTTGGAAAAGGCAAAGGGCAAGCGATCCCAGGAGGGCGTGGCGACGGACGAGGAGAATGAGATCCTGGAAAAATTGGTTAAGCTTGCCGCGGGGGTAAAAAAACTGGGAAAAAAGTCGGAACCTTTTGTTGCAAGAGACGCCAAGTTGTGGAAGCCGGTGGTCGACAAGATAGAGGTTTTGCAAAAGGAATTCGACGCTACCCCGAGGCCTGCGGCCCAGTCTTCGCAAGAAGGTCAGCCTTCTGCTCGATCGGAGTTGAGAAGAAATGTTGCGAAGAAATTGATGCTGGCGGCGGTTGTCGGAATGATGGCTGTTTCCGTTAAAGCGTCGGACATGGTTCCTGCCGCAACTAATTCCGCGATCGTTCAGGTGACGTCCCAAGTTCCTCCCCTGAATGCTTTGTCGAAAGAGAATGAGGCTAGGTTTCAAGAGGCTATGAGAAATCTAGAGGCTTCGGACCCGGCCGTTAGTTCTTATGCTGCCAGAACGCTTGGTGAGCTGAAAGATTTGAGAGCAGTCCCGGCGCTGTTCCAGGCCTTAAATACTTGGGATACTGATATGCGGCTCGCTGTAGAAGAAGCTTTAGATAAAATGAAAGATCCGCGAGTCGTACCGGTACTTATCCCTTTCTCAAGAGGCTATTCTTTAGATGATTGGCATACTAGGGTTCGTGTTACTGCGCGTAAAATTCTTGAGACATTTAAAACGCCGGAATATGTGCACGCCTTTATTGATGCTTTGGGGGATTCGAACCCAGACGTTAGCGTTTATGCCGCCAACACGCTTGGTAAGCTGAAAGATTTGAGAGCCGTTCCGGCCCTGACCGTTGCTTTAAGAAGTCGGAATGATAATTTGCGTCTCGCTGCATTCGAAGCATTAGGTGACTTAGGTCAATTGAAGGATCCGCGAGTCGTGTCGGCACTAATTGACGCCTTGAATAATTCGAATGATCTGGATGTCTCTTATGATGCAGCTGAAGCTCTGGGTGAGCTAAAAGATCCTCGTGCTATCCCAGGTCTCTTTCAGGCCGTCGCAGCAGACTACCAATGGCCAGACGTTAGACATAAAGCTTTTGAAGCTTTGAGTAAATTTGATTTGAGGGGGATGGACTGGGTCAGATATCAATTTCTTGCACATCCGATATTGACCACGCTTACCATCGGGGTGACAGGCATCTTTGTTTTTATCTTAGCGTTTCTTGTCGTTCGTTTAATCGTTTTTTCGGTCTGGCGTATTTCGAGTCCGATCAGCTGGTATTTGTGGCGTTTACATCAAGCGAAGTTTCAATCGGATGCGGCAAAGCATTTGCAAATGATCGGAAGTCCCGCCGCGCCGGCTTTGCTCAAGACTCTTAATGACAAGGATTTTTATGTTCGCGCTCTCGCTGTGCAGGTGTTGGGAAACATGAAAGAGAAGTCGATGACCCTGGTTTTTGTTGGGATGTTGTCGGATGAATTTGAACATGTTCGCGATTCTGCGATTCATGCGCTTCGTGGGCTCAATGCTTTTTCGGATCTTGGGAAACAGCTCAATAGTAAGTATCCCGATGTTCGTCGCGCAGCGGCTGATGCACTTGGCGATCTGCGGGATACCGATGCTGTGCCTTCCTTGATGGCGGCTTTGAAGGATCGTTTCGTCAGCGATTCTGTCGTTACAGCACTAGAGAAGATCGGAGACCCGCGATCCGCAGATGCGGTGAGTGCATATAAAGAAATGCTTACGCGTGAAGCAAAAGAGCTCGCCGAGCGTGAAGAATCGGAGCGGCTTGAGAGAGAACGTCAAGCCGAGCAGAGTACAAGTTCGGAGGATAACGATCAGGAACCGCGGCCTAGCTGGAATATTCTTGGGTTCCGGTCATTCGTTCCGCTTCCGCTGCTTGGCCTTGCAAATGAGAATGGGTTCACTCAAATGTTCCACCAAATGCGTGTTGTTTGGGAGCGGAGTCCTCTCGAATTTTTCTCTAATATGGCGATGGATATTGGAATTATTGCATCGATCTACGGTGTAAGCTGGGGGATCAAGCATGGAATGGCTTGGCTGAGGACTTTTGGAGGGAAACTCACCCGTTTTCCAAATGCCGCTCGCTTTATTGAAGCGGAAGTTGTGAAATTTGCGGATAAGCAAATTGCCGGATTGCCGACGTCGCTAAATGGCGCGGGTACTTTCCTCTCGGACGGTCCTTATTACCGTGTAGCGTGGCTTAATATTCCGGATTCAAAACTTCTTCAGATCGAACAACTGCTTGCGGAAGACCGTAAACCGACTCTCACGTTTGTCCCCGAAGGGAATGAGATTCAAATTGGATGGAAAGAGTCCACGCAAGAAGACGGATCAAATCTGGATGGCTCGGGCGCTGAGATTAAATTCACTGGCTCGGAAAACAAAAGTTGGCAGGGATCATTTGCAGTAAATGTTGCTCGGTCCGAGGTTCGGACTTTTACGCCGGCGGAGCGGGCGGCCGCGAATGAGAAAGGTTTGGCTCTTGTGAAGGGGCTTGCATTGCGGGCGGCGTACAGCGCGACGACGGGCACATGGACGCCGGTCGCCAGTGATTCGGAACTTTCGGAGATGGACTTTCACGCGATGATCGTCATGGGGTCCGCGGATAAAAGAGTGCCTGTTGAGGCGCGCCGGATCGCCAAGATCGTAAAAGAAAAAAATCCGGGGATGCTGATCGTAACCAGCGGCAAGTATGGGCCGCCCGAGAAGGTGCTTCTTGCCCTCAATGAGCCCGATGGTAAGGGGGGGCGCATGACGGAAGCTCAGTATTTCAAGAATGTGATGGAGTCGGGACTCGACCGGGTTCAAGTGGATATCATGGAAGACCAATCAACGACGAGCGGACAGAATATCCGGAATTCCGGGAAATTGTTGCTGCCGCGATTGCCGAAACTGCCCACGGGGCAAAAGTTGAGGATTCTTGTGGTAACGATGCCTGGGCTTGAAGCCAAGGGCGCGGCTGTTGCAGTGACCGATCTTAAAAAAGACGCTGGTGCTGCGTACACGGGGACCGAGATCGAAGTCGTTGGCTATGCCTCTTATATCCCGGAGATCGCGGACATCGCAGCCCTTTCTGACGAGGACGCCGTCGCGTGGTTTAATATCTGGCTGGGCGAAGCGGATAAATTGGAGGCCTGGCCCAACCATAAAGCCAAAGACGGTACGCCAGATCCGTGGTCCGTGCCGGTTCCTAGGAGTCCTGAAGTGCAGTCCGCCATCGATTATCTTAGCGCTCTTCCGCAATTAGTGACGGTGCTGGATAACGCCGCGAAAGAGGTTTCGCTGGATGGTTTTGAAGCGGCCTTTGAAACGGCGTGGAAAGCGAACCCGTATGTCAAGTCGAAGGAATCATTGATCCCGAAACGGGAGCCGAAGGGGAAAGTTGAGCTCGCGATCGACAAGACTTCCCAGGGCAAGCCCAATACCAACAAATTGAAACCCAACCGGCCGACGGATCTCAACAGATTTTATTTCAGAAAGTTCCAGAAGGATTTTGATGCGCGCGGCATTCTGTTCCGGATCCCGCAGGCGTTCGGCCGGAAATATTTCATGGTCGCGCCCCAGGACCTGACCGTTCCTTTCCATACGCTTCTGATCTCGGATGATGAGACGATCCGCCCGAATATCCTTACGCAGGGCGATCTGGAGACGGCGCTTGCGATCGCGGCGGAGAACCGCCGGATGAAGTTCCTTCAGAATACGGAGTGGTACACCGCCGAGCAGCTGCACATGCATGTGACGACGGAGAAATTGCCGTTCGAGAGGCTCGAGCGCAGCGCGGATGAGATCGGGATGAACGGTGCTGTGACCCTTTCTCACGTGAAGGACTGGCCGGTCTCCCATGTTATGTTTACCGGTGTGAATGGAAAGCAGATCGCCGAAAGCGCGATGAAGCTCATTCAGGTCCTTCAGGCCGATCAGATCCCTCACTGGACGATGATCTCGGCCGGACGGGTCGTTGTTTTCATGGGCAAGCCCAACACGCCGATCGCGGCGGTCGGAGCGATCCTCGGAGCGAATCACACGGTCCATGTGCTGGAAGCGGCGGGGATCGTGACGGTGATGCCGGAGAAGAAATATCTTCCCGATGGCGAAGTGGTCGAGGCGCTTAAGGCCGCGAGCCTGGAGTGGAATTCGGTGGAGGATCTTCTTGCGAAGGCGAGCTTGATCGTCCGAAGTTCCCTCGGTTTCGTGAATGTCCGGACGACGGTTGAAGGGAAGGTCGAGAAAGCCGCCGGGGATGAAGACACGCTTACTTTTACCAATGCGGCCGGCCAGGCACTTCGCGTCCATAAAGTCGTTGCCGGGACCCGCACCTATGTGAAGATCGGGAACAGAACTTATTACGTCCGCTCCGATATGAAACCGAAGCTGGACGCACTGTATAAACAGGCTGTCATTAATATTGCAGGCTCAAGCAATAAAGAAAATGTAAATGCGGCCATTGCCTCGGCAAAAGCGGCTGTTGCCATAGTTCAAGAGCTTAAGACGCAGTTCCCCATGACCTCCGGTGGTAACAAATACATCCCGTACCCGATCCAGATCGAGATCGATAGCCTTATCACCTCGCTTTCAAAACTCGTCAGGATTCTTGAAACTAAGGAGCCGTATTACGATTCCCACCTTGATAAGGGGACGATGACCAAGGGGTTCTATGCTGCTGAAACGTGGGAGTCTGCGGAGTATGTCCGGGCCAGCGCCTACAATCTTATGGAGGCCCTGAAGCCGAAGCTGGATGCAGAGGTCGTGAAAAACCTCGAAGAGATCGATCTGGATGCCGTGGCGGCCGATCCTTTGACCCGGCTTGGCAATGTGGCGCTCGAGCAATTCTATGCCGGCCAAACTGTCACCTTCGCCGGCAATCCGTCGGTGGAACTGACCGCCGCGAATTTCTCGCTCCAACCGGACCTTGTGGCGCCTGCGGTCCCGGCGGCTGAAGTCGCGAAGGCTGTCAAGCTTCTGGAATCAATGAAGGCCGGCCTTAAAGGTCAGGAATTACCGAAGGCGGAACTGAATGAGCTGCTCCGTGCGATCTCGATCGCCGGGACTCAGACCGGTCCGAGAGTCGGTAATCTTACGCTTGAGCCGGATGCCGTTGAATATACCCTGGCGATGGAAGTGCTGGATCTGGTGGGCGAGACGAAGGGATTGACCGAAGGCGAGATCAAGCTGATCAATCAGCTCCGCGGGATCCTCATCATGACGCAGTTCGGTTTCGACGATGACCGTGAAGCCGAGTTCCTGAAAGGGCTTGCGGCCGGGACCTATTCGAAGGAAAAAAATCTCTATTACAATCAACCACCGCTTTCCGGGAGAGGCAAAGCGGTGAAGTTGACAGTCCTGCCGTCGCCGCGCAAAGCTAACAAGGCAGTCATCGGATCGGTTGAGGAGATCTATTCCGGCGAGGATATGCCCGGGCAGGATTATAAGGGTCGCCGGGTCATTCCTTCGGAAGCTCTCAGCGGCTTTGCAACGGCCGGAGAAGAGGCCATGAACCATCTGGTTTCGATCATTGCTGCGGCCGGAGCTGCCTCGCGGTTTGGCGGAACGCCGAAGGCCGGCTACAAGATGCTCAAGATCGTGCCCAACGATGGCAGCGCGCCGATCTATCTGAGCTTCCTGCAGGCCAAGCTGGCGCTGATGCACGGTTTGAACGAGCAGATGCCGATCTGGGTTACGAGCAGTTTTCTTTCGGACCCGATCATTCGCGGGTTGTTGGAGCAGCAGCCGGATGCCGGGGCAGGCCATTACAAGCTGATTCGCCAGGAAGTGTCGCACCGTCTGGATCAGGCGACGATGAAGCCCCTGGTGTTCTCGAACGGCGAGGTTTCACTGGTGTCAGGGGTCGGCCATGGCAGCAATGTCCAGCAGATCCTGCTGAACCGCGCGGTGTTGGCGGATGCGTTGCGGCAAGGCAAGGTGATCGCGACGATCGGTAATATTGATAATGTGGCTCAGCGTCCGAATGTCAGGATCCTGGGGATGATGTGGGAATCCATCAAGGCGGGAAGACCCGTGAGCGTGATCGGAGAGATCTCCGCCAAAGAGCCGAATGACGCGGGCGGGATCCCTGTGATTGCAGACTACCGGGATGAAAAAACCGGGAAGATGACCCAGGATATCGATCTCCGCGAAGATGCGGAGCATTTGAAGGATCTTCCTCCGAACGCGCCGAAGGGGACTAAGGCGGAAAGTTACATTGAGGATGCGGCGGCGAATGATTCTTTCAATCCCGCCAATTATTATGTTTATCTCCCTGCGCTGCTGACGCTGATCGGCGTGCTGACGCCTGAAGACCTTTTGCAGGCGGATTGGCGCGAGACGGCGGCCAAGGCGCTCCGGAATTATGAGGCGCTTTCCGATAAGGATCTGGCGGACCGCGTTCGCGGGTTGTGGAAAGAACTGCCGACCTACACGACGACCGGAAAGAAAGTGAGCGACCCGGTGACCGGCAAAGAGGTCGTGGCGGCGTATCCGGAACAGATGCAGCAGAATCCGTTGTTCCGATTGATCCCCGGGAAGAAGGCCTTTGTGGCCGGGGTCCGGGACGGCGCCGATAATATTTTCACTCCGACGAAGGACCTTAAGGCGGTTGAGGACCAGCAGCCGGCCTGGGAGAAAATTTTCAACCTCAGCCCGGCGATGATCGACGGGAAGCTTCTTTCGAGCTTCGGCAAAGTCGTTCCCATGACCGCCGAAGAAATGGCCACGATCAATGCCCAGCGCTCCGAATCGCGGAAAGCGGCGGCTGCGCCTGAGACGTACCCGCAGGTGTTTGACGTGTATGATCCCGCGACGACCCAGTTGCATTTCCTGGCGGACGCGAACCAGAGCGACAAGCCGTACGCGACGTCGCTTGCGGCCAATATTCCTTGGGAGTCTATCGAGAACCCTCTCCTGTCTGAGCTGGATCTTGCGAAGCAGACGATGGCTTTCTATTCCTATCACAATCTCTTCCATAACGGTTGGTTCGTGGCGTTTGACGGAAAGTCGCGCCGGCTGCTCGCGCCTTCCGATGAACCGGTGGCGGCCCGGACTTACAGCATGTTCGTTTACTGGAAATCCGGAAAAGCGACTTCGGAAGATCTCCAGTTCGTCCGCGATGCCGGAAAATCCACAGCCCGCGTTTACCGCGCGAGCGATGTTCTCCGGCAGTATGATTTGAGCAACGAGATCCAGTTCGCGATCTTTGGGCAGCGCCTCATCGAAAACGGCCAAACGGTTTCTTTGGATAAGATCATGGCGCAGACGACCGACGTCTTCCAGGTTTACAACATCCCGCAGTTCTTTGATGAGACGCCCAAGGCGGACGGAACGCCGGTTTACGGGCCTGCGCTCGGCCGTGACCAAGTGACAAAGGAAATCACGCAAGTGGCGGGACGGAATGGTTATATCGAGATCGATCTCAAGCCTTATTTCTCGGCAGCGGAAAGACAAAAGGATCCTCGGTTCGCGAAATACATCGCCGAAAATGCGACCCCGGAACAGGTGACTCAAGCGATCGTCAGGGGAGCTCTCGGGAATTGGCTCTGGCAGTACCGTGCGGTGGAGCCTACCGCCGGATACAACATGAAGCCGGGGGAATATTTTATCCAAGACAATATTCTTCACGTCAAGATGACCCCTGCGAAGTACCCGCATAATCTGATTGGAATCACGCAGAGCGGCAAGATCGTGTCGGTCGTCCTGACCGGCAAGAAATATGCGCTGGACGGAAAAGGCTACAGCTTCGAGGAAGTCCAGGAAGTCATCGCCCGGAAGATGCGTGAATCCGGCGATCCGATCAAATCGGTATTCCTCCTCGCGAACAGTAAAGACGCCTTCAAGCGCGTGGACGGGAAATTCGTGGATGCGGAGTCCAGCTGGAATCCTTATGCCGTGGGAACGGCCGGTCTCGCATTTGTCACGGAACGCCCTGTCGCGGTGCGCGCCGAAGTGCGGGACGTTTCTATGATCTCGGTTGACGAAATGCGGGCGAATCCTGTGAAGATCGGTACCACGGACCTGACAGAGGCATGGATACAAGCCGTCCGCGACGGTGTGCTGCAAAACGTTGGCATGGATGAGGAGACCGGCGATCAAATCGAGTATGGTCTGCGTTTTGTGGAACGTGACGGGAAAGGGTATGTGCAGTATTTTGCGAAAGATCTTAAAACCGGACAGGACATGGCTGGCATCATGGATGAAAAGAAGATCCAAAATCTTACAGTCCGTTACCTCGGATACCGGAAATTCCGTCCTGGATTCACGGCCAAACCCAAAGAGTTTGGATTGCACAGTGAAGCGACTTGCTCGTTCTGCAGCCGGACCGAGAAATTGGAGTCCTTGAATCTTTTTAACCGGAAGGCTCTCGCCGAAGTGGAAGTGAACGGACGGCTCTGGAAGGTCTATTACAACATCAGTCCCATCGAAGCGCGGGGCTCGTTCCTTCTCGTGCCGGACGTCAGTGTCCTGGCCAATCGCAGAGGACAAGCGATCACCGCGGAAGATTTGCAGGATGTGGCGGCTCTTTCGACCAAGCTCGACAATGCGACGCTGGATTATAACGGACTTTATGCGGGCGCTTCCCAGAACCACATTCATTTTAAATTGACCGCAAAAAATCCTGAATTTTTTAAAGTGCGTGAACAATCCGAGCATCTTGCGAATGAATCCGAGCCCCTTGCAGAACTTGAAGAAAAAGGGGTCGCGGTCGATGGGATCAAGGAGTATTCCGCGTTCGTCACCCGCTGGTCGGCGGCGGAATCCGGAAATGTTGCTTTGAAATTGTTCCCGGTCATCGATTTTCTTCAGACGGATCCTCGTTTTTCTTTGAATCTTCAATGGATCAAAGGAAAAGCTTATCTTTGGATGAGAGACCGTTCGAATGAGCTGACTTCGGAATTTCCGGGCGTAAAAATCGGCTCCGAAGCGGTGAAAGACTTCTTCGTCTCCGAGACGCGAGAGGCGTACGACGCTTTTACTGTGGAAAATCTTTTGTCCGCATCCCGGAAAGCTTTCCTCGCAAAAGATCAGACGCTTCTCTATCTCAACCAGGTTCTGGGCGCTCGTTCCGAGAGCAGAAATCCGTATGTGGCAGGTCGAATTGAATTTGATGAAAAATGGCTCGCCAAAGCGGTGAGTACGCCAGAAAAAGATTATGATCAGAAAATCATCGTGACGACACCGATCACGGTGCCGGCGGTAGGCCGTGTGTTGGACCGGAATACGGGACGGTTGTTCCATCCTGACAGACGCCCCACAGTCGTTGCGGGCGGCAAGGGACGGGGTAGCATGGGAAGGCTTATGGATATCGCGCCCGCGTTGAAGGCTGCTCTTCATGTGTCAACGCTTTCTGCGGCGGCCTTGAGGAATATACGGACTCTAGGTCTCCTTATGAGCGGAGAGAGCACGAGACTGCAGTTGTTTTCCATGGAGCGTTATAAAAACAAGGGCTTAACGCCGAATGCAGGCGGATGGCTTGGAGTTGAACAGAGTCTTGCTCAGCGAGGCATCTTCACAGATCCTGATGTTACGGAGGGATTGGATATTGTTTCGATCGATGCGGCGATCGCGGGAGCATTACCGACCCAGTTACCGCCGGTTGTTGATCCTGTTTTTGATGAGGCTGGAAGCTTGGTGCGGGCTGGAGAGAATGGCATGGTGGTTTACGGACAGGAAACAACTTGGGCGGATCCCCGTCTATATGAACTAGGTGTTTTTGCCATACCGAGCTCAGGGGCTTCGAACGGGCGCATCCTCATGGGGATCGAGAAACCATCGAAAGATCTTCTGCTGCAAATAAAACATGAAAGCGGAGCGTTCGGGAAAAATTCTCCGATGATCAGCCACGGAAATTATCATTTTTCATGGCCGGCCTATCTCTGGCTTCTCGAAAGGGGAGAA
Organism: uncultured bacterium; assembly: GCA_964482725.1. Classification (GTDB taxonomy): domain Bacteria; phylum Omnitrophota; class Omnitrophia; order Omnitrophales; family Aquincolibacteriaceae; genus Aquincolibacterium. The sequence goes on along the minus strand of CAYZYT010000005.1, from coordinate 91,095 downwards.
GAGATCGATGCCGCATTCCCGGGTCATCCGGCGCTTAATTTTGTGGAAGCTTTGTTTGAAGCGGCCACATTCGGCAAACAATATCCGGAAGAATATCGTAAGCGACGCACCAGCGGGGACATGACACACCCTGATCTTGGCGATATTCCAGGACTTTTAGATGCGGTCAAAGCGATGGCGGACGATGCAAACAAGGCCTTCGGAATGAGTTTTGTGAACCTAGGGGCTGATGCGATCTATTTGCACGCGAACACACCGGAACAAACCTGGGAGATCACCCAGGAGCTTTATAAGAATGAAAACATGCGCCGCCGTCTTGGGATCGGGATCGTGCCGGATCTTGAAGGGAAAGAGGGGGATCTGTGGTATGCCGACAAGGTTTCCGAAGACATCAGGAAACGTTTTCCCGGCCGGATCATCGGTCCTAAGGTGAGGATCGCACAGAATGTAAAGATCGAGGCCAATGCGATCGTGGACGGAGCGACCGTGCTGGAAGAGGGGAGCATCGTTGACGGTTTTGTTCAAAATGTTTCAGGCCAGGCGATGGTTCCCAAGGGTGCTGCCGCCGTGAGTGTCCGCGTTCCGGGTCAGAGGTTTGATGCGTGGAGCGGCCACTTTTTGTTGCAGCTGTTCATCCCAAAACAGGCAAGTGTCCAATCCGTCCTGATCCAAATTCCGACGGGTACTCAAATATGGCAAAAGGTGGGAAATGGTCAGTCCTGGGCCGAATCGGTCATTCTTTATGAAGGTATGACCCTTGCGCAGCTGATGCCTCTGGCGGATTCGGATATTGTGACTGAGGTCGAGGCGAAGGCGTTTTCAAGCGAAAATTTGAACAGCCAAACGGTTGATGAGCTATCTCGCGGCGTTAAGGCGGTGCTCACCCAGGCAAAAGTAAAAGATTTTTCGGCCGTAAGCCGCGCTGAATTGAGAGATCAGGATCTCCCGACCGTGAGTCTTGAAGATTTTGTGAAGTCTGACTTTAAAGGCCCTATTGTCCTCGGCGGCACCGGCATGATCGGTTCTCATTGGCTCGATACTTTGGTGCGTGCTGAAGGACAGCGCGTTGCGATCCCGTTGCGCTCCCAGGGACCGGAGACCCATATCGCGAACCTGCGGCGTGTTTATGAAGATCTGAAGGCTGCAGGGCTTGCGGAACGTGTAGTGCTCGTGGATATGGGCGACCGCATGGACCCGCGGAAGATGGATCAGACCGGTACTGCTTATCAAGCTATGAAACAGCTCATGGGCAAGGCGACAGCGATCTATCATCTTGCGGCGCAGACCAGCACGCGCCGCGAAGCTGTGACGAAAGGTTCTGTCGAAAAAGAATCACCCTCCGAGTTCATCGTCCGGACCTATGTTGTGAATGTGTTCTATACCAAGCTGATCGCGCGGATTGCCAAGGAGCTCGGCGTCCCGATGGCCTACAGCTCCAGCCAGGCCATCTTCGCCCTGAACCCGCTCTTCAAGGAACCGATGAAAGAGCCCGTGACGGAGGAAACGCCGATCCCGTTCGATGTCACGACCCAGAAATTCATGGATGATCTTACCGGAAAGTTTGATGCTTATGTCGCAGAGTATGTGAGCGGCCGGGCCACCATGGCTCCCGAGCAGTTCACGAAGGAACTTCTCGAACAGACCCGGGTCGCGAGGCTGGACAATCCCGCGATCCAGGAAAATCTGTTCCAGATCGTTGGCGACGGTTTGACGCCTTATTGGGCGGCGAAGGTCAAGGAATACAATCTGAAGGATCAACCGGAGCTCGATAAAGCGCTCAAGGACCTGGAAGTCAAATATCCGCTGGCCCTTGTTTTTGGCAACTATGCGATCTCCAAGCTTCTTCCTGAAAAAGATGTGCTGGGCCTTTCTCAAGGCAAGGGGATCGTGTTCCGTTTTGTGAATGTCTTCGGCAAAGGGATGCATCCCAATAATGTGCTCCAGAATAATCTGGATGATCTGACGAAATTGATCCAGGGCAAGGTGAAGCTCATGGCGCTTCATACAACCCAGGTCATGAGAGAATTTATGGCCGCTCTTGAGCTCGCGGGGCCTGTCGGCGCTTTGACGATGGTGCTGGCGCGGCTCCTGACCCAGTCGTTCAAGAAGAATCTGATCATCCATGTCGGGACGGGAGAGGTCATTTCCCTGGAGGAAGCCTTGATGCAAGGATCAGAAGCGATGGGGATCGATCTCCGGGCGGTCAAGGACCAGATCCCTCATCATATCGACAAGCCTTACACCGAGCAGCCTGTGATGAGTTATGACCGGTTAAAGACCGAGCTCGGGGAACAAGCGCAGCCCAAGATGAATGTGGCCGAGGGTACGAAAGCGGAATTTCCGGAGCTCACTGGCACGGCGAAGCGTTCGGAAATCAAGACTGCGGCGGTCGCGGCGGCGAAATCTGTTGAGGCGACAAGATTTGAAACTGAAATTCTCCCGTCGATCGTTAATCCGAGGATTAACGCAATCGAGTCGAGACTGATCCTGTCGATCATGGATATCCTCGGGATCAAGACAAACGTTCTGCCGTCCTTCAAGGGCTATGGAAGTCATATTATCGAGTACAACCCGGCCGACGGTTTTGATGCCCCGCACATCGCTGAGCGTCTGAAATTGAGCCCCGCGGGAAGCAAATTTATTGTGGTCGCGAAGAAGAGCGATCAGGCGGTTGTGGAAGCGGAGCTCGGCAAACTTGTCAAAGAAGACCGGTTCGAGTTGTCTTTTGGCGACGATGTTGCAAGCCTGCTGCAACGGCTTGTTGAGAATGAAATGAGTCGGCTTGGTATCGCGGCGGATTCGTTCAAAACGAATCATGACGTCCTGCAGGCGGTTGTCGAGGACGGAGTCGATTCGAAGAAACTGCTTACCGCTTCGGCGTTGTTGAACCAGTTCGTGGAAGTGGTGACCGTGACCGGGTCTCGCACCAAGCTGAGCATTGCCTTCCAGTACAGCGCCGCCAAGATGCTTGGCGCTGCGATCGAGGCCGCTCAGGCCATCGGGCAATCAGCGTAGTGGAAATCTTTGTTCCACACGGTGTAGTACTTGCGCGTTGGGCGCAAGTGCAATCAGCGTAGTGGAAATCTTTGTTCCTCGGGCTGTAATGAAGTTCTTCGTAAACTTTAACCTTCACACAGGGGAGGGCGTCCATTGATTGTCTGTCCCCTAGGTTCTCGTTCCCCGAAATCAGGAGAGACTTTTACCCCACGCCTCATTGACAATCGCGCATGAGGTGTTACATTTTTAGTATCCTCGTGTATTGAGGAAATCTAAAACTAAGAGGTTTTAAAAAGTATGTTTTACGATGCGGAATCGTCTTGTAAAACCTGTCAAAGGGGCCTTTTATTTCGAAAGGCTACGGCGATTTTTGTCATCCTGGCTTTTGTCCTTTTTGATGTCTCCCGCTATGCCCCCCAGGCCATTGCCGGTCAATCTTCCAAAGTTATCGAACCCGTTGCTCCCGCTTCCTTTTCTATTCCGAAAGAACTTGGTTCGGTAGACGAAGTCTACCGCGGGGAACGTGGAACGGGGAATGGGGAACGTAATAACGAAATCGTTAACCGTTCATCGTTAGCCATTTCCCGGCACGATCAAAGGATCGTGCTCATCCAAGACGCCCACGACTCGCTCGAAGCGCAGGTGAATATTGCCAAGATCATCCGGCTTCTGGTGGAGCGGGACGGCGTCCGGACCGTCTTTGAAGAAGGCTACGAAGGCCCGGTTCCCACCGACAAGTTCTTTGGATTTATCAAAGATCCCGCGACCAAGGAAAAGGTCTCGTATTTTATGATGGACCAGCTCCGCATCGGCGGCGCGGAGTATGCGCATATTAATCGGCGAAGCCGATTAGACCAGAGACCAGAGACCGGAGACTCTAGTAAAAAAGACCAAAGTTTTGACGGCAAGTCTCTAGTCTCAAGTCTCAAGTCTCAGGTCATCCCGAAGGATTTTGAGTTGATCGGCGTTGAGGATCTCAAGCTCTACGGTGAGAACATCAAATGCTATCAGGATTCCTCCCAGAGCCGCAAAGACATCGAAGAAGATCTCGCGGAACTTTGGGGCCAGATCACCACGCTTGCGAATCAATACTTTCCCAAAGACCTAAAGACCTGGATGAAAGCGAGGAAGCTTTTTTCGGAAGGGAAGCTGCCCCTGCTTAATTATTTAAAAGAGCTTCAGGCGTTTTATTTGAAAAGCCCTGAATCGCGCTCTGCTTGGGATTTCGCTAAAGAATATCCTGCCATTTCTATGCTTCTCATGGCCGAGACGACTCATGACCCGAAATTGAACCAGCAGCTGAATGCCCTGGATTTCAAAGGGGTCTTTGAAGAGATCACGCGGTTGGAAAAGAATGTCTCGGTGGCCTTACTTCAAAATGAAAGAGATCGGGAAATATTCACTTATTATCAGGGGCTGGGCCTTCTCAAGAGGCTTAACCGGATCGAACTGACCCAGGCGGAATATGAAGCGGTCCAAACGACGCTGCGTCGGTTGGACACACGGAGATTGGCAGATTTTATTGTGTCGCTGACGCGCCGACCCCTGGTTTTGTCCAGAGAATGGGAGCGCCATATCCAGGAGGCGGTCCGGTTCTACGAAGTTGCCCTGCAGCGGGATGGCACGATCTCGGGAGCGATGGATAAATACATAGAAGCGGGAAACGTGGAACGGGGAACGGGAAACGAAATTACGAAGGGGGACGTGGAAAGCATAGCGCAGAACGAAAAGTCTCAATCGTTCACCGTTAGCCGTTCCCCGAGTCCCGCACCAGCAGTGCTGGTGTACGGCGGCTTCCACGCCAACAGTATTAAAGAAATGTTGCGGGAGAAAGGGATCTCCTATGTTGTCATTTCTCCCAGGATTACTTCCGCGAACAAAAGACACCAAGATTTCTATAAGCAGCTCATGACGGAAGGCCATCGGACCTTCGAAACGCCGTTTCTCGCGGCCCATGCCAATAAACCTCCCAGCATTTTCTATTCGGCCGCCGTTGCGGGCGAGGATGCTTCCGCTCAATCGACGCTTCGCGCCATCACTTCATCCGTCGAGGCCATGGGAAATATTTCAGACCCGCAACTGATCGAGCGCCGGCTTGCCGGCCTTAACCCAGGCGATCAAGTTCAGCCGGAGTCTGTAGAAGGCGGGATCGTAAAACCTCGTTCGGAACTGAGGGGGAAGGCTTTTGATGAAGCGTTCGAAAAAGGTCTTGGTTTTTCTTATACGGAAGAAGCGCTTTCAATTCCGGGCCAGTGGGGGGTGAGTGCCCGCGAACGGTTTTTTGCATCCGACGGGACACTGGCGCCTTTCTACAGCTTGTCCTTGCTGGTTGCTCCGGATCATGCTGGAGCTGTCAGCAGGGAGATGACCCGCCTCCAGGATGATTTCTACAGAGAGTTGCCTTTCGCGGCCTCGAAATTTTTCAGGACTCCTTCAGAGGCGATCCATCTCACCTTATGGCCCGTCCGTAATTCCCGGAAAACGCCTTTTAGCGATTCGGAAGTGACAACGGGACGGGAAGAGACGGAGGCATTTCTCAAGGATAAGCAGCCCTTTGATATTGACGTGGCAGGGGTCGCGATCGATGAAGAAACCGGCAGGATCCGCGTTCACGCATTTTCTTCGTGGCGCTGGGCGCCCCGCATTCAGGCCATGACACTGATGACGCCCCTCGAGCCCTTGACGGCGGATGAGACAAGCCAGGTGCAAAGCTGGGTTATCCGGAATCGCGATCGGGTGATGGGCTTGTTCCGTGCGGAGAAAGCGGAGCTGGTCCACCTTGCGGACAATTTCTCGATCCGGCGCCTTCCGGTACCCGATCCAGTATTTTCATTGCCTTCTCAAGCCCAGCCGGTGGTTCGAAATGCCTCCGGGGGGGAGAGCGTCACGCAGGCTGCAAAGCGCGTGCCGATCGGAAAAGCTCTGCGTGACTATTTTGTTAACCCGATGAAGTTTGGGCAAAGGGTTATCGGTTTTGGTTTTGTGACGGTACTATTCGGGCTTGCCTGGGGTCTTGTGGTTTTCAGTAATAAAATATTTTCGGATGCGATCCATTTTTTTGTCAGTCAGTACGAATCTTATCTTAAGCGACACGGCGTGTTCGACTGGAAAAAGGTGGCAACCTTTAACCGGAGACTCAACCTTCTCCGTGCTGTTCTTTCCGTGACAGGGGCTTTTTTTGTTCTCGATCGCATGCCCGGAATAGTGATGTTCACCGCATTCAGTCTAGCTTTTGTTATCCGCGAATTGTTCATTTCCGAGTACAGCCCTTTTCTTTCGAGACAGCCAAGTCGTGCGGTCAAAAAACGGATTGAATCTTATAAGAGTATTTATGGCGCATTCGTGATCGACATGCCTTTTTTGGGATTTGTTTTTGCCTTGATTGCCATTAGCGCAGTAGCGGCGCATGAGGCAGGTCATTTTATCTCGGCGAAGATAATTCAAAAAAGAGGGAAGGCTGACGGGCAAGCGACTGTCCAGGATATTGTTTATAGCCTTTTTCCGGGATTTGTTACCACGTACTCGCCTGACGATTTTAGACTTCTCCCCATCCAACGTATTTGGATTGCTGTATCGGGTCCTTTGATGGAACTTAGCGTTGCTTGCGTATCCTTCATTTTGTGGTATCTGGGTTTTTTCCCGGGTGTTTCGCTTATGATATTTCAAGTCTCTCTTTGGGGGGTCCTTGGCAACCTCCTGACGGGTTCGGATGGAGAACACATCGCAGCCCTTCTGAAAGGTAGCAGGCTTGCACGCTTGCATGTTCAGGGAGAACCCCTGCTGGTCGGATTGGAGAGCTTTCGGCCGATTGCCTGGGCTCGCAATGAGGAATCTTATTTGTTTAAAGCAAAAAAAGGTTTCTTTATTGCACTGCAGGCTGAGAAAGTGCCCCCTGCCGTGAAACGTTTTAATTATAAGCCCTGGCCGAAATCCCGCAAAGATGAGCCCAAAGCGTACCCGCTGCAGGGCGCTCTCGTTGAATCCTTTCTCTTTGAAGGGAAGCCCTACGCTCTTTATAAAATCACGAATTTTCCGACAGAGGTTTTAGCGGAACCTGCAACGGCACCGACTGCTACTTCTTCTGTCCGCTCCGAGATGCATTTGAATTCTGTTGATTCAAGTACTTCTCGGGACTCGCGTGAGGCTCGCTCCGAGATGCCCTTGAATCCTGTTGATTCAAGTACTACTCGGGACTCGCTTGAAGCTCGCTCCGAGATGCGACTATTGGCAGCTGGGTCACCAACTGTTTCTGATAAATCGGTCCTGTCGGAAAAGCAACGTGAGGCGCTTTTGAAGGAAAACTGGGCGCGTTTCTTCCGTGAATTGAACGAGGGGACCGTTCCGTCTTTGCCCGGAGGTGAGCTTGGTGCGAAGGGCGTGCGGCATGTACTTTCCATCAGTCCTCAGCAGCTTAAAATAGGTGGGATACAGACTTACCAGCAGAATTTGATCAAGACGCTCTTGAGAACAGAAAAAGGATTTACGTTCGAGCTTCTGTACCTGGGTGCGGGGACAGAGCCATCGGAAACATTGTTTGAGGCCCCCAAAAGCGGGAACCGCCTTGTGCTCCATGGGATTCCTAAAAGGAGTCCTGACAACATTCCTCTCACGGACGGGGAAGTAAGCATCCATTTGGAAAGGCTTCTCGCTGAGATCCAGAGACGGATGCCGATCGATCTGATCGCTCTGAATAGCTCAAAAGCGCAGTTTATCCTTTTGAAAACCGCCCTTTCATTTTCTCACCAGTTACGGATCCCTTCTCATTACTTTTTCCATGGCGGCGCCATTACGGAAGGGGTTGCCTATTTGGTAAGGAACTCGGATGCGGCGGTGACATGCAGTAATGCCTTTCAGAAGATTTTTTCAGACCTTGGCAGTGAAAAAGTAGAGCGCCTATATCCTATTTCTGACATGAGCTATTTTCTTCAAGAACGGAATGCCGAAGATCGTATGTCTGTTGAGGCGCTTCGTAAGCAGTATGGCCTTTCGGGCAAGAAAATCATCCTTCACCCGAGCCGTATCGAGCCCCGCAAGGGCCAGGAGGTTACCCTCCGTGCTGCCGCAGAACTATTGAGACAGGATCCCGCACGGAGCTCTCAATTGTCTTTTGTTGTTTTGGGGCCCGAGCACAATCCATTGCAAAATGATCTTGCCAAGCTGCAGGATCTTGCGAAGAGCCTCAAGGTGGAAGTCCTTTTTGTGGGAGGCCAGTCAGTCGAACAAATGAGGCGCTGGTATGACGCATCGTATCTTGTGGTCTATCCCACGTTGGGAGCTGAACCCTTCGGTCTCGTCCCGGTGGAGGCGCAGGCCAGCGGTGTTCCTGCCATCGTTTCTGACGGAGGAGGGCTGCCTGAAACTTTGGTCGAGGGTGTCACCGGTTTTGTGATTCCTCGTGGAAATTACCGGGATCTGGCGCGGAGGATCGGTCAACTTGCGGGTGATGAGGCGGAGAGGGATCAAATGGGGGCGATGGCCAGAAAATCAGCCGAAGAGCGTTTTGCTTTTTCGGCCAATCTGAAAGCTATCGGTTCTTCTTTTTTAAAAGCGGTTCAAGAACATTCAGTGACTGAAAAATCGCCTGCTCTGCTTTTGCCCATAACCGCTCAGCAAGCCAGCGTAGTGCTTTCTGATGTTTATAACGACATGGTTTCTCCGGAATCGGATGCGGCTGAAGTGGAAAATGTTTCTCGGGAGGCGCAAGGCGCAGGTCTTCTGTCCGTTCGCTCCGAGGCGCGGGATGTAGCAAAAATGTTAGAAGGCTATCTTGCCGAGGCGGAAGCGGAACGCTCTCAGACGAAGTCGGCGGGCCAGAAGGATTATGTCAAGATCACTATCGATGAGATCCTTGAGGCCCTTTCAGGGCTTAAGGGCCCGGAGCCTGTCAGCGATGCGACGATGAAGATCGTTAATACTTACCTTCCGGATCTCGAGGTTGAGAAATTCGATCTTTCGGCCAGCGAACCGTTCCGGAAGATCAAAGAGGGAAATGAAGAGAAACCGTTGGAAGCTAATCCCGAGAAAGCACGGCACATGATACGTGTTGAACGTTTCTTTCGCGCCCTTACCACCGGCAATTTTGATTACTTTCTCAACCGCTTAAAGCACGGAACCACCTCACCTGATAAGGATGGGTACCGGAAAGATCTTGGACGGGTGAAGTCCGTTTATGATGCATTAACGCTGGATGAAAAAACGGAAATGTGGCTTGAGATCAAAGCCCATGATTTTGGATACATCTTTGGCAACGCGGATGTGGGGCATGAGGCAAGCGGGGCGGATTATGCAGAATCTTTCTTCCAGAGCGATCTTCTCATGTCTTCGCAGAGGGCTCGGGCTGTTTCTTCGCTTATCCGACGCCACATGAGTGCAGGATCGCTGTATCTCGGAGAGTTGCGTTACACAAAATTCAAGGAAGGGCTTGATGAAAAAGGTTTTGAGAAGTTGTTGCTGCACAATATCGCGGATGCGGCGAGTGTGCTTCCGGACAGTATGGTGTATTACCCGGCAAGGCTCGCGACGGTGGTGACGTGGCTCGATTCGGAAGCGCGGGACCGGTCTCTCCGGAATTATGACCAGTACCGGTTTGAAAAGCTGGCGAAATCCTCCATGAATTCGGATCAGGACCTGACCCCGGAAGAGGTTTCAGATCTTAATAAGACTATCGGGGCGATTTTTGGGGCGGAAGAAGAGAAGCTTCGCGGACAGTGGCGCGATTCGATCGATATCCTGAATTCGCTGATGATGGTTTCGACGCGACTTGCTAAGGGGGATGATGCCTACAAGCGATGGGCTAAATGGTTGCGGCTCCTGGGCCAGATCTCACTGCTTGCGCCAGGCGGGGAAGCGGTCTTTAACAGTAATCTCCGCCTGAGAAAATACCCTGTCGAATTTTGGTATGCGGCCGACGTCATCAACAAAAAGATCGAAGCGGCCATAGATCAGATCCCCGACATTTGTGATCTGGCAGCGGTCAAGGCACAGATGCCGCCGGCACTGACGAAGGATCAGCGGTTCGTTATTTACGGAATGCCGTTCAAATGGGACGGCAAGGAATTTTGGGCCGATGTGCGTTCCCTTTATGATGATGCGAGGCCCGATCCATCCGACCCGATAGTCCGCTCCGAGGTAAGGACACCGGAAGAACAAACGATCCTGGATGAGGCGCGGCGGACTGTTTTTGAGCCGTCTTTCCTGAAGGCCGAGCAGGCGATAGCCGCGGGACGACTTTATACGGAAGAGTCCTATTCCAGATACGTTGAATTCAGAAAAGTTCCGGGGCTGAAGATCAATCTCTGGGAGCGTGTCGCCAACCGGGAAGGTGTCCCAGCGGTTCTTTACAGTTTGTCCGCTGCTGTGTACCCCGAAGAAGGTCATGAGACCGTACGCGGGTTGATCCGACTTACCGATGAATTTTCAAAACAACCCTTCGCCCAGAAATTCTTTATTTTTCCGCGCGAGGCCTACCACCTTACTTTGGAGACATTCCACCTACAGAAGCAACCTTTCTCAGATGAAAAGATCCAAGATGCTCAGGAGAAAACCGGACAAATGGCCAAGGCAAGGGAACCTTTTGATATTTGGGTTCAGGGAGTCACGGTGGATCCCGAGGACGGCCGGATACAGGCCGAGACGATCCTTTTTGACGGAAAAACGCCGGAACGGCGAGTGATCACGCTTTATTCTCCTATCAGGGAATTGACGCGTGACGAAAGAGCGCAGCTTCTTGAATGGGTGAAAAGGCATCGGGAGGATACTTTTGGAAGGATACGCGCAGAGAAATTACAGCTAGTCCATTCGATGAATATTTTCGCCCATCACAACCTTTCTATGAATGAATACCCGCTGCGCGAGGCTGCCGCCAAAAGTCCGGGGGACAAGACGGAAGTGAGTCAGTCCGTGCTTCTTGGAATTCCCGGGGCGAGGGAAGCCTTCCAGGGATGGGCGGATGAGGACATCGCGAGGCTTTTTAAAGAATACGGGCTCGGTGAGCTAAAGGCGGTTCAATTGAGAGCGCATAATGATAAAAGTATTCCCATTCTTGAAACGACTCGTGGGTTCTTTGGCCTCAAAAAGATCACGACTTTCGATCCGATCGACAGGGAAAGGCAGATGCTTTTTATCGCGGATACGGTTCATCGGAATAAACAGAAGGGAACCCCCATTCCGGCGCTTTATCGTCTTGGAGAGGAAAAGCGCGAAAATTTATTCTTCAGGATCACGGACACCGAGTTGCACACCCAAGAATACTTTATGGTTGAAAGATGGATCACGGAATACCCAAGCGTCCATCGCGAAGAGGCGACGCCCGAAATGTTGCAAGAGGCCGCTCGATGGCTGTATCGGATCCACGCCGCGACGGAGGATGTGACCGATTCGGATTGGAAGGGGCTGGAGCGGTGGACCCGTGAATGGCAGCTCCGGGATATGGAGCGGGGCCGCGTCGAGGACCGGGAGCAGATCAAACGATTTTATTCGGAAGAAGATAGCGAGACGATATTGTCCGTCTTGGACCAGGCCCTTCCCAAGGTTTCCTCGTTGCTCCGGAAACTTCCGCTCAAGCCCATCAGCTCCGATTTTAATTTCGCGAACTGTTTTTTTGACGCTGACGGAAAGATCCGCGAGATCACGGATTGGGAAGCTTCGAGGTTGGGTTACCGGATCGAAGATTTCACCTCGATCCTTTTTCGCACCGGACGACCTCGCCAAGGTTATGTGGTCGGACATCTGGAGCGGGATCTGATCCAAATCCTGCAAGCCTACCAGGAGGCCGCGGGAGACCGGCGGCTGACGGATGAAGAGATCGACAGCCTTCCCGGGTTCTTTCTCGTGGATTTTCTGGGCTGGTTTTATGTGAAAGATCTGAAGGGAGTGACGGGGCAAGGAAGAGAAGCGACCCCGAACCAGAGGACGATGATCCTCCGGGCGATCAAGGAAATTCAAAAGCAATTTGCGCCGTACTTTAACGGAGAAAAGTCTCTGAGCTCAGAAGTAAAAACGGCGTTAACTGCTTCGAGCCGGCGCTCCGAGGTGAGGTATCTCCCCGTCGCAAAAGAGACGGTTCAATTTCAGGCGGGGTCTTCGGAAGTGGTTTCCTTTCGAATTTCGCCATCCTCAGGCAGGGGCGTTCATGTGGCCATCCAGGAGGAACTTCAGGGAAGATTCGGCATTGACCGGAACACGGAAACCGCTTTTTTTCGCGAGGCCGATGGTTCTTTGATAACCGATAATGCCGCAGTCCATGAAAAGATCGAAACGGATGACGCGATGATCCGGCGTTTTGAAGCAAGCCATCCGTCTCAGACCGTGGTGGCTGCCGTGGACAATTCGAGTTTATTCGCCAATCAAGGATTCGTGACCTTCGCACACGGGAAGCTCTTTTATCCGGTCGGCGAGGATATCCGGGCTCATCCGTATTCTTCGTTGATCCTCCGGAAGAACGGGACGTTTTTGATGGAGGATGTTTCTTACCGGGCCGGAAATAACGGAACGATCCATGCTTTCGCGAATGGGGGGGAGATTCAAAAAGATATCGACTACGCGACCTTCGGACAGTTCTTACTGGACGGAAGAGGTCATCCGCGGGAAGACATCGAATCGATCATTCCCCAATTTCAAGATCTGCGGCATGTTTATACCTTACCCAAAATCCTGGCCAGAGACCTTCCCGATTCATCAACGGGGAAGTTGGCTTCCAAGGAAGAAATCTATTTTGATGTTTCTCAAATGTCCCGGAACGGTTATGCGTTGGCCCAGAACGCCTGGAAAAGTCCGGTGCGGATGGATCTGACCGTTGCTCTCAGCTTCAAAGAGGGAACGGATCGAGTGACCACGGAGGTTGCGGTTCCGGAAGCCGTTCTCCGAAAGGCGTTGAAGGATAGCGGGTATCTCGAAAATGACGGTGAAATTACGGAGCGAGGGCAGTTCAAATTCGAGGAAGGGAAGATAAAAATATTTTTCAAACCGGGGATATATCCGCGGACCCTTATGGGCTTGACTCCCGGCGGGGAACTTGTGGTTCTTGGGATCTCGGGGAAATCCGGTCGTAAGGGTTCCACGTTGGTTGAAAGCGCGGCATTAGCCTCGAAATATGGCCTTAGTCAAGCGATGCTTCTTGACCATGGAGGCAATGCAAAGATATGGGCGAATGGTGACTATGCCTTACCTTCCTCACAAGGCCGCTACCTGCGCACCGCCGCAATTTTCATCACCGTTGCTCGCTCCGAGATGCCTTTGACGCCTGTTGCGCCAAAGACTTCTCGGGACTCGCGTGAGGCTCGCTCCGAGATGCACTTGAATTCTGTTGATTCAAGTACTACTCGGGACTCGCTTGTGGTTCGCTCCGAGATGCGTGGAGGTCCGGGGGACAAGACGGAGGTGAGTCCGTCCGCGCTTCTTGGAATTCCCAGGGCGAGGGAGGCCTTCGCGGGGTGGACGGACGAGGATGTCGCCCGGCTGTTCACGGAATACGGGCTTGGTGCACTAAAATCCGTTCGGTTCAAGAGGCATGACGGAAGAGATATCCCGATCCTTAAAACGGAACAGGGGCTATTTTGTCTGAAGAAGCTTTCCCGGTTGAGTTCGGCGAACGAAGAACGGGAGAGCCTGTTTATCGCGGATATCATCCACCGGAATATGCGTAAGGGGATCCCTATTCCGGCGCTTTTTCGTTTTGGAATGAGTGAACCCGCTAATCTCATTTTCAGCATTTCTAATCAGTCGACGCATCTCAAAGAATATTTTGTGGTCGAGAATTGGATCGAGGGATTGAAAAATGTATACCGGGAAGAGGCTTCCCCCCCCATGCTCGATGAAGTGGTTCGATGGCTTGCCTCGAGCCATGCAGCCACCCTGGACGTGTCCGAGGAACGTTGGGCGGGGCTTGGCCGGTGGACCCGCAGCCGGAATTATGAGCAAATGGAGGAAAGCCGGACGAACGGACGCGAGCGTATTCTTCAAGCCTATGCTCCGGATGAGGCGCGGACGATCCTCTCGGTTTTGGATGATGTTTTCCCCGGGGTTTGGGCGCTCTCGAAGAAAATTCCGAAAAAGCCTATTAACTCCGATATGAATATCGCCAATTGCTTTTTTGATGCTGCCGGGAGGATACGCGCAATTACCGATTGGGAAGATGTCCGATTCGGTCACAGAATGGAAGATTTTACATCGGTTGTTTTCCGGACAGGGCATCCACGGCAGGGTTATGTGACGGATCATTTGGAGCAGTATCTCCTCCGGGCCTTGTCGGTTTATCAGAGGACCGCGGGCAAACAAGGCTTGACGGACGCAGAGATCGATATACTTCCCGGATATTTTTTGGTGGATTTTCTGGGATGGTTCTACCGGAGAGACGGGGCGAGGATCCTCGGCGACGGGGCGACGGCGGCCCCTGAACAAAGGCAGTCCGTTCTCAACACGATCCGTAAGGTCCAGGAGTCGTTTGAGCCCTACCTGAAAGGTCAGAAGTCCTTGAGCCGGGAGCTCCGTCAGTTTGTTCTTAGAAACGATCGGACCGGCAAACCGGACGATGCGGCCCGTCCGGCCAAGCGGCCGAAGATCGAGCTCAGTGCGGCTGAGCTCAATGACGCTCTGGCCGTGATCTCGATATTCCGGGAATGGAAGTTCTCCTTCGCGGCATTAGAAAAAAAGATCCGTGAGCTGCTTGCCTTCAACGGTCCTGGGGCGAAGGTGGTTCATGCCGCTGTCTTCGAGTCGGTCGCGGATATGGTCGAGGCGATGCTGGGGCCGAGAAATCCTCGCGACAAGATGGTGGGCCTGGCGGGGGAGATCTCCGGGGTTTACCGGGAGGTCATCAAACGGAGTAAGTCCCTGAAAAAGATCAACGTGGGCGTGATCCGGGCGATCCATGAATTTGTCCGGGATTCCTCGGGGAAGGAATGGGACGCCGTGAGTAAAAATACGGTTTTCGAGTTCAAGTTCTTTTTAAGCCTCCGCAAACTTTATCAACAAGTGATCGGGGGGTTGGATTCGGCAAAATACCCGCACATGCGTGTCCTGGTCGAGAACCCGAAGTACAAGAAGATCCGTAATATTGTCTATTTTGGAGAAATGGATGATGGCTATGTCAACCGGGCGATCGTGGCATTCATGAAAAACGGCCCCCATAGCATGCCGTCGGTGGAGATCGAGGACAATAAAGATGTCTTTGTGAGATTTTCCCTGGAGGGAATCAAGGAATTCCTGCTTTCGAAAACGGTTCAAGATCTCGCCAAACAAGAATACAGGCAGTTTTTCAAGAAGCGGACCGTACTCCCCAAGTGGGTGCCCGGTGTGTGGATCGACCGGAAAATAGAGCAGATGAGAAAGGTTCCGAACGGGAAGTTCGACGTCTATATCGGCGTGAGTAACGCCCCGGCGAAGGATGTGGCCGAGATTCAAAAGTTTGTTAGCTCCCGTCCTGCGGTGCGCGCTCAAAACCGTTCGGACGTGCGCGAGGCCGGGAAAACGCTCGCTCTTAAAATGAATCCGCTGAGCACCGTTGTGGTGACCATAGACGGGCCGTCAGGATCGGGGAAGGGAACCGCCGGGCTGGAATTGGCGCGGCGCCTCGGATACCTGTACGTGGACTCGGGCGTCATTTTTAGAGCCATCGCCTACAAAATGATCCGGGAAGGGATCGATCCGCTGAACGAAGCTGCCGTGACGGCGGTTCTTGAAAAGACGAGCGTATCTCTCGATGCGAAAGGGAGCGATTTGCAGGTTCTTCTGGACCGCGCGAGCGTGACGGATGTGATCCGTTCTCAGGAAGTGACGCGCGTGGTGGCGGAAGTCTCGCAATATAAAGCCGTTCAGATATTTGTCCTTCAAAAGATCCGCGAGACCGGTGAGAAATATAATGCCGTCGTGGATGGCCGACAGATGGGTACCGAAGTATTCCCGGATGCCACGGGTACCAAATTTTATTTGGATTCTCCCGTCGAAGTGCGGGCCAGGCGCCGCGCGGAACAGTTCCGGGCGAAAGAAGGTTCCCAGGCTGTTTCGATCGAGGATGTTATGGCCAAGATACAGCAGCGCGATGATCTCGATCGCCGGCGCACCTTTGCCCCGCTTCGCCAGCCATCGGACGCGGTCGTGATCGTAAACGGCTCCGACCAGACCATCTCCGGGATTGTCGATCAGATGGAAACACAAGTCAGGAAAGATCTGGCCGAGAAAAGGGGCCGTGGGACTTGGGACGTTCTGAGCGGAGTTGTTTCTGAAAGACTTCGACAGTTGCCGGCGAGAGCGGTTCTGCTTGTGGGGGGACCTTCCGCTACCGGAAAAACATGGATGCTCGATGAGTTCAATCGTCTGATGGCGGGGCAGGGTCGGAAGATTGAATGGGTCCCCGAAGATCGCTATTTTAAGCCGGAGGATGAATGTCCTCTTCGAAACGGCAAGCCTGATTTTGATCATATCGATGCTTACAATCTTCCCGTGATGACGGAAACGATCCGAAAGCTGAATAGGGACGGTACGGCGGTGATCCCAGCCAGTACTTTTGGCGTTGCGGAGCCTGCCAGGACCTCTCAGTTGGGAGGTCGCGACATTATTGGGGTGGAAGGACTTCATTCACTGCATCCGAGAGTGATGTCTGCCTTAGGGCCTGACGTGCCGGTTTTGAAGATCTTTCTCGACACGCCGTGGCAGATCCGGTTCATGCGGAGACTTTTCCGGGATGTTGAGGTCAGAAAGTTCAGCGATCCATTCCGGACTCTGGCGCTTTGGGATAATGTGGCGGCGGGTGAGAAATCTTTTGTGGATCCCACCCGGGAACAGGCGGATTTTGTGATCGAAAGGGGAAGTACTGAGGAAGCTCGGGAATTAGGCGTACTTACGCGTGAGTTCCGTGAGGCCCTGTCCCAGCGTCCGGAGGTGATCGCCCGGGAAGATTATCGTAAGATCCTGAGTGACGTTGAGAATTATCTCAAGGCATTACCCGCGGACCGCTCCGAGGTGCGGGATTCGAAAGGGGAAGATGTTGCCCAAAAGAGGTTGCAAGCCACTACTCAAAAGATGGGGTCTGAATCATTTATCGCAAGTCTTCAGCCTCGGGTAGCGGTGGTTTCTGAGAGGGTGATATCGGGGGATCTCGGCGACCGGATGGTGAGGAATGTTCGTATGGGCGTTCAGCCGGCGACGGTATTTGTGGATGCGGAAGATTTTCAGAATCTTTCTCTGGCTCAGAAACAGGAATACTTGATCGTGGCGCTATCGAATAAAGCGCTTCATGTGGTGGTTTATAATGAGCGCGGGCAGGTGCAGGATAAAGAGCTCGGGGCTCTTTTGAAGCTTGATCGCGTGACGAGGACCGGTCAAGACTTGGCGGGAGCTCAGAGCCGCTTTGACCGGCCGAATGCGCCGAGTATTCATCTTTCAAAGAAGATCCTTCCCTCCACGGAACTGGTCCAGCGCCTGAGAAAGAGGGTTTCTTTCTTTAAAACTCAGGGTCAGAAAAGCGGGTCTCTGGCGGTTGCGCTTCTTTGGGCCCTTGGCGGCGGGGAAACGGCCCGTTTTGTGGGGGTGAATAAGGATTCGGATGGTTTTTGGAGGGTTGCCGAGAATTTGGTCAATGCCCTCCAGCGAAGTTACGACAATAATCTTGTTTTTGCCACCGCAGCGTGATCTTTCACCCCACTTCCTTCGGGGAACGATCCAGGGTATCATTCCCAGTTGATTTTCCGTTGCGCGTGATATAATTCCGTCCTATGAAGAAAATCCCCTTGAAGATCGCCATCGCGCAGATGAATCCCACCGTGGGCGATTATGCCGGTAATACGGCGAGGATCCTGCGTTGGCTCGATCTGGCGGAGCGGCAAGGCGCCGATCTGATCGTTTTTCCCGAGGCCGCTCTTTGCGGCTATCCCGTCTGGGATCTTGCCAATAAAAAGCAATTTCTGGCTGAAGGGATGAAGTGTCTCGATCAAATTGCGGCGGCTACGCGCAGTAAAAAGATAGCGGCGGTTGTGGGCTTTATCGCTCCTTGCAAGATCCATGGAAATCGAAGCACAGCGAATACGCACAATGCTTTGGCCTGGATCGAAAAAGGCAAGGTCCGCACCGTCTATCACAAACAATTGCTGCCCACCTACGATGTGTTTCTGGAGGAGATTTTCTTTCGGCCGGGTTGCGAAACGAAGGTGATTTCGTTTAAAGGCCATAAGATCGGTCTGACGATTTGCGAAGATATCTGGGATGAGCGCTACGAAGTGAAGCCTCTTGCCGCACTCGCGAAAAAGAAAGCCGATTTTATTCTCAACATTTCCGCTTCGCCCTATTATCGCGATGTGTCTTTCGCTCGTGAGCAACTCCTCAAAGGTCACGCTCGTCGATATGGTTTTCCGATTCTTTACGTGAACCAGGTGGGGGGGCAGGACGATCTTCTTTTTGACGGTCAGAGCACCTTTGTGGATGCGAAAGGGCAGATCCTTTTTCGAGCGCCTGCGTTCGAGGAAGGCCTTTTCTTTCTTAAAGAGAAAATTGTCCTAGCGCATAAGTGTGACGAGGTCGATGAAACGTACCGGGCGCTTGTGATGGGCGTGCGGGATTATTTCCGGAAGAACGGGTTCAAGAAAGCCGTGATCGGTTTGAGCGGCGGGATCGATTCGGCACTTGTGGCCGTGATCGCGGTGGATGCTTTGGGTCAAGAGGCCGTCAAGGGTGTGACGATGCCCGGGCCGTTCTCGTCCCAGGGGAGCTGGAAAGATTCCGAGGCTCTGGCAAAAAATCTTGGCATTGAGTTCGAGACGCGGCCGATCAAGGGGATGTACGAGACATTCCTGAATAAAGACACAAGAGACAAGAGACGAGATGCAAAAAAAACAGGACCGACGCTGGCCATGGAAAATCTCCAGGCCCGGTTGCGCGGGTTGGAGTTGATGTTCCTTTCGAATGATGAGGGACGCTTGGTCCTTACGACCGGGAATAAATCCGAACTGGCGATGGGATATTGCACGCTTTATGGGGATATGGCGGGCGGACTGGCGGTGATCGGGGACGTTTATAAGACCGACGTCTACCGGCTTGCGCGCTACCGGAATACGATCACGAAAGTGATCCCGGAGCCTACTCTCACCAAGGCTCCCTCCGCAGAACTTCGCCCGAATCAGAAAGATCAGGATTCGTTGCCGTCCTATGACATTCTGGATGAGGTGCTCTGCCTTTATATTGAAAAAAACATGAGCAGCGATGAAATGATCCGCAAGCTCAGAAAGAAAGTTTCCGCAGACGTCGTGACCGATGTGATTCGCAAGGTCGACCATAACGAATACAAGCGCCGACAAACACCTCCTATTTTGCGCGTGACCGAAAAAGCGTGGTTCGGTCGTCGCATGCCGATCACGAATCGGTTTCAGGGATAGAATTCAAGATGCAAGGGGCAGGGAAGCAAAGAAGCAGAGATCTGGACCGATGGAAAAACTATTCGTAAAAACAAACGCGGGAGTTTTTTTATTGGAAGCGAATTCGCACGGTCTCTCAGCCGTTCATTTTCCAGAGCAATTCTCCATTCCCAGCCGGTTGCCTCGTCGGGTGACGCCATTCCTTAGGAATGCCGGAAAAATGTTGAGCCGTTACTTTCGTGATCCCGGGATCCCGCTAGAATGTGTCAAGATAGACTCAAGCGTCTTGACGCCGTTTCAGAGAAAGGTCTATGAGGCGCTCAGCCGTGTCGGACGCAGTCTCGTGAGCTATTCCGAGCTCGCTCGAAGAAGCGGATTCAAAGATGCGGGGCGTGCCGTTGGCAATGCAATGAAGAACAATCGAGTGCCTGTCTTTGTGCCCTGTCATCGAGTTGTTAAAGCGAGTGGTGATGTCGGGAAATACTCTCGCGGAACCGAATGGAAGTTGTATTTGTTAAGAGGGGAAGGTCTCTTGTAGGTCCGTTTTTCTTTGCTTCCATGCCTCTTTGCCTCTATAATTCGTTGAATTTTTAATCTTGCCTCCATGCTTCTTGCGTCGAGGCTCCTTACGAAAAGGTGAGTTAACAGTGCAACCTAAAAAGATCGCCGAATTATTACGAACGCTTGTGGAAGATAAGAAGGCCGAAGACCCGGTGCTTCTTGACATCTCCAAACATTGCAGCATCGCGCATTATTTCCTGATCTGTCATGGGAATAGCGACCGGCATGTGAAGTCCATCGCGATGCATCTGATGGACGATATGAAGCAGAAGAAGATGCCGGCCTTTCATGTCGAGGGTCTGACCGAGGGTAAGTGGGTGTTGCTTGATTTTGGGTCGGTGATCGCGCATATTTTCTACCATGAAACCCGCGAATTCTACGGCCTCGAGCGGCTTTGGGGAGAAGCGAAAAAAATTTAAAAAACGTATATCGGAGGGTGGATGGCGGAAGGCGTAAAACAAAAGCATGCGGTTTGACGCCATCCTCCATCCGCTATCCTCCATCCACTGAAATTGTCCGATGAAAAAATCCATAGAAACGATCCTACAGTCCATTCTTCGTGACTATTGCGTCGCTCAGGGTGCAATATTGCCAGACAATTTCAGCTACGATCTCCATCCTCCTAAAGACAGCCAGCACGGGGACCTTTCCTGTAATGTGGCGTTCAAACTTGCCAAGGTGACACGCCAGAAACCTTCCGAGATCGCCGCCGGGCTTTTGAGTCTTCTGGAGCAAATGCCCGCTAAGGATTCTCCCGTGGAAAAAACTGAGTTGGCGGGGGGAGGATTCATCAACTTCTATCTCCGGAAAGAAGACCTCGGTGCTGTGCTCCTCGAGATCCACAAACAGGATCAGCATTACGGCCGTTCGGAATTTGGAAAAGGGAAGAAAACGATCCTGGAGTTCGTGAGCGCAAACCCCACGGGACCCTTGACGATCGCGCACGGCCGCCAGGCCGCGGTGGGTGATTGTCTCGCGAGGATCCTCAAGTTCACGGGCCACACCGTGCATTCCGAATATTACCTGAACGATGCCGGCCGGCAGATGCGAATGCTCGCCCAGAGTGTTTGGGTTCGTTATAACGAACTTTTGGGGATCGAAATGCCGTTCCCGGAGGAGGGTTATCAGGGGGATTATGTTCGCGAGATCGCCCGCGACATTATCGAAAAAGAAAAGAAAGATTCACTTCTTAAAGATCTCGAAGAAAAGGCGGTCGCCTACTGCGGGCTTTACGCGGTGAAATATCTGATGGGCACGATCGAAGAGGATCTCGCCAATATGCGGGTTCATTTCGATCATTTCTTCAGCGAAAAGACGCTCTATGCGAAAAATGAGGTGGAGCACGCGCTCGGGGTCCTGAAAGAAAAGGGCTATCTTTATGAAAGTGAAGGCGCGCTTTGGTTCCGCTCGACGGATCTTGGCGATGACAAGGACCGGGTGGTCAAAAAGTCTACGGGGGAATACACCTATCTGGCGCCGGATATTGCATACCATCTTTCCAAATATGAGCGCGGTTACAACATGCTTGTCAATTTCTGGGGGCCGGACCATCACGGGTATATCCCGCGTCTCAAGGCCGCTTGTCAGGTGCTGGGCTATCCGCCGGAAGCCATTCATATCGGGATCGTTCAGCTGACCACGCTTTTCAGGAAAGGACAGCCGGTGCGGATGTCCACGCGTGCCGGGGAATTCGTGACGCTTCGGGAGCTTTATCAGGAGGTCGGGGTGGACGCGGCGCGGTTTTTCTTTGTGATGCGACGCCAGGAAAGTCATCTGGATTTTGATCTTGATCTTGCGAAAGAAAAGTCGCAGGAAAATCCCGTCTATTATCTTCAATATGCCCATGCCCGTATCGCCAGCCTGTCGAAATACGCCGAGCAGGATATTACCGCAAAAGTAGATCTTAAACTGCTTGCGTCCCCGGAAGAATCCGAGCTGATCGGTTGTCTTTCTCAATTTTCCGAGTATCTCATTCAGGCAAGTCGCTCGACGGAGCCCTATCGCCTTGCAGATTACCTGCGTCAAGTGGCTGCCTACTTTCACAAGTTCTACAGTCATCACCGTGTGGTCACCGAGGATAAAGAATTGACCAAGGCACGGCTTCTTTTGGCCGATGCCACCCGCATCGTTCTCCGTAATGGCCTTGAGCTTCTCGGTATCTCCCAACCCGAATCGATGTGATAAAAAACGTGTCACAGTATCAGAGTATCAAGGTGTCAAAGTATGAGTGACAAGGGTTATAAAAAACTCCAGGTATGGGACAAAGCAAATCAATATGCATTAGCGGTCTACAAGGTTACAAATAGGTTCCCTCGCGAAGAGTTGTACGGAATCACCTCCCAGCTGCGGCGAGCGGCACTTTCTGTTGCGTTGAATATCGTTGAAGGTCAGGCCAGTGTCAGTAAGAAAGATTTTTTGAATTTTCTTAATATAGCTAACCGATCTTTAGTAGAGTCGGAGTATTTGCTGGAGTTTTCGAGAGATCTGACGCATCTGAGCCCTATGGATTATGAAGCCCTTGAGAAAAACCGGCGCGAATTAGGTTTTCTCTTGACGGCGTTTATTCGCGGAGTTCGTTCAAAGCTTTGACACACAGACACTTTGACACTTTGACACCGTCTTTGGTTCTTTTCATGGTTGGTCCTACCGCCTCAGGGAAGTCGGCGCTTGCGGTTGCGCTTGCAAAAAAGCTCGACGGCGAGGTCGTGTCCGCCGACTCCATGCTGATCTATAAGGGAATGGACGTCGGGACCGCGAAACCCACACAGAAAGAACGCGGTGGTATCCCGCACCATGGGATCGATCTAATCCCTCCCACGAAGACTTTCTCGGTTTTTGCCTACCGCCAGTTTGCCCTCAAGACCATCAAGGATATCGTCCGAAGGGGCAAAGTCCCCATCGTAGCCGGGGGGACCGGATTTTACGTTAGAGCCCTCTTGGAGGGGCTTTCTCCTCTACCGGGCACGCATGCCACTATACGGCGGGAACTCGAGCGGGAGGCCCTGGCAAAGGGCTTGCCGGCCCTCTATAGACGTCTTCTTAAGGTGGATCCCTTAAGGGCAAAGTCTATTGGACCGCATAACCAGAGGCGTATCGTACGAGCCTTGGAGATCTATCTTGTGTCGGGGAGGAAGGCCTCCGATTCAGCTCCGAAAACACCGGGTCTGCGTGAGCTGGGTTACAGACCCATGGTGATCGGTATTCACCGGGATCGTGACGCGCTTTACCAGAAGATCAACCGGCGTGTGGAGGCGATGTTCCGCAAAGGGCTTGTGCGCGAAGTAAAACAACTCGCGAGGAAGAAGCTTTCAAAAACCGCGCTTCAAGGCGTCGGTTATAAAGAGGTTCTGGAGGGTCTAAAAATGCTTCACCCGAAAGCCACCTCGGAGGTGAAAGACCGGATCAAGCAAACGACGCGTCACTTTGCCAAACGACAATGGACCTGGTTTAAACGCGAGAAGGACATTCGTTGGGTCTGGTGGCCGGAAACGGCCGCGTTAGCGGGCGTTTCTGATTTTATCTTAGCTAACTTTCTGAAAAATAAGAAGTAAGAGGCATAGATGCATAGAAAAAATAAGAGGCACGAAACGGGGAACAAGAAACAGAGAGGCAGAGAAGCAATGACTGACAAGCCTTTTCTGTATTTCTTTGCTTCTATGCCTCTCTGTCTCTCTGCTTCTTGCATCCTGGATTTCCATGCGCGATAAAGTCTGCCTTGTCATTATTAAAACCGGTGCCCGCGATCTTCCGGATCTTCGGGAGGTGCTTGAGGAAATGACGGAGCTTACCGAATCGGCGCAGGGGATCGTGGTTGCGAGCCTCACGGCGAGCATCCCGCATCCGAGTGCGAGTCACTACATTCGCGGGGGGAAGATCCAAGAGATCCGCGAGGAGATCGCAAAAACCGGAGCCAAAGTGCTTATCTTCAGCGTGGATCTCACGCCGGTCCAGGCGCGGAATCTCGAGACGGAATGCGGTGTCCGGGTTGTGGACCGGACCGGGCTCATCCTGGATATTTTTGCGCGGCGCGCGGTCTCAAGCGACGGGAAACTCCAGGTCGAGCTTGCGCAGATGCAATATCTATTGCCGCGACTTCTGGGGTTGGGTGTGGTTCTATCGCGTCTCGGAGGCGGGATCGGGACTCGCGGGCCCGGTGAACAAATGAAGGAGGTGGACCGCCGCAAGATCCAGAGGCGCATTGAGTCTATCAAAGAACAGCTAGAGAAGTTGAGGACGCATCGCTCGCAGATCCGTAAAGGCCGCCGTCAAAAAGGTCTTCGGCAGGTTGCAATCGTTGGATACACGAATGCCGGAAAATCCACTCTTTTGAATGCGTTGACCGGTGCGGACGCGTATGTTGAAGATAAGCTGTTTGCCACGCTCGATCCCAAGACGCGGATCTATGAGGACGGCCGAGGTCCGGGGATTCTTTTCTCTGATACCGTGGGATTCATTCGCAATCTACCGCACGGGCTTGTGAAGGCGTTCCACGCGACCTTAGAAGAGGTGCTTGATGCGGATCTGATCTTGCTCGTGGTTGATGCCGCGAGCGAACATGCCGTACAGCATAAGCGTGTGGTGGACGAGGTCTTAAAAGAGTTGGGTGCCGAGGCAAGGCCGAGGCTTCTTGCTCTCAACAAGACGGATCTTTTGGGGGATCCTGAGAAGGCCAGGATCCAGGATGTTTTTCCGGAGGCGGTTCTCATTTCGGCCACCCAAAAACAAGGGGTCCGGGAGCTGATCGCCAGGATCCGTCAGGCGCTGGACCGGTTTGATCCGGGATCGAGACCCGATCTCAAATTTGGGTGAAAGCTCCATTGAACCGGGCAGGCCCGCTATGCTATACTTTCGCGTTTTTTAACCCCTCCGAAGTTCTTGAAAATCTCATAAATATTTAGAAAGGGAACCATGGAAACAGTCATGACGAATTTGCCGAGCGTTGAACTCTATAAGGCCGGGCAGGGCCCGTGGCTGGATACCATCAGCCGAAAGCTTTTGAGATCCGGAACGCTTCAGGCCTACATCGAAGATAGCGGTCTTCTCGGCGTGACTTCCAATCCCTCTATTTTTCAGCAGGCGATCAGCCAGGGCGAAGGTTATGAGCAGGACATACAGAAACTTCTGAAGCGCGGGGCGAGCACGGTCGAGATCTATGATGCCCTGACCATCAGCGACATTCGTGAGGCTTGCGATCTTTTCCTTCCCGTATTCAAAAAGACCGGCGGCGAACATGGCTTCGTGAGCCTCGAAGTCCTTCCGAATCTCGCTTTCAACGAGGAAGCGACAGTCGAGGAGGCAAGGCGGCTTTTTCGTCTCGTGAACCGTCCGAACGTGATGATCAAAGTGCCGGCGACGGAACAAGGTGTTGCTGCCGTCCGCCGTCTCATCGGTGAGGGGATCAATGTCAATGTGACGCTTATTTTCTCCCAAAAGAATTACAGGGATGTCGCCGGCGCCTATTTGGACGGGCTTGAGATCTTTGCAAAAAAAAGTGGCGATCTTTCTAAGGTCCATTCGGTGGCAAGTGTTTTTGTCAGCAGGATCGATACGGACATCGATAAACAGCTTGATGCCAAGCTTGCGACTGAGGGGGATGCAGCCAAGCGGATGCTTCTGAATGATCTTAAGGGGAAAGCCGCGATCGCGAACTCCAAGAAGGTCTATCAGGCTTTCAAGGACCTTTTCGGTTCCTCTCGCTTTCAGGCACTGAAAAGTCAAGGCGCCTGTGTCCAGAAACCTCTTTGGGCCAGCACGAGTTGCAAAAACGCCGCTTATTCGGATCTGATTTATGTGGAAACCTTGGTCGGAAAAAATACCGTGAATACACTCCCCCAAAATACCTGGGAAGCAGTCTTGGCGCATGGCGAGATCCGCCCGGGGACTGTGGAGGAGAATATCCCGGAGGCCGAGGCAGCGATCACAGGCCTCAAAAGCTTTGGCATTGATATTCATGCCGTCTGCGATCGTCTGCAGAAGGACGGTGTGAAATCGTTCGTGAATTCTTTTGAATCCCTCATGACAACCTTGGAAAAGAAAAGAGACTCCCAAATGGCCTCACCCGTCAAAGTGAATTGTTCCTTACCGGCAAGCCTTGAAAAAAACGTGGCTGATACGTTCGCGCAGCTCGCGAAAAAAGATATCCATGCCCGCTGGCTTGCGAAGGATCCGACGCTTTGGTCGAATGACGCGGCTCACCAAAAAGTGATCCTCAATCGTCTCGGTTGGGTGGACAACTGCGAGAAGATCACCGGCAAGCTTTACGAGATCGATCAATTGCAGGAAAAACTTTTCAAAGGAAAGGTCCGCGATATTGTCCTCCTGGGTATGGGCGGATCCAGCCTCGCGGCGGAAGTGTTGTCTCTCATTCTCAAGAAGCCCGCTCATAAGGTGAAGGGGGCGCTCCAAGGGATCCGGTTCCATCTTCTCGATACCACGGACCCGGCCAGTATCCTTAAAGTCGAAAAGATCGTTCGCTATCCTTCCACGATGTTCCTCGTCGGGAGCAAGTCCGGTTCCACGATCGAGACGCGCTCGCAATATCAGTATTTCTTTGATCGTGTGAAAAAGTTCTACAAGAACGATGAAAATAAAGCGGCGGAGCGATTCGTGATCATCACCGACCATGGCTCTCCTCTGGAAACTCTGGGACGCAGCAAGTCCTTCGGGGGACTTTTTCTGAACCCGCAGGATATTGGCGGCCGTTATTCCGCGCTGTCATTCTTCGGACTTGTGCCGGCCGCGCTTTTGGGGATCGACGTGCGGCAAGTCCTTGACGATGCCCAGCGTTTTCTCGATGCCATGCGGGCGACGAAAGATATTTCCAAGAACGAGGGGATCGCGTTGGGGATCCTCTTAGGGGCATTGGCCCTCAAGGGAAAAGACAAACTGACTTTCTGGACCTCTCCGGAGCTGGCGTCTTTCGCGGATTGGGCCGAACAATTGATCGCCGAGAGCACGGGAAAAGACGGCAAGGGTATTACGCCGGTCGCGAATGAAATGCCGCTAAGCCTGGATCGGTATGGCAGCGATCGCGTATTCGTGATGCTGCGTCTCAAAGGTCAAAATGAAAAACTTTGGGCGGCCCGGATCAAGGGACTGAAGGCTAAGGGATTTCCGGTCCTGGATTTTGTGTGGAGTGATGGATCGAATGTGGGAGGGGAGTTTCTGCGCTGGGAAGTCGCGACGAGTTTTGCGAGCGTGGTACTCAAGGTCAATCCCTTCGACGAGCCGAACGTGACAGAATCCAAGAACATCACCAGCCGGCTTTTAGAGGATGTGAAAAAGAAAAAAGCTCTGCCGAAGCCTGGGAAACTCCTGCTCGCTAAAGGCGCGTCACTCACCCCAGGCGATAAGAAAATACTGGGGGCTTTTTTCTCTCAACTTCCCAAGAACGGTTTTGTGTCACTTCTGGCGTATGTGGACCGCTCATCCGTCACAAAGAAATCTCTCCAGGGGTTACAGAAATCGATGGCCTCCGGATTGAAAGTCCCGGTACTCTCCGGCTTTGGACCGCGGTATCTGCATTCGATCGGCCAGCTTTACAAAGGCGGACCGAAGCAAGGTATCTTTGTTGAGTTTTTTGTGAAGGACTTGAAAGATGTGAAAATCCCGGGCGAGGTCTATGGGTTCAGCCAGCTCAAGCGGGCCCAGGCGATGGGGGATTATGAGGCGATCTCCAGTAAAGGCCTTCCAATCCTTGCGGTCGATCTTGGAGCAAACCTCGCGACGGGATTCAGCTCTTTTCAAAAGAAGATAGCCGCTTTTTTGAAGACACGCGGCTAAAAAATCAGGCTCAAGCTCAGGGGTTTTTGGGCGTAAATA
This sequence comes from uncultured bacterium, assembly GCA_964482725.1. Classification (GTDB taxonomy): domain Bacteria; phylum Omnitrophota; class Omnitrophia; order Omnitrophales; family Aquincolibacteriaceae; genus Aquincolibacterium. Next base: position 63,376 of record CAYZYT010000005.1, on the reverse strand, counting down.
AATAGCTATGAAGGTCTCATAAGTGTTTCCACAAATAGCCGCAAGCAGATCTCCGAGCATGCCAGCCTGGGCGGTGATCGTCCTTTTAGCAGGTGCGAGCTTTCTTTCTGGCTGCGCTTCATCCTCTCCGAGTCGTACGACGACGTATCTGTCTCCGCGACCGGTCTCTGCCATCACGACGGTGCTTCCGGCTCCGTCGGGAGCTCTGCACGACATCTATCATGAAGTTGGACCCTACGAGACTCTCTGGCGCATCTCAACGATCTACAGTGTGGATATGGCAACGATCATGCGCGTCAATCATTTAACGAGCAAGACGCAGCTCAAAAAGGGGATGAAGCTTTTGATCCCGAATACGCGGGGCCCTCGGGCAAACATCCCGCTTTATCCGACCACGAGGTGGACGCATGTCGTGATCCATCACACGGCAACCGACCAAGGCAGCGCCTTCAAAATCGACCAACTTCATCTTCAGCGAGGATGGGATAACGGAATGGGATATGATTTTCTGATCGATAACGGCACCCGCGGAAAGGCGATGGGGCAGATCGAAGTCGGTCCTCGCTGGCTGAAGCAATCGGATGGGGCGCATACCAAGCAGGGGGATTGGAACAAGAAAGCGATCGGGATATGTGTCGTGGGCAATTATAGCGAGACGGGTCTTCCCGATAAGATGTATGACTCGTTGGTTTTTTTGGTTGTGACCCTTCAGAGCTTTTATAACATTCCCGATCAGAACGTTGTCGGGCATCGCGATGTGCCTGGCGCTGCGACGGAATGCCCCGGAAAATTTTTTCCCTGGAACGAATTCAAACGTCGGATCAGGGCCTATTAAAGGAGCTCACATTGGGAGCGATTGACCCCTTCGACAAAAAACGCTCAGGGTCAAGTCTGAGCAATCTCCGTCTCCCTGGCGGAGGCGTCGAAGGATTGACAAATCCCTGAAATCTGTTACATTCGCTTTGTAGATTCAAACAAAGGAAAATTATGAAAAAGCGGAACCTCAATCAGATCCATAGCTTAGCGAAATATCCCATGACAATCGTCATGGCGCAGGCGTGGTTTCTGTCCACGAAGGGTCGCCATGCGGTTTGTGGCCGTGGGCTTTTGAGGGACGCTCGGGAGGATCTAGCGTAGGTCGGTAGTAGAATAAAACGGAATCATTCAAAAGCCCATGATCGCAATAGCGGTCATGGGCTTTTTTTTTCGCCTGCGCAGCCCGTACTCAAGGAAGAGCAGGACGAATCCGCCGCATTGTGTGGCGGATGGATGTCCCCGGCATCATATAGAAGCAAGAGCAGTGAACAAAAACCAAAAAACAAGAGGAGGAGTGAACATGAACCCGACAATAAGCACGATCGGCATAGTGAGGTACAGGCTGAGAGCTCGGGATCCTGTGAAGCTGACCGCGCTGATCTATCTCAGAGAGGCATTGATCTCGGAGCGGTACGAAGACTGCGCCGATTTCATTTCGATCGCCAAAGAATTCGGAGCGCTTGATGCAGAGATACGCGTTTTGCTTGAAAATCCTCGAAGACACCCGAATTCCTGAAGGCCGGTATGTCGGTCGTCTTTATTTCAAGGCGAGGGGTGTGCGGACTTTTAAAATGCGAATGTCGAAACTCGAAGTTCGAAACCCATCTCAAACCCGACATCCCAAGGGTCTAAGCCCGGTTTTGAGTTTACAGAATTTGAATTTTGGCAATGTTTCAGATTTTTATGCAAGGGGAGGGGTGTATCTTGAAAAATTTTATGAAAAAATGCGGAAAAAATTCAAGATTCTTTTCATTTTGTCCGTTAATACTAGCAACAAAGGGGGACACAATGATTAATAACATGGTCTTATCGCGGGAGATTGAATGGATTGGGTATGAGCATAAACGTAATATGCTTCAGGTGGAGTTTATTGTCGGTTCGATCTACCAGTATGAGAATGTCCCCGAGACCGTCTATCAGGAATTTCTGACGGCCCCCTCCCACGGCCGGTTTTTTGAGTCGAACATCAAAAATAAATATCATGTGCGGAAGGTTCGGTAGGCGCGGGTAGTTCTCAAGATGTTTTTTAGAGCTTTCGTTGTGTTTGAATTTCTTCACTCCCTCAGACTCTCGATATGAACCAACATCTCCCCAAACCTCGGGAACGATGGGGGACCCGGATGGGTCTCATCCTCGCCATGGCCGCGAATGCCGTGGGCCTTGGTAATTTTCTCCGCTTTCCCGTTCAGTGTGCTAGCAACGGGGGCGGTGCGTTCATGATCCCTTATTTCGTCGCACTGATCGTGCTGGGTATTCCGCTGGTATGGATCGAATGGGGGATCGGCCGCTTCGGGGGTAAATATGGGCATGGGACGACCCCCGGGATGTTTCATTATCTCTGGAAGCATCCGCTGGCGAAGTATGTTGGCGCGCTCGGGCTCGCGTTGCCGTTCATTCTCGTGGTCTATTACAACTATATTGTCTCTTGGACGCTTGCCTACAGCGTCTTCTCGTTCACGGGGAAATATCTTGCGGTGCCCGATTATCGGGGGATGGTCGATTTTTTAGGCGCCTATCAGGGGAAGACCTCTAATTTCTATTTTGCAAATATCTGGACGGCTTTTCTTTTTTTCTGCATCACGCATTTTTGCGTGATGGGGATCATCTCCCGAGGGGTCACCAAAGGGATCGAGTTGCTGGCCAAGGTCGCCATGCCGCTGATCTGCCTTTGTGGGATCATCCTTGTCATTAAGGTCCTGTGCATCGGAACGCCCGACCCGAATTTTCCGGAGCGCAACATCTTGAACGGTTTTGGTTTCATCTGGAATCCGGATTTTAGTATCCTCAAGCAAAGCAAGGTCTGGCTTGCCGCGACAGGGCAGGTCTTTTTTACCTTGAGTATCGGCGTGGGGGCGATCCAAACCTATGCGAGCTATTTGAAAGAAAAAGACGACGTTGTTCTTTCGGGTTTGGCAACGTGTTCGACCAACGAGTTTTGCGAGGTGATCCTGGGAGGGTCGATCGCGATCCCTGTGGTCGTCGCGTTCTTCGGTTTGGCTCAAACCCAGCAGATCGCCGCTGGAGGAGCCTTTGACCTCGGGTTTTTTGCCTTGCCGCTTATCTTCCAGAAAATGGCGTTCGGCCCTTTATTCGGAACGATCTGGTTCTTTCTGCTTTTTCTGGCCGGGATCACTTCCTCGGTCGCGCTGGCTCAGCCTCTCATGGCGTTTTTTCAGGAGGAGTTCAAGCTGTCGCGCAAGGCCACGGCGCTGATCGTCGGGGGGATGACATTCTTTTTTACGCTCCCCGTGATCTTTTTTCTGAAGTACGGTTTTCTGAACGAGATTGATTTTTGGATCGGCACGGTCGGGCTTGTCGTTTTCGCGATCATTGAGCTCATCCTCTTTATATGGGTTTTTGGGGCCGAGAATGCTTGGAAGGAGATCATGTCCGGCTCGGATATCAAGCTTCCGAAATGGATACTGCCGATCATGAAATATGTGACCCTGACTTACCTTGTCGTTTTACTTGGATTCTGGATGTATCAGGACGGCTGGAATGTTCTGATGATGAAGGGCGTTTTGAAAGAGAACTATCCCTACATTTGGTTTGCCCGGTTCCTGCTGGTGGGCGCGGGTGCCCTTATGATACTGCTGGTGCGCATTGCCTGGCAGAGGAAGCACGTCATTCAGCATCGGGTGCCCTAATGACCCCGCAAATGCCGCCTGTTTGTAGAGAGGGTAAAGCCCCGTGAAACTTTCTGGATGGATCTTTATGTCGTTGAGCTGGTCTGTGATCCTCATTATGGTGGTCGTTACTTTTGTCCGCGTCTTGCGAAAAAAATAAGTCAGTTTGAGCTCCTTTTAAAATACCTGCCCCAAATTCAGTAGCGCCCTCGTTTTCTGTAAGGCCACGACTTTCACTTTTGCTGCATAGCAATGTATAGCAATTATAGCTTCCTATAGCAAAATATAGCCAAAATGTATCAAATAAATGCTCTTAAATCCTTGTAATAACTATGAATGGATGGCATATTTTTAGTAGAGAAAGAACCTGGAGTAAATTGAATGGAATATTGGACGGTTGAATGAGTTAGGTCGTGTTTAGGATAGAACTAGGTGGCAACTTTTTGAATGAAAGAAGGCACATAAAATATGAGTATAAGAAGTGATCAAAATCACAGTCGAGGCATGAGGTTCACGGCGCTTGTTGTGGCGTTTGTCTTCACCGCAACGAGTGTCACCTGGACCACGCCTGCGAACGCTGCCACGGCAGATGTGATTGCATCGTCTGTTTTGTCGATTGACAAACTTTCGATCCCGGTGGAGATGGGAACCATAGCGAAAGTTTCACTTTCGCAGACAACAGACTACAGACCACAGACTATCGACTCAACAAATCAAAAGAATTCCAAGAATAAGAGTCTTCAGTCTCCGGTCTCGGGTCTCCAGTCTCGAACCGGCGAAAGCCGGTTCGTCGTGCTCATCCAAGACGCTCATGCTGTGATCGATGCCCAGGAAAACATTTCGAAGATCCTCGGCCATCTTGGAAAAGCCTACGGTGTCCGCCTTGCAGCGCTCGAGGGCGGCAAAGGTCGGCTTGAGCCTACGCTGCTCAGGACATTTCCAGATTCCATCGTGAAACGCAAGATCCTCGCGGGCTATGAAAACCGAGCTGAGCTCTCCGGCCCCGAGATGGCGGCGGTACTGCAAGAAGAGGCCACCGATTTCCGAGGGATGGAGGATTGGAGTTTGTATGAGCGAAATTATTTTGCTTATCTTCGTGCCCAAGAGAAAAAAGCGGCGCTTCTTGAGCGATGGAATGAATTCAAGCGGAAGCTCGATAGCGATCGCGCCAAGGCCTATGATCCGAAACTGAACGAATTTCAAGAAGCCCGTGAGAATTTTCTTACCGAACGCGCCTCACTTCTCGATCTTCTGGTCTACCTCTCGAATTTCAAGGGGCTTTTTACTGCCCGTCAGACTGAGGCCGGAAAGGCCGAAGGATCTCAAGCCGAGATTCCTCCCTCTGATCTTGCTTTCGCAAGAAAGCACAGAGGTCAGAATGACGCGACCCAGGCTACGGGTTATCAGGAGTTGCCCGGTCTGATCGAATCGATCGGCTATGAAAAATCGGGCAAGCAGGAGGCTCTCGTGCCTTTGGTTCGCCAGATCGCGGATGAGTTCAAGATGAAGTATTTGAGGGGTCTCGGCGTGAAGGTCGAGATGAACTTTTACAATCGCTATCAGGCTTTTATGACCGGGCAGATCACCGCCGGTCAGATGCTCCAATATCTTGTCGAAGTGGGACGCGAAAATGGGAAGAACGTGAAGTTGACTCCGGCCCTCAAAAAGCTCCTCGGGCATGCGGAGCTTCTTTCCGAGATCAAAGGGAGCCGCCTTTATGACGAGCTCCAGCGTTTTCTTCCCGAAGTGGAAGCTAGTCTTATCAAGACTCCGGCTCAGCGTGAAATCGCGGATCAATACGAAAAGCTTTTCCTCCTGAAAGAAATGATCACGCTCGAGCTGACGCATGAGGCCCTTGCGGAATATCAAAAAGATCCGGACGCATACCTCGGTCTGATATCGGACCCTGCGTTTAAGCAGAACCTCGCGCCTGCGCTGGAATTTTATCAGGCGGCTCTGGAACGTGACCAGGCGTTCATGACAAAGATCGACGCGATGATGAAGGATGCGAAGCAAAAGACCATCGCCGTTGTCGCCGGGGGGTTCCACACCAAGGGTCTTGAGCGCATTCTGAAAGAAAAAGGCGTTTCTTACGCGGTCGTGACTCCCAAGATCGCCTCCCTGACGGGAAGTCAGAATTATGCCAAGGTCATGAAAGGCGATGTTTCGTTCAAGGACTATCTCAAGACGACCTACTTTGACGCGCTGATGCGCCATGCTGCAAAGGCCTTGGTCGAGGCTCTTCCCATTCCGGATCGCGTGAGGACCTTGAAGGTCTGGCGCGACAATGTGATCCGTGAACTTGCCAAGGAAGGGCGCATTACCGACGCCGGAAAATTCCTGCCGTACATTGATGAGGTCCTCCAAAGCATGCCCGAAGCGGCAACCGCCATGGGCCCCAAGCGCAGCAAGGATGAGATTCTCGATATTGTCCGAAAAGAACTCGAGAAGTTCAAAGCAGATTCCCTCGAGCGCCTCTGGAAAACCTTTGAATTCCAACTCAACGTATTTACCGATGGCCTCAAACAACTTATCACAAAAAAAGATCTCAACGCTCAGTCCGTCTCTGCTCTTCTTGACCGCGCCGGCCAGACCAAGCCGTCGTTTATAAATTTTGCGCAAATTCTTGATCGGTCCAATGGGTTTAGTGGGCCGATTGTTTCTATGAAAACACCAGCGTTGCTGCCGGAACCGAAGGAAGTTGTGCCGGTTGAGGTGATGGAAAAACCAGCGGTGGCCGTCGTTTCCGAGGAACGCGCCAGTTCGAAAGCTGAGGAACAAGCAGCGTCTGCGGTAGAGGCGTTAGATATTAAAAACCCCTATGGAACGGTTAAAGGCGGCCGTGAGGGGAATCTGGAAGTGGTTGTTTTTGGGCTGCCTGACGGGACAAAGCATCCTTTTTATGTTTCAAAAACTTTGCCGAAGGGAAGTCAGGGGTTGAGTCTTGTTCGCGTGCCCGAAAGCAGGATGCCGGATCTGATGGTGTATGGGATCCCGACGGAAGGAAATCTGGCGATTCGTGGATGCATAATCAATTCCTCTTTGCCTCGCGGGTTAATGAGGCAGCTTTTGGATGCATTTTTCGCGCTCTATCCCAACGCAAATCGAACCGATCCGAATATGGTGATCCCCGCGGTGATTGATAAGCTGGTGACGGAATATGGTTTTAAGCCTCCATTCGATAAGGATGGAAAACCGATGGCGCCGAATGCTTGGGTCAGTAAACGGCCAGATTCGGCAGGACGCAGGGATTTGATCTTTGCCGATGCTGCGACGATGGATTTTGCGGTTCAAAATATGCTCGGAACAGAGACTGCTTCGTATAACGACTTTACAGTTAAAGATCCAGGAATTGTTCTCTCGGAAGTAACCTATACCCCTTTGTATTTGAAGGCAGCGCTCAAACGGGGTGACAAGATTGTTTCATCCGCAGTTATTCCGGAGGGACGCGCCGAAACCCGCTCCGGGATTGCCCCTCGCTCCGAATTGCGGCTGGTGATGGGCAACGACACAATTATGAAGAAGAACTTTGAGATCAACGGGAAAATTAATCAGAACAACGGGGATCCGTCGCGCAAGAATTCATACGATGTTGTCCTGTCGCAAGTGCCCGCGGTCCAGGGAGGGCTCCGGGTCACCAAGGCGGGAGCGGTGTTCGATTTTGAGAACGTCGTGAATTATGTGACGGGCAGACGCAACAATGGAGCCCAAGGACTTCTTGTCGCGTATCTGGATAAGGGGACGGAGGTGTATGTCCATATTCCGTTCGCGAAATTTCCGGGTTTTGATTCCACAAAAACATGGCCTAAAGAATGGATGCTAACGAAAAAATTTCTGGTAGAGGCTCACGGCAAGCTCGCGAAGGACTTAGGTGTTCAAAGCCGTTCTGAGGGCCGGATCATATCCCCGGTAACATCGGATGAGACGATATCCCACATGGAGATTGTAAACGGTAAAGTTAATGGGAGATCGCTCACGCTTGACGAGGTCCGGCACATGGTTTCACGGGGATTGCGACACGAGTTGAATTCCCGATTGATGTCACTCCTTGGTGAGGTCGATGCCTCTTGGTGGCACCCAACCTCCGCCCCGAAGCAGAATTCAGTCACTGAATTGCAGAAACTGGAAATCATGCGTACCGATGTGGTCGCCATGTGGAATTTCCTGGAAGCATTCATGGGGGATAAAAAAGGACCGTTTTTTATCGCGCCCTATGGCGGGACGCAGATCATTGCAACTTCCAAAATGAAATCTTACGAAAAGGGCTATGAGGAGGACCTGTCGCGGCGCGTTCCGGCCGAGTTGGTTCAGGAAGCGGTCGGAGAGGCTTTCGACGCGTATCTCCTTGAGAGCAAACTTTCTGACCTTGAAATCAAGATCGAAAAACTTCATTCCGCGATCGCAAAGGGCAACGCTTCGTCTACGGATGTGACCTGGCCGATCCTCGAGTCCGCTGTCGAAGATCTTATGAAGGCCGTTAAGCTGGTCTGTGCGCATGTTGCGACGGGTGAACAGATATCCTTGGACAGCACGGTGGTGCCGCGTGAGGCGGTCGAATCGGCGCTTCGCAATCGCGATAGGATCCATCCTCCGGAGCTGATGCAACGTTCCGATGTCCGAGGCCAGGGATTGGGGGAAGCCCCCCTCGTTCGTGCCGAGGTGAGATCCATTACGATGCCCGACTGGGGTCAGTTTTGGAATTGGGTTTCGGATCGGACTCTTGCTCGAAGTGAAAAGGGACGGCCGGCGTCTAAGGAAGTGAAGACAAGGCAAGCGGCCACGGACTATCGCAACGACCGGGAAGGATTTAACGGCCCGGATATGGATCACTATGTTGCAGCGATGACGCGTCTCTCCGAGAAGAATTTCACGCCAAGCGAAAAGCAGGATCTCCTGGCTCACTTTGGTATTACCGCCAGCCGCGCTGAGAAGCCGGAGGACCGCGATAAAGAAGATTATGACAGGATCCTTGAGGCGCTCCTTGATCGGGGGCAAACGGCAGCCGATCTGGATACGATCCTGAACGGAACCTACGAGGATCCCCGGTTCCAGGATAAAGCGATCGATGGTCAAAATCCTAATGCTCCGACCCAGGGTCTGATCGAAGCGGTGGCTAACAGTCTGGACGCATTGGGCGCCGGCCTGGGCCAATTCGGCAAAGGGGTGAAGCAGATCCTCGCATGGCTCAAAGGGACGGGGCGCGATCGCGTGGATGTTTACACGGCCCAAGAAAGTGGAAATGTTTACAAACTGACTATTTTGCAAGATACGAAGGGACAGAGTTATATCCAGGTCCGGAAGATCCGTGCGGATATGGCGACGCGAGAGACGGGAGTCGATCTCAAAAAGGGGACGCTCGTCCGAGTCACGACCGGCGAGAAGATATCGGAAGAGGCTCAGGCAAAGCTGATGAACGAGATCCACCGGGTCTTTTGCTATGTCCCCGGAATGACGATCCAGACCCAGTATGGCAATAACAAACCCGATGAAGTGAACGGGTTTAAAAGCAAACGCGAGATCGTTCCCGCGGGGCCGAGCGGATATTCCCGCGAAGCGGCGCGGGGCAAAGATGTTTTGATCCGTTCCAACGGTCATTCGATCTCGGTTTTGGATAACGGGGAAGGAATGAACGGACGCAACATAGCGTTCATGTTTGTTCCGAGGCAATCTCAAAAAAGCTCTAAAACCGTACCCATTAAACTGGTGGGAGACGAAAAGCGCCCTCGGGGTGAAATCTCGTTTCTCAGAAATGGCAGAGCGGTGGCCACGGTCCGGGTCCCCGAGGATCTCGAGCCTACTGCGACCGCGGACACCGGCGTCATGATCGAGCTGAGCACCTCAGTCCCCATTCCTGATTCCTGGGATAAGCCGCGGCTACCGACGAACCTCCAGGGGAAATCGAAGTTTAAATCTGCGATTGAGTATCTGATCAGCTCCATCACGGATCCGAAGCATCCGCTGACACCGGAAGAGAAGATCCGGTACGTGAATACGATCATTGTGGGGTTGGAAGCGCTTGTGCAGGGGAACCCCGGCTATGCGACCACGGTTAATGACCTTCGCCTTTATGCCAAGAACGCGATGTCGGCTCTGCGGGAGGAGTTGATTTCGAAAGGATATGTCTTCTTGCCGCATGACCGCGCGTTCGCGAAAGTGCAGGTTCCTCGAGACAAGGAGGGACGTGAGCGTCCGGTTCTTTATCTGGATCCCGCGCTATTCGACTGGGGCGGTGTGGTGAGCCTCCAACAGATCGGAGGCGAGCCGTTGCCCTCACGTGTCGTATTGGACGGCAAGAAGGTCCGGTTGAGCTTCGGCGGGAAAGCGCTCGTGATCGTGCCGTTCACGGATGAATCGCTTAAGGCGATCCGCGACTACCGGATGACGAGGAAAGCGATCCTCGCGGCAGAAGATCTTCCCTTTTTTGAAACCGAGGAGATGATTGCTTTGCCGGATGTGCCTGCGACCCGTCGGCTCTTGGAGTTGGCTTTAATGAGCTGGAGAGCTCCCGAGGAAGAATATGAATTCACGAGCCTTCTTGAAGCGGTCAATATCCTTACCTCCAAACAAGTTGTGACGGACTACGAGATCACAAAACCTAAACCGCATCTCGAGATCCAACACGTTTCTCAAAAAGAACAACTCGAGCCTATGGCGGTGGCCGAACAGCAACTTCTTGATTCTGTTCAAGCGGCGAAGTTCCTGGTGACGATGCCTTCAGACTTCTCGAAACCTGCCGCGCCTGTTTCTCAGGCTCCGGCCAAGAAATCGGAGGGTGTTCCGGTTCAGGCTGGGGCAACCCAAGCCCAACCTTCCGCGATGGGGGTCATACCGCAGGACGCTCTGCAGGAATTTATCTCCCTGTCCTCCGGCAATGCGCCCTTGGAGCTCATGGATCTTAGTACTGGGAAGAGGATGCCTTTTTCAACGCTGGGCTTGAACAAATTCAGTACGCCAGTTTCATCCAGCATGAGAATCACAGGCTCCCGATTCTTGAGAAAGGACAAAGTAAACGGAAAAGAATTTCATGCTATGACATTTCAGGCGGATGTGTTTGGCCGTTATTTTGTCAAGGTCTTTGCCCTGACGCGGGAAGGGGATCAGATCAAGGCCGAAACGGTCCTTGAAGATTTTGAGGGTGACGTCGAGTTTTCCCCGGATAACCGGTTTATATCAAACAAAGTCAAAGGGGCTGGGAAAGCCGGTGATATTTACAAGGTTTTCGATTCACGAACCGGAAAAACCGTTTGGGAAAGCGGTGATCCCGTGACCTTTCGATTTCTTAAATCTCGCCTCAATCGCTATGTGGTGGCTGTGCCGCAGACAGGTTGGAAGAATAAGGTGGGTGCTGCCATTACTAATATAGAAACGCAGGAAAATGAAACGCAGGAAAATGAAACGAGACTCGAATTATGGCGCGATGAAGGCGAAGGGGTGGAGATAAGAGAAATCGGGAACGTGATCCATTTGAAGCCTAGAAATCCGAAATGGTACAACCGGTTGATTCCTTCGAAGGCGAGAAGGGGCGTCCTCATCATGCCGGACAATAGCGAGATACATGATGTTCCTCTTGTCGAAGAAAACCTTCCCACGTCATTGATCGCGGCCAAAGATGCCAACGGGAAAGTGATATCTGTTTTTTACCGAGGCGATAGGGAAGAGAGCTACAGACGCGTCGGCCCGGAGGAAGCGCAGCGAGATATCAGAGGCGGCCGGATGACCGTGCTCAATATGGCCGCGGGTAAAGGACGAGCTTTTCATAAAGTGCTTGTGTCTAAAAACTTGTCTCAGGAGCATCATCTGGTCGGGGGTACTTTCGAATCGCACGCTGGCGCGTTTGCGCATTATGAAGGTGACGTCGACTGGAACTTTGAAACGCAGAGAATTCAATTGTCAAAAAACCTCGCGGATCAGCTCGGGGTTTCTCCGGACACCGAGCTTCCAGCCAAATATATTGCCGAAAGCGACTATTTTCTTGTGCACGTCCCCAACGCTGAAAATAAATTCGACCAAGTTGTTTTGGATCCGCAGACCAACAGTATTTTTAGATACAACATGCACCATACAAGCATGCTTTTCCTTGATAGGGCTGCTAAGAAACTCCATATCGATGCGGATGGTAGTTTTGCCTCCGTGGATGCCATAAAAATCAAGGGCGAAGATAGCGTGGAGACGCGTTCGGGCTATTTCAAGGAATTTTCATCCGCGGGCGGTAAAGTCTACGTCGTCCCCGATATGGGGAAAGCCTACTTGCTCACGGGGCAGGAGGTGCGGGAGATTGATATTCGTGTGCCGGAGGGGATGCGGTTGATTGACTTTGACGGCCGGTATTTGATCTTCGCGGATACGGATTTTCAAGCCACTCGCTATGTCCCTCTGGATTTTTCTCAGGGGAAACCCGTTGAGGCAAAGAAAGAAGCCGCGGTAGAGGAAAATCTTGCGCCGGCGGTTTCTTCGGTGCCGGCTCTTCCGGAGGAGGAAGTGGTGCCCTCTCGTGAAGCAAAGCTTGCTGCTCGCCGGGAAAGGGAAGCTCGTCTTGCCGCCGCTCTCTTGAAAGAAAGCGAAAAATTCAAAAGTGTGGTTCAGGGGGATACGGAGTGGAAGGCCGTCTCAGAGACAGGATTGAAAAGTCAGATTTCCAAGGATGGGTCCGTGTTGGTTAAATGGAAAGGAGCTGTTTTCTGCATTTCGGAAAATGCGGGGGAGTTCACCCTTACGCGTTTCAAAGAAGATCAGTTGAGCCAAGGCATGCCGGTGGCGGCAGGGGGAATGCACAAGATCGCCACAGACGGAAAATACTTCACCGTGCTGTACCTTCAAGGATTTCAATATGAATCCTCTCCCGAAGTTTTACCGGCGTGGGGCGTCTCGATCAAGATCACACCTAAAAGTGATCAAACCTGGGATTTTGAAGCCCACGGAGGTGAAGTCGCGGTCAAGGAGGCCGCGGCCGCGGCGGCCCAGCCCGCTCTGAGAGAACTTTCTGAAAAAGACCGGATCTTGAAGGAGGAGAATCGCCGGCCCCAGTTTCGCGCGACGGCGCCTTCCGAGATTCCTGGGGGTTTTGTTTGGGGTCGTGAATGGAGTGAAGCCCTGATGACTCCGGAGTTGATGGGACGGCTGGAAGCATTGCCACAGGGGGTCTTTGAGTATTCATCCGGTGTTCGGGGCTACTACGATGGGCACAGTTTTTTTATCATCTCCAGAAAACGAGGGGGGGGAGATTCCTATGCCGTTCATCAGACATTGATGGATAAGCAAACGGACATTTACGGTGCGTTTGTTGGTTTTTCCGACAACGGATTACAGTTATTGTTTAAATTTCCAAAAGGGTCGGAGAGCCAAGTCCCTCTCGGGGCACCTTTGTCCTATGCGGATCTTCAAAAGCTCATTGCGGAGGCTGGGCCGGCGACTCCGGAGGCAAAACCTGCCAGAGACGAACGTGATCAGGTCTGGGCGGGAACATTTATCAAGGGACGCGAGAGCGCTCCTGCATTGCGAGATCGACTGTCCGGAGATTTCCGGAAAGCATGGACTCAGGGGTATTGGGACACGGTCCCGCAAAGATACCGGGCAGATGTCGCGGCGGTGCTGCAGCCCCTCATAACCGGGATCTATGAAGCGGAAGAGAATGCGGTCCGTCAAAAATTCCTTGTTACGAGGGCCGGGGAATCTGCGGATTACGAGAGTGAGGAAATGCCTTTCGTTCGTTTTGCAGCAAGGCTTGAGCTGCTAAAGAATGGATTGGCGCAGTTTCTTGCCTCAGACGAAGCTCAGATCGCGATGCAGAAATATGAGACGGGGCGTAGCTACCTTGCCAACCTGTTCCGCGGTCTTTTTGAGCTTGCGTCTGACTCCCGAGATATTTCATTGCCGGAGGTTACTCCCGATCTTTTCAATGGTCTCGGCATGGGATGGTCGGTCAAAGAAGAATGGCAGAGGGATCAGAATAACTTCTCCAAACTTCAGGCCCTGATCCGTTCGGGAGGGGAGCAAGGGGAGCGTTTGGCTCCGGATCAAGCGATGCGAATTGTGACGTATCTTTCCCGATTAAGCGCTCGCAGCCGTGAAGCAAATACGATCCTGATGGAGCAACTCGCGAGGCTCGAGTCTCATCCTCAATATAAGACAAGAATGCTGAGCAGCCTCGCCGATCTTTCGGAGGAACAGTTTCAGGCTTATTGGGATAATCCTCACGATCCGAAATTTGCGCTGGGGGATGCGGTGTCGTATCTGGAGTTTCTGAGCGCTCGGTTGGATCCGGTCCGTGTTGCGGAGCGTTTTGTTCCTGCGGGTGAAGATTTTATTCCGGAAGGCCAAAAGATCGGGATCTCCCAGATCACGCAGGCCGATGCGGTCCGTGAACAAAAGGGCCGGAAGGTCATAACTCCGGAAGAAACGCGAGATGTGATCGCCTCCGGGAAACTTCCCAAGCGGGATGAAAAACTGGAGACCAGCAACCGACTTGCAGTCGATCGTCACGAGAGCGGGGCTGCGGTGCGGGAGATCGCGCAGAATTCCAAGGATGCGATGAAGACCATGGGGCTTTCCCGGGGTGAGCTCGAAGTGGATTTCTACATCCAGAAAGGCGAAGACGGCGAATCGGAATTCGTCGAACAGACACTGGATGACTCCGGCGGGGCGGAGGATCCATTGGCGCTTGTGATCGAAAAATCGACGAAAGCGGATGACCTGCTCCGGGCTCTCACGGGGATGTATGGTTCGGGCGGAAAAGGGCCGCTTTACCAAGATGCGGACCGTGTTGAGATCCTCACCCGAAGGGGGGGGAAGGCTTACTATTTCGAGATCAAAATTGAGCGAAGCGATTCCGGTGAAGTGACGGACATCAGCCTCGTGAAGTTTCGAAAGATCACCGATCTGCGGCCAGTGAATGAAGTTATGAAAAAAGACGGGGTCATGACCCGCCGTATCAAGAATGTTCGCAATACCATTCCCGAGCTTGCGCAACGCATTAGCCGGAGGAACTGGCTGATTTTTACGGGTCTGGCGGTAGACGAACAATTTCAGATCTATTTCAGGAACGGAGAAGCCGCGAGAACGCCGCTTGCCCTTGCGAGCGAGACGCTGAGTGAGACCGAGTGGCGCGATCCGTATGCCACGGAGCCGTCGGATCGGGTGCAAGGCAAGTTCGGGATCCTCAGTGTTCCTGCGACTGTGAGGCAGGTGGTTGACAACGCGGGTCTTCGCGTCGCTTCGCTCGATGAAAGCAGTCGCTATGTGGCGCTGATCCCGCCATCTTTGCGATATCTGATCAAACAGTTGAATCTTGTCATTCGGATCCCGCTCCCTCAGGTGGAAGGGCGCGGGGCTTTCAAGCGTGAAGATATCTATCTGCCGTGGATCCAGCGCTATGTTGCGATCGAATTCTACAAAGCCCTCGCGCGAAAGACCCTTTTGATCCCCGCGTCAAAGGATGAACCGCAATTTGTTTTTCACGGATTTCCCCATGATTGGCTGACGGACAATCGGAATGGGCAGATCATGCGCAATCTGATGTTCCAGTATCGCGTTGCCGCATTGCTGAGGTTCTTGGGTATTCTTGTTTTCCAGAAGGCTTATACGATCGTGCATGCGGCGAATCAGATTAACCGGGGTCGTTATGGGCGGGTCTCCGTCAACGATCTGGAACTCTTTTCCGGTGATGCGGGAACAAGTGATCTCGATTCTGTCAAACGTACAGAAGACATGGTGAAGTTTGTATCGCTCCTGCGCGTTCCGTCACCGAATGAACCCAACACTCAAGAAAGCTTGGCCGGGCAGATGAGGGCTGTGTCGCGTGCGGCCCTTCTGGGCTCGAGCGTTTATACCTTTTTGGAGCGCATCAAGTCACGACTGACCGGGAAGTCTGTATCGGAAGTCTCGAATCTGCCCCACATTCAAGAGATTTTGAGTAGTAACCGGTCAGTTACGTGGGCGGGACTTGCGGTGAGTATCCTTTTAGGCGTTCTCGTCATTATCCTCTGGAATGTATCGGGAAGTGCTATCGGTGTAGCGGTCGGAGCGGCTCAAAGCGTTTTGCAGGGGGAGTTTCAGCGTGAATTCTGGATCGGATTGACGAAGCTTGGGGTGTGGGCGCTTCCGCTTATTTTTGTTTTTAAGAGGGTCCTTCAGACAAAACCAAAGACCGATGATGAAAAGAGGCTGGTGGATGAGGTGTTGCAGTTCGCGAAACCGTTCGGGATCAAACGTGTTGTTTTCTGGCCGGGCTGGATGGGGGCTGCGGGGCTTCTGATCGGGAATGTTTTCATTCTAAACAAAGACGTTGTGCAGGAGCTTCGCCACTCGGGCATCGATGAGAAGGGTTATATCAACAAGCGGAGCAATCTTCTGGCTCATGAAACAGCCCATCTTCTTGAGACCGTATCTGCGATCCAGAAAGGGCGGTTGGGCCGGCTCCTCGGGAAGATCGCTCCATGGATCTTCTTTGCGATGGTCCATGATACGGGCGGATTCTCTCATGAACCGGTCGGAGAATTTGCAGATGCCATTAAAACCGCGGCAGCTGTTCCGTTGCTCCAGTTTAAAGGTGACGTTTCTGCCGTCCAACCCGAAGTCCTTCGATCGGAGATCCGGAAGGTGAGTCTCAAGGGTGTCATGTTGGGCGTGCTCGCTGCGGTAACACTGGCTCTCGGGGTCGGAGGAACGGCTGCGTATGTCTCCGCCAAGATGTGGCGCTCAGTGCTGTATAAAGTAACACAGATCATCGAGGTTTCGCAGACGTACATTGGCTATGTACTTCATGATTCGGAAAAAAATGCTCTCGCACCGTTGAAAGATATCGATCAGGCGTACCGGCGCTATGCGCGCGGGAAAGCAAGTCTTCCGGAATTTATTTATATCCAGGAATTCGTGCTTTCTCCGGATGGACTGCTCGATTATGTGAATGCCCATGAAATCACCGCCGGGGAATCGAAAGTCCCGACAGTGGAAGCTCTTCTGCAGCGTTCCGATCTCAAGAAGCTCTATGAGGCTTACCAAAACTACCATGAGACCCCTGAGGCGTTCGAGGAAATGCGGCAGAATCCGATGACGACACCGCTGATTTTGAAAGTGATCGATACGATGCGGGCGCGTTATCCGGTCTTCAGTTTCCGGTTTGAGAGGGTCCCGTTCGAGGTTTGGAAGGACCGTCAATCTTTGGGAGACATTCCGTGGCGCGGAAATCCGGGCTATGTTCTTCAGGGTGTTCAGGAATCCGGCGCGGGGCTTCGCACGGAGTGGTATGACCAACTGACATCGTGGCTTCGGGTGAGGGGTGCGAACATGTGGGAAAGGGAACTCCCGTTTGCGGACCTGCTCGCTCAAATTCGGGCGCAAGCCCCGGACGCATTTATAGCTCACTTACGCGGGGCCTCTCACGCGATCTATGACTCACTTCTTGCCAATGCATCGAAAGCCTATCAATCGAGCGAATTGCAGATCCCGATGATCCAGGATGAGGTTGCGCGTGACATTCAGGATGGAAAGACGGTCAGTCAATCGAAAATGGCTGCTTTCGTGCTCGAATTGCAACTGGATTATGTTCTGGCGCCGTTATTGAACGATTTGAAGGAGAATTATTCTGTCTTTGTGAATGAGATAGGGCCAAAGCTCCGGAGTATGATCCTGGAAGAAGAGCGTTCCGGCCTGAAGGACAAGAATCAACGTAGCCTGGAACGGATAATGATCGAGGGTTTCCGGGGGGAACAGGCCAAGAGCGAAGAACTTGAGGCGAAGAAAAGCGTACTTGTGCTCCAGGCCGAAGAAGTGATCGCCCAGTCGCTCTCCGGAGCGAAATTGCCGGCGGAGAGCGTGGCTGCCTATAACACCGCCGAAAAGGCGTATTGGAAAGCTTATGGCGACTTGCAGGATTGCTGGATTAACTTGGCTAAGTCCGAGGGGTTGATCTCCAAGGGTTCGGCCAAGAAATTCATCAAGAGGAACCGGGCGATCTGGGATTCACCGGAGAGTAAGGCGGGGCAGCTCGACTCCGGTGTTGATGCCAAAGTCAGAAATGCGCGGATGATGCTCCGTTCCGAGAACCGGATGAATGTAACGGTATCTCGAGGCCGCGCCGACCTGACGGCGGCGATCCGGGAGCGAACGGGGTCTAAAGCCTTCCAAGAATTTGACCTTGCGAACCCGGCGCTGATCCCTGCCGGTGCTTTTGCGGATGCCGTTCGCGCCGGGAGCGTTCTTCGGCTTAAGACCCAGGGTTTGTCCGGAAAAAATAAGAGATTTAAGGAACTGTTGCCGGTTCTCATCCGGATCGGGCAGGAGTTTGACGATGCCGGGCTTACCTTAAACGGGGATGGCCGGTATGTTGTCCAGGAATTGCTTAAAAATGCTCTGGAGCATGGAAATCAGCTGAACCTCGATATGCCGGTTTTCCTCTACGTGAAACTTGACGGCTCCAAATCGAAAGCGATCGAGTTCCGGACGTACGATCTGGCGGTGAAGGATCAAGCCTCTTCTTTGGATTTGGGGTACGCCCACGATAGCTGGGGAAAACAGGGAATCGGCATCGATAGGATCAAGGCTCGTGGCTGGGCCTATGACCGGCAACCCGTTCCGGGAGGGGCGGAGGCCCGTGTCGCGCGCTCGGAGGGTCGGAGTATTGCCGCGAGGTATGGACAGATCAGGAACTCGAAAAAACAGACGTTCGATGAGATTATGATTTCGCTCCACAACCAGCAAAAGGATAGCACGGTTCCTCAGGATCTTTGGGCCGTCGATCCCAGGACCGGGGCTGAAAGCAAAAGAATCATTGGTCAGGATCCGGATTATGCGAAGAAATTAGAATCGATGAATCTTTTGCAGTTGGATGAGGAACTTAAACTTTACACGACAGGGAAAGGTCCGAGATTAGAATCCGTAAGCGGGTTTGTTATCCCTGCCTCCATCAAAGATCCGATAGAGCGATTAAAATTCTTTGTGGACCATTTGAGTGAAGATGGGGAGCTTCCGGGAGTCAGGGGGCAACGGCTTCAACATTACCTCGATTTGGGAAAAGCGGTGAAGGGTATCTTGGGCATGAGTATTAAGATCCAAGATAAAAAACAGATCGAAAAGTTCGAAATTTTCCTTCGGGAGATTTGCATCCGCTGGAGCGAGCCCTTGGCGCGGTCTGCCGCTAGGTTGGAGACGCAACGGGCGACGCGAGCAGAATTGCGGGCGGAGCCCAAGATCTCTTACGCTTTATCGGCGCCGGACAAACAAGCGATCGACAAGCTTTTCATGGATGATGAGATCCAGCGAATGCTCCGGGCCCTGCCTCCGCAGACGACGGTGTATTTTGTGCGGGATGGAAATCAGACTCAAATGTTGAGGGTTAAGGAGGACAACTGGATGGTGAACCTGACCCTAGAACGTTTCCTTGCCGGTAAAAATCGCCCGGAGGAGGTCGCAACTGGCGTGGATGCCTGGACGCCGGGAGTGACGCTTGACCCAGAAGGTTTTATTATTGTTTTGCGTGATGATTGGCGCAAAGAAAGCGACGCGGTCAACCTGTGGCGTCTCCAGCATGAGATAAGTCATATCCTCCGTGTTGAGTTGGTGAAGCAATCGGATGTTCCCGATGAAGGGGTTGTGAAGAGGATGAAAGAATTCATGGCGATCGAGAGGCTTGTGAGGGCTCTTCAAGATCATGAAGTGGTTTCATTCCAACTAGGGCAGCCGCAGCCCTTAATTCGCTCCGCAGAGGCTTATTTGAAGAATAGCCAAGATCTTGCAGACCCCGGAACTTCGGCTCCGAGCACCCTGATCCGGGCTGCGAGTTATGCCATGCGGTACTTTTTTGCGCAACATGCGTTCGAGAAAGCATTCCCTGAGAGAGAAAAAACATTGCGGAGTGAACTGGGTAAGAAATATAACCTTTCTGATTCAGAAGTCGCAAAGACTCACGCCATCCTGGACAAGACTTTGATCCCGTTGCTTGAAAATGGAGATTGGATCCAAGAGGCTCCGCTGATGTCGGCCTATCGCCAATTCGTGGATCAAATGAAGCAGTCGTTTCCGGAACAACAAGCGCCCCCGGCGGCTGAAAAGCGTCAAGAAAACCGGAGGCTTTCCGCGGAGACTGTGAGGACGAAGCCTTCTTTAGGGCAGGGAGCCGATAGCGAGGTTTATCAGGTTGAGGATGCCGCCTACAAGATCTATCGCGATATCAGTCTCAAACTCCTTGAGTTCTACCAAGCGGTGACTTCGGCTGTCAAAACGAAGCTCGATCAGAAAGAGATCGGCTCGGTTCAGATCGGGGGTGTGGATCATAAAGTTGTGATCGAAGTGAATCCTATCCTCGATGTGTATGAAATGGAGGGGAAACGTTTATCGAGAAGCCCTTTGATCGATGGGATATGGTTGAGAGATCTTGTCGCGGGGAATTTAGATAAAGTCCCGCAGGCGGGAGATCTTCGATTGGTTTGCAACGCGATCGCCGCGCCGGATCGTAAAGTGTTGGGTTCGATCAAGACGATGCTTGCGGGGCAGTCAAATGAGATTATGACAAGCCCGATAAAAATTAATGCGGAGGAATATGCTGTTACCGGGATCACGTTGGAGAGTAGCGAGAATGTCATGCTCAAGCTCGATCCGGACGGAACGATCCGGTTGATCGTGACCGACATTGCCTCCGCGATCAAATACGTGGGCGACAGCCGTCCTGTAGAACCGGCGAGCGCGAAGGTGCGGGCTGAGTTGCGCGTGAAACTTGGAGGATTATTGGAGGTGAATCCCGGAAATGTGGCCCATGGAATTCAGAGCGCCGGGTCGGTGGAAAAATATCGGGCTGAGTTACGCGTGCGTGCGGTCACGCAACAGGCAAAGATGGAGAAACTGATCGAGACAAGGATCGTTCAATTCGGGAAAGAATTGGATCAATACACGACTCTTCAAAAGGTTGTCTCTTATATTCGTTCTCCGGCCCTTGATCAGAGGCTTCAAGAACTCCTTGGGGAATTTGGGGACACGACGGAGTTCGCATCGCGGATCCGGAGCCGTGCAGTGTTCAACGAAGAATCCTTGAGCTTTGACAGATTGGCAGACAATGCATCACAGCTGAACAATGCTAAGATCGCACGAGATCAGGCTATGCTTGATGTTGTGGCCGCAGGGCTCGTCATGAACGGTAAGGAACCGTCATTCGTTCTCTTGATGGACCGTCCTGGTGATGGGATCGCTGAGGAGGTCCTCGAGATGATTAAGATGCTAAAACCCTCACGACTGATGGTTTATAGTGGTCCCGGCGAGAAGCCTTTTGGGCGAGCCTGGGACAAGGTGGCTTCCGTGATGTCGTTACGAAATAAGAATGCGGTGAGTCGTGCGGTCCGGTCGAGTAGCGATCTGGTCGTTTCTTTCTGGACCCAGGATCGAGGCATGGACAATCTCGGTATTTACTCCATTCTTGCGGAGGTCGGCAGGATCGCGGATCCCCGGTTGCGGGAGTTGGCATTAACCGCGGTTCGAATAGCGATCCTGCGTTTCGCGACGCTCGAGAAGGAGACTCAAAACAAAATTCTTGCGAAGCCGGCGCTGATCCGCGGTTATTTGGAGCAGTTTGGGATACCGGCCTTTATCGGATTTAGTTCCAAAGGACTGGTCTTCAATTTAGAAAGACTTGTGGAGGAGTATACGGCTCGTCAATCGGTCGATCAGGCAGCATAACGTTGTCTTTGAGCGGTTATCTGAAAAAGATGACGGTGATGAGCAAGAACAGGGGCAGAAGGATCGCCCCTGACCACGCCATATATCCGAAGAAGCTCGGCATTTTCCAGCCGCGATGCTGCGCAATCGACCGCACCATGAAATTCGGGGCGTTCCCGATATAGGTCATGGCGCCGAAGAATACCGAGCCAACGCTGACCGCGATGAGAATTGCCTCCGGAAGATTAAGATGAGGTCCCGCTAATTTTAATCCCTGCCCAAGCGCCACGAACGTCAGATAGGTTGGCGCATTATCGAGGAAAGATGAAAAGCCTCCTGTGGCCCAAAAGAATTGCCAGGGAACCGTGATGCCCATTTCCGCGCCGCGCAGGTAGAGGATCTCAAGTGCGGGTTCCATCGTGATGAAGATGCCAAGGAAAAGGATCGCGACTTCGAGAATCGGATCAAAATTAAATCCGTTAGCCTGGTGGTAGGTCTTAGGCGTGATCTTCAGAGAGAGGATTGCCGCAAGGATCATGAGCATTTCCCGGTAGGGCTGGGGGATCCAGATCGTTGCTGCGATGATCATTCCAAGACAGCCGAGATTCCGGAGGCCTTTGATGTGGATCGGAGCGTCCGACCTCGCCTCGCGCTGTAGCCGTTTGGTCTCATGATCAAAAGCCCTGTGATCGATCACAAAAAAGACCGCCAGAAGGACTCCCACTGCAAGTATCCAGAACGGGAAAAGCTTCAAGGTCCAGAAAAAAGGAACGCCGAGCAGGAAACCCAGGAAAAGCGGCGGATCACCGAGCGGCGTCAGCAGGCCGCCGATATTGCTGACGATCATGATAAAAAAAATCGGGATGTGGATGTGGTGTTTCCGATAATTGTTCGCGAAGAGTAGCGGGCGAATCAGGACCATGCTGGCACCGGTCGTTCCGATGAAGTTCGCAAGGACGGCGCCTAATGCCAGCATGCCGGTGTTTGCGATCGGGGTGCTGACGAGATCTCCGGTGATGCAGATCCCTCCCGAAACAATGAAAAGCGCACCCAGCAGGATCACGAACGACAAGTAATGCTCCAATCCTGTCAAAAGAAGATGGGGATTATGGACAAGACATAAATAAATGACCGGAAGTGAAAAGAGGGCGGCGACGAGCGCCTGATTTTTTAAATGATGCCAAAATTTGTGGGCGGCCAGCGGCAAGATCGCGATCGAGAGAAGAAGTCCGATGAAAGGGAGCGTCGTCCAGATCTCCGGCAGCCATTCGTGCTGGGGCATGCTATGCCGGCCTTTTTTCGATCATGAGATAGGATTCAAAATTGACTTTCCAGTCCAGAATAACGCGGATATGGAGCAGGCCGTCTTCTTTGATCTCGAGGTCCGGCGGGAACGCGTGCTTGTGCCAGCGGAAGAGGACGCTGGAGGTGACGGGCTCGATGTCCATGGGCGGTGTCTTAAGGATGCGGCCGTCCTCGGTCTCATATTCGATCACTTCTTTGTGGAACATCTTGTCCTTGCGCCAACAGGTGACGGCGTAAAGTTTCTCGAAGTGGTAGGGAAAAGACGGCACATGGAGATTGCTCCGGACGAGATTGGCCGTGTAGCAATCCTGTTCACCGGGCTCGAAGTCTTTGCAGACCATGAATTGAAGAAGACGGATCGTGTCGTGGGACATGGCGTCATACTATGCGATATCGGTGGGCATTTCAAGTTTTGGGCGCTTAAGAACTAAAAAGGGATGGCGGATGGAGGAGGGAGCTTTGGTTTTGATCATTTCATTATCTTTCCCGAGGATTTTTCGCCATCCACCATCCGCCTTCCTCCCTCCGGGCAATAATTGCTTGAAAAATGCTTTCCAAAATCATACAATGCGGTCCGCGAGTTGCGAGAGCTTGATGGCCTCCATCCGCACGCTCTCACGCGACTTGAAAAGCCTTTCGAAGTTCCCCCGTTCCATGCCTCATATTTGGAATATCCGGAGGACAAGCAGCACGCAGCAGGGAGCTATCCGTGTATTTTGCGCAGACATATTTTTGCCTGCATTGGATCGATATCATAAACCTCGAACCTAAAGGAATCATAAAATGGCCGAACAAGCTCTCGAAAAATCCGAAGCAAAATCCGTAAGCAAAAAATTTGTCACCATGGATGCCGGCGAAGCCGTTGCCCATGTTGCGTATCGCATTAATGAATGTATCGCTATTTATCCGATCACGCCGTCTTCCACCATGGGGGAATGGGCGGATGAATGGGCTTCCCAGGGAAAGAAGAATATCTGGGGAACGGTTCCTTCGGTCGCCGAACTGCAAAGCGAAGGCGGCGCCGCCGGTGCGGTGCATGGAGCGCTTCAGCGCGGGGCATTGACCACGACCTTTACGGCGTCGCAAGGACTTCTTCTCATGATCCCGAACATGTACAAGATCGCCGGGGAACTCACCGCCATGGCGATGCATGTTTCCGCGCGTTCGCTCGCGTGCCAAGGACTTTCGATTTTTGGCGATCACTCGGACGTGATGTCGGTCCGTCAGACCGGCTACGCGCTTCTGGCTTCCAATTCGGTGCAGGAAGCCATGGATTTTGCGCTGATCTCACAGGTCGCGAGCCTTGAATCCCGCATTCCTTTCCTTCATTTCTTTGACGGTTTCCGCACTTCGCACGAAGTCCAAAAGATCAGCCTTCTTTCCGACGATCAGATCCGCAGCATGATCAACATGGCGAAGGTCCTCGAGCATCGCGCCCGCGCGCTTTCGCCGGATAGTCCCGTGCTTCGCGGTACGGCGCAGAACCCGGACGTTTATTTTCAGGGCCGGGAGACGGTCAATAAGTTCTATGATGCATGTCCCGATATCGTTCAGCAAACCATGGACAAGTTCGCGAGCCTGACCGGCCGCAGTTACAAGCTTTTCGAATACACCGGGGCCAAAGACGCGGAACAAGTCGTTGTGATCATGGGTTCGGGTGAGGAGGTGGCCGCGGAAACCGTGAAGGCGCTCAGCGCCAAAGGCGCGAAGGTCGGCTGCCTCAAAGTTTCTCTTTATCGTCCGTTCGATGTGAAGCGTTTTGTCGGCCTCCTCCCGCAAACCACCAAGAACTTGATCGTGCTGGACCGGACCAAAGAACCGGGAGCGATCGGCGAGCCGCTTTATCTGGATTGCGTTTGCGCGCTTCAGGAAGCTGCGCAGAATGGATGGTCGAAGTTCCATCAAGCGCCCAAGATCTATGGCGGCCGCTACGGTCTTTCCTCCAAAGAATTCACCCCGGCCATGGTCAAGGGCGTGTTTGATTTCTTTGCTTCTGGCAAAGCAAAACACGGTTTTACGATTGGCATTAATGATGACGTGACCCACACCAGCCTTCCTTATGATCCGGAGTATTCCATCGAATCCGACAAGGTCGTGCGCGCACTTTTCTACGGTCTCGGTGCGGACGGAACGGTTGGCGCGAACAAGAACTCCATCAAGATCATCGGCGAGAACACGGAAAATTACGCGCAGGGGTATTTCGTTTACGATTCCAAAAAGTCCGGCGCGATCACCGTGTCGCATCTTCGCTTCGGTCCCGAGCCCATCCGCTCGCCTTACCTGATTAGTAAGGCTCATTTTGTGGCATGCCACCAGACTGTTTTCCTTGAAAAGTATGACATGCTGCGCAATATCGTGGCCGGCGGCACGTTCCTATTGAACGCTCCCTGGAGCGCGGAAGAAGTGTGGCCGAATATTCCGGTCGAAGTTCAGAAACAGATCCTCGAAAAGAAACTCAAGTTTCATGTGATCGATGCCTACAAGGTCGCGGCGGATAGCGGTATGGGCATGAGGATCAACACGATCATGCAGGTCTGCTTTTTTGCGATCTCGGGCGTGCTGCCGCGTGAGCAGGCGATTGAACAGATCAAAAAATCCATTCAGAAGACTTACGGCAAAAAGGGCGAAGACGTGGTTCAGCAGAACCTCAATGCTGTGGACATGACCCTTGCGCATCTTCATGAGGTAAAAGTTCCTGCGGTTGCGAATAGCAAGCTCAAGAGGCTTGCCCCAGTTACTTCGAACGCTCCGGCGTTCGTTAAGGAAGTGCTTGGCGCGATCATTGAAGGCCGCGGGGACGAGATCCCTGTGAGCGCAATGCCGGTGGACGGGACATTCCCGACCGCCACGACTCAGTATGAAAAGCGCAATATCGCGCTTGAGATCCCGGTCTGGGAGCAGGATATTTGTATCCAGTGCGGCAAGTGCAATTTTGTGTGTCCCCATGCCGTGATCCGTATGAAGGTCTATGATCCGAAGTGTCTTGAGAAGGCCCCTGAGGGATTCAAGTCGGCGGATGCGAAGATGCCGGATTTTAAGGGCCAGAAATTCACGATTCAACCTGCGCCTGAAGACTGCACGGGTTGCGGGCTTTGCGTCGATGTTTGCCCCGCCAAGAGCAAAACGGATCCCAAGAAAAAAGCCATCAATATGCAGCCGCAAATGCCGCTTCGCTGCATTGAAGCGCCGAAGTGGGAGTTCTTCCTTAATATCCCTGAGTATGATCGCAGGAAATTGAAGACCGGGATGATCAACCAGCAGCAGGCGATGAGGCCGCTTTTCGAGTTTTCAGGTGCGTGTGCCGGTTGCGGGGAGACGCCTTATGTGAAGATCGTGTCGCAGCTTTTCGGGGATCGCGCCGTGATCTCGAACGCGACGGGTTGTTCTTCTATCTATGGCGGTAATTTGCCGACGACGCCTTGGGCTAAGGATGGTAACGGCCGTGGGCCCGCTTGGTCGAATTCTCTTTTCGAAGATAACGCGGAATTCGGTTACGGGTTCCGGATGGCGATCGATAAACAGAAAGAATATGCCTCCGAGCTTCTCGTGAAGCTCCAGGATAAGCTGGGCGCGGATCTTGTTCAATCGATCCTTAGTTCGGCGCAACAGACCGAAGCGGAGATCTATGATCAACGGGAACGCGTTGCGGCGCTTAAAAAGAAACTGGCCGGTCTTAGCGCGGAAGCCGACGCCGTGCAGCTTTTGAGCCTGGCGGACACGCTTGTAAAAAAGAGCGTCTGGATATTCGGGGGTGACGGATGGGCCTACGATATCGGGTACGGCGGTCTTGACCACGTGCTTGCGTCCGGGAAAAATGTGAATGTTTTCGTCCTCGATACGGAGGTCTATTCCAATACGGGCGGCCAGGCGTCGAAATCCACGCCGCGCGGCGCCACCGCGAAATTCGCGATGGGCGGGAAAGCCGCCGGTAAGAAGGACCTCGGGATGATCGCCATGACTTACGGGAACGTTTACGTGGCGGTGATCGCCATGGGGGCCAATGACCAGCAAACCCTCAAGGCGATCCAGGAAGCCGAGTCGTATGACGGTCCTTCGCTCATCATTGCTTACAGCCATTGCATCGCGCATGGCATCAATATGATCAACGGTCTACAGGACCAAAAGGCCGCCGTCGCATCCGGTCAATGGATCCTCTACCGTTTTGATCCTCGTCGTACCGAGAAGGGGGAGAATCCTCTCGTGATCGACTCGAAGGCGCCGACGATCCCGCTTGAGCAATATCTCATGATGGAAAACCGGTTCAAGATGATTATGAAGAGTAATCCCGAGGAAGCCAAAAAACTTTACCAGATCGCGCAAAAGGATGTTGAAGCCCGCTGGAAGCGTTTCGAATATCTGGCCCAGGGAAAGCCCGCGATCGAAGCTCCTAACCCGGCGAAAGCTTAAGGAGAGATGACCATGAGCACAGGAACTGTTGTGACGCCCAAGAAAAAAGATCTGAAGGCTCTCTTTGAACCCAAGGTGATCGCGGTGGTGGGGGCTTCAAGGCGCACCGAGGCCGTGGGCTACGCTATTCTCAAGAATCTGCTCCAAACGGGTTACAAGGGGAAGATCTATCCGGTCAATCCCAAGGCTTCGGATATTCTGGGCGTGAAGTGCATCCCGACGGTGGCCGAGATTCCGGAAACGATCGACATGGCTATTTTCATTATCCCGGGAGCCGCGGTGCCGGCGGAGCTTGAGGCCTGTGCCAAAAAGGGAGCCCGTGCCGCGATCGTGATTTCAGCGGGGTTTCGTGAAATCGGCGGAGAAGGCGTGCGGCTTGAGCGTGAGATCAAACAGATCTCAGACGCTTATGGTATCGCCGTACTGGGCCCGAACTGTCTTGGGCTCATCAACAATGATCCCAACCTTGCCCTGAACGCGAGTTTTGCCGGGACGATTCCGAAGAACGGGAATATTGCTTTTATCTCCCAGAGTGGCGCGCTTGGGACGGCGTTGCTGGATTATGCCCGGGGTGAGAACGTCGGTTTTTCCAAGTTTGTGAGTTTGGGTAATAAGGTGGATGTGACAGAGCTTGAGATTCTCCGGTATTTAAAAGATGATCCCAACACCGATGTCATTATGATGTACCTCGAAGATATCGGAAAAGGACAGGAGTTCATTGAGCTCGCTCGTGAGATCACCGGGGAGATCGCCAAGACCAAACCCATTCTTGTGATCAAGTCCGGCCGTACCGCGCAGGGCGCTAAGGCGGCAAGTTCACATACCGGATCGCTGATGGGCGCCGATGAGGTTTATGATGCGGTATTCGCCCAGTCGGGCGTGATGCGTATGGAATCGGCTCAGGAAATGTTCGATCTTGCGATCGTGTTCGCGAATCAGCCTTTGATGAAGGGGAGCCGTGTGGCGATCGTGACGAATGCCGGCGGTCCCGGGATCATGGCCACCGACGCTTGTGTGAAATTCGGTCTTCAAATGGCCGAGATGAGCCCGGCGACGGTCTCGAAGCTCAAAGAGAAACTTCCGCCGACCTCGAATTTTTCAAATCCCATCGACGTGATCGGGGACGCGCAGCATGACCGTTACGAGCATGCCCTTCGTTGTGTGATCGCCGATCCGAATGTGGACGGTGTGATGGTGCTTTTAACGCCTCAGGCCATGACCGAGGCTGAAGCAACGGCCAAGGTGATCGTGGCGGTGGATAAGGAATCGGACAAAACCATCGTAACCTGCTTTATGGGGCATTCGGATGTGGAAGCTGGCGTGAAAGTTCTCAAGGAGAACATGATCCCGCACTGTTCCTTCCCCGAGGATTCGGCGAGGACGCTCGCGGCCATGAACAGGTATCAGCAGTGGCTCCACAGGTCACGGACGGGTGTGAAGCATTATAAGGTGGATCGTCAGTCTGCGGATGCGGTCATTGATAATGCGATCAAAGAAAAACAAAAATTCCTTCCGATCAATCAGTCGATGGAGATCTTTAGCGCCTATGAATTCCCGGTGATCCCGTGGGCATTCGTCAGGACGGCTGAGGATGCGTGGGAGCAGGCTGTGAAGATCGGTTTTCCGGTTGTGATGAAGGTTGTTTCCCAGCAGATCATCCACAAGGTCGATGTGGGAGGGGTGCGGCTCAATCTGAATACCGCGGATGATGTGCAACATGCGTTTCGGGATATCATGGCGGTCGGCGAAAGGTTGAAGGCCAAGATCGATGGTGTTTTTATGCAGCGTATGGCGCCCAAAGGCCGGGAAGTGATCCTGGGGATGAAGCGCGATCCTCACTTTGGCCCGATCCTGATGTTCGGTCTGGGTGGTATTTACGTGGAAGCTCTCAAGGACGTGACCTTTCGTGTGGCGCCGATCCGTGAACTTAGCGCTCATGACATGTTGCGGAATATTCGCGCCTTCAAGCTTTTGGAAGGTGTTCGCGGCGAGCCGCCGGCGGATCTTGAAGCGATCGCGGATTGTCTGAAAAGGCTTTCCCAACTTTCGTGCGATCATCCCGAGATCGATGAAATCGATATCAATCCCCTCATGGTTTATGGCGAGGGGAAGGGTGCCGGGGTCATTGACGCTCGTATTATTTTAAAATGAGGAGACTGGTATTTTCAGTCTCGCTCATCCTGAGAGAATCCGAAGGACGAAGGAAGGATCTCCTGTAAAAGTGAGATCCTTCGTCCTCTGCGGGACTCAGGATGACAGAGTCTAAATCCGGGGAGGCTCCATGAGCGAGATCCATAAGCTGGCGTCATTCATTGACAGTCTTCATTATCGTGATCAGGCGGGGCCTCAGTTCGATCCTAAGAAGGGCTGTTTTCCTTTTATTGCTATTTCGCGCCAGGCCGGTGCCGGAGGGCAGGCTCTCGCCACACTCCTGGATGAAAAGATCCAAAAACTTCACGCTGAGCCCTTGTTCCGTGGGTGGCAGCTTTGCAATCAGGAGCTTTGCCATCTGGTCGCCCAAGATCCGAAGCTCAAGACTCTGGTCGACTCGCTGCAACGCACAGAGTATCATTCCCACGCTGAAGACATCATCTCCCAGTTTATCTATGGCGGCTCCTCTCAGGACCTCGTGATCAAAAAGATGTTCCATCTTGTCCGGGCCTTTGCGCTTCACGGGAAAGTGATCTTCGTGGGGCGGGGTTCCTCGTTTTTGACGCGCGACCTGCCGTTGGGGATTCAGGTTCGCTTGGAGGCGACCATGGAATCACGCGTGAAACGCATGATGGGGGCGCTGCAGGTCGATGCGAGAAAAGCGCGGGAGGCTGTGGAGGAAAAAGACAAGGCGAAGGCCGAGCTTGTAAAAACATTTTTCCATAAAGATATCCGTGATCCGCTCCTTTATGACGCCGTCTGGAACACCGACCGCGTTCCGATCGAGGAGATCGCGAAGCTCCTGATCGAGATGATCCGGGACAAGGCGGCCGGACTCTGCTGAGTGGTTTTTTCCGCCTTGGGCGGGATCCTCGCCGATTTTTAGACGGTGGTTTTCACGCAAGTTTTTATTTTACAAGCTTTTTTTTGAAAAATATTTTCATCGCAAAATCCTCGCAAAAAAAAATCATAATTCTTCTTGAAACTTTTTTCTGATGCGAATATTATTCTCGCTGTCTTGAGAATTGCTTCTTCAAAAGAGATTCAAAAAAACAAAAATTCTGACCTAATCTAAAAAAATCTAACATCGAGCCTTTTGAAGCGTTTGTTCGTCTGCCGCACTAGATGTGGTGGCTGCCTAAAAAAAAACTACAATATGTTGTCTGATCGCCGATAAAGATAAGGCGAGAAAAGAGGAGATACCATGGCACATCAGTTCCTTTCCAAGAAGATCACCAGCATCCGCAAGCGCGACGGTTCCATCGTTCCTTTTGACGGAACCAAGATCTACAACGCGATCGTCAAAGCGGGGCAGGCGACGGGGGAATATGACGGTGCGGAAGCTCAGATCTTAACCTTAGAAGTTATAAAAGTTATTGATAACCGGTACTCTCCCGGCTTTCTCGATATCGAAAAGATCCAGGATATTGTGGAGCAGGTCCTGATCTCGTCCAACCATCTCAAGACCGCCCGCGCTTACATCGTCTACCGTGAACAGCACAAGAAATTGCGCCGGGATCAAAAGACCGTGGTCGATGTAACCTCTTCGGTCAATGAATACCTTTATAAACTGGACTGGCGCGTGAACGCGAACGCCAATCAAGGGTATTCTTTGGGCGGTATGATCCTCAATATCTCCGGCAAGGTGCTTGCAAATTACTGGCTCTCTCATGTGTACCCTGAGGAAGTTGCGAACGCGCATCGTCATGGTGATGTGCACATTCATGACCTGGATATGCTTTCTGGCTATTGTGCCGGTTGGTCCCTCAAGACCTTGATCCGCGAAGGGTTTAACGGCGTTCCGGACAAGGTGGAATCCGCGCCCCCGAAGCATCTGAGCTCCGCAGTCGGGCAGATGGTGAATTTCCTTGGCACGCTTCAGAACGAATGGGCGGGGGCTCAGGCGTTCTCTTCGTTCGATACCTACCTCGCACCTTTTATCCGGATCGACAAGCTTCCTTACGAAGACGTCAAACAGAGCATTCAGGAGTTCATTTATAACTTGAACGTTCCCTCCCGATGGGGAACGCAAACGCCTTTCACGAACGTAACGTTCGACTGGGTTTGTCCTGACGACCTCCGTAACGAGCATCCGATCATTGGCGGCAAAGAGGTGGATTTCGTCTATGGGGACCTTTCAGAAGAAATGGCGATGATCAACAAGGCCTATATCGAAGTCATGATGCGTGGTGATGCCAAGGGACGTGTTTTTACGTTCCCGATCCCGACTTACAACATTACGCCGGATTTTGACTGGAACCATCCGAATTGCGTCCCTCTTTTTGAAATGACCGCCAAGTATGGGTTGCCGTATTTCCAAAACTTCCTTAATTCGGACCTCAAGCCAAACCATGTCCGCTCCATGTGCTGCCGCCTTCAACTCGATCTGCGTGAACTTCTAAAGCGCGGGAATGGGCTTTTCGGGTCTGCCGAGCAGACCGGTTCTCTCGGAGTCGTGACCCTGAACTGTGCCCGGATCGGTTATCTCTCCAAAGGGGATGAGGGCGCGTTCTTCAACCGGATCGACACGCTCCTTCAGATCGCGAAGACGAGCTTGGAGCTCAAGCGTAAGATCATTCAACGCCACATGGATGCCGGGCTTTTCCCGTATACCAAGCGTTACCTCGGGACCCTGCGCAATCACTTCTCAACGATCGGTGTTAATGGGATCAATGAATGCATTCGTAACTTTACGGGTGGAAGCGAGAACATCACGACCCAGGCGGGTTTTGAGTTTGCTCTTAAGATGCTGGATCATATCCGCGCGCGCATCGTTGCGTTCCAGGAGGAGACCGGACATCTTTATAATCTCGAGGCCACACCTGCGGAAGGTGCGACTTATCGGTTTGCAAAAGAAGATATCAAGCGTTTTCCAGACATTCTTCATGCCGGCACGGTGGAGCGTCCGTATTACACGAATTCTTCCCAGCTTCCCGCGGGATTCACGGATGATCCGTTCGAGGCTCTGGGCCGCCAGGAGGAGTTACAGCGTCGCTACACCGGAGGGACCGTGCTGCATCTTTATATGGGCGAGCGCATGTCGAGCGCGGAATCCTGCAAGAATCTCGTCAAGCGGGCGCTGGAAGGTTATCGGATCCCTTATATTACCATCACGCCGACCTTCTCGATCTGTCCGACGCATGGTTATCTTGCAGGCGAACATGAATTTTGTACCAAATGCGATCAAGAGCTTATCAATCAAAAAACGGTTCACCACCACGACGCTCAGGAAGTCGAATCAACGGCGACGATCGAAGCGAAGCTTTAAATCTTGCCCCGTTAGAGATGCGCGGGGTTAGTTTTTGAATCATAAACGAACGAAAATTTTAGGTTTTTGGGGTCAAGATTTTGAAATGAACGGAAGTGCTTTGAAAGAAGCGCCTCCTATCTCTAACGGGGGAACAAATGACAAAAGACTCTATTGTTTTAAAAGATGAAGAGCGGACGCGCTGCGAAGTTTGGACGCGCGTGATGGGGTACCATCGCCCGGTCGCCGGGTTCAATGTTGGAAAAAAAGGCGAATTTTATGAGCGGAAATATTTCGCCGAACCCAAAGAAGCCGGGTGTGGCTGCAAGTGATCTAAGCGACATTTGCGTCGCGGGCATTACGCCCTTTACGACGATAGATTTCCCCGGCCGCTTGGCCGGGGTTTTTTATCTTCAGGGGTGTTCGTGGCGATGTCGCTATTGTTATAACGCTGAGTTTTGGCCCCTACCTGCCGGACAGTCCATTCCGCTTGAAAAAATACTGCATTTCCTGGATTCCCGTAAGGGGCACCTCGACGGGATCGTGTTCTCGGGTGGGGAACCCACGATTCATGATCATCTTCCAGCTTGGGTAAAAGCGGTCAAAGATAGGGGTTTCGAGGTCGGTCTTCACACCGGAGGTATGGTTCCCGAGCGCCTCGAGCAAGTTCTCCCGTTTTGCAACTGGGTCGGCCTCGATATCAAAGCTCCGTTTCATCTCTACGAAAAGGTGACTCTGATTCCGGAGAGTGGTGATAAGGCTCGGCAAAGCGTGGAGTTGGTCCTTGCAAGCGGCGTGGCTTACGAATTCCGCACCACGTTCCATCCTGCGGTTCTCTCGGAGGATGATGTCCTGGCTATGGCCCGAGGACTTGCAGAGAAGGGGTGCAAACGCTATGCTCTTCAAATGTTCCACCCCGACCATTGTTTTGATAAAGAACTTCGTGAGAAGGCCATCCCCATGGCAGGCATTTCCTCTGATCTTCGCCAAAATCTTAAAGCTCTGTTTCCTGATTTTCTAGTTCGAGAATAAAGCGTTTGTTTTGCCGCAAAAAGTTTTGTTTAAACCTTTGAATTTAATAGAAAACCTGCGACAGTCAGGTGCAGGTGTGAATTTCAGGAAAGGTCGGATTTTTGGTGTTGCTGTAAGAGGAGCTTCTTGTCGCACGGCCTTTGGAATCGTCTGTCGTCCAAAAAGGAGGATGTCTATGCGCGCGTTGTTATTAGCTACGGGGTTGCTGGCTTTTTCCGCAACGAATGTTTTTTCTCTCGAGGCGGCAAATGTTTCTAAAGAACTGGCGGGTTCGGTTGTTGCCCCGGGTCAGGCGTTGGTATCTCTCGTGAAGGATGCGGCCGCGGTTGTTGAAAAGGAGGGTGAAGCTGCTTTCCCCAATTTTAAAAAGGAAGGCAGTCCATGGCGGCATGGGGATCTCTATGTTTTTATTATCGACATGGATGGGAATACGGTTTTGCATCCCGATCCTGTTCTCGAGGGGAAAAATCAGTCGGGACTCAGGGATGTTAATAGTAAGCCCATCATCCAAGGGTTCTTTGATGTTGTAAACGGAGATCCGAAGGAAGGGTGGTTCCATTATCAATGGCCCGAGCCGGGAAGCCTCTTTCCTCTCTGGAAGAGCTCTTTTGTGAAGCTCGCGATTGCGCCGTCAGGCAAGAAATATGTTGTTGGAAGCGGTTTGTACAATATGAAGATGGAAAAGGGGTTTATTGTTGCGGTGGTAGACTCCGCGGCGGCATTGATCGAGAAGGAGGGTCGGGCGGCTTTCCCGAAATTGAGGGACAAAACCGGGCCGTTTATGTTCATGGACACTTATGTCTTTGTGGATAGCCCCGAAGGCGTAGAGCTCGTGAACGGTGCGTTTCCGAATATCGAAGGAAGGAATTTGTTGGATTATAAAGACAGCCAGGGAGATTCCCTCGTTCGCGATTATATCCAGGTGGCCTTGACCCAGGGATCCGGGTGGGTCGATTATTTCTGGCCCAAACCGGGGGCCACGATCCCTTCCAAGAAACATACGTATGTTAAAAAGGTCAAATGCGGTGGTGATGTATTTATTGTAGGGTCAGGGGCCTATCTGGATTAAAAAATGAAAATATTATTGAAAACTTTTGGCTGCCAAATGAATTCTTACGATTCCCAGGTGGCGGCGGGGATTCTGGAAAAGGCTGGGTTTGAAATCGTCGTGGAAGGCGAGGGGCCCGGGGATGGTGTGCTGATCTCGGGAAGGCCTTCTATTTCGCAAGGTGCGGATATCGTCTTGATGAACACGTGTTCGGTCCGTGACCATGCCGAGGAACGTGTCTGGGGCCGCCTGGGGCTCCTTGGCGCTGAAAAGAGGGAGCGTTCGCAACTTGTCATTGGTCTCATGGGGTGTATGGTTGAGGAACACCGGGAAAAGCTCTTTAAGCGATTTCCGTACCTGGATCTGATGGTTGGGACGCGTCACATCAAGGAACTTCCGGAGATGATCCGTCAAGTTTATGAAGTTCGGAAGCAGATCGCCCGGATCAAACAGGACGGGATCTCGATCGAATATAGCGAAACCACCAAACGCGACAGCGGGTTCCATGCGTGGCTTCCGATCATGACCGGCTGTAATAAAGAATGCACGTTCTGCATTGTTCCGATGACGCGGGGAAGTGAAGTTTCGATGCCGGCCGCAGAAGTGGAGCGCGAGGCGCGGCGTCTTGTCGCTGCAGGAGTGAAATGGATCACGCTGCTGGGACAAAATGTCAACAGCTACAACGGCGGATCGACGGACAACGGACAACGGACAACGAGTGGCCGAACCGTTGATCCTTGCCCGTTCCCCGCGGTTCAGGATACGTTCTTCCCTGAATTGTTGGAAATCCTCTGCAAGATAGACGGCTTGGAGAGAATTTCATTCACGACGTCGCATCCCCAGGATGCGACGGAAGAGCTTTTTCAAGTGATCGCGCGGAATCCGAAGATCGGCCGCCGGTTCCATCTGCCGCTCCAGTCCGGTTCGGACCGTTTGCTGAAACGCATGAAGCGACTGCACACCTACGCGGACTATAAAGCGAAGATCGATCGGTTGCGGGAGCTCGTGCCGGAGATCTCGATCACGACCGACATTATTGTGGGATTCTCAGGGGAAACAGAGGAAGACCAAGGGGCGACGCGACGCGCGCTCGAGGAGATACGGTTCGATAGCGCTTTTATCTACAAATATTCCGTGCGGCCAGGAACGCCCGCAGCCCAGCTTCCAGATGATGTTCCGTCCGACCTGAAGGCTTCTCGAAATCAGGAGCTGATCATGACTCAGAGGAAAATCACGGAAGAGAAGGGCCGATCGTTCATCGGGAAAACATTCGTGGTTTTTGTGGAAAAACGCAACATGGAGAATCCCAAGGAGCAGATCGGACGCATGGATCAAGACCGGCGTGTGATTTTCGAAGCGGATCAGGACTATTCGGGGCAATTTGTCCGGATGGAATTTACCGGGCTGCATCATGAGACTTTTCGCGCGAGGGTTGTTTAAATCGGAGACTTTTTGATCCGAGGGGCTACGAAACTAGTCTTGTTGGACCATTAACATTTCTTCCAGATTGATGATCTGGAATCCCTCGTCCTCCATAGCGGGGATCTCGGTTGCCAGAACCTCAAGGGTTTTCGTGCGGTAGTGCCCGATCGCGATGGCATTGCCTTTCTCCCGGGCGACTTGTCGCAGCTCTTTGAGCTGGGCAAGGATGGCGGGTTTGGAATCTTCATTATCTAAAAAAACGCCACGGGTGAGGATCGGCAGGTTGATCTCCCGGGCTACGGCGGGGACTACGGACTCTTTGGTCGTGTAGCTGTCCAGAAAAAAGAGCCCTCGACTCTTGAGGTCTTTGAGAATGACGGTCATCATATCGTGGCTCGCGGTGCCGCGGGAGCCCATGTGATTGTTAACGCCGACATGGTTGGGAACAGAATCCAGATCTCGCGAGAGCATGTTGAGTATGTCTTCGGGGCTCATGGTGTCGACAATGAGCCCTCGGCCCGGGATTTTATCTTGTACCGTGTCGAGAGGAAGGTGCAGGATGATCTCGGCTCCCGTCGTGCGGCTCAAATTACCGAAATAACGGGAATAGGGGAGTAGCGGCAAAATGGCGTACGTGACTTTGTCGCTCAAGGCCGCAAGCCGGTCTCGATCTTGAAGATGGTTGCCGACATCGTCAATGACGAACGCGACCTTCGGCTGCGAGGTGAATCTTCGGAGCGTTTTTTTGACGGGCCTTTTAGCGGCGGAGACGGTTGCCGTGGAAGTCAGACGGGTGCGAATGTGGGTCGCTTTTTTTACGGTAACGGGACGAGCCAGGATCCAAAAAATACCTGCGGTGCAAAGGGCTATCGTAACGAACAGGATAAGCCCTCGTTTATGTTTTTTTGTCAGCTTGAATTTGAACAGTTTTCGTCGGGCCATGGAACGTCCTTTATACCATAAGAACGGCAAAAAGCCCGTCGAATTAACAGTGCGAAAAATATTTCGCGTCTTGCAAGTCAGCGCGGGTCTTGATAGGATACCCGCACTTAAATCTTGGAGATTGCTAGCGATGGGGATTGAAAAACAATCGCTTCAAAAATGCGCAAAGACCCTGATCGATCTCGTTTTAGAGACGGAAAGCCATGAGCTCGTTTATCGTGAGTTTTGCGCCGCGGAGCCCCAGCTAAAGAATTCCACGCTTGTCATTTTTTGCCGGGAGTATGTGCCTGCCAAGCTGGCTTTGGGATGTGTCTATTGGGTCGGATGTTGCGCGCATCACCGGATCGAGGATAAGGATCTCAAAAATCTCTATTTTAAGGAAGTGATGCAGCTTTTTGCCTCACCGAAGTCCCTTGAGGAAGCGACGCGCTTTAGCGAGAGCCTTTATGCTTCGAATGCGGATAAGGAGCAATCGCCGGTCTTGGGCGTTCTGGTGCACCTTTTTCATAAGCTAGGGCTTGAGGCTATCGTGAAACCCGGCGATAGTAACGTCGATGCCCTCAACGCAGGTTTTCATTTTATGATGCATGCCAGCGAGGCGCTCAAGGTCGCTTTTGAAGCTCAATTCGACGAATTTTTTTATGCTCACCAAGATCTCCGCCTCGCGGACATGAGAAAGAAGGGATAGCATGATCCAAAAGATCCATCGCAATAACATGGTCTGGATCGACATGGAAATGACGGGGCTTGATCCGGAAAAAGAAAAGATCCTTGAGATCGCCACAATCATTACTGACGGAAACTTGAATGTCCTGGCGGAGGGCCCGGATCTTGTGATTCATCAACCCACGAGCATTCTCAAGGGGATGGATGAATGGAATCAGGCTCATCACGCCAAGTCGGGTCTTATCGAGGCGGTGAAGGTATCGACCATGACGGTCAAAAAGGCGGAGCAGTTGACCTTGGAGATCATTCAGGAATTTTGCAAACCCAAGAAAGCACCCCTTTGTGGTAATTCTGTGCATCATGATCGAAGGTTCCTCCTGAAGTTTATGCCAAAGATCGATGGGTATCTTCATTACCGACATGTGGACGTGAGTTCTCTTAAGGCTCTTATTGCTCGCTGGTATCCGAAGGATAAGGAACAAACGAAAGGGAAGTCGCACCGGGCGTTGTCCGATATCCGGGAATCGATCGCAGAGCTCAAGTTTTACAGAGAACGGTATTTTAAATAAGGCGTTTTTAGAGTTTAAAGAATGTGAAGAAAGGTCGTTAATAGTGAAGAAGCAACTGAATCAAGAAAACCCAGGAGGAAGTAGATGAAGAATATTATTATTGCTGTGATCGTTGCGGCTGCGATCGTTACGTCCGCGTTTGTTGTCAAAGTAGGCATCGAGAATTCCAAGCGCATGAGCCCTCCGGAAGCTTATTCTCTTTTTGGCTATGAAGGGGTGGTTTATCGTCTGAATAATGTGAACGGCCGGATCGATGTGCTTGTGCCGAGTAATGAAGCCGCGCTTCTTTTCCCGGTCGGTCAGATCCAGCTTCCCGGCGCGAACGAAAAGCTGACGGATGAGCAGAAGAAGAGCTTCTCGCAGAACATCCGGACGCTTTCCCAGTATCTTCAAGTCGAGCGGGCCCGCAGTCTTGGTTTGAAGGTGGAAGCAGCTCCGACGAAGTAATATTTTGGGAATTAAGTTTTAGCTTTAACATTGCGGGTCTGATTCGTGAAGGATCTATGAAGAGCCTTCCGGATCAGG
Organism: uncultured bacterium; assembly: GCA_964482725.1. Taxonomy (GTDB): domain Bacteria; phylum Omnitrophota; class Omnitrophia; order Omnitrophales; family Aquincolibacteriaceae; genus Aquincolibacterium. Next base: position 24,763 of record CAYZYT010000005.1, on the reverse strand, counting down.
CCCGCAGTCGTTTTGGGAGTGAGGGCTTTCGTATTTGATAAAATTAGGATATGTTGAATGCTGAAAAAATCCAAAAAAGCCGCGCAAAATATTATTGCGATCGTCTATGATTTTGACGGGACGCTTTCGCCCGGCAATATGCAGGAAGAAACGATCTTTAGGGCGTATGGGATCGACAAGAAGAAATTCTGGGCAAGATCCCAGTCGTTGGTGATCCGCAGAGGCTATGAAAAAACACTCGCTTATTTGAAGCTTTTGATCGATGACCCCATTTTTAAAAGGCGCCCTCTCACCAAGAAAAAGCTGAAAGAATTCGCGAAACACGTACCTTATTACCCCGGCGTTAATGAGGGCTATTTCGACCAGCTGGACGTGTTCATCCGATCTCTCCCGGAAGTTTCAGAGGCCGGGATCACTTTGGAACATTACATCATCTCAAGCGGGCTTCAGGATCTTTTGGATGGCGTCAGTATCCGGAAATATTTTAAAAAGATCTATGCGTGCGTGTATGATTTTCAATCGGGGCGTCCCGTTTTTCCGAAGCTTGTCATTAATGACACGAACAAGACGCAGTTCCTTTTTCGCATCAATAAGGGCAAGCTCGAACTCAGCGAAAGTATCAACGAACATATGCCGGAGACAGAGCGCCGTATTCCTTTCCGCAATATGATCTATGTTGGGGACGGGATCACGGATGTTCCTTCCATGACCGTGGTCCAGAGGGCTGGGGGGCATGCCATCGCGGTTTATGATCCCTCAAGGCGGGTTCCGGGTGCTGTGAAAGCGATGGTGGTCGAGCACCGGGCGGAGCACTTTGCTCCCGCAGATTTTAGACCCCAGTCGCTTTTTGTGAAGATCCTCCGTCAAACTCTCAAGAAGATCATCGCCTCGATCGTTTATCGTTCCTCTGCGGATCGTTCCTCGGACTGGGTCCTGCGGCATATGAAATGATGCGAGAGGGCTTCTAGGCTGATTGAGACGGGCGGGCGGGGTCTTCTTTAAAAGCTTTGATCAGTAAAGTCATTTCCTCTAGGGAAGTCGCGTGGTTGGTTTTGTTCCGGAGTTGGGCGACGTTGGGGCAGCCCTTGAAATACCAGGCCGCGATCTTTCGGGACTGAAGTACGCCCATCCTTTCTCCCTCGTATTTGACCTCGAGACGGATGTGTTCGAGCGCGATGCGTTTTTTTTCTGCGAACGAAGGCGGGTTCGGTGTATGGCCAGCTAAGCATTCGCGGATGCCGGAATAGATCCACGGATTCCCGAGGGCGCCGCGGCCGATCGCGACCCCGTCGCACCCCGTTATTTCCATCATGTCCTTGGCGTCTTTGGGAGTAAAGATGTCCCCGTTGCCGAAGACAGGGATCTTCAAGGCCTTCTTTATGAGCCCGATGACCTTCCAGTCGGCTTTTCCCGTGTAGCCCTGGGCGCGGGTTCGTCCGTGAATGGTGACGGCGGATAGTCCGTGGTCTTCTGCGAGGCGGGCAATCGCAAGAGCTTCACTACCGCTCGGATCTGTGAATCCGGAGCGCATCTTGACTGTGACCGGGATCTTTTTTACATGGGACATAACGCTTTCGAAGATCCTTGCTGAGAGATCGGGTCGCTGGAGGAGGGCGGACCCTGCGCCGGGTCCTGTGACTTTACGCACCGGGCATCCAAAGTTCAGATCGAGGATCTGGAATCCCATCGCCTCGAGTATGGCGGCCGCCTTTCCCATGGAAACCGGGCTATGGCCAACGATTTGAGCGCCGAGGGGCCTGTCGCCGGGAATCCTGCGGACAAGAGGAAGAGTTCGTTCGTTCCCTCGCGCAAGGGCTTCCGCGGAGATCATTTCCGTGAATGCCAGCTCAAGCCCGAGTTCTCGGGCGATCAGCCGAAATGCGATGTCCGTACAGTCCGCCATGGGGGACTGGAATACGGGGGTTTTTAACGAGAGTTTCCCAATCTTTATCATCGAAGTACCTTCACTGTGAACGAAATGCCCTACCAGCCCCGCGGTAGCTGTTTTTAGGGGGCACGGTGTTCCCCAATTCGACCCCCTTGGACATGAACGTCTAAGAAATTAAATTAACACGGTGCTAGAAAAAAAAATGCGTCGGGGTATAATAACCGAAATCGATGGGACCTGCCCAAGTCTTTTTTTGAAGGAAATGTAGCTTGGTTGTTCGGGGCCATGCAGAGTTTTTTCCGCAGAGGATCGGGTCGGCTCCGTCAATCGATCGGTTCTCGTGATAGGGAATTCTATCCAAGCTTGCGCCTTATCACGGGCCGTTTGGGTTGACTGATTTTTAATTTTCCGAAACTGAATTATTAATTCAATGGAAAGCAGAGGATACACCCATGAACGAACCTAGATCGATCCACGCCGCCGAAGATTGGGGTATTGTGCTCCAGTCGGTTCCTTCCAAGAACAAGAAGGAGATCGTTAAGCGCCTTGAGGAGATTTTTGAGCTCGACAAGCGTGATGCCGAGCAAATCCTCACGAATATGCCGTTGATCCTCGTGGATAATCTTTCTTTCGGGCTTGCGGCGCGCATCAAGAAGTTTTTTCAGAAGATCGGCGCTGTCGCTGAAACGACGAATCATGACATGATCAAAAAGAATTGTTTTCAAGTTCTTTGGCCGCAGACGCCGGACCTTTCTTTTTTTATGAAAAATGAAACGGGGCCTGCGGAGGCGGTTGTCTCTGAAAAGAAGGGCGATCCTAAGGTTGCGGAAATTCCGGGGGTCGAGACGAAGAGCGGAAGTTACGAGATGAGGCCGGAAGTCTCAAAGAGTCCTGCGGCTCCGTTGCCGCCCAAGCCCGTTCCTGAATCTCCTGCGATAGTTCCTGTTCCGCCAACCGTCTCAGAAAAACCTGTTCCAGAGTCACCGGCGATTGTCCCTGTACCGCCCGCTGAATTTTCAAAGCCCGCTTCAGAGAATCCTGAGATTGCTCCGCACTTCCCGCTTCCCCCGATGAAAGTTATTCCGGAATCTCCGGTGATCGCATCGCTCCCTCGAACGGTTCCCGAAGAAAAATCTACAGCAGATTCTTCTGCCGGCGTTGATTCGGATTGGGAGCGCCGCGCCAAGGAATTGAATGAAAAGCTTCGGAAGATCCATGATGAGAAGCAGGAGCTGCGTGTCCAGCACACGGAAGCGACTGAAAAAGTAAAAAATGAATTTCAACAGAAGATCGAGCAAGAAAAACAAAAGAGCGAAGAAATTGCTAAGAAGGCGTATGAGGATCTCCAAAAGGAAGCGCAGAAGCACGAGGCTCTGACCCGGGAAGGGGAAGAGTGGCGCTCTCGGGCCGTAGCTTTGGCTGAGAAGGTGCGCGAGCTTGAGACGGACCTGTCGCAGAAGGTTTCCTCTTTCGAGCATTTGATCCGCGAGAAAGAGGACTTCTCCCAACAGTCTGAAAAGGCTTCTCAAGAGGTTCAGAATGAACTCTCGTCTCTTCGAAGTCGCGAGCAAGAATTTTTACGGAAGGTCGAGGGTTTGGAGCGAAATGTTCAGGGCATGTCGGAGTCCCTGCGCTCGCGGGACAGTGCACTCGCACAATTTGAGAAGCAGATCTTGGATCTTGCCGAAAAAGCTCAGGGGTATGAATCTTTACGTCAGGAGCATGCGCAGCTCTCCCAGGAGCGTGCGACGATCCGCCAAGAGTACGACGCGAAGTTCGCTGAGCAGGAAGTTCGTTTGGCGAAAACAGATGAAGACCACCGTCGTTACCGGAGTCGTACGGATCGCAAGACGGCTGCCGCGACACGGGAACTTGGGGAATGGATCCGTGGCATTGATACCATCCGCCAGGGGCTTCAGAAATTGATCCTGTTCCTCGGTAGTGAGTCCGCGGTGCTCGATAGCGAAAAAAAATCCATGCTGAGATCTCCCTTGACCCGTGGGCCCGACGTGTCGGGCACGGAAAAAATCTGAGTTCCTTTCATGATGAAGCGGGTTGGCGCTGACGAGATCCGCGAGCTTGATCGGTTGGCGACCCGGGATTATTCCATGCCGGCCCTTCTCCTTATGGAAAATGCAGGACGAAGCGTGAGCGATGTTATCCTCCGTGAATACAAAGCTTGCAAGGTGTTGATCTTCATCGGGAAGGGGAATAACGGAGGCGATGGTCTTGTGGTTGCAAGACATCTCGCCAATCATGGCTATTTTGTGCAGGTAGCTCTTCTCGAAGATCCCTCCAGGCTTAAGGCTGATCCGCTTCTAAATTTTTCAATCGTCAGTAAAATGAATATTCCGAGAGTCTTGTTAGCGGCCGCCTCTGACGAGAAAATTCCAGCATATTGCCAAGAGTCGGAGCTCGTCGTGGACGCGATCTTTGGCGTTGGGATTCATAGCCCCGTGTGCGGGATCTTTGAAAAGGCTATTCTCGCGATCAATGGAAGTCATAGACCCGTGGTGAGTATTGATATCCCCTCAGGGTTGGACGCGGATACGGGGCAAGTTCACGGCGTTGCGGTTCGGGCGACTCAAACTGTGACGCTTAGTTTGCCGAAGCGCGGGCTTTTCGAAGGAGAGGGACCTCGATATTCCGGAGAGATTCGAGTGGTGGATATCGGTATGCCTCGTGAATTGCTTTTGCCGTTTTTGAGCTAGCCGCGTCTGAGATTTGATTTCTATCAAAATCGCCTTGGATGCCCCGATTTTCGCTTTTTTGATAGATCGGAATTGTGGGACTAAGGCTCGTCTTGGTAATGACTTACGATTTTTAAAAGCCCACGGGAGAGGGAATGTTTGAAGCTTGACACTCCTCGTGCTTTCTGATAAAAACACGCGTTCTTCTTAATAGCACTTCGTGAACCCTATTCTAAGAAAGGTCCCACGTGCGAGCCTTCAGGCGTTTCCCGGATTGGTTGCGGCGTTCGTTGCCCGAGAATTCTTCACAGAAAACCCACGCTATTTTAAATAAATATGAGTTGAACACTGTTTGCCGTGCCGCCATGTGCCCGAATAGCCATGAATGTTATGCTAAAGATACGGCGACTTTCATGATCCTGGGCGGCGTATGTACGCGCCATTGTGGTTTTTGTGCCGTGCCGACTGGCGCGGGGGAAATGCTCCGTGGGGATGAGCCTGAACGTGTAGCGTTCGCAGCCAAGGAACTGGGGCTTCGTTATGTGGTGGTCACGTCTGTCACACGTGACGATCTTGCGGATGAAGGTGCGGGACATTATGCCAGCACCGTGCGGGCCGTGAAGCGTGAGATCCCCGATTCGAGGGTAGAAGTTCTAACGCCTGATTTTCATTCGAGGGAAGAGCTGGTCCATTGCGTGATCGAGGCGGGTCCCGAAGTCTTTAATCATAATCTTGAGACCGTGGAGCGTTTGCAGCGGGTGGTAAGACCTCAGGCGGATTATCAGTGTTCACTGAAGACACTCGAGATCGCCAAACGATTGGCTCCCAAGAGGATCACGAAAAGCGGTTTAATGCTGGGCCTCGGTGAAACGGTCCCGGAGATCCTTGAAACGGGGCGGCATCTTTTGTCTGTGGGGGTGAGCATGATAACGCTGGGTCAATATCTTCAGCCGACACCGCAGAGCCTGGAAGTTCAGGAATATGTGACTCCTGAGAAATTCCAGGATCTGACCCGTAAACTTATGGCGATTGGCTTTGAAAAGGTTTTTGCCGGTACGTATGTCCGGAGTTCGTATCACGCCCGAGAGACCTTTTCGGGTTTGGGTGAAGCCCGGACCTGCGGAAATTCGGAAACCTGCACGGGTATTTAAAATAAGGAGAGCGAGGACAATGTTCGAGGTGCTAGCGAAGGGTTTAGGGAAAAATGTGGATGAAGCGACCGTGAAGACCTGGTTTTTTGAAGAAGGGGATGCCGTCACCGAAGGAGATGACCTTGTGGAACTTGCGACAGAAGATTCGACGGTGACGATCTCGGCTCCGGCAACGGGTGTTTTGGCGGAAGTGTGCATTGATGAAGATGATACGGTGCAGCGCGATGAGTTGCTTTGCATTATCGATGACGAAGAAGGAAAAAAAGGAAATCTCGAAGAAGACGACGAAGCCTAAGAAGGATGGTTGATCATTTTCCAATGACAGAACTGCTAAAACTTAAAAGTCCCGCCGATTTTATCGGGAAACAGGGAAACGGCGTCATCAGCTTCGGTTCTGGACAACCCGACTTGCCGCCCCCGCCGGAAGCTTTTCAGGGCATTGACCTAAAACGCGATTTGCGCTACGGGCTCATTCAGGGTGAGATCAAATTGCGTGAGAGTCTGGCCCGGGAATATCCCGGCTCCACCGCGGACAATTTTGTCATAACGAACGGAGCCTCGGAAGCTCTGGACCTTATTTTCAGGGGTTGGGCCAAAGGCGAGAAGGTATTGCTTCCGCGTCCGTATTATTACTCCTATCTTCCCATTATCGAATTAGCGGGGATGGTCCCGGTGTATACGGATCTTGTGGACGGCCGGATCGATCTGGATGATTTTAAGAAAAAAATAAAAGATTGCCGCGCCGTTTTGATCAACTCTCCTTCCAATCCGACCGGAAGGGTCGAGGCCATCGAGACGTTGAAAGAAATCGAAAAGATCACCCAGAAACTCGGTGTCTATGTTGTTTCCGATGAGGTGTATAAGGATCTTATTTACGAGCGCGAAAATTATAATATTAACGGCGAGCATGTGATCACGGTCAATTCTTTCTCGAAGACCTATTGCATGTGCGGTGTCCGGGTCGGATATCTCTGGAGCTCCGACAAAAAAATAGTCGAAAATGTTTGCGAGATGAAGACGCATACTTCGATGAACACGAATCTGGTGGGTCAGGACATGGCGCTTTCCGCTATGCGGGCTCCCAAAGACTATATCCTGAAGCAGCAGCAAATATGGCGCCAGCGGCGGGACTACATCTACAAGGGCCTGGTGGACCTCGGTTTCGATCTTTGGAAGCCGGAAGGTGCGTTCTACGTGCTTCCGAAATGCAAAAACGCGAGGGAGTTTTTATCCGTTCTTTATCATGACTTCAAAGTGATCACTTACCTTGGAGAATGGTTCGGGGCTCCCGACAGGATTCGCCTCAGCTACGCCCTCGACATCCATCAAATCGAAGAAGGCCTCGGTCGCATCCGGCAAGCCATGCAAAAGGTGGCGGTGCTCTAATTTTATCGGCGATGAAATTGATCAGCTGGAGACCGGGAAAGGCGCCGTTACTGACCATCCCTGAATATGAAAAATTGTCCTCTTGAAAAATCCAAAGCTTTGCGGAAGTTGTCCTATGCGCCCATCGGAGTATTTGATTCGGGTCTTGGAGGACTGACCGTTGTTCGCGAGTTGCGAAGGCGCTTGCCTTCCGAAGAGATCCTTTATCTGGGGGATCTGGCCCATCTTCCCTATGGCACGAAATCGACCGCGGAGATCCGCCGCCTTTCGACGGATTGTGCGCGTTTTCTTCTGAAAAAAAAGATCAAAGCGCTCGTCATCGCCTGTAATTCTGCTTCCAGCGTTGCTTTTAAACTTCTTTCAAAAATGTTGCCTATCCCGGTTTTGGATGTGATCAGCCCCGCGGTGGAAGAGGCTTTGGCGCACACGCGTAATTTCCGTGTCGGGGTGATCGCGACCCATGCCACGATCGAGAGTGGAAGCTATGCCAGGAGCCTTGAGGCGAGGTCTTCCGCCGCCGAATATTTTTTAAAGCCCTGTCCGCTTTTTGTACCGCTCGCGGAAGAAGGCTGGTTGGATGATGCAGTGGCCCTAGCCGCTGCGCGGAAATATCTCGCGCCTGTCAAAAAAAAAGAAGTCGATACCTTGATTCTTGGGTGCACGCATTATCCCTTGCTTGAAAAAGTGATCGCGAAGGTGATGGGGCCCAAGGTGCGACTTGTGGATTCCGCCGCGCCTACCGCGCTACGCCTGAAAGCCCTCCTTCAAAAAAGAGGCCTTCTTTACCCGGTCTCGCGCTGCGCACCTCTCAAGATCTTCGTGACAGATCATGTTCGCAATTTCGCACGTATCGGAGAATCATTTCTCGGCGAAAGACTTAAGACGGTTAGGCTTGTTAAATTTCCATGAAAAAAGCCATTTGCCTGCTTTCCGGCGGGTTGGATTCCACCGTAAGTCTTTACGTGGCGCGTTCCGAAGGCTACAGCCCCATCGCTCTGTCAATCGAATACGGGCAGAGACATTTTCGCGAAATTTCGGTTGCCCGTGCTTTAACCAAAACGCTCAGGATCCCACATTATTTTGCCGCGTTGAGCATGCCTTGGAAAGGTAGCGCTCTGTTGGATGCGAAGATCAAGCTCCCGAAGGATCGTGATGAAAAGACGATGTCGGAGAAGATCCCGGTGACTTATGTGCCTGGGCGGAACAGCGTTTTTCTTTCCATGGCGATGTCTTGCGCGGAAACGGAAAAAGCTGAAGCCATCTTTATTGGGGCCAATATTTTGGATTACAGCGGCTATCCCGATTGCCGACCGGAATATCTTGAGGCGTTTGGTGAAGCCATGATGCGCGGTACCCAGGCGGGTGGGGAAGGCCGAAAGGTCGAGATCAAAGCTCCGCTTATTAATCTTACCAAAAAAGACATAGTCCTGTTGGGTCAGGAACTTGGCGTTCCGTTCGAGACGACCTGGTCCTGCTATGCCGGGGACGACAAACCCTGCGGCTCCTGTGATGCCTGTATTTTGCGTGCGAAAGGCTTTCGCGAAGCCGGGATTCCGGACCCTCTCGTCGTCGCATGAAACAATCTCCATCCTTCGGACATGCGCGGATCACCGAGATCTTCTCATCGCTTCAGGGCGAAGGCCCGCACATGGGCGAGCGGCATATTTTTATCAGGTTTGAAGCCTGCCATATGGCGTGTGCTTATTGCGATGAGCGCAAAAAAAAAGCCAGGGCAATGTCACTTCCTGATATTTTGAGAGAAGTCGCAAGGCTGGAGAAAAAATCGGGGCCGCATACTTGCGTAAGCCTTACGGGGGGCGAGCCGCTTCTCTGCGCGGATTTCCTAAAACGTCTTTGCTGGGAGCTCAAGAAAAGAAAATTTCGTATTCTCCTTGAGACGAGCGGAGTCTTGTGGCGGGAGCTTTCGAAGGTTGCCCGAGTTTGCGACGTGATCGCTATGGACCTGAAGCTGCCGAGCGTAACTCATCAAAAAAGCTTTCTCGAAGAACACCGGAAATTTCTCGCGCTTGCAAAGAGGAAGGCAATCTATATCAAGGTTGTGGTCTCCCAAAGCGTGGATGTGCGCGAATACCGAGAACATCTTTGCATGGTCGCGCAAGTGGCACCTCATGCGCCTGTTTTTTTACAGCCGGTGAGCGGTAGCGGAAAAAAATATCCGGATCTCGCGCTTATGCGGTTTTTGGACAAGTTGCAACGAATCGGGGCGAAGAGACTTCCCGGCGTTCGTGTCGGGATCCAGCTCCACAAACTAATGTATATCCGTTAGGAGGAATAGCGTGAGAATCGATAAAAGGAAAAGTGATGAACTTCGTAAAGTGACCCTTCGTACGAAGTACCTGAAAAATGCCCACGGCTCTTGTCTGATCGAAATGGGTGACACCAAGGTGGTGTGTTCGGCGACGGTCGAAGAAAAGGTGCCGTTTTTTTGCAAGAAAGAGGGGAAGGGATGGCTTACGGCCGAGTATGGCATGCTTCCGGCTTCATGCAATGAACGGATCACGCGCGAGGCTTCGAAGGGAAAACTGTCGGGGCGTACGCAGGAGATCCAGCGTTTGATCGGTCGCAGCATTCGCTCGATCGTGGATCTTAAAAAGCTTGGCGAGCGAACGATCTGGCTTGACGCCGATGTGATCCAAGGCGATGGCGGAACCCGTACGGCGTCGATCACGGGTTGTTACATCGCGCTTCAGCACGCCATCCGGAAACTCATAAATGAGGGGAAGCTTACGGAAAGTCCCGTGCTGGATTCTGTGGCGGCGATCAGTGTTGGCGTTGTCGATGGGAAGCCTGTCCTGGATCTTTGCTATGCCGAGGATTCCAAGGCCGAGGTGGATATGAACGTGGTGATGACCGGTGCCGGAAAGCTCGTCGAAGTTCAGGGGACGGCAGAGGGATCGCCCTTTTCCGAAGCAACACTTCATCAGATGCTCAAGCTCGCCAAAAAAGGCATTTACGAACTCGCGGAGATCCAGAAAAAACATGTCTGACTCAAAGACGCGACTTTTGATCGCGACGAGTAATGTCAAAAAGCTGAAAGAACTTCAGGAGCTTCTCTCCGGCCTGCCCATCCAATGTCTCGCCCTTTGCGATTTTCCGGATGTGGTGGAGGTTGAAGAGACGGGGCTGACGTTTGAAGAGAACGCCCAGATCAAGGCTTTGGGCTATGCCGGACAGACGGGCGTGCTCACGCTGGGAGAAGATTCCGGGATCTGTTGCGATGCCTTGAAGGGGGCTCCGGGTGTTTTTTCTGCTCGTTTTTGCGGGGAATCCAAGAACGATGATGCGAATAATAAAAAATTGCTCGAATCGATGCGCCATGTTCTCGATGAAAAACGCTCGGCGTATTATGAATCTGCCATTGCTCTGGCTGAACCTGAAAAATTGATTGGGATCGTCCGGGGACAGGTGCATGGATTGATCACGCGCGAGTTGAGGGGGAACGGCGGTTTTGGCTATGACCCTCTTTTTTTCTACCCGCCCTTTCAGAAAACTTTCGGGGAAGTCTCTATCGAGATGAAGCATCGCGTTTCCCATCGCAGTCAGGCTCTTGGAAAGTTCCGGGCTCTTCTCGAGGACTATCTTAAGGGGTTTTGATCTTGGGAGCGCCTCGGTTTTTGGGAAAAGGCGGATACTCACCGGCAGCGTGCAGGAACTGGCTTTTTTCGTTGAATTCCCCAGGGGGGTGGTTTATGATGTGCCTCCCTCCGAGGTCATCAATGGGCAACCGAAGCTCTCGGTAAGAACTCCCAGGAGTATCGACTTTTCGTTTTAGGGCGGTTAGTTCAGCTGGTTAGAACGTTTCCTTGACATGGAAAAGGTCACAGGTTCGACTCCTGTACCGCCCAGATTTTTTTAGCTTTCTCACAGCGGGGCAAACATTGTTAAAAAAAAACGGGTCCCGCAGGTCTGTATGAAAAAAAACATCATTCTTCGCTCTGTCCTTGGCCTCGTCTTAATCTCGTTGTTCTTTCCTCCCGCGCTCTCGGAAGCGGGTTCGATTACTTTGTTAGCGCCCTCTGCGGTGCTTTTGGACGGTCGTACCCAACAAATCATTTATGCTCGGGCACCTCATACCCAACGTGCTCCGGCCAGCACGACCAAGCTTCTGACCGCCATGGTTGTTCTCGATCATCTTTCGTTGGACCAGATTGTTAAAATCCCTCTGGGTATGGAGTATATACAGCCCTCTAAAATCGGCTTGCATGCGGGAGAGCGCTTTTATGTGCGTGATCTTCTTAAGGCCACGCTCATCAAGTCCGCGAATGATGCCGCAGAAGCCCTGGCGATTCTGACGGCGGGGTCACGCCCCGCGTTTGCCCGAATGATGAACCAGAAAGTTAATAGCATCGGGGGAATCAATTCTTACTTTGTGAATCCTAACGGGCTACCAGATTCAAGGCAACATTCGACGGCCTTTGATCTGGCGAAGATTATGATGGCAGCTTCACAATATCCGTTCATTGTGAATACTCTGGAGATGCGCAGTTCGATCATTTATAGCCGAGGCGGGCGGAGAATCCCTCTGAACAATTGCAACAAAATGCTTTGGAGGACAAGCGGAGTGATCGGCAAGACCGGTTGGACCCGGACGGCGCGCCATTGTTTCGCGGGGCGGGTTGAATCGAATGGCAAGGTGATCTTTGTGGGGCTTATGGGGAGCCAGAGACGCCAATATCTTTGGTCGGATCTGCGTAGGATCGAATCCGTTCCGACCGGGAAAATGTCGAAACTCATTGTTTCCGCCCCGGCCATGCCGAATCGGAATGAGACGTTGAAGATCCAGAAAGCGCTCCGTCGTGCCGGATATTTCAAGGGAAATCCCACCGGGTTTTATGGCAAGAGAACCAAGGCGGCGGTGCGGAGTTTTCAAAAAGCCAAAGGGCTTTCCGTTACGGGAAGGGTCGGGCCGGACACCTGGAAGAAACTCAAGGCCTATCGATGAAAAAAATCTTGTTTTGCGGGTTGCTGTGTCTGATGGTCATTTTGTCAGGATGTTCCGAGGGAGTTTTGTCTCAGAAGACAGAACGGGTCTCTCGGCCTCAAGCTCAAGCGGTGGTTTCTGAAAAAAAATCGCCATCTTCCGACATGCCCCGGGTGGCCGTGGTCGCGGATTTTGAGGCGGGACTCGAAAATCGTCTCGGCGGTCAGACGGGGGACTGGAATTTCAACCCTTCGGATGTGAATAATTCTTACACGGATCTCTCGATCATCCCGATTCTTGGTAAGGATGGAAAAGAATCCAAGGTGCTTCGGATCACCTACAGCGTGGATTCGGATGTTCCGGCTCAAAATGGATTTTGGACAAAGCTCATGGGCTTTGACGGCAGTCAGTATGATTATTTTGAGATGGAGGTTAGAGGCGATGCCGAGAAAGGGTTCACCGAAAAGTTCGGGATCGAAATCAAGAAATGTCTCGATAAGGACTGCCTTGAAACGGTCCAGGGGTCCGCGATCATTCCCGTGACCTCCGAGTGGCAGACCGTGAGCGTTCCGCTGAACGCCATGACGGGGCTTATCGATTTCCAAAATCCCAAGGCATGGAAAAATCCACGGATCAGTTACAACAATTTGAGCGAGCTCATCTTTATCTTTAATGACAAGTTCGTGACAAAAAAAACGGGACGTATCTTCTTTGATAATATTCGCTTCGTAAGCACGGGCGACCCGGGGCCGAGCGCCGTCGATCAGCCAGAATACGGGCTTCAGAAAACGACGGTCCCGCATGGCACGCCCGAGTTCGCAAAATTCCTGGCGGGCCGTCTCGGTGATTTCCCGAAGACGGTAAGCGTGAAAAAACAATTTCCTCAGGACGATAGGGAATTTCTGGAAGAAGTCGCGCGCGATACCTGGAAATTCTTTGATCAGATCACGGATAAAGAACATGGCCTGCCTCTGGACAATATCCGTTTGGGGGAGAAAACCCCGTTTGGAGAGGGCGTGTGGATCGGAGATTATACCAATATTACGAATGTTGGCGTCTATCTGATGTCCATCGTGAGCGCTTATGATCTCGGCTTTATCCCCAAAGAGGACGCGGTCGCGCGTATTCGAAAAACGCTCGCGACGATGGAAAAGCTCGAGTGCCATAAGAGCGGTTTCCCCTACAATTATTACGATACGACACTCTTGGTCCCGACGAGTTATTTCGTTTCTTTTGTGGATAGCGGCTGGCTTTTTCTCGGTTATTACGTCGCTAAGAACGCATTCCCTGAAGAGTTGTCGGAACAAGTAGGACGACTTCTGGCTCGGGCGAATTTCAAATTTTTTTATGATCCGGTCGCGAACCAAATGTATCACGGTTATTACAAAAATCTTGGCGTTTATACAGACTACCGGTACGGCGTTTTTTATGCCGAACCCCGAGCGGCGATGTACATGGCTATCGCGCGCGGCGATGTTCCGGAAAAACTTTGGTTTGAGGGTGTGGTTCGGACATTCCCGATGAATTATAAATGGCAATCCCAGCCGCCCAAGAACAGAACCGAGCGAACCGTGTTGGGCTATCGATATGCCGGGGGTTACTATGAATGGAAGGACCTCCAATACGTTCCGAGTTGGGGAGGGTCGGCCTTCGAAGCGCTTATGCCGACGCTCGTTCTGGAGGAAAAAACGCTTGCGCCCGAGGGATTGGGAAAGAATGATGCCGTTCATGCGCGGGGGCAGATGCGTTATGCCCAGGAGGAATTGGGCATGCCGGTCTGGGGGATGAGCCCTTCGGCAGATCCTCATGACAGCTATTCTGAATACGGAGCGAAACCTTTTGGGATCAAAGGATATAAGCCTGGGGTTGTGACGCCGCACGCAACCGCTCTCGCGCTTGAATTTATACCGGGGGAAGCCGTTCAGAATCTCAGAAAACTGATCGAGCTTTATGACATCTATGGCGAGTATGGTTTTTATGATGCTTTGGCGGTGGCCGACGGAAAAGTCGCCCGGAAATACTACTCTCTCGATCAGGGCATGATCCTGATCGCCATCAACAACTATCTCCATGACGGCGCCATTCGCAAACGTTTTCATGCGGATCCTGAAATGAAGAAGGGCGAAAAGCTTTTAACCTCGGAGAAATTTTTTGAGGCGGCGATCCATGAAACTTCCGGTGGTTCGAAGTCATGACCTTTAAAGAAGAGCCTCCGGGTATTTACCGTCTTGAATCCCTTGGGAAAGGGGTTGTGGCCGGTTTCCACTCACGTGTGTTTGATCAGTCGAAACGCGAGGGATTTTTAAATGAACTGGGCCTTTTTCCTGACAACCTGGTCATGGTGAAGCAGGTCCATGGCAGCACGATCGTTGTAGCCGAGCGTCCGGATCCGGAACTTCTAGAGGCTCCTGCCGATGGGCTAATCACCAAAACCCCGGGGTTGGTGCTTGGGATACGCACTGCGGATTGTGTGCCGGTCTTTTTCTGGGATCCCATTCAGAAAGTCGCCGGGATCGCGCACGGCGGGTGGAAAGGTGTGAAGGATGGAATCATGGCTCAAATGCTGAAGATCTTTGAAAAAAGTTGCAAGACAAAGATGGGGGATCTCCGTGTGGCGATCGGGCCTTCGATCCGTAAATGTTGTTATGAAGTCGGTAACGAGTTTCTGGGGTATTTCCCCGGTTTTTACCGGGGCAAGGATGCCTCGAAGGGGAATCTGGATCTTGTGGGGGTGATCAAGAGCCGGCTTCTGAAGCGCGGGATCCAGGAAAAGCACATACACGATACGGGACTTTGTACGGTCTGTGAAAATAAAAAATTCTTTTCCTATCGGATGGAAAGCCAGACTCAGGAGCGCATCCTTTCGGTCATTAGCATTGTTTGAGGGCCTGGGAATGAGAATCAGGGTTGCCCCGAAGTGCGCTTCATGTATAATATCGCTCCCTTAATGTGGAAATGCTGACCGGATCCTAACGAGAGGAAATAAAATGCAAGCACGGGATGCAAAAAAAGGCGCTATTGTTCTTCACCAAAATGAGATGCATATGGTGACCGAGGCGACTCATCGCACGCCCGGGAACCTGAGGGCTTTTTTTCAGATCACCCTGAAAAATCTCAAGAATGGGCGCATCGTCCAAACCCGGTTCGCGCCGGACGAACCGCTTGAGAGGATCACGCTGGATCCGAAGCAGTGCCAGTTTCTGTACAAGGATGCGCAGGGTTACCATTTCATGGATATGGAAAATTATAATTCGTTCATGCTGTCGGAAGAGATCCTTGGCGATAAAAAATATTATTTGAAGGAGAGCATGGAGATCAAGATCGATTTCTATGAAGAAAAACCTATTTTTCCGGAGTTGCCCGGCATTGTGACTCTTAAGATCACGGAAGCTCCTCCCGGGGTGCGTGGGGATTCGGTTTCGAATACGGTCAAGGTCGCAGTTTGCGAGACTGGGCTGAAGCTGAGCGTTCCGCTTTTTATTGATGAAGGTACCGAGATCAAAGTCAATACCGAAACCGGCGAATATGTCGGACGAGCCTAAAATTCAGGGGCGGTTAGCTCAGTTGGTTAGAGCATTACCTTCACACGGTAGGGGTCACAGGTTCGAATCCTGTACCGCCCAAGTCTTTATTTCATTTAATTAGGGGCGACTTGGACTGCCCCAATTTCAGATTCTCTGAAATTGCTAGTATCGGGACGGCCCAAGGCTTATTTGATTTCCGCTGTGAGATAGACAAGTTTTGAAAGGTGATATAAACTAAGGCCATGAGTATTCGCGTTGAAAAACCCAAAACAATGAGTTATTGGAAACCCCTCCTTCTTGTCCTCGTGATTGCCGGGGGGCTTCTCCTTTGGCCCCATCTATCACCTCGCTCTTATAAGCCTCTTGCTTTTGAGATCCTCGGATTTGAAGGGGATGTTCAAGTCTATGATCTTCAGAACCGTTCTTGGCGTGCGCCAAAGCGTGGGGAGGAGTTTGTAACATCCCAGAAGCTTAAGACCGGTGCGGACGGTATGATCAATCTACAGGTTGAGAATGAAATCCACCTGCGTTTGAAGGAGAATTCCGAGATCCTGAATGAGGAGTCGCGTGTGATGGGGAAGCGGGAAGTTTATAAGCTGCGTTTGGTTCAGGGGGTTCTCTTAGGGGCAACGACGCGTCAATTTGAGCGAAAGCAGAATGACGATAAAGCGATTTTAAAGATCCTGACTCGCGACTATGTCGCGAATATCCATGGGGCTATTTTCCGAGTGCAGGCGTCTGCGCAACCGGGCCAAGAGAGCAAGGTCGGTGTTCTTCGCGGTTTTGTCGAGGTTTCAAAGCCGTCGCCATTTTTCCGTTCCGAAGGAGTTCGTATCCGGGGACTTGAGGAAACGATCGTGATCAATGGTGTCATCCCGCCGGCCACCCGAGTGACTACGGAGGCGTGGGGGCTTATGAAGGAATCTTACGAGCTCCTTGAAAAGACAGCGGTCATGGAAGCGGAGCAGATCGATCTTTCCAAAATGGCCGGAAGCTTTTTTAATGTCGTTTTTGATCACGGAACATTCTTTACTCCGAAGGTCGGGTATGCGGGTCGGGACTTTTTCAAGGATCCTGAATCCGGGCAAGTTTTTCTTGAGACGGAGTACGACGTTTTTCCCGCAGGGTCCTTTTGCGGTGTCTATATCAAGACGCGTGATTTTGACATTTCAAAATATGCGGGTTTTTCTTTTGAGATCCGTCGTAAGGCCGACGAGGGGGCTCCGGATAGCTTTTTTATCGAGTTGAAGTCCAAGGGGAATGTCGTTCGCCGTTTCGCTCCGAGGAATTTCGAAAAGACGTGGAAGCCCGTGGAATTTGATTTTCATGCACAGAAGTCCCTGATGGTTAACGAAGTGGTTTTTGTGTTTACCAACGCAAGGGTAGGGGAGGCTAAAAAAGGCATCATAGAATTTCGTAATATTAAACTGATCCCCCTCCCGGAAGCCCCCGCCGCAATTTCCAAAGTTGCGGCTCAAGCAGCGGTGGTGTTACCGCCGAAGCCCGTGACGAGTCAGCCGGGACCTTCCTCTGTCGCGCCTCAGGCGCCCGCTCCTGCCGCAAACAGTTCCTTGCCTGTTCCCAAAGAAATTCCTCTGGAATAAGGTACGTCGGGTATCTGTTTTTGCGGTTGACCGTACCCGTTTAAGGCGGATATGGTTGCAGCCATTATCGACGGTGATCACGATGTTAGGGCGATGCAGTGCCTGCGCATGAAGGGCAAGGACAGAATCGATTTTAGTTTATACTGGGGTGGCAGAAACGGGCAGCCCTGATTTTTCATTAATAAAAAAAATAATGATGAAATCAGGACAGTCCAAGTCTTTTTATTATTTTTTTAAAGGGTCGACTTGGACAGCCCCAATTTCCGTTGGTCGGAAATTGATAAGAATTGGGACAGTGCCAACTTCAATAAAATGCTTGAAAAATATATGCATCCGTGGCGAAACTGGCAGACGCGCTAGCTTCAGGAGCTAGTGGCCGCAAGGCCTTGTGGGTTCAAGTCCCTCCGGGTGCATAGATTTTTCAAATTAACTTGTTCTGTATGAACAAGTACGGCACCGAGGGGGTAAAGGTTCACGGTCTGCGGAGGCCGCACTTTTTATTCAATCTGCGAGTGCCATCTTCTATGAAAAAGAAAAAAGAATCAGCTCCCACGACAAAGCCTGTCCGGAACGCATTCGAGGTAATTTCCGAGAATCGGAAAGCCCACTACGACTATTTTATCCATGACAGATATGAGGCGGGCGTGAGCCTCATGGGGCATGAAGTGAAATCCATTCGCGAGCGGCGCGTGAACCTCAAAGACAGCTACGTTCGTATTATGCGGGAGGAGGCCTTTCTTCTGAACTGTCATATTTCCCCCTATTCAAAGATCCAGGGGTACCAGGAGCTGGATCCGATCCGGACGCGAAAATTGCTGCTCAAACGTAGCGAGATCAATCGTCTGATGGGGCAGGCCGGACGCAAGGGGATCGCGATCGTGCCGCTTCGTATGTATTTCAAGAAGGGATTCGTCAAGGTCGAGATCGCGCTGGGTGAAGGGAAAAAGCAATACGATAAACGGGCGACCATTAAACAGAGGATCCATACCCGCGAGACTCAGTCTGCCATCAAGAAAGCCACCCGAAGATAGGCTCAAAAAAGTCTAAAAAGCTAGTCGGGCGGAAGAACCCATAGCTTTCTAGCATTCTTTATGACCTGTTCTATGAGGAAGCAATTTTAGCTTCTTAAGCCCCGCATGTTTTTGTGCTATAATTCCGTCAGTTCTTTAACATCGTCGTTCCTCGGGGGTGAATAGGTTCGACAGGGGGTACTGCATTTAAGGGAGCATGCAGAGGTTCGTCAGGTGCCTCTTTAAAAAACGTGGCAAAACACAAATGCTGAAAAAACCAGCTGGAACGAAAGGGCTGTTGGACCGGTAGCGGTTCCGATGCCTTTCGCTCTTCCTTTCGCTGCTTAACTGCTAGCGAACGTCACAGGGCCGATACCTGCTAAGTTCTGCTGACGAAAAAGCAGGTTGCTCTTTGGGCGTCGTCGCCGCGTCCAAGGAAAAGATCTAGGCGGATCGTCTTTCAGGATCTCGTTCGCAGAGGCCTGAGAGATTAAATTGATTGCGAACTGAGCATGGAGACCCCTTAATGACGAATCCTTTGGACGAGGGTGCAATTCCCTCCACCTCCACCATTTTTGTAAAATGGGACCTTTTAGAGTCACTGGAGAGTGTTTTCTCTTTAAAAGATTCAACGGGTCCTGTGATCGGGTGCTTGTGATCCAGGTGACTGGCAGGGATTTGCGGATTGCCATCGTCGGTTGCGGCGGTGGCTATTTTTCTTTTGGCTCCTCCGGGAGATGCGCGGCTGCCCAAGCTTAGGGATTCGCATCGCCTAGCGAGTAGACTCTTGTAAGGAATGTCATCAGCAAGGTTCCTTTTGATATTGAACGTCCTCGAACAAGGAAAGTCTCAATGATAACAAACGTCATGGATTTATTTAAAAATCGCGTGTTCCGTTCAAGGGGAAATCTTGTTTTTTATGGAATGCTCGCTTTCTTCGTCGTGTATGGCGTCATCTTTATCATGAAGGCGAGTTTTTTATACCAGGGGACGCGATATTTTTCTCTTTTTGACGATGCGATGATATCGATGCAGTATGCGAAAAATCTTGCCAACGGGAGTGGCTTGATCTGGGATCTTCCCGGGATACGGGTGGAAGGGTATACGAATTTCTTGTGGACGATCTACATGGCTTTTTGGCACATGCTCCCCATAAGTGCGGCCAAGATGTCCTTGCCCATACAAATTTCAGGCCTGTCTTTTTTGGTGGGTTCTTTGTTTCTTGTCAGAAAAATAGCGGATTTTATCTCGGGTGGGAACGCGTATGTTTCTTTGGGAGCTGTGCTGTTAACCGCGAGCTATCTCCCCATTAATTTCTGGGCTCTTCGCGGGATGGAAACTTCCGTTTTAGGGGTTATCCTGCTTTTGGCGACGTGGCGTTTTTTGAAAGGTTTGGAGAGCGGCAGGTTTGATCCGTTGATTTTTGTCATTTTGGGCGTCGGCATGCTTACGCGAGCTGATTTCGTCTATCTGTTCGTTGCGATCGTAGCTTTTGCTGTGGCCGTAGACCCGACAAATCGAAAGAAGAACTTTCTGGTGGCGGCGTTTGTTTTTTTGTTGGTTGTCGGTGGCCATACGCTTTTTCGATGGGCCTATTATGGAGAAATGCTTCCGAATACCTGTTATTTGAAGATGGCTGGAGTTTCGACGTTTCTGAGGGTGCAGCGAGGCCTGTGGGTTGCCGGCGAATTTATAAAGGTCCTGTCGCCTTTATGGTTTTTATTGCCTTTTGTTTGCGGGGTCTTCTATAGAAAAAATACAAAAGTTTTGTTTCTTCTTTATGTCTTTGGAGCGCAACTCGCCTACAGTATTTATGTGGGGGGGGATGCCTGGGAATGGTGGGGGCATCTCGCCAATCGTTATTTGTGCCTGGTCATGCCGATGTTTTTTATTTTGTCCCTGTTGGCGATTAATTGTTTCGTAGAAAAGATGAATGAGTTTCTGAACAAAAATGCCCTGGGCCATTTACGCCCTAGAGAGATCTGTTTTGCGATTGTCCTCCCGTTGATGGTCTTCCAGATGCACGGCGGATGGAGCGATCTTTCGACGATCCCCCAGCTATTGGGTTTTACGGGGATCCATGTGGAAGATGATAAGAACATGGTAAGGGCCGGGCTGAAATTAAAGGATATTACCACTCCGAATGCTAAAATTGCGCTTGTCTGGGCTGGGAATTTGCCCTATTTTGCGGATCGGCATTATATCGATCTTTTGGGAAAAACGGATGCGCATATTGCCCATTTGCCGGCCCGGGTATCAACGTATAAAGATTTTCTTCCCGGGCATAACAAGTATGATTATGCCTATTCGATTGGGAAGCTTCAGCCCGATATCGTAGCTCAATTGTGGCGTGACTCTCGGGAAGCGATTCCTTGGCTTTATAAAAATTATTCCAGGGTGAAGGTGAATGAATTGTTCATGATGTTTCGCAGAGATTCTCGAAATATCTATTGGGGCAAAGAGGGTCGGGATTTTTCTAGTTAAGGACATCCTTTTAACCCGGGGTATCGTGAGGTGTCTGTTGTGAGCTCGTATGCACTTGTGGTTGATCTCGATGGAACTCTGATTCGCACGGATATGCTCCACGAATCTGCCTTGAGAGTCCTTCGTGATAGTCCCTTACATCTACTGCGTGTTCCCTATTGGTTGTCGCAAGGGAAGGCTGTTCTCAAGCGGCATTTGGCCGATCGCCCCGATTTTAACCCGAGTTCCTTGCCCTATAACCACGACTTATTGGGCTGGTTAAGGATGCAACGGTCTCATGGGCGCAAGCTGATCTTGTGCACAGCTTCGGATCGTTTCATCGCAAACGCGATAGCGGAGTATCTCGGGATTTTTGACGAGGTGATGGCGAGTGATGGTGTCACGAACCTGGCGGGGAAGTACAAGGCTGAAGCGCTTGAGAGACGTTTCGGCCGTTCCGGTTTTGATTATGCGGGCAACTCCCGCAAAGATCTTGAGGTGTGGCCACTGGCCCGTCGGGCGGTCATCGTTAATGCTTCTGAAAGTCTTGTCAAGAAGGTCGGGGCTTGTTGCGAAGTCGAGAAAATATTCCTCGCGCCCACTTTTGGTTTTGCGGATTTCTGCCGGATGATCCGGTTGCACCAGTGGCTTAAAAATTTACTTCTTCTTGTCCCTCTGTTTGCGGCGCACCAGCTAACCAACGGCAGCGCTTGGATGGCGCTTGTTATTTCTTTTTTTTCGTTGAGCTTGTGCGCTTCATCGATCTATATCGCAAATGATCTTCTGGATCTTGAAAGTGACAGGCAGCATCCTCGCAAATGCCACAGGCCTTTCGCTTCGGGCCTGGCTCCTGCGTGGGGAGGCGTGGTTCTGGCGCTCATTTTACTTCTTAGTAGCCTGGCGTTAGCCTGGCATATGGGAGATTCTTTTCTCTCGTGGTTATCGCTGTATTTCCTACTCGCTTCCGCGTATTCCTTTGGGCTTAAGCGCCTAATCCTTTTGGACTGTATGACTTTGGCGGTCCTTTATACTCTGAGGATCGTCCTGGGGGCTGTTGCGGCGAAGGTGATGCTGTCTTTCTGGCTTCTCGCCTTTTCAGTTTTCTTGTTTTTCTCGCTGGCTTTCGTTAAACGTTACGCTGAACTTCAATTGCAGTTGCTGAGCGGAAAACAAAAGACGCATGGGCGTGGTTATTCCACATCCGATGCGCCCTTGGTGCAGATGCTTGGGATAACGTCCGGTTATGCGGCTGTCCTGGTGTTGGCGCTTTATCTCAACAGCGAGACCATTGTGCGGCTGTATCGAGCCCCGGAATTCATTTGGGGCGCATTGCCCGCTATGTTGTTTTGGGTCAGTTGGATGTGGTTGAAGGCCCACCGAGGGGAAATGCATGATGACCCTCTGGTTTTTTTTAGTAAAGACAAAGCGAGCTTGCTCGCTGGGGCAATATTCATTGGATTTTTTCTGATCGCTGTCATCGGCAAGCCATGGTCATAAGTTTCGTGCGGATGAACCATGATAAGCGGATGATTCCTTGGACTGTTCTTCAAGCTCATGGAGGCGATTGAGAATGAAGATATTGCTTGTGCGGCCGCGCGACAGTGGAAATATCAATACTCGGTTACCGGAAAGCTTGAATCGACAACAAGGAGTGTTGCCGCCGCTTGGGATTTCTTATGTTGCGAGTGCGCTGGAAAAAGCCGGACATGACGTAAGGATCCTCGATGTCATCGCCTCGAATTTGAGTGTCGCGGAAGTGCGGCGCGCGATGCGTGAATTCATGCCCGACGTGACGGGCATTACCGTTATGACTCCCACGATCCACGGGGCCTTGGAATCTGCCCAAATGGCCAAGGAGCATGGATCCATCACTGTTCTGGGAGGTCCCCACCTTTCTGTTTTTCCCCGAGAAACCCTTTCGTATTCTTTCGTGGATTTTGGTGTCAACGGAGAAGGGGAATCCGTCGTGCTTGAGTTGGTGGCGCGATTGGCTCAAGGTATGGATTTTGAGGATATTCAAGGTTTGATATACCGGAAAAATGGGACAGTCTATGTGAATGCGCCCAGAATTGTTGAGGAGGTTGATTCCTTAGCTTTTCCCGCCTACCATTTGCTGCCCATGTCGAAATACAATTCGATCATCGGGCTTCATCCTGTCAGCACAATGATTTCATCGCGCGGTTGTCCTTACCATTGCCATTTTTGCTTTAAGCAGCCTTCGGACAAAAAGACTCGTTTCAGGTCTCCCGCGAGTGTGGTTGATGAAATGGAATTTTTAGTGAGCCGCTACGGTGTCAAAGAGATTATGTTTTATGATGACGTCATGACCGCCAATCGGTCCCACGTCATCGGGATATGTGAGGAAATATTGAGGCGGGGGCTGAAAGTGAAATGGGAGGCGCCTGCGAGGGTAGAACATGTGGATGAAACTATGTTGACGTTGATGCGGAAATCCGGTTGCCTGCGATTGCGGTATGGTGTTGAATCGGGAGACCCTGGAATATTAGAATTGATGAATAAAGGCATTACCCTGGAGAGGATAAAGAATGTCTTCAGAATGACAAAAAAAGCGGCGATAGGCACTTTTGCTTATTTTATGATTGGCTATGCTCACGAAACGCCGGAGACTCTCCAAAGGACGATCGATTTTGCCCTGGAGCGTGATCCGGATCTTGTTATGTTTACGGTCGTGACGCCGCTTCCCGAAACGCCGTTATATGCTCTGGCAAGGAGCGAGGGGTTGGTTTCTTCGGACTACTGGCAGGAATTCACTTTGGGAAAGCGGAAAGCCGAGAGAATCCCTTACTTCGTCGCTGATGCCGAGCAGTGGGTGAGTAAGGCCTACAGAAAGTTTTATTTCAGACCCCGTTATATTTTAAATCAGTTAAGCAGGATCCGATCCTGGGATGCGCTGGCAAAGGCCTGGCGTGCATTTCATGGGCTCATTATGTTCAACATGATGAGTGATAAACACTAAGAGGATCTTCGGTTTTTTGAAAAGCCCCGGCGGGTGACAAGGGCTGCGTCAACGCGGAATTTAAGGCCGCGGGATCCCATTTTGAATTGCAGCGTTCGAAAGCGGTTGGCTTTTGCTGCTTTTTGTGCGGCGTATATTAATATCCGTTTTTTCTTGTAAACCTTCTCATCGGCAAATTCTTAAAACGGTTTAATCTTTTTTCTGTTTCTTGAGTAATAGTTTTGAACCGAGGCTCTTGGATGATATCATTAGAACAATTCATAGCAATATATAGCATGTGAAAATTTGACAATAGGCCTCAGTGCGGCTACACTTCTCTTAGAGGTAAATTGAACGCGAGAATACAACTTATGAGTGACGGAATCAAAGTTGGAGCGTGAGAAGTAGACGTGCGGTAGCTGTATGTCGTTCTTTATTTTCGATTTGAAAATGATGTGAGAACGGAGCGGTGGTTATGTTAAACGCATATCACGAAGAGAGAAAACCGTGGGGGATCAAAGCGGTCAGTCTCTTTGTGATCTTTGTCTTTCTTTTCACGCAGAGTGACGTTCAGCTTGTTTTTGCCAACGGCATGGCGCCGGGTGCTCCCGCCGTGAATCCCACGGATCTCAATAAATCCGACAAGATCCACTTCATGCAGAACGTGGGCCAAGAGCAACAGGACCTCCAGAGTCAGACGACGGAGAATCCGTTGAATGCCGTTACTCCCGGCCAGAATCAGCAAAATCCTTTTGCCGGCGATATTCCTCAAGGGCAGACTCCCCAGATCTCCACTTCTTTTTTGACCGGACAAAATCCGCTTGCCGGCAAGACGGCGGTTGGCGCGATTTCTCAGGAAGATCCCGTCACGCACATTGTGACGGTGAACTACAATGACGGTACTTATTTTAAATATCAAAAGTCGAGTAATAAACTTACCGAGATCTGCGACAAGACGCGCCCCGTCCTTGATGATAAGGATCAGGTGACGGGCTACGCACTTGAGACCCGCCAATTTTCATATGAGACGAGTTCGGAGAACGGAGCGAACGTGTCGTATGTCCGCGTGATCACGGTGGGCCAGGGCGATCAGTTGAGCACGTACCAGAAGTTCACGGCGCTCGCCGATGGCCAGCTGGATCAGCTTAT
>CAYZYT010000004.1:95659-181812 GCA_964482725.1 uncultured bacterium | reverse complement strand
CCAAAGCGGATCCGAGGCAGAACCGAGCGAGAGTGAGTGCGGGTATTGGCTTACTGGGCCGGTAAACGTGCGGTGAAGAGCGTATGTCGTATATCGTATGTAGCAGGTCGTTCTTTCGACATACGATATGCGATCTACTACATACTGTTTTAGGAACACCCCATGCTGTTGCCGCAATTCAGACACTTATAGCAGGAACCGCTTCGAACGGTCACGTGGCCGCAATTGGTGCAGAAAGGCGCATCCCCCATCATATTCGAAAGATGCTCGTTCGCTCCGGCCGCCGCGAGCGAAGTGTTCTTTTTAACAACGCTCGCCTGGGGAACCGGATCTTGAACCGGCGCGGGCGCTTCGATCACGGACGTCTGAGCAACAACGGAAACTATTTTTTTATTGATCTGAAGGTCTTCGGGTTTAGGAGGAATCTGGACAAATTCCGTCAGCCCCAGATATTCCATGCCGAGCACGCGAAAAAGATAATCCACGGTCGAGGTAGAGAGCTTGATATTGGGATGGTCCACAAGCCCCTGCGGCTCAAAACGCGTGAACGTGAAGACGTTCACGAATTCTTCAAGCGGCACCCCATACTGCAATCCCAGGGAGACGGCGATCGCAAAGCAGTTCATCATGGAGCGGAACGCCGCGCCTTCTTTATGCATATCGACAAAGATCTCGCCAAGCGTTCCGTCCGGATATTCCCCGGTCCGGAGATAGATCTTTTGACCCCCGACGCGAGATTCCACGGTGATCCCCGCGCGCTTTTTCGGTAAACGTTTGCGCTGCAGAACCGGAGGATGCACGGTCTGGACTTCATTCTTCTTTTCGGCTTTCTTATCGGAAGCCGAATCTCCCGATTTCGTGTTGAGCGGTTGGGAGAGCTTGGACCCATCCCGGTAAAGCGCGACAGCTTTCAGGCCCATTTTCCAGGCTTCGACATAAATCTTTTCAATCTCTTCGACCGTGCTCTCGTGAGGAAGATTCACGGTTTTTGAAATAGCTCCAGAAATGAACGGCTGCGCTGCGGCCATCATCCGGACATGCGTCATCGGCTCGATGAAGCGTTTACCGTGTTTCCCGCACCGGTTCGCACAATCAAAGACCGGCAAATGCTCGGGCTTGAGGAGCGGCGCGCCTTCGATCGTCATCATGCCGCAAACCACGCCGTTGGCCTCTTCGATCTCCGCCTTAGAAAAGCCTAGGGCCTCGAGCACGTTGAACCGAAGATGGTTGTAATCCTCCGGTTTGAAACCCAGACGTTTTAACGTATCTTCTCCGAGTGTCCATTTTGTAAAAGCGAAACTAAGATCAAAAACTGACGGTAACATGGTATCGATCTTATCCAGTTCGGGGCTCGTAAAACCTTTGGCGGCTAACGTCCCGCGATTGATCCCCGGCGTTCCTTCGAGACGGGAGGTGCCCTGGATATATTCGATAATGTTCTGGATCTCGCTTTCCGAATATCCGAGCTTCTGAAGGGCCGCAGGAACGCCTTGGTTGATGATCTTAAAATAGCCGCCGCCTGCCAGTTTCTTGAACTTCACAAGCGCAAAATCCGGCTCGATCCCGGTCGTATCACAATCCATGAGAAGCCCGATCGTTCCGGTCGGAGCGATCACAGAAACCTGCGCGTTGCGATAGCCATAAAGCTTCCCGATCTCGAAAGCATCTTCCCAGTCTTCATGCGCCGCCACCAGAATATCTTGCCAGCAATGTTCTGCCGGAATCTTGTGCGCTGCCGCACGATGTTTTTCGATCACGCGCAACATAGAACTTTCATTTTTTTTGTAATCAGAAAAGGTGCTTTTGGAAGCGGCGATCTCCGCCGAAGTCCGGTAAGCATGCCCGGTCAAGATCGCGGTCAGTGCACTGCAAATCGCGGAGGCTTGAGCGCTATCATACGGGATGCCGCTCACCATAAGAAGACTTCCGAGATTAGCATAACCGATCCCGAGTGGCCGGTAGACATGACTGTTCCCGGCGATCTGTTCGGTCGGATACGAGGCATAATCCACAAGAATATCCATCGCGGTAATGAAAACGCGCGTGGTGTGACGGAATCCGTCGACATCGAAAGTGCCGTCGGCCCTGAGATATTTCATGACATTGATCGAAGCCAGGTTGCACGCCGAGTTATCCAGAAACATGTATTCCGAACAAGGGTTGGAGGCGTGAATGCGGTCCGTGTTGGCGCAGGTATGCCAATCATTGATCGTGGTGTCGAACTGAACGCCGGGATCCGCGCACGCCCATGCGGCAAAAGCGATCTGGTCCATCATATCTTTGGCCTGAAAAGTCTCGCAAACATCGCCCGTGGTACGGAACCGCGTCTGCCATTTTCCGTCATTCAAATAGGCGTGCATGAATTCATCCGAGATCCTCACGGAATTATTTGAATTCTGCCCCCCGACCGTCTTGTAGGCCTCTCCGTTAAAATCCGAGGAATAACCGGCGGCGATCAGCGCGGCAACTTTCTTTTCTTCGCGAACCTTCCAATTGATGAAATCCATGATCTCGGGGTGATCGAGGTCCAAACACACCATCTTCGCCGCACGGCGCGTAGTCCCGCCGGATTTCGTCGCGCCCGCTCCGCGGTCCAGCACTTCCAAAAACGACATGAGCCCCGAAGAGGTTCCGCCGCTGGATAACTTTTCCTGGCGCCCCCGAAGCTTCGAGAAGTTCGTCCCGGTCCCGGAACCAAATTTGAAAAGCCGGGCCTCATTCTTGATCAGATCAAAAATGGACATCAGGTTATCGTCCACGGACTGAATGAAACATGCGGAGCACTGGGGACTGGAATAAGAATCCGTGGCTTGGCGGATCGTGTCGGTGACCGGATCCCAATAAAAATTACCCCCGCTCCCCTTGATCCCGTAAAGATCCATTCCGCAATTAAACCAAACGGGCGAATTAAAAGCGCATTTCTGGTGGATCAATAAATGAAGCATTTCTTCTTCAAAGACTTGCGCATCGGCCGGTGTTTTAAAATAACCGCCCAGTTTTTCTCCCGCAACCCGGATCGAATGGGCAATGCGATACACCACTTGGCGCGCGCTCATCTCGGAACCCGTCTCAGGCACTCCCGCCTTGCGAAAATACTTGGAAACAATAATATCGGTCGCGAGTTGACTCCAGCTTTCGGGAACCTCCACGTTTTCCATCTTGAAAACGACCGAGCCGTCAGGATTTGTGATCACCGAGCTGCGTTTGACGTATTTGATCTCATCAAGAGGGTGCGCGTCCGGCTTTGTAAAAAACCTCCCGAATACAAGCCCTCGGCCCAAGCTCCGTTCTTCCTGAGCGGTGGGTAGTTTTTCTGTCTTCATAAAGCGTCATCTCTCCTTAAACTTTTTAAAAGCTTATTAAACATCACTATATGTTGGTGTCCGTTGCCGCCTATCCACCATATATAGTGTCGAACGTTCCATTTTTTTCAGACTCATTTTTTCTTATGGGAAACGCTCGACGCTTCGGAAATTTACAAATTCTTTTTGCCGGACCTCGGGATTCCGCCTGAAAATTTCGCCGTTTTTTGTGAAGCGGTTGATCTTATTTCAAAAAAGATCTGTTTTTGTTTTCCAACTCAAAAAAATTTTCAATAACTCGACGGGCGAGTGGAATTCTAACAAAGTAATTTCTGATGTCAACGCAATTAAAAATAAATTCGGGGCGAATTTTAAAATTTATTTGCCAATGCAAAATTCTGCGAAGATCACGTCCAAAAGATCCTCGGTATAGACCTCTCCGGTCAGCTCTTTCATGGCCTCCAGAGCCGCGCGGAGGTCCGGCGTCACAAATTCAAATGACATTTCTGCTTGAAAAGTTTCTCCTGCGCGAAGCAGCGCTTCGAGCGCGGATTCCAACGACTTTTTGTGTCTCAATTGGGTGATCTGCTCCCCCGTCTCGGTCGCTCCCTGCTCCAAACAGCTCGCCATCTTTTCTTCGAGCGCTCTGAACCCCTCGCGCGTCTTCGCGGAAAGACGGATTTGGGGTTTATCGCCAAGAAACACTTCCAGGCCCTTCGTTTCAACTCGAGAAGGGAGGTCTGATTTATTGATGAGCGCTATCACCTTCTTATTTTTAGGGATGCTGCTAAAAACGTGGCGATCGGCTTCTTCGAAAGCCGCAGAACCATCGATTGCGAAAAGGACAACATCACTTTCGTTGAGGGCCTCACGGGTCCGGTCCATACCCATCTTATCCAGCGGATGTTCCGGTGTGGAAATGAGTCCCGCCGTATCTCGCAGCCGGATATAAAATCCTCGGATCTCAAGAGCTTCCTCCAATTGATCGCGCGTGGTATGCGGCAGGTCAGAGACAAGCGCACGATCGCGTTCAAGGAGCGCGTTAAAGATCGATGATTTCCCAACATTGGGTTTCCCTACAAGCGTCACGAGTAGGCCTTCGCGGATCAACTGGTTGCGCTCAAAGCCCGCGATCAGAAATCGGATTTTTTCCTGAAGGCTTAAAAATTGGTCCTGCATGCCGGTCTTGATATTAATTTCCAAATCTTCTTCCGGAAAATCAAGGTAGGCTTCCATGTGCGCTAAAAGTCGCATCAGAGAATCTTTCAATTCTTTGAGCGTGCGGGAAAGAGATCCGGAGAGTTGCCGGACCGCGATATCAAGCGAGCGATCGCTTTTGGCACGGATCAGATCGAGCACGGCCTCGGCTTGCGTCAGATCCAGTTTTCCATTCAAGAAGGCACGACGCGTAAATTCCCCGGGTTCAGCATGGCGAACGCCTTTCCCAAGGAGAAAACCCAGGATTTTTCTTGTGACCGCAAAGCCTCCGTGACAGCTGATCTCGATCACCTCCTGCCCCGTATAGGAACGCGGGGCACGAAAACAGCTGACGAGCACCTGGTCCACGAGAAGCCCCGCAGGGTCCACAAACTTCCCCCAGCGGATCGTATTGGCGGGAGCCTCACTCAGTTTTTCGTGCCCATGAGATACAAAGAACGGTTCGACCGCCTCGATCGCTCCGGGGCCGCTGACACGGATCACTGCGATGCCGCCTTCTCCGCTAGGAGTCGCAATGGCTGCGATGGTATCTTCTAAATCGAGTTTAGGCATATTTTTTCCTGGATATCGGATGGAGGAAGGCGGATGACGTTAAATCAGCCTATCACCATCCCCCCTCCGTGACCCTTTATTTAAGATCCTTCTTGCTTCTCCTACTAAATAAAAAGATCCCGTGACCACGATCGTGACGCCGGGATTTGAAGCTTTTCTCGCCAACGCCAACGCCTCTTCGACATTCTGGGCCGTAAGGACGCATTTGAAAAACCTTTTTGCCTCCTGGACAAGCATCACGACCGGCTTCGCGCGATTTCCGGCGATACCCGTCAGGATCACTTTGGAAAAAAATCCACTGGCCCCCCGGAGCATCTCGCGGCTCTTCTTATCATTCATCGCGCCAAACACAAGCCAGGGGTCTCGAACTTTCTGAGCTCTCAGAGAACGAACCTGTTCTTTTATCGAGATCGGGTTATGCGCGCCATCCAGGATAAATCGCCGCCCTCCTTGATGAAAACTTTCCATCCGCCCTTTCCAGTTCCGACACTGCAATCCTTCCCTTGATCGTTCGGACTTTATTGAGAAATTGAAATGCTTTTGCAATATCTCGGAGGCTTTTAAGGCAGCCCCTGCATTCCACTTTTGAAAATCTCCGGCAAGCCCAAGCTTGACGCCGGCAACAGGCTTCGCCTGCCATAACATTCCCCGGGTCCTCTTCATGGCTTCAAGGATCACCCGGAACGCTTCCGGGCATTGCTTCCCGATCACGACATGTCCCTGCGGTTTGATGATCGCGGCTTTCTCCGCGGCGATCTTTGAAATGGTGTTGCCTAGGAATGCCTCATGGTCGAGATGAATGGGTGTGAGGATCACGACTCGCGCCTTCAGAACATTGGTCGCGTCAAGCCGCCCGCCGAGCCCGATCTCAAAGATGCCGATCTTGACCCCTGCCTTCGCGAAGATCCAAACAGCAAGAAACGTCAGGATCTCAAAATAGGTTAGAACGCCCCAAGCTTTCGGAAGCGGCTTTTTCAGGAGAAGCGTTCGGATCGCGCAAAGGCCTTCGGCCCAAAGTCTCGGAGAGGCCATCACGCCTTGAACCCTTATCCTCTCGCGTGGATCTTCGACATGCGGCGAGTGATAATAGCCCGTTCGGATACCGTTAGCTTTAAGGATAGATTCGAGGAAAAAACCCGTGGATCCTTTTCCGGTGGTCCCTGCGATCAAAATGGGAAAAAAATTCCTCTCGGGATGGCCCGCCGCCTTCAGTAAATGCTCCATCCGCTTGAGATTAAAAAATGGATTCTTTGGAAATTGGGCGAGTTTTTCGAGATCGATAAAAGAATTTAAATAACGAAGGGACTGGGAGTAGTTCATTAAAAAACAGGGCGACGGGCGCAGGAGGGTGGATGGCGTAAAACAAAAAACCAAAGGTCCTTCGTCACCCGCCATCCTCCATCCGACATCCGATCAGTTTAATGTTTAAAATGCCGCTCGCCGGTGAAGGCCATCGCAATACCTGCCTGATCGCACGCTGCGATCACCTCCGCGTCTCGGATCGAGCCGCCAGGCTGAATGATGGCTTTGATCTTGTGTTTGGCCGCCGCCTCGATCGAGTCCGGCATCGGGAAAAAAGCGTCGCTGCCGAGCATCGCGCCGTCAGCCAAATAACCCGCCTTCTGCATCGCGATCTGAACCGAATCCACGCGCGACATCTGCCCTGCCCCGATCCCCACCGTATGCTTGCCCTGGGTGAGCACGATCGCATTCGACTTCACGACTTTGGAGCACTGGAAAGCAAAGATCAGCTCCTCCGTCTCCGCTTCAGAAAGCTTGGCCTTCGTGACAAATTTCAGTTTCTTTTTCAGTTCCGTCATGTGATCCTTTATGGGCCGGTTCTTTTCCTGAACGAGGATCCCGGTACGCAAGAATTTCACGTCATAGACATTCTCGTCGCGGAATTGATGGACCTCGATCAGCCGGAGATTTTTTCTAGCCTTAAGCAACTTCAAGGCTCCCGGTTTGAAGGACGGCGCAACCATCACTTCAAAAAACGCGAGCTTCTCGAGAACTTTTTCCGCGATCTTGCGATCACAGCAGCGGTTCACCCCGACGATCCCGCCGAAAGCCGAAAGAATGTCGCCATCGATCGCTTTGTCGACCGCCACAAGGGCCTGCGTGTCCTGCGCAATACCGCAGGGATTGTTGTGCTTGATCACACACGCCGCCGGCGCGCTGAATTCCGCGAGCACGTCCAACGTTGCGTCGACATCCATAAGATTATTAAAGGAAAGCTCTTTGCCGTGAAGCTGGGTCCACGAAGCCGACGCCTTATGCGTGGTCGGGATATAATAAGCGGCCTTCTGGTGCGGGTTCTCACCATACCGAAGATCTTGAGATTTTTTGAAATGGAAAACGAATTGCGGCGGGAGTGCGGCTTCTTCCCCGGTCTTTTTCTTGTGTTTGGCCATGAATTGACTGATCACGGCATCATACGCGGAGGTTTTTTCAAAAACCTTCTGAGAAAGCGCGAAACGCGTTTCATCCGTCACGCTTCCTTTGTGTTGATCAAGCTCTTGGGCGACACGGTCATAATCGGCGACATCCGTGATGACGGTCACGGACTGATAATTCTTCGCCGCCGATCGGAGCATCGAAGGGCCTCCGATATCGATGAATTCTTTGGCATCTTCCATGCTCAAGTTGCCCTTGCTCGTCGCTTCTTCGAAGGGATAGAGATTCACCACCACGAGATCGATGGGCTTGATCCCATGCGCCTTGACCTGTTTTTGATGGCTCTTCTTCTGACGGAGGAACAAAAGCCCTCCGTGGATCTTCGGGTGAAGGGTCTTCACGCGCCCGTCGAGCATTTCCGGAAACCCCGTGTAATCTTCCACCGCCATCGCGGGAACTTTGGCGTCTTTAAGGGCTTTCAGGGTACCGCCGGTGGAGAGGATCTCCGCGCCGTGCTTGCGAAGGGTTTTGGCAAAAGGGATAAGACCGGTTTTATCGGAAACGCTAATGAGTGCGCGGCGAACGGTATGACGTGACATCTTGTTGAACCCTCCTCTTAAAGAAACGGTGCAGTTTTAAAGTGATGGGACCGGGTTGTCCCGCCCCGATCGCGCGACCATCAAGCTCACGGACCGGCAGGACCTCCCAGGAAGTATTGCAAAGAAACGCCTCATCCGCGTTAAAAAATTCATGCCGGGTCAGCGGAGCTTCCCGGACTTGCATCCCGAGTTCGAGGGCGCATTTTATCACAAACCTCCGGGTCACTCCATTCAAGATTCCGTGTTCCGGAGGCGTCAGCAATGTGACGCACCCTCCACGAGCAGGGTTGTTCAACCTGGCAGGTTGATTCCGGTATTTCACGAGGAAAAAATTCCCGATGCGAGTTTCGGTGAGAAGGCCGCCTTGGTCCAGAAATACCCATTCGTAGATTTTGTCCGGATGGGGCTCCGTGCTAGCCATGATCGCCTGCTGATAGGCCGAAGCCTTGGCTTGCCAGGGAAAAGTATTGGGACCGCCGCGTGGAAAAGAAGCGGTCTTAAGCGCCACTCCTTTTTCATAAAGCTCTTTGGAGTGTTCCCGGGAACCCAGGATCACAAAGGTTTGTCCTTCCCACAACGTCAGACGGACATAACATTCTTTTTTACCAAAAGCCGTAAGGGCGGCCTTTATCTCCAGTCGGAGTTTCGCGGGTTCAGGCCGGGGGCCATAGCCCACGGTCTTCGCCGATTCCAAAAGCCTCTCGAGATGATCTTCCTCGTGAAGAACCTTGCCGTGATAGGCCCTCATGCTTTCGAAAATGCCAACCGCTTCGGTCCTCAGGAGATCGAAAGGCAGCTCTCCGCTCACTTCTTTTCCGTTCTGATAAATTTTATAGGGCATGGCTCTAGCCGCTCGCTTCCCGAAGCGCTTGGGTCAGCGCCTTCGCTTTATGAAGCGTCTCCTCATATTCTTTCTCAGGATCCGAATCATGCACGATCCCCGCGCCCACCTGAAGATGCCCCCGGCCCTTCTTCAAAAGGATCGTCCGGATCACAATGTTGAGATCCATGTCTCCATGAAGATCGATATAGCCCAGAGAACCGGTATAAATTCCGCGCCGCACAGACTCGAGCTCATCGATGATCTGCATGCAACGGATCTTGGGACACCCGGTGATCGTCCCGCCAGGGAACATCGCCTTGATCACGTCGAGCGCGTCTTTGCCTTTTTTGAGACGCCCCGTGATCTTGGAAACGATGTGCACCACATGAGAATACTTTTCAAGCGTCATGAACTCCCGGACTTTCACGGAGCGATAATCACACACTCGCCCCAGGTCGTTCCGCTCAAGATCCACGAGCATCAGGTGTTCTGCCTTTTCTTTTTCATTTCGAAGAAGATTCTTCCGCCACTCCCCCATTCGCCTCAGAGAACCGCGGGCCGGGCATGTCCCCGCGATCGGCCGGGTCTCACACACACGTCCCTTCTTCCGGACCAGCCGCTCCGGAGAGGAGCTGACGATCTCAAGATCCCTTGCTCTTAAAAAACAGGAAAAAGGCGACGGGTTGATCGCGCGAAGCTTCCCGTACAGTTCGAGCGAGGACCCTTGATATTCAAATGAAAAACGCTGCGAAAGGTTCGCCTGGTAAATATCCCCGGCCCTGATGTATTCCTTCGCTTTTCTGACCATCCCTTCAAACCGTCCCTTCGTCATCTCCGCCGTAAGCTTCTTCATCTTGAAATGTCGCTTGGCTTCCACCGCGGAACTTTCGAAATACGTCTTGAGCTTTTCTTGTTGCACGTTGCGCGTTGCCCGTTGCGCGCCATGGACCCCAAGATGATAAACTCGCTTTTGATGATCAAACACGATCACCTTCCGGAAAAACCCCAAATAAACACGAGGAACGGAGGGTGAGGATTTCACCCTAAATTTTATTTTGTCGCAAAGGTCCGCGGCCTCATACCCGAAGTAGCCCACGAAACCTCCCGTAAAGAACGGGGAAGGCTTCGTTCCGCAACTTTGATTTTCTTTAAGGATCCTCTTGAGAACCGGAAAAAGTTCGCTGCCAGGATATTCGCCGCTCCGCTCGCCTTCGACGTAAAGCCTGTTTCCTTCCAGCCGGATCTCGATCTCGGGATCCATGCCTATATAGGAATAGACCTGGTCAGGCGGAGCGTGCAGCGGAGAGTCGAGAAAAAAACAAGCCCGGGAACTTGCGTGGACGGCCTGGAAAATCTCCCAGGGGGTTTTTGAGGAACGGAAGGTTTCGATCACCAGAGACATAAGACACCCAAAAAACGATCGAGGACTTCGCGGAACTTGGAATTATTCTTTATGCGAATAAAAAACAAGCCCGGTAGCGAGCTTGGGATAGAAATAAGTGGATTTCTGAGGCATCCGCTCGTTGACGGCGCCCATCTTTTCGAGCATTTCGACTTTGGGGGGTTGCAAAAGAAAAACCGCCTGGGCCTCGCCCTTTTGAAGCGGCGCGACGGCCCCATCGACCGTGTGTTCGAATTTTAAAACCGCTTCCCAGCGATCTTCCGTAAGACCGAGGAGCTCGGCAAAGATCAGATGCGCCAGGACGTTGACGTTCAGGTCGTACCAAATTTCGGGCTTGCCCTGGACCATCCGTTCTTTCGCCTTTTCTTTGTCGATCATCGTGAGGAGGAAACACCCTTCCTCAAGAACCAGCCCGAAGATCTTTCCTTCCTGATCATAAGAAGCTGTCATCTCTTTTAATTTCGCAAGCGAGACTTTTTCTACTTTAAAATATTCTCCGAGCCGGCGAATGGCTTCGCCGCCGGTCATGCCGAGCTTCGTCACGATCCGGTGTGTGGGAAGAACGATAAAGCCCGGATCATCAAAACTCACGAGTGCCATGTACATATAATCAAAGGGGAAAAGCACGATATCCGAGGAGCGCTGCTCTTCTCTTTGTTGCCTGGCATATTCCAGCGCGGTTTCATACCGGTGATGTCCGTCCGCGATATAAACCTTCTTGGACTGCAGCGCCTTCTGGAGCTTGGCGAGAATATCCGTATCCTCGATCGCCCAAAGCGTGTGCACGATCTTGTCGTCATCCTCAGCTTCAAAGAGCGGGCTGGAATTCATGGGGTCCTGGATAATGCTCCGGACCTCGAACCCTTTATCTTTATAAAGACCAAAGACGGGAGAGAAATTTGTCCGCACGGTCCGGAGAAGTCGCATACGGTCTTCTTTGGGGCCGCGAAGCGTCTTTTCATGAGGAACGATAATACCCTTTTCGAACGGCTCAAGCCGGACCCGGCCGAGCAAAGCGAACCGGTTTTTGGTCAACCGAGTCACGGGATCTTTAAAAGTCTGCCGGTACACGTAAAAACAGGGCTCTTGCTCCTGGATGAGAACGCCTTGCTTCTGCCACTCTTGGAAGGTGTCGCGGGCGCGGGTATAGGCGTTATTCTGGTCCGTATCGGTGGGATCTTTCTTATTCAGGATCAGACGAATGCAATTAAACGCAGAATTCTCATAAAGCTTCTGCTGTTTCTCCGGAGAGATCACATCATAGGGAGGCGCGAGGACCGCGGAAACTTTGACGCGCTCAGTGTTATAGCGCCAGGCCTTGAACGGCTGGAAATCGAGATGCTTTGTTGAAGCTCGAGACCCGTGCGTTTCCTTCACCCTGTTAAATCTCCTATTCACCGTGGCTCTCCGCGTCCAGAAAGCCCCCTGATTTCATTTTTCCCGAAAGTTTCCCAAATAGTCCCAAACAAGAGACCTGACGGGATTCATAGAGACGGAATACTAACACACGCAAAATTCTTTTACAAGAATATGTCAGAAAAAGGCGCACAAGGAACAATGGATTAACGGTTTAGGGTTCCCTGTTCCCTGGCTTTAAGTTTATTTGACTTTTGCCCCATCAGAAATAGGACGCTCGGGAACAACGAGGGTGAGGGTTGTGGCATCGGAAGCAGCAAGAAGCATGCCCTGGGATTCCACGCCACGGATCACGGCGGGATCCAGATTATCGATAATAACGATCTTTTTCCCCTTCAGCTGTTCTTCGGTATAGTGGGCTCGGATTCCGGCCACTATTTGCTTACGAACCTCCCCCACCTTGATACCCAAAACATAAAGCCGGTCCGCATTCGGATGCGGGATCACGCTTTCGATCTCGGCCACTTTGATCTCTAATTTCTGGAAATCCTCATAAGAAGCCATCGTTGAACTCCTTTATTTTTCAATAATATTAGGGTTTTCATTGCTGTAAGCAAAAGGCATTCTAGCAGAAAAATGAGATAGGAAAAGGGCTATTGAGAAGGATTATAGGACGCATCCGATGTAACTTTCGACACTTAAAACGCTTAGAAGTACCTGTTTCGCTTGATTTTCGAAGCCTTGCTGCTATCATATTCCGCCATCGACTCAAATCCTATCGTCTTCATATTAAATCAAACGGGAGGAATTTATGGGTAAGATCAAGATCGCTATCGTCGGTGTCGGCAACTGCGCGGCATCGCTTGTGCAAGGGATTGAGCACTATCGCGCTATAGCCAACCAAAAACCTGTCAAAAACAAACCCATCGAATGGTTTGGCCTTATGAACTATGACATGGGGGGATATTTTCCCCAGGATATCGAGGTCGTAGCGGCTTTTGACATCGACAAGCGTAAGGTCGGCGAACGTCTGGATGTGGCACTTGCCGCGAAGCCCAACTGCGTCTGGTCCATCGGCCCGCTCCCCAAGAGCAAGATCAAGGTCGAAATGGGCAATATCCTGGACGGGTTCTCTGAACACATGACCGGCTATAAGGATGACCGCACTTTCCTCCCTTCTGATAAAAAAGCCTGTAATGTGGAAAAGGTCCTGAGGGAGAGCGCCGCCGAAGTTCTCATTAATTACCTCCCGGTGGGCTCCCAAAAAGCCACCGAGTTCTACGCTGAGGCGTGCTTAAAAACAGGCATAAGCCTCATCAACTGCATGCCGGTCTTCATCGTCTCCAACCCGGCCTGGGCGAAACGTTTTGAAGCCAAGCGCATCCCTTGCGTCGGTGATGACATCAAGGCCCAGATCGGCGCGACCGTCACGCATCGCACGCTCGCTAAGCTTTTCATGGACCGAGGCGTCAAGATCGACCGCACGTACCAGCTAAACACCGGCGGCAACACGGACTTCCTCAACATGCTTAACCGCTCACGTCTGGAATCGAAGAAGATCTCCAAGACCTCGGCAGTCCAAAGCCAGCTCGATGTGCCGCTCGATGAAGACAATATCCACATTGGTCCTTCGGATTATGTTCCCTGGCAGAACGACAATAAGGTCTGCTATCTGCGCATTGAGGGTCGCGGATTCGGCGGTTTTCCTGTTACAGCCGAAATGCGTCTTTCCGTCGAAGATTCGCCTAATAGTGCGGGCTGTTCAATCGACGCGATCCGGGCTTGTAAGATCGCCCGCGACCGCAAGATCGGCGGACCGCTCATCTCCATGTCAGCGTATACCATGAAGCATCCGCCCAAGCAAATCGTGGATTACGAAGCCAAGGAACTGGTCCGCAAGTTCATCCAGGGCACCTGCCCCCGGTAAGCGACCATGTCCCTGCGCGAAACTCTCTATCCCAAAGTGGAGCCGATCGTAAAAACCATCGTTTCTTTCCTTACGGCTCAGGGTATTTCTCCGACCCAGTTGACGCTCGCGGGAGCAGCCCTAAGCCTCTTGACCGGCGTCATCTACGCCAAGGGATATCTTTTCCTCGGAGGCGTCATGCTTTTCATCGCCGGAGCGGCCGACCTGCTCGACGGCCCCTTGGCGCGTTCCACGGGAAAAGCAAGCCCCTTTGGTGCCTTCCTGGATTCGGTCGTGGATCGCTATTCTGATTTCTTTGTATTTGCGGGGCTCGCGACCTATTTTATCCGTAACGGAGAGATCTTTTGGTTTTTCGTCACGCTCGGTATCCTCCTGGGCTCCTTCGTGATCAGCTATACCAAGGCACGCGCCGAAAATTTCATTAAAGCTTGCGGCGTGGGCATCTTCGGGAGATCGGAAAGGATCCTGCTCTTGATCGCGGGAACGCTCGTTTTTCCACTTTTAAAGTTGATACTGCTGGTCCTGGTGGTCGGCACGCACGCGACCGCACTCCAGCGCATCTTCCACACGAAAAAGATCCTCGCCGAAACTCCTCGGAATTAAATGGCCGGCCCGTGTCTTTATTTCCCTTTTATTAAGGGCGACCTGGGCGGCCCCCATTTCCGTCCAAGTCTTTTTTTCTTTTTATTCATGGCGACTGGGACGGCACTGATTACCTTTGTTTTAAAATTAAAGAGAATCAGGTGCCGCTTCGCTTCAATGGATCGGCATGGGGACCGCGCATTGCGCTCCTTTTTTCTAATCTTCCTTTTCCTCTCTCTTCTAAATTTCAGTGCTGTGGCTCGTGCGGAAACAGCGCCGAGCGCTGAACTGGAGGGCCTTCTCCAAAAGATCGCATCCCGCCATTATCGCTGGATCGCGATCCGCGCGGATGTGCTTCTTTTTTTCGCAAAAGAAGGGGATCCGAACGCCATGTGCGGCGGAGAGCTTTTGTATCAACGCCTTGATGAGCGCATGTTCCTCACCTGCGTCGATGCACGTCAAGAATTAATGTTCGTGTTCCGTACACTCGATCGCCGCTTTGACCTTTACCTCCCCGCTCAGAACACGGTCTATCACGGATCCATCTTCGACCTGGAGGATTCTCCGGACATTGAAAGTCATCTCAAGGCCCGCGATCTTTACCGGGCGCTCAAGCCGATGGCCGTTGACCCTCGTCGCACCAAGGTTGAACGAACCAATTCTGCGATCACGAGTCTGGATGTTTATGGACGGAAGGAAGACGAGGGAAAACTGGAGAGAAAACTCTACCTGACGCCTGAGGGTGACGTGCGCGGCGAGCTCTTTTATGATTCAAAGGAACGACCGGTCACGGAGATCCAGCGCTATGATTTTCGCGAACTCCGGGGTCATGTTGGCTCCTACGATTCGATCATTTTCCCGAAGAAGGTCACGATCTCATCTCCCGAAACAAAAAAAGGCAGCGCGATCTTCTTCACCCGGGTCACGGCTCTGGACACGATCGACCCGCTGGATTTCATCTTGAGAATCCCGCCCGGCACTAAAGAAATTTTCCTGGACGAGAAGGACCCTCGCTTTTCGAAATTCCAAGCAAGACGGGAAGAGATCCCGAGCAAAATAAAAGCTGCTGTTGAAATTCCTTTGAAAAGAGAAAGGATAATCTCAAACACCCCTAAAGAAAAACCGGAGAAAAAAGTCCTTCCGCCCACTGTGCCAGAAAAAGAAGCGGCCCCCAAGCGCAAGGAAATTCAGGCTGTTGGGGTGCAAGCTCCTATGGAAACAGCAGCACCTGAAAACCCGGATGCGGATCTAGCGGTGGAGTCGGACCCCTCTCCTTCCAACCCTCCTTCCCCGCCAGACGCTCAAACGACGCTCGACCCTTCTGTAAGCGCTTCTCTGGAAATGGGAAAACAGTAAAACACCGGGCAGTGGAAGCTCTCAGATAGCTCGCGTCCTCCCCGAGCGGAGCAGACGAAGAAGAAGAGCTCTCTTGCGAAGTTTTAGA
The DNA here is from genome assembly GCA_964482725.1 of uncultured bacterium. Lineage (GTDB taxonomy): Bacteria > Omnitrophota > Omnitrophia > Omnitrophales > Aquincolibacteriaceae > Aquincolibacterium. The sequence goes on along the minus strand of CAYZYT010000004.1, from coordinate 166,210 downwards.
AGTTAGGTTTTTTCCACCTTGGGCAGACACGTGGCCGAAGATCCAGACTGGGGAAGGGCTTATTTAAAAAAGAATTTGGCCGCCACGTAAGAGAGGGCTGAGATCGCCGCTGAGCACGGGATCGTGATGATCCAGGCCCAAACGATATTCCCCGCAACCCCCCAACGCACGGCGCTCATTCGTTTGAGAGAGCCCACGCCCATGATCGCGCCGGTGATCGTGTGCGTCGTGCTAACCGGAATACCGAAGGCGGAAGCCACAAATAAACTCGTAGCGGCCCCAGCTTCTGCGCAAAAACCGTCCACCGGGCGAAGCTTCGCGACTTTCTGCCCCATGGTCTTCACGATCCTCCAGCCCCCGAACATTGTTCCCAGGGCGATGGCCGCCTGACACGAGATCACGACCCAAAAAGGAATGTGGAATTCTTTCCCAAGAAGGCCCGCGCTGAAAAGGAGGCTGGCGATAATGCCCATGGTCTTTTGCGCATCATTCCCCCCATGCCCTAGGCTGTAAAGCGCCGCGGAAACAAGTTGCCCTTTCCGGAACCAGTGGTCGACTCCCGCCGGCGAACTCTTCCGGGCAAGCCAATGGACGATGACGCCATAAAGAACCCCCAAAATAAGTCCCACTACCGGGGAGATTAAAATAAAAGCGACTGTTTTGATGATCCCGCTCCAGACCAGAGACCCTGTGCCGGCCTTCACGAGCGCCGCCCCGACCAACCCGCCGATCAGAGCATGAGAGGAGCTGGTCGGCAATCCAAAGTACCAGGTAATAATGTTCCAGGCGCAAGCGCCCATCAAAGCACCGAAGATGATCTGGCTATCCACAATGTTAATATCAATAATCCCCTTCCCGATCGTATTCGCCACATGGAGCCCGAAAAAGAGGAACGCGATAAAGTTGAAGAAAGCAGCCCAAAGCACCGCATGCTGCGGAGAGAGAACTCGGGTAGAAACGACAGTCGCAATGGAGTTCGCGGAATCGTGGAAACCGTTCAGAAAATCAAACGTGAGCGCCAGCAGGATAAGAAAAAGGATCCACGTAGTCATGTTTTAAGCGTGTTTGACGAGAATGGATTCAACCACGTGCACCACGTCTTCACAAACATCCAGGACCGTTTCCGCATCCTGATAGATATCTTTCCATTTGATCACCGCGACGGGATCCTTGGCATATTTTTCAAAAAGCTCGCCAAGCATGTCGTCACGCATCCTGTCGCCTAGGTTTTCAAGGTTATTCACCTCGATACAGGCCTTCAAGATCTCTTTGCTTCGCTTCATGTCCCGGAGCCCTTTGACGGCTTGCGAAACGCCCTTAACGGACATTTCGATCACCCGGGCAAATTCCGTAAGGTTTCTTTCCATGCTCAGGATCTTATAGACGCGAAGACGCTTGGTCAGCGTGTAAAGCATGTCGACAATATCATCCATCTTTTTCGCCAAGTCATGAATATCCTCGCGATCAAACGGCGTGATAAACGTATTGTTCAATTGATCCATGACCTGATGGGTCACCTCATCTCCGAGATGCTCGATCTCTTTCATGATCCCGACCTCGGTCTCATCCACTTTGTAGTCGGCGACCATTTTTACAAAATGGGTGGCTGCCTGAACAGCATAATCCGCCTGCTTGTCAAAATAATCGAAGAAACTGGTCTCTTTCGGAAGAAGGAATCCAAACGCCATAATTTACTCCTTTATCGGTTCTGTGTTCCAGGAAGTCGCTTCGGACCGTCATTCGCCGGCCCTGTGGGGAGATTATTTATCAAACCAAAGCGCAGACATGTTACTTTGCCATACCCTGCCCGTAAAGGAAAAAATGTGTAGAGAAAACATGAAGACGGGCATCTCGCACGCTTGGAAAATGCGCTGTTGAAAAACTAGCCACTGCGCTCCATTTTAATCGAAAATCTACTATGTTGTTTCGAAGTGGTGGCGGACTTCCTTGCCCTGCTTCAGATAGATGGTGTCTTCAGCGATGTTGTTGGAGAGATCGGCGATGCGTTCGAGATTGCGTCCGATCATGACAACGCTCAAGGCCCGGCGAACCGTCTGAGGATCTTTCTCCATAAGCGCCACCATATCCAGATAGAGCTTGTCATTGTAGTCGTCGATCTTATCGTCACTTTCAAGCACCTTGCGCGCAAGATCCACGTTCTCGTTCATAAAGCAATCCAAGGCGTCGCGAACCATTTTTTTCACGGCTTCCGCCATCGGCTCCAAGGGAAAATCCAGCTTGAGGGGCGCCTGGCTGATCAAGTATTGGCTTTTTTCAGCGATATTGACCGCATGATCGCCCATACGCTCCAGATCTGTATTGATCTTGAGGATCATGGTAATGAGACGAAGGTCGCGGGCCATCGGCTGCACCAGAGCAAGAAGCATATGCCCTGTTTCGTCGATCTCGATCTCTAGGGAATTGATGACCTTTTCGTCCTCAAAGACCGCCTTCACGCGGTCTTCCGAACGCTCGATCAGCGCCTCAAAAGATTTTTCGATAGCGCCCTCGACCAAAAGCCCCATCTGGAATAATTTTTGTTTCAACGTCTTCAATTCTTCCGCAAAATGTCTTTCCATGTTTTTCTCCTTTACCCCGTTAGAGACAGGAAGCGCTTTTCAAAAGCGCTTCCGTATTTTCATTATTTTTAAGATCTGTTTTAAAATCCATTATTTTTACGCTCACCCTTTTGCATTTCACCCCACCAGTCTCTAACGGGGCTCATCCGTACCTTCCGGTGATGTATTCTTCGGTTTGTTTTTCTGCCGGGTTCGTAAAGATCTGCCGGGTTTCTCCATACTCAACGAGTTTTCCAAGAAGCATGAATCCTGTGCGATCTGAAACGCGGGCAGCCTGCTGCATGTTATGCGTCACGATCAGGATCGTATAATGTTTCTTCAGCTCGATCATCAGCTCTTCAATCTTTTGTGTCGCCACCGGGTCCAGCGCCGAACAAGGCTCGTCCATAAGCACCACATCGGGCGTGACCGCCATAAGACGTGCAATGCAAAGCCTCTGTTGCTGCTCAAGAGAAAGATTCAATGCGGAATAATCCAGCTTGTCCTTCAAAGCATCCCAAAGCTGCACATGAGAGAGCGCCTGTTCCACGACCTCCTGAAGCTGGGCTTTATCCTTGAGCCCATGCGTCCGCGGACCGTAGGCAATATTGTCGAAAATAGAGAGTGGAAAGGGATTCGGCCGCTGAAAGACCATGCCCACTTTTTTACGAAGCTCCACAAGATCGGTCCCGGAGCCATAGATATTCCGTCCGTCGATCAGGACCTGCCCGGTGATCTTCACCCCATCGATCAGATCATTCATACGGTTAAATGTCCGGAGCAGAGTGGATTTCCCGCATCCCGAGGGGCCGATCAGCGCGGTGATCTTTTTCTCCTCGATCGTAAGGTTCACATCGATCAGCGCCTGGAACGTTCCGTAGAACAGATTGAGATTTTGTGTTTCGATCTTATTCATAATGCTTTCCTGAAAATCCCTTTTGTCATCCTGAGGCGCAACCGAAGGATCTCGCTTTGAGATTCTTCGGGCTGTTTCACAGCCCTCAGAATGACGATGTTGTGTTACCCGAATCGTCCCGTAAGATAATCATTGGTACGTTTATCGCTCGGGGTGGTGAAAATCTTCTGGGCTCCATCGATCTCCACAAGCTCTCCCATCAAAAAGAATGCGACCCGGTCCCCGACTCGCGCAGCCTGCTTTACATTGTTGGTCACGAGGATCTGGGTATAGCGGGACTTCAGCTCCCGCATGGCTTCTTCCACTTTAGCCGTAGAGATAGGATCGAGCCCGGAACAGGGTTCATCATAAAGGATCACTTCCGGCTCTACGGCGAGCGTCCGTGCGATGCAAAGACGCTGCTGCTGACCGCCGGAAAGCTTCATCCCGGAAGACGAAAGCCGGTCCTTCACCTCCTCCCAAAGAAATGACGCCTTAAGACTTTTTTCCACGATCTCTTCGAGCTTTTTCTTATCTTTCACACCGTGGCGCCTTGGACCATACGCGACATTGTCAAAGATCGACATCGGAAGCGGGATCGGAAGTGCAAAGACCATGGTCACTTTTTTCCGCACTTCTTCGGCGTCCATCTCCCGGTTGATGTCCTTGCCGTTCAAAAGGATCGATCCTCTCATCTTGCAACCAAGGTCCAGATCATTCAGCCGGTTGAGGGCACGCAAAAATGAGGTCTTTCCGCTATTGGCCGGGCCGATCACGCCGAGGATCTCCTTGTCCTTCACGGAAAAATTCACACCCTTCAGGGCCGGAACGCCACCGTAATCAATGTTCAGATCTTTAACGATGATCTTATCTGAAACACATCTCCTGTCATCCTGAGGCAAAGCCGAAGGATCTCTCTTCTGAGATTCTTCGCCCGGCTGCCCGCCGAGCTCAGAATGACGGTCGGAGGATAGGTTTACCATTGTTTTTTACTCCGTATATGCGCGCGCACAAGGATCGCTACCAGATTAAGCGAAAATACCATGCCCACCAGCACGAGCGCCGTTCCATATTGAAGTGCCGGCTTCACATTCGGGACCTGCGTGGAAAGAACATAAAGGTGATAGGGCAGCGCCATGCACTGATCAAAGATCGACTGGGGAAGCCTGGGCAAATAAAAGGCCGCGACCGTAAAAAGGATCGGGGCCGTCTCGCCGGCTGTTCGGCTGACGCCCAAGATCGAACCGGTCAGGATGCCTGGAAGGGCATTTGGAAGCACCACGCAGCGGATCGTTTCCCATTTACTAACCCCCAAGGCGAGGCTCGCTTCCCGGAAAGAACGCGGAACGCTCATGAGAGCCTCTTTTGAAGAGGTGATGATCACGGGCAATTCCATGATCGCGAGCGTGAGCGCCCCAGCAAGAATCGAAGACCCGAAATGAAAAAAGATCACAAAAAGTCCAAGGCCGAAAAGACCGTAGACCACCGAGGGGACACCCGCCAGGTTCACGATGGCGATCTCGATCATCCGCGTCCACCAATTTTTCTTGGCATACTCCACGAGATAGATCGCCGTAAGAACCCCAAGCGGCAGGGCAACGCTAATCGCACACGCGACAAGACATAAGGTCCCCATGATCGCAGGAAAAATACCGCCAGCCCGCATTCCCATGCGTGGCATTTCCGTCAAAAATTGCCAACTGATCGCGGGCCATCCCCTTTGGATAAGGATTACCAGGATAAGGATTACCGGAACGATCACGGTGACGGCCGCCAGACCGAGCAACGTAAAAGCGATCTTTTGTTTTGTTTGAGACTTGAGTTTCATTTCCTTTTCCTATGACGCGCCATGTCGGCTAGAAAATTAATGAGGAACGTGATCCCGAAAAGAACCAAGCCGATAGCAAAAAGCGAGAAATAATGTTCACTCCCGCGCACGGTCTCCCCCATTTCGGCGGCAATGGTAGCGGTCAAGGTTCGGACGGGCGCCAGGATCGTCTCAGGCATCACCGAGGCATTTCCAGTGAGCATCATCACGGCCATGGTCTCTCCGATCACGCGACCGATCCCAAGCATGATGGCGGCCACGATCCCCGAAGACGCCGCAGGGATAATGACCCGGTAGACCGTCTGCCAATGCGTAGCGCCTAGCGCGAGTGATCCCTCCTTATAAGTCCGCGGCACGGAAGTGATCGCATCTTCCATAATGCTCACCATAGTCGGAATGGCCATAAAAGCCAGTGCAACGGACCCGGTCAGCGCGGTCAGCCCCGTGGGGAGATGGAATAGATTTTTTACAATGGGGCCAAGCATGGCCATTCCGATAAAACCGATCACAATGCTTGGGATGGCCGCCAGAAGTTCGACACCGGCTTTTAACGTCTCCCGCATCCAGCGCGGCGCGATCTCACCAATAAAGATCGCGCAGGCCATGCTAAGAGGAACTGAAATAACAGCCGCTCCGATCGTCACAAACAAGGATCCGAGAAAAAGCGGCAGGATCCCGAATTGCGGGGGTTCGGCAAGCGGGCTCCAAATTTTCCCGAAAAGAAAATCCTGGATCGCGATCGTTTTGAAGAGCGTAAGCCCGTCTTTTGCTAAAAAAACAAAGATCAGAATGACAAAGAGGATGCACGCAAAACCATTCAGAAGAATGGCCTTCTCAATGATCGCTTCGCGGAACTTTCTCACTCTGCTCTCCCGTTAGAGATAGGAAGCGCTCCTTTTGGGAGCGCTTCCGTCAAGGTGAGAATTACATGGCGGCAACTTCATTTTCACTATCACATTCCTCTCTAACGCAGGAAAACCTTTTACGAATCTCTATCGGGATTCACCCAATGGAACAAAACCCATATCTTCAACGATCTTCTGCCCCTTCGCGCTCAGGGCAAAATCAAGAAAGGCCTTGATCTCTCCCCTGGGCTTGAAGCCGGTATATATATAGAGGAAACGCCAGATCGGGTAGGTCCTGTTCATCGCAGTCTCTTTGGAAGGCTGAACGAAGGGGTCTCCGCCTTTCTTTGCGACTGCGATGGTTTTGACCTTCGCGGATATATAGCCGAGTCCGTCGTAGCCAATCGCGCTTTCGCTTGTTGAGGTTTCATTAATGATCGCCTCGGAGGACGGCAGCATCAGGACCGACGGGGCAAACTGCTCCGGCCCTTTCTCATTGCCTTTTCTTAACACTTGTTCCAAAAAATACATGTGCGTCCCCGAATTCCGTTCACGCGAGAGGACCAGGATCTTCTCGTTCTTCCCGCCGACTTCGTTCCAATTCGTAATTTTCCCCGTAAAAATACCGGAGAGCTGGTCGATCGTCAGTTCCTTGACGGGGTTCGCCGGGTTCACGATCACCGCGAGGGCGTCGACCGCTACTTTGAATTCTTCGGGATAGTACCCTGCCTTCTGGGCGTCATCGAGCTCCTTCTTCTTGATCTTGCGGCTCGAATTGGCGATATCGGTAGTCCCGTTGATCAGCGCCGCGATCCCGGTACCGGAACCACCCCCTGTCACAGCAAGACTCACCCGAGGATTTGCCGTCATAAATTCCTCGGCCCACGCCTGGCTCAAATTCACGATCGTGTCCGACCCCTTGATCTGGATCATGCCTTCCTTCGCATGGACCGGAAAAATCCCGACACAAAAAACACTTAACACCACAAGCATCACTTTAAACAACCTATCCGTCTTCATCTCAAACCCCCTCTTTTATCATGGGCATCATTCTACGATGGCCCGGCTCTGGTTGATGTAAAATCCGTGTAAAACTCTATCCTGGCTGTTAATCAGGGACGGTTCTCTTTCGGGAGAACCGTCCCTGCAAAGGCCAAACACTTTTGCTCGGCTGCTTAGAACTTGTAAGTCATATCCAGCTGGAACCTTCGGACCGATTGATCCAACTGCATGCCGTTACTCGTGTTATCCCTCACGGTGATCGGCCGCACGAGATAGCATGCGCCGTTCACCGTCAGATAGTCTGTAAGGTTATATCCCAACTTGATGACACTGCCGGCCTTGTCGGTGCCGCCATAGTTATAACCGCCAAAGTCGCTGTCGTTAAAAGCACCTACCACAGAGTTTGCCCCGATGTACTTATATTGATAGCTCCCCTGCCAATCCCCCTTCTTCATCAGTTTTCCAAGTGTGATGCCTAAGGACCAGGCATCCGCACCGCCTTGCATTCCGTTAAACGGAGCCGCAGCAGGGTTGCCGGACTGGTTACTCATATTGCGCGCAAATTCGGCGAACGGCTTCACGGGGATCCCGTGAGGGAAAAAATTAACCTCTTGATAAAAGCTCAAGATATTAAAGTTTCGTGCCGCCAACGTGGTCGTGTTGTAGGTTGGATTACCATTGGCCTGACTGGTACCATCGATCGTAAAATTACCCAAGCGGGCATAATTCTGATAGCTATAGATGGAAAGGGCTGAGAGAGCATCCACAGGTCTTTCCATGCCCGGCACATAGAAAACAGGGTTCACTCCGGCCTGATACGCCCAAAGGTTTGCATCTTTGGTTCCGGTAGTTCCTGACTCCCTAAGAACGAACTGCCCTGCCGTCAAATAGGTCTTGAGATCGAAGTTCTCAGTATCCATAAGCTTGGCATCAATTTTTTCATAGACACCCTCCGGCTTCAGATCTCGATCCCAGATCATATCGGTCGATCCTTTTTCGAAGGGATTCGTGAATTTACCGGCCGTGACCTCCAGGCCCTCGATTTTCGGACCGTCCGAGATACCGACTTTCGCCCATTCCGGCGTGTACGTTGCGTAGGCTTTTTCAATCCAAATACTCTTGAAATTGAAATCATTGTTCAAACTCTGATTCGTAGAGACTGGATCAATGTTTTCACCGATGGTGCCTTTTTTCTCGCCACTGGCCATTGAAAAACCGACTTTCATTTCCGGATTAAAGGTTTTCTCGAACCCATAACGCAAGCGAATACGGAAACGGTTTCGGTCGGGCTGATTCCCGCTGTACGTACCGTCTGCGTTCTTATAATTATTACCTGTATTCAGGTGGAAAGCTTCATACCTCAAGCGGAGGTCGCCCGAGAACTTGAGGTCTTTGAGCCATTTATTGGCGCCCCCAGTAGCATCGCCTAAGCGCTGGGCGAATTCCGCTTCGCTCATGGGAGGAGTCGCTTCCACGCCGCTTGGGGCCATCTGGATCTTCCCGCCGCCACCCGCCTTCAGCGCCTCGAGCTCTGTTTTCTGCGCCATAACGGTCGTCTGCAGTGCGTTCATCTGTTTCTGCATATTCTGGACCAAGGCCATGAGTTCAGCATCGCTCGCGAAGACTGAGGACGAAAAAGTCATAAGGCAAATAACTAAAATGCTCGCCAGTTTTGTGAAAGGGTGGTGTTTCATAAGATTCGTTCTCCTCCGGTTAAATGGAAATCGTTTCGTTTTCATGTCCGAAGTATAAAAAATCCGCGTAAAGCCGTTATGACGGACATGTAAAAAGCGTGTAATGAACCAAGGATGTCCTCCCCTTGGGACCTCTCGTTATGGTAAAATCCACACGCTTAAAACCTTATGGCAAACGAAACGATCCTCCTCATTGAAGACGAGAAGAACATCCGCGAGCTTGTGAAATACAACCTCGAGCAGGAAGGTTTTCGCGTCCTTACCGAAGCCAAGGGCAGCACAGGTCTTGAGACGGCGCTGAGAGAGAAGCCAGTGCTTGTGGTCCTTGATCTCATGCTCCCGGAAATGAATGGCCTTGATATTTGCAAAACTCTCAAACGGAACGACAAGACGCACGCGATCCCCATCATCATGCTCACTGCAAAAGGCACGGAATCTGACAAAGTCGTCGGCCTCGAACTCGGCGCGGATGATTACATCACCAAACCTTTTAGCCCTCGGGAGTTCGTGGCCCGCGTCAAGACCGTGCTGCGCCGCTCACAGGAAAAATCTCCCGAACAGATCTTGAGGTCCGGAACGATCGAGCTGGACGTGACAAAACATGAACTGCGCTTGAAGGGAAAGTCCGTCGAGATCACCGCCAAAGAATTTGAGCTCTTGCGCGTACTCATAAGCTCCAAAGGACGGGTCCTGACGCGCGAAGTCCTGCTATCGAAGGTCTGGGGTTATGAGAATTCCGTGAATATCGAAACACGCACCGTGGACATGCACATCGGACAACTTCGGAAAAAGATCGGGAAAGAAGCAGAACGGATCGTCACGGTCAAAAGCGTCGGCTACCGCTTCGACGGAGAGTGACATGGGACTTCCCAAGATCGGTTTGGCCAAACGTCTCCTGGTTTTGTACGGTATCATTTTCATCCTTGTCTTGGTTGTAACCGATTGGTCTCTTTCTCACTTTCTTCAAAAACGCGATCTCCTGCAGCTTCAGAGTTCTTTGACCCGCCAAACCGTCCTGATCCGCGAATTGGCGCTCCCCCTTTTTGGCAACACCAGGCTCCTGCAGGAACAGCTTAAAAAAATCACCGCAGAAACAGATGTTCGTGCCACAGTCATCGATCCTGACGGAACGGTTCTCGCGGATTCGAGCGAAAATTGGGAACAACTCTCCAAAATGGACAATCATGCCACCCGGCCCGAGGTCGCAGCAGCCCTGAAAAAAGAAACGGGTATGAGCATCCGCTATAGCACGACCCTCGGAGCCCGGATGCTTTACCTCGCACTCCCTGTTTTGGATCATGAGAAGATCCTGGGCGTTATTCGTACGGCGATGCCGGTCACGCGCGTCGATGAGATCCTAAACTCCGTCCGAAGACCCATGATGCTCACGGCGGTCCTTGGCATCCTGGTCGTCCTTGTGGCCGGCATTCTTTTCAGCCACCATCTCAGCAAACGCATCCATCGCATCACCTCCGTGGCCAAACGCTACGCTCGCGAAGACTGGTCCGAAAAAATCCTGATCGACGGCCGGGATGAACTCAAGATGCTCGCGAACACCATGAACCAAATGGCCTCTACCCTGCGTTCTAGGATCGAAGATCTTGAAAGCGAAAAGGGGAAGATCTCCGTCATTCTGAGCCATATGAACGAAGGCGTGATCGCGATCGACCGGCGCAAACAATGCGTCATGGCGAATCCTGCGGCAGAAGAGATCTTTGGATGCACTGCCGCGAGTGTCGCGGGAAAAAGCCTGATCGAGGTCACACGGCATCCCCATCTCGAGAGGATCGTAGACCAAGCTTTTAAAGAGCGGCGGCTCGCGTCAGAAGAGATCCAGATCTCCGGCAAGACAAAAAAGACGCTTCATGTCAACGTCATCGTCTTGGACGCCCATGTCCGCGATATCGGCGGCATCCTGGTCTTTCATGACATGACGGAACTGTGCCGTCTTGAAAACATTCGCAAAGAATTCGTGGCCAATGTTTCGCACGAACTCCGCACGCCGCTCACCTCGATCAAAGGTTTTATTGAAACGCTCCTGGGCGGCGGCGTAAAAGATCCGCCGACCAGCGAAAAATTCTTGCGGATCATTTCAGAGGAAACGGATCGACTGGGGCGTCTTGTGGAGGATATCCTGACGCTGGGAGAGATCGAACAAGGCGCAGCCCTGACCCTGAAAGAAAAGATCGATCTTTCCTCCGAGCTTTCCGCGATCCTGGAACAGTTCAAGACTCAGATCCTGGGAAAAAAGATCGGGGTGGAAAATCGCCTTTCCGAAGGATCGCTCTGGCTATCCGGGGACAAAGACAAGGTCCATCAAGTCTTCGTTAATCTCATCGATAATGCGATCAAATTCAATAAACGGGGGGGCAAGATCGTCCTGTCTGCAGATCAAAAGCCGGACGGTGTGACGCTCACGCTCGAGGATACGGGGATCGGCATTCCGGAAGAAGCCCAAGCTCGTATTTTCGAACGCTTCTTTCGGGTGGATAAAGCGCGATCGAAAGAACTCGGAGGAACGGGGCTGGGTCTGGCGATCGTCAAGCACATCATGGAAGCGCATGGCGGCCGCGCCACATGCCAAAGCACCCCCGGCCAAGGTTCGCGTTTCTCGGTATTCTTCCCGACACTGCATGAATCTTGATTTTAGCGACTGTCACCTTGGGTGACAGTCACTTTTTTTATACCAAGCCCCTCAGTGAAAATTGAGGACGATCGTCTTTGCGCGTGTCATGGCTTCGATCGAATAACGGATCCCCTGTGTCCCCATTCCGGAACTTTTCACTCCGATAAAAGGAAAATGATCCGGACCGCGCTCTGTTTTGCCGTTCACTTGGACTGTACCAACATCCAACTGCGCTCCGACCCTGAAAGCGGCGTCGACATTTTCCGTGAAAACCGAGGCTTGGAGCCCATATTCGGATTCATTCGTGATCCGGACCGCTTCTTCGACCGTCTTGACCCGCAGGATCGGGAGCACGGGACCAAAAGGCTCTTCCCAGGCGATCCTCATATCCGCGGTCACTCGGTCAAAGAGCGTGGGATAGACAAGGTTCTTTTCGCGTTTATTGCCTACGAGAAGCTTCGCTCCTTTTCGGATCGCGTCATGGATCAATTCCTCGACAAAATCGGCGGCCTCCGTCGAGACTAGCGGCGTGATGTCCGCGTCATCCTCCGGGCGGCCCACCGTCATCTTTTGCACAAGCGGCAAAATCTGCTCGATCAGTTTGTCGGCCACGGATTCCAGGACCAGAATACGCTTCACAGCCGTACACCGTTGCCCGGAAAAAGAAAAGGCGCCGGCAACGATATGCGCCGCGGTTAAAGGAAGATCGGCGTCCTCGAGTACGATCGCCGCGTCTTTACCGCCAAGCTCCAGGAGAAGCGGCTTCATCCCCACGATCGAGGCAATATGCTTCCCGACCTTGCTGCTCCCGGTGAAAGCGACCATGTTCACGAGCGAATGACTGACCAGGTGGTCTCCGATCGCGCGGCCCTGTCCGGTGATAACATTGAGAACACCCGCCGGAAGTCCGGCTTCGCAAAAAACCCGCGCCAAATGAAGCGCGCTGATCGCTCCTTGCGTCGGCGGCTTGAAAACCACGGCATTCCCCGCCACAAGCGCCGGGGCTATTTTAGAAGCTGCCAGATTGATCGGATAATTGAAGGGGGCGATCGCAAGCACAACACCCAGAGGCACGCGATTCATAATGGAAAGCTTCGTTTCGCTAAAGCCTGGAAAAGCTCCCGACGAAAGGCTTTCTCCCGTGACGCGCTTTCCTTCTTCCGCCGTGAAATGGATCAGATCGGCCGTGCGCGTCACTTCAGAAAGCGAAGACTTCCTATTCTTCGCGATTTCGCGCACTAGCACGTCCGCGATCTTGTCCTTTTCGCGCAAAAGAATGTCCGCCGCCTTGTGGAGCATGGCGGCGCGCTCACTCACCGGGACTGCGGCCCAGGATTTTTGAGCCGCGACTGAGGATTTCAAGAACTCATCCGCTTCGTCTTGGCTCATGGCGGGCACTTCCCCGACCAAAGAACCGTCCGCGGGCGAAAAGATCTTGTCCCATTGTTTGGCCCGGGGATCCACCCACTGACCGTTCAAGAGATTCTTATACTTGGTTCCTTCACTGAACAGACAGCAGAACATTGGGGACCGACTCCTTGTAGGATTTTCCTACTTTGATTTTTTTTCTGCGGGCTTTTCGGGAAGGGGCATGCGCTCATGGGCTTTTTTCTCAAGCTCGCGATAATGAGAAATGCTGGATTCACCAAGGCGCCAGGAAAAATAAACGTCTCGCCCTTCATGCCTGCCTAGAAATTCAACATGGCCTTTTTCGATATTACGGAGAAGGCAGCCCCTGGCGAAAATCGCTTCGATATCATGGGCGAGATCCTCGATCGCTTCTTCAAGCGCATGAATGCCATCTTCCAGGTCATCTTTTTCTTCTGAAAGTCCGTGGTTCTTCTCGGCCGTGCAAACAAGCTCATGCATAAAAAGAAGATCGTGGGTGCGGCTGTAGGCCTCTTTTTTGGCGCGGAGAAGCTTCAGGCCTTTCTCAAGCTCGGGGAGTAAAGCGTCCGCTTCTTCTCTCGAAAAAATGCGTTTCTTCTTCAAAGGCTTCACGCTTCCCTCCGGATGACAACACTCATCAAGTTACACCCTGCTCGCTTCCGCTTCAAGCTCCAAAATGCTCCGGGGCGACATCGGACCAGAGCGCAGGCATGAGGCCCCCGCCCGTCGCCACGTTGATCACGCTCTCATCGCTCAACCGAACAAAACCTCCGGCGTATTTTCCTCCGAAGACCAGCATGTTAAAATTGTATTTTTTGTAAATGAGGTCGAGCTTCTGGTTCACCACGTCGGGAACGGTCATCGCCGGGACCGAGACCTGCTCCTGGATCACCCAATCCTCTTCTTTAAGTGCCCGATCCACCGCCGCGTTCCATTCGCTGTCCGGCGTCTCGCGTCCGATGTGAACCCGCCGGGCGCCGTGGCTGGAGCCCGAAGGTTTCAGAACGATCGTGTCTTTCTCATCTTTTAGAAAATCGATCAGGAAGACCTTCCGGTGGCCATAGAAATCTTCGGCATCCGAAAGACAGCGCGTCCACGGGAGATGTTGGCGCTTCATCGCGTTTTCGTTTTCCGTGAAGAAACGGTCAAACTCCGGGGTGGTCAAAATCGAGAAGATCGATTTGCTGGAGGCGAGCCTCGACCGCAAAGGGTTGACGACGCAGACGGCCTTGTCCTTATAAGCATGCAACAGGTCTTGAACCTCATCGATCCGTTCCAGGAGCTCATCAAAGATCACGCGCCGGTAGACCAAATGCACGCGAAAACCTTTGTGGTAAAGTTTGCCGCCCCGGTACTGAAGCTCACGCGGATCCGCGATCGTGGTTTTGTATCCCTTGGACTCGAAGTGGCTTTTCATGTATTCAAATTCCGGGGTGGTCCTCGCATGCCGCCAGTCCACGATCGCGATCTGAGGCGTTTCATAACCTCCAAACTCCTCATAGACCGAAAGCAGCGTCGAAAGAATACTTTGAACGCGCTCGCTGGCCACCAAATGATGCTCCTCGGCGAAAGGCCAGATCAGCTCTTCAGAAAGGAATGCCGACTCCAACTGATCGGTGTAGGCGGCGCCGGCCGGAGCGTCGCAATTGAACTCCAAAAGCTTCAAGCTCTCTCCTTCCAGAAGCGCGTCAAATCGGCTGAAAACGACATGCTGCGAATAGCCGGGGTCGATCTTCACAAGCTCTTCGGCCTCGGGAGAAAGGTGAAAGTGGGATTTCATCTGTGCTTCTTCAAAATAGAGGCGCGCAGTCTTGTTGAGGATCTGGGAGAAGGTCGAAGCGGCTCGTTTTAAAAGATGCTGCTGTTTGGGGGTGACAAAATAAGCTTTGTAAAAAGCCGGGACCGTGAAGCGTCCGTACGCGAACGTGGGATTTTTGAGCTTCTCTCGGAACCGGGCAATGGCGGGAACGGCACGAACCTCGTGGGTCTTCAGGTATTGATCGTACGCGTAATCAAGATTCGCGGTCATGCGTTAATTCCGCCTCTCCATGAACGACATTTCGTCATTGCGAGCTGGAGGCGAAGCAATCTTATTTTTAAAAACAAGATCCTTCGGTCGCCCTCGCCTCCCTCGGGATGAGTGGGGCAGAAAAACTCCGCCCCCTCACTTACGGTCTTCGTGAGGGATGTAATACTGTTCCTGCGGACCGATGTATTCCGCAAGCGGCCGTATGAGACGGTTGTCCAACTGCTGCTCGATAATGTGGCCGCTCCAGCCGGCGACACGGCTTGCCGCGAACACCGTCGTAAAAAAATCCGGCGGGAATCCCAGCACATAAAGCACCGGCGCGGAGAAAAAGTCTACATTGCAGGGGATCTTCTTCCGGTCCATCATGACTTTCTCGACATGGGCTGCGATCTCCATCCATTCCGTTTTCCCGGCTTTGACGCACAGGTCATGCGCAATCGGGCGGAACGCTTCGGCACGCGGATCGCGCGTTTTATAAATACGATGCCCGAAGCCCATCACTTTCTTTTTCTCATCCAGAAGTTGGTTCACATACGCGACAGCCTTCGCGGGGGTCCCAATCTCCAGGATCATCTCCATCGCGTATTGGTTCGCTGCCCCATGCAACTCCCCGGCCAAGGTCCCCACCGCGGAAGTGACCGCCGAATAAAGATTGGAAAGGGTCCCGGTCGTCACGCGCGCCGCAAAAGTCGAGGCGTTAAGCCCGTGATCCGCCAACAGGATCAGATAAGCATCCAGCGCCTTCTCCATTTCCGGAGTCGGTTTCGTCCCGTTAAGCATATAAAGAAAATTAGCCGCATGGGAAAGGGTCATATCGGGCTGGATGGGCTCCTTCCCTTCGCGCAGCCTGTAAAAAGCCGCGATGATGGTCGGGAAAACACCTGTCAGATGATAGGCCTTACGCTGAGATTCCTCAGGGTTCACAATGTGGGCCCGTGGATCCAGACTCCCCATCAGCGAACACATGGTCCGGAGAGCACTCATAGGATGTGTGCTGGTCGGAATAAGTTTCAAGACCTCAAGGGCGCGTTCGGATAGAGGCCTTTGGGCCTTCAACGTTTCCTTGAAAATTCTGAGTTCTTCGGCGTTGGGAAGTTTCGCGTACCAGAGGTGATAAGTCACTTCCTCAAAATGGGATTTCTCGACCAGCTCGCCGATAGGAATACCGCGATAAAAAAGCCGGCCATTCTCCCCGTCCACATCGCTTAGAGATGTCTGCGCAGCGACAACGCCTTCCAATCCTTTGATCAGCTTTGATGCGCTAGAAGGTTCTTTTTTCGAGTTGGGCATTTTTCATTATCTCCTTTAAAGAAATTCACACAGTGACCTCATTATACTCAAAGCGGGAAAAACGGGAACTGATGTTTTATATTACCGGCATCGGAGCGCGCCCTCCGTTACGTTGATTTATCAACCTTCCATAGTCGGATCAGGAATATCCGCCGAGGATCCCTGAGGCGATCGACGAGAAGCTGTGCGTCCCTTTCAAAGAACGCTTGGGCGTCCGGATCTGCGAAATCCTTCATTTTTAGCTTCAGAGAAGAAAATAAGAAGTTGGTCTTGTACGCCCCGATCACGAGTTTTCTCACCCGCTCCTCAAAATACCGGACGTTGATGTCCTTTTCCTCCGGAGAATCGGTCTTTTCAAAGGTGATGATGAAAAAAGCTTCGCGAAAAGATCCTACTTTTTCCTGATAAATCTTCTCTCCGGGTTTATCAAAGTAAACCGAGGTGAGCATGCTTAAAGAGCGAGACCCCTCCGTTTCGTGGAGGATCTTATAAAGCGTCACGCGCATCCCCGGCAAAGGGGTCGCCAGTACTATTTTGAGATCTTCCCCTTCGCGCGCTCCGAGGGCGTTGACCTGGATGAGCTCGTCGTGATGCCTCCGGTTGTTCCTTTGCACCAGCAAGCGCAGGGGCCGGGTGCCAAAACCCGACAAGTCCTGAATCGTCAAAACGACAGGTTTGTCGTTTAAATAAAACTTGGGAAGCTGTGGAACGTCGTCCTCCGCCCTGAGAGAACTCGAGAAAAGTCCTGCAAGAGAGAAAAACAACGTTGCTACCAAGACGACACAGACACGCTTCACTTGTTTCATCTCCCCAGCACGTTCTTTAAGGTCGAAATCTTGGAATGAAAAACGGCGTCTTTTTTTTATAGGTGCGGTAAACATCTCCGAAACGCTCTGCGAGCTCTTTTTCCTCGATCAGCTTGATCTCAAGGGCCAAAAGAACCATAAGAATGGCGGCTGCAGTCCAGGAACCTGTCCGGTTGAAGAGCGCGGCCCAACCCGCCAGATAAAGAAAAAAACCAAGCATCATAGGATTACGGCAATAACGGTAAGGTCCGGAAGGCAGAAACTCCTTGGTGGGCACCAGAGGAACAGGCGTGCCCTTTCCTTTCCAAAGCTGCCAGAAAACGGCCCAACTCACCCACGGGATACCAACCACAAAAAAAAGCGCACTCAAAAGAACCGCAGCCAAGGAAGGGAAAACCTCCCCCTGTCCCCCGAGCCCAGAAACCCAGACAAGCGTCGGCCAGCCCGCGAAAAAGAGCATCACGCCAAGGGCTGTCGCCACCGCCCGATAACCCGCAGAGTATTCCTTGCCCGCTCGCGCCACCAAGTACCCGATCAATTTGTCGAACATAAGGGTTACCTCGCTAAGGGTATGGGAAAAGCCTGTCCCAACCGTGACAGTCACTTTGGGTGACTGTCACCTTTTTGTTGTTTCTTCTTCCAATACTTGCAGCCTTTTTCTACCAGGGCCGGAGGAATATCTTTATTCGAGCCTTTACCGTGAACCTCAAACCAGGTGCAAATACCCAGAAAAGTATTTTCGAAATCCCTGCGAAAGCTGCAATCCCAACAAGCAGTACTTGCCACCTTTGTTGAACCGGCCATTTTAGCTCCTTTATAAGAATTTCTTGAGACCCTTCATCACCGTTCGTTTTTCCCCAGCGTGGAAAAACTCACTCGCGCCTCCGGTCTCGCTCGACAGGCGGGACTGGGACCGAGGCAGCGTTCGCAGCCCTTTGGAGCTTGGTGCCGCCCCTCTTTACGGGCGGATCCAAAGGGCGAGAGCCGCACGCGGTCGTTTCTCGCTGGAAGAAACGAACCGCGGGTGACGAGGCCCAGTCCTGCCTGTCACCATGCCCGCTTGACCTCCGGAGCGTGCCTCAGGGTCTCAGAAATTCCGCCTACTTTCCAGACACATCAACCCAAAGCGTGTTCATTTTTTCTCATTTAAGAATGAATCGAAGCAGGACGGGATCTCTGACGTGAATTTTGCAAGCTCTCCGGTCACGGGATGACGAAATTCTAATCCCGAAGCATGTAAAAGAAGACGCTCGGCCTTCACGACGGGCCGCATGTCTTCCAGCCATCCTTCGTGAATGTAGCGTTCAAAGATACGCGGATCGATGTAGATCTTGTCCCCCACAATGGGATGGCCCAAGAATGAAAGGTGGGCGCGGATCTGGTGCGTTCGCCCTGTCCGCGGCATTACTTTGAGAAGAGAATATCCCCCCGAACTGCTTAAGACCTGATAATCGGTTTGCGCCTTTTCGCCCTCGGGATCGGAACTGCGGATATTATGACCGCTATCCACCTTAAGCCCCAGAGACGCCGAGATCGTTCCCGCTTGCGCTTCGGGCGTTCCGAAAACCACGGTGTGATATTCTTTCACCACTTGCCTGTTTTCGAAAAGGATGCCGAGTTTCCCGGCCATTGGCGCCGATTTTGCAACCAGCACAAGTCCGCTTGTCTCCGAATCAAGCCGGTTTACGATCCTCAAGCCTTCGCCTCCCGGCCGAAGATCTTTTATTAAAAGACTGAGCAAATTCTTTTCTTGAAAACGTCCCACGGCATGCACCGGCAGCGGCGCCGGTTTATCCACCACGAGAAAGAACTCATCCTCATAAAGGATCTTGTATCCCGTCTCCACATAAAGATCTTCTTCTGCGCGCATGGATTTTTCTTCCGGTTTATTTTCTCAAAGCAACGAACGCATGGCTAAGGACCGAACAGGTGCCGTGCGGCACCTTTTTTATTTCAACAACTGTCGCAGGACGTATTGGAGGATACCGCCATGGCGGTAGTATTCGATCTCAACGGGAGTATCAATGCGGCAAACCACTTCGAAAACATTGGCTTCCCCGGCACCCAAAACCTTGACCGTAAGGATCTTGCCGGGCTTCAGCCCCTTCGCGACACCCTCGACCGTGAAGATCTCTTCGCCGGTTAATTTAAAAGAAGCCGCGTTCTGGCCCTGAAAAAATTGGAGCGGCAGAATGCCCATCCCGATCAGATTGCTTCGGTGGATCCTTTCATAGCTTTCCGCGATCACGGCGCGAACGCCCAGGAGCGCGGGACCTTTGGCCGCCCAATCGCGCGAAGATCCGGACCCATATTCTTTTCCCGCAAGGATCACAAGCGGACGATTGTCTTCGGCATACTTCATCGCCGCGTCAAAGATCGGCATCGCCACGCCTTTTCCTTTTTCCGGGAAATACTTCGTCATCCCACCTTCCACGCCCGGTACAAGCAGGTTCTTCAAACGGATATTGGCAAACGTGCCGCGCATCATGACTTCATGATTCCCACGTCGCGCGCCGTAAGAATTAAAATCCCCGGGGGAGATCCCTTGTTCGATCAGATATTTCCCGGCGGGACTTGCCGGAGCAATGGAGCCGGCAGGAGAAATATGGTCGGTCGTGATCGAATCTCCGAGCACCGCCAGCACTCGGGCGTTCTTGATGTCTTTAAGGTCCGCCGGTAAAACTGCCATTTTTTTGAAATAAGGCGGGGACTTCACGTAAACTGAATTTTTGTCCCATTCAAAAGTATCGCCCGCGGGAGCCCTGAGAGAACGCCAGGCTTCGTTCCCCTCAAAAGCATTGAGGTAGCGCTTTCGGAACATCGCCGGGTCCACGCTCTTAAGAGCTTCCCGGATCTCCGCAGAGCTTGGCCAAATATCCCGCAGATAAACCGGCTTTCCGTTCTTCCCCTTACCCAGAGAATCTTTTTCAAGATCGATCAGCACCGTTCCCGCGATCGCGTAAGCCACCACAAGCGGCGGCGACGCGAGATAATTCGCACGGACCTGCGCGTGCACCCGCCCCTCGAAATTACGGTTCCCGGAAAGAACCGACGCCACCACCAAGTCTTTTTCGCTGATCGCTTTGGACACCGGCGCGGCCAAGGGACCGGAATTCCCGATACATGTCATGCATCCATACCCCGCAAGATTGAATTTCAGCACCTCGAGACAGGAAAGAAGCCCGCTCGCCGCGAGATAATCCGTCACCACCTGAGAGCCCGGAGCGAGGCTTGTCTTCACCCACGGCTTCACGGTCAGGCCTTTTTGAAGCGCTTTTTTCGCCAGGATCCCAGCCGCTAGCATGACAGAAGGATTGGAGGTATTGGTGCAGCTCGTGATGGACGCGATCACGACGGCTCCTTGCTCGAGTTCACATTTTTCTCCGTCGATCTCCAGCAAGGCTTTTTTCGTAAGATCGACCTTCTTTTTCACTGTCTCTACAAGCATCTTCTTGAAGGAAGGCTTTACTTCTTTGAGCGTCACACGGTCCTGCGGACGCTTGGGCCCCGCGAGACTCGGAACGACGCTCGCAAGGTCCAACTCCACCGTGTCGGAATAAACGATCTTTTCTTCTCCGGGTTCCCGGAAAAGTCCCTGCGCCTTCAAATAAGTTTCAGCCAGCTTGATCTGCTCTTCGCTTCGCCCGGTCAGCCTGAGAAAATTGAGCGTTTCCTGGTCCACCGGAAAAAATCCGGCCGTCGCGCCATACTCGGGCGCCATATTCGCGACCACGGCGCGGTCCGCGAGCGGCAAGGCGCTAACGCCGGGACCGAAAAACTCCACGAACTTTCCGACCACACCTTTTTTGCGGAGCATTTGTGTGACGGTCAGCACAAGGTCTGTCGCCGTCACACCTTCAGACAATTTCCCGGTGAATTTGAACCCCACCACCTCGGGGATCAACATCGAGATCGGCTGGCCGAGCATGGCGGCCTCCGCCTCGATCCCTCCGGCCCCCCAGCCCAAAACACCTAAGCCGTTGATCATGGTCGTGTGCGAATCCGTGCCCACCAGCGTATCCGGATAAAGAAAGGTCTTACCGCCTTCTTTTTTACTGAAGATCACGGGAGATAAATATTCGAGATTCACCTGATGGATGATGCCAGTCGCGGGAGGCACAACGCGAAAATCACGGAAGGCCTGCTGGCCCCATTTGAGGAATTGATAGCGTTCCTGGTTGCGTTCGAATTCTTTGGCGATATTTTTCGCGAACGCTTCGGAGGTCCCCGAAAAATCCGTCTGCACGGAATGGTCGATCACAAGGTCTACGGGCTGGAGCGGGTTGATCTTTTTAGGATCGCCGCCCATCTTGACCATCGCTTCGCGCATGGCGGCAAGATCCACGACCGCCGGAACACCCGTAAAATCCTGCAGCAAAACGCGGGCGGGCGTAAAGGCGATCTCATGTTCGGCTTTGCGGGTCGGGTCCCAGGTCGCAAGCCGCTCAATGTCCTTGCGCGTGACATTCTTGCCGTCTTCATTGCGAAGCAAGTTCTCGAGCAGCACGCGGATGGAGTAAGGCAGCTTTAAAACCTTGGCAATGCCGCATTCCTGAAGCGCGCGCAGACGATAGATCGTGTAGTCTTTCCCCGCGATCCGAAGGGTCACCTTACTGCCAAAGCTATTCAAAAGGCTCATCAACAAATCCCTTTTTCATTCAGGAACGGTCCATATTGTTTATCAATTTCCACAATATGATGATCGAGCCACTCGGTTAAAAAACGAACCATGTTGGCGGAAAGCGATTCCTTCCCCGCGGCAAAATCCTTCTGAAAAATAGTGACCTTCCCTTTGAAGGCCTCGTGTTCTTTTTTGTGCTCTTCATAGCCCGGAAAGCCATACTGCTTCATGAATATCTCTTCCGTTGCAAAATGCTCCCCCGCATACCAAATCATCTGATCAAGAATGGCTTTCAGCACCTCGCGGCTTTTCTTTTTCCCCATTTCTTCGAAAAGATTCCCCAACACTTCGATGATCTTCTTGTGCTGTTCATCGATCACTTCGATGTTCACGCTGTATTTTTCATCCCAAACAATATGCGACATGCTTTTCCTCCTCCGTAAACGTCTCCCGGGGACCGTGGACCGAAAAAACGCTAGTCTCTCGTTTGCCGTTACCCGCCTGGTGCCTTGACCAGGCCCCTGGTGGGGTTCACCTTAATTTTTTAATGATCGCCTCGCCCATTTCCCGGGTCCCGACCGCCGTAGGATCATTGCGGTCATCTTTCAGATCGTAAGTCACATCTTTGCCTTCGCGCATAACATCGGCGACAGCTTTTTCCAAACGCTTCGCGGCCTCAGTTTCTCCCAGATGCTGGAGCATCAAAACGCCCGAGAGGATCAAGGCCACAGGATTTACTTTATTGAGACCTTTATACTTCGGGGCGGAACCGTGGGTCGCCTCAAAAAGGGCGCCATTCGTCCCGATATTGGCGCCGGGGGCCACGCCCAGGCCGCCGACCAGCCCTGCGCAAAGATCGGAGAGAATATCCCCGTAAAGATTCGGAAGAACCAGCACATCATAAAGCTCGGGCTTTTGCACAAGCTGCATGCACATATTGTCCACGATCCGGTCCTCGAACTGGATGTCGGGATATTTTTTCGCCACTTCGCGCGCGACCTCGAGGAAAAGTCCATCCGAGAACTTCATGATATTGGCTTTATGAACGGCTGTGACTTTTTTGCGTTTGTACTGCCGGGCATAATCGAACGCGAACTTCACAATGCGCTCGCTCCCCATGACCGAGATCGGCTTGATGCTTACGCCGGAATCGGAACGAATCTTCCTTTTGGAAAGCTTTTCGATGTCCGCGATCAATTCCAGAGCTTCCGGAGTTCCTTTCTGGAATTCGATGCCCGCATAAAGGTCTTCGGTGTTCTCGCGCACGATCACCAGATCGATATTCTTGTAACGGGAGCGGACGCCCTCATAGGATTTGCAAGGCCGGAGACACGCGTAAAGATCGAGCTCCTTGCGAAGCGCCACGTTCACGGAACGGAATCCTGTGCCGACGGGAGTTGTGAGCGGGGATTTGATTGCGACTTTATTTTTGCGAATGGATTCCAACACACGCTCCGGGAGCGGCGTTCCTTCGCTCGCCATCACATCCATCCCCGCGGTCTGAATGTCCCAATCAAATTGAACACCTGTGGCCTCAAGACATGCCTTCGTTGCCTCTGCCAGTTCAGGCCCGACGCCGTCGCCGGGAATCAGTGTGACGCGATAAGATTTCATTTTTCTCCTTTTCCTGTCATCCCCGCACCGCCGCCCGATGGCGGGATCCCGTCCGAAAGCGGAAAAAGCGGATAAACATCTTTAAATATCTCAATGAGTTGCGGCTAGGAAGCAGTTCCGATAGAATGCCCTGTCCCCGCAACCCGGTTCATCAAAAGGACTCGTATTTTATATGAAGAACACCAAAATTAAAAGAACGCTCTTGGAAGCCCTCACCAGGGCCGGAAAGATCATCCGGGCGAACTTCGGCAAGGAACAGAAGATCACGAAAAAGGGCACATTCAACCTCGTGACCGAGATCGACAAGGCCTCCGAAAAGGCGGTTGTAGAGCTCATCCTGAAGCGCTTCCCCGGTCATTCGATCCTGGCCGAGGAATCCCCGGCCGTCCTGGGCTCTGAATGCCGCTGGATTATCGACCCCATCGATGGAACGACGAATTTCGCGCACGGCTTCCCCATCGTCTCAGTCTCGATCGCCTTCGAAAAAGATGGGCGCCTTGAAATGGGCGGCGTGTTCGATCCTTTCCGTAAGGAACTTTTCTTCGCGGAACGCGGCCAAGGCGCGACTTTGAACGGGAAGCGTATTCATGTTTCAAAGGTAAAAACGCTCTCGGACTCTCTCCTCGCGACCGGCTTCCCGTATGACCGCAACAAGAACCCGGATGATTATCTCGACATGCTCCGCGTCTTCCTAACTCAGATCCAGGGTATACGCCGCGGAGGGTCGGCCGCGATCGATCTCTGCTATGTGGCCTGCGGCCGTTTTGACGGTTATTATGAAATGAAGCTCTCTCCGTGGGACAAAGCGGGCGGAATGATGATCGTCGAGGAAGCGGGCGGAAAACTCACGGATTTCTCAGGAACCCCCTTGACCCTTTTAGGATTGCAGAACCTCGCCACGAATGGCTTGATCCATACGAAAATGCTTGCTGCCCTGAAACCGTTCAAAAGGCTTGGCTAGGGGAAGAAGACAGGCGGAGGACGCATCACGAAAAACCAGATTTAAGGCTATGCTCCCTCCATGACCTTCCTCGGTCATCCAAAAAGAGGATAAAAATGGAGAAAAAGAAAAAATCCTTCAAAACGCCGAAACCCCGCCACGGTTGGGCCATCAACCCCAGAACGCGCGTGAAACCCTCCCAAAGGAATTATCTGAGAAAGGCATCGAAAAAGGCTGCGAAGGATTGGGTCGATGCGCTTTTTGATTGAAACCGGCAGGAGTTAAAAAAAAAGCACCGGGTTTTGAGGCCCGGTGCTTTTGAAAAGCTAAAACCTTGTTTACTTCTTTGCTGCGCCGCTGAGATCCACACCGTTGTTCGGGAGCGGAAGATCTGCAGGGATCGGGAAGGTAACCAGCTGAAGAGCGCCACCGATCGTGCATACAGTCGCTTCAACCAAACCCTGTCCAATGCCGGACCACACGTTCTTGCCTTCATTGGCATATTGGTTAGGAACGGCGAAGAGCTGGATCCAGCCGAGCACCGTGTTCTGGAGACCGAACACGAGCTTGCCGGTGACCCTGTCACCATAGGTTTTTTCTTCGGTCCACGGACTCGCTGCAAAAGCGATCGGCGCGAGAAGCATGGAAAGTACCACTACGAGACTCATGATTTTCTTCATTGTTTTTTCTCCCTTGGTTTTTAAAGCCTTGGAACAGTACCGCTTACTTGTTTTTATTGTGCCACAACTTGCTGCCATCGACAACCTCTAATATTCCTAGAGATTATCGTCCTCCCAAGTGTTTCCTTTATCCTTTTTTATCATTTCTTATCCCCCTTGTCGCCCCCACCCTGACCCGATATGATACTCCTATGCATAAATCCACCGCGTCCCGGCTGAAACTCCGTCTCGCACTTCTCCGATGGTACTCCCGGAACAAAAGAGACCTCCCCTGGCGCCACACCCGCGATCCTTACAAGATCTGGGTCTCCGAGATCATGCTCCAACAGACGCAGGTCGCAACGGTCATTCCTTACTATAAGCGTTGGCTTAAAACTTTCCCGTCTCTTTCCGCCCTGGCGCGCGCTCCTTTGTCAAAGGCCCTGAAGCTTTGGGCTGGGCTAGGCTATTACCGAAGAGTGCGGATGTTCCATGAAGCAGCCATTTTCACTCAAAGACAGCTACAGGGAAAGATCCCCGAGACTGCGGAAGAGCTGAAAAAGCTTCCCGGTATTGGCCGTTATACCGCCGGAGCGATCGCGAGCATCGCCTGGGGTGAAAAAACACCCGTGCTTGACGGAAATGTGATCCGCATCCTCTCAAGGATCTTCGCTATCCCTGAAAGCGTGGATCAACCTGCAACCTTGGAAAAACTTTGGTCTATGGCGGCTTCGCTCCTCCCAGGTAAAAATCCTGGGGACCTTAATCAGTCGCTAATGGAGCTAGGCGCCACAGTCTGCTTCCCCGCAAACCCGCAGTGCGCCCGATGCCCTGTAAAAAAAATATGCGCCGCCCATCAGAAGGGAAAGGAGCTTTTTTATCCCGTTCGTTCTCAAAAAAGCAGCTATGAAAAGCTAAGGATGGCCGCCTTGGTACTGCGAAACCCTCGGAATGAGTTCTGGCTTGAAAAACAACCGGTACAGGGACGGTGGGGCGGGCTTTGGATGTTTCCTTTTTGGACGCATAAAAAACAAATGCTGGAAGAGCTTAGGTTTTCCTGCTCACGGCCCGTCCTTTTTTTAACCGTCCCTCATGCTTTTACAAAATACAGGATCACTCTTGAGGTTTTTGGAGCCTTTTGCCCAAAGAAGGCTTTTCCGAAGCGGCCACAGGGAAGATGGTTCCCGGTCACAGAGCTACCTCAAATCGCCTTTCCTTCCCCGCACAGAAAAATAGCTTTGGCGCTTCTCTCTAGAAAGGGTCTGTTGAATCCTCTTTTCCCCAAAAGAGGCCTGCCGCAAAGGAAACCCGGGGCTCGACTCACCTGAGAATCTTTATAAAAGATACCGTCGTAAGCCCGAGTATCCTTTATTGGGTCATGCGGTCTGTCAGCCAGGTATCCAGGACGTCTTTCTTGAAACGCCACTGACCACCGATCTTCGTCGCCGGAACTTCACCCTTCTTCAGCAAGCGGTAGATCGTCACAAGATGGAATCCGAGATATTTCGCCGCTTCCTTGGGCGTCATGATCTGGGTGCGCTCCCTCTTGGGATACTGATATTCTTGACTCTGCTCTTTTGACTGTTCCATTCTAGTTCTCCTTGTCTATTATTGCTATTTTTGCGTTTACTATAGCTACATCCTACAATACAATCTATCTTACATACTATAAATTGTCAATAGTTGCTAGTTTTTAGGCTTTTCACCTGTTTTTGTAAACCTATGTCCTTGTTAAGCTTACAAAAAACAGCTCCTCAAAATAAAAATATTATTGCTTGTTATTTTTATTCATTGTAGTATCTACGCCTGTTCGATTTTCAGGAAAGGTTTTCGGTTCCCTTAGCCATCTTTAAACATTCATTCAAACGAGGAGGTTGTTCATGAAGAAAGCGAAAGTATTGTTAGCTCTTGTGCTCTGCACTTTTTTGCTGATCCCGATGAGCTTTGCAAAAGACACTTGGGAAATGGCGCAATCCGATCTCTATAAAGAAAAAGCCGGGGGTATGTTGGGTCGCGGTCTTGTTAATGTCGCCACAAGCCCTGTGGATATCTTTGTTCAAACGGTGAATCGATCAAAGGAAGGACCGGCGCTCATCGGAACTTTAACGGGCATGGCAGGCGGTCTTGGCTGCACGGCGCTTCGTGCCAGTTCGGGCATCGTGGACGTCGCTCTTTTCTGGGTCCCCGGATTCAATGGTTTTCCCGTAGCAAAGTCTTATGACAATTGCCTTGAAGAGTCCGCCCAGACTCCCGTCCAAGAGCAGGTCGTAGCGCCGGTCGTTTCTGAGCCGGTGTCTCAAGAACCTCTTGTGACGGTCACGGAAACACCTGCCGCTCCAGTACGCAAACACGTGACCAAGAAGCATAACGCTTACGATTACGTAAAGAAATAAAGTAGATTTTCGGAGTAGAAGATAAAAAAGCGCTTCGCCTTTCGGCGAGGCGCTTTTTTTATGTGTAGGAAAATTCCAACCTAAGGTTCTACAGCCCCAGGTCGCTCAACGTAAAAATCGGTGAGTAGTGATAACTGGCGAGCGTTTCCGAAGCCCCTTCGTTGCGATCCACAAGGCAGATCGTTTTTACGATCTTTGCACCAAGTGCCTCCACCTCTTTAATGGCTTTCAGGACCGAGCCTCCTGTCGTGATCACATCCTCCAACATAACCACCTTGTCCCCGGGAAGCAGGGCAGGCCCTTCGATCATTTTCTGCATCCCATGCGCCTTGGCTTCCTTGCGAACAATGAACGCCTTGAGCGGTTTTCCACTCTGCGAGCTCAGAACGGATGCCGCGGCTGCGAGAGGATCCGCGCCAAGGGTTGGCCCTCCGACCGCATCCGCGCCTACCGCCTGCGCCATATGAAGGATCACTTTCGCAGCGAGAAAAAGCCCCTGCGCGTCAAGCGTGACCTGCTTGCCATCGATATAGTACTGCGAGATTTTCCCGGAGGCCAACGTGCGCTCCCCGCGCACCACGGCCTTCTCCTGGATCATTTTTAACAATGCTTGTTTGAGCGCTTGTTCATCCATGGTCTTAGGACTCCTTTTGAGTTGTTCTCTCTGCGCGCAGAGAGCCATTTGAAATTTTCTCTCGGATCTTCCTCGAAAGACCTTTGATCATTTGCGCTTCAGGCTCTAAAAGCCCACCTCGTTTGATGAGCCCCCGCAAAGTCCGAAGGATCCTTGGCAGAAGATCCGCCCCACCTTTTTTATATCCCAGCACTTTAAGGGCTTCTTCAAAGTGCGCGACCGTCACCTCGATCTCTTTTTTATTCAACGCTCTCTCAGGGGGCGCTTCTTTTTTTGCAGCCCGTCCCCAGGAAAGAGCAAAAAGAACCACCATCACAGCCTGCGCGAGATTAAGCGACGGATAGGCAAGTCCCGTGGGGATCGTCACCAAATGGTCGCATAAAGCGCTGTCCTCGTTGGCAAGACCCTTGGATTCTCGCCCAAAAACGATGCCTATTTTCTGGCGGTGTGAGCCCCCGCGAATCTTCGCGATCGCCCTGTCGAATGAAAGGAAAGTCCCGCGATGCCCGCCTAGGCGCCGCGTTGTCCCTATCACAAGCCCTAAGTCCTGGATCGCATCCTGAAGCGCGACGTATTCTTCCCCTGTCTTCAGGACATCCTCTGCAGACACGGCCATCTTTTTGGCCTTGGACCTCCACGCCCTCGGGGGCGCTACAAGACGCAAATCCACAAACCCCATGTTCTTGACAGCCCGGGCCACTGCCCCAATATTGTCCGGGTTCTCGGGAGAAACAAGAATGATCGCAATTTTTTCTTTCTTCATCGTAAGACCCCGGGATATGGAAAACGCGTGCTTTTTTATTCCTTCTCCCAAACATAATCCGGCAGCTCGAAATGCCGCGTCAGAGGCGTGTCATCACTTGCCGCCGCATACCAGGGAAGTACGATAAAATCATTCACGCTCGATCCCCATCGTATCGCCGTGTTCGTGAAGAGACGCGGAACATAGGTGACAGGCCACGCCTTGGGATGAGATTTCTTTTCCTCCTTGAATGTATACACCAACTCCCCGGGCGAAGTAAGAAGATTCACCAAGCCTCGCTTTTCGATCGAAGCGATCTGTTTAAAAGCGTTTTCTTTTTTCACGGTTTCTGCCGCAAAAAGGGAGTCCGCCCCCAACAATAAAAGTCCGACAAGAACCCACATTATCTTTTTTTCCATGTCTTATTCTCCACCTTTGGGCCTTCATTGATTTTTTTAAAAACCGCAAGAAAGAAACCATCTGTCCCGCTCTCCGGCGGCCATAATTTAAAGAATGTTTCCCCCGCTTCCCCGCAAGGAACGATCTCAAGCTCGGGATGTGCCGCCAGGAACGCCTGGGCGACGGATTCATTCTCCGCAGCCTCCACCGAACAAGTGGCGTAATACAGTTTGCCGTTTTCGGCAAGATAGGGCAATGCTTTTTCAAGGATCGCGAGTTGTTCTTTCGGAAGCGCTTCAAACCACGCGGGGGCGAGTTTCCATTTTGCGTCAGGATTCCGCCCCAGGGTCCCGGTTCCGGAACACGGCGCGTCCACCAGGATCCTCTCGAACCCTCTTTGCGCCAGCTTGAGGTCCGCCATGCGGTCCAATTCCGCGGGGAAAATATTAAAAACCCCGGCCCGCTTAGCTCTCTTTTTAAGCTCTTCCAACTTATAAGAGCGCAGATCCGTCGCCACGATACGCCCTTTATTCTCCATCATCGCCGCCAAAAGCAAGCTCTTCCCGCCACCGCCCGCGCAAACGTCCCAAATGCTCTCTCCAGGTTGAGGATCCATGATTTGACAGACCATTTGACTGCCTTCATCCTGGACCTCGAACCATCCGTCGCGAAAAGCCGGAGTATCGAACACATTACGTCGCTCCTGCAGCATAAGCCCGAAATAAGACCGCGTCGTCTGGTTGGCCTCAACGCCAAGACGGCGGAACATATCGACAAGTTTTTTACGGCTGATCTTAAGCGTGTTGGCACGAAGCACAAGAAGCGGTCTCTGCTGGAAGAACGCCACCAAACGTTCGGTCTCAACCACGCCGAACACCTCGACCCAGTGATGGACCAGCCACAGGGGGAAAGAATAAAGAAGCGCCATCATTTCTTCCTTAGACTTCGGCCCTTCACCTTCGGGAAGAAGATGCTCCTGCAGGGCCGCATAGACCTTTTCGCCTTGTTTGAAGAACTCGCGAAAATCATCTCTCGTGATAAGCCCTTCCTTCGCCGCGGCATAAAGGCAAAGGCTTTCGGCCCGTTCGAGATCGCTCATGATCGGCCGCGGCTTGGCCTTCTCGACCCAGGCCTCCAGAAAACTTTTATGGCGAAAGATCGCGTAGATTGTTTCGGAAAGAAACTTGCGGTCGCGAGAACCAACTTTTTTCCGGTTCTGATAAAAATAGCGCGCAAGCCACCGATCGGACGGCATGGGATCCTTCACGACCCCTTGCCAGACTTCGGTCGCCATACGGAGCTGGGAAAAAACAAGCCGCCTTTGACTGTCTTTCATGAATTCCTCTAGCGCTGCGCTCCAATGGGTTCTAGGGATTCGCAGCGCTGTAGCGTTGACCCCTAAAAATTAAACTTGAACCAGTCTGGGTTGGAAAAAAAAGGCCTGATCGCACGGACCAGGCCTTTCGCAATATCAAAAAATCAAAGAGCGAATCTTCTAGGACTGCTCACCGGCCTTCAGGATCCTCTGGCGAATATCGGATTCCCGGTCAAAACGGTTCTGCCGGGACACGTCCAGGGTTCGCTGGGCCGAAGAAAGCTGTTGTTGGATATACGGATCGTTGTTGTTTCCGTTGCGCGCGGTTTTGAAAGCATCCGCGGCACTCCACGCATGGTTGGCAATAAGAGGCCCGAGACCGACCCAAAAAAGACCTCCGGTGGTCAGCGTGGCAAGAAGGATCGTCGTCGTCACGGCGGCCACTTCAATGCCGGCCATGATCTTCGTTTTGGTAGCTCCGATCTCACCATTCAGCGCCTGACCGGTAGTCGGCAAAAGCAAAGAAGCTCCGAATTCTTTGCCTCCCACCGCAAAAGCCGCCGGCGACAAGGACGCAAAGATCATCAAAAAGACAATGAGACAAGCAAAGTGTTTTTTCATGGATGCTCTCCTCCTTAAAAACCTGCTATTTCCTTGCTGTTAATCTAACGACTTTCCCGAAGAAATCTTTACTCCGCGAGAGGCTCAAATGGCGTAAGAGACATTCGATTTCCCCTGAGCCGTCCGTACACAAAAGCAACGAGCCGTTGTTAGGTTAAACCTCTAACAAGAGGAACCCACGCCTTATTTTTTGGATATATTCTCGGAACTCCAGTTCGAAAGGACTTCGGCAAAAAGCCTCACGCCAAAACCATTCGCACCCTTCGGGCAATCGAACTGGTTAGAAGTACAACAAGCTGTTCCCGCGATGTCGAGATGTACCCATGGCGTTTTCTCCGGCACAAATTCCTTGAGGAACATTGTCGCCGTGATCGTCCCGGCATAGCCGTCGCCGGTGTTTTTAAGGTCCGAGTGATGCGATTTGATGCACTCCCCATACTCTTCCCAAAGCGGAAGTTGCCAGCACCGCTCTCCAACCTTTTCGCCGGCTTTTTGTATGGCGTCGATCAATTTCTGGTCCGTTCCGAGGATCCCGCAGGTCTTGTCCCCAAACGTGTGGTGGCACATCCCCGTCAGCGTGGCCGCATCGATGATCGCCATCGGCTTGAACTCAGCACAATACGACAGGGCATCCGCGAGAATAAGCCGACCTTCGGCATCCGTGTTCATCACTTCCACCGTCTTCCCGTTGTACATCCGGATGATATCCCCGGGACGCTGAGGATCCGCCGCGACATTGTTTTCTACGGAAGGCGCGAGAGCAACGATGTGAAGCGGCAGCTTGAGGTCGGACACAAGCCCCATGGTGGCGATCACGGCGATCGCGCCGGACTTGTCGTATTTCATTTCTTCCATGCCTTTTGAAGGCTTGATGGAAATGCCGCCCGTATCAAAAGTCACGCCTTTCCCGACGAGACAGACCGTTCCTTGGTCTTTGTGCTCTTTCCCGTATTCCATGATGATCAGGGCGGGCGGCGTCACGCTCCCTTGATTCACGGACAGGATCCCGTTCATGCCCATTTTCTTCAGCTCCGCCAGTCCCAAAACCCGGCACTCTATTTTTTTCTCAGCCGCGAGTTTCTTGGCCTCACTGGCAAGTCGCGGGGGGTTCATCACATTCCCCGGTTCATTATTAAGATCCCGGGCAAAAAGAACGGCCTTAGCAATCTTCTCGGCACGCACCATGGCAGGACGAAGCGAGGAAAGAAGCTCCTTTTTTTCAGTAACAAGTTCCAGAGATTCCGGCGCTTTCGGCGGATCGTCTTTCTTCTTTGATTTGTACTCCGTAAAACGGTACGACGCCAAAAGGGCGATCTCCGTCAGGATCTTCGCTGCCTCTTCCGCGGGGACCGCCTCCGTCAGAAAGGAATCCAGAAGCACCCGGACTTTCATGGCCTTCCGTCCGCCGGCGAGTCCGATCAGCGTTCCAACGGTTTTCCTTAAAGAGGCGGCCTTAAGCTCTTTTTTCTCACCCAGGCCCAGCAGCAACATTTCAGGAGCCTGGCGATATCCGGTCTGATACGAGCTGAAAACTTCGCCCGTTTTTCCTTCAAAGCGCTTTTTAGAAATGGCCCCTGCCGCCGCTCTTGCGAATACAGCATCGATCTTTTTAAGCGCCTTCAGATCCTTCTCACCTTTAAAATAACCCGCCACAAAAAGATCCGCCTTGGCGGCAGAGCGCGTCAAACTCGTTAATGAAACTTTCATGTATTCATCTCCCTTAGGTTGAAATAATTCCCCTTTTTATCATTCCCGCATGCCTCGGGCGGGAATCCAGAACGTGAATCCCCGACTCCACCATTCGGGGATGACGCCCTTGGCGTCACTTAAAGAAAAAAATCTTGATCGCAACGGCCACTAAAAATATCGCGAAAAAACGCTGGAGCATGACGGCATCAAGCTTGAGTGAAAGCTTGGTTCCGAGCCAAACGCCGAGCACGCTGAAAATCCCCAGGATCACTGCGGCTTTCCAATCCACCATCCCCGCTTTCCCGTGAAAGAATGCTCCCGAAAGCGCCGTAAAAATAATGATCAGAAGCGATGTCCCAACCGCACGATGAATATCGAATCCTTTAAGAAGCATCAGAAGCGGCACAAAGATAACCCCGCCGCCGACCCCGAAAAGCCCGCTGAGAAAGCCGCCGAGGATCCCGATGAGCGCCGTGGCCACGTATTACTCCCGGTCAAGCGCGAGATTCACGAGCCGATCAACATACTTGATCTTCGGATGCTCGCGCGGAACATGAAAATAGGTGATGCGTTTGAACTTCTTTTCAAGTTCTTTGACCTGATTGAAGAAAGGCTTGAGATGCTCGGCCTTGAGCCTATAAATTCCGGAAAGTTGGCGCGCGACAAGTTCGCTATCCAAGAAATAATCCGCTTCGGAGATACCCAATTCCGCCGCCAGGGTCAAGCCCCGGACCACCGCCGTGTATTCCGCAACATTGTTGGTCGCATCCCCAATCGTTTCGCCATGATCGCTCAGCCGGTGGTCCTTCTCATCACAAACTAGCACGCCGATCGCCGCGGGCCCCGGATTTCCGCGCGCCCCCCCGTCGGAGTAGATCTTGCCTTTCCTTCCGGATGGAGGATGGCGGATGGAGGATGGCGTCAAACCTTTTGTTTTTTGCTTTTCGCCATCCGCCATCCGTTATCCGTTTCCCGGCTTTTTAAGATTTTGCCCTTTATGATGCGCTTCAAGGGATTCGACTTCTTTTTGAAGTTCACGAACGCGATTCTTGAGCTCTCTTACAGGGTCCGGCAGATCGCCGTGCTCAAGATCGACCTCTTCAACTTTTTGACCGTCAATGCGAACGATCTCGGCCGGAACGCCGACCACAGTGCAATGATCCGGCACTGAGTGGATCACGACCGATCCTCCTCCGATCTTCACATGGTCCCCGATCTTGATATTTCCGAGGACCTTGGCACCCACGCCCACCACCACGTTATGACCAAGTGTGGGATGGCGTTTGCCGCGCTCTTTCCCCGTCCCCCCGAGCGTTACGCCCTGATAGATCGTCACATTCTCGCCGATCTCTGTCGTCTCACCGATCACCACGCCCATCCCGTGATCAATAAAAAATCCAGGAGCGATCTTAGCTCCCGGATGGATCTCCACCCCGGTCAGAAACCGGGCGATCTGGGAAATGAGCCTGGGGATGAAAGGAATCCCTACTCTATAGAGGACATGCGCGAATCGGTAGAAAAGAACGGCATGAAGACCGGCATAGAGAAAAATGACCTCGAGCGCACCAAATGGCGTCCGGGCAGCCGGATCACGCTCGAAGCAGGCCTTAAAGTCGCGATAGATAGAGTAGAAAGGATTGTGTTTCATATGGCGGGTATTATTTCAGATAACGGGGGGGAGGTCAAATGACGATATGGCGGAAAGTGACAAAGTCCCAAGACAAAAGGCCTTTCGTGTGTCATGTGCCGTTTGGCTTTGTAGCCACGCTTTTCCGATTTAGACGCTAAAAATCGAAAAATCCTATTTAGATGCAGCTCCATCCACCGCATCTTCCAATTCCTTGACGAAAGCCTCTTCGCTTTGATTCCCGAGGATCTGTTTGACCTGCTGCGGATTGTCACGGATGGCTTTCGCCTTCGCCAAAAGGTCCGGATCGATCCGGGGTGTCGTGATTAGATCGGACACCTTGCCACCCGCTTTCAGGATTTCCAGATTCTTCGCCGCCCCATCAAGCGCGAGGGCCTTGTCGGCTCGTTCAAGCGCCTTCGCCGCCTTTTCCGCCGTCACGCCGGACTTCGCGAGGGCCTGTTTCTGCTGAGCCATCAAAGCCCCGCTCTCACCCGTATCGATCTTCGGGCCTTCGACGACAGCTGTCCCGCTGATCTTTTGATTGATAAGAGCCTCCTGATCCACGATCGTTTGTCCGCTTGTTTTAACCGTTTTTACCTGCCCATCGGCAAACTTGGAAAATTTGCCGTCGTCCTGTACCTTGCCCGTTTTATAAACCGTCGTCTTTCCTTTCGTCGCCTGAACGGTCTTCACGAAAGTCCCAGGATAGGAGTCATCGAGACCCGGCTTCCCGAACCGGTCATAAGTTTTATAGTCCACAGCCTTCGCGCTAACACCCTTTTTCTCGAGTTCTTTTGCCACCAAACTGTCCTGCTTCGCGGCGAACTTCTTGGATAGTTTGTCGTAAGCCTCCTGCACGTTGCCTTTGCAGTTCTTATCCGCATAGGCTTTAAGAGAAGCTTCATCGAAATCGACCACCACGGTTCTGTCGGCGTCCGTCTTGATGGAACGGGCTTTGCGTCCCGCGCTGGACCCGCTGTCACCCACCATCACCTCTTTTATTTTAACGCCCGTTTTCTCCTCAAATTCGCCCATCGTTTTCTTGACGCCTTTGTCGATCGAATCGTTGACCTCGCGACTCACGACATCGTTGATCTTTTTGGCCTCATTCGTCCCGAGATGTCCTTTACGCTCAAGCTCGCTCAGTTTCTTCATGCCGTCCTGTTTATAAAGAGCCAGAATTTCCCGGGTCTTTGCGGCTTCATCTCCGAGGGCCTGTTTCAACTTGATCGCTTCCTTGGGCTTGATGCGTCCCTGCTGAATGAGCAGATCCACATCCTCCTTGGCACTGATGCTGTATTTTTTCCTGAGCGCCGCCGTCTCTTTCATGGCCGGGGTTTCTTTCAGGGCTTTTTCAACCGCATTTTTTGTCTTGGCGAGTCCTTTCGGCAGGTTCGCCGTTCCGGTCTCGGCCGCTTCTCCGATCAATTTTCGGCCAACCTCGGATCCTTTTTTGCCGGCATAAGCCGCAAGCCCGCTCACTGCGCGCCCAAATGCCTCTTCCGCCGCCATCGTGGCCACGGTCTTGCCGACCGCCGCCATCATGGAATCACCTTTCAGAAGATTGTCATAAACCCGGTAGCACCCGTCCGCGGAGGCGTAAACAATTTCCGAGGATCCTCCGCTCACCACACCCGCGAGCATCCGCAGACCCATCGCCTTGAAGGATGTCGCCCCTTCCGCCGTCTGGCCTGTCGCGACTTCCCGCGCGATCCGCTCCGCCGTCGCGTTTATCACCGCGCTGGAATTCCACTTGGCGTCTTTCTCAGCTTGTTCCCGTTCTTTTTCAAGTTGATCCAGTTTCGCCATGAGCTCTTCACGCTTCGCGGCTTTTTCCTTGAGATTTTTAAGGTTGTCACGAGCTTCCTGGATCGCATCCGTGATCTTTTTTAATTTTTCACGCTCCTCGGCATCCGCCACCTCATTACCTTTTTCAAACTTCTGCAGATTCTCATCCCGTTCTTTGGTTTCTGACGGAGTTTCCCAGCCTCGTTGATCCCCCTGCCACACGCGGCCGAGCTTTTTTTGCTGCTGTTCGTTGTCAAACACCTCGCCCCGCACCCAGTCTCCGTAAACTCCGGACCAAACAAGCCCATTCGTACTCTTGTCCCCGGGCTGAGGCTGATACGTGGTAGGATCAACCGCGGGTTGGCCGGGTGTTTCCGGCAGTGCCACGCGTACTCCGCCCACCGCGGGGTCATATCCCGGGTCCCAGAAGCTTGGATCAAGGTCCGCAGGCGGCGCGTCTTCAAACGCCTCCTCATCCAAAACTTCTTCAACATATTCCTCCTCGCTCTCGGGACTCCCGGTATAAGCTTCGATCGCGGCATAATCCACCGTCCGCATCTTTGCAACGAGCTCTTCCAGAATATCCGCGGGTGGATTTAAAATCGTCCGCCCTGAAGTCAAACCTACATTCACGGTACCGGCTCCGACGCGAACCAAATAATTCACGTCCGTCGGATATTTCTTGCTAACGGTTTTATACCCGCCATCCCCGAAGGAAACTTTTGAGTAGTCGTTATACTCGTCTTGAGCGGGTAACATCGAAAAGCGGACCGCCATTTCCTCGCCTTTGTCGCGAGGGACATAAAAAGTAACCGTCACATTTGCCGTTAGCCCATAAACTCCGGTATCACGGTTGTAGTCATTGGTCCAATAGTGGAGACTGAGCGAGGTCCAGTCGGATGTTCCCACTTGTCTCAAAAGGATACCGTCCGCGTTCAAAAGCCCTTTATTGATGACAAAAGGTTTCATGAAATCCGGCAATTTTTCATACTTGGAATTACCCTGCCTGAAGATCGAAAGCCATTTCTTGGCGGAGATCTCTTTTACGAGCTGTTCGACCCAGGGATAGAAATTGGGTTCGATCCCAAAGCGTTGGACTGTATCGTTGTAAGTGGACGCTTCTAGTGTGAAACTGACCCCGTCCTTCAAAACAATGAAGTGCCAGCTTTCCCCTGTTTTTTCGGCTCCGTACTGTTTGTTGATGCGCTGGGTGACATAGCTTTTATCCGCCCCCGAAACTCCCCGCTGAGGCACAGCTCCATGCTGTTCTTGACTTCTCCAGCTGCCTGCGGTGGAAATATACTCTTGTTCCGGTTCCCCTCCCCACTGGGCCCGGGGACTGAAAAGATTCATGGCCACATGCATCTGCCAAACTATTATTTTAGAGGGCGTATACCCTTTTCTGGGCGTCCGTTCCATCAGATGAAGCTCCCGGGAATACATAAGTTCCACTTCGTCATAATGCCCAGAGCTTCCCATCCGCGTTTCAGTCCAGTATTCCTTGTCCGCATCTCCGATCGGAAGCACCAATCCTTTCAGCGCTCCGGGAACAACGCCGCGGGCGTATTGCGACTTATCCGTACCCTCTTCGCGCTTCTCCCACAATCCTCCGGCAAGTTCCACCATTCCGGTTTTGGGATCCGAGAGAGGAGCTTTTGTTTTTTTTCCCGAGGGTTTTTTATTCACCGCCGCAACCACCTTGACCTGCTGAGGGCTGTTGGCCGCGCCGTCACTGGTGATCTTCAGAACAGCTTCTTTTTTCCCAGGCTGCATATTTTCCGGATTACTGTTTACGGAAATCCTTGCTGCTTTCCCCGCGTCCAAAGTCCCGGCATCGGGCTGAACGATGAGCCATGCCGCACCAGACTGAATCTTGAAATTCAGCGGCGCATTGCCGGTGTTTTGAATATCAAAACTCTGTGGAGCGATTGCTTTTCCTTGGACTCCGGAAAATTCGAGACTTCCTTGAGAAACCCGAAGCTCCGCTTTGGCCTCCTTGCTTTCGTAAACAATCGCCGCTTTATATTCATCGCCGCTTTGCGTGTCTGTAACCACCACCGCGATATCCGCTTGCGTAGAACTCGCCGGTTTCGCAGAGGGATCCCTCTGGACGGTGATCACAGCCAAGGATCCGGGATCGATCTGGCCCGACTGAGGCATGACTGTGATCCAGGGGACCGTAGCTTTGACCGAGTAGGCTGTTTTTTCCGGGCTTTTGTTTTCCACTCGGAGAAGCTGGGGGGTCGCCCCGAGTTTCATTTCTTGTGCAGATAAAACAAACCGTTTAGAGGCGCCGGAAGAGGTTTCGGAAAAAGCCTGAGGAGAAACGAGAAACACCCCGAGGCTGATCGCGATGATCGCTTTTGAGATCTTTTGAAGATTCATAAAAGCTCCCTTCGAGGGATTAAAAAGGCAGTGTTTTGTATTGGAAAGAATATCCTTCGCGTTCGATAGCGTCGCGGAAAGACTGCCGGATCGTAGAAAAATCGAATTTGTATTGGTAGGTTTTTCCGAAAAGTTTTGATTGTTCCTGGATCATGCCTTCTCGCGGCTGCCCGAGGCCGGTTTTGTAGGTCTCGGTTTTAAATCCAAACCCGGGAGAGTCCAAGTCGCCGCCGGCAGAAAGTCCGGAAGAAGCTTCCTTCAGCATTTCAAAAAAGTGGACCTGCTTAGCGGCTTCGTCGACTTTGATCTGGGCGTGGTAGGTCAGTTTCTTCTTGGACAGGAATACTTTTCTTTCCGCGATCAGGGCGTCCAGATGATAGACGCCTTTTTTTTCTTTGAGGGAGCCTTGGGTGGCCTCCTTGATCTTCTCGATCTCAGTCAGGATCATACGCCGTCCTCCTTGTTCAGGTTGGAAAGTCGAATCCTTTTTTTAAACTGAAAAACGGAAAAGCATCACATCGCCGTCTTGCGTCACGTATTCCTTACCTTCGACGCGAAGAAGACCTTTTTCTTTGACTGCGGCCTGGGAACCGTATTTCAGAAGATCTTCATAGTTCATTACTTCGGCGCGAATGAACCCGCGCTCAAAATCGGAATGGATCACGCCCGCGGCTTGCGGCGCCTTGGAACCTTTGCGAACGGTCCAGGCGCGCACTTCCTTTTCACCGGCCGTAAAATAGGTAATGAGCTGAAGTGCTTTATAGCCGGTCCGGATCAATGAATTCAACCCCGGTTCTTCAAGGCCCAAATCTTTCAGGAATACCTGCTGATCTTCTTCGGAAAGATCGATCAATTCAGATTCGACTTTCCCGGAGATCACCACCACTTCGGCGCTCTCTTTGGCCGCGCGCTGGCGCAACAGATTCACGAACGGCCCACCGCCAGGCAGATCTTTTTCGGCAACGTTCGCGCAGTACAGTACGGTTTTAAGCGTCAGGAACGCCAGATCTTTGACAAGCGCCCTCTCTTCTTCGATCAGCCCGATATTGCGGAGCGGCGTCCCGTCCTCAAGCGCTTTTTTCACTTTCTCATAGACCGGCATTTGCTCCTTCGACACCTTATCGCCGGCCTTCGCCAGTTTTTCGGTCTTATTGTAGCGGGCATTGATGGTGTCCAGGTCCTTAAGACAAAGCTCTGTGTCGATCACATCGATATCACGCGAAGGATCGATCGTGCCCGAGACGTGCACAATGTTGGGGTCCTCAAAGCAGCGGACGACGTGGAGAATGGCTTCGACTTCCTTTATATGCCCTAGGAACTGGTTCCCGAGGCCTTCACCTTTGGAGGCTCCGGCGACGAGCCCCGCGATATCATAAAATTCCACCGTAGTCGGCGTCGTCTTTTGCGGCTTGAAGAGTTTGCTCAGCTCCCAGAGACGCGGATCCGGGACCGGCACCATGCCGACGTTCGGTTCGATCGTGCAGAAAGGATAGTTGGACGCCGCAGCATGCGCCTTGGCGATCGCATTAAAAATAGTCGATTTACCGACGTTTGGAAGACCGACAATACCGCATTTGAAGCCCATATTCGCTTTCGCTCATGTACGGCGTACGGAGTACGGCGATGAGCGAATTCCTCCTTTGTTGTTAAAAGCTCGAGAAGTGTACGCTATTTCCCTGATGTTGTTAAGGGATATCACAGAACGCATCGCGTACGGGGTAAGGCGTTATGCAAGATGTTTTCTATTCGCCGTACTCCGTACGCCGTACGTGTTATGCCGCCCACGCCACAACTTGCTGGGAGAGATAATCCTGCAGGACCGCGCGAAGTTCGGCGCGGACAGAAAGCTCGCCGGATGCTGATTCCGTCACGGCCTTTTCTTTGCCGTCTGCGAGCACATAAAGGAGCGCGAGCGTGATAAGACCGCTTCTTCCGTCCAGCCGGAGTGATTTGACCAGAGAATGACGCTCCCGACGAACGGCAGCGCCATAAAGATCCACAGCCGCTTTGTTGGGAATGCCGAATTTCTGAAATGCCGCTTCCATGCCGAGCTCGGTAACAAAGATCTTCCCGCCTTCGATCTGCCGAAGAATCTCTTCGCGTGAAGTCTCAGGGACGGTTCTCCCTTTTTCGAGAACCGTCCCTGGTGTTTCACCATAAAGAACGATCCTGGCATCTTTGCGTCCCTCAGCCGCAGCCGAAGCCACGATGAAAAATTCTTCCCATTGTTCCTTCGTAAGAGCTGCAAGCTCCATTCGACTCATCAGGATCGTCCCGGCGCCCGTGAGTTTCTCGATCCGGTCCCGCACGACCAGGGCGTTGCGAACACTTTGTCCAGATTCTTCCCGCTTCGCACCCGCCGCAGACCCGGGGTTTAGAGCCGGGGTCTGATCCGGGGTTCGGGAAGTCCGGGCTTCAGACCTCGGCAAGGTGTCGATGCGGAGGGTTTTGCCGAAGATCTCTTTGTTGAATTTGGACGCTTCCGGGACCTCTGTTTCCTTCCCGTTTATTTTGGAAAGAGCGCGCACCATCTCGTACTGGAGCTTAGACGGGGCGAGCTTGAGCTTTTCGGTTTTGAGAAGACGGACCAGATGAACAAAGTACCGGACGTATTTAACAGCCGCCTCGAGGATGGGCTCCCAAACCGAGATCCGGTCATCCTCCAGTAAAGATTCCAGCGTTTCAAGGGCGTACTGGCTCCTCGTCGAAGCCCCGAGAGAAGAGCTGGTATTGGAAAAAAAGTAGTTCTCGATCAATTTTTTCCTCAGCTCTTCCAGTTCGTGAAACTTGGAACTCTCGATATAGAGCGAGGCCGCCTCGTTTAAGGCCTCCTGGTACTTCACATCTTTCGTCTCCGGGTCCGTCGCGAGGCCATCGGCCCGCATTTTGTCCGAAAAGTCCTCCAGCATTTTTCGAATTTCTTTCTCGCAGATCGCCCGGTCCTGTTTGCGCCTCGGATAATCCACTTTCTTCGGATAAACCTCCGCCCAAAGAACCGTTCCGTTCGTAGACTTATAATCAACCATATGGATCCAGGTCGCATTATCTTTCAGGAACATCCGGAAAGAAAAGTGCTTGCCCGCGGAAAGGACATCGGACGACACAGTAAAAAGTTCGGCGGCATCGAGCGGCTCCTCCAAAACCTTCTCCCGGGCCACCATGTAGGTTTTCCCGAGGCTGACGTCATATTCGACCGGCACTTCCCCGAGAAAGATCCTGAAAACGGCTTTTTCATCTGAGACTTGTTCGACCTCGAACCTCACGACACTCGTAGCTAGGTCCTGCCCGATCCCAATCTGGACCGCCGCATTGGCTTTGATCTGCGCCGTAAAATCCTCGTTTTTGAGGACCTCGACCATAAGCCGTGTAGCGCCGGCCGCGGGTGCGCGACGGTAGGCTTGAACCCTTTCCTGAGTCTCCCGCGGCAAAGAAGCGATAAAGGCATTGCGCTGGCGTTCGGGAATCAGCTTGAAAAGAAGAATGCCAAAATTGAATTGATCCCGGATCTGCAGCATCGTCCCGATCGCGGACAGCGCATACGGTTTTCCTTCGAAAGAAACTGCCGTAACGACTCCCGGGACTTCCTTTTTCTTGAGAAAAGTCACCGCTCCGGAGGATTTTCTCCCCCCGCTCGCGGGCAAACGCATTTCCGAGCGACGAGCTTCTTGAGCCTGGAGCGTAGCGGCCGCATAGGCCTCCATAAGTGCGTCGACGAAGTTTATCTTTTCTCCGTTAATGATCCCCGAGAGGATCCGCCGGGTTTTTGAAAAATTCTCACTATCATCGAATAAGGATTTCTTTCTCTCTGGATCTGCATTCGCATTGAGCAGCACGAGGAGACTGTCCGAGCTCCAAAGATCTTTATCCTTCCCAAGGTCC
This sequence comes from uncultured bacterium, assembly GCA_964482725.1. GTDB lineage: Bacteria > Omnitrophota > Omnitrophia > Omnitrophales > Aquincolibacteriaceae > Aquincolibacterium. The sequence continues at coordinate 123,939 of CAYZYT010000004.1, read as the reverse complement.
TCGCTCAAGCGGCTATTCATCCAATGCGTTTTAATTCCGCTTCGCTGCGCGTGCTCCGCCAAGAGCCTTTGTCCGTTTGAGAATTCCTTCCCCGTATGATCCACCATCACAACGGGAGCGCGCAAAGTCTTGGCGATCCTCTCTATTTCCTTCGCCCCCCAAGTCTCCACCGACGGGTCCCACTCCTCTTCCGGATAATTCGCGTAATCTTTATTCTCCCCCGGGAAGCTCGAAGCTATTTTTTGTTTGATCAGAATGAAGCGGCTTTTGCCCGGCTGAAGATCCGCGATCTGGGCTTGCCATTTCGAAACATCTTCGGACAGCTCCAAGACTCCCAGCTCCGTTTTAACGGTTTCGCTAAAATAAGGAAAGAACTGCCCCAAGCTCATATTCTGCCAAAGGATAAGCGGCGTTTCTCGCTTACCGGATGCGTCCATTCGCCGGCGTAATTCCTGGACCTTTTCAAGCGCATAAACCGCGGATGGCAACTCCCGGTCGAGAATATCCCGAACCGTATAGACCACGCCCTTCTCTATCACGCTGTGTCGGGCCATAAAGTCCGCTGTGTCTTTGTAGCGGAGCTTGTCTGAATCCAACTTTGCCCGTCCCGCTGAATCGCTCAGAGGGAGCGTTATGGTAACGATCGTCCCTTGGTTTTCCCCGGGGCTTTCAATCGTTACCGAACCGCCGTAGATCCTTTCGATGATCTCTTTTGTCTGAGCGATCCCTCTTCCGGCGCCAAGTTTGAAATAGGCCTGGGCCCGCTCTCCGCGCCAACCTACTGTCCCGGCATGTTTCATTTCTTCAGCGGATATCCCAATGCCTGAATCTGAGACCTTCAAGAGAATGTGCCCGGGTTCCCTTTCAAGCGCGATCCGGATCGGTTTTTCTTTGGGAGAATATTTAAGCGCATTCCCGAAAATTTCCCAAAGCGCCGTATCCAAAGCACTGTAGCCAAGATAAGCATCATATTTTTCAGGAATAAAAACAGGCTCCTTCGGCTCCGCATAAAGAACCCGCGCCGCGCCTTCTTCGGAGTACCGTGTTGCGTCCCGGATCATGCTTTTCACCATCTCGTTCAGGTCTTTCCCGCGATTCTTTTTCAGGAAGCGCGTTCTGTCCTCTGCCTTTATTGTTAGATCCGGCGCGGTCCGAACTTCCGAACGGGACGGGTCGCGCGATTCGCCCTCGGAGCCATCAAAACCCGCATCATCGTTCACGCGGGCCAGAGACTGAATGCTCTCCAATTTGCCCCGTATATTTTTCAGCCTCCCCAACAGCGTCGGAGAAGACTTTTCAAAATTTTTCAAAACAAGATCCAGCCGCCCGAGAAGCGCTTCGCTTTTTTCGACCGTTTCCGAAGGTTCATCCACCGCCTGGTCCGAAAGTTCTTCCAAAATCGGAGCGTACCGTCTTTCAAAAAGCGTCACAATCCCCTCATCAAGCATGGCGTACGTTTGGATCTCGGGAACGGCGGTGACACCCTTGAGTTCCGTGGGTTTTGCCGCTTTTCCCTCTTCAGGTTTCTCCTCGGGAATGGCGGGCTTGTCTTGCGCGGGGGAAACTCTGGGCTGAGGGATCTTTTTTTCTTTCCGCGGTGCTTCTGTCTTTGGGGCAGATCTTGTTTCCTTCGTCTGAGACCCCTTTCCTGGCGAGAGAGCTTTTTTATCCTGAACCGGCTGATTCACTTCGATCAATTTGCGGATTTCTTCATTCGTGCTCTTATAGTAGACGATCGCACTCGGGCTCACGCCGATCGCTTCCGCAATATCTTTTTGCTTGGCCCCGGGATGATCTTTGAGAAAAGCTTCGATCTTCTTATAAAGCGAGGTCGCTACGGCTTCATCGATCTTTTTCCCGAGAACCGCGTTTTCTTTTTTGATGCGGACAACGGTGTTCTCCCCAACATCCGCTTTTTCGGCAAGTAATGCCTGCGAGACCACCGCACCTTCCGCCAGAAGGGCCGCGAGCGCTTCCGTTATTTTTTCTTGGGCGGGTCGTTCCGGCGCAAAAACTCCCGCATCATTCAATGGCACGATGTCCCAAATGGAAAGAGGCGCCGTGTTTTTCCGGGGGCCGGTATATTTCAGATCTTTCCGCTTAGGCCCTAGTTGATATTCCTTTTCGAAAGCTTCTTTTTTCCCGTCCTCTCTGTAAAATTTAACTTTAAAAACAGGCGCGGCGCTCCGGATCCCCGCCTCCATGATCCTGGCGCTCCATCCCGCTTCACGCGTTCCCAAAAGAAACCACCGGTAGGCGAAATACTTGGCTGGCGAAAAGCTCGAAACACCTCGTGGAGAAACTTCGCCGAGCTCCTCCCCGATCAAATCGTTTAATTTATCTTCATCCGCCTGCCAGGCGTAACCTTCCGGCCTGCCGACAAGTTCCGAAAGAATGCGGTAGGCTTTTTTCTCTTCTCCATAAATGGTCTTGTCTTCCAGCGGCAGAATATCCAGGGCTTGTTTTGTCGGCTGACCTTTTTTGCCGAGCACGCCCAGCAAAGCCCGTTTCTCTTTTCCTACAGCAAAGGTTCTCAGGAAAACTTCCTCGCCTTCTTTTTCAAGACGCAGCGTGATCAAGAGTTGGCCCTCTTTGCTTTGAATGTCCTCAAATACCGCTTTCCACCCATCTTCCATGAATCCCAGGACGCGCCAAACGTATCGCTCGTCCGTGTAGGGATGAAAAACAAAAGCTCCGTGGAGGTTCAACTCCAGGGCTTTCCCAAGAAGGTCGTGCCGGAGCTTTTTAAGATCTGGGGTCCAATTCTGTTTTGCGGGTCGCTTTACAAGATCGCTCAGCGCGTCCTGGAGCGCCGAAGAAGCCCGCTGCATTTTTCTCAATAAAACGACCGAAGGAAGGTCCGGATGGGCTTCGGTCCATTTCGCGAGCGCATACCACGAAAGAGAAGGTTCCGGATCCCTGGGAAGCTCGTTCATGGTTTTGGCAACAAGCTCATAAGTCACACCTTCAGGATACGTCGTCGCCAAAAGTTTAAGCGCTTGCTGGAGTCGCCGGGCACGTTTTTCCGCTTCCGGCGTCATCGCAACAACAATTTTCCGATTAATATTCTTCCCCCGCACTTCCGAACGATTCATCTCAAAATTGCTTGGGAGATCCGCAGGGCTTGGATTATGCTTCTGCACCTCGTCGGATAAGGCGAGTACGCGGTGCCCGGAAAGTTTTGCGTCGGAACTAATCTTCTCAATCTGGAAACGTTCCAGCTGAGGAAGGCTTTTTAAATCGAATTTTGCGCGTTGTCTCGTGCTGAAATAAGTAGAAGCAGCGTTCCCGTCCTCGGAGGAATCCATAACCTCAAAAACCGCCTGATAATCTTCCATGACACCGCCGGCCTGAACATAAAAGGATTCCAATTCCTTGCTAGCAATGGATTCGGCGTAAAGCACATCCGCCCCATGGGCTCGTGCCACGCCGCATGCGAGTTGCATCATCGCCGTCCCGATCCCTTTGAACAACCCAACATACCGGTCCTCGGTCTGCAAAGCGACGACTTCCCGATCCATTAAAATGCTCTTTCCCTTCAGGATCTCTTCTTTCCCGAACCCATGATCCATGACAGCGACTTTCTTCCCGTCCCGTTCGACAAGTTTGGCATTCGCAAAAGCAACCTGATCTTCGCTCGCGCCAACATGCCGGGTCAGTAGGAGCCGGAAACGTTCACCTTCGGCGCGGAAAGGCTGGTACCAGCCCTGTTGATAGCCTTGATCCTGAAAAGTGTAATGGACGGTGAACCTGTCGCCCTCCTCCGTCTCAAAATCGACTTTCTGTTGTCCGGCCAGCTCGCGGATCATCCGCTCCATCGTCTCGCGCGTGAACTCGCCCCCAAGCTTAAAGACTTCCCTCATCTCAGAACGATGTTTTTCAGATGGAACGGGCGCAGAAGCCGAGGAAAGCTTCGCGAGCTTTTGGTCCATCCCAAGAACAAAGTTCCTGAAAGTCGCCTGTCGGGACAAGTCGTTCAGGACCCAATGCCTACGCGCAAAAGGAAGTTTTTCGTTTGAACCTCCGGAAATATCCATTTCCGCCCGTTCGGTCCTATTGCTCCAATCGATCCGCAGAGAGATCATTTGCCTGTCGGAAAGCGGCGGAAGCCCGGGCCCCTTCTTGTGCCGGGCGATGTCCTCCTCAGAAGAGGACCCCAGCGGCAAAAGGACATTCACGGCAAGCCTTGCCTCTTTTGCTTCGGCGGATTCCCACCGGCAGATGACGCGGACCGGATACAGGGTTCCGTTGTCTGAAAAAGTGTATTGCCGGACGGTTTCAAAGTCGTTCTGGCTGACAATTTTGTCGAACGGGAGCTTCCCTTTGTCGAGCCCGTGCAAGACCTCAAGAAGAACACGGTACTGCCGGGCCGCGCTTTCCAGCTTCCGGGCCTCTTCCATTTGAAGCACCTCGACCGGCTGGCCGTGAAATTGCCCAACCGCCCACGCCAGCATCTCAAAACAACGGTTCAAAAGCTCTCCGATCTCACCCGAAAGCCTCGGATTCTCTTTCCCGTTAAGCAAGGCGAGGAAGCTCCACGGATGCATCGCGAGCATCGCCTGCGATTTTTTAAGCTCCAGATCGATCAACGCTTCTTCTTTCGTTTTCCAGGCTCCCCACATTTTCAACGCCTGCCCATTCCGCACTTCGGACCTCGAAAGAACTCCCTGAGACAACCCCGTAGGTGCACCTGTGGGGTAATCTTGGGTTTCACTTTCACCGATCCACTCCTGAGGGATCGGTTGGCCGGCAACAAGCCGGTGGTAGATTTTCCGGAGACGACCCATCATTTCTCGAAGCGCCTGCGGATCAACGTCGCTTTTTTCCGATAGATCGGAAAGATTGTCCATGCTCGCGCCCTGAGCCAAGGCATCCAGCACCTGATCGATCATTTTCCCGGCGTCAGAGCCTAAAAGGACGATCGTTTTTTCGAGGTGGTCCATTCGTTCCTGGCGGGAAGCTTCTTCGTCGGGACCGAGTATGCGAGGTCCGACGGCCTTAGTCCTCACCGTTTCCCATCGCCCTTTTCCGCTGCGGCCTTTTTCATAACTTGTCTGGATCTGCCAATCCACCGATTCCGGAACCAGGCCCAGGATCTGGTAAAAACGCTCCAGCCCGATCTCTTCGTAAGAGAATCCATGATTCACTTTGGCCTTGAGAAGTTGAGAAAACGTCACAGCGCCTTCGGAAAATTCCGCGGCGTTGCCGAGCACCTTACGGAAACCTTCCGGAATAGCCGCCGCCAATTCCTTGAAGTAAGCCAGCCAGTCGGCGCGCGACCGGCGAGGTTGTCTCCGAGGCGTTTCAAGTCCGACCTCGTTGTACGAAATATCATGGTCGCTCATGGCGTGATAGAGCCGGCTGTAAGTGAATAGACCCCCGGACGCCTGAGCTGCATTGCCAAGCGTCTTTTTTACTCCCGCCGGGATTTTGTCGACCAGTTCTCGGACCAGCAAAATCCATTCGTCCTGCGTTTTCGGAGCAGGCCTGACCTTCTTCAGACCCAGTTCTTCGTAAGAAAGACGGTGTAAGATCATGATCCTTTCGATCTGGCTTGCGCCGATCCCGATAAACCCCGCCTCGAGTTTTTTATTCGCCGCGACTGACGAAAGTTTTTCTGCGAGCTCCGAAACAGCGTGAAGCCCGGGCCCTAGAGTTTGGACATGCCTTTTAAAAAACTCCTTCCATGCGTCATCGTTTCTTGGATCAATGCTGAGATCGCGAACCATTTCGACTTCTCGATAAGTGATCTTATGAAAAGATAGGGCTTCGCGGATCTGGGCAGGCGATCTAACGATGCCGAATTTTTCCTTTAACGCGGCTGAAATGTTTTCGGCAGTAGGCCTTTGCCCCCTACTCAGCGCGCGGGCTCCCTTCGGGAGATTTTCAACCCACTCTTTTCTTGTCCATATTTCTTCCGGCTCAAAACCTCCCTCTTCCGGAGTGATCGCATAATACACAGCTATGCCGCGGATCGCGGAATAGGAGTAACGGCCGCCGGAAGCATTGGCCAGCGCTCTGAAAGTACGTTTCGTCCCTTCGGGGACTTTTGCTGCCAGTTCATTTAATAATGTCACCTTCTCCAGCCGGAGCGGCGATTCGGCCCCGCGCCCTCTCCAGGTCTCTGCATCGCGCAGTTCAGCGCGACGGTCTTCCTTTCGCGCTAGCTTTTTGTTCGCTCCAGAAATTCGAATTTCTGAGCGACGGTCTTGAGAGGGCTCCCGGATCGAACTCCCCAGGAACATGCGACGGACCTCGTCTTCCGATAACGGAAAGGTCATGCCATGTTTTTTGGGATCGAATTCCGAACCGAACAGATCCTTGCCATGAAGAACAAAATCCTCTGTCCGGAAGGGGTTGTCCGTAAACGCCCGAGAGACTTTCGGATCCAGCAGGACCCCGTCGATCTCGGCGGAATCATCCGCCCTATCCTCATTAAAGCTGTCCAGTTCCGCGACAAAGGATTGTGCGCTCCTTAAGCTGTCGGTAAGATCGCCGAGATCAAAAATAGCGAGGCTTTTGTCCGAGGGCCGGATACCATAGTTGCCGACCACGTTAAAATTGTCCGCATCCACAATGCCCCGCCGGTACATCGCGATCGCAAGCTGTTTGTATTTTTCCATGTACCCGATCGCCTCAGAAACTTCCCGGTCCGAGGCGCCGCGCCGACCGACCTGCTTCAAATATTCCACGAGGGGTAACAACTTTTCCTGAACGATCGCGACGCTTTCATACATCGCACGCTTTCCCGACCGGAAAAAGAAATCCTTTCCGTTCTTTCTCCCGTCGATGATCATCGTGCTGGCTGCGAGACCGCCGCCGAGGCGCTCTAGAGCCAGACGCGTCCCCTCCAGAGAATAGAGATCCATGTACCGGCTGCTTTCTTCGCTGGCCGCGACCTTGACGATCCAACCGCCTTCGGGATTTTCATCCTTGTAAGCCGTCAGATATCGCCCCTGCCCGCCGTAGCTTAAAAAATCCGTCCAAATAATAGGTTGCTGGCGGCCCGCCCCTTCGGCTTGCATTTTCTTGAATAGCTTGCCGATCGCGCCTATGAGATATTTTGCTTCGACTTCCGCAGCCTCCGGGATCCCAAAACTTACAAGAAGCTCCCGCTTTTTGCTCAAGCTCTTAAGCTCTTCCGTTTGCTTGACCTCTTCAAAATTAAGAAGGTTCACCTTCTGCACGAACCGGTCAAAGACATCCCATTTACTTTCTTTCCCGTCTGAACGCCTCGAGGGACGCTGCCGGATTTTTTCCATTTTTCGTTCACGGTTCGGAGCCTTCTCTTCCCGCAATTCCGCCCGGCTCGCTGCGCCGCGCCCGGAGAGGATGTCGGCATACTCGCGATAGGTCATGATCTTGCTTTTCAAAACCTCCAACCGCTCCGGATCGATCAGCCCGCCCGCAAGAGCCTGTTCGAGCCCGCCGGTCAGGAACTTTCGCATCGAGTCATTCGGCACAAGATAATATTTATGGTGCTCTTCGCCGATGCCTCCCTGCGCGTCATGCCTCCACCTCGGGTCCAGAAGGATATAGTAAGGGCCATAGGTCCCGGCATCTCCCCGGTCGCTGAAATTCGTGTCGTGTTCCGTATCCAGATAACCGACATCCACCTTCAGCTTGGAAAAAGAGAAGGGCATCGTAAAATTCCGGATCCTGCCCTCCAAGAGCACGTTCAAAAATCTCATTTTGCCGTCATCCATGCCGATCTCCCGGTCCCGGCTTTGCCCGGACATGTCGCGCCATTTCCACTCGCGCACTCCGTGAACCGCCAGTCCGATCTTGTCTCCCTGCCGCCGGATCTCTTGAAGCTGTGCCCTGTATTCTTTTTTTAGAGAGCTGAAGACGTCGTCGTGATATCGGGGCGGCTGGCTATCAACATAAAGGCTCGGGTTCACTTCTTCGGCGGCTGGCAAAAGATCGGCATACAACTGGTAGGCAGGGGCACCGAGATATTTCAGATCGCTACCCGCGGCTCTCGTCTTTTCGATATACCGGGCCATGTCTTCCTGATGTTCTTGAAGAAGTTCCCGATATAAATATCCGTTAACGCGGATCCTTTGAGCGCGAAGATAATCCATCAGCGCAACAAGCTCTTCGGCCGGAAGCGCATAAAGGCTAACCTTATATCTCCGCTCATCGAAAACAATGTCTTCCGACTCAAGCATGGCTTTTAGGATCTGCTTTAACTCTTCGCTCCCATACAAACCCGTCTTCCAGAGATCTTTCCGGTGCACGTGAGGCACGTCCCGGAGGTCCGCTGTCCCGACCTCCCGAGCCCCCGAACGTCTAAAGGGCGCGATGGAGATCAGGTTGACCGTGCGGTTCCTTTTCGCGTCGTGATAAGCGATCTCGGCCTGACCTTCAAAAATCCTCACACCGGTCTTCCAGTCCGGCGTTTCAAAAGGCCGGAGGCTGATCTTTAGATGGGCCTTATTTTCACCGAGGTTATAACGCAAACCCTCACGGATAAAACGTCCTTTCGCGTCGGTGGTTGTCTCCTCTTCAAGCACGGAAAAAAGATCCTCTTGGGAGACATAAACAGCGATCGGCTCTTCTTCGTCAAAGATCAGCGTCCCTTTCTTCCAGTCCTCATCATAAGGATAGAGCTTGAGCGTTTTCCCGGCATAACGCACCCCCAGAGACAGCATTTTTCTCGGATATTTCAGTTCGGCGATCCAGATCCTTCCTTTTCCCTCGGCCTTCCGCTCGATCATGGCTGGCTTTGTTGAGGTCTTGCCGTTCCTCATCTCGGAACGAACTGAACTTGCTTCCGCGGCAAGACGGAGTTCTTCGACTTTTTCCCGAACGATCGGATAAGTAGCGAACGTGCTCCCCTCTCCAAGCAACGCTGCGACATACCTCCGCGCTTCTGCCGGCTGCCCTTCGCGGATCAGATCTGTTGTCTTTTCGATAAAAAAAACAGAGGCGGCCAGTTGATCCAGCTCCTGTGCATTGCGCGGAGAGTCCTGGTAATGTTCCCGGTCAAGGATCGGTCGTACGACAAGCTGGGTAAATGGATCTTGGCTCCGTTCAAGCCTGACAAGCGTTCCGGCCAGGGTTTTTTTGCTGAATTCCCGCATCTCGTAGAATTTTTTGTACGCCGCATCCGTTTGGGCCAAGCCGGCGAGGTTCTTCGTGAACATGCTGGTGGGAACGGACACCCTCCGCATCTGACCACGGGTCGTCGCGCCGAAATCGTCTGCGAGAGTCGAGGGATCCAGAAAAGCCATGGTCATCGCAAACTCGTAAAGATCGTTGTAGAACCCGCTCGCACCGGCAAAGGATTCGACGGGGATATGCGTCGGTGTTCCCTCAAGCGCATCGGAATTTATTTCATCTTTTTCCTGGGGCAAGCAGCGGGCGATCCCGAAATCCCCCAGCTTCAAACGTCCTCCCGAATAGAACAGATTGTCAGCTTTGACGTCCCGGTGCAGGATCCGCGCGGCGTACAAGGTCTGCAGAATGTCGATCATCTCGTTGGCGATCTTACGTCTTTCGGGCGGGGAGAAAATTTCCACGCCTTCCCCAAGCTTCTTAGAACGAGCCCGCACCTCGTCGGCAAGCGTGCGTTCTCCGTATTCTTCCATAATAAAATAAAATCTCTGGGCCTGGACCACATAGCGGCCGGAATCATAGACCTGAATAATGTTCGGATCGCCTTTGAAGCGAAGCGTCATCAGGTATTCGAGGAAAAAGCGGTGCATACTCTTCCCGTCTTCTTTAATGATCTTCATGGCCACGGGCGTACCGTCCTGTTTTCGAGCCCGGATGACCACGCTTCCGGAACCCCCGGAGCCGATCACCACGGCGTCCGTTCCCGGTTTCGCGATCGTATAAACACCGCCCGAGGTCTCCACTTGGTCCGGGATCAGAAATTCCCAAACCTCCGCAGAAGGATCTTCGGTCTTTGTTTTCGAGAGATTTGTTTGAGTCCGGATCCCTTTCGAGGATTCTTCGACCGTCACGATCGAGTACCCTTCAGACACTTTTTTTGCAAGCGGCGCCACGGAACTCCGGAGGATGCTAACTTCTTGGCGATAGATCTCCGCGCTGCCCGGTTCAAGGCGAAGCGTGCAGCTCCAGAGAGCTTTCATCTCGTCGTTCTCTTCACCGGCGTGACGCTGAACGTGGTCGAGGATCAAACGTTGTAAAGAAGGCGCCAAATTATGCAGATTCCTGGAACGAATAAACTCGATAAAACGAGCCCGCTGTTCCGGAGCAAGGTCATCGAATCTTTTTCCGAGGATCATCCGTTCAAACTGCTCGGCATCGACCGGACCGGTGTTTTCCAAGAATGCCTGGGGATCACGAACCTCGGAGCGTTTATCTTTTTTAGGTTCCGCGGGCAAGGCAGTTCCTTTTTCATACTCCGAAAGTTGCTCCCGGGCCAGCTTGAGGATCTCCTGAAAGGGGCCTTCCATGCGGCGGAGGGCCTCCGCATAAATGGCGCGATTCCGCTCAGCATTGGGACTTGCGACAAACACTTTGTGCGGGAACGCAAAGTTAAGTTCGATCCTCGAAAACGTATTTTCCTTTGAGAGACCTTTGCCCTCCGGAGCCGGCTGAAGTATTTCGGGGTAGTTCTTAAAATTGTTGGCGACAGATGCCGCGAGCTCCTTGCGGGCGCTCCATATCGCATCCGCAAATTCTATTTGCTCTTTGAGGTCCTTGGCGGATTGTTCCGACAAAGGATCTTCGTTTCGCAAAGAAAACCCCACGAGGGCCAGCAGGTTGTTCAAATAATTCGCGAAAGAATGTTTCACCCAGCCAGACCAGTTTTCTTCGTTTCCGGTTCCCCACCAAAGACGCGTCTTGTCCAACGCTCCGAGGATATTTAATAATTTCCCGAGGTATTCCGCTTTTTGGTTTAACGCATAGTCCGGCGTCCCCTTTCCGGAGTCGAGAAAAATCTGTAGCGCCTCATCCTCTTTGCTTGGGATATGGAATGGCCCATCATTCGCTCGAAGCGCCGCCTCCGGATCCGGCCACTGGACTTCCTTGATCCAATCCCTCTCCTGCCGGGTTTCCGGAGATAAAATTCCGGGCTTTTGGATCTCGACGCGCCAGCCGACAAGCAGGTCCTGCTCTTCCGTCCGGATTGTTCCCCGGATCTGCCAGGGCTCGATCCCTACCACCTGGAAACCGCGCGCTTCAATCGCCGTTTTGAAGCGGGCCATAGCCTCTCCGTCAAAGGCGGCGTGGATCATATGCTCCTTCACCCAGACCGTATTGTTCCACTGTTCCTCGACTTCTTGGATCTGCTCGGCCAATCCGGAAAGTTTTCCATTCCGGACCGCCTCAAAGGTCGTATTTGCGATACGGAAAATACTCGACAGAACGTCATTTTCACTTTTTTGGGCTCTTCGTTTGCTTATTTCAGATCGGAGCACGTCCAGAACCGCTTCGAATCGCCCTCGCTTCTCTTCGGACGGATCTTGAACCCATTGCCGTATCCTTTCAAAGATCCCGGCCTTCTTCACCCAGTCTGTCTGCTCCAAAAGGGATTTCGCCCGCTCCGCCCAGAACGAGTTTTTGTGATGGATGATGAAAACGCCTTTGCCTCCCGCTTTCATGGCGCGATGAATTTCTCCGAGAACCCGGTCTGTCTCTCCGTATTCGATCGCAAATTGTCCCGTCACAAGGTCCAGATCGGCCGGCATATCCGTCGTCCCGGAAAATGTCTCCATCGACGCCTTTCGGAAGTTGACGCCCTGAGGAATGACCTTGGGCTCGGCGGAATCGATGGCCCAAACCTCAAAAAATTTCGCGGCCATGGCGGCGGCCAGTCCCGCCACCGCTCCGTTCCCGGTCGCCAGATCAAGGATTCGCGCATGTTCCGGCGTGTTTTCGAAAATTTCCCTCCAGACTTGCTCCAAGGAAGTTCCGCCAAACCCTGACAGGGCCGGGGCATAGGTATTCAAAAACCGGGTCCAGGACTCCCGATCATCGGGCTTTTCCGCGCCGCGCAGCTCGGCTGGGACTTCCTTGGTCCCAGCACCAGTGCGTGCAGGACTATGGATGTCCTGCCGCATCTCGGCTGGGACTTCCCTGGTCCCAGCACCAGTGCGTGCAGGACTATGGATGTCCTGCCGCATCTCGGAGCGGACGGTGTTGGGATCGAATTTCCAGAGGAGAACCGTTACATTGTCGGAAGCATTTGCGCTGCCGGCCGACTGGACGATCCCCGCCGCATCAGTCCCTCTGGAAAGAAGATAGCCAGCCCTCGCGTCTCTTTGAATCTTCGAGTCATTCCCATGAAAACCATAGATCCCATCCGTGCCGAGAAGGACCTCGACCGGCCCCTGCGCGTCGCTCAGATCGGTCTTCAGAATGGAAGGTTCGCCGATCAGAAGACCTTGAAAGGATTTATTCCCGAAGGCGCGCGTGATGGCAAGACTGGTATTCTCGGTCGTTCCGATTTTCCGTAGCAGATCCTTTCCATTCTCCCTTTTAAAATCATAATCGACGCGGAATTTTTTCCCGGCGCTCGACGCCCTTTGTTGCTGCGTGATCACTTCCACGGGATTCGAAAGATTGTGCTCCGGAAAGGAAATAAGCCTTCCGTTCTTCCGGACATAAACCGGAGAATCGCCGACGATCATGACATAAGCGGCTTTTTCATCTTCCGGAACATAGGCCAGCGAAAGCGTGGACCCCGACTCCGATCCCGCAGCCATCTTTTGTAAGCGACCAAAAACTTCTTGTAAGGCTTGCTGGACATCTCCGTTTTTCCGGAGCATAGAGTCTTTAAAAACGCGCTCGAGATTCGCCCGCAACATTTCCGAGACCTCATCGCCGCCATGTCCATCCATCACGGCCAGAAGCCTACCTTCCCCGTGCGGAACCGCACCAAGCGAGATCTTTTCATTCACGAACCGGTCTTCCTGCTCCTCCCGGCTCCCTTGCGTCTGCGCCACTTCCGGGACATCCCGCGCTTCTGAACGGCGGATTTCATTCCACCGAACAAGCGCGGTTTTTTCTGCGTCGCTCAAGGCCGAGAAGGGTTTGATGAGCCTGTCTTTATTCGCTGCGAATTCCGGCTGGCGTTTTCCGAAGAAGCCCATGAACTCACTCCGCGGGACCGTGATCACTCCAGGCACGGCCTCATAGAGCGCGTCCAAGCGGCGGAAGGCCGCATCCGTGACTTCATCCCGTTTGGCTTCCCCCGTCGCAGGATCGATCTCTCCGTGGTTATAATCCACCGCATCGATCGCGCGGCTAATCGCCGCATCTGAAAAAGTCCGATAAGCTGCTTTCAAAGTACGGGTCGCAGATCCCTGCGCGATCTGGTCGATCTCCCGAAGATAGGCGTCATAAAGAGGATTTTCCTTCGTCGACTCCTCGAGCATTTTCCAATCCTGCATGGCCCTTTCAACCAGGTCCAACGTAGCGTTTAAAACTTCCGGAGTCTGGCGACCTTTCACGTAAACTTCGATATCCTGGTCATAAACGATCCTCAGACTCAAAATCTCCATAACCTGACTCATCCATCGTTTGCCGCTGTGATTTTTCCTGACAAAAACATAAACGTTTAACTTGTTCGCTATCTCCGACGCCAATTCCGAAAGCACGGCGCTCGGCATATTGTGAATATTGTAGGGATTCAGGGATCTGAACTGGCGGCTGACTTCGGGCCATTCCGCCTCCCGGGGACCTTTTCCCAGAGCCTGTTCTCCGGCGGCCGTAGGCTCCGGGCTTGTCCCTCGCGAGAGACGCGCTTCCGATCGGGCGGAAGAGGACGGGAAATTCATTCTCCAGGATTCAAACTTGGAAAGTTTCGTCCCCGGCGGCGGGATCCGGAAAGGAAGCGCTTGGTTAAGATCGAAAATAAAACTACCCGCTTTAAATCGGAAAAGAACGGGACCCGCCAGAAGAGCCAGCGCCAGAACTCCTAAAACCATCGAGATGAACCACGGCTTTAAAAGGCCAAACATATACAGCCCCAAAACCGGAGGCGCGGCGATAATCAAAACCCCGAGAATGATCCGCTTGTAATAAGCTCGGAGCGTGTCCGGCTCTAAACGTCCCTCATTCGCAAAATGGAGCAGTGTCGGGATCTTGCCGGCATCGTAATACCTTCGGACCGTGATCCTGGCACCCCGGTCGAGATCTCGCCCAAAGTCCATCCTCCACTCACGGATATTCCGTCTTTCAGGCTCTCCAAAATCCCTAGGCGAAGTAAAGGTCACAACGCCAAAATCCGTTTGCTCCAAAAGCAGATAGGTCTCGGTTTTTTCTCTGCTTTCGACAACAAAAATATCCCCGGCCCTCCACTCCCACAACGGCTTTTCAAGCGTGTACGGGATGGCATCGAACTGACTATTATTGTTCCAGTAAAAAAAGGCGTATTGATCCATCCCTGCGTCCGTCAGCTGCTCCCGGCTTTCGTTTGAAGACCGGGCCTCACTTCGCGCGACTCCGGCCTGAGGCTTTTCCCCATCGCCCAAGTTATAAAGAAAGGCCACATCTCCGGGCGTGGCGGAAGGCTTCACTCCGACAGGCTTAAAACCCATTTTGACCAGAAATTCCTGGACGCCTGAATTTTTGAAATCGTCCCCCAGACCGCGCTCCGCAAACCATGAAACGGGCGGGAAGTAAACTTTCTCAGGGACATACCCCATGCCGTTTTGTTTGAGAAAGCTTTTGATCGCATTCCAGAAATCCTCGCCGAGCCCGCGGCCTCTGAATTCCGAAAAGATGTGGAAGGATACGACGACGGGCTTGTCCTTTCCGGAGCTGTAAAGAGACCCATAGCCTGCGGGGCGGTTTTCCCGATCCAGAAAAAGAAGATAGATCTGGCCCAGAGAATCCTTGTCGCGAAAAGAAAGGATGGCGGTTTTCTCCGGAGCGCTGTAGCGATTCACGCCCCCTAAAAGGGTATCCCTCTTCACGGAAAGTTTTTCTTTCGTCGCTGCCGACACGAGCGCGCGTCCCCGTTGACTCAACTCTTCATCGAATAAGGCCGCCCACCGGAAAGCTTCCCGTCGCGAAAGCTTCGAACCTGCTGGGATATTCCGGATTTCCGAGCGGGGTTCCGTGAGATATTTTCCGGTTTCAAGTGGAAGACCCGCCACACCCAAGTGCTTATTGATCAAACCTCCCAAAAGCAGTTGAGGGTATACGTGAACAGCAAAAAAGCGGCTCAAAATAAAAAGCGGTCCGCCTGCGCAACCAAGCCCCGGATCAAACCCTTGTAACACCCGCCCTTGTTCATCGAAGCGGGCATACTCTCCGCCATAGGGAAGAATCCCGCGAACACCTATCTTTTTCATCAGCTCAACCATGGGATCAAAAGATTCCTTCCCGGCGATCAACGGGATCGGATCGTTGTCAGGGACATTGGGGATATGAATTACCACCGCCTGCGTAAAAAGCTCGCCGATTTTTTCCGGAACTCCGCCAAGAATGAAAACGACGCCATTTTCCTTGCGACCCCAGGCTCGCACGTTTTCAAAATAACGCTCGACGATCGCTGGGTCGATTTCCCTGTAGGGATCATTCCAGGCTCTGCCAAGATGCGTAAAAAAACCGGCAAAGCCTCCGCTCAGAGCCACCCTTCGGGCTAGTTCCGGGGCGTGCTGCACGGCCTCATCCCAACTCAAAACCCTTCCGCCGGAGAGGGTTCGGGCATCCCCTGAAAGAACATTTCCATCCCGCCTCTCGACGGAGAGGCGAGGCTCGCCTTCGAATATATCTTTCGGATCATTGGCGGCCCGCACTTCGGAGCGTACGGTACCGGCTGCGCCTACGTTTTCTGTCCGAGAGAAAAGATTCCAAAAAGATCCATAATCCGCGAGGTCGGCCGCTTGCGCCACACGAACATCCCCGGACACCGTCCCTTCCTTTTGAAGGGCCTGGATGAAATAATCCTTTTCATAGCCGAGCCCCAAAACATTCTGCAGTCCCGCTCCTTGCAAGAGGTCGGCGAAAGAGCGGTCCAGCGGAATCGCCTGGGTGGTGTAACGCACCTCTTCGCTCAGGATGTCTTCGGGCGTCTTAAGCTCTTTCCCTGGCTCGAGTGCCGAGAAAAGCTTCAGAGAGGGCAGACGAATGCGCGCTTTAAATCCCTCGAGGAACGCTTGGTATTCTTCAAAGAGCGGCTTTGTTTCCGGCGTGAGAAGATGAGGATCATGGCTCGACACGCTGAGGAGCGTTTTTCTGAGAACGCCTCCCGCCGATTTGATATCTTGTTCGAGTTTTTCGAAAGAGTCTTTCCTGTAAGAAACAGCGAAAAGATTTTTCGAATATTGAACCGCGATCGCGCCTTCTTCCGGAGCTAGCAGGGCCTCCAATGTTTCCCGGGAAAGACGGGAAACACTTCCGATCCTCCGGGAACCCGAAAGCTCGGACGCTTTTTTCAAGAACTGAATGTTCCGGACCGCAAGCTCGACGGTATCTTCCAAGCCGAGCGCTCCGCTCGCATAATAGGCCGCATCCGCTCCCCGGCTCGCGCCAAGAACCGCTCCGGGCCGGCCGGCTTCCGGATATTTTTCCTTCAGGCTTTCCCATAAGGCCATGTGATGGGTTGCAATGGCCAGATGCACCGCGACGGCATTGTTACCCCGCAAATAATCCTCTTCGGTCTGGTTGAAGGAAACGTCAAAAATATCGAAGGCAGGATCCCCGAGAATTTCCCGCGCCTTTTGATTGACTCTCTCGTAAAGCCGCTTGATGGTCGCGGAATTTTCATAAAGAGCGCTCCCCCTTGAGCCGGCCTGGTGAAACCCTGACGGAGGAAAGAAGATGACCGTTTTCGCTAACGCCGTTGCTCGTTGTGCAGACAACGCAGCTTTGCTCGGGTCAGCCTCTTGAAGAAGGTCCGTGAGCCTTGCCGGAAGCAGCAGCGCTTTTGCCGCATCGGCCCCGTACTTCCGGGAACGCCATTCGAGCAGCCGGAAAGTCAGCTCCGGAGTCCGCGCGAGCAGCGCTTCATCCTTGGGATTTTCCTCAAGAACTTTTCGGATCACGGTCTCGTGAAGCTTCGCCAGCTGTTTAAAAGACAGGTCCCCGAACCGCTTGTATTCTTCGCGCATGATCGCAAGCACCTGCGTCGGCACGGCGACAAAAGCGGCGCCGAACGGAAGAAAGTTCGCCAGCACGAGCTCCCTGACCCTGAAGCGATAGTAAAAAGCGAAAGGCGGTATCACAAAAATGGCGCGAAGGACCGAACTCAAGGTGCACCAAATGATCGCCGGAAGGATCGTAAAAGCAGGATGAGCGATCGCCAAAGACACCGCCCAAGCGCTTGCGGGGATCTTGACTCCGTTGGTGAGCGGGATCAAAAGCATCATCGTTTCCCAAAGATAGAGGTACCCTTTTTTCTGACGCTCGGAAAGGTCGGTCTGGTGAATCATGTATTCCAGCAGCCGGTAATTGGCGCTTTGCAGGAGCTTCGCCCGCTGCTTTTTCCAGGCTGCGGAAATAAATCCGTCGCGCTTGGTTGCCGGGCCTTGTTGCAACATTTGCCGCACTTCGGAGCGTTTGGCAGAATTGTCAACCAGGGACGGTTCTTTGGCCTCAGCCCCGGCATTCAAGAACCGTCCCTGAATAGCGAGGTCCATCTTTAAAATAAAATCCTGCCGAAGTTCGTTGCGGAATGGCGCGGCGGTTTTGGAAAGAAGATCGACGGTGGAACCGTAGTTCATCGTGAAAACGGATTGAGCGCGGGTGCTTTGGCGAGAAACGCTCTCGCCACGGTTGGCGGAGGGCGAGAAACCTTTTGTTTTCTGTTTTACTCCATCCTCCATCCTCCCTCCGATACCCTGCATTCGTTCAAACGAATGCCTCCCCCCGCCCATCAACATTCGGTAATAATCCTCATGCCGCTTGCTGGGATTTCCGATCGAGGGTGACAAAATGACGTAGCTGATGCCTTTTTCCTTCAGGATCCGCTTGATGGCTTCTTTGTGGAAACCCCCAAAAACCAAAACGGAGATATCCGCTTTGGTTTTTGGAGACTCGAGACCGGAGACTGGAGACAGGAGACTTTTTTTGTCGCTGGTCTCTAGTCTCTCGTCTGTAGTCTTGGTCAGGATTTTCTCGATTGCCTGATCGCGCTTCTTCGCCAGCTCGTAGAAATGGATCGAATCGGCAATTAGATTTTCCCAAGACTTGAAAAGTACGAGCGAGTGACCGGTTTCCTTCGCGATAAAGCGAGCAACATCTTCGGTCTTGAGGCCTTCGAGCGAATCTTTGAGGAACGTGAATTCCTCGTGGCTGAGCTCGATCTTGTTGAGTTTTTCAAGGAGCATGACGCTCTCGAAGTAACCGTACGTTTTCCGGTCCCTTTCTGCCGGGAGACCTGCCTCAACGATCTCGTTCTCGAGAGCTTGGATCTCCCCGATCAATTTCATCAGATCGATCTGTTTGATGGCTTTCGGATCACCGGAGAGGAGGGCTTCAACGCTGGGGGCCGGAGGGTGGATGGCGGATGGCGGCAAACCTGGCTTTACGCCCTTCGCCATCCTCCATCCTCCATCCGTCTCCCGGATTTTCATGGTTCTTGCCAAGTATTCAACGAGCGGCAGCTGTCCGTTCTGATACCGTTCTTTGAGCTTCAACCATTCTTTCATTTCCTTCGGGAAATTCTTGTCAGCCAGCTTCTGAAGTTCTTTGCGGATACGCTGAATGTCTTGCGTCACGCCTGTACGGTTCTTCGCCGCCTGCTCGTAGGCGCGGATGTTCTCAAGATGGAGGCTGATCGAATCGGCACCTACAAGCTGAAAATCGCTTTCCGGGGAACGGGGAACGGGGAACGCTGAACGCATCGTTAACCGTTCATCGTTAGCCGTTTCCCGGGAGGGCGGCTCCGCCGCCCGATTGATATGCGCATACTCCGCGCCGCCGATGCGGAGCTTGTCCATCAGGTAGTAAGAGATCTTTTCCTTAAGAACCGGATCCTGGATCGATCCAAAGAGCTTGTCGGTCGGGACCGGGCCTTCATAACCTTCTTCGTAGACGGTTTTGACGCCGTATTCCTTCACGCAGTGCCGGACCATGGCGGCGATATTTTCCTGAGCCTCGAGCGAGTCGTGCGCGTCTTGGATGTAAATAACAAATCTGGGGGAAGGATGGAGGATGGTGGACGGAGCTTCGGTTTTTAGTTTGTTGCCATCCTCCCTCCGCCTTCCGCCATCCTGTTTTGAGGCGTCATATGTTTCCACGACACTTCCGAGCCCAGAGGGAACAGAGATGGCTTTTGCTTTTTCTACACCCGCCATCCCCCATCCTCCATCCAGGGTTTGACCAGGCATAGCCATCGCGTTCGTTGTCAGGAAGCAAACAACGACGACCAGGCTAATCACTCGTTTTAAAATAGAGCTCTCCCTCATTTTTCCCTTTTACTCTTGGTTTCTCGCCTCCCACGCCTCGGACGCGAGAAAAGGATGGCCTGCCTTCGAATAATTATCTTATACAAACGCTTAAATTGATGGGTTACTTCTTTGTAAATGGATATTTTTAGTTTTAAGAATAGACGCGATTAAAAATCGTCTTCTGTGGTTCCTAAAATGTACCCTCCGGATGCCGCTTTTACAAGGTCTTGAGGCTACTTATAGGACGTTATTTGAATAAAATATGAAAAAATGTTGACAGTTTTATTTTTTATGAATATATTTTATGATAATTATAAATAAAAAGGAGCTTCGCCCATGCTGAAAATCAGAAAGAAAACGTTGGTCGCCGGAGTTGTTTTGTCGCTTTTCTGTCTTTTGATGTTCCAAATGCCAGCCCCTGCGGAGTGGCAAAAGCCACTTCAGCCCTCCATGGCAGGCGGCACCCTCACCTGCCTCACAATCCATCCGCTTGATCCGACAAAATTTCTCGTCGCTTCGGAGCATAAAATTTTTGAAACCGGCGCGGGGAAATCCTGGCAACCGCTTTGGTCTCAGACGGACGCGAACGCCCCGATCAAGCGTCTTTTTTCTTTCGCGGTTCTTCCGGACATTG
Source organism: uncultured bacterium (assembly GCA_964482725.1). Classification (GTDB taxonomy): domain Bacteria; phylum Omnitrophota; class Omnitrophia; order Omnitrophales; family Aquincolibacteriaceae; genus Aquincolibacterium. The sequence goes on along the minus strand of CAYZYT010000004.1, from coordinate 103,986 downwards.
TTTTTGCGATTACGGGCCGCGGCATCTTTATGGGAAACCTGAATGACCGTTCCTGGAGAGAGGTTTACAAAGATTCGACGAAAACACCTCTCTCCTTCGCGGTCCACCCCCAAGATCCCAACCGCTGGCTTCTGGGAACCCAGAAAGGTCTTTTGGAAACACGGGATGCGGGACGCACGTGGTCTCCCTCTGACCTCTTTCGCTCTTCGGGGCCTCTCCCCCTTTTGGTCTATGCTCGTGATCGCCTCTTTCTCGCGGATAAAAAAACGCTTTACTTGGCCCTTCCGGAAAGTTCCGCGCGCTCCGTCCTCGATCTCTCCCGAAACGCCCCTGAGCCTTCCGGCATAGATACGGAAATCCCGGGAACTCTTGAGGAACCTCTTTCCTATGACCTCAAGATCCATGACCTGCTCATCTCAAAGCGAAACCCGCAGGAGCTCTTCCTCGCAACCACAACCGGGGTCTTTCAAAGCTTCGATAGCGGCTACCGCTGGGAGCCCCTGCCCCGAAGCGGCCTGCAAAGCGCAAACATCCTTCAGCTGGCGTATTCAGAAAAAAAGGAATGCCTCTACGCCGCAACCCCGAGGGGCGTTTATGCTTACGATGCCCGCGCCAGGAAATGGACCGGCCTTTTTGAGGGATTGGCCAAAGACCGCGCCCAGGGGCTCGCGGTGCTGAATGAGGAGAAACTGATCGCGATCACCGGAGACGGTTTTGTGCAATACCCTCTAGAAACTTTTCTTCCCGAGGCCGGTCCGGGGCTAACGATCTATCTGCCGCAGGAGGAAACTCTCGCTCTTTTTAAAGAGCTCCTCGCTCTAGAACCTTCCGCCCGGGAGATCCATAAGCGCGTGATCCGATACGCCGATGTCGGAAACGGCAAGATCCATCGCTGGCATGCGCTGTCGCGCCTCGCCGGAGCCTTGCCATCCTTTTCGTTCGGCAAAAGCCTGGACCGCAGCCCCTCGATCAGCACCTACAGCGGCAAATACATTACAGGTCCTGAAGACAGAAGCAAGAGCTGGGACGCGGATGTCAGCTGGGATTTTGGGGACGTTCTTTACAGTTCCGATCAAACCTCGATCGACTCGCGGGAGAAAATGATGGTGGAGCTCCGCAACGATCTCCTGTCGGAAGCCACGCGGATCTACTACGAGCGCCGCCGCCTTCAGATCGACCTCGTCTTCACGCCGCCCGCCTCCGAACAGGAGCAGCTCGAAAACCTTCTTCGCATGGACGAACTCACGGCGCTGCTGGACGGCATGACGGATGGGTTTTTTTCCAAACGCTTGGAGCGGATCTATGAGGAGAAGCCGGAGCTTGGCAAGTTGTGGAACTACCTTGCCTCGGGGAACGGGGAACGGGAAACGGGGAACGCAGGTCAAAAAAACAAAAACCAGTAAAGGAGCTTCAAAAATGGAAAACCAAGAGCCATCGCAAAGATATCCGAACCGCTGGAAACGGCCTGTCTATCCTCAAAAGACAGACAGCTATCAAAAAAATGGCACGTCGCCAGCCCGGGACAGCGCGCCAGAGCCGAGAGGCCAGAATTCTGCGGCCTCAAATTCCGGAACTCCAGCTCCGGGATCAAATCCTCCGGAAAAGATCTCTGATTTCAGGGATCTTCACATATGGAAATTAGGGAAAGAGCTCGTCATCGACACCTATAAGACAACGAAGACGCTGCCTCCAGACGAACTTTATGGGCTAACGACGCAATTGCGCCGGGCAGCCATTTCCATCCCAAGCAATATCGCGGAGGGGTTTAATCGCCGTTACACGAAAGATTATCAACGATTCCTGTCTATTGCGTTGGGATCTTGCGCGGAACTCGAAACGCAGGTTGAGGTCTGCAAGGATCTGGGATATTTTTCTCAGAATGCTTGCGATGCGTTATTGGAAAAAACGGACCACGAGACACGAATGATCCGGTGTCTAATGAACAAGCTTTGATCGTTCTCGTTATCCGTTCCCCGTTCCCCGTTCCCCGCGGCTCGATATTCTGTCGAGACGGAGCTGTCCACACGCGGCATTGATTTCGCGCCCCTCCGTCTTGCGAAGCGTCACGTGCAGTCCGCGCCTTTTGAGCTGCTCGCAAAAGTACTCGGTCGCTTCCGGGGTGGGTGCTTTGTGGGGGTATTCTGCGATCGGATTGTAAGGGATCACGTTGATCTTGGCGCGAAGCGGTTTCGCGAGGATGGAAACGCCCTCGACCTCTTCTTCAGAATCGTTCACGCCGGCGATCAGCGTGTATTCGAACGTAATGTCCCTTTTCAGATCCTGATTGATCCGCCGGAGCGCGCTCACAAGATCTTTGAGAGGATAGCGCCGGTTGATCGGAACAAGGAAGCTCCGGACCTCGTCGATCGAGGAGTGGAGCGACACGGAAAGGCGGACGCGCCCGTCTACTGCTTTTACAAATTCCAGGATCTTCGGGGTAATGCCGGAGGTCGAGACCGTGACTCTTCGCGCTCCGAAGGCAAATCCCCAGGGTTCGATCAAAATCCGGACCGCCTTGAGCGTAGCCTCGTAATTATCCAGCGGCTCCCCCATCCCCATAAACACAACATTCGTGATCTTTTTCCCCGTCATCCGACTGATCCTCGCGACTTGCTCGACGATCTCGCCGGCCGTAAGATTGCGGGTGAACTTCCCCTGCCCGCTCGCGCAAAACACGCATTGGATCTTGCATCCCAGCTGCGTTGAAACGCACACGGTCTCCCGCCGCCTCTGAGATATTGCATCCTCCTCTTCCTGCGGCTCGAGATCGTCCTGGTGCGAGATCAGAACACTTTCAAGAAAATGTCCGTCCTGGGTTTTGAAAAGAAACTTTGTCGACCCCCCGACCACGGTTTTTTTTTCCTCCCCGGGCTCGAGTGCCGTAAGGTGAAGCCCTTCGGAAAGTTTTTGGAGCGCCTCTTTGGGAAGATTCCGGATCTCGTCCCAGGCCAGAACGTTTTTTTGATAGATCCAGTCGAGGAGCTGGGTCGCGCGGAACTTCGGAAATCCGAGGGAAACAACGACGCTTTCTATTTCTTCAGGGGTCGATCCGTAGAGGGTTTTCATATTGTTTGTGCTCATTGTTAGCCGTTTCCCGTTTCCCGGCCTTTGAAGAAGGCTATATCCATTTCTTAAATTTCATCCAGACAAGCATCGCCAGAGAAGAAAGAACACAAAGACCGATAGCGAAGGGGTACCCCATCGCCCACTCCAGCTCCGGAAAATGCTTAAAGTTCATCCCATAAACGCTCGCGATAATAACGGGCGGCATGGTTACAGTCGCCAAAACAGTCAAATGCTTCAAAACTTCATTGAGGCGAAAGGACGAGTACGAGAAATAGACCTGCAAGATATTGTTCAAATTCTCGTGATACGCTTCGGCCATCCCGTAGATCCTGAAAAGGTGGTCGTAGATATCGCGGAAATACATCAGATGATCCGCTTTGATGAAGGCGCTCGAATCGCGGGTCAGAGAATAAAGCGTGTCTCGCTGGGGGCCCACAATGCGCCGAAGATGAAACATGTCTTGTTTGACCTGCAGCAGGCTCTTCAGAAAATCTTTCGAGGTGTGACGGAACATTTCTTTTTCAAGCGAGTTGATCTTGTTGTCATATTCATCCAACACCGGAAGATACCGGTCGACCAAATGATCCAACAGGGAATGCACGAGCATATCGGGACCGCTTCCCATCAGCGCCGGGGCCTTTTTTTGCGCAAGTTCCCGCACCTGGCCAACGCTGACCAGCGGCTCTTTATGAACGGTTACGACGAAATTCTCGCCGATAAAAATATCGAGCTCGACGGTTCGAAGCTCTCGTTTGGAACCCTTGTCGTGCATCATGATCGCGTGGACGACCATGAAAAGGTACTCCCCGTAGTCATCGAGCTTCGGTTGAGATTGGTCGCTCATACAATCCTCGATCGCCAGAGGATGAAAATTGAAGATCTCAACCAGGGAATCGCTCTCAAATTCATTGGGCTCTTCTAGGTCCACCCAGAGCAGACTGTTTTTTTCGCCCAACACGGAAAGAAGCCGCGCCCGAGAAAGATTCGTCTCGACCTCTCCGCTTTTCTTAAAATAAAAACTAGTGATCATGCTCGACCTCATTAGGTTGGAACTGCGTTTATCTTACCAACCCTCTTACGGATTAGCGATATAAAAAACCAAGACTTGGAGCCGGCGGATGGCGCGAAGCAACGGCTTAACGCCTTTCTCCTTCCGAGATCCATCACGCTTTTTTGCTTTGAGTGAAATTATTGCTCCAGAGAAAGGCCGTCTTGTTTTATAATAAGAGGCGTTGGAAAGGGAGGTTGAAATGGCAAAGAAGATCCTGATCATCGATGATGAGCTTGAGATCTGCAAGATGATCACAGAGTTCCTTTTTGACGCGGGCTATTCCACCTCCTATGCTTTAAACGGCCCCGACGGTCTCGCCATGATTAAAAAAGATCTCCCCTCCCTGGTCCTTCTGGATATCGGCTTGCCCGGCATGGACGGGATCGAGGTCATGCGCCTCCTCCACGAACAATTCCCCGCTCTGCCCGTAGTCATTCTCACCGGGCACTGGGACCCGGAAACCGTTAAAAAAATGGCGGGGCTGGGGGCTTTGGAGTATTTGACCAAGCCTATCCATCTGGAAACCTTGCAGAATCAATTTGTGCGGGACATCATCGGAGAGCCTTGAAGCTCTTCAGGGCCCGTGGAACAGCGAACACTTTCGTTGTTTGACCCGGTCCCCGCAGAATTACTTCTTCTTGTGGGTGGCCACGTACCCGTGAATGGCCTCAAGATCTTTTTTCTTCAGCTTAAGAAATTCAATGCCTGACCGGTAGAGATCTTTTTCAAAAAATCCGGTGTGCTTGACCTTCCCTTCCACGGTCACAAGTGAGCTCTCTTCGCCGGGCATCACAAAGCTCATTTTAACCGAGGCTTCCGGGGGGAGCCCTTCCGTAAAGCTGACGAGCAGCGCACCGCCTTCGGAAATATCAGAGATCCGGGTTTGAACCCCGACCTCCATATCGCGAAGAGGACAAAAATACCTTGTGATCGCGTAAATGCTCACACGGACAAACTTTCTGCGGTCCTTGAACTCACTAAATTCTTTTGTCATGGGAATTCCTTGGGTTTTTCGCTTACAACATTTTCGGCCTGGGGAGCCTGCGCCTTTAGAAAGATACTCACTCCCTCGCATAAAAGCAAGAGGGCAAGCCCTGCGAGCAACGCGCCCGTGATCCCCAGAGGATTGAAAACAAATCTTCCGAGCGAGAACATTTCCCGGATCCACGGTCGCAAGAGAAAGAAAAGCGAGCACATCGCCACGAGCATCATGAAGATCGCCGGCCAAAGGGCGACGCGATAGCGCATCTTGTTCTTAAAAAGCCAGAGGCTTACGGTGAGAAGCACCAGGGCGGCAAGCAACTGGTTGCTGGAGCCGAAAACCGACCAGAACATTTTCCACGCCGGGATCACATGGCCTGAGGCGTCGGTCATCCGGGTCGTGACAAAGATCGCGGGTAGGATCAGCGTGATCAGCGCGGCGGCGTAAGGACTCCATGTCCCCCGCCATCCCGTCAACTCTTCAAAGATATAGCGCCCGAGTCGCGTCGCCACATCCAAGGTGTCGTAAACAAACGTCGCAAAGGCGAGCAGTGCGAAATTAAGCGCAAGCTCTTTGGGAATTCCAAGGCGACTCAAAAAAAGGCTGACACCATTAGCAAAGATCTGGTTGGGATCTTCCAGAGCGTTAGCTTTTGAGACGGTCAGGATCAAAACGGTCGCGAGGGCAATAACCGCTACAAAGCTCTCGAGAAGAAGCCCTCCGTACCCGACCAGCTTAATATCGGATTCTTTGGCGATCTGTTTGGAGGTGGTTCCCGAGGCGACCATAGCATGAAATCCCGAACAGGCTCCGCACGCGACGGTCGTAAAGAGAAGCGGAAGGATCGGGAACCCGCCCGGACTGATCCATCCCGTAAATGCCGGGTAATGGATCACGAAAGGCTGGATGAAATTTCCCACAAGGATCCCGACCAAGCTCACTCCGACCATCAAGGTAAGGAAAAAACCTCCCAGATAGCCGCGCGGCTGGAGCAAAAGCCACATCGGGATCACCGCTGCTATAAAACAATAGATCAGAAGCGCCCCATTCCACATCGCTCGTGGGTCCATCTTTCCCAGAGAGGGCATGACGAGCGGGAAATACGGTCCGAGATAGATCGCGACAAAAACCAAAGGGATAAAGACAAGCGTCGTGATTCCGAGCGGCGGATTGAATTTCCTGAGAATCACCCCCATCACGACCGCAATCCCGAGATACATCATGGAAGAAGAGGCAACGCCTGCGCCCCTGACAGGATCGGTGAATGTTCCGGCCGTAATATCCATAAAGGTCGTGATGATATAGACAAGGGAGAACCAGAGAAAAAGCAGGAAAAGGATATAGCCGCGCTTGCTCATGTATTCCCGGAGCACTTCCGCGATGGACTTGCCTTGATGCCGGACCGAAGCCGCGACGGTGAGCATATCGTGGACCCCACCAATAAAAATTCCGCCTAAAAGGATCCAGAGAAGCGTCGGCACCCATCCAAACCACATCCCTGCAAGAATGGGTCCGACGATCGGCCCAGCCGCTGCGATCGCGGAGAAATGCTGGCCCAACAGATACCACTTCCCCGCCGGGACGAAATCCACATCATCCCGGAGCGTGCATGCGGGCGTCGGGAGATCATCTCGAAGCCCGAGAATCCGGCTTAAAAAATTTCCGTAAAGCCGGTAGCCCGCGAACAACACTGCCATAGAACCTATTATTAAAAAAAGAAGATTCATTCTTTCCTTATAACCTTTTCCTGCGCGCCCGGGCCCTTCCGCGAACGGATCATTCCTCCTCCGGGACAATTCTCATTTCGTTATAAACCCAACCCTCTTCGGGCGACATATTCTGTACGGCGACTTTCAAATGATGCTTTTTTCCGGCCGTGAATTTTGTAAGTTCTGGACAGAATTCATAATGATGTCCTACAAGGACTTCGCGCATCTTTTTGAGCTCATTCTCTGTTTTGCCTTCCAGGGGTTCATCCGAAAAGTAAAGAACCGCTTCTTCGCAAGCCGCGCACACCACCCCTTGGGGACATGGCGGGCATGGCGCTGGAGCACAAAGCACGAGATAGGCGTCCGTGAAAAACTCCCTCTCTTCCGCCACAGCATTCTTTGAAAGTTCCTTGAGAGAGTAGGTCCTTCCCGGGATCAAAGGCTTCGCGCCGGGGTCCACCGGGAGTAATTCGACGGAGTTGTCCTCCGCTTCTTCTCCTCGGGGTGGATTCCCCATCGCTGGGGTTTCTCGGCCTTTTTCGTTTTCTCCCACCCTAGCCAATCCCGCGCCACAAAAAATCACGGCGAAGCAAAAGAAAAATAAAATACCTTTAACCGCCCTGTTCCGCATATCCTTATGCATGATCTCCCCCTCTTCGTTTCTTGCGGTGCCGCACAAAGCTTTCCTCCAGATTCAACGGCAACGCGTTTTACACAAGCAAAATAACGGGCATCGCAGGCGGACTTCTTAAGACCTACACGCTGTTATGGCTCTTGATCGAAAACACACCATGGGGCGGGAATCAAAGTAAGGATTTTCTCCAACCCCTATCGTCGCGACATGATGCGCGAAGAGCTCTTTGCAAGCAATGGTTTTTTGTCTTCGCTTTTATCGATGAAGAATTTCGGGTTGGATAAATTTTGAGGTTGTTGGGCCCCGCGTGAGGCACAAAAAAAGCCACTCATCGGCGATTGACTCAACCGCTCTTCTTGCGGAAAGTTTTCGCCAACAACTGGCCTTTAAAGTTGAGATCGCTGGAAGGACGCTCACCTCCTTCACGAGTGATCCTCTAGACGGATCGTTGCCAGTTAAGCGATTTTCTGGCGTCAGCAACCTCGGATTGAGACTCCGGGAGGGCGCCCACTTCCTCCATAACGACCGATCCTCACAGGAATCAGTGTTGCCAGCAGGACTTTCTGGCGTCGGCCATCTCAAAAAAATCAGACAATTGTCGTCTGGTGTCGTTGACGCCCTGCAATTTTTCTGCAGGCGTTTAACGCTATGGGGATTACTCCGAATAGCGTGCAACACCAGAGGCAATCGCCTGAAAAAATCATTTTAAAGAACAACTGCTCCTATTAGAAACATAGCACCCCCCTGGCAAAAAGTCTAGGGGGCGCAGGGCTTTTTTCGACAATATTTTTCGTGCTCCGTTTAAGGTTTTTTCCGAGATTCTTTTTTAATTCGAATCCCTCCTCGAAGCCCTGCGGCGTCTGCCGTACGAGGTTTCCATGAACC
>CAYZYT010000004.1:18649-95559 GCA_964482725.1 uncultured bacterium | reverse complement strand
ACCCTAAGCCGCCACGATGCCGTCGTTGTTTATTGAAAACAACGGAGAGGGAGGGCTCGGCGCCTTCCGCTGCGCTCCAGGTCGGCCACCCGCACTGTAAATAGGACGTCTGTCCTATTTACAAACAGCGCTCCCTTCGAATCCCTCCTCGAAGCCCTGCGGCGTCTGCCGTACGAGGTTTCCATGAACCTCGACGGCAACGTCGTTTTGCAAAAGTAAAACGGCGGGCACCGTAGGCGGAATACCCTAAGCCGCCACGATGCCGTCGTTGTTTATTGAAAACAACGGAGAGGGAGGGATTCGAACCCCCGAAGCCCTTGCGAGCTTAGCAGTTTTCAAGACTGCCGCATTCAACCGCTCTGCCACCTCTCCATGAAAAACAGGATGGCGGATATCGGAAGGGGGATGGTGCTTTGGCTCTTCATCCGTCGCCATCCGCCACCCTCCCTCCATCATCCGTTTTTTATCTTTTTTCTTTCCTTAAATTTTTGAAAAATTCCGACAGCAGGAGCTTTGCATCGTCGGCCATTACTCCACCGGTCACTTTCACGCGGTGATTCAACCGCTCATCGTCCGTAATATGATAAAGACTGTGACACGCCCCGGCTTTCGCGTCGCGAGCGCCGTAGACAAGATTCGCGCACTTGGTCATCACGAGCGCCCCGGCGCACATCGGGCACGGCTCCAGCGTCACATAAAGTGTTGCGCCCTCAAGCGACCCTCGATGTTCTCGGACGATAGTCCGCCCCTGTGGGGTTACCTTGTCCGAAGGTCGAGCCTCGGGCATCTGGCTTAAAGTCTCGGAGGCCTGCGTCAGCGCGATCATCTCCGCATGCGCCGTAGGGTCGTGCAACATTTCCATCTGGTTATAGGCCCGGGCGATGATCTTCTGCTTCCAAACCACCACCGCACCAACCGGCACCTCGCCCTTTTCCAAAGCGATGACCGCCTGCTTAATGGCTTCCTTCATGAAGTGTTCGTGGTGTGGTTTTTCCATAAGCCCTGGCTTCCATTAAATTTCATTGATGAGGAGGCCAGGATAATCATAATTTCCTGATTCTCCACAATGAATGATGATCATGCTAAGCGGGGGTTATTATAAGAGTTTTCGGGAGGCGGTCATCACAAAAAGAAAAGCGCCCCCTGTATAAGGGGGCGCCTTTAAAAGATCCTTTTTTGATAAAAACAAGTGCGCCCGGCAAGAGTTGAACTTGCAACCCCCACATCCGTAGTGTGGTGCTCTATCCAATTGAGCTACGGGCGCAAACTACATTAATTTTTCTTTGAATAAAAGCTTGTTTGTGCCAGTCCTAGCATCCTTTATTTTTTAATAAAGGCCAGGGCGGGCGCTTGAGGGGGGTCATTATACGCATTTTGAGGGGAAATGCAAAAACCAATCGCCCCGCATTCGTCCTCATCTGAGCTGCCGGACTCCCCGAAAAGAGGCTTATGCTTCTACTTTCCAAGCCTTCCGATAGTTTTAAGCATCGGCGCGCTAGAGATCTTCATCGTTCCCGTAAGCGGTTTCTCCATCTCCAAGATCAAATAGATCGCTCCGGCCACCGAGATCGCACAAACGAGAAACACAACGACCACGGTTCCGTTACGCGGGGTCATCAGTCCGAAACAAGCAAAGAGAACGGCCAGCCAAAAAATCAGAACCCCCACGAACAGCGGTGGGAGAGAAGTTTGAAGTTGTTCAAAGAGCAACCACCGGAGCTGCGACAGCTCGTCGGTGATCTGAAGAGCCTGCGCCTGGAGAGAGCGCTGGAGATCGCTTTTAGGAACCAGCTCCCGGAGATTTGCCTGGACGTCTTCCATATCAACAAGCTTTCCAGAAAAGTCGCCGCCTTGGATCTTTTTTATCTGTCCCTTTTTTTCGGGCCAGACCATCAAAACCCTGGCGCTGAGAAAGCTCTTTAAGAGAGCGCGGACCTCTTGGGTTTCGGGGCCATAGTTCGCCAGCACGCGGTCCATCATAAGGATCTTCGCGCCGCTCTGCGTGAGCATCGTACTGGTCGCGTCAAAAGAACCTTTGGAAGAACTGATCAGAAGACCGAGCACAAGGGCGGTTAGTGTTGCGATCAGGCCAGCGCCCAATTTCACCGCGTCCCGGGCCTCCTCGCTCAAATGATGCCCCGGCAATACCGTGCGAAGGAACAGACCCAAAAGCGCCCCGCCGAACACGCCAACAAAAACAACCAGGCTGATCCAAATCGAATTCATATGGCTTCTCCGTTCTTTGGGGACATCTTCTGCGGCTTATGCAGCGTTCTGTGAAAAAGGGACACGAAAGGGCCTCTTACTCGATAGCGAAACTGGCATTCACGACGGCGGTTACTTTCTTTTCAAGGGAGCTCGTGTCGTTCATGCCCCAATCCGCGATCTCGGTGGAATTAACGGGCGTGATCTGGAACACGCCCATCCGGGCCGAGCGCATGAACCCGGTCTTGTTCCCCGTGGCTTTGACCATGTTCTCCGCCCGGAGCTTCGCGTTCTCCGTAGCCTTCGCGAGCATCTCGACTTTCAGTTCATCCAGTTTCGTATAGAAATATTCCGGGCTCCCGGAATAGAACTCTATCCCTTCGTTGATCAGGCTCGTGGCCTCGCAGGAGATCCGGGCGATCTTCCCGACATCGCCTGAGTGCAGTTCCACGCCCTGTTTGAGACGATAGCCTTCGATCTCGTTGGTGTTGTTTCCCTTATCGTTCTTTTTGTAGATCGTCTCCGTCTCGATCTGCCGGACCACGATCTCTTTTTCCGAGATCCCTTGCCCCTCAAAGTATTGCTTCGCCTTCACAAGATCTTCGCCGAGCTTTTTAAAAGCGGTCGCCATATCGATCTCACGCCTTGAAAAGGAGCCGGCCCACACCGCGTAGTCGCTCTTGATGTCCTTCTGCGCCGAACCGGTCACGGTGATCTGCTCTCTCATAAACTTTGTCACTGACAAAAAACCTTTGGAAAAAATAATGCTTGAGGCGATCGTCGCCACGGCGATACAAAGCCCGAGAATGATGATCTGAGTGTTCTTGAGAAAATTCATTTTGTTCGACGCGTTGTCTTCCATGGCGGGACTCCCTCTCTTGTTGCGGCTTCTTACTTTTTCTAATGAAAACCGTGTGCGCAAACTGCTTTTTGATTTTTTCCTGCGGGACCTGAAAAATACGCGGGCTCACCGGGACACTATTAACGACTCGCTCGAATAAAACTGAACGCTGTAAAAACTAGCCTTCTCTAGGGATGAGAAAAAAAGGGGGGGCTTCTCTCCCGCCCGCTTGTCAGCGGGCTCCCTCGAAGCCGGCTGCCCTCGCTCGAACCTGTGGCACTCGGGTCAGCTTCAAATCCACGACGCTTGCGGCGTCTGTCGTACGAGGCCTTCCTTAAGCCTCGACGACAACGTCGTTTTACACAGGTAAAACGGAGGGGGGGGGATTTGAACCCCCGGTGACGCTTGCGCGCCACATCGGTTTAGCAAACCGACGCACTAAGCCGGGCTATGCGACCCCTCCAAAACTCAGACAAAGCTGTTTGTTCGAAAAATGGCGGCGTCTGCCGCGCGAGGCATTCCTTGAGCCTCGTCGGCAACGTCGTTTTGCAAAGGCAAAACGGAGAGGGCGAATTCGGCGCCTTCCGCTTCGCTTCAGGTCGCCTGATTCTCCCATAAAACTTTATCGGAAATCAGTGCTGTCCCAATTCTTTCGCCATTTTTTATCGAATATTGGGACGGCCACCCTCCCCTGAAACATGACAACCCGTCATGTTTCAAACCAGGGCTCCCTTCGAATCTCTCCCTCGTAGCCTGCGGCCTGACCCGCAGAAGGTCTTCCTTAAACCTTCGCGGTCAGGGCTTTGTTCATAAAAACAACGGAGAGGGCGAGATTCGAACTCGCGAGACCTTTCAGTCTACCCGCTTTCCAGGCGAGCGCACTAGACCAGGCTATGCGACCTCTCCACAAAGACAGGAAGGCGGGCGCTGGAGGGTGGATGGCGTAAAACCTCCTCCAGCCTCTTTCCGCTATCCAAAATGTGCGTGCAGTCTATGTATTTATTATTAATCGGTCAAGGAACGAAGAGGCCTGCGAGATCAGGCTAAGTATGGCTGCAGAGCTTTCGGGAAAGCGATCTGTCCGTTCACGTCCTGGAAATTTTCGAGAAGACAAAGCACGATCCTTGCGAGCGCTAGCCCGGAACCGTTCAGCGTGTGCACGAATTCGAGTTTTTTGGTCGTGGCATTCCGAAAACGGATATTCATTCGCCTCGCCTGGAAATCCGAAAAAATGCTGCAGCTTGAAACCTCAAACCACTTCTGTGTCGCCGGCGCCCAGACCTCCAGATCGTAACACTTCGCGGCGGCAAAACTCATGTCCCCGCTTCCGAGCAACACCACGCGATAAGGAAGTTCCAGCGCCTGCAGAACATCCTCAGCATCTCTCACGAGCGATTCCAGCTCCTGCTCCGATCCTTCCGGTTTTACAAATTTCACCATTTCAACCTTGTCGAACTGGTGCACGCGAGAAAGCCCGCGAGTATCCTTACCGTAAGAGCCGGCTTCTTTGCGAAAGCACGGCGTGTAGCCTGTGTATTTCACGGGCAGATCTTTTTCTTCGATCGTTTCATCGCGCATCAGGTTCGTGATGGGAACCTCCGCGGTAGGGATAAGAAAAAACGACCCTTTTTCTTCGCCTTCCCCCGCGGCAAGCGCATACATATCTTCTTCCATTTTCGGGATCTGTCCGGTGCCACGCATGGACGCTCGATTCACAATAGCCGGGGCCCAAACCTCGGTATATCCGTGCTTTTTAACATGGAGGTCGATCATGAAACTGATCAGAGCCCGCTCAAGCTTGGCTCCCGCCCCAAAATAAACTGGAAAACCTGCACCCGTGATCTTGCTTCCCTTTTCCATAGAGAACAGCCCTAGCCGGGAAGCCAACTCGAGATGATCCTTAGCCTTAAACTCGTGCTTCCTGGGTTCTCCCCAAGTCCGGACTATTTTATTGCCTTCGGCTCCCCTGCAAATGGGAACATCTGATAGAGGTAAATTAGGGATGCATAGCGCTATTTTTTCTATCTTTTCAGACAATTCACCCACTTTAGCATCAAATTCAGCTATTTTTTGGGATGCCGCCTTCATCTCGGTAATAATCTCGTCTGCAGGATGCCCCTGCTTTTTAAGGCGTGAGATCTCATCGCTTACGGTATTTCGCCTCGCTTTGAGCTCTTCGCTCTGCTTCAAAAGAGTTCTTCTTTCCAGATCGAGATCGAGGAGGGCTTGAATATCGACCGAAACACCCTTAGCGTCGAGGCCTTGGGCAACCTGGTCGGGATTTTCGCGGATGAATTTCAGGTCGAGCATTTTATTCTCCTGTCCTTCGGGTCCCGCCGGAGGCGGGAGAAGAATCTCAGGCGAGATCCTTCGCTTCTCTCAGGATGACCTTCTGTTATTTAGAGCTTTTCTTCCCTGTCGCTTTGTCGTCGAGAAGCTCGAGTTGGCTCGCATCGGCCTCTTCTTCTTTGGCGACCACTCGCGTGGCAGAGGCGATCTTGTCTTTGTCCTTGAGACGCATGACGTGAACGCCCACGGCATTTCGCCCCGAAGTTCGAATCTGGCTCACAGGGCATCGCACGACCATCCCGCTGGTGGTCACGATGATGATCTCATCTTCTTCGGCCACGGTCAGAACATTCACAACCTTGCCGTTCTTCTCCGAGACCTTAATATTGATAATACCTTTGCCTCCGCGCGATTGAATACGATATTGGGCAAAAAGGGTTTTCTTGCCGAAACCATTTTGCGTGACCGTCAGTGCCGTCGCTTTGGGATTCACAATCTCTGCCGCGATCACTTCGTCGCCCTTCGCCAAATTCACGCCGCGCACTCCGGTCGCGTTGCGTCCCATCTCTCGGACGTTTTCTTCCTTGAAGCGGATCGCTTTGCCGTCGCGCGTCGCGATAAAGATCTCGTCTTTGCCGGAGGTGATCTTGCAAGCCACCAGCTCGTCCTTGTCGCGCAACGTGATGGCGTTGATGCCGTTGGAGCGCGGCCGGGAATATTCGATCAGATTGGTCTTTTTGATCACACCCTTGGCCGTTACCATAAGCACGAACCGCTTGTCGTCGAATTCCTTGACCTGTAAAAATCCGGAGACCTGCTCGTTCTGCGCGAGAGAAAGAAAGTTGACGATGGCTTTCCCTTTGGCCTGCCGGGATGCTTGTGGAATATCGTAGGCTTTGCGCCAATACACGCGTCCCTGATTGGTAAAAAACAAGATGAAGTCATGCGTCGAGGCAAGGAACATGTGCTCGATAAAATCTTCGTCGTCGCGAACGCCGGCGCCTGAAACACCGCTCCCGCCGCGATTCTGTCTTCGGTACATGTTAACCGGAATGCGCTTAATGTAGCCAGCGTGCGAGATCGTAATCAAGACATCTTCTTGAGCGATCAGATCTTCGATATCAATGTCGCCTTCCGCGGCCACGATCTGGGTCCTGCGTTCGTCCCCGTATTTCTTAAGGATCTCTTCGGTTTCTTCCTTGATGATGTCGAGCACCTTGCGCCGGCTCTTGAGGACTGATTTGTAATATTCGATCCTTTTGATGAGCTCAAGATATTCCTCGTCGATCTTGACCCTCTCCAGCTGCGTCAGGCGCTGGAGTTGCAGTTCGAGGATCGCCTTGGCCTGGATCTCTGAGAGCTTGAGCTCTTTCATCAAGCGTTCTTTGGCCAACTCCGGGCTCTTGGAGGTCCGGATGATCCGGATCACCTTGTCGATATTCGCGATCGCTTTCTTCAAGCCCTCGAGAATGTGCGCTCGTTTTTCCGCCTTATCGAGTTCGAACCGAGTCCGGCGCATAATCACCTCGACCCGGAAATCGATGAAGCGCTCGAGCATCTGTTTGAGCGTGAGCACTCGCGGCTGACCGTCGACCAGCGCGAGCATGATGACGCCAAAGGTCGACCGCATCTGGGTGTGCTTGTAAAGATTGTTTAATATGACCTGGGCGATGGCGTCTTTTTTAAGCTCGATCACGACGCGCATCCCGTCCCGGTCCGACTCGTCTCGAATATCAGAAATGCCTTCGATCTTTTTATCTTCCACAAGGCGCACGATCGACTCGATCAGATTGGTCTTGTTCACCTGATACGGAATCTCGGTAATGATGATGGCGTCTTTTTTGCTGCGCCCGGTTTCGATCGAGGCCTTGGCGCGCATAACGATCTGCCCGCGACCGGTTTCATACGCCTTCTTGATCCCTTCACGTCCCACAATGAGTCCCGCCGTGGGGAAATCCGGACCCGTAACGATCTTGGAAAGTTCTTTGACGGTGATGTCGGGGTTATCGATCGTCGCGAGCATAGCTTTCGCCACCTCGGTCAGATTGTGCGGCGGGATGTTGGTCGCCATCCCAACGGCGATGCCGCTCGACCCATTGATCAACAAGTTCGGAAGCTTGGAGGGAAGGATCGAGGGCTCGACAAGGGATTCGTCAAAATTCGGCACGAAATCCACCGTGTCTTTATCGATATCGGTCAAAAGTTCGTTGCTGGCGCTTGAAAGCCGCGCTTCAGTGTAACGCATGGCGGCAGCATTGTCTCCGTCAATGGAGCCAAAGTTTCCCTGTCCTTCCACAAGCGGGTAGCGAAGCGAGAAGTCCTGCGCCATGCGGACCATCGATTCATAAACGGCGGTATCCCCGTGAGGATGATATTTCCCCAGCACTTCTCCGACGATACGAGCGGATTTTTTATAGGCTTTGCTGTGCGTAAGGCCCAGCTCGTTCATGGCGAACAAAATACGCCGGTGCACGGGTTTCAACCCGTCGCGAACATCCGGGAGCGCGCGCCCCACAATCACCGACATCGCATAATCGATGTAGGAATCCTTCATCTCCTCTTCGATGGGCCGGAGGATGATCTTTTCGTTCATTGCGTATAAGTTTTTTCCGTCTGCCATGATCGCTTTCCTTATTTATCCTTTATTAAATATCAAGATTGCGGACCGCTTTCGCGTGCCGCTCGATGAACGCGCGCCGGGGCTCCACGGCATCGCCCATGAGAACCGTAAATATCTCATCCGCCTCGACCGCGTCATCCAGAGTGACTTTGAGAACGGTTCGCGTCTCGGGATTCATCGTGGTGTCCCACAGCTGCTCAGGGTTCATTTCTCCAAGACCTTTGTACCGCTGGAGCGTCATGCCTTCTTTTCCGTTTGCTTTAATGAGCGCCAAAACATCGCGGAGAGCTTTTGTTTCCCTTTTTTCCTTCTCCAGAGAAAGCTCGAAGCGAACTTCTTCCACGCTTTCAAAGTCTTCGAAATCCAGGTCGTATTTTTCAAGCCTCTTTTTCGCTTTTTCGAATTCCTTGGCTTCAAATATCTCTATGAGGTCATGCATGGGCGGCAAAACCTCTTCCTCCTCGGAAACTTCTTCGTCCTTCCCTTTCTTGGGGGCCTTCTTCTCTTTGTCTTCTTTCTTGCTCTCGCCCTTAGCCTTCGCCTCGGCCAGCTCCGCTTTTCGTTCTTCTTTTCTCTCGGCGGCTCTTTTCTTTTCGAGCGCTTCGACATGCTCTTCGACTTCTTTTTCGGAATAAAGGAAGGTCTCCTCGTTCTTAGCAAGAAGGCGTACGAGATAAAGGGGAAATCCTTTTTTCTTATCTTGAGCCTCCATGAACCGGTGCCACAGGATCCCTTTTCGCGCCAAAGAACGCTCCAGATCTTCCATGGCCTGGACGAGCTCCATAAGCTCCCGGAGCTCCTTGCCTTCGATCTTTCCTTTGGCTCCGTTCTTTTTGAGCGACACATCCTGGAGTCCGAAATCCAGCAGCATGCTGTTCATCTGCTCTTCGGTCTGGACATATTGCTCTTCTTTGCCGCGCTTCATTTTAAAAAGGGGCGGCTGGGCGATGTAGATATGCCCGTTCTCGAGAAGTTTTTTCATCTTTCGATAGAAAAAAGTGAGAAGGAGCGTGCGGATGTGGCTTCCGTCAACGTCGGCGTCGCACATCAGAATGATTTTGTGATAGCGGAGTTTCTCGATGTTGAACTCTTCGTCGATCCCGGCCCCGATCGCGGTAATAATGGTCCGGATCTCCTCGTTGGAAAGGATCTTGTCAATGCGCGCTTTTTCCACATTAAGGATCTTTCCCTTAAGAGGAAGGATGGCCTGAAATCTTCGGTCGCGTCCTTGTTTGGCCGAACCTCCGGCAGAATCTCCCTCGACAAGATAAACCTCGGTGTTCGCCGGATCTTCGTCCGAACAGTCCGCCAGCTTTCCCGGTAACGAGGCTGATTCAAGCGCCCCTTTGCGCCGCGTGAGCTCGCGCGCTTTTCTCGCGGCTTCGCGAGCGCGATAAGCCAGCGCTGCCTTTTCCACGATCTTGTTGGCAATGGGCGGGTTTTCTTCGAAAAAAGCGCTCAGGCCTTCGTAGATCACGGAATAAACGATTCCTTCAACCTCCCCGTTCCCGAGCTTGGTCTTGGTTTGGCCTTCGAACTGCGGGCGCGGGACTTTGACGCTGATCACGGCCGCGAGCCCTTCGTTGAGATCCGTGCCGCTGAGGCCGCTTTCGATGTCCTTGAGAAGATTTTTGCTTTTTGCGTACTGGTTCGTGGCGCGCGTCATGGCGGTCTTAAACCCGCTCATGTGCGTTCCTCCCTCGATCGTATTGATATTATTCGCAAACGAAAAAACATCTTCCCCGTAGCTGTCGTTATATTGAAATGCGGCCTCGACCTCAACGTCATCCTTGGTGTTATCCACGTAAAAGATCTTTTTGTGGAGGGGGTTCTTCGAACGATTGAGGTATTGGATAAATTCCGAAATGCCGCCCTTATAGAGGAACACGTGTTCCTTGATCTCTTTTTTGACTCGCTCGTCGCGGATCGTAATGCGAACGCCCTTATTCAGATAGGCCAGCTCTCGCAAACGGTTGGAAAGAACATCAAAGCTGAATTCGATGCTTTCAAAGATCGTCTTATCCGCCAGGAAGGAAACGGTCGTTCCGCGCTCTTTGGTCTTCCCTTTTTCAGCAACCTTGGTAACCGGATGCCCTTTTTCGTACCTTTGGTGCCAAACCTTGCCCTCGCGCCGAACCTCCACCTCACACCACGCCGAAAGAGCGTTCGTGACGGAGACGCCGACGCCGTGAAGTCCGCCCGAAACACGATAGGCCTTGTTGTCAAACTTCCCTCCCGCGTGGAGTGTGGTCATCACCACCTCAAGCGCGGATTTTTTCTGCCCTTTGTGCAGATCTACGGGGATACCGCGCCCATCATCCGCCACCGAGACGCTTCCGCCTGGCTCGATCACCACATCGACGCGCGTGGCGTGTCCCGCGAGCGCTTCGTCAATGGAGTTGTCCACGACCTCATAAACAAGATGGTGCAGCCCGCGAAGCGTCGTGTCGCCGATATACATTCCGGGTCGTTTCCGGACCGCCTCCACACCTTCTAGGACTTGGATCTTGGTTGCGTCGTATTTCCCGGAACTTTCTTCTTTACTTATTTTTTCTTTTTCGCTCATAACCATCCTCTTTATAAGATCTTTATTTCCCAACGAGAATTCGAACTTCTTTGACCGCCTCTTCCCCAAGAACCGCTTGCGCTCGCTTTAAGAACGACTGCCGGTATCGCTGGCTGATCTCAAACGCAAGCACAGACTCTTTTACGTGAACGTAAAGAATTCCTTTGGAGGAAAGTTGCGGCCGGGTTTGTTTTACAAGTTTTTCCCCGGCGATGCTTGGCCAGGAATCTATCAGCAAGCTCCGTTTTTGTTTTTCGGGATCCTCGAAACCCTTGATAACCTTCGGCAGGATCGATCGAATATCATCCATGAAAACCCGTTCTATTATCGTCCTTTTTCCCGACTAGTTGAGCTGCATCGGCATGATCACGTAAAGATAGCCTTCTCGCCCCTTGATCAGGCCGGGCTTGTCGGGGCTTGTTAAAGCAATGCTAATATTTTCATCGGAAAGATTTTTTAAGACATCTAAAAAATATCCAGGGTTGAACCCTATCGTAATTTCTTCTCCTTTAAACTCGGCCGAAAGCTCTTCTTTCGCCTCTCCCATATTGGGCGTTTTCGCGGACACAATGATTTTGTTTTTTATAAAATCAAATTTGAGCGCGGGCGCTTCCGGGGATGTTAAAAGAGAGGCGCGGCGGACCGCTTGTAAAAATTCTTCTCGGTTTGCTTGAACGTGGGTTTTTTCTTCTTTCGGGATCACCTGATCATAATTTGGAAAATTCCCCTCTATAAGGCTTGAGGTAAGATACGTGTCCTCAAAATAAAAAATAACTTTGTTTTGTGTGTGGATGATCTTAACAACCCCCTCCCACCCCAATAATTTTAAAAGCTCGTGTATGGTTTTCGCGGGAATGATCATTTCCACGCTTTTGGTGTTTTTTTGCTTCGTCTCTTTTTTATAAAAAGCCAGCCTTCTCCCGTCTGTGGCCACAAACCGGATCTGGTTCCCCTGGATGGAGACCAGGACGCCATTTAAAACATATCTTGTTTCGTCGTGCGAAATCGCAAAAGCGGTTAAGGAAAGGCTTTCTTTAATAACGGCTTGCTCTATTTCGATCGCTTCTTCGAGAGAAAATTCTGGGAGTTTGGGATATTCCTCTTTATCTAACCCCATGATTTTAAAATTAGATTTTCCTGCTTTAATATTAACGGTGTTGTTTTTTGTGACCGTTATTTCCACATTCCCCTCAGGAAGCTCCTTTATGATATCAAAAAATTTTCTCGCTGGAACCGTGATGCTTCCCCCTTGGATAATTTCCACAGGTAAAAGGGTGGAGATGCCTACCTCCATATCAGTTGCGATGATTTTAAGTTTCCCGTCTTTTTGAGTTTCAAGTAAAAGGTTGTTCAAGATGGGGAGAGTGCTTGGTTTGGACGCGGCAATATTCACACCCAGAGTGATCTTTTTTAACAGCTCGCTCTTTTGCACTTTAATTTCCATACAAACTCCTTCTTCTTTTATTCTATATTTAAAAACAGTAACCGTAGTAATAAGAGCTGTGGATTTGTGGATATCCTACACAACTATTTAAAAAAGAACGAGATATAAAAAAGTTTTTTTGTGGAAAACCAACCTACTTTTTCAACAAAACGGTTAGCTTTTCCAATAAACTACGCACCGAAACATCTTTATCTCTTTCTCCGGCGATCTTATTGCACGAATGAAGCACGGTGGTATGGTCTTTCCCCCCAAAATACTCTCCGATCTCCGGAAAAGAGTGTGTGGTAAGCTCCCGAACAAGATACATGGCGATTTGCCGTGGCCGGACAATAGAAACCGTCCTTTTTTTAGCCCGAAGGTCCGAAACCTTCACATTAAAATAATCCGCAACCACCTTTTGGATGCCTTCTATGGTGAATTTTTGGGATTCTTCCTTAAAAGAGTCCTTCAATATTTCTTGCGCGAGAAGGACATCGATCTTGGAATTGGTAAGCGTGCAATAAGCGACCACGCGGATAAGCGCCCCCTCCAATTCCCGGATATTGGACTTGATCTTTCCCGCAATAAAATAAGACACATCATCAGGCACCACAACGGTTTCCCGCTCCATCTTCTTTTTTAAAATAGCCACGCGCGTCTCAAAATCTGGAGGCTGGATGTCCGTGACAAGGCCCCAGCCAAAACGAGAAACAAGGCGCTCTTCCAGCCCCGGGATCTCACGAGGCGGGCGGTCGCTTGTGACCACAATTTGTTTGTGGGCATCATAAAGCGCGTTGAAAGTATTAAAGAATTCTTCCTGGGTGGAGTCTTTTTCCGCGATAAAATGGACATCATCTATAAGCAAAAGATCGAGCGTGCGATATCTTGCTCGGAACTGAGGGGTTGATTTTGTCTGGATGGCCGTGATCAACTGATTTGTGAATTTTTCACTGGATATGTACAGGATCTTAAACTCCGGATGGCGTCGTTTCATTTCATGAGCGATGGACTGTAAGAGATGGGTCTTCCCAAGCCCCGTGGGCCCATAGATGAAGAGAGGGTTGTATTGTTTGGCGGGAGACTCGCTGACCGCAACCGAGGCCGCGTGGGCAAAGCGATTCCCCGGGCCGATCACAAAATCGTCAAAAGTGTATTTTTGGTTCAAGCCTGCGAGGGTTTCATCCCTTTCCTTCGAGGGGGCGGAGATGGGGAGCGAGGGAGGGGCCTTGGGCGGCTCCACCACTTGGTAGGCAACCCTTAAAGGATGTCCGACGACCTCTTCAACGGAAGAGAGAATAAGATTCTGGTAATGATCCTCAAGCCATTTTCCATAATATTGGTCAGGGACGCTTAAGGTCAAAGCCTCTGAGGAAACTCCCAGGAGCGAGATCGGCTCAAACCAGGTTTTGAACGAGCGCTCGCTTAATTCTCGGGAGAGAATGGAGCAAATTTTTTTCCAAAGCTCCGCCGGGGAGGCGTTGGGAGGAGAAAAGAGCGGTTGATTCATGGCCGCACGGCCCTTTTTATAGTTATGAACAGGTTATGAATAAGAAAAAAATTACTATTTTTAATATTGTATTCACAGCAGCAAAATTTAACTAAAATGTATAAATAGCTTATAAACAGCTTATCAACAGCAAAAAAACGACCAAAATAAACGTTCGCTCCGGAAAAAAGAAGCGAACGCAACTTTCGAGAGGGATCATTCTACAACAAAAAAATGTTTTGTCCACGGGCAAACAAAATTTTTTTAGGGACAGGAGCAACGCAAAGGAAAAAAGTTTTTTACACCGCTAAAATAAAACGCTGGATATTACAAACGAACTTCACTATAATTCACGCCTCATGAAAAGAACATACCAGCCTTCCAAGAGAAAACGTCGTAACAAGCACGGCTTTCTTGCCCGAACGCGGACCGCCGGAGGACGAAAAGTCCTTGCGCGTCGCCGAAAAAAGGGCCGGAAAAAGCTGACCCAAGTATAAGCGTTGGAGCCAAAGAAACGGCTCGGGGCGGATCAGCGGATTCGCCGGCAAACAACCTTCAAACATCTCGTCGAGAGCGGACGCTTCGCCCGAGGAGAGTTTTTTTATTTGTGGGTCGGCAAGCGGGACGACAAAAAACGCGCGTCGCTGAGAGAAAAGCCCATGATCGGGATCGTGGTCAGCCGCAAAACAGATCCGACCTCTGTGGGGCGGAACGTTTGGAAGCGCCGCGTCCGTGAGATCTTCCGCGAGCAGCAAGCGAACCTTCGACCTGAGGCGGTTTGTTTGGTGAAGGTGCGACACACACAAAGGAAACCTTCTTTTTTAGCCACGGAAGAAGACCTTATCAATCTTTTCAAAAAAGCAGGAGCCTGGGTGTGAAACATTTCCTGATCCTTGCTATCCATTTTTATCGCGCGTTCGTTGCGCCTCTTCTGGGCCCCTCTTGCCGCTTTACACCCAGCTGTTCCTCTTATGCGGAAGAAGCTTTGCAGAAAAAAGGCGCGCTGTCTGGCGCGAGACTTGCGATCCAAAGAATTTGTAAATGCCATCCCTTCCACCCCGGCGGATTCGACCCCGTTCAATAAGGAAACACTATGGATAAAAACACCGTAAAAGCGATCGTGCTTGCCATGATGGTCATGTTGCTTTATCCCATGCTCGTCAAAAAACTCTATCCGGTCCCGCAGCAAAAAACGTCCGCGAAAACGGCCGTCTCACAAAGCGCGCCCGCCCCCATCAAGGAAGAGACGCCCCTCGCCATTTCCAAAGGAACGGCGCTGGAAAAAGCGGCGGCCCCGGCTCTTGCGTTTCTGGAGAATTCTTTCTACAAAGCAGAGTTTTCTACGCTGGGGGGCACGATCGCGTCTCTTTCGTTTCTGGGAGAGAAAGGCCGGCAGGCTTTTACAAAAACGACCTTTTTTTCTGGGGATCCTCGAGAGTCCGGTCTTTTTGGCGTGAGCGTGCTGCATGAAAAAGCGGATCTTGCGGAAACGATTTTTAAAATGGTGCGCAAAGGCGAAAGCGTGGAGTTTTCTTACGAGCTGCCCGGGGAATATTTGCTGACGAAGACGTACTTGTTCCGTGAAAACAAGCCCGTGATCGATCTTGTCGTCCGGATCAAGAATCTTTCCGGGAGAGAGAAGCATTTTCCCGTGACGCTGAATTATGCGATGAGCTACGAGGAAGGCTATCAGAAAAATTACGGTTATTACGATGCGGTGGCCTATACCGACAAGGTTCAAACTAAGGATCTTTCAGGCGTTAGGAAAAAAGGATTTTCTTTTCCGGACCCGACCGCCTGGGCGGGATTCATTAAAAAGTATTTTGCGCTGCTCGTGAAGCCGGACGGAAAGATCATCGAGGGAAGCGCCAAGGCCGACAAAAAAAATCTTTGGGGACAAATGACGCTGGAACCCCTCACGGTGCCCGCGGGAGGCGAAGGAGAGAGAAGCTTTTTGATCTATGCCGGGCCGCAGCGTTATGAGGTGCTCAAAAGTTTTGGGGTGGGTTTCGAAGAAGTTTTTTCCAGGGGATTCTTCGGGCTTTTCAAGACGGGCATTCTCTCGGTTCTGAAATTCCTGAACCAGTACACGCATAATTTTGGGTGGGCGCTTGTGATCCTGACCTTTCTCATCAAGCTGCTTTTTGCGCCGCTCACGCACATCAGCTACGCAAGCATGAAAAAAATGCAGATCTTGGCGCCGAAGATGAAAGCGATCCAAGAGCACAACAAGAAAGATCCCGCGAAATCCCAGAAGGCGCTCATGGAGCTTTACCGGCGGAACAAAGTGAATCCGATGATGGGCTGTCTTCCCATGCTGATCCAGATCCCGGTTTTTATTGCCATGTTCAAGCTTTTGCCTGAGGCGATCGAGCTTCACGGAGCTCCGTTCATCGGTTGGATCAAAGATCTTTCCGCGCCGGATCATTTCATGACACTTCCTTTTACGGTCCCCTTTTTAGGATGGAACGCGCTCAATATTTTGCCGCTTACGATGGCGATCTCCCAGGTCTGGTATCAGAAGCTCATGCCCGCGCAGCCCGGCTCGAGCCCGGAGCAGCAGACCATCATGAACATCATGCCGATCTTTTTCGGGTTTATTTGTTACAACATGCCGTCAGGGCTCACGCTTTATTGGACCCTGCAAAACGTTTTTTCGATCATCCAGCAGACCTTCATTAATCGTATCGTGATCGTTCTGCACCACGAAGACCAATAAAAACAGGAAGACGGATTGAGGATGGAGGAAGGCGCAAAGCCTGATTTTACACCAGCCTCCATCCGCCCTCCTTCACCCTGAAGTTTTTATGAATTCCACCCAAAAATACGCCGCCATCATTGTCGGCGCCGGACACGCCGGCGTCGAAGCCTCTCTGGCCATTGCACGATGCGGATTCCCTGTCCTTGTGATCACTATGGATACGAATGCCATCGCGCGCATGTCCTGCAACCCGGCGATCGGCGGACTTGCCAAAGGGCACATGGTTCGCGAGATCGATGCGCTTGGCGGTGAAATGGGTCTTGCGACGGATGCGACAGGGATCCAGTTCCGCATGCTCAACAAGTCCAAGGGGCCGGCCGTGTGGGCGCCGCGAGCGCAGGCGGACAAACACCAATACGAGCTTTATATGAAGCGCGCGCTCGAGGCGGAAAAAAACATTACCCTCCGGCAAGGACAGGTCGTGGATCTCTTGGTTAAAGACGGCGCGTGCTATGGCGTTCGCACGAAAGAAGGCGAAACCTTTTTAGGCGAAAGCGTGGTTTTGACCACAGGCACTTTTTTGCAGGGGTTGATCCATGTCGGAGAAGAAAAAACACCGGGAGGCCGACGCGATGAGCCGCCCGCGATCGGACTTTCCGCATCGCTCCGGAGCCACGGGATCGAGCTCGTCCGTTTCAAAACCGGAACGCCTCCCCGCCTCCATCAGAAAAGCATTCGTTGGGAGTTGTTGGAAGAACAGCGAGGCGATGAGCCTCCCCATCCTTTTTCCTATCGAACAAAAAAACTAAGCGTCGAGCAACTTCCCTGCTATTTAACGCACACCAACGAAAAAGTCCATGACATCATCCGTAAAAATTTAAATCGTTCCCCGCTTTATGCCGGACAGATCCTGGGAGTTGGGCCAAGGTATTGTCCTTCGGTGGAAGACAAGGTCGTGAAATTCCAAGATAAAAAAAGTCATCAGATCTATTTGGAGCCTGAGGGGCGCGATGCTTTTGAGATCTACGTGAACGGCTTTTCAACTTCGCTTCCTAAAGACGTCCAGGAAGCGGCCCTTCATGAGATCCGAGGGCTTGAGGACGCCGAGATCCTGAGGTTTGGATATGCCATCGAATATGACGCAGCTCCGCCGACCCAACTGAAACACTCTCTAGAAACAAAGAAAATCCGGAATCTTTACTTTGCGGGCCAGATCAACTGTACTTCCGGCTATGAAGAAGCCGCGGCTCAGGGGTTAATGGCCGGCCTCAACGTTATTCGCAGGCTTTGCGGTAGCAGCGAATTTGTGCTTGATCGGACCGAGGCCTATATTGCGGTGATGATCGATGATCTCGTAACTTGCGGCACCAACGAGCCCTACCGGATGTTCACATCGCGAGCCGAATTCCGGTTGCTACTCCGGCAGGACAACGCCGACGAAAGACTTATGTTCTACGGACACCAGTTCGATCTTATTTCGGAAAAAGACTTCGCAGAATTTAATGGACGCATGGACCGGATACAGAACGACATGCGGGAGCTTAAAACAAAAAAAATAGGAAACGACACGCTTTATCAATATCTAAAGCGTCCAACAGTAGGTTATAAGCAGCTCATTTCAAACGGGTTACACTCCTGCAACCTGTCTGACGATGAAATTCACAGCGTTGAAACGGAAATAAAATATGAAGGATATATTGCGCAACAAAGGCGAGAAGTTCAGAAATTTTCAAAAATTGAAAAAAGAAAAATACCCGCAAACTTGAATTACGATGAAGTTCCTGGGATCGGTCGAGAGGCCAAAGAAAAACTAAAAAAAATTCAACCCGAATCAATCGGTCAGGCGGCGCGCCTTCCCGGAATATCCTCCTGCGATCTTTCCCTCTTAGCTGTTTTTATCGAGAAAAAGAAGCAAGACGCCCTCAAGAAGTAGAAGTTCTTCCAGCGAGACTTTCCCAAAGCCCATCGCGCATTGTCCGAGGCCTCCATAGCAAAGAGCCTCGCTGTGGCAAAGCCTTCCTCCAAATGCAGCGGAATCCGCTCCAGACGAAACATTCCAGCGCAAAGCGAAAGGATTTATTAGGCCCACAAAGAGGAATTGGCCACCGCTTGATAAATGAGTCCGAAAGAATTCGAACTTGATGCGCAACGTGAGCAATTGCAAGCCTTTCATTTGATAGCGACAAAACTATGAATTGGCATCGCTATGATATTAGGATAGTTACGAGTTTTTATTTGGAACATATACCATGTTTCACGTGAAACATGGGTGAAAACAAATCGAGAAAGGCTAGAAAGAAAAGCGTCAAGCGAGGCTTTCAGCGCGTTTTTTTAGCTAGCGGCTCCCGCTTTGATTTTTTTGGAACGAAGTCTTTATCAAGAGATTTTCGATTTGCTGATCGCTGAAACTTCACAGGGAGAATTTTATAGGGCCGCGATTAAAACAAATTTAAATTGCCAGGAATGAAAATATATGTAAAATATGAGAAAGACAGGCCGATGTATTACAAGCCAAGCATTATAGGGTTAAACGAGCGCCACAATAAAGAACGTTTCACGTGAAACATCTGGAGGGTGTATGGGGAAAATATTCTCATTTTTTAATCAAAAAGGCGGTGTCGGGAAAACAACCTCCGTGGTTAACATAGCGACTGTGTTAGCCTGTCTCGGGAAGAAAGTTTTAATAATAGATCTCGACTCACAAGGTAATGCTACGAGCGGTGTTGGGATCGAGAAAAACGAAAACGAATCCACAGCTTATCAACTTCTTGTGGAAAACTCAGACCCAAAAGAAAGCATCAAAAATACAGCCATAGAAAATCTATGGATTATACCTTCGAACGCGCACCTTGCCGGAGCTGAGATGCACCTAATTGGACAAGAGAAAAGAGAGTTTGTTCTCAGGGAGCAGCTAAAAAAGATTTCTAGTGATTATGACTATATTCTTCTGGATTGCCCGCCATCACTTGGTCTTATAAGCATAAACGCTTTAACAGCAAGTGGTTATATAATCATACCGCTTCAATGCGAATACTATGCGTTAGAGGGACTTGGACAACTTCTAAACACATATCAGCTTGTCAAAAAAAATCTGAGCGCGGACCTTGAGCTTGGGGGCGTGATATTGACGATGGCAGACGTCCGAACCAACTTGACGCAACAGGTTATACAAGAGGTCCGGAATTATTTTAAAGAAAAGACCTTTCAGAGCGTGATCCCAAGGTCTGTGAAGCTTTCCGAGGCACCGAGCTTTGGAAAGCCTGCGGTTATTTATGACCCGCACAGCCGAGGCTCTTTGGCCTATACAGAGCTCGGAAAAGAATTTTTAATGCGTTTTGGTTCAGACGAAGATCGCGACAGTCTTGCTGCGAGCGCAAAGGAGGCCAGCGCTTCTCCTGTTTCAGAAGAGGGAAAGGTGCCGGCGCCAGCGCCGGAAGCGGAACAATCCCAACCTGCTCAAACAAATTCATAAAACACACAACTTGTTTATAAATAAGGAGTTACGAACATGAAAAAGGCTCTAGGTAAAGGATTAAGCGCGCTGATCCCTGATAGCTACAAAGATCATGTAGCCGCGACAGAAAAGGATCTTTCTTCTGCAACAGCGACCCTCACGACGGAACCAGAAAGCGTCCAGACAAGCGTTCTTTCAACAAAAGAGGCGGCGTTTCAGCTGATACCCATATCCCGCATCGCGCCCAACGCAGACCAGCCGCGTAAAAATTTCAACGCAGAGACCATCGAGGAGCTCGCCAACTCTATTCGCGAAAAAGGCGTGTTACAGCCGATCATTGTGAAAAAGAAAAGCGACGGCAATTTTGAGATCGTGTGCGGTGAGCGGCGATTCCGGGCCGCGACGCTTTGCGGGCTTGCGGAAGTGCCCGCCATCATCAAAGATATTGCCGAGGAAGATTTTTTGGAGTGGGCGCTGATCGAAAACATTCAACGCGAAGACCTGAATCCCATAGAAGAGGCGGAAGCGTATCAGCGGCTCGTGGAAGAGAGAACAATCTCTCAAGAAGAAGTGGCGAAACGAGTGGGGAAGAACCGCGTGACGGTTACGAACACGCTCAGGCTTTTACGTCTACCTCCGGAAGTGAAACAATATTTGGCGGACGGTAGGCTTTCGGCGGGACATGCCCGCGCGCTTCTTGGCCTTCTGTCTCCGGAGCATCAGCGGCAAATGGCCAAAAGGATCGTCGAGGAGAATTTGTCGGTCCGCCAGGTCGAAGCGATTGTCAATCGAAGCAATGCCCACAAACGCAAAGCGAAAACCGCCCGGCATCTTAGCGCCGAGATCGTGGACCTTGAAACACGCCTCACGCATTTCCTCGGGACGCAGGCGAAGATCTACCCGCGAAAGAACCAGAAGGAAGGGCGCGTTGAG
Source organism: uncultured bacterium (assembly GCA_964482725.1). GTDB lineage: Bacteria > Omnitrophota > Omnitrophia > Omnitrophales > Aquincolibacteriaceae > Aquincolibacterium. The sequence continues at coordinate 75,041 of CAYZYT010000004.1, read as the reverse complement.
ATCCAGTATTTTTCTTTGGACGACCTCGACCGCGTTCTCCAGAAGATCGGTTTACCGCGAGGCTGATCTTGGGCGAGGCGTCTTCTATCATAACGGACAAAAGAGCGAGAAAAGAGCCTTTACAGAGGGCCTAGCGCCCGTGCTATAATTTCCAAACTTTATCGCTTTTGTATACGGTTCTTATCCTTAGAAAAAGAAATTCCTCGCAAAGCCGATAAAAGCCTTTCAAACGAAGGGAATTCCGCATGTCGAAAAGTTTTTGGGCGAAGGGTTTTTCCATTCTTTTAACAATCTTTTTTTTGGCCGGCTGCGGGTCACCGGTTGAGACAGGGAGTCAAGGCTCCACAGACGTGAAGGTGAGCTTCTGGGGAACGCCCGAAGAGATCGGCATTATTACCGAGGCTCTTGCTCCTTGGCAGGCAGAGCATCCTGAGATCAAGCTCGTTTTCGAACACACGCCCTATACGGGATACATCAGCAAGATCCTTACGCGGATCGCGGGAGGCGCGGCTCCCGACATTATCGCCACCGAGGTCGATTATTTCGTGACATTTGCGACCAAAGGCGTTCTGGAAGACCTGACGCCGTATGAACTCTCCGACACAAAAGGTTTTGATAAGAAAGATTTTTTCCCGCAGATCATCGATCGCTTTACCTATCAAGGAAAACTACTGGCGATCCCGCGAGACATCGCTCCGTTCGCGTGCGTTTTCTATAATAAAAAGCTTTTTGATGAAGCCAAAATCCCTTATCCGACCGACGCTTGGACCTGGAGTGATTTCCTTCGCTTGTCCCGCGAGCTGACCAAGAAAGATGACGCCGGACGCGTGATCCAATACGGCTTTTTCACCTGGGCTTGGCAGAATTTCATTTATGGGAACGGCGGAGGGCTTGTGGATAATGTCAAAAAGCCTACGAAGACCCTGCTGGCCGACGATCGCTCCGTGATGGGACTTCAATTTTATGCCGACCTGTGCAATCTTTATGAGGCGATGCCAACGCCCACGGCCTATATGAATTTCGGGATGAGCGTCGACCGCATGTTCGCGAGCGGGCGTATCGCAATGTTCCTCTCCGGCATTTGGGAAGCGCCGCAATTCCGGAACTACAAATTTGAATGGGACGTGGTGATGTTCCCCAAAAACGACAAAGGTGTTCGCGCGTTCGGGACCGGAGGGACGGGTTATGCAATCCTCAAGTCTTCAAAACATAAAAAAGAAGCCTGGGAAGTGATCAAGGCCCTGACCGGACCTGAAGGGCAGAGGCAATTCGCCAAGCGCGGTCTTGCGCAACCTGCCCGCATCTCGGTGGCAGAAAGCGATGCTTTTGCCGGAGACCCGGCGGCGCCCGCAAACAAGAAGATGCTCAACGAAGCGGTTCAATACGCGGTCTTCAGCCCCTTTCATCCCAAATGGCGCGAGATAGAAGAGAAGTATATCCGCCCCAAAATGGATCTTGTTTTTAGCGGGAAGAAAACCGCCGCGGAAGCCGCCAAGGAACTGGCCCCCGAGGTCGATGCCCAACTGCAGCAAGCCGAATAAAAAACTATTTTAAAAAACCAAGGAGTTTTTGTCATCATGCCCAGAAAGTCGAAAGAAAGAAAAAAAGCGGAAGCAAAAATGCTTTTAAAGGAAGACGGCATCGAAAAGAAATTTGCCTCAAAATACGGCTACTTTACGGCTGATGGGCGTGAGTTCGTCATCACGCGTCCCGATACGCCGCGCCCGTGGGTGAATGTGATCTCGAACGGAGACTACGGCACGATTGAATCCCAGACCGGTTCCGGTTTTTCATGGCGAGACAATTCGAACCTGTCGCGGGTCACGCGATGGGACCAGGACCTCATTCGCGACAACTGGGGCAAATATATTTATGTGCGAGACCGGGATAACGGCGATTATTGGTCCGGGACCTGGAAGCCGTGCATGCCGAAGTATGATTTTTTCGAAGTGCGCCACGGCCAGGGATACTCGATCCTGACCAGCAAGCTCAACGGCATCCGTTTTGAAAAAACGATCTTTGTGGATGTGGAAGACCCGGTCGAAGTTTGGAAGGTCGTTCTTACGAATCAGTCCGGAAAAAAAAGACGTCTGAGCCTTTTCACCTATTTCGACTGGTGTCTCGGCAACTGGTCCGACACGCATCGCGAGTTCCACAAAACCTTCATAGAGACCTGGATCGATAAAAAGTTCGGCTGTATCCACGGCGTCAAGCGAGCCCCCCTCGTGCCGGGATTTATCTCGACTGGCATGACCGAAAAACCGCTCCAAGGGTTTCACTCAGCGTATCCCAAGCCTGTGGCCTATGATGGCGACAAAGAATCTTTCCTCGGACGTTACGGCGAGATCCATGCGCCGGCGGCGGTGGTGGAGGGAAAATGCCGTGATTCGGAAGGGAAGTGGGGCGATGCATCGGCAAGCCTTCAGGTGGATGTGGAGCTTGGCCCGAAGGAATCCAAGACCGTGATCTTCACGCTGGGTTCCACGCGCACCCGGGAAGAAGCCGAACGGATCATGCAAAAATATTCCACCCCCAGAACTGTGGAACCGGAGCTTAATAAGGTCAAGGCGCTTTGGGATTCTTTTGTCCATGCCTCTGAAGTGGAGACGCCGGACGAGTCTCTCAATTTCATGACAAACACCTGGATGAAATACCAGGCGATCTCTGCGCGTATCTGGGCCAAGTGCGCCTATTATCAGTCAAGCGGGGGCTACGGATTCCGGGACCAGCTGCAGGATTGCCAGATCTTTTTTGCGACGCGGCCTGAGCTCGCAAGAAAACAGATCCTTCTTCACGCGGAGCAGCAATTTCCGGACGGGACGGTCTATCACTGGTGGCATCATGGAACGAATATGGGCGCCATCACGCATTGCTCGGACGATCTTCTGTGGCTTGATTTTATCACGCTGAACTATCTGGACGAAACGGCGGATGATGCGATCCTGGATGCTGTCGTAAAATTTCTGCCGGATCCGAAGACCAAAGAGGTAACCTCAGGAACTCTTTACGACCATTTGCTCCGGGCGATCGACAAAGCGCTCACAAGGTTTTCGCCGCGCGGATTGCCGCTCATTGGCGAGTGTGACTGGAACGACGGGCTAAGCCATGTCGGCAATAAATGGAAAGGCGAGTCGATCTGGCTGGGGCACTTTCTTTACGGGATCCTGAACCGAATAACCCCCCTCATGGAAAAACGCGGCGATAAAGAAAAAGCGGTGGAATATCTTCGTCGCGCGGAAGCGATGAAAAAGGTGCTTAACACGGAAGGTTGGGACGGGGAATGGTATTTGGGTGCGACACGCGATGACGGAAGACCCTTGGGCAGCAAAAAGTGTGAAACCGGTAAGATTTTCCTTAATTGCCAAACGTGGGCCGTTATTACAGGAGTGGCTGATGCGAAACGCGCGCGCGTGGCGATGGATTCGGCTGCCAAATGGCTCTATAAAAAATACGGGCCGCTTCTTTTAACGCCGGGTTATAACGTGACCGACGCAACGATCGGTTACATCACGCGTTATGCTCCCTCGGTTCGTGAGAACGGCGGGCTTTACACCCACGCCGGCACCTGGGCGGTCCAAGCTGAGGCGATGATGCGCGACGGCGAACAAGCGCATCAGGTCTACAAAAGTTTCAATCCGGCAATCCGCGGTCTGGAGCCGGATGTTTATTACAGCGAGCCTTATGTGACGCCCGGAAATGTGGACGGACCGGATTCGCCCAACAACGGGCGAGGCGGGTGGACCTGGTATACGGGCTCCGCAGCTTGGTATGAGGTGGTCGCCATGAACTGGATTTTGGGGATTCGTCCTACCGCCAAAGGGCTGATCGTGGATCCGGTGATTCCTAAAAAATGGCCGGGGTTCAAAATGAAACGTCTTTTCCGTGGCAGCACTTATCTGATCGAAGTTAAAAACCCTCAGCAAACCGGGCAGGGGGTCCAGGCGGTTGTGGTGGATGGGAAAAAACAAAAAGAAAATCTCATTCCTGACCTTCGGGACGGCAGAACTCACCGGGTTGAAGTGACGCTCGGGTAAACGAAGAAACATGACTCTTCTCAAAAAGCGTTCCTCGGGTTTCGCGCTACTCCCGGGGAGCGCTTTTTTGTTTTTTTTGAGCGTGTTCTGTTTTGGGACACTTCTTCCGACGGGGCTGGCCGCCCCCAAAAACAAAAAACAAAAAACCGGGGAGACCGTTGTCCAGCAAATCGGCCCTGCAGGCGGAGACGTGCCGATCGACAGCGGAAAGGTCTACAATATTGTTCCCGCCGGAAAGCCCCTTCGAACCTCAACCCAATTCAAGGTGGTCGATGATTTTAACGCCGGGGAGCTCAAGAACAGTTTGGGAGGCGCCTGGACCGTGGACAAAGGCGATGAGAAAAAGGTTCGTCTGGACTTGAAAAAAGAAGATGCCCGCGGGAGCAAATCCGGGGCCTCTTTATGGGCGCGGGTCAATCTCAAGAAAAAAGAAAAAGCGACCTTCCGAACCTCTCTTGAAAGACTGGATATGAGCGCGGCGCACTATTTGGCGCTGAAGTGCAAAACAGATCCCTCTGTGCCGTTTAAAGGGCGTTTACGCATCGCTCTAACGGATTGGGCGGGGAAGACCGTCGAACGAGATATTACGGAGGCCTGCCTTGAAGGGAAGGGGTGGGGCGAAGCGATTTTACCGATTAATTTTTTTATGGGCGTCGATCTCGACCAGCTAAAATTTCTTTCCCTTAGCGCGTTTGCCCGGGACCGGAATCTTGCCGGCAAAATGGGAGTGGACGAAATTGTTTTTCTGGGACATCCCGAGGTCGGGTTTGAAAGCGTAGAGGACAATTTTGTCGGGTTCCCGCGAGCCGTTATGGACGAGCCCCGGAGGCAAGAGCTTTTGGCAACAGGGAACGACAAAGAGCTTCTTTTGAAAATCGCCCAAGACACGTGGAAGTATTTCGAAAACGCTACGGATAAAAGAAACCACCTTGTTTCGGACCATTTTAAGCTCGGGGATTTTCCTCTCGCGGCGGCTTACACTTCGCCCACCAATATCGCCCTGGATCTTATGGGGACCGTGGCCGTAAGGGAGCTGGGAATCATTACTCCGGATGCGGCGGCTAAGCGCGTTCAGAACACCTTGCGAACATTGAAGAAGATGGAGACGTGGAAAGGCTTTTTCTTCAATTTTTATGAAACGACCCAGCTCGGGGTCAGCCGGCGATTTGCTTCAAGCGTGGACAACGGATGGCTTGCTATTGCGCTCGTGGTGGTTCGCCAGGCGTTTCCCGGGGAAATCGCACAGGAAGCGACGGCTCTTCTGGAGCGCTTTCATTTTCAGGAATTCCTGGATCCCGACACCAATCACCTTGCCATTGGTTACGACGTGGAGCGCCAAAGTCCCACCCCTTATCATTACGGGATGCTTGTGACCGAGGCGCGCGCCATGAGTCTTTACGCGATCGGTAAAGGGGATATTCCCAAAGAACATTGGTGGTATCTTTATCGCACGGCACCGGACGCATGGGAATGGCAGACGCAAAAACCCCAGGGGAAAATGGTCGAGCGCGACAAGATCAGCTATTTTCAAGGGTACTACAAGGATGGGGAGAAAAAATTCGTGCCCAACTGGGGAGGCTCCCTTTTTGAGTTTCTGATGCCGACGATGGTGATCCACGAGCAAAAATTCGCCCCCAAAGGCCTGGGCTTGAACGACAAAATCGTGACCGAGCTTCACCGAGATTACGCGCTCAAAGAAAAAAAATATCCTGTTTGGGGAATCTCGCCCTCTGCGACCGCTGATGGACGGCGCTGGATGTATGGGGAGTACGGGATCAAGAAGCTTGGGGTGAAGGGGTATCCGGAGCGAGGGGTGATCACGCCCCACGCGAGCTTTCTCGCGCTGGACACTCTGCCCAAAGATGCGATCAAGAACATTCGAAAGCTTCTTACGTTCAACATGTACGGGGAATACGGCTTTTATGACACGATCTCTTTTCCAAGCCAGAGGGTTAACACCCAATATCTGGCGCTGGACCAGGGGATGGTTCTTATCCCGATCGCAAACTATCTGAAAAAAGGCGTGATCCAGGAATATTTTCATAAAGATCCGATAGGGAAAAAAGCAAAAGAGCTATTAGAACAGGAAGAGTTCTTTTAGGTCTGGGGGCTTAATCCTTTTCCGGGCGGGGACGTTCTTATAAAAAAGTTTTAATATCCACGCAAAGCGGCGCTCAATTAATGCTTTGAAAAAGGATATCGTGGAGTTAAAATGAGCGACACATGCGGCGCTTATATAGTTATAAAATAACAAGTTATGAAAACAGCAAATCTTGAAAGGAGCAACTTTCCCATGGCTATCAAACAAATGCTCAAAGATCGCACGCTGACGGACAAAGAAAGAAAAAATCTTGGCATTTTGGAAGTGATTCGCAAGAACGGTCCGATTTCCAGGACCGACATTTCCAAACTCACCGAGCTTAATATTGTGACTGTTTCCAACTACGTGAGCCATTACATCAAAAAAGGGCTCGTGGTCGAAGGCGAACTGGATGAATCCACCGGTGGACGGAAGCCCGTTCTGGTGGAGCTCAATCCCAAGGCCGGTTACATTGTCGGCGTCGGGCTCAACATGATGAGCATTGTGGCCGTGCTGGTGGATCTTGAGATCAACGTGATCAGCGAGATCAAGCGCGAAAGAGCGCCGGAGAATTCCGAGAAAGTCGTTCTTCAGATGGTGGATCTTGCGGCAGAGATCATCGAGAAGGCCGAGATCGACAAGTCCAAGATCGTTGGCCTCGGGGTCGGGATCCCCGGGATCATTGACGAGCGCGGGCGAACGATCCGCTGGCCCCAAAGTCTCGGCGACAAGGATATCTCGGTCTGTTCTTCTATAAAAGACACTTTTGAGAGGCGGCTCAATATCCCCACGATCGTGGAGAACGATGCGAACGCGGCGGTGCTGGGCGAGAAATGGCTCGGGCTTGACCGTGATGTTCGGAACATGGTTTATATGTTCTCGGGCGTCGGATGCGGCATTCTGATCAACGAAGAGATCTATCGCGGAGCGAATGGCGCCGCGGGAGAGCTCGGAATCACGAGCGCACACGCGAGCAAGGACTATTCTTTCAAGATCGCGACTCAGCTCGGCCGGTGGGAAATGGATATCGGTATGGTTCGCCATGCGCGCGAGCGGATCGAAAAGGGTGAGCCCTCGGTCCTCAAAGATATGGTCAAGGGCGATCTCTCGAAGCTTTCCTTTAAGGAGATCGTTAAAGCGATCAAAGAAAAAGACGCTCTGGCGATTAAGGCGGCAGAGCAGGCCGGGCAAGACCTTGGCAAAAAGATAGCGTTCATCGTCAACCTTCTCAATCCGGAAGTGGTGGTGATCGGCGGTGGAATCGAGGATTGCGGCTCCCCGCTTCTCGATGCGATCAAAACCACTGTCAAAGAATGGTCCGTGGAAGAGTCCGCGACACAGGTGAAGATCATTCCGTCCGCTTTTGGTGAGAACGCTGTGGCGCTTGGCGTGGTGGGCATTGTGGCCCGCGAAGTTTTTGCTCAGGCCTAAGAACCTTTTTCTTTCGGTTCCGGCATGAAAGCGTTTATACAAGAACTCAAGTCCCGCGTTCTCGCGGGAGGGGACATCACCCCGGACGAAGCGCTTCGTCTCAGCTCGATCCAAGACTTCGCAACGCTCGACCTCCTCTTCATTTCCGCTCACGAGATCACAACCCGGTTCCGGCCTTCCCAGGCGGATCTCTGCTCGCTGGTCAACGCCAAAAGTTATCTTTGTTCCGAGGATTGCGGATTTTGTTCCCAATCTTCCCATTACAAGACCGGCGTGAAGCGATACCCGCTGATGAGCCCCGAGGTGATCCTCGAAGAAGCAAAAAAAAGCGAAGCGAACGGCGTCCAAAGTTTTTGCGTGGTGACAAGCGGAGAAACCTTGAACGAAGACGAATTCGAACAGGTGCTCGCGACGTTTCGGTTGTTAAGTGAAAAGACGCAGCTCCGGCTGGATGGATCCCTTGGGAATCTGACGGCCGAACAGATCCGGAAGCTTCGCGTGGCCGGGATGCGGCGCTTCAATCACAACCTGCAATGTTCCCGAGATTTTTATCCCACCATTGTTTCCACGCATACCTATGACGAACGGATGGAGACGCTAAAATTTCTAAAAGCGAACGAGGTCGAGGTTTGCTCAGGGGGAATTTTGGGCATGGGGGAGACGCAGGAAGACCGGATCCGGCTCGCGTTCGAGCTCAAACCTTATGACCTCCATTGTTTACCGATCAATATTTTGAATCCGAGGCCCGGAACACCGCTTGAGGGACGGCCGGCCATGGATCCCACGGAGGTCGTAAAAACCGTCGCGATCTTTCGCTTCATTCATCCTAAAGCCAATATCAAGCTTGCCGGCGGACGGGAGTTGAATTTGGGTGTTTATTTCCAGGAGAAAGCTCTTCGTGGCGGGGCGAATGGTTTTGTGGTCGGCGGCTATCTCACCACGGCAGGAAATCCTCTTCAAGAAGATCTCGACATGCTCCGTCGCTCCGGGTTTTCTGTGGAAGCCGGGCGCGAACACTGCGGCTGCCCTTCCAGCTGCGGCTCCAAAAACTAACCGTGGAATTTTCATTAAAAGACAAAACAATTCTCATCACCGGGGGAACCAGTCCGCTTGGACAGGCGTTCGTCCGGAAGGCCGTCCAACAGGGTGCGCGTGTATTCTTCACTTATTTTAAAGCGGTCGAGAGATCCCAAGAGCTCGAACAAACCGGTGCGCGAAGATTTCCCCTCGATCTTGCTGACACCCAAGCGATCGAGACCTTTGCCGCCACATTTAAAAAAAAGGTCGAATCTCTGGATGTCCTGATCCACAATGCTGCCGCGACCGCGGACACGCGGATCGAAAAGATGTCTGAAAAACAATGGGACGATGTCTTGCGGGTCAATCTCAAGGCGCCTTTTTATCTCACCCAGAAGCTTTTGCCGCTTCTTTTGAGGAGACCGCCCAGCAAGATTTTCACGATCGTCAGTCGCGCGGGGTTGAGCGGGCTTGCCGGCGCCGCGAATTACGCCGCTTCAAAAGGCGGGCTGATCGCCATGACCAAGACGCTCGCCAAGGAACTTGGGCGTAAAAAAATCCTTGTGAATGCCGTGAACCCGGGATTCATGCAGTCGGCGATGACCGCGAGCGTTCCTCGGGACATCCAGGAGAACAACCTTGAGGAAAGTCCTCTCAAAACCTTTTCGAATCCCGAAGAGGTCGCAGAGTTTCTTCTTTTTCTCTCCTCCGACCGGATGTGCCAGGTGACGGGGCAAGTGTTTCATTTTGAATCCCGTCCTTTCTAGGGTAGAATTTCCTCTCAATTCACACCCGAAGGGATCCTCCAACACATGAAACGACGCGTGGTAGTCACGGGCATGGGCGTTCTTTCTTCGATCGGGAACACCCTTGTCGAATTTCGCGAGAACCTTAAAAAAGGTATCTCCGGAAAAGAAAGCGCGGATCCTTTCATCCTGGAGGGGTATCCCTTCCCGCCCGTTTTCCGCCTAAAAAACTTTAATGCACGTTCTTACGGAACGCATCTCCTGGATCCTTTCATTCAATACGCCGTCGCGGCAGCAGAACAGGCTGTGCTTGATGCCCGGTTCGACATGGCGGCTGTAGATCCTTACGACGTCGCGCTTTCTGTCAGTTCCAGCAAAGGCGGCGTTCATAGCCTTGGGAAATTCAAAGAAAGGTTCGCGCGTAACCCAAGCGCGATCCTAGGCGCAAGGATGTTCACAAGCGCGGTCCCGAATTTTGCGGACCAGTGGATCGCCCGGCGCATGAAGATCCAGGGGCCGGCCAAATGTTACGTGGCGGCGTGCGCGACCGGAACCGTGGCCATCGTCCAGGGGTTTCGTATGGTCTCCGAAGGGGATGCCGAATATTGCCTCGCGGGAGCCACGGATGCCTCGATCGCGCCCCTCATGCTCGGGGGCTACAAAAACATGAAGGCGCTTGCGACCCACGACATTCGCCCGTTCGACAAGCGACGGAACGGATTTCTGATCGGGGAAGGCGCGGGAGTGGTCTTTCTTGAAACGCTTGAAAGCGCGAAGGCGCGCGGTGTAAGGATCTACGGCGAGATCGTTGAATCGGCTTATGGTCAGGACAGCAAACAGCCGATCCATTTTGATCTTAATGAACACGCCTTGTCTTACACGCTTGGGGTTCTTCTCAAGAGAGCCGGGATCACGCCTCGGGAGATCGATTACTTGAATTTGCACGGCACCGGTACGAGGCATGGAGATCTTTATGAAACGCTGGAGCTCAAAGAGGCGTTTGGGGAACAGGCCTACAAGATTCCCATGAGCTCGACCAAGGGTGCCACCGGACACATGCTGGGAGCCACGGGGGCCCTTGAGATTATTGCGACGCTTCTTGGGATTCACGAAGGTTTCATCCCTCCGACCGTGGGGCTGGAAGAAAAAGATCCGGCCTGCGACCTCGATTATACTCCCGGGAAAATGCGGCCTCACAAGATCGCCCATGCCGTCAAGATCTCCATGGGCTTCGGCGGCCAGGTCGCCACAGTTCTTCTCCGCAACGTATGAAAAATCTTTTCCGGCAAGAGCTTCAAGCGCTCAAACGGCAGAACCTTTATCGTCGGCTTCGCCTCCTGGAGGAGCACGAAGGCACGCGCGCCTCTTTTGACGGGCGGGAGATGCTTCTTTTTTGCGGCAACGATTACCTGGGTCTCAGTCGTCATCCGCGAGTGGTGGAGGCCGCACAAAAAGCGCTAGAACGATACGGCGTAGGCGCGGGTGCGGCCCGGCTTATCTCAGGAACAACGAAGGCGCACGAAGCCCTGGAAAAAAAGCTGGCTCAGATTAAAGGGAAAGAAAGCGCGCTTGTCTTCGCCGCGGGCTTTCTTGCGAACCTTGGCATTCTGACGGCTCTGGCCGGCGAGCAGGACGTTATTATCATGGACAAGCTGTGCCATGCCTCGCTCGTCGATGGCGCCCGGCTTTCCAAAGCCGAACTGCGCGTTTTCCCCCATAAGAATTACAAAAAATGCGAAGATCTTCTTCGTGTTTCGCGGGGTGCGAGACGGCGGATCCTTGTGACGGAGACGGTTTTCAGCATGGATGGCGATCTCGCGGACTTAAAAGAACTCGTGCGGCTCAAAGAGAAATACGGCGCAGTGCTTGTGGTGGATGACGCGCATGGCACAGGCGTTTTAGGAGAGCACGGTTACGGCGCGACGGAGGCTGGGGGGCTTTCTAAAAAGATCGATGTCATTATGGGGACCCTTTCGAAGGCTCTCGGCGGATTGGGCGGCTTTGTCGCCGCAGACAGGGCGCTGATCGACACCCTCGTGAATTTTGCGAGGCCGTTCATTTTTGCGACCGCGCTTCCCCCCGTTCTTTGTGAGGCCGCTCGCGAAGCTCTTTGCGTGATCGAAGAAGAGCCTCTTTTGAGGAAAAAACTTTGGTCGAATATCCATCACGTTCACCAGGGATTTCAGGGGTTGGGTTTTTCCCTCGCGAAGCCGGAGTCCGCGATCATTCCGGTCCTGGTGGGCGACGAAAGGAAAGCGATGGAGTTTTTCGAAAAACTTCTTTCGCAAGGGATTTTCATTCCTGCCGTGCGTTATCCGACCGTTCCTAAGGGCAAGGCGCGCCTGCGGATCACGGTCTCTGCCACACATACCCGGCAGGACATCGCAAAGTTAATGACGGCGTTTTCGAAGGGAAAAAAATGAACCTTTTTACAAAGGAAGTAGCGGTCCTGGGGATCCTCCTTTTTTTTAGCGGGTGTGCGACCGAGAGCGGGTTGAGTGAACGGCCAGCGGGAAAGGCGATGGGCGCGGCTTCTTTCGAAAAACTTCTCCAAGACAATCCCGAGGATCGAAATCTTTATGATTCTTATGCGCAAGCACTGATCGGGGAGAGGGACTTTAAGAAAGCGATTGAGGTTTATCAACGGGCTCTTCAAAAAGGAGATCAGTTGCAGGATTACGGAGGGTTAACCCTTCAAGAGGCTATCGAGGAAGTACGCGCCCTGGAGAGGTTTTCTGAGGCTATGAAAAAAGAACCGTCTTGGGATCAAGCCCGGAAGATCTCCTTTGCCGGGGGTGAGCTCGTGACCAATATTCCTCAAGCCTATAGCGAACCCTTGATCCAGAATCTCGCCGCTCTTATAAGCGAAGAAAAGGCGTTGCTGGGAGAGATCCTTGGCCCCCCCCAAGGAGAAATGCCTTTTTTAAGGATCAGTGTTGCGGGACGTCCCGAAGAGTACAAAGCCCTTTGGAAAGAAAAGGATTTCGACTTCAAACAACTCTCTTCAGGGGCCTACAACATAGGAAAAAACGAGATCGTGGTTTTTTTTACCGGCGCCGATATCCGGTGGACCCTCGCCCATGAGTTCGCGCACTGTTTTGTGAGAGGGTTTTATGCAAAACAACCTTCGATGTTTTTGGATGAAGGCCTTTCGAACTACCTTTCTTTTAAACTGGCGAAGGCGGGAGCCCGGCCTATTATTGAGGAGATCCTGGGATGGCTTCAAAGCCTTTATGAAGAAGGGAAGCTAAAGAGCGCGCTCGGCCTTTTCGCGTCCTGGGAGCGCTACGAGCAGACCCCGGCGGCGGAGGAAAAAATGGAATTTTATTTGAGGGCCTGGAGCCTCACCTCTTTTTTTCTGGAAGGAAAAAACATCTTTTTCTCAAAGTTTTTTCGCGATTATCTTCAGTACGAACTTCAAATCGGGCCTCTTTCCCGGGAAGATACGGAGAAATATTTCCGCGCCAATTTACCGGAGGAGAAGGCCCGCGAACTGGATGGCGCGTGGGGTCTTTTTGTTGAAAAAATGAATTATGATAATATCTGAGAGAGGCAACTCTCTTTTTTGAAAGTGCCGGACCCCAAGGGAAAGGCAAATTCCAACACGGGACTTATATGGATACGAACCCACTGATCGCCAGAGATAGAAAATGCATGTGGCATCCGTTTACGCAGATGCGGGAATGGCAGACGGAAGAGTTTCCGGTCATTGAAAAAGGGGAAGGTTGCACGCTGATCGATACCGAGGGGCGCCGGTATCTCGATGGGGTGTCGTCGCTTTGGTGCAATGTGCACGGTCATCGGGTCCAAGAGCTCGATGGGGCGATCAAAAAGCAGCTGAAAAAAATTTCCCACACCACATTTCTCGGGCTCTCGCACCCCACGGCGATCGAATTGGCGGAAAAACTCATCACGATCGCTCCCCAAGGGCTCACCCGTGTTTTTTATTCGGATTCCGGGTCCGAGGCTGTGGAGATCGCGCTCAAGATGGCGTTTCAATACTGGGCGCAAAAAGGTCATCCTGAAAAGAAAAAATTCGCGCGACTCGTGAATGCTTACCACGGCGACACGCTCGGCTCCGTGAGCGTCGGCGGGATCGATCTCTTTCATCAGATCTACAAGCCGCTTCTGTTTGATACGTTCGCGATCCCGTCGCCTTACCGCTACCGGTGGGCCGATTACCAGGGAAAGATCTCGGGCGCGCAAGCCATCCTGTCCCCGGAGCAAGTCAAAAACGAAGCGCTCGGCGCGATGGAAAAGGTCTTGAAAGAGCACCACCACGAGATCGCCGCATTCGTGATGGAGCCTCTCATGCAGGGTGCCGCCGGCATGATCGATCAACCGGACGGATACATTTCCCGTGCCAGGGAGCTGACCCGAAAGTATAATACGCTCCTGATTTTTGATGAGGTTGCGACAGGGTTTGGGCGGACCGGGAAAATGTTTGCCGCGGAGCACGAAAATGTGACGCCGGATATTATGGCGGTGGCTAAAGGCATTACGGGAGGTTATCTGCCGCTGGCGGCGACGCTCGCGACTGAAGAAGTTTATGAGGCGTTCCTGGGCCGCTATGAAGATTTCAAAACATTCTTTCACGGGCACACCTACACCGCCAATCCGCTGGCGTGCGCGGTCGCGATCGCAAATCTTGGGCTTTTTGAAAAACAAAAGACGCTTGCGAAGTTAGAGCCAAAGATCCGGCTCATAAAAAAACGTCTCGAAGATTTTTCGAAACTGGAAAAAGTCGGCGATACACGTCAATGCGGTGCGATGGTCGGGATCGAGCTGGTCAAAGACAAGGCGACCCGGGAAAGCTTCGAGGCGAAAGAAAAGATCGGTGTTCGCGTGATCGAACGGGCGCGAAAAAAAGGAGCGATCCTCCGGCCGCTGGGCCCGGTGATCGTGCTCATGCCGCCGCTGGCGATGAGCGAGCGGGAACTGAACAAATTGCTCGATATTACTTATGAATCAATAAAGGAAGCGACGAATGAACAAACATAGAGCAACGAGCAACGGTCAAAGGTCAACGAAAAAGGTTTTTGCGTCGCGCGTTGTCCGTTGTCCGTTGTCCTGGTTTTTGCGATGAAAGCCGGAATTTTTATCACAGGGACCGATACGGATGTGGGAAAAACCGTGATCTCCGCGGGGCTCGCGCTTGTCCTCCGGGAGCGCGGGATGAAGGTTGGTGTGATGAAACCTGTGGCGACCGGTTGTTATGGCGGCGAAGAAAGACTTATTTCCCAGGACGCCGTATTTTTAATGGAAGCTTCCCAGAATGAATATCCGCCGCTCACGAGCCCGGCGCGTTTTCGTAACCCTCTTTCGCCGAGCGTGGCCGCCATGCTTGAAAAAAAAGAAGTGGATGTTCCCCGGATCCTCAAAAGCTACCACCAACTTCAGAAGCATTATGATTTTATGATCGTCGAAGGGATTGGCGGGCTCATGGTCCCTCTCAAGAAAGATTATTATGTGGCCAACCTCATTCGCGATATGGGTTTGCCCATTGTGATCGTGTCGTACGCAGGGCTCGGCGCGATCAATCATACGCTGCTTACCGTGGATGCGGCCACGATCCGGGGGCTGGAAGTGCGCGGCATTATCTTCAACCGCGTTGCCGTAACGAATTATTCGTTGGCGGAGTTGACGAACCCGAAAGTTATCAACGATCTTTCCGGCGTTCCGATCCTGGGAAGTCTTCCCGACATCGAGGGGCTCAATATGGACAGTTGCCAGTTCGGAAATCTTAAAGACGTTTTCCAGGAGCGCATCCGGGTCGACAAGATCACGGGAAGTTTTGTCGGGGCCATTCCTCACAAATAGCCCGAAAGGAAGCAGCTTTGCCTAAAAAGAAAGCTATCGGCATCCAGCTCGAAAGAAAAAAAGACGCAAGCCTGCTGAACTGGAATTTAAAGCGTCCTTATCCTCCCGAAAAGATCCATGTGCCCATTCCCGCGTTCTCAGAGCCCTGCGTTCGAGTCGGAGATATGGTTCAGAGCGGACAAAAAATCGCAGTCCCAATCCCGATCTCATACAAAGACGCGGAAAGTGGGGCCGTTTCCACGACCGAGGATAAAAAGAAAATGAAAGGCGGAGAGGCGCCGCAAGGACCGGAGGGTGTGTTCCTTCACGCGAGCATGTCCGGCGTGGTGGAGAAAATCGCGTCTTTTCCGAGTGCGATGGGTGGCGAAATCCGGACGATCGAGATCCGAAGGCACGGAGAGCCCAAAGTCCTGCCGTCGCCGGAGATGCGCAAAGGCTGGGAGCAGATCCCGGCCGAAGAGCTTCTGAAGATTTTCCAGCACTCCGGGCTTGTGACCACAGATCCCAGGATGGAACCCGTCCACGCTAAGCTTGGGCGGCAGGCTGGAGCGCGAACGATCATCATCAACGGTTGCGAGCCGGAGCCTTACATTACCTGCGAACAAGTGCTGGCCATGTCTCACCCCGTGGAAATCGTAAAGGGGGCCGAATTGCTCAGAAAAGCTTGCGGCGCCCAAAAGATCATTTTGGCGTTCGAGAGCTGTAATCTTGAGATGATCGAGCTTTTTAAGAGCAAGATCTACTTTCTAAAATGGGATCACGCAGAAGTCCGGACCGTGCCAGCGCTCTACCCGCAGGGCCTTGAAAGCACGCTGCTTCAGGCCTGGTTCCCGGGAAGCGAAGAGACGGCGGTGGTTTTCCCGGCCTCCACGGCCTTTGCGGTTTACGAAGCGGTGGCCTACCAGAAACCTTTTTATGAAAGAGTCGTGACCGTGGGCGGAGAATGCGTTGTCGAACCCCGTAGCCTTTGGTTGCCGATCGGAATTTCTTTTCACGATGCGATCCACGCCTGCAAAGGAGTCATGCGCGGTCCCCAAAAAGTCCTGATGGGGGGGCCTATGGCCGGGACAGCGCAAAGGGGCACGGAGGTTTCCGTTATGGCCGGGACGAATGCCATTCTTGCGCTTCCCCAGGAGATCGCGAAGGAAGAATCCGAAGAACCTTGCATTCGTTGTAACCGGTGCGTGGATCATTGCCCCGTCTCACTTTCGCCCGTGATGATCGCGCTTGCCGCGGAACGAAAAGAATTTGCAGTGGCGGCAGCATGGGATGCTGCGGAGTGCATGGAATGCGGCAACTGCGCCTATGTGTGTCCCGCCAAAAGGCCGATGCTGGCACTGATCCGCCAAGCCAGTGTTTTTTCGAAGGCGGGGGTGATGCATGGCTGAAGTGATCTTGTCTTACAAAACGGGCCTGCCACCGCATATACGCGCGGCGGACTCTTTAGCGCGACGGTCCTGGGGACAGGGGATCGCCATGATACCTCTTTTTGTGAGCGCCTGTTTTACAGGACACGCGGAAATTCTGC
Organism: uncultured bacterium; assembly: GCA_964482725.1. Taxonomy (GTDB): domain Bacteria; phylum Omnitrophota; class Omnitrophia; order Omnitrophales; family Aquincolibacteriaceae; genus Aquincolibacterium. Next base: position 58,385 of record CAYZYT010000004.1, on the reverse strand, counting down.
GCGTTCTTTTGATCTGTCTGGTGAGCGCGATCGCGTTCGAATTTCTGGCCGCGAAACTTTTCCAGAAAAAAGAAGGTTTGCGGAGCGGGGAAGCCGTGCTTGCCGCGGCGCTTTTCTCACTCCTCATGCCTTCGGGATGTTCCTCCGAGATCTTGATCCTCGGTGTTTTTATGGCGGTTTTTGTCGCTAAGGAGCTTTTCGGGGGTAAAGGCGCCTATCTTTTACATCCGGTTCTGCTGGCGCGCGTATTTTTACAGCTCTGTTTTCCCACCGTCATGTCCGAGCCGATGCTTTTGGCCGGGGAGGGAAGTGTTTGGACGCTTGGGGCGCTTGGGATCGGCGGCGTTCTTTTACTTAAACAAAAACAAAGCTATTGGGAAACACCCGTTCTTTACATGTCGGGCTGCTTTATTTGCGAGGCTCTGTTCGGAGGGCGAGAGATGCCGTTCGCCTTTTTTAGCGGCGTCCTCCTGACGGCTTTTTTTATTTTAGCGGATCCTGTAGCCCTGCCTTTAACGCGCAAGGGAACAATTTTTTTCGTTCTGGGAGCCGCGATTTTAAGTGCGCGGCTAAACCTCGAAGGATTTTCGATCCGTTCGGCGGCCTACGCGATCCTTTTAATGAACCTTTTAACGCCCTGGCTGGATCTTTGGCTCAAACCCGTTCCTTATAAAGCGAAGCAAACGCTCAAGGCGACTTATCCGTCATGATTTTCTCCAATAAAAATCAACGGGGCATCAGGATAGCCCCAGCCGCCCTTTGTGAAAAGAAAATAAAGACCGGGACGTTATGAACATCAAAAAGATAGTGAGCACCCTATCAAAACATCTATTTCTTGCGCTTTTCCTGTGCCTGCTTGTTGCGATCCTTTGCGCGGCACAAATGCTGAGGCGGTGAAGATCATGAGGTTTGGGAGACGATGAAGCTACCCGAAAGCCTTTTCTCGAGAATGTTCCTGGCTTACCTGCCTTTTATGGTCTACCCGTATGGGTTTTTCAAGGCCGGAGTTGCGGCGCTGTGGATTGTCTTGTTTCTCTGGATCACGGTCGCTTTTTTCTGGTTCTTCCGCCGCTTTTTTCCCGACCGCTCTCTGAAGTGCGCCTTCTTTCTTTGGCTTATCGTCTGGGCCCAGGCCGCGTGGACGCTTACAAAACTTCCTCCCTATTGGATCGCAAGCATTTTTTTCCTGGCCCCCGTCTCTTTTCTCGAAGAGACGGCGAAACCCGGCCATGTGCGAGTATTCTCCAGGGAAGTCCCGAGGTATTTTTTTGAGCGGGTGCTCGCCGGGACCGGTTTCGCAGGCTTCGTGATGCTCTTGGCGCTCGTTCGGGAGGTCGGGGAAAAGCGTTTGGGAATGCACCTATTCGAGCAGCCGGCCGGTATGTTTCTTGTGATCGCGGCCGTGGCTTTCTTATGGAAAAATCAACCCTATCGAAGGAGAGGTTAACGTGTATTTTTTGATCATCTCCTTCGGCTTTTTGTTGGCGATGCGCGGCGCGAGACCCGCCCCTTTGCAAAAACCTGTCGAAGGGCTCAAGCGCATTGGGCGCGAAGCGACGGATCTTTTTCTTACGGTGAGCCTGATCCTTGCTCTTGGGGCGGTTGCCACAGCTTTTGGAAAGAGCCCACTGATTGCCCAGGAATATGCGATCCTCGGTCCCGGACTGGCCGCCTACCTGCTTTCGCGCTACCAGAAAAAAACGGATGTTTTTTTTCTTGCGGTCATGGCAAGCGTTTTTATGATCTCCTCGGAACGGCACGGTCTCGTGCAGGGGATCTTTGGGGCGGGGGTCGTGTCCGCAGGGATCGCTCTTTTCCAGAGTTGTTTTCTAGGTCTAAGATACAAACTCCTTTTTTCACACATGCCGGTCTCTATGAGAGGGTGGCCCAACCTGTGTCTTTTGGCCGGCTTTATCTCCCTGGTCTTGTGGAGTCTCGGGAGTCTGGTTTTCTAAGGTTTTTGTTCGGAAAGTCGACAATAGCAAGAAGCGAATTTTTCCGTAGTGAGATCATTTTAAAAGGAGTCTCCCATGGCGATCGAAGAAATTCTGTTAGGCGCAGTTGAAAAAGAAGCCTCCGACATTCATCTGACCGTGGGGCGGCCGGTGACCTATCGCATGGTCGGGGCCCTGGTCTCGGTGGGGGAGAAGCCGTTGACCGCACAAGATACCGAGGCCTTTGCCAAAGAGATCACGACCGAGGTCCAGCGCAAAAAGATCGAAGAGGTCGGAGGCATTGATTTTGGATTTTCGTTTAAAGACAAAGCTCGTTTTCGTGTCTCCTGCTTCAAACAGCAGGGCCGTTTTTCGCTTGTGTTGCGCCTTCTCCCCTCAAAGTTTTACAGTTTTCAGGATATCGGACTGCCGGCGCAAATGATCGAAACCTTGAACCTTCCGCGCGGACTGGTGCTTGTGACGGGGCCTACCGGAAGCGGAAAAACGACCACGCTCGCGACCATGCTCAATTACATCAACGAGAACTTTCCGAAGCACATCATTACCGCGGAGGATCCGATCGAGTTCGTGCATCATCATAAAAAGTGCGTGGTCACCCAACGCGAGGTCGGGGAAGATGTCCCGAGTTTTTCCGAAGCGATCGTGAAATCTCTGCGTCAGGACCCGGACGTGATCCTGATCGGAGAAATGCGCGACCTGGCGACCATGGAAGCGGCCATTCGTGCAGCCGAAACAGGTCATTTAGTATTCTCCACCCTCCACACCACGGGTGCTGCGCGGACCGTCGACCGCATCATCGATGTTTTTCCTTCCGACCAGCAGCCGTTGGTTCGCGTTCAGCTTTCCGCGACGATCGTCGCGGTGATCTCCCAAGTGCTTGTGCCGCGTCTGGACGGGAGGGGGCGTGTGGCTGCCTTCGAGATCATGTTCGCGACGCCCGCCATCCGCAACCTCATTCGCGAAGGCAAGACCTACCAGATCCTTTCCGAGCTGCAGACCGGGTCGCGCTACGGCATGATCATGTTGGATGATTATCTGAAACAACTCTACACCCAAGGCATTATTGGTTATGAAGCGGCGCTTGAGGTTGCGGTCGATGCCAAGGAACTGGGTCTCCAGCTTTCCAAGGTCCAGCCCACAAGTAAGGGGAGAGACAGGACGCGATAAATAAAACTTGACCCCAGGGAGGGGCTTGGGTATCCTATGCCCGCTTTCGCGCCGTTTTTCATTCATTTTTATTGGTTAACGGTGCAGTCCTGATTTCCCATAAAGCTTTTAATGATAATCAGGGCGAGCAGGGAGAGCGGTCCCAGGATAAAAAAGTCGGGATCAAACATAAATTCCACGCAAAAGAGACCCAATTCGAATTTAATCCCAGCGTTTTAGCGCCGTTCTCCATCTAAATTTAGGGGTTAACGGAGCCATACTGCGAACCCATAATAATGAATAGCAACGCAGCGTAGTCGCCACTTTCAGCTCTTTCCGCATATTTTTCAAGAAAATCGAACCCAGGACCAGAAAATCCAGTCCCAATTGAACCTCAAGATGACAAAACAGGCCCCTGAGGCCTCTCAAGGCCGCCCCGAGAAGCGGGGCGAGCCTCGCCTTGTTTCACAGGCGGGGGAGAAACTGTTCCTCGTGGACGGCCACTCGCTCTGCTACCGGGCTTTTTATGCGATCCCAAATCTGACGAACTCCCGGGGAGAGCCGACCAACGCTATTTATGGGTTCGTCACCATGCTCCGAAAGCTTATGGAGGAGCAGAAGCCAGGCCATGTCGCGATGTGCTTTGACCGGAAGGAGCCGACGTTCCGGCATGAACAGTACAAGGAATACAAGGCACACCGTAAGCCCATGCCCGAGGAGCTTGTGAAACAGATCGAGCCCATCAAGGAGTTCTGCAGGATCTTAGGAATGGCGATCTTTGAAAAGGCGGGTTACGAAGCGGATGATGTGATCGGAACCCTGGCAAAGCAGGGGGCAAAGGAAGGGTATCAGGTTTTTATCATTACGGGGGATAAAGACGCTTTTCAACTGGTCAATGACCGGATCAAGATCCTTCAGCCGCACAAAGAGAATCTGGTTTATGACATCGAAAAGGTCCGGGAACGCTTTAGCGGTCTTGGGCCGGACAAGGTCGTGGATATTCTCGCGCTCATGGGAGATGCCTCGGATAATATCCCGGGGGTGCCGGGGATCGGCGAAAAGACCGCGATGAAGCTCATCCAGGAGTTCGGTTCCGTGGGCGCTCTTCTTGAACGGGTGGGAGAAGTTTCTTCGGAAAAACAAAGACAGAAGATACAAGAGAACATCGAAGACCTGAAATTATCTCAAATGCTTGCGACGATCGATACGGATGTGCCGCTGGAGATCGATTGGATGGCCTTACGCAGAGTCGAGCCCGACACCGCGGCTCTCATGGAATTCTTTAAAAGGTATGAATTCCGGGGGCTTCTGAAAAGCATTGCCGGACAAGGGGCGCAGGGAGAAAAGGAAGCCCAAGAGCGGAATTATAAAGCAATACAGACAACGCAAGAGATCAAGGCCTTTGCAGGGAAGCTTCAAAAAGCAAAAGCCTTCAGCTTTGACACCGAGACGACCTCTCCCGATCCTATGAAGGCGGCCTTGGTCGGCATGAGTTTTTGCTGGGAACCCTTCACAGCTTATTACATTCCCGTATCCTCTTCGGCGCAGCAGGGCCCCGGATTGCCGCTCGCGGAGGTTTTGGGTATTCTGGCGCCGGTGCTCGAGGACGGTGAAGTCCTCAAATACGGGCAGAACATCAAATACGACGAGATCGTGATGGCGCGAAACGGCGTCCGTCTTGCCGGCGTTGCGTTCGATACCATGATCGCGAGCTATTTGATCGATCCGGTCAAACGGAACCATAATCTCGACGATCTCTCGCTAGAATATTTGAACGTGAAAAAGATCGCGACTGAGAGCCTCATTGGGACTGGGAAAAAAAGCATCACCATGGATGCCGTCCCGCTGGAGCAGATCACGGCTTATGCCTGCGAGGATGCGGACTGCGTCATGCGGCTGGTGCCGATGCTTCAAGCACGGCTTGAGGAGCTAGCGCTCACGGAACTTTATCAAAAAGTGGAGCTGCCTTTAGCTGGAGTTTTGGCGCGGATCGAAATGAACGGCGTGGCGCTTGACCTGGATTTTCTGAAAGAACTATCGGTGAAAGCCGGCAACGAGATCGATGCCCTTGTGAAGGATATTCATGCGGATGCCGGGACGGAATTTAATTTGGATTCGCCGAAACAGCTTGCGGATGTGCTCTTCGTTCAAAAGAAGCTGCCGGCCCTGAAAAAGATCAAAACTGGGTACTCCACTGACGCGAGCGTGCTTGAAAAACTCGCGGTTTCGCATGAGCTGCCGCGGAAGATCCTGGAATACCGGGAGCGCGCGAAGCTGAGGTCGACTTATCTGGACGCACTTCCGGAGATGGTGAACCCCGAGACGCATTGCGTGCACACGTCGTTCAATCAGACGACGACCGACACAGGCCGTCTCTCGAGCTCTGAGCCGAATCTTCAGAATATTCCGATCAAGACCGAGATGGGACGGCTGGTCCGGAAGGCCTTTGTAGCCCGGCCCCGGGGAAAAGGAAAAGAAAATAAAGGCCAGGGCAAGATCCTTTCCGCGGATTACTCCCAGATCGAGCTGAGAGTGCTCGCGCATTTTTCGGGAGATCCGAACCTGACAAAAGCGTTTGCCGAAGACCGGGACATTCATACGTTCACGGCCACGCTTCTTTATGGCGTGAAGGAAAAGGATGTGACCCGTGAGATGCGGAATGCCGCGAAGACCATCAATTTCAGCATCGTGTACGGCAAGACAAGCTACGGGCTCTCGCAGGACCTGAACATGTCGATCCCGGAAGCGGATCAATTCATTAAAAATTATTTCGCGCGCTACTCCAAGGTGAAAGAATACTTGGACGCGCAAAAGGAAAAAGCCAAAAAAGACGGATTTCTAACCACGCTTCTCGGGCGGCGTTCTTATTTTCCGAATATTAATGCCTCCAACATGCAATTGCGTCAGTACGCCGAGCGGTCGGCGATCAACGCGCCGATCCAGGGTTCGGCGGCCGACCTGATCAAGATCGCGATGATCGCGATCCAGCGGCGGCTTGAGAAAGAGCAGAGCGAAAGTCTTATGATCATGCAGGTGCATGATGAGCTGGTGTTCGACGCGCCTTCGGGCGAGATCGATGTCCTGACAAAGATTGTGAAAGAAGAGATGGAAGGGGCTTATCAGCTCAACGTGCCGCTTAAAGCGGATATGACCGTGGGAGAGACATGGTACAAAAATTGATCGTAGGACTGACAGGCGGTTTCGGGGTCGGAAAAAGTTCGGTCGCGCAGCGTTTTAAGAACATGGGCGCCGAGATCATCGATGCCGACGAGATCGCTCATGACGCCATGAAAAAAGGCAGCCCTGTCTTTGATCCCATCATCGAGCTTTTTGAAGAAGCCCTTCATCCCGGAGGCAAGAAAATGGACCGGGAAAAAGTCGCGGAGATCGTTTTTGCCGATCCTAAGAAACGCAAAGAGCTCGAGGCGATCATTCACCCGTATGTCTATGAAAAGATCAAGGAAAGGATCGAAATGTCCGACCGGCGAGTGATCCTCGTGGAAGTACCGCTTCTTTTTGAGGCCGGCTTTGAAACCCTCTGCGACAAGGTCGTGACCGTGACCTGCAATTCGACCGTTAAAATGAAACGCCTTGTAAATAAGAAGTTTACCGAGCAGGAAGTTCGGGCTCGCGAGCGGGCCCAAATGTCCGAAGCCTTGAAAGCGCAGAAAGCAAATTTCGTCATCGATAATTCGAAGTCTATTTATCAAACACAAAGGGAGATCGAACGGCTTTGGTACAAATTCGTCAGCATTCAGAAAACAGGAAGCATTCGTAAATCCGCCACAGAGCCCGGCGGACTCAATTCGCAGACGGCCTGACGGCCTACATTTTTTGAGCGTGCCGCTCATAAAATGTCTGCACATTTAAAAAGGAGCCAATCCACCATGACAAGAGAAACAAGAGAAATTCGGGAACCCAGAGAAAGAACCCATCCGCATCACCGCCGCGGTGAGGAGGGGAACGCGAAGCCGCGTCCGCCCCGCATGATGCAAGAAGACGCGGCCGCCAACGGGGAAGCCCTGGAAAAGGCGCTGCAACAGCAGAAATCGGGCGAGAAGCCGCTCGATGTGGTGAGCCTGAAGCAGATGAAGATCAGCGAGCTTCAGAAAATGGCGCACAAATTCAACGTCGAAAACGTTGCCGGGCTCAAGCGCCAGGACCTGATCTTCAAGATCCTTCAGGGCCAGGCCCAGCAGTCGGGACTCATGTTCGGGGAAGGTGTGCTGGAGATCCTGGAGGACGGGTTCGGTTTCCTTCGCTCTCCCAATTACAATTATCTTCCTTCGCCGGACGATATCTATGTGAGCCCCAGCCAGATCCGCCGATTTAATTTGAGGACCGGCGATGTGGTGGGCGGGCTGATCCGTCCGCCCAAAGAAGGCGAGCGGTATTTTGCCCTGCTCAAGGTCGAGCTCATCAATTTTGAGGCGCCGGACAGCGCCAAAGACAAGATCGCGTTCGACAACCTGACGCCGCTTTATCCGGACCAGCGGATCAAGCTGGAGACCACGCAGGAAGAAGTCTCGATGCGCGTGATGGACCTTCTAACGCCGATCGGTTTCGGCCAGAGAGGCCTCATTGTGGCGCCGCCCTACAGCGGTAAAACGATCCTGCTTCAGAAGCTTGCCAATAGCATCACGACGAACCATCCCGATTCTTATCTGATCGTTCTTCTCATTGATGAACGCCCGGAGGAAGTGACGGACATGCAGCGCTCCGTGAAAGGCGAGGTCATTGCCTCGACCTTTGACGAACCCGCCGACCGGCATGTCCAGGTCGCGGAGATCGTGCTCGAGAAAGCCAAGCGTTTGGTCGAGCACAAACGCGACGTGGTGATCCTTTTGGACAGCATCACGCGTCTTGCTCGCGCGTACAACACCGTTGCGCCGCATTCCGGGAAGATCCTCTCGGGAGGCGTGGACTCGAACGCGCTCCACAAACCGAAACGATTTTTTGGTTCGGCCCGCAACGTGGAAGAAGGCGGCAGCATCACGATCATCGCCACCGCGCTCGTGGATACGGGATCACGCATGGACGAGGTCATTTTCGAAGAGTTCAAGGGGACGGGCAATATGGAACTGCAGCTGGATCGCAATCTCTTCCAGCGCAGGATCTATCCGGCCATTGATGTGAAGAAATCCAACACGCGTAAAGAGGACCTGCTGATCCCCGCCGAAGAGCTCAACCGGGTGTGGATCCTCCGCAAGGTCTTAAACGAGCTGAACCCGTCAGAAGCAATGGAGCTTTTGGTGGACCGTCTTAAAAAAACCAAATCCAACGCTGATTTTCTTATCAGCATGAATAAAGTAAAGGAGTAACAAAATGAAAAAAGAAATTCATCCGAAATATGGTCCTTCCAGCATCCAGTGTGCCTGCGGCAACGTGATCGAGACCCGCAGCGTCATGCCTCAGATGCGCGTGGATATCTGTTCGAGTTGCCACCCGTTCTATACGGGCAAGCAGAAGATCCTGGACACCGCCGGGCGTATTGACCGATTCAAGAAGAAGTTCCAGGATCGCGTGGCCGTCAACAAGAAATCGACCAAAGTGGCGCTCAAGATGCCGGTGAAGCTTAAATTTTCCGAAGATGCCCGGAAAGAAAAACTCCAGGCCCTGAAGGCCAAGGTCCAGGCGGAAGGAAAATAATAACGGATATCGGAGGGAGGATGGAGGAAGGCGCACCATGGTTTTTCGCCCTCCTCCCTCCGTGACCCTCCATCCGGCTTTTGTATGAGAATCCGTGAACGTCTAGAAAAAACGGAAGCCAGGTTTCGGGAGCTTGAGGTGCTGCTCTCGAGCTCGGATACCGCCCGGAGCAAGTTCCAGGCTTTGAGCAAGGAGATGTCCCTGCTCAGGCCGATCATGGAGCTCTTTGAAAAATACAAGGCGACGGAAAAGGAAGTGGCCGGTCTCAAGCACAGTCTTGTCGATAGCCATGGCGACGAGGCTATGAAAAGCCTCATCACCGAAGAGCTGCAAACGCTCGAAGAGGGGCAGGAGGAGCGGGAAGGCAAGCTCGAGGAACTTTTCTTGCGGGACATGCAGCCCGATGCGGCGCGGGACGTGATCGTTGAAATTCGTGCGGGGACAGGCGGGGAAGAAGCGGCGCTTTTTGCGGGGGATCTTTTCCGTATGTACAGCATGTATGCGGGCAATCATGGTTTGCGCGTCGAAGTGATGGACACGAACCCTACCGGGATCGGCGGGTTCAAAGAGATCATTTTTGGCGTGACCGGGGATCATGTGTTCAGCTTTTTCAAATATGAAAGCGGGATCCACCGCGTCCAGCGCGTACCGAAAACCGAGGCGAGCGGACGCATCCACACCTCAGCTGTCACGGTGGCGGTGTTGCCGGATGTTGAAGAAGAAGAGATCGAGATCAAGGCGGACGATCTTAGGATCGACGTCTATCGCGCGTCCGGAGCCGGCGGGCAGCACGTGAATAAGACCGAATCGGCGGTGCGTATCACGCATATGCCGACGGGTTTCGTGGTCGCGTGCCAGGATGAGCGGTCGCAGCAGAAGAATAAAGCGAAGGCGATGCGTATTTTGCGCGCCAAGATCTTTGATTTCCGCCGTGCGCAGCAGGAGGCGGAGGTCGCGAAGAATCGCAAGGCGCAGATTGGTTCGGGCGATCGCTCGGGCAAGATCCGGACCTACAACTATCCGGACAATCGCCTGACGGATCACCGGATCGGACTCACGCTTCACAGCCTGAACCAGATCCTGGACGGGAAGCTCGATCCGGTTGTGGAAGCGCTCGCGGAAGACGAAAAAGCACGCCTTCTCACAACGCTATGAGTTGTGCAAAAAAACCGAAGAAGAGCGAGCTTCTCGAATGGATCGCTTGGGGGCGAGAGGAGCTTTTAAGAGCCGGCATCGATGAGGCGCAAGAAGAGTGCGAACGCATTTTGATGAAACTTCTCAGCTGTCAGCGCTCTGAGATCTACTTAAGAGAGCACGAGCTGATCGAATCGGGCGTCCGAGAACGGTTTCTAGCGATTGTTGAAAAGCGGCTCCAGAGAATACCGCTGGCGTATTTGCTGAACGAAGCCGACTTTTGGCAGGAAACTTTGTATGTGGATGAGAGATGTCTCATCCCGCGGCCGGAGACGGAGATCCTGATCGAGCAGGTTTTGAAGGCCATGAAGGGGAACAGTCCCTCTCAGGTCTTTAAAGGGACTGTCCTTTTAGGGTCGTTTTCATTTTTAGATATCGGGACAGGTTCCGGCGCGATTGCGGTTGCGTTGCTCCGGGAATTTCCTGAAGCTCATGGGACACTTCTGGATATCTCCGAAGAAGCGCTTGAAGTGGCAAGAATTAATGTTGAGAAGTATGGGTTGCAAGATCGCGCACGGCTTGTGAAGGGGAATTGTTTTGGAGGTCTTGCCTCTCGTCATCCTGCAACTCGAAGAGCTGAAGGATCTCAAGATGAGATTCTTCGCTTCGCTCAGAATGACGAACTTCATGGCGAGCAATTTTGCTGGATCGTTTCCAATCCGCCTTATTTATCAGAAAAGGATTGGAACGGGGTCCAGGAAGAGCTTAAGTTTGAGCCCAGAAGGGCTTTAGACGGCGGAAAAGACGGTCTGGATTTCTACCGGAAGATCATTGCCGGCGCGCGCGGTCACTTGATCTCCGGTGGGCGGCTTGCCCTCGAAGTGGGGCAGGGGCAGGCGGATACGGTTTCAAAGTGGCTTCAGACCGCGGGTTATGATAATATCCAGCGTTTCAAGGACCATTTGGGGATCGAAAGAGTCATTATAGCTAGGAACCCATGAGGATGGTGGATGGAAGATGGAGTAAAGCGAGAAACAAAAAGTTTGACGCCCTCCGCCTTCCGCCTTCTACCATTCGGGAAAATTAATGGATAAAATCATTATTCAAGGCGGCAATCGGCTCAAGGGCGAGGTGGATGTTTCCGGGTCCAAGAATGCCGTGTTGCCGATCATGGCGGCAGCGCTTCTTTCCGAGGAAGAATCCGTCATTACGAACGTCCCGTCGCTTTGGGATGTCCATACGATGGTGAAACTCCTGAGGTCGCTGGGGGCGAAGGCGATCCTTGAACACGGTTGTTTGAAAGTGAAGCCGGGCAAGAACCTGAAGCCGCTCGCGCCTTACAAGTTGGTGAAGACCATGCGCGCGTCGGTGTGCGTGTTGGGGCCTCTTTTGGCGCGGCTCGGAGAAGCGGAAGTATCGCTTCCGGGGGGATGCGCGATCGGACCCAGGCCGATCGACCTTCATTTAAAGGGGCTGGAAGCGCTGAATGCCGAGATCCATATTGAACACGGCTATGTGAAGGTCCAAGCGAAAAAAAAATTACGCGGGGCGGAGATCTATCTCGGCGGTGGTTACGGTTCGTCGGTGTTGGCCACGGATAATGTGATGATGGCCGCGACGCTCGCGCACGGGAAAACCGTGATCGAGAATGCGGCGTGTGAACCCGAAGTTGTGGACCTTGCGAGATTCTTAAGGAAAATGGGCGCGAAGATCGCCGGCGAGGGGTCGCCGCGCATCGAGATCGAGGGCGTTCGGAAACTCCACGGTGCGGAGCATCAGGTGATCCCGGACCGGATCGAAGCGGGAACTTTTCTTTACGCGGCGGCGATCACAGGCGGGGATATTTTGGTTCGGAAAATGGAGCCCAGCCATCTTAACGCGGTGATCGACAAGCTTCATCAGGCGGGTGTGCGCGTCGAAAAGTTCAAGAACTCCGCGCGCGTAAGAAAGAACGGGAGGCTGAAGCCCGTGGACATCACCACGCTGCCCTATCCGGCGTTCCCGACGGATCTGCAGGCGCAGGCGATGGCGCTTGCGACGATCACGCCGGGGATCAGCGTGATCACAGAAAAGATCTACCCGAATCGTTTTATGCATGTGCCCGAACTCGGCCGTATGGGTGCAAAGGTTTTTTTGGAAGGGCCGAGCGCCATTGTGCATGGCGTCAAAAAATTGAGCGGAGCGCCTGTGATGGCCTCCGATCTTAGGGCCAGCGCGGCACTTGTGCTTGCGGGCCTGGTGGCAGAAGGCGCGACGGAAGTCCAGCGCGTGTACCATCTGGACCGGGGTTATGAGAACCTCGAACAGAAACTTACGGCCCTCGGTGCGGTCATCCGCAGAGAAAAAGAATAATAAAAGCAGCGGAAAGCGGTAAGCGTTAAGAGAAAAAGAATTTGTTTTTTACTTACCGCCTAACGCCTATCGCTTAACGCTATCAACAAGGAGGCAATGTGGCAGTCAAAATAAGAATGAAACGTTTCGGCAGCAAGAATCGTCCTCAGTGGCGCATCGTGGTCAGCGACGCGAAGATGCCGCGCGACGGACGCTTCATCGAGGAGATCGGCTATTATGACGCTCTTCCCAAAGAAGATATTTTCGTCGTGAAGCAGGACCGGCTCGATTATTGGGTGAAGCAGGGCGCGCAGATGAGCGTGGCCTTGAAGAGCCTGGTGCGCCGCGAGAAAAGAAAGACAAAAGCGAAGAAAAGCGCCTGAATTTTTTCCTGACAAGGGAACATTCATGGCATTTTTAATTGATATTGTCACGCTCTTCCCGGCTTTTTTTAAAAGCCCGCTCGAAGAATCGCTTTTAGAGAAGGCGCAGGCGAAGGGGCTTGTGAAAGTCCGGGTGCATGATCTCCGGGACTGGACGCACGATCGCCATAAAACGGCGGATGACAAGCCGTTTGGTGGCGGAGCGGGGATGGTGATGAAGCCGGAGCCGATCTTCGAATGCGTGGAAGCGATCGGGAAAGAGGCCTGGGTGGTGCTGCTGGACCCTCAGGGCGAGCCGATGAGCCAGACGCTGGCCGCGAAGCTTGCTAAGAAAAAACATCTCGTGTTGATCGCCGGACATTATGAGGGCGTGGACCAACGCGTGAAGGACCACCTGATCGACCAGGAAATATCGGTGGGCGATTTTATTACCATGGGAGGAGAAGCGCCGGCCCTTTGCTTGATCGAGGCGGTGACAAGACTTCTCCCCGGCGTTTTGGGGAACGCGGAATCGATCAAGCACGAAAGCTTTCAAACCGGGATGCTGGAACATCCCCATTACACAAGGCCTCGGGAATACCGGGGATGGGAAGTGCCCGAGGTTCTCTTTTCGGGCGACCATAAGAAATTGGATGTTTGGAGGAAAAAAGCCGCAGAGCAGGTCACGAGAAAAAAACGACCAGATTTATTTAAAAAATAGAAGGGGCGGCAAGGGTTACGAAATCCGCATCGTTGACGTAACCGAAAACAGCATTCATTACTTTTTGAAATTTCAGCAAACAAAGGAGAACGGTCATGAACTCAAAAATGGACATCGTCGAAAAAGAAGCCAAAGCAAAAAAAACGCCGGAATTCCGCGTAGGTGACACCCTCAAGGTGCACGTTCGTGTTAAAGAAGGCGATAAGACCCGCACGCAGCTTTTCGAGGGCGTCTGCATCCGCAAAAAAGGAAAAGGCGTTCGCGCCAGCTTTACCGTTCTCAAGGAAAGCTATGGAGACAAAGTCGAGAAGATCTTCCCGCTTCATTCTCCGAACGTGGAAAAGGTTACGGTGAGCGTAAAAGGCAAAGTTCGTCGCGCGAAGCTGTATTACCTGAAAAACCTATAGCACCCTTCCGCACTCCTGCACGATGGAGGCTGCTAAAAAGGCATCTCGGAAGACGCTTCTCCTGGAGAAGCTCTTGGCTTTTGACCGGCAGGAAGCTCCCGTCCGGGGCGGGGAGTGGATGGCCGGCGTGGATGAGGCCGGACGCGGTCCTTTGGCCGGTCCCGTCGTTGCGGCGGCGGTGATCCTTTTAAAGCCCGAGACACTTGCCGGCATCAACGACTCCAAAAAACTGAGCGCCGAACGCCGCGAAGAACTTTATGTTCGTATCGCGCGCGCCTCGCTCGTCGGCATTGGTTTCGCGGACGAAAAACAGATCGATGAACTTAATATCTACGAAGCCACGCGCCTGGCCATGAAAAAGGCCGTCCTGAATCTTCCGCACACTCCTGCAAGCCTTCTGATCGATGGCCCCATGCGCCTGGATCTTCCCCTCGAACAAAAAGGCGTGATCCAGGGTGATGGAAAATCAGCGAGCATTGCCGCCGCCTCGATCGTGGCCAAAGTTTTTCGCGACCACTGGATGCGAAAACTCCATGAGCTTTATCCTCACTATGGATTCCATCGCCACAAAGGCTACGGGACGGCCGAGCACATGCAAGCCCTCAAAGAAAAAGGACCTTCTCCCATTCATCGCTACAGCTTCGCGCCGGTCCGTGAAGCGGCATTGCTCAGGGATAAAGGGACAGTCGCCCTTTCCGGAGGAGATGCCTTGTGAGGCTCACTCCTCATCCCGGGCCCTTTCGAGCGCCGCTCGGCGAGCGGGGCGAAGCGGCGGCTTGCGGGTTCCTGAAAGAGCACGGATACGAGATCCTGGAAAAGAATTTCAAATGCAAGATCGGGGAGATCGATGTGATCGCCCGGCGGCGCGGACGGCTTGCCTTCGTTGAGATCAAAACGCGAACGAGCACCCAATTCGGGATGCCGCAGGAGGCCGTCCACCTTCGAAAACAAGAAAAGATCTTCAAGGTGGCCCAGTGGTATATGAAAGAAAAGAAGTTCGAAAAAATCCCCATCGCCTTTGACGTGGTGGCGATCCTCTGGCGAGAGGGGCAAGCGCCCGAGATGCGCCTGATCGTGGACGCTTTTGAAAAAGAAGACAAACTCTATTGATTCTCGGACGCAAAGAGTGCAAAATACCAGCCGTTCCTTTTTGGAAAGTTCCGGAAGGCCTTTCAATCACGAATATTTTGAGCCATGATCCTAAAAGCCAGAAAAATTTTTAGCTTCCTTTGCCTTGGGCTGTTCGCCTTCGCTCTTCTCGGATATGGCGAGGAGAAAAAAGCCGATCTTTACGCGCCCGTTTACACCCAGCCTCTTTCCGCCCAACCCCTTAAAGGCGCTTTTTCACGGGTCATCGAGCTTCCTTTTAAACTGATCAAGTGGCCCATGGACCAGGGGATCATTTTTAGCGAAAACCACCGGCTTGATAAGAAAACAATATGGCTTTACGAAGAATCGCTCAAACAAGGGATCAAGCCGCTCTTCGGATTCACGGACTTAAGCGCGCTCCCTTTCTTTGGCGCTGAGCTGAATCTTTTAGCCCTGGCGAAGCAGAAAGAAAAATACCCCGATTTTTTTGCCACCACCACCCTTTTGTATTGTCCGAGCGTGTTTTTTGAGGTGGGTTCCGAGATCGGAGCGCAGAGGATCGGCGGGACCGGGTTTCACACCAAAGGGATTTTTAACTATGATCTCCAGCAAAAAGAACCTTTTTATGGTATCGGGCCGCACACCAGCAGGGGCAACGGCACGTCCTACAGGATGGAAACCACCCAAGTGGGCGCGCGGGCCGGTTATGAATTCTCTCCCACGATCGATCTTGAAGCGGGATTTGATTACAAAAAAGTGAATATTTTAAACCGGACCCATGATGGCAAAGGGGATATCCGGGGCATTTTCGCCGGGCAGAATATCCCGGGCATCGGCGGGGACGATCTCTTGAACTATTCCCTGACGCTGGGACGCGATACGCGTGACAGCAAAGATGAGGCCACGAAAGGGAGTTATCAAAAACTGCTTTTTCGGTTCACCGACGGCGTCAACGGCTCCCCGGCGCGTTTTTTAAAGTACCAGATCGACATGGCGAAATATTTCCGGCTCGCGTCCCCCCGCCGCATTTTTGTGGCACGCATCTTTGCCGAACATAACGAGACGATAGACGGAAACCTCCCTTTTTATGAAATGGCAAAACTGGGTGGTGCCGGGACGAATACGCGGGACAGCGAAACAGCACGGGCTTTTGTTTACAACCGGTTCTACGGGCAAAGCGCCTTGCTCCTGAACCTGGAGTATCGCTACACCGTGATGGAATACAAAGCGTTCAAGGTGAAAACAGCCTTTTTCTCGGATACGGGAGAGGTCTTCGGTAAGATCCACCAATTCCGGCTGAAAGATCTCCGGGAATCTTACGGTGTCGGTCTTTATATCAGCTATGCCCGGAACTCGCTTTTGAATTTCTCGGTCGCTCACGGCAATGAAGGTACGCGGTTCTATGTTAAGAACAAGCTCGCGTTCTAAAGGTGCTAGACATGAACACTCGACTTAAAAAAACAAAGCAAGCGCGTCAGACACTGGCGCTTTGGGTCTTCGGGGCGGGGATGCTCGGATTTGCGGGGATGTCTCTGGCCGGCGAGACAGTAAAATTTAAAGAAAGCGAATCCTCGTTTTACAGCGACCTTTTTGACCAGAATGTTTATAGCGAAGGCGTCAACCAACTCGATCTCGGGCGTTGGGGAAGGAAGCTTTCCGGAAAAGAGCTTCCTTCGAAAAACGTGAACATTTTTGATGAAGTGCCGGATTCCGGATTTTTTGTGAATCGGCAGGGCCGCGAGAAACGCTCCCCGGAAGCTCTTGAAAAAGGATATCAGGAAACCGCAGGGCCTGACATGAGCCAACCCTTGCAGGTTATGGCGGCGGAACAGCGGGGGATCTATCCCCGGTTCTGGGTCAAGGACGCGCGGGGAGACGAATATCTTTTGGAATTCGATCCTCAGGGGAACATGGAACTGGTGACAGGGGCGGAGGTTATTGCCAGCCGGTTTTACTACGCCTTGGGTTATGAGGTGCCGCAGTTCACGATCCTTTCGATCAAACCCGATCAGTTCCAGGTGGCTCCGGCCGCAACGACTTGGGAGGACACGGGCTTTAAAAAGGAGCTCAGCCAAAAACGATTTGAAGAGTACCTGATGGTTCTTCCTCAGAACGAGACGGGTCTTTACCGGGCTTCGGCGTGCAAGATCATGAAAGGGAACTATCACGGGATCTTCAGTTTCGAATCCCGACGGAAGGATGATCCCGCGGACCTGGTGAACCATCGCGATCGCCGGGAGCTCAGGGCGCTGGGGATCTTCGCCTCCTGGTTGAACCATTATGATCTCCGGGAAAGCGACACCTTGGAAATGTCGGTCGAGGAGAACGGTCAGGTCGTGATGAAGCATTACCTGGCTGATTTTAACGGAGCCCTGGGCGCGACGCAGGAAGGTCCGAAGGTGCCGATGTTGGGTTATGAATACGTGGTCGATTATGGAGAGACCTCCAAAGCGATCCTGGCCTTAGGGTTTTGGGAGAAACCCTGGCAGAAAAAATGGCGTCTGGCGGGTGAAAAGATCCAGGCGTCTCCGGCCGTGGGTTATTTTAACAACGAACTTTTTGACCCGGCGCGCTATAAAGCGCAATTTCCCTATGAATCGTTCCGGCTCGTGACCCGTGCCGATGGATTTTGGGCCGCGAAAATTCTGCTGAGCTTTTCGGATGAGGATATCCGGGCGGTGGTCAAGGCTGGGCAATATAGCGACGCCAAAGACGCAGAGACTATTGCCAAGACCCTGATCGAGCGGCGTGACAGGATCGTTCGTTACTGGTTTTCTCGCGTCAATCCGCTGGATGGATTTTCATTCTCCGGAGGGAAATTATCCTTCAAGGATTTGGCGGTTGAGCAGGGCGTTGCCCCCAAAGAGGGGACGGTCTATCGCTTGGAAGTGATGAGCGACGGGCGAAAAGAAAAGTGCGCGCAAATTGAAACCAAAGAAACTTTTTTTGATATTCAACCCGCATGGATCCCCGCGAAGGGTGAGGCCAAGATCCTTCTTCGCGTCGGACAAGTGGGTTCCCAAAAATCAAGTCCTGCCGTTACGCTCCTTTTGAATGCCGCGGGCGTTCAGGGGATCCGTCACGAAGATTAGCCCCCCCCCACCCAGGGACGGTTCTCGCTAACCCTCCGGTTCACAATAAGTTACAGCAGACCTGTCCCCAGAGAAACGGTTTTCAAAGAAAACCCATAATAGGGGACAGTTCTTTCGTATCTTCTTGGATTTCAAGGGGTTGGCGAGAACCGTCCCTTTATTTGGAGGACTTGGGTTGTTCCAGCGGGAGCAGGAAGGAAAAGGCGCTGCCTTTTTTGTATTCTGATTCTATCTCGATCTTTCCATGGTGCCGTTCCACGAGCATCTTGGAGATGGCAAGTCCCAGCCCCGTGCCGCCCGGCGCAACAAGTTTCGCGGATTCGAGCTGCCCGAATTTCCGGAAGAGCTTCGGGACATCTTTTTTCTGAATGCCGATCCCCGTGTCTTTGATCGAGACCCTCACTCCGTCGGCGTTCAAGGAGGAGGTGATCGTGATCTCGCCCTGAAGCGTGAACTTAATGGCGTTCTGTAAAAAATTCGTGAGGACTTGAACGATCTTGTCGCGATCCAGCTCGATCTCCGGAAGATCCTTTTGGAGCGCCAGCTTTAACGAGAGGTTCTTGTTCTCCACCAAGGGACGCATCGAGGTGCCCACCTCCTCAATCATCCGGGTCAGGTTTTCTTTTTTCATGTGAAATTCGATCACGCCGGCCTCAAGCTTATGGAAGGCGAGCACATCATTGACAAGGCGCACCAGCCGGTCGACGCATCGCTTGGAGATATTCAGCACTTCTTTTTGCTCGGGAGTGATCTCCCCCGTGAGCCCTTCCAGGACGATGCTCAAACCTTCTTTGACCGAATGGATCGGCGTGCGGAGCTCATGAGAGACCATCTGGATCAGATCGGCTTTGATCTCGAGAGATTCCTGATATTTACGCTCCGTCACGTCTTTTGCAAAACAGTAAAAACCGTCAAACTTCTGGCCTTTGTCCATATTTTTGACAAGAACGATATATTGATGGAAGATCGAGCCGTCTTTCCGGAGGGCCTTGACCTCCGCTTCTGCTTTTCCCTCGACGAGCATTTTTTCAAAAGCGGCAAGCGCCTTGCCGGAATCCTCCGGGCAGATCGTCGACATGCGGTTCAGCCCTACCAGTTCCTCCGGGGCATAGCCCATCATGGCGGCGTAGGCCCTGTTAGCGCTTAAGAACTTTTTGTTGGGATCCAGCCGCGCGATGCCGTCGAGGGCGTTCTCCATGGCCATGGAGAATTCGCGCAGCTGATGTTCTGTTTGGATCTTTTCCGTAATGTCTTCCGAGATCCCGAGCAGATAGGAAGGTTTTCCCTGCGAGTCCAGGATCGGGATCTTTTTAGTGTGCAGGATCCGAACGCCCTTTTTTTGAGTGTGGATCGTCTCTTCCTGGATCTCCAACATCACCTGAGAACGAAGAGCCTCCCTGTCTTTTTCGATAAAAAAATCCGCCTCATTTTTAGCAAAAAAAGAAAAATCATTTTTCCCTAGGAGATCTTCGCGCTTGTATCCCAAAAGGTCCTCCCCCGCGCGGTTGAAACGCACGAAGCGCAATTCGGAGGCGTCTTTGATGAAGAGCATGTTCGGGATGTTCTCGATGACCGAGTCTAAGAAGGTGTTGGCTTGCCGGAGCTCTCTTTCGATCCGGATCCGCTCATCGATCTGCTCGCGAAGCTCTTCGTTGCCGAGGATAAGTTGCCGCGTTTTTTGTTCGAGCTCCGCGGTCCTTTCCGAGACCTTGACCTCCAGCGCCGCGTTCATGTTTTCAAGGCGATGGAGGAAAAGGCCGAGACTGCGAAGCGTTGGCAGGAAAACCAACAGGCCGACCAAAACGAGGGACAACAGGTTGAAGCAGAAAAGACCCAGATCGAGATTTTTAAGGGCGGTGATCTTCGCCCCGGTTTTTTTTTGGAATTTCTCAATCGTGGAACGTAACGAGTCGAGGAGTTGGTCGCTTTTCCCCTGAAACGCCAGCAATTGCGCGTTGTCCAGGCGAACCCGGATCGGAGAGCTCATAAGGAATTTTTTTAAAGTGGAAAAATATTCCTCCACTTCCCGGTTCAGAGGGGCCGAAGAAGAAAAATACAGCTCGCGGAGCGTGGGGATGAGTTCCAGCGGCAGTTGTGTTTTGCTTGAAATAATGTCGTTGGAAGTCGTGCCGAAGACAAGCAAAGAGGCCAGCGCTTCATGGGCGTTGATGCGGAGAGTTTTCCGTTCCTCCACGTCCATCGACTGGGCATAAGCGGTTGAAAAGAAGGTGGCCTTCTGGATCTGGTTGTACTGGTTTTCCAAGAAGCTGATGACCGTCGCGCTGCGTTCCGTGTGACGGATCTCCTGGTGCATGGCGAGGAAGGTTCCGACGGTAAAGCTCGCGAGGAGGATGAAAGCAAGCAGGAACTTTACCCGGGTCGAATAAAGGACCGAGGCTGTTTTTTCGCGGGTGGTCTGGGCGCTCGCTGCGTCTTTTTGGGGCATGGTCTAAGCGGGCATCCCGAGATAGAAACCCTGACCGTATCGGACCCCGAGCTCTTTGAGTTTGTCGAGGTCTTCCTGGGTTTCAATGCCTTCGGCGATCACTTCAGCGTTCAAATCCTCCGCGACCTTGAGCGTGCGGCGGAGCGAACGCTCCATGTGCGGGTCTTGGGCGATCCCGATGACGTATTTTTTGTCGATCTTGATCACATCCGGCTCGAGAAGGATAAGGCTCTCGAGGCAGGTATTACCGAACCCCACATCATCAACGGCGATTGAAATGCCGTAACGTTTGAGCTCTTCGATCGGGCCGATCAAGTGGGAGGGCTCTCCGAGGATCTGTTGCTCGCTGATCTCCAGACAATAGCTCTGGGCCGGGCAATTGAGCGCCAGTTTTTCGACAAGCTCTTCGACCGCAAGATCAATGATCGTGGCCGGGAAAAGGTTGATATGCCGGTGCATTTTGGGGGGAAGCGCGGCGGAAGCAGAAATACAGGAGCGAAAACAATGATGGTCCACCAAGGTAAGCATGTTGTTTTCCAGCGCGACGCGGAAGAACTCATCGGGGGTGTGGATCCCGCTGTTCTTGAGGCGCGAGAGGAATTCGTAGCCGACTACGGATTGATCCGCAAGGCGCAGGATCGGTTGTTTCAAGGCAAAGAAATCGTTGCCGCCGCGCATGAGTTCCGTCATGTGCTGCGAATCCGACATTTCGATCTCGTGTCCCTGACCTTCCGCCTGCGGGAAGGAGATCCGGTTCTTTCCTTCGTTCTTGCTTTGTCTCAAAAAAGGGTCGGAGATGGACAGGAGATCATCGACCGAGGTCACATGACTCGGCACAGGCGCCAACCCGAAACTCGCAGTGATCCTGAGGGTTTCTTTTTCCGAAACGGTGATCGTGGTGCTCGATACCGCGAAACGAAGCCGTTCCGCGAGGCGGAGGCCTTCCGCGAGCTGGGTCCTGGGGAGCAACAAGATAAATTCATCGCCGCCGACTCTTGCCACGTGGTCTGAGGCACGCACAGAATCCTGGATCTTTTTAGCGGTTTCTTTAAGGAGGATATC
The DNA here is from genome assembly GCA_964482725.1 of uncultured bacterium. Classification (GTDB taxonomy): domain Bacteria; phylum Omnitrophota; class Omnitrophia; order Omnitrophales; family Aquincolibacteriaceae; genus Aquincolibacterium. The sequence continues at coordinate 36,991 of CAYZYT010000004.1, read as the reverse complement.
TCCGACCGGATGGCCCAGAGAATCATTTATCTTCTTGAAATCATCGATATCCAGGATCAAGACCATGAGGTTCCCGCCTTCGCGCGCAAGGATCTGGGTTTCGCGCCGGAAGGCCTGCTGGAGTCCTCGACGGTTGTAAAGCGACGTCAGGGGATCCAAAAGTGCCATCTTCTCGAGCTTCAAATTCGTGTCTCTCAGGCGACCCGTGACGGAAGCGAGCTTTTCCTTGATCCGGTGGCGGTCAATGGCGTGATGCAGAATGCGGAGCAAGAGCCTGGAATTAAGCTCGCCCTTGACCAGATAATCTTCGGCTCCTTTGCGGACCGCATCGATCGCAAGGCTATCGCTATCCAGGCCGCTCATGATCACGATCGGGGTGTGCCGGGCCTGGGCATGGAATGTGGTAAAGGTCTGGATGCCCGAGGAATCCGGAAGCATCAGATCCAGCAGGACGAGGTCCCAAGTCGTTTCATTCAGGGCTTCAAGGGCTTGCTGCAGGGTTGGGGCACAGGTGATCTCGAGCGGGGGATTCGTTTCTTTGCTGAGGCGGATCCTGAGGATATCCGCGAATTCCTGATCATCTTCGACGAGGAGGATCTTCAACCCGGGCTGTGAGAACTTTTCCTGGTCCATCTCCACGACCTCTTTTCCGAGCCGGGATCTTTTCCCGGGATTTCCTTGTTTTCAAAACCTAGGCATCTGGAAGAATTTTTTTGATCACCTCTAAAAGATCGCTAAATTCATAAGGTTTTGTCAAATAAGCATCGGCCCCGATGACCTTGCCAAGGATCTTGTCGACCATCGAATCCTTGCCGGTCAGCATGATGATGGGGATCTTCACAAGCCTTTCATCGAAACTTTCGCGGAGTGTTTTGCAGACCTCTTCGCCGGGAAGTTTGGGGATCATCAGGTCGAGAATAATAAGGTCGGGGATCGTTTCGGTCGCTTCTTTAAGGCCGGTCATGCCGTCGAAAGCGGCGGAAACCGTGAAGCCGAGGTTTTTTAACCGCATGGTCAGGAACTTGCTGGCGCTATATTCGTCTTCGATGATGAGGATTCTTTTTTGCTTGGAAGGATTTTTTTTTACAGGGGTGACTTTTTCCATAGGTGCTTTCATTTTAAAGCCCAAGGTTTCTGTTCGCATACCCAAACCCCTTTCAAAAAGAGCGATCGAGCTGCAGTGCGTTTTCCAAAGACTTCGGTCGTAATAGCGCGTTCCACTTTCTTTATCTCTGAAGGAAGTATATCTGGCGAATAGGAAAAAAGCAAATGAGGGTGGTTTAGTAAGTATTTTTTTGGCCTAGCGAATACTATAAAGCTCTATCTTGCTTAATCATCTGTACCACGGGCGATTAAATCCAAGGGAGCGAAAAATTTTTGAAACAGGGCGGATCCTGTTTTCTTCCCCGCCACCGTTGTTTTTCCGGGGACAGGTCTAGGAATGCGAAGCAGACCTGTCCCTGGGGATTCAGGACTGGTTTTGGAAGTAATTAGGGACAGGTCTTGGAAGGAATAACAGACCTGTCCCTGTTGGTACGCCGGTGGCAGTCTCTTTTGCCGGTGATTGTCGCCTTTGTTTTTTAGGGACTGGTCTAAGACTGCGAAGCAGACCTGTCCCTGGGGATTCAGGACTGGTTTTGGAAGTAATTAGGGACAGGTCTTGGAAGGAATAACAGACCTGTCCCTGTTGGTACGCCGGTGGCAGTCGCTTTTGCCGGTGATTGTCACCTTTGTTTTTTAGGGACTGGTCTAAGGATGCGAAGCAGACCTGTCCCTGACAAGGCGCGCAGCCTCTGAGGGGTCCGCGGGGAAGGGATAAAAAGGGATAAAAAGAGTTGCGTGTCTCTATAGACCGGGTATAGAATTCAGCCGCTTCAGATTATTTGTCCTTTGCCGTATCTACAGAGACGTAGTGCGGTTTGAGATTACGAAGTCTTTATGAGAAATATTATAGACGAAACATTCTTAAAGATTTAAAAGGACGATTCCCATTTTAAAAAAATGTAATCCATCACTCCCTTCAAAGATTTTCACGCTATCCCAGTTCACATCTTTCGCCACACATCGCTGGCAAATTAAATTTACCCCGTCTCTCGCATTCACAAGAATGCGGCGGGGTTCATTTTAAAAAGGAGCCCACCCCATGATCACTCTTAAAAAACTTTTCGGGAATCATCCCTCGCCCCAGAAAAAAGGGCCGGCGAAAAAGCTCCTTGCCATCGTTGCCGCCCTTTCCCTCGTCTTTTCACCCGTGACCCCCGCGTTTGCGGCAGATGCTACATGGACGGGTACGACGTCTGATGTGTGGAATCTTGATGCGAACTGGGGCGGCAAAGCGTTTCCGCTTGCTACAAATACTGCGACATTTAGTGGGGCGGCCGGCGCAGGAGTCGCCGGGATCAATGTTAGCGGGGCAGCAGTTTTAGGAATAATTTTCGATACGGCTAGTGCCGCGAGTTATACGATCGGTACGGGTGGCGCTGGATCCCAAGAGATCCTGGTAAACACAGCCGGTGGTTCGATCACGGTGAATAACGGTGTCGTGCAGACACAAACTATTGCAGCCGATATCAAACAGTCCTACACGGGAAATTACACCGTTACGAATAACGGTGCTAATGATGAATTTCTATTGAATATCACTGGAGATATAACAGGTGTAGGCAATGGCGCAAAGACACTTATCCTGACCGGCACAGACACGGGCAATAACACCGTCAGCGGCATTATTAGCAATGGAGCAGACGGTGGCACGCGAGCCGTGACAAAAAGCGGCAACGGCACTTGGGTTCTCTCGGGCGCAAATATTTATACCGGCCTTACGACGGTGACGGCGGGCGAACTGGATTTAAATACCACGGGTAATAATTCGATAGCTGGCAATCTGACAGTCAACGGTGGCACAGCAGAGCTGGTTCAATCAAACCAGATCATTGATACATCCACAGTTACCGTTGCTGGAGGCATTTTAGATACCGGCGCAGGATTGACCGATACTGTAGGGACATTCAATATGAGCAGTGGTTCTCTCAACGGCACGGGCACAATCACAGCCGGGACTTATGGATTAAGCGGTGGCACGGTGACGGCCAATCTCGGTACCGGGACGATGAATGTGACCGGCTCGACGGCATTAAACGGGGCTTCGGGCGCTACGACAGTGGGGATCAGCGCCGGGACGTTAACGCTTGGCTCAAGTAATCGTTTGGATAATTCGGCGACGGTTACGGTTTCTGGGACAGGTATTTTAGATATGAACGGAGCGAATACTGACACGGTCGGCGTATTTAACATGAGCGGAGGTTCGCTGAATGCGCCAACGGGGACTCTCACGGCCACGACGTACGGCCTGACCGGCGGGACAGTGAATGCAATGCTTGGCGATGGTGCGGTTACTTCCAACGGAACAGTCGGTCTTGGTTCTGCGGGGCGGTTGAATGCTGCTTCGACCTTGACCGTGGCGGGTGGGACATTAACCCTGGCGGGCGCTGAAGGTGTAGCTGGATATACACAGACCGGCGGTACGTTGGGTGGCGCGGGCCAAACGTTGACGGCCGCGACGTATGCTCTTCAAGCGGGTACGGTGGACGCGAATCTTGGCGCGGGCACAGTGACAGTTACAAGTGGGACAACGACACTGAACGGGACAGAAGCCGGGACGACCGTGAACATCAACAGCGGTACTCTTGCGCTTGGTGCCAATAATCGTTTAGACGATGCGGCCGCATTGACAGTTGCTGGCGGCACCTTGGCTCTCGGGGCGAATCGCACCGACACGGTGGGATCAGTGATCCTAAGCGGCGGAAGCATTACGGGGACCGGCACATCGGCTTTGACCAGTGGTGCCACCTATGATGTGCGGAACGGTTCTGCTTCGGCTATCCTCGGGGGTAGCGTTGGCTTGACCAAGACGACGACTGATACAGTGACGCTCTCCGGCGCCAACACCTATACCGGCGCGACTGCCGTGGACGCGGGCGTGTTGAATATTCGGAATAGCCAGGGTACGGGGACCACAGCCGGTGGAGTGACGGTGGCCAGCGGCGCTGCTCTTGAATTGCAGAACGGTATCACGGTGGGCGCTGAGACGTTGAGCCTCTCGGGCAGTGGTGTGAGCTCTAACGGAGCTCTTCGTAATATCAGCGGCTCCAACACCTGGGGTGGTACGGTGACTCTGGTAGACAATTCAACGATCCAGTCGGATGCGGACACGCTCACACTCAATGCGGCCAATGCAATCACTGCGACGAACAAGAATCTTACGCTTGAAGGTGCGGGCAATGGCTTGATCAGCGGGACGATCACCACGGGTTCCGGCACACTGACCAAGAACGATGCAGGCACTTGGACGCTCTCTGGCACCAATACTTATACCGGCGCGACTGCCGTGGACGCGGGCGTGTTGAATATTCGGAATAGCCAGGGTACGGGGACCACAGCCGGTGGAGTGACGGTGGCCAGCGGCGCTGCTCTTGAATTGCAGAACGGTATCACGGTGGGCGCTGAGACGTTGAGCCTCTCGGGCAGTGGTGTGAGCTCTAACGGAGCTCTTCGTAATATCAGCGGCTCCAACACCTGGGGTGGTACGGTGACTCTGGTAGACAATTCAACGATCCAGTCGGATGCGGACACGCTCACACTCAATGCGGCCAATGCAATCACTGCGACGAACAAGAATCTTACGCTTGAAGGTGCGGGCAATGGCTTGATCAGCGGGACGATCACCACGGGTGCCGGCACACTGACCAAGAACGACTCAGGCACTTGGACGCTCTCCGGCGCCAATACTTATACCGGCGCGACCACGCTCAGCGCCGGAACCCTGAATGCCGGCGTTGGCGATGCGGCTGGCTCCGGTGCGTTAGGCAACGGAGGAGATATTACATTTTCCGGAGGGACACTGCAGTACAGTGCCGCCAGTGCGGGAACGGATTATGCGATACGCATCAAGAACAGCACGGCGGCCGCCATCAAATTAGATACCAACAGCCAGATTGTGACACTCGGCGGGATTATCGATAGTAGTAACACCGCAGGTCTTACAAAATCTGGCGCAGGCACTCTCGCTTTAACCAACACCAACACCTACACCGGCACGACAGCGGTGAGCGCGGGAACGCTGTCACTTTCAGGGGGTACGGCGATTGCGGACACATCCGCAGTGACGGTAGCAAGTGGCGCGACGTTGAGCGTGGGCGCTGCGGAAACCGTTGCGAGTCTCGTCAGCGGCGGTACGATCAGCGGCGCAGGGGAACTAACCGCAACGACTTATGGGTTCACAGGTGGCACGATCGACGCCGACTTGGGCGCAGGCACGCTGACACAGACCAGCGGCAGCACGGCATTGAACGGCTCGTCGGATGCCGGGACAGTCCATATCAACGGTGGAACTTTGACATTGGGGGCGGCGGATAGATTGGCAGATGGGGCGGCATTGACGGTAGCGGGTGGAACTCTGGCGATAGGAAATTACAGCGACACGGTTGCATCTGTCGCTCTGACCAGCGGCAGCATCACGGGAACCGGCGGCACGTTAACCAGCACAGCGGCCTTCGATATGCGGAACGGTTCTGCTTCGGCTATCCTCGGGGGGGGCAATGGTTTGGCCAAGACGACGGCGGATACCGTGACGCTCTCCGGCGCAAACACTTATACCGGGGGGACCTCGCTTTCGGGAGGCACGCTTGTTCTTGGTAATAATAGTGCGCTAGGGATAGGCACGCTCACTGTTGGCGCCAGTGACGGCACTCTCCAAGCGAGCGGTACGCGTTCCGTAAGTAATGATATAAACACTCAGGGGAATCGATTGACGGTTTCAGGTACGAGCGATCTGACGCTTTCAGGCATCATTTCGGGAGGAGGCGGGCTTCTCACCAAGCTGGACTCAGGAACGCTCACCCTGACCGGTGCGAATACTTTTACCCCTTCCATTTATGTCCAGGGAGGTGTCTTGGAATTAAACACCACCTTGGCGGAAGCTATTCCCGGTTCTGTAAATACTTTTTCAATAAGCTCCGGAGCCGAGGTAAGGTTGCTTCAGAGCAACCAGATCGGCAACACAAGACCCTTGACCATTGGCGGCACGTTGGCTCTCGGGGCGGATCACACCAACACGGTGGGATCGGTGATCCTAAGCGGCGGAAGCATTACGGGGACCGGCACATCGGCTTTGACCAGTGGTGCCACCTATGATGTGCGGAACGGTTCTGCTTCGGCTATCCTCGGGGGTAGCGTTGGCTTGACCAAGACGACGACTGATACAGTGACACTTTCTGGTGAGAACACCTATACCGGCGCGACTGCCGTGAACGCGGGCGTGTTGAATATCCAGAACGCGCAGGGCACGGGGACCACAGCCGGTGGCGTGACGGTGACCAGTGGCGCTGCTCTTGAATTGCAGAACGGTATCACGGTGGGCGCTGAGACGTTGAGCCTCTCGGGCAGTGGTGTGAGCTCTAACGGAGCTCTTCGTAATATCAGCGGCTCCAACACCTGGGGTGGTACGGTGACTCTGGTAGACAATTCAACGATCCAGTCGGATGCGGACACGCTCACACTCAATGCGGCCAATGCAATCACTGCGACGAACAAGAATCTTACGCTTGAAGGTGCGGGCAATGGCTTGATCAGCGGGACGATCACCACGGGTTCCGGCACACTGACCAAGAACGATGCAGGCACTTGGACGCTCTCCGGCGCCAATACTTATACCGGCGCGACACTTGTTACGAACGGGACGCTGGCTGAAGGCGCCACCGGATCGATTTCTGATTTAAGTGCGCTCACGGTGAACGGCGAGAACGCTATCTTTGCCCTTGGCGTTGATCACAGCGACACCGTTGCCTCGATCACTTTGCTGAATGGAGGCAGGATTACCGGGTCGGGTACTTCAGCCCTGGCCAGCGCTACAACCTATGACATGCGGAGAGGTTTGGTTGAATCCGTTTTGGCGGGGGCGGTGGGTCTTAATAAAACAACGGCGGATACAGTGACGCTCGCTGGCTCCGGCTTGAACACTTACACCGGGTTAACTTCGATCGCGGGGGGGATATTAAGCATCAACACGGTTAATGCGAGCGCCACCGCTGCCCAGTCGCTGGGAGAAAATACGGCCCTAAGCATTGGTGGAGGGACGTTGCAATACACAGGGGCGACGGGCACACTGGCTAAGGCCGTGACTATCGGAGCTGGCAACGGCACGATCAGCAACACCGGCACTGGCACACTGACGCTTTCAGGCGGCTTGATCAAAAACGGAACCACACTAACGTTAACCGGAACAAACGCGATCACGGTGAACACGATAGGTATCAGCGGAGCTTCCGCCAATTCCGACCTTGTGGTGGATGGTGTGACGGTCAATCTCGATGTCGCAAATTCTTATGTGGGACCGACGACGATTCGTAGCACCTCGGGAGCAGGCCTTGGAATTTTGAACGCGAATGTGGCAGGGGCAATGCCCGCAGCGACACGCAGCGCCGTAACGATAGATGATTCGGGTGCGGGGGGTTCTAAGTTGGCGCTTGGGGAAGACCAAGCGATAGCTTCTCTTACCGGCGCGACAACTTCTCTTGTCAATCTCAACGCGAAAACTTTGACAATCGGGGCGACAACGGGAACCACGAATTTTGCAGGCGTAATTTCAGGGACCGGCGGATTATACAAAGATGGCGCCAGCACCCAAACTCTTTCGGGCGTTAATACCTACACAGGTGTTACTTCCATTTCTGCCGGCACGCTTAAAGCGACGACCAGCAATCAGGCCTTGGGCACGGGTGCCGCCTCCGTCTCGATGTCAGGCGGTATTTTGAGTCTTGCCAATGATACGGGCCTCGATTTTGGTCGCGATGTAACGATGACTGGCGATGCCAGAATTAATTCCGACAGGTTGAGCGGAGGCGCGGGCGTGACTCAGGGTCTCGGCATTTTGAATATCGGGGGTGGTAATACGCTAACCCTAGGGATAGGGAGCGCCCTTACAACTTCGGGTGTTCAGGGATTGGCCTTTGATAGCGTGTCTTTATCGGGCGTTGCTACTATTAATGCTGTTCCAGGCGCAGGCGCGGCCACGGGCCTTTTGACCATCGGAAATGTTACAAGCGGCGGCAACAAACTTAATATAGGGTCAACTGCAGCGAGTAGTATCGCGATCAACATGGGCACCATGGTCGATCTTACCGGCGGTTTGACTATCACAGAGGCCGGCGGTCTCGTAACTACAGGCGACATTGGAACAACGACAGCCGGGGATGTTACCATCACACGTAGCACTTTAGGCGTTACATTTTCTGGGCTTGTTAAAGCCAACACAGTAACCATTTCAGACACATCAAATGGTGGAACGATTCTCTTTGCGGGGGATACCATCATCAACACGGGGTTGATCACAACAGCCCGTGGTTATAATGTATCCCTCACCGGGGGGACCAATTCGATTGCCGGGACGACGACGTTTTTGAACAGTGGCACGACGACGATCGGCGACGCGGTTGGCGATTCAAACACCTTCGCGGCTGGCGTGGTAGCCACTTCGGGTTTGAAGAATATCGCTGGGACGATTACGGCAACAAGCGGCGTTATCAACCTCGGTTCCACGGGTGTCACAGTCACAGATGTTGTCGCAATCGGCGGAGCTTCTACCGGTGCTATCACTCTTGGCGCGGTCACTCTCAACAACACCAAGCAACTCACCGTCGGTACCGGAATTAATAACGCGATCAACCTGTCTTCGGTGCTCGGTGATGCGGCGGCTGGTTCTGAAACCTTGATCATCAATACCACCGGAGCAGTCAGTGTCGGCGGCGCTGTGGGTGCCTCGGGGAACGCGCTTGATCAGTTGACGATCACGCAATCAGGCGGAACGTCTTTTGGCAGTTCGGTGGATGCGAAGAACCTCCTGATCACGGACACTGCGGATGGAACGACGGTATCGTTTGCGGGAAATTTGACAGTCACCACGGCATTGACCACAACCGCCAATGGGTACAACGTATCCATTACTGGCACAACGAATTCGATAGCCGGAACGACAACCTTTTTGAATGGCGGCACGGTGACCCTTGGAAATGAATCCGGTGACGTCACGACTTTTGGGAATGGTGTCATTGCAGCAGCTCCCAGCGTCATTAACGTGGCCGGGACCGTGGCCACCACAGCGGGCGATTTAAATTTAGGTTCAAAAGTGACGTGCAGCACAGCCTCAGGTTCTACGACCTTCTCTGCGGGCAGTGGCGCTGACATCATCATGACCAATGCGGCCAACGACCTTGTGGGCGATCTTACATTAAATACGACGGGAGGAACAGGCGATGCGACTGTTTTTAATCACACGACCAGCGCAAGAGGAACAATCCTTGCCACGTCCGGCATCGGCCATGATCTTACAGTAACAACCGATGATGCGAACGGCACCATTTCCGACACCGGCACCGTAACCGTAGGCGGGGATGCTTCCTTCACCACTTCGGCTTCAAATGCGGATATCAATTTAGATACTCTCGCGGTTGCAGGGAAGATTGCATTAAGCACGACGGGCGCGACAGGTCATGCCACCATCGTCAACACCTCGGATATTGATTTCAACGCGACCGGAATTGGCGGGAATCTTTCCGCTACGGCAAATGCGGGCGGGATCAGCGACTCAGGCGCAGTGACTGTCGGCGGGACCACGGATTTAACCGCGGGCTCAGGCAACAACATCGTGCTTGATGCTGCCAATAACTTTACCGGCGGTGTGCGCGTTGTAAGCGGCCACGATGTCACCTTAAATGATACGAATGCCATTATCTTGGGCAATGCCAATGGCGATTCAGCCATCTCCGGCGATTTGGTCGTGACTTCCAGCGGTAATATCACCGATGAAGGAGCGCTTCTTGTTAGCGGGACCACGACGCTTACGCCCGGCGCGGCAAATAGCATCGTGCTGAATACCGCCACGAATAATTTCACCGGCGCGGTCAGCATTGTCAACGGAACCAATGCAACCCTGGTAGATGTCAATGCTTTAGAGATGGGAACAACCAGCATTACCGGCATTTTGAATTTAACCGCCGGCGGCGCGATCACGCAAGCCGTCGGAACGGCCTTAACCGTGGGTGGCACGTCTAACTTCGCCACCACCGTCGCTGATCAAGCGATTACATTAGGGAATACCAACGCACTTTCGGGGGCGGTCAGCTTCACTACGAGCGGCGCTTCGGGCGATGTGCTTTTAGATAACGGCATCACGGCCTTAGACCTTGGCGCTTCAACGATAGGCGGGGATCTTTCCGCTCATACCGGGAATAATATTACGGACAGCGGCATCGTGAGCGTTGCCGGTAATGCGAGTTTCGCCACGGTCGCCAGTAACGGCGCGATCGATCTTAATTTACTGCGGGTTGATGGCGCGATCACGCTGGATACCCATGGCTCTGGTAATGCCACTATAGTTAATGATGATGATGTCCAGCTGACGAGTAATACCGGCATAGGCGGAAATGCAAACATCACCGCTACCACTAACGGTATCACGGATAACGGGACATTCACCGTAACGGGTGACGCAGCATTCATCTCATTAGGCGACAATGCCGACATCAATTTAGATCAGCTCAATGTGACAGGGAGCGTCACTCTTACCACCACTTCCACCGGCGCTCACACCGCGGATGCTGCCGTTGATAACGGAACCACCGCCTTAAAACTCGGCTTGTCCACCGTAGAAGGCAGTTTAACGGCAAGGTCAGGCGAGGCGATCACCCAGACCGGTGCTTTAACCGTGGCAGGCACTTCAAGCTTTACCACCGACGTAGCCAATAAGGCCATTACGCTAGACAACACATCGAATGCTTTGGCCGGAGCCATTACCCTGAGCACCAGCGGCACAACCGGTGATGCGACCGTGGTGAATAATGTGAATACCACATTGGCGACATCCACCCTAGGCGGAGATTTAGACGTCAACAGCAGAAATAATAGTTTGACGGTTGCGGGAGCTTTATCAACCGCTGTCGCGAATGGCTCCTTAACGCTCAATGCCGGCAGTGGCACCCTCACCACCAATGGATCCCTTGCATCGGGGAGTGCAACAACGACATTAACGGGCGCCACGATCAATATTAATGAAGACGTGACCACCGTGGGAGCCCTGGTTGATGTCAGTGCCACTACCGCAGTGACTCTCGACTCAGGCCATTCCATCACGACCACTGCAGCCGCGGGCGCAACGGGAACGACTTCCGGCGCTATTGATATAGATGTGACTGGCGGTGGCGGTACCGTAGCTTTAGCCGGTAATTTAAATACAACTGGCGCTGCCAATGCTGCCGGAACCGGCTGGACAGGTGGAGCGGTGACGATAAACACAAACAACGGGGCTATGGCAGTAAACAATATAACAACGACTGGCGGAGCAGGGACTGGATTTAACGGCGGAGCGGCCGGGATCATCACGCTTGTTTCCGGCGGCCAGGCCATTACCTTAAACGGTAATTTATCCGCGATTGGCGGAGCGTCTAACACAGGGACGGGAGGAGCTGGCGCGACGGTCACCCTAAGTGATCCTGCAACGCTCGGCACAGCCGTCACGATAAATACCAGCGGCGGAGTAGGTACGGTAGCTAATGGAGCGGGTGGCAATATAGATTTCACGAGTACAGTCAACGGCGCGAATACTCTTAATCTCGTAGCCGGTCTCGGCAATGTGAATGTCGGCGGGATTGTGGGCACGAGCGCAGGCCATGCGAACAATCTGACGGGTTTTACGGTTACGAGCGCGGCTACGGCGGACCTGAACAATGTGTTCACCGCGGGCGCGCAGGATATTAATGCGACCAACATTCATTTGAACGGGACGACGTACACGAGCACGGGCGTGGGAGTTCTTTCGTTCACGGGCGCCACGACTCTTGCCGCCAACAGCACGATCACCTCCGACGCCGGCGCTCTGGACGACATCATTTTTGACGGAACCGGCACGATCAACGGCGCTTTCACCCTTGATCTCGTGGCGGGAGCCGGGGATGTGAATGTCGGCGGGATTGTGGGCACGAGCGCAGGCCATGCGAACAATCTGACGAGTTTTACGGTTACGAGCGCAGCTACGGCGGACCTGAACAACGTGTTCACCTCGGGCGCGCAGGATATTAATGCGACCAACATTCATTTGAACGGGACGACTTACACGAGCTCGGGTCATTCTCTCAGGTTCAACGGTGTCGTGAATACAGCCGCTGCACCTACGACCGTAACGAGCGGAGGTCTCTTGGGCGATGATATTACATTTACGGGTGCGGTCACGCTTGGTGATGATTTAACGTTAGTCAGTGGGGCGGGGACGATTACTCTTGCCGCTGTAAATAACGGGGGCAAGCTGTTGACGGTAAATAACGACGACGCCCTTTCTGGGATCACAGGTATTGTCAGCGGCGCGGGCGGTATCACCAAAGCAGGGACCGGGACGACCACTCTTTCCGGAGCGAACACCTACACCGGCGCGACAAGCGTTACGGGCGGTATTTTGCAACTCGGCGCGGCGGGTGCTTTGGGCAACGGGACGCTTAATACTTCAGGCGTGACGGTGAGCAGTGGAGCGGCGTTAGATTTGAACGGGATTGCCCTGACGGCCAACGCTGTACCTTTGAATCTCAATGGAACCACATCGACCGGTACAGTCGGTGCTTTGACTAATAGTAACAACACAGCGGCGACGTATGGCGGCGCAGTGACATTGCAATCCGCAAGCAGTATCGGCAGCAGCAACGGAGACATTACGCTAAGCGGCGGAGTCAACGGCGCTTTTGGTTTGACGAAAGTTGGAACAGATAAGCTCACACTCACCAGTGACACCAATGCCAGCACCACCACGACCATTACCGCAGGGACTTTGCAGATCGGGAATGGCGGCGCTGGGGGCGCTCTTGGGAGCGGGTTGGTATCGAATAGCGGGAACCTGACGATCAACCAGAACGATGCGTTTACGATCGGAGCCGGCAACGCGATCAGCGGCACGGGATCATTCACGCAGGCCGGGACCGGGACGACCACTCTTTCCGGAGCCAACACTTATACCGGAGCGACGAGCGTTACGGGCGGTATTTTGCAACTCGGCGCGGCGGGTGCTTTGGGCAACGGGACGCTTAATACTTCAGGCGTGACGGTGAGCAGTGGAGCGGCGTTAGATTTGAACGGGATTGCCCTGACGGCCAACGCTGTACCTTTGAATCTCAATGGAACCACATCGACCGGTACAGTCGGTGCTTTGACTAATAGTAACAACACAGCGGCGACGTATGGCGGCGCAGTGACATTGCAATCCGCAAGCAGTATCGGCAGCAGCAACGGAGACATTACGCTAAGCGGCGGAGTCAACGGCGCTTTTGGTTTGACGAAAGTTGGAACAGATAAGCTCACACTCACCAGTGACACCAATGCCAGCACCAGCACGACCATTACCGCAGGGACTTTGCAGATCGGGAATGGCGGCGCTACGGGATCGCTCGGCTCAGGTGATGTGGAAGACAACAGCGCATTGGTGTTGAACCGCACGGGCTCTGCGACCATCGCAAATGCAATTTCCGGGACAGGTACTTTGGAGAATATCACCGGCACCAACACGCTTACTGCTGCAAATACCTATGCGGGATTGACTACCGTGACCGGCGGCACTTTGGCGGTCTCGGGCGTCGGCACTTTGGGTACCACCGCGGCGGGAACCACGGTTGCATCGGGAGGAACACTAGATTTCCAGAATGTGGCTTACTCTCCGCTTGAGGCCTTGACGGTCAATGGCGGTACGATTGCCGCGAGCACGGGAACCAGTTCTTTTGATGGGACTGCCTCTCTTGGAGCTAACAGCACGGTGAGCGTTGCCGGAACGAAGCTTACCTTAAACGGTATCGTTAGCAGCACAGGCGTCTTTGGCATTGAGAAGACCGGCACGGGCATGCTTACTTTAAGCGGGGCGGGGGCGAATACCTATACGGGCACGACGGCGGTGAACGAGGGGACGCTTGTCTTGGACAAGAATGCCGACGGGACGACGGCTGTGGCGGGGAATATCACGATCGGGGGCGGCACTCTCCGGCTTGACGAGAGTAACCAGATCGCAGACACCGCTACGATCACCATGACTACCGGTGCATTTAATTTGAATGGTCAGCACGAAACCGTGACCTCCTTAAGCAATAGTGGCGGCACCTTCACGACCGGCGCGGGTCATTTGGTTGGCACCGGCAACACTATCACGTGGTCGGGCGGCACGAATACTATTAATAATGGCGGCATTGTTGAGGACGGGCACATTGTGATCACGGGCGGTACGAATACGGTGCAAGGCGGCGCTACAGGGGGTGTGTTGCAATTAAACTCCGGCGGCACGGGTTTGGAAATGTCTAATGGCAGCACCCTCACGCTTGATTCCGATGCGGCTGTTGCCGGTAAATTACTTCTCGATGGCAACGTTAGCACTTCGGGAGACGCCACGGTGACTATCGCCAGTGGTGGATCGGCTATCAATAAAGGAACGATCGATCTCAATACTGGTACGCGGACATTCACGGTCGCCAACGGTACCGCAGCCGATGACCTCGCCATCAGCGCCGTCATCACCAATGGCGGTTTGACCAAGGCAGGCGCAGGCACCCTGTTGCTTTCCGGCGCGAACACATACGCCGGAGCCACGACGATCAGCGCGGGCACATTGGTGCTTGATGCCACCGGCGGAGCTAATCGCATCAATAGCGGCAATGCACTGACGCTTTCCGGAGGAACTCTCGAATTTGATAATATGGGCACGGCCAATGGCCAGACTTTTGGAACCACCACTCTTATCGGAGCCACTTCGAGCACGTTAACACGTGGTGGCGGCTATACTTCCGGCGTGCTTGTAAATTTGGGCACTCTCAGCGGCACCGGCGCGCTGTCTGTTTCTGATCTTAACATCAACGCGCAAAGCTGGATCATGGCTTCCGGCAATGCCAGCGCGAATCAGGTTCTGCTCGGCGGCTTGGTGACCACCAACAGCGGCACGAATTTGGTGGGCACCGATTCTTCGGGCAATCTGATAACGGTCAAACCGGCGGATTTCGTCAGCAATGCCATTATTGGATCTTACTCGGCGACGGATATGCGATTCATTTCTCCCGGGAGTGTAGGCTTTGGACCAACCCTGACTGGTTATGTGGGGCTGAGTACGGTCGGAACCACCTCGTGGAATTCCGCTCTGAACGCTTACGGTAGCGGCACCACGACTTTGGACATCACTAACAGCGGAGCCAATCTCACTAATATTTTGCGCCTCAGTTCCGGGGCGCTGACCAACTCGGCCGGCGGCAATTTGACCGTAGGTTCCAGTGTGGCTAACGGCGGCAGTTTAACCGCCGGTGCCGCGGACAATACCGCCGGAACGCTGACGATCAATGCGGACAATACCGTGCTGGTGAATTCCGCCATCGTGAATAACGGCTCTGGCGCGGTAGCCTTGATCAAAGCCGGCACAGGTACCACGACTCTGGCCGGAGCGAACACTTATACTGGCACGACGACGATCAGCGGAGGAATACTGAATGCGGGACTCGCTACCGCGCTTGGCTCCGGAGGCGACATTACTTTCAGCGGCGGCACCCTGCAATATTCCGCGGCGAGCGCGGGTACGGATTGGTCGACGCGTTTTCAGGATAGCGGCTCGGCTATTGCGCTCGACACAGCGGGTCAGAGCGTAACCCTTGCGGGTATTATTGATAGCAGTAACACCGGCGGCCTGACCAAGACGGGCGCGGGGACGGTCACTTTAAGCGGGGCGGGGGCGAATACCTATACGGGCACGACGGCCGTGAACGGGGGGACGCTTGTCTTGGACA
Source organism: uncultured bacterium (assembly GCA_964482725.1). Taxonomy (GTDB): domain Bacteria; phylum Omnitrophota; class Omnitrophia; order Omnitrophales; family Aquincolibacteriaceae; genus Aquincolibacterium. The sequence continues at coordinate 21,152 of CAYZYT010000004.1, read as the reverse complement.
AGAATGCCGACGGGACGACGGCTGTGGCGGGGAATATCACGATCGGGGGCGGCACTCTCCGGCTTGACGAGAGTAACCAGATCGCAAACACCGCTACGATCACCATGACGACCGGTGCGTTTGATTTGAATGGTCAGCACGAAACCGTGACCTCCTTAAGCAATAGCGGCGGCACTTTCACGACCGGCGCGGGTCATTTGATCGGCACCGGCAACACTATCACGTGGTCGGGCGGCACGAATACTATTAATGATGGCGGCATTGTTGAGGACGGTCACATTGTGATCACGGGCGGCACGAATACGGTGCAAGGCGGCGCTACAGGGGGTGTGTTGAAATTAAACTCCGGCGGCACGGGTTTGGAAATGTCTAATGGCAGCACCCTCACGCTTGATTCCGATGCGGCTGTTGCCGGTAAATTACTTCTCGATGGCAACGTTAGCACTTCGGGAGACGCCACGGTGACTATCGCCAGTGGTGGATCGGCTATCAATAAAGGAACGATCGATCTCAATACTGGTACGCGGACATTCACGGTCGCCAACGGTACCGCAGCCGATGACCTCGCCATCAGCGCCGTCATCACCAATGGCGGTTTGACCAAGGCAGGCGCAGGCACCCTATTGCTTTCCGGCGCGAACACATACGCCGGAGCCACGACGATCAATGCGGGGACGGTAAAGCTTGGTGATGCCGCAGGACTTGGGACAACGGGTGGGGTGACGACGGTAACGGGAACCGGCGCGGCACTGGACCTGAACGGACAGACGGGTGTTGCGGAAGCGGTAACACTCAACGGTACGGGTATCGGTCTCGCCGGCGCGTTGACTAATAGTAGCGCTACCGCAGCAAGTTTGACCGGAGCGATCACTCTGGGCAGTGACAGCACGATCGCTTCGAACGGAGCGATCACTCTTAATTCTGTGTCCGGGGACTTTGATCTTACCCTGCAGGATGCTGCCGGTACTTTCACCGGTGCCGTGACTTTTACCGGGAATGTGGCCACAAATGATCTGATCACTTTCGCGCGAGGCTACGCTGTAACCCTGCAGGGCGCAGTGAACGTTATTGATAGCGACACGAGCTTCCTGAATACGGGTCTGACCACAATCGGCAATGACAGCACGGACAGTTCCACTTTTACCGGCGGGTTGGACGCGACCTCAATTGGCGGTGTACATATCGCCGGCGCAGTCATAACGGCAAATCAGGCTATGGATTTCGGCGTCACAACACTGACAGAAAACACTACGCTTGCTACCGGCGGAGGAAATCTAACCTTCCTATCTACCCTGGATGACGACGGCGTTGGCAGCCCCGCGACGCTGGGTATCACTGCGGGAACCACAGGCGACGTGCTGTTTACGGGATTGGTCGGTAATACGACTCCGCTTGGCGCGATCACTATTAATAGCGCGAATGATGTAACCACCAACGGTGTGCGTGCGGCAAGTTTTGTGCAGACCCTCGGAAGCGGAACTACTATTTTAAATACGGGTGATTTTACGGGTCTTGTTGATGGCGCAATACAGACCACTGATATTTTAGGTGTAAATATTAAGAATAATGCGATCACCGTTAATGACAGTATCACCACGACAAATAGCGGTATCGTAACTTTGAATGCCGATAGCGGAGCTTTAACTATAGCCGCAGACGGCGATATTATCTCTGACGGCGCTGTGAGTTTAACCGGTTCGGCGGGTATCTCTACAGCCGGGGATGTGACCACGACATCCGATGCGGTTGCTTATCACTCAGCGACGACCTTGACGGATAACATTTTAATCAACACGACCGTGGGCGGCGGCGCAGGCGGCAGCGTGACGTTTGATAGTACGGTGAACGGAGATCATGCGTTGGGTATCACTGCGGGCACTGCTGGCAATGTGAACATCACTGGTATTGTCGGAACGAGCAACGCTTCTCCCAACCAGCTTACGAGTTTCACTATCACCAGCGCGGCTACTGCGGATCTGAATAACGTGTTTACCGCGGGCAAGCAGGATATTAACGCGACCACTATCAACTTGAACGGGACGGCTTACGAGAGCACGGCGGCGGGAGTTCTTTCGTTCACGGGTGCGACAGTGCTTAACGCCGATACCGTGATCACTTCCGACGGCGCATCGGGCGACAACATCATCTTTGACGGAACCGGAACGATCAATGGCGCCCATACTCTTAATCTCGTGGCGGGAGCCGGGGATGTGAATGTCGGCGGGATTGTTGGCGGGACAACACCGTTAACGGGTTTTACGGTTACGAGCGCGGCTACTGCAGACCTGAACAATGTGTTCACGAGCGGTGTTATTGATATTAACGCGGACAACATTCATTTGAATGGGACGACGTACACGAGCACCGGGACGGGCGTTCTCTCGTTTACGGGCGCCACGACTCTTGCCGCCAACACCACGATCACTTCTGACGCAGGTGCTGATGACGACATCATCTTTGACGGAACCGGAACGATCAATGGCGCCCATACTCTTAATCTCGT
>CAYZYT010000004.1:15252-18549 GCA_964482725.1 uncultured bacterium | reverse complement strand
TTATTGATATTAACGCGGACAACATTCATTTGAATGGGACGACGTACACGAGCACGGACGCTGCTCTTACCTTTACCGGCGCGGTTGATTTGATGGCGGGTGCCACCACCATCACCGTCACCTCAGGCGGGGGCGATGCGGAGGACATCACGTTCACAAGTACGATCAATGACGCTGTCGCCGGTCAGACAAATCTTACTTTAAATGCCGGCACGTCAGGCGATGTCTCGGTTGGGGATGCGATCGGTGGAGTGCGCGCGATCGGCAACTTCACGGTAACGAACGCTGCTCAGACCGATCTGAACAATGTGATTGCGGATAATATTGCAGTCAAGAGTACGAACATTGATCTGAACGGGGCGACTTACACGGTGGCCGAGGGCGGCGACGTGACCTTCGATGGCCCCGTGAATCTCAATTTGGTGGGAGGCACCACCACGGTGACGGGCGGTTTATTGGCTGGGGATCAGATCCTCTTTAAATCGACGGTGAATGATGATGTTGCCGGGAAGACGAATCTGAAATTGGTGGCCGGGCTTGGGTGGGTGGATATGCAGAACGCGGTCGGCGGAGTGCGCGCGATCGGCAATTTCACGGTAGAGAACGCCGGGCTGACCGATCTGAACAATGTGATCGCGGATAACATTGCGGTCACGAGTACGATCATTGACCTGAACGCGACGACTTACACAACAAACGCCGCGGCCGGCAACGCGACCTTCACGGGCGCTGTCGGACTTTGGGATGCTGTCACGGTAGATACTTCTGCCGGCACGGGGGATGTCCACTTTACCTCCACGGTAGAAAATAACGGCCATCTGTTGACGGTGAATACTGACGGCGCGGCTAGCGCGATCGACGGTGTTATGAGTGGCAGCGGAGGCTTGACCAAGAAAGGGACGGGGGTTCTATCTTTGAGTAACGGGAACACTTACTCCGGCGTTACCACCATCAACGGCGGTACCGTGAGGATCGGTGCGGATTCAGGGCTTGGGACTATTCTTCCGTATGTTGCCACACCCGGTCAGCTTGTTTTTGATGGCGGGACGCTTCAGACGACGGCGACGATGACGCTTGATAGCAACCGTGGCGTTTTATTGACCGGAGCTGGAACGTTTTCTACCGACAATAGCACAACTCTGACCTATGGAGGCATTGTTGACGGGGTCGGATTGCTGACCAAAATCGGTGGAGGATCTCTCGTTTTGAGCGGCGCGAATCTCTACTCAGGCGGTACAACGATCAGCGGCGGGACGTTGCAGGCGAACAACATTAGCGCTCTCGGGACGGGGTTTGTGACGAACAATGCGACGCTTGATGTCGGGGCGTATGATGTTGCCGGGATTGGCAAGTATACGCAGACGGCTACGACCTCGATATTCAGAGTGACGGTGGATAGCGCGACCACATCCGGCAGCTTAACGTCGACCACCGCTGATGCCAAAGTAAACACTCTCGGCTCTGTTGTCGTAACGAATAATGTTTATGTCCCGAACGCCAGAACCTTTACGATCATTGATTCAACGGGGGGCACAGAGGTCGAGGTTCCGGGCACGATCACCAAAGAAGGTACCGGTCGTTCCGATTGGAACGGCAGTGCCTCCAACGGTGATCTCATGATCACCTCGGATCGTTCGGCGCATGGTTTTGCCAGTACCGCCACGGATTCTAATGCGCGGAATGTCGGGCAGGTTCTGGATAATGTCAACAATCCCACGAGCGATATGACCAATGTATTGAATACGCTCGAAGGTTCAAGCGACGCGCAAGTCGCTTCGGCGCTCGACACGATGTATCCGGACATGAGTTCCGGGTCTCTGAACGCGAGCCGGGCAAGCACGAGCCAGTTCCTCGGGAGCGTGAGCGACCGGCTGGGGCAGATCCGGGGTGGATCTTCCGGGGTCGCGACCGGGGGTCTGATCGAGGCGACGGGATTCTGGACCCAGGCGCTCGGGAGTTTCATCAAACAGGACGCACGGGGCGGGATCGAGGGCTACAAGGCGAACCTCTTCGGGACCGCGATCGGCGTGGACAAGCTTATCGGAGATTTCTTCCGGGCGGGTTTCGCGGGCGGTTACGGCTATGCCAAGGTGAAGTCCAAGACGGCGGGGAGTCCTTCGGATAGCATCAACAGCATGCAGTTCGCTCTTTATGGAAGCTTCGATTCCATCAATCTGTCCGAGGCGCGGAAAGCGGGCCACCGGTCGCGGGTTGCGGCGCGGAGCCAGGGGCAAAATTCCTGGTATATAGACGGGATGATGGGATTCACGCAGAACTTCATCGATAGCAAGCGCGGGATCAGTTTTAGCGGGAATAATAGAACCGCGAGCGCAGATCATGATAGCCAGCAGTATTCCACAGGGTTTGAATCGGGCTACACTCTTGTTTTTGATAAGACGAAGGCGCTTGAAGTGACGCCGTTCGTGGGGTTGGCCTACAACTACCTGTACATGGACAAGTACTCGGAAAGCGGCGCGGACGCGCTGAATCTGAGTGTGAATGGAAAAGGCTACAATGAGCTGTTGCAGACCTTGGGGACTAAGCTGGCGTATCCTCTCATTTCCAAGAAGATCGGGACGTTTATCCCGGCCGTTAAAGCCGCATGGATGTATGATTACATCGGTGATCGGTTCAAGACGACGGCTTCCTTCGCGGGCGGCGGGTCCTCATTCACGACCCAAGGGGCTAATCCGGCGAAGAATGGGTTCCTGATGGGCGCGGAGCTCACGTTCCTGAACAAAGGGAACATGACGGTGCGGGGGAATTGGGATATCGAGCTGAAGGATCAGTATATGTCGAACACCTATTACGGCACCGTGCGGTACGATTTCTAGCACTTCGCTAAGACCCGGTCTTGGAATTCCAGGACCGGGTCTTTTTGCATCTAGGGGCTGGTTTTGTAAGGAATTAGGGACAGGTCTTGGAAGGAATAGCAGACCCGTCCCTGTTGATCCAGGACTGGTTTTGTAAGGAATAGCAGACCTGTCCCTGTTGTTACGCCGGTGGCAGTCACTTTTTCCGGTGATTGTCGCCTTTGTTTTTCAGGGACTGGTCTAAGGAGGCGAAGCAGACCCGTCCCTGTTGATCCAGGACTGGTTTTGTAAGGAATTAGGGACAGGTCTTGGAGGGAATAACAGACCTGTCCCTGTCGACACGCCGGTGGCAGTCGCTTTTTCCGGTGATTGTCGCCTTTGTTTTTCAGGGACTGGTCTAGGAGTGCGAAGCAGACCTGTCCCTGTCGGCACGCCGGTGGCAGTCGCTTTTTCCGGTGATTGTCGCCTTTGTTTTTCAGGGACT
>CAYZYT010000004.1:0-15152 GCA_964482725.1 uncultured bacterium | reverse complement strand
GGTGGCAGTCACTTTTTCCGGTGATTGTCGCCTTTGTTTTTCAGGGACTGGTCTAGGAATGCGAAGCAGACCCGTCCCTGTTGATCCAGGACTGGTTTTGTAAGGAATAGCAGACCTGTCCCTGTTGTTACGCCGGTGGCAGTCACTTTTTCCGGTGATTGTCGCCTTTGTTTTTCAGGGACTGGTCTAGGAATGCGAAGCAGACCTGTCCCTGTTTGACCCACTTACCGGACGGCGTCCGGTTACTGAAAGTCAGGGGCTATGAAGATTCTCGCGCTTCTTCTTTGTGCAGCACTTTCATTTTCTTTTGTGGGCTGCCTGACCCTGCCTTCGGCGTCTGAGCGTCTCTCCACGGCGGATACGATCGCACAAGAGGCGGGATTTCACAGGTCTCGCGTTCGTACGACGCCCTTTCTTCTGACAGCCTATGCCCGGATCCAAAACCCGGGCCAGCCGCTCCATATCTATATAGAAGGGGACGGTTATGCCTGGGTGACGCGCAATCGTGTCTCGGGGGATCCTACGCCGCGCCGTCCTGTCGCGCTTGAGCTTGCGGCCGGAGATCCGGCGCCGAATGTCGTCTATCTCGCTCGTCCCTGTCAGTATACGCCCGCGGAAATGAATCCCGCCTGTGAGGATGAGGCTTATTGGACGGACAAGAGGTTTTACGAAGAGGTTGTCGGGTCCCTGGATCAGGCTGTTGATAAGTTCGTGAAAGAGGCGCAAAGTCCAGCCGTTCATTTGATCGGTTATTCCGGCGGCGGCGCGGTGGCGGTGCTTCTTGCGGCGAGGCGGCAGGATGTGAAAAGCTTAAGGACGGTGGCGGGGAATCTCGATCCGAACGCCCTGAATGAATATCATGAAGTGAGTCCGCTAGGGGAGCACTCTCTGGATCCGATGGAAGTGGCCGGCAAGTTGAGCGCGATGCCCCAATATCATTTTGTCGGAACGGACGATAGCGTGGTTCCGATAAGCATGGCGGAGAATTTTAAAAAAAAATCAGGGCCAGGGGCTTGTGTTCATGTGGAGAGAGTCCGCGGCGCGGATCACGTGAACGGATGGGCCGAGGCCTGGCCCGGGCTTTTGGAATTGCCCTGGGCTTGCCCGGATCCAAACCCGTAATTTCCGGATCACCGCTTCTTGTCTGAGCCGGAAAAGGCTCCGGATCTTCGCCATGCGCAAGGATTGAGAGTCCCCCCTCCCCAGGGACGGTTCTCGCTAACTACATGTGTGGCCTAACGTTACAAGAGAGCCGTCCCTATAGGCGCTGCTCCACACATAGTCTTCTTTCGCGGGAGTCATGCCTGCTTTTACAGGATTATACTCAATGTATTCCTTTGATTCGAGAAGATGAATCTCGTCTTTAACCACCCAGCTTGAAAACCGGTCCTGGAAAAGATGGCCTCTTCGCTCATATTTTCGATTGAAATACATCGCATAAGCGACTTGGATAGCGTGCATGGCTTTGGAGAGGATCCGGAGCGAGGGTGTTCGGAGCAGAATGTGAGCATGATTGTCCATTAAGCAATAAGCGAAGCATTGAAGGGAGTAGCGCTCACGATATTTCTCGAGAAGGGAGAGGTATCGTAGAAAATCTTTTTCGGATAGAAAGATATTCTGACCGTTATTTCCCCGGACACAAATTTGAAAATAGGTGAACGTTGACAGCTGAAATCTCGAAAGTCTTGGCGACATGTTATCTCCTTTTCTTGGGACGGTTCTCTTGTAAAGGATTGCAGGGATTAGCATTGCGGAGAACCGTCCCTGGGGGGAGGCTTGCTTTTGAGTGGGGCATTATCCATACCACTGCCGGTCTAAACTTCGACATTGAATCGTCTCCGCGATATGCCCAGAGTGGATCATGCATGAAACCCGATCGGACCTTTGGGTTTTGGAACTGGCGGCTCGAACAATTCCCTAATGGCTTGAAAAACGATTTTGAACTGACTGTCATATTTCTTTTCCATCTCTTCGATTTTTAGCCTCAGGTCCTTATGGCTCTCCAGCATCTCGCGTAGTTTAGAGAATGTTCGCATTATCTGAATGTTGACCTGAATGGCTCGCTTACTGTTCAAAATGCTTGAGAGCATCAGGATACCGTGCTCTGTAAATGCAAATGGGGGCTTGCGTGTTCCACCCCAACTTGATACGCCAAATTGGCATTTCAAGTTTGCAACCTCTTGTCTGGTAAGGGTTAAAAGAAAATCAGGAGGAAATCTATCGATGTTTCGGCGGACCTGCCGAGTTAATTGGCTAGTGTCGACCCCATAGAGAGTCGCAAGATCTTTGTCGATCATGACCTTTAATCCTCGAATGAGGAATATTTTGTTCTGGATAATCTCTCGCGGGACGAGCGCTAATAGCTTGTTTGGTTTTGTCATTATTGCGTCTCCTTTTTTAGGGTTACTGTTACCCATACCACTGCCTATCTAAACTCCTATACTGAATAGCCTCTGCGATATGCTCCGACTGGATCTGTTCGCAGCCCGCCAAGTCGCTGATAGTTCGGGCGATTTTAAGGATCTTGTAATAGGCGCGGGCGGAGAGATGAAGCTCCTTCATAGCCATCTCGATGAGCTTGCGGCCCTGGAGATCCGGCGTGGCGAATTCCTTGATGTCTTTGGGATTCATTTGGGAATTCGTTTTGTAAGAACGCACGCGATAGCGCAGCCGTTGAATCTTCCGGCAGGCGCAGACCCGTTCACGGATCGTCGCCGAACTTTCCGTTATTTCCTGACCGACAAGCGTCTGAAAAGATAATGCCGGCACTTCGATATGGATATCGATCCTGTCGAGCACCGGCCCCGAGATCTTGGATTGATATTTATGGATCTGACCCAGCGAACACCGGCAAGTCTTACGGGCGTCGCCCAAATAACCACATTGACACGGGTTCATCGCTGCGATTAAAAGAAAATTAGCCGGGAACGTGATCTGGCTTTTGGCGCGCGAGATCGTGATGCAGCCGTCCTCAAGCGGGCCGCGCAATGTTTCCAGCGCGTCTCGACGGAATTCAGGAAGCTCGTCGAGGAAAAGCACCCCCCCGTGCGAAAGCGACATTTCTCCTGGGCGCGGGAACGTTCCCCCTCCGGTGAGCGCGATCGCGGAAGCCGTATAATGAGGCGAACGAAAAGGTCTCTCGGAAATGAGGCTGCTTCCGTGGGGGATCAAGCCCGCGACGCTGTGGATCTTGGTGATTTCCAGCGCTTCCTCGGAGCTCAACGGCGGAAGAATGGAGGGGATGCGCTTGGCGAGCATGGTCTTTCCGCTACCGGGAGGTCCGACAAAAAGTATTTTATGATCGCCCGCGGCAGCGATCTCGAGGGCTCTTTTAGCCGCCTGTTGTCCTCTCACTTCGGAAAAATCCGGAGAATTTCCGGAAGGGATTTTATGCTGATAGGGTAGATTCCGGAGCGGAGCGATCGGTTTTTCGCCGAGCAAAAAATCAACAGTCTCCCGGAGGCTTTTGACAGGGTAAACGGTCACGTCTTTTGCGAGCGCCGCCTCTTCTCCGTTTTCGGCCGGAAGGACGAACGAAGCATTCTTGAGTCCTGTCGTAATGGAGATGACGCCTCTCATAGGCCGCAGGGCTCCGTCGAGGGCGAGTTCCCCGAGGAAAATATGGCCCGCGAGTTTTTCGGGCGGGAGGATGCCGTGACAGGCCAGGATCCCCATAGCGATAGGGAAATCGAATGCGGCGCCCTCTTTTTTGATATCCGCAGGGGCGAGATTGATCGTAATTTTGTCCGCCGGGATATGAAAGCCGCTATTCTTGAGCGCCGTGCGAACTCGTTCCCGGGCTTCCTTAATGCTGGCATCCGGAAGCCCTACCAGGATGAGTTGTGGCAGGCCGTCGCTGATATCGACCTCGATGTCTACAGGGAAGGCATGGATGCCTAGGGCAAAAGCGCTTTTGATGCGTATCATAAGGGCGCGGCTCCTTTGGTTTTAATCGTCTTCAGGGCACAAGAAACAAACTTGCTTTTTAAATGGGCTAAACTTATAATAACCACTCATTGAGGGTCCCCATGAGGGGAAATACCTTAAAGTCATATTATTTATGATAATACCGCATAAATAAGAAAGGCGTCAACTCTTTTCCCGTTTTTCCAAAAGGATCTATGATCGCAATGCTGAACCCCCCATTTCATAGTGAGAAGGCTTTTGTGGCCGTTTTTTTAAGTTGGTTTGTGGCCCAAGCTCTCAAGGTGATCCTGGGCGGGGCGAGCAAAAAAAAATTCGACGTCCGCTGGCTTTTTGATACCGGGGGGATGCCGAGCGCGCATTCTGCGACCGTGGCAAGTCTCGCGACCGTGGTAGGCCTCTATTATGGTTTTAGGAGCATTCCTTTCCTGATTGGATTGATCTTGTGTTTGATCACGATGTTCGATGCCGCGGGCGTTCGCCGGCATCTGGGGTGGCAGGGCAAGATCTTAAATGAGATCGTGGACGAATTTTATTCAAAAGGCGCTGTTCCTGAAAAACGTCTCAAAGAGCTTCTCGGCCATACGCCGGTCGAAGTGATCGCGGGAGCTTTTTTGGGGATCGGGATCGCCCTTCTTTTTTGCAAGTGAAAGGATTCGCATGAAAAAAAACAACTTTATCTTTATTTTAACCCTCGCAGCGTTCCTCCTGCCGGTCCAGGCTTTTGCGACTGAAGCGGAGACCCCGGGTGCGACGGAAAAGACGTCAGCGGCGCTGGAAACTTCCCCAAGCCCCTCGGCCGGAGAACTTCCCAAGGCCGCGCCGATCGCCCAAGTCTCTGACGGCGAAAAAGCGGAAAGCGAGGCTTCTTCCGTTAAAGCTGAAACAGCTCAGGAGAAAACCGTTGCTCATGCCGATGCTTCCGCGATTCTTCATGAGGAAAAATCCGAAGCCGTTCATACGCAGACGGAAGCTTCATCCGTATTAAATCCGGCAGAGATGCAGCGGCGCTGGAAAGCTCTTTTTTCTAAAGAAATAACTCCGGACAGTCTGGCCTACACGGTGAAACCCGGCGACAGCCTGTATGTGCTTGCGCGGAAAAATCATACGACCATTGACTTCATTAAAAAGATCAACGGCCTCAAGAGCGACAATCTCTATCCCAGGATGAAGCTCAAGATCCACACGGCGCCTTTTTCGATCGAGATCGATAAATCCAAAAATGTGCTGGTCCTTTACTCGAACGGCGAGGCGGTGAAGAAATATTCCGTAGCGACAGGTAAAAAGAACTGCACCCCGGTGGGCGAGTTCAAGATCACCGACAAGCTGGTGCATCCGACCTGGTTCAAGACTGGGGCCATTCTTCCTCCGGGAAGCCCGGAGAATGCCCTTGGGACGCGCTGGATGGGGTTTGACAAGCCTTCCTATGGGATCCACGGTACGATCGAGCCTAAGAGCATTGGAACCCAGGCCTCGGAAGGTTGTATCCGTATGTTGAACGAAGAAGTCGAGGAGCTTTATAGTCTTGTGCCGGTCGGCACCAAGGTCACCATTCAGGATTAGTCCCTAATTTTATTCATCGAAAAGGAGTTGAATTTTTGGGGCGGTCCTGACTACCGTTAGCTAAAAGAAAACAAAAATCAGGATCGTTCCGAAAGAATTCATTGCCATGCCAAAAAAAATAAAGAAGAAAAAATCTCGCGTTAAAGAAAAGGTTGAGCCGACCGCCGGCAAAGACAAGATCAAACTCGGCACTCGGGATATCTTTGACGCGTGCCTTTCCTTTGAGCGGCCGGTCGTGGAAATGGAAAGGAAGATCAATGAGCTGCGCAAGATCAATCATGACGGCATTGATCTTTCCGGCGAGATCCAAAGTGCGGAGAAAAAGCTCGAAAAAGCCATCCAGGATATTTTTGATCACCTGACCCCTTGGCAGCGCGTGCAGGTCGCGCGCCATCCTCTTCGCCCCTACACGCTTGATTATGTGAATTATCTGACCACGGATTTTCTCGAGATCCACGGAGACCGGCGTTTTAGCGATGACCGGGCCATTGTGACGGGGATCGCGAAATGGGGCGGTAAGGAGCCGGTCTGTATCATCGGCCATCAGAAAGGGCGTGATACTAAGGAAAATCTGATGCGTAGTTTTGGAAGTGCCCATCCCGAAGGTTATCGCAAGGCGATGCGCGTTATGGAGCTTGCCGCGAAGCATAATCTTCCGATCCTGTGTTTTATTGATACTCCCGGGGCTTATCCGGGTATTGGCGCCGAAGAACGCGGCCAGGCTGAAGCTATCGCGTACAATCTCAGGGCGATGGGGGAGCTTAAGACCCCGATCGTTTGCATCGTCATCGGTGAAGGGGGGAGCGGCGGGGCTTTGGGGATCGGCGTCGGGGACAGGATTTTTGTCATGGAGAATGCCTATTACTCCGTTATTTCTCCCGAAGGTTGTGCCGCGATCCTGTGGAAAGAGCCGACGCGGGCACCGGACGCTGCGACCGCCTTGAAGTTGACCGGCCAAGATCTTCTCGGGCTTGGCGTGATCGACGGAGTCGTTCCGGAGCCTCTGGGGGGCGCGCATCGTGATTTTAACGCGGCGGCCGAAAGTCTCCGTAAGACCGTTAACGAAGCCTTGGAAGAGTTGAAGAAGATCCCGCGAAAAGATCTACCGGAATTGAGATATCAGAAATTCCGCAAGATGGGTGTTTTTAGCGAAAAGTAATTGCGCGGCCTCGCCATTTCAACCGATCGAAGTCAAGCGGAGATCGGCGCTGCCCCGACTCCCCACAAGAAAAAGAAAAAATCAGGGCTATCCTTGTCAACCCTTCGGGGAGTGAAAGTAAAGACAGGGAAAGATTTGATAATCGAAGGTCCTTTCCGCCGCTCCGTCCCTCTCAAGTCATTCTTTGGAACTGTTTTTTCAGGCTGATCAAACGCTCGAGGATCCTCTTTTCTGAGACCAATTCCTTTAAAGTGTTTTCCGGAATGTCCAGTAAAGCGACCTCTGTGACGCGATCAATGTGTTCGGGGAAGCGGTGCGCGAGCTCGTAGGTCGGAACTCCCTGACGGTATTTCAGATCGAACAATTTCTCATAAAGCGTCATCGTTTGTCCCTCCGGATCTGTCCCTTACGTCAAGTTCTTTTGCTGGAATTATCGTCCTTTTCGTATATTTCCTAAAAATAAATAACCACAAACTAACTATATATAGCATCTATAGCCATTACGAGGCCCTATTAGTTGTGGAACATTAAAATAGTTTTATTTTTAGGGTTGACTAAACCGAGGAAAGTTATAGATTGTAAACTATAAAGTGTAATTTACATTTTATAAACTATGAGACTAATCATGATGCTGATCATAACAGGGCTTGTAGCGGGATGCGCGACGGGGTCGCGTTCCTCCCTGATTTCCGGCGATCGTGAGGCCGTGCTTTCGAAGGCTGAAAAATTCTACAACAATCATGAATATTACAGTGCTCGCCGCGCCGTTCAGCAAGTCCTCGCCGAAGACCCTAACAATCTCCGAGCCGGAAAACTCATGGCCGATATTCTCGACAAAGAGATCGAACGTCAGAAGGAACACCTTCTGCCCCAGGCTATCGACGAAATGAATGCGGATGATAAACAAGATCAAATCAAAACCTGGTTAGAACGGAGCCGCGCTCTTTTTAATGCAAGCCAGTACGACCTGGCACTTTTTGCTGCAGAGAAGGTGTTTCTTTATGATGCGGAAAATGCCGTGGCCTCGGAACTGATCGATCAGATCAAGGGAAAAGCGCTCAGGGAAGGCAAGGCCGACACGCTCTTCATTCATAAGATGTATAAAAATGAGATCGCGGACCGTTTGGAACAATATCGCACCGAGGCGGAAGAACTCGTGGCCAAGGGGCAATTCGGACAGGCCCAATTCACAGCGGAGAAGATCCTCATGCTGGAGCCTGAGGATCCCAAGGCTTTAGCCATTCTTCAGAAAGTTCTCTCACGCAGGAACGGGACAAGGAGCGAATCACTATGAAGCGTGAAAAACTCTACAAAATCGGTGAAGTCATGCAGTACACGAGTCTTTCCAGGCAGACACTTCATAATTATACCGTGGCGGGGCTTATCCACGAGGCCCGGCGGACCATTTCAGGGCACCGGCTTTATGATGAATCCGCGTTCGATCGTTTAGAACAGATCAAGATCTTGCAAGCTAAGAATTATACATTGAGCCAAATCAAAAAGATCCTCGAACAGCAAGAGAGCCCCAAATGAAAGGTTCTTTGGCGGGACGAGGTAAAAAGGAGACCCCCCATGCATGAAGATGAGATCAAGATGTGGAAGAAGTTCAAGAGGACGAAGAGTCTTTCTTTGCGCGAAGAGATCGTAAAAAAGTATCTCTATCTTGTGAAATACGTCGCGGGGCGTGTGGCGATCGGATTGCCTCCCAATGTCGAGTTCAACGATCTTGTAAGTTATGGCATCCTCGGGCTCTTTGATGCCATCAATAAATATGACGTTTCCCAGGGAAACAAGTTTGAAACCTATGCCGTTTCGCGCATCCGCGGTTCGATCATGGATGAACTGCGTAAGCTCGATTGGGCCCCACGCCTTCTGCGCAAGCGCGCCCGGGAGATCGATCGCAAATGCAAAGAGCTTGAAGAAAAGAACGGACGTTTGGCGACCGATGATGAAGTCGCCAAGGCCCTGAAGATCTCCACAGATGATCTGAACTCAATCTACAGCGATCTTAACTCCACGACGTTCTTGTCGCTCGATGAGGTATGGCAGAACGATGAGGGGAATAAGCCCATCTCGCGGCTTCAGACGATCGAGGATTCCCTGATCACGGACCAGTTCAGCTATGTCCATCAGAACGAGGTCAAGGAGTTGTTGGCCGAGGCGATCGACCAGCTTCCTGAAAAAGAGAAGCTTGTGATCGTGCTTTATTACTATGAGAACCTGACGCTTCGTGAGATCGGTGAGATCCTGGATGTTTCCGAATCCCGGGTTTGCCAGATCCATACGAAGGTGGTGACCCGGTTACGCGGGCATTTGATGCGCCGCGCCGGGCATTTGACCCTGGAAGCTTAGAAAAGGGAGAAGAGCTCCCAAGAAAAATTTCAGCATTTTCTATAAAGACATTAAGTTTTGTCACGCTGCGTCGATATAAAGAGAGCCACAGCGAATGAAGCCGTGTAACTGTTTTATCCCAAAACGGCCCGCCGCTAATGGAAGAGCCAATAAGAAGGCGAGGCTCGCCAGAAGCGGCCGCGAGTGGCTTAAAGGCAGGAAGCATGCAAAGCGTGGCAGAAAAAAGACCCAAATTCAGGATCCAGTCTCCGAGCGAGAAAACAAATGCCCAGAAAGATCGCGAAGAGGTCCGGAAATATCTTCGTCTAATTCCCACCGAAGCGGAGCCCAGTCTGGGGCGCGTCCGCGAAATCAAAGAAGAGATCAAAAAAGGCACTTACCTGACGCGTGAAATGATCGAAGAGGCTGCCATGCAGCTGGCGATCAGGCTGCTGAGGAAAGAAAAGGACTAATTTAAAACCGGCGAGGCGGATCGTTTTTCGAGACCCGTAAGCTCGATCCACTTTTTGATCGCCGGAAGTTCCATGAATTTCTTCCACACAATCTCGCCGTTCAAGTAGTTCTCTAGCATGAGCAGCGTGATTCCTTGGTCGACCCATTTTCCCCCGCAATGGAAGTTGCTTTTGCCCCCCCCCTAGCTATAATTTCAGCAGTTGAGCAATCGAAACAGCAGCGTAGCTCACACTTAAGTGTGAGCTACAGTTTGCGTGAAATACCGTTTTTAAAAATCGGGGGTGATTGATGCTTCGGAAAATAATTTTAAGTTCCTTGATCGTATTGGCCCAGGCGATAGAGCCTTCGGCTTTCGCCGGCAAAGTCGAGTTGACGACCTACTATCCCGCGCCGTCTGGAGAGTATCAGACTTTAAATACCACTCAAGAGGCTAACTTTGCCACGCAATCCGGAAACGTCGGCATCGGGACCACGAATCCGCAAGCCAAGCTCGATGTCAATGGCACGATCAGAGCGACGGACACGAGCGCAGGGGGATGCTCGGCTGCGGCTGATGCCGGCAAGATGCGCTACAACAGCAGTGCTGGCGTTATGCAATATTGTGTCGGCGCCAGCGGGTGGAGCGCTCTTGGAGGGAATCCTTCCGGTATGATAGCGCCCTTTTATCTGGCGTCTTGTCCTGCGGGCTGGGTTCTGGCCGATGGGACGAACTCAACTCCTGATCTCAGAGGCGCATTCGTGCGGGGACTGGATAGTGGCAAGGGCTACGATCCGGGCAGAGTGCTCGGAACCTATCAAGCCGATGAATTTAAATCGCATAAGCATTTAGTTGCCATTGCGTTTTCTGCCACAGGGGATGGCCCCTATATTCAAGCTTATCCGTATTATGATTATCAGTATATGGGTTCTCAACGCCAAGCAACTGGTTTAACGGATTATGAATATGGAACCAGGGATCCTGCGAATAATCTTGATCAATTGTACGGGACAGAACACAATGGCGCGACGGCCTCTTGGCCGGCAGCTATAACCGAAACGCGGCCCAAGAATGTTGCGCTAATCTATTGCATGAAGCAATAACGGAAGCGAATCTTATGCCTTCCGTTTTTCGAGACCCGTAAGCTCGATCCACTTTTTGATCGCCGGAAGTTCCATGAATTTCTTCCACACAATCTCGCCGTTCAAGTAGTTCTCTAGCATGAGCAACGTGATCCCCTGGTCGATGCCAAGGTATTCATTGGCCCACCAGTTTTTGTCCAGGTTGAAGGCGTCTTTGAACCCGAAATTCCCGTAGAGTTCTTTCTGATAGTTATCATAGAAAAAACGCGCGGCTTTCGTGGACAATTCCGGTGTGAAAACGATCGAGGAAAGAGTCGCGTAAGGAGCGATCGTGCCATCCTGGATCCCGCCGCCGGGTTTCCCCCCATAGGCCTTGTAGCCGCCCGGACCTACGGAAGCAGAAAGCCCCCATGAGTTTTCCGAATAACCTTTGTACCGGCCGGAAAAGCTCATGGAATATTCCCTGTTTGCCAAAGTGGCTTCGCGTGAGTTCTCAAAATAATTGTTCCCGAGGTCTTCCAGATTTCTAAAATCGATATAGGCGTGGGAGAATTGATAGGTGAAGAGAGAGCCTGTCGACGCGTAGATCACCCTGTGATTATTATAATTTCCCTCAGGACGCAGCCAGCGCTCCCAGGCTCTGGGGGGTACCGGAAAGGCGGGGGCGCCGATCGCGAGCGCGACGAGGAGCATGAGTTCATTGTAAGAATCCCAGTAGTAAGGAAGAAACTTCGATTCCGGCGTCCAACCCATACAGATAAAGTCCGAATTATTCATCATCCATTTCCAGTTAACGCGTTCATAGATCTCCTGGGCGAGTTTTTCGACCTCCGTGCCGGGATAATAACGGGCGGCCAAAAGAGCGCCCGCGACGGCCAAGGCGGTGTCGATCGAGGAGGCCTCGGAGCCCCAGACCCGTTTCCCGGTCCTGACATCCAGAAAGTGATAGAAAAATCCGTTCTGGTGCGCTGCTTTGTGGCGGAGCGTTTGGAGGGTTGTGAGGATCCGTGCATAGGCATAATCTTGAGCGATCCATCCCCGAGAGGCTCCGATCGCGTAAGCCGCGAGGGCAAACCCGGTGGCTGCCACAGAGGAAGGGGATCCCGTGCGGGAAGAGTCTTTAGTGAGGCCCGTCATTTTATCTGAGAAGCGGGTGAAATACTGGAGAGTGTCTCTTTCGATCTTGTTCAAAAGCGCCCGGTCGTCGGGAGAGGGTTCAAAGGCTGTGAGCGGAACCGGAGCAAGCGAAAAAACAATAAAAAAAGCGAGAAGAGAACAGGTGAGGCGATTAAGCATTCGTGCTCGTTTGGACGGTAGAAAGTTTTTCTTTGATTTTCGCGACAGCCTGGGGCGCGTCCTTTTCCTGGGTCAGGGTTTTGAGGTTCGACAGCAGATGGTCTGTTTTCTCCATAGCGTCATTGAATTCCTGGGCGACGGGGTGGCCTTCATCCAGTTTTCTTAAGGTCACACGGGATCGATAATCCCCCTTTTCGACCTCATTGAAAGCTTTGCTGAATCTGAAAAGAGGCCCCGCGATCTTGTGGGAAATGAAGATCGTGCCCCAGGCCAGAAGAACGAGGAGCAGCGAAAATTTCCAGAGCAGCGACCGGTTCGTTTCGTCAAGGATCCCTTTGAAAACTTCACGCTGACGCTGGCTCAGCTTTTCGGTTTGCTTGAAAAAAGACAAAGAAGAGAAATCTTGGGAGGCGACAGGATGACGGGCCTGTTCATACTCAACCATCCGAGATGCAGTAACGAGATCATTTAGCGTTTGTTCATTGGAAAAGGTATCGAGGACCTTGCTCCATATCCCAAAATAGAGGCCGGCGAGCGCGACAAGATTGATCAAAAAGAGAGGAATGATGACCGCGAGCATAAAACGGATCTGAAGAGGCTTGTTGATAAAAAAATGCTTACGACGATTTTGGCCCATGGATTTTTCCCTCGATGTCAATACTATGGAAAATGAAATCATCTGTCAAAACGTTATTCCTTGTATATAATACGCCGCAACACAAAAAAAGATGAAGGATGGCGGAAGGAGGATGGCGCTAAAACCAAAACTCCATCCACCCTCCGATGAACGAGGTTGAAAATGTGCGGTATTGTGGGTTATATCGGTTATCGGAATGCAGTTCCCGTCCTGATCAAAGGACTTGAGAAGCTCGAATACCGTGGCTACGACTCTGCCGGGATCGCCTGTGCGGACCCTCAAACAGGGGGTCTTTGTGTCATTAAGGAGAAAGGCAAGCTCGGGGCCTTAAAGGAGAAGCTTTCGGGCTTCACGATCGAGGCGCATATCGGGATCGGGCATACCCGCTGGGCGACCCATGGCGAGCCTTCCCGTGCGAATGCCCACCCTCACGTCGATGCCTGGGGGAAGATCTCTTTGGTCCATAATGGGATCATCGAGAACTATGCTGCGATCAAAAGCGCACTTCAGAAAAAAAAGGTTCGTTTTTTATCCCAGACCGATACCGAAGTCGGGGTCAATCTCATTGGCTCCTATTACCGAAAATCCACCAAGCTTTTTGATGCCGTCAAACGGGCGGTCGGCGAACTGCATGGATTCTTTGCATTTGTCCTTTTCTCCAAAGACGACCCCGATACTCTGATCGCCTATAAAAGATCCAACCCTCTCGTGATCGGGCTGGGACAAGGCGAAAATTTTGTTGCGAGCGATGTTACGGCACTTCTTCCCTATACACGACAAGTCATCTATCTCGAGGACGACGACCTAGCCGTGATTACCGCTAAAGAGGTTTCCATCTTCTCTTTGAAGACCAAGTCCTGGATCAAGCGCCAAGCGACGACCGTCCATTGGGATGTGTCGCAGGCCCAGAAACAGGGATTTCCCCATTTCATGCTTAAAGAGATGTATGAGCAACCTGAGGTTTTGAAGAGCATTCTCACCAAGCGTATCCAGAAAAAAGGCGAGATCTTTTTTGACACCCTCGACAAAAAATTCGAAAAACGCCTCCGGAAGATCGAACGTGTTTCCATGATCAGTTGCGGCACAGCCTACCACGCCGGTTTGGTCGGGAGTATCGCGCTCGAGCAGTATGCCAGGCTTCCTTGCAATACCCAGGTCTCGAGTGAATTCCGCTATGGGAATCCGATCCTTAACTCCAGGGATCTGGTGGTATTGATTACGCAGTCCGGTGAAACGGCGGACACACTGGCGGCCCTTCGCGAAGCGAAGGCTAAAGGCGCGGCGACGCTTGCAGTAGTGAACGTGGTGGGAAGTACGATCGCGCGCGAAGCAGATGCGGTCATCTATACGCATGCGGGTCCTGAGATCGGCGTGGCTTCGACCAAGGCCTACATCGCTCAGCTCGCCACGCTTCTTTTGCTGGATTTTTACATGGCCAAGATTCGGAAAACGATTCTTCCGGCGGATCTTAAGATTCTGCTCCGGGAATTCAAAAAAATGCCTGAGTATTGCGCCAAAGTACTGAAGGAGATCAAAAAATTCGAGCGCTGTGCCCAGAAGCATTCCACCCGCCGCAATTTTCTTTATCTTGGGCGAGGATGTAATTATCCGACCGCGCTCGAAGGTGCTCTGAAGCTCAAGGAAATTTCTTATGCGCATGCCCACGGCTATGCCGCGGGAGAGATGAAGCACGGGCCCATCGCGCTGATTGACCATGAACAGCCTGTGATCTGTATCGCGCCGGATTCTTTGACCTATGACAAAATGGTCTCCAATATCCAGGAGATTCGCGCTCGAGACGGCATCGTCATCTCGATCGGGACCGAAGGTCGCAAAGACCTTCAGAAAATGTCCGATGATTTTTTCGCGATCCCCCAAGTCCCCGAAATCCTTTCCCCGCTCCTTACCGTGATCCCTCTCCAATTTCTTGCCTACAAAATAGCTGTGCTTAACGGCAGGGATGTTGACCAGCCGAGAAACTTGGCGAAGTCGGTCACCGTCGAATAAAAGGTCTCCTTTCAGGCGCCTGGGGACTCATATTAAAAAATGTTGCCATGAGAGGGCCTTGCCAAAAGGGCGATTGTCGGGTAGGCTTTGGGGGTCGTAAAGGAAATCAAAATATTTTTTATAAAAGCTTGACAGAGTTCGGCGCGTTCATATAATACACCGCACCTCAAAGGAATGGGGTAGTCGAGCATTTCCTGAATTACTTCTTTAAAATTTTCGCAGTTCCTTTCTTGACGCTTTCTCTTCAAGGGAATTTTTGTCTCGAGGGGTTGTTCTTTCTCATTTTTGTGTGCGGAGCCGGAATGTAAGTTTTGCAACTGTCCTGTCGGAAGACAGGACACGGATCAAATACTCTTTTCGGAGAGTTTGATCCTGGCTCAGAACGAACGCTGGCGGCGTGGATTAGGCATGCAAGTCGAACGGAACTTCTAGCTTTTTCGGAAGTTTAGTGGCGAAAGGGTGAGTAACACGTGGGTTACCTGCCCTAGGGTTCGGGATAACCTGTCGAAAGACGGGCTAATACCGGATACGTCCTGCACTTTTCGAAGTGCAGGGGAAAGATGGGGATCCGTAAGGACCTATCACCCTTGGATGGGCCCGCGGCCTATCAGCTAGTTGGTGAGGTAATGGCTCACCAAGGCTAAGACGGGTAGCTGGTCTGAGAGGATGGTCAGCCACACTGGGACTGAGACACTGCCCAGA
>CAYZYT010000003.1:38994-188535 GCA_964482725.1 uncultured bacterium | reverse complement strand
ATGTCCCGGTCGATGAAACAACCGTCAACACATCCGAACCCAGCCTGCCGGTGAATGTCGCGCCATCCTTTGAAACCGTCGCATCGGTGGTGGTGTCATAGACTTTGTTCGCAGCCGTGATACCGCTTAACGTGACCGCCGCTTTTGTAATATCGGCAGTAGTGTACGCCGTGGTGTTGTATTCGAATTTGGAAGCATCGGTACCGGAGAGAGAAATCCCGTTCACGGTGACCGCTCTGTTTCCGACGTCCTTACTGGCAAAAGTAGCCCCGGTGTAACCCAGAGTAAAATCATGAAACCGAGTGGCAAATAAATTAGTGTCCATCGAAAGGTTGACTTCCGCATCATCCGTTAAAGTGTTGTAAACCTTTCCGATCCCTTCGGCACTCACTGTCCGCGACACTTTGGCACTTTCAATAATGTCCCCCACGCCGCCAGCCTGGAGCGTGGCTCCCCCGACGGCATAAACAGCATTGCCTCCAAGTGTCAGATCATGATAACTCCATGCTTTCAGCGTATACGGGCCACTTGTTCCGTTATACTTGACCAAGGAACCATCATTATTCGTAACACTGCTATCCGAAATACTCTCCCCCCCCTGAAGGACGAACGTGCCGCTATTGGCAATATTCGTCGTGGTCGTGATATTGTGTCCTGCGATATCAAACGTCGCACCGGTTCCGATGTTAAGACTTCCGCTGATGTCCAAAGCATCGAGAAGCGTATAGGCTCCCGAGATCGTCAAGCTGTCGAAATTGTCTCCGCCAGAAGTAATCGTCTTGCCAGTACCCTCAAGAGTAACCGCACTTGTCTCGGCATCAAAAACGCCGAGCGTATTATCAAAGTCGCCGGTAAAAACAAGCGAGCCCGAACCGCCTTTCAGGGTCCCCACATTCGTGAAATTGCCTTGAACGGTCAGGCCATAATCATTGGCATCCAATGTTTTCCCGGAAGAATTCGTCACGGTCCCGTTCGCATTAAAGGCCGTCGCACCGTGGAGTGTGATATTTGTATCCAGATCGATATTCCCACTTGTACTGGTAAGAGCCCCAGCCCCCAGGACGCTCCACGCATTGACGTCCACATCATTTGTTTCGGTGATATAGGCTCCACCGACATCCGTCGTCACCAGAAGGTCCGCCGCAGAGATTTTTAAAGGAGCTCCACTTGTTCCTATCGAATCGGCAGAGAAGGTCAGGGTGGCTGGCGCCGTCAAAAGATGATCCGCCGAGGCGCCCAGAATGGAACCATTCGTGGATGTTACCGTCAAATTATTCGCTGAGGTAACACGCTCCAGGACAACATCCTCCCCTGCCTGAATGGTCATCGCCGCGTTATCGATCTTCGATATTTCAGTGCCATCCGCCATGGTAAAACCACCTTGGCCATTGCTATTGCTATCGGCTGTGAAATACATGCCGTTGTGGGCATCCGCAATGTTGGCGTTGATGTTAATATCGCCTCCGGCACTAAAATTGAGGAGAAGATCAGGGCTCAAGGCTTGATCCACGGTGATGTTATTTTCTCCGGACGCGGTAAGGGAGAAAGTCCGAAACTGATTTTCGGGCCCGGTCGCGTTCACTTCAGCGCCCGTAAGACCTCCGTCGGTCGAGATCCGGAAGTGGCCTGCCCCCGCCGGCGCGGTAATATCGAAGGAATTAGCGCCTGACATACTCACGCGGTAAAGATTCAGCGTGACACCGTCCGAGAAAACAAGCTGCCCTGCCCCGTCTCCATTGCTATCAGCACCCAAGGTGATAGCCGACATTTCGGCATTTGCCGTGATGGTGTTATGAATGGTCAGATCATTCTTCGCGCTGATCCCGAAGGATCCGGCTCCGCTCACAGCCCCGTTGACAACGACATCTTGACCGGCGATGGAGACCGTCCCTATAGAGATATTCTCAAGCACAACGCTGCCCGTCCCCGTTCCCTCATTGTTAGAATAAACAGTTAGCGCATGGCTTGAAAGGATCGAGGATCCGGGGGCCATCATAAAATCTCCACCATTAATCCCGTCATAATCGTAATAAAAATTCATATCCGTGGCTCCTGTCAGATTCGCCGACAAGGTAATGCCCTCGTCCGCAAACAGATACAGAGAGCCCGTGGGATTGATATTGGTATTGATCTCGACGCCCCCGTTCGAAAAGATCCCGAAACCGTTGAAATCCCATGTGCCAGCACTAAACGTGATATCGCCTTGCGCGCTAAGGCTGTTATTCTGAAGAACAAAGCTACTGCCGGAAAAAACAACATCATGGAACACGCTTGTTCCCACATCGATCGTTTGGAGAGCGGCCCCATTGAAGGTCACCGTACCTGTTCCCGGAGTAAACGTCCCCGAATTCGTCCAGTTGCCGGAGACATTGAGGTTATAAGAAGCGGCATCCAAGATTCCGCTTGAAGCGATCGTGATATTGCCTACGCTACCAGTGGCGGTAAGCACGGGGTCGTTCACCCGGTCAAAAATGTAGACAGAGGCATTGGTATCGGGGGTAGTGCCGGCGACCCAGTTCGTGGTGGTGGACCAATCCGTGAGGTGATCGGTGGTGCCTCCCTTCCATATATAGGCCGCTGTTCCGGCCTCCGCATCCTGCCAATGAAGCGTCGGCAGCGCATCCGTATACGTGTCCCACACCGGCGAAAAGATGTCCCAGCCGGCATTCCCATAAATCGTTGCTCCCATCATTTGAGCCGTGGTCTTGCCGGTCACGCCCGCTGGATCGGAAACTTGATTACCGACACCTTTCGCCATGCCGGTCGTGGTGATATTCCAGAAGTTGGCGGTGTAGGTCGGGCTGTATTCGTCATAACCCACCAACCCGCCCTTATTGGTGCTCGCGGTCACTGCCCCTGCAGCATAAGATTGAGACAGAGAGCTTCCCAAAAATTCGCCGATCAATCCCCCAACAACATCGCTTCCTTCTACGTTCCCTGTAGCATAGCTGTTGGAGATCGCCCCACCATTGTGCCAGCCAACGAGGCCGCCGACGTGGGTCGTTCCGGTCACATCGCCAGAGGCAAAAGAGTTGGAAATAGCATGGTCATTAAAGCCCACCAAACCACCCGCCATCATGTCGGATGCGGTCACATCTCCCGTAGCGTAGGCATTAGCCAAAGACCCCATCCAACGACCGCCAATCAAGCCTCCCACGTTCGCCGCGCCTGAAACATTTCCCGTAGCGTAACTGTCAGAAATATTCGCCCAACTTTGACCGACTAGCCCGCCCACGGAGCTTCCGGTACCGGTCACTGCCGCATCGGAGTGGGAATTTGTAAGAGTGGAAGTGACGGCCCCCGAACCAAAACGTCCGATCAAACCGCCGACGCTACCGCCGCCATGGATCGCGCCTGTCGCGGACACGTTGGTAATATCTCCCGTAAGCACTTCCCCTATGAAGGCTCCCACAGAGGAAGCCCCGGTGATGTCGACACCGGTCAAGGCGACATTCTGGAGGATTCCGCCGGCGCCTTCGAAACCTCCGGTCCCCCAAACGCCAAATAATCCCGTATAGCTTTCCGCCGAGCGGTTGATCGTAAGCCCCGAGATCGCATAATTGCTCCCCTCGAAATTACCGGTAAAAGGATGGCTCGTGTCATACCCGACCGGATCAAACCCGTAATACTTTGTCGTACCGTTGTCGTCGTAGGAGTTCCAGGTCGCCGTGGCCGAGGCATCGATATTGCGCATGACAGTAAAATTGCCATCGAGATCGTTCTGCATGAGTTGGAGATCGAGGGCGTTGTAGATCTTCGAGCTGTACGAATTCGTGATCCCCGTGATCCCGCTACTTTCACTCCACCCGACAAGGCCGCCGATAAAACCGCCGGGGCTGCTTACCGAGCCCGAGGCCGTGGAATTCGCGATCGTACCGTAATTCTCGCCGACCAGCCCACCCACCTTGCCGGCTTCGGCGCTGGTAACGCTGCCGGTAGCATACGCATACGTAATAGACCCCTCGCTCATGGCGACCAGTCCGCCGCCAGTCGTATCATAAATACCGCCGCCACTGAGATGGACATTACCTGTCGCGTAGGACTTATTACCGGCTGTTCCTGTAATAACGCCTCCGTTATAACCGGCCAATCCTCCAACCCAGGTGTCTCCATAAACGTCGCCGGTCGCATACGACGAGGTCACAATATTTCCAAGAGCTATATCGCCGACAAGACCTCCGACAACTCCTTCCAGTCCGGTCACTGTTCCGTCGGCAAAACTATTGGAAATTTCGCCGCTTTGGATCGCCCCCGCCAAACCTCCCACACTGCTGCCTGTCGCTGAGACAGTCACATGGGAATGAGAGTTAAGCACCTGGCCCCCGCCCATTCCGGACGGGATAGTTCCGAGGAGCCCGCCGATAAGGCTCGCACCGGACACCAACCCCGAAACCGAACAGTTGTTGATGACACCTTTATATAAAACGCCGACAAGAGCGCCGACCGATCCGTTGCCTGTCACATTGACGTTGGTCATGACGAGGTTGGTAATATTAGAATCATCGCCGATTTTCCCGATCTCACCGAACAACCCGACATTGGATGTGCCGGGCCGGTTAATGTACAAACCATCGATGGTAAAGTTCTGCCCATTTAGATCGCCAGTAAAAGAGGTCGCGTAATCACTGCCCACCGGCGCGAACCCGTAATATTTCGTTGTGCCGTTGTCGTCGTAGGAGTTCCAGGTTGCGGTGGACGAGGCATCGATGTTATTCATGACGGTAAAATTTCCGTCGAGATCGTTTTGCATGAGCTGGAGATCGAAGGCATTGTAGACTTTGTGGCTGTAGGAGCTCGTAACCCCCGTGATCCCTCCGGCATCGTTATATCCGACAAGACCCCCAAAATCACCGGTCCCGCTCACATTTCCCGTCGCGTAGCTTGAAGTGATCGTGCCGTTATAATTCCTTCCGCTCAATCCTCCGACCTTCAGAGTTCCCGAAACATCTCCCGAAGCATACGAGGTTTGGATCGTCCCCTGGTTAGCCCCCACCAATCCGCCAACCGAGCTGGTGCCGGTCACAGAACCTTCTGCGTGGGATCCGGAGACAGTAGAGCTGACGATCCATCCGAGAAGTCCTCCCGTCTGATTCATGCCTGACACCGTCCCCGTAGCATAAGAATTGCTGACGGAAACATAAGTAGTACCGACCAATCCGCCGGTTTGTGAACGTCCGGAGACAGCGCCCGTCGCGTAACTGTCGGAGATTGATCCGCCGCCCATCGCAGTGGCATTCCCGATCAAACCGCCTGTGGATGAGCCCGTGTTCGTCACGGTCCCGGTCGCATGGCTATTCGATACGGTATACCAGCTTTCACCGATCAAGCCCCCGACATCAGCACCAGCACCGGTCACATTGGCATCGGAATAGGAATCTGAAACAGCCCCGCCCCCCATACCCGATCCGATGCGACCCACCAGACCCCCGACCGATTGAGTTCCGGTAACGGACCCCGTGGAGTGAGACCCAGTAATGGTGCCATTACTGTAACCTGCAAGACCTCCGACATATTGGCCGGCACTTTGGACGGTCACTCCCGTAACGGCCACATTCTGGATCTGAGAGCTTGTGTTAATTGCGCCGGCTAATGCGCCGGTGTAGTTCTGCCCTGCGATGTTCGCGGAAGCCAATGTCAGATTGTTAATCGTTGTTGCGCCCGTTTTGTAGCCAAAAAGACCTATATAGTTTTCTGTCGAACGGTTGATCGTGAGCCCGGTAATCGTTTTGGAATTACCGGCGAGTGAACCGGCAAAGCTGGTCGAACTATCGCCCACCGGATCAAAGCCGTAATATTTCGTCGTGCCGTTGTCATCGTAAGAGTTCCAGGCCGCGGTATCCGAAGCGTCGATGTTTTTCATGACGGTGAAATTGCCATCGAGATCGTTCTGCATAAGCTGAAGATCGCGCGAATTGTAAATGTTCGTCGAATAGGAATCCGTGATCCCTAAAATGCCCGATTGATAAGTGTATCCGACAACGCCTCCCTCATAGTTGTAGTCTCCCGTCGACGTGCCCGACACCGTTCCCGTCATCACGCTCCGCGCGATCGAGGTGCCATCCTTAAAGCCCACCAGACCCGCCGCGATCGTCTCACCCGTCGAGGCCGCTGTCATAACGCTTGAAGACGTCGAATCCGAGAGAAGCGAGGCTTGGGCGGCGTCATCATCGTAAGACGCCACAAGGCCCGCGGCATACGCATTGGCCTGAACTCCGGTACCGATGGCTGTAACAGTTCCGCTGGAATGAACATCGGTAATATCCACCCGGCCGCCGAGCCCCTCGGCATAAACAGCAGCCGCGATCCCGGAAGCGTACGCCTCGCCATACCACATGGCTGAAGCGGCAACATCGCCGCTCACGGTCACCCTCTCAATCGTCGCAGCATCACCGTTCGCATAATACAACCCCGCAACCAGTCCCGCATACCGGTTATAGCCCATCATCGCTGCGTCTCCGGATATATCAACATCGCCCGACACCTCGACGTCCGAAATATCCGTGTTCAAGCCCGACCCGACAACGGCCCCGGCATAACCCGCATGGCTCGTGTTCAAGTCAACATCAACAGAGGTCAGGCTGAAATCGTGCAGCAATGCCGAACTGGTATTCCCAAAAAGACCCACGGCTGTAGCAAACGCCGTACTGGTCCGATTGATCCTGAGGCCGGATATTTCATATCCAGCTCCGTCGAACGTACCCGAGAATGCCGATCCGCTGCCGACCGGCTCAAATCCCGCGCCAGCGTTCCAGGTCGCCGTGGCGGATGCGTCGATGTTGTTCTGAAGAGTGAAATTGCCGTCGAGATCGTTCTGCATGAGTTGGAGATCGAGGGCGTTGTAGATCTTCGAGCTGTACGAATCCGTGATCCCCGTGATCCCGCTTTCGGCATTAAACCCGACCAAACCGCCTAGATTAGCCGTACCGCTGACATCCCCTGTGGCATAGCTTGAGGTGATGGAGGAGGAATAATTCCATCCCACCAATCCACCGGTTCTGTCTGTCCCCGTAACATTGCCTGTGGAGTAGGAACCCGAGATAGTCGAAGCGCCATTGGCCCCGACCAAACCCCCGGTGTGGAGATAGGTACTTGTTACAGTGCCTGTGGAGTGGGAGTTGGAGATCGTGGAGAACAGATTGAATCCAGCCAAGCCGCCGGTGTACCAATTATTACCGATGACGGCACCTGTTGAGTAAGAGTCCGAGATAGTCGCATAGTAACTATCTCCCACTAAACCGCCCGTGTAGCCATTGCCGGTTACAGCGGCAGTGGAGTAAGAGTTGACAATACTGGAGGAGCGATTATCTGCCACTAATCCGCCGGTGTTATAGCCGGCACCTATGACAGAGCCTCCGGAATAAGAATTGAAGATGTCTGAGTTCTCACTACGTCCTGCCAATCCGCCGGTAAACTGCAGACCTGTTACCGTGCCCGTAGCAGAAGAATCGGAAATAGTGGATGCGACATTATCTCCGGCTAAGCCTCCGGCATACCAGCCGTCACCGGCTACCGTACCAGCAGAATGGGAGTTGGAGATGGTTGAGGAATCATTACGTCCTACCAGCCCGCCCGTGTAATTGTTCCCGGCGACATCCACATTGAGAAGTTGAACATCCGTAAGTGTGGCCCCAGATGTTTTCCCGAAAAGGCCGGCGTAGTCGTTAGACGTGTTGATCGAAAGATCCGCGATGGTGTGGCCATGGCCGAGAAAGAGGCCCGTGAAGGGCGTCGCATTGTCCCCGATGATGTAGTTTGTGAAATCGTCTGCTAAGGTAATATCCGCGCCGAGATAGTAATTACCGTCAAGGTTGCCTGAATGCACTGCCTGGAGACCGGCTTCATTCGATATTTTCGTATAAACTTTGTTCTCGAATGAGAGATACGGAAAATAAAGGGCGCTGCTCGTATCATCGAGCGACGCATGCCAATTTGAGGAATTAAATGTCCAGGGAGTCCCCGCGGTGTAGACCGCACCTCCCGTGCCCGAACCTATCCCATAAAAATCACTCACCGCATTGGCTTTATTCCCCACTCCGGATTCGTTTGTTTCGTTATACCACCAAACATTGGTGAGAAGTCCGGTACTGTAGCTGCCGATCAATCCCCCGGGAGTGTCGCCTGTGGATGTCGCCACGCCTGTACTAAACGAAGAAGTGATAGGCGCATCCCAGTTGTAAGCAACCAACCCACCGACATCACTATTCCCGCTTGCGCTTCCCGTGGAATAGCTTGAGGTGATAGAAGCGCTAGTGTTACCTCCGGCTAAACCGCCGACATAGGCACTCCCTCGTACGTTTCCCGTAGCATAGCTTGAGGTGATAGCCGAGGAGTAAGTATTGACACCCAGAAGACCGCCGGCATAAACACCCGTACCGCTTACCCTTCCCGTAGCATAGCTCAATGAAGTAGTCGAAAAGGAGCTCCAGCCGACTAAGCCCCCTATGTAGCTAGAACCACTCACGCTTCCCGTGGCATAGCTTGAGGCAATCGAAGATGAATAATTAAAGCCCACCAGACCGCCCACACTATTATGACCGCTGATGCTGCCACCCACCAACCCCACATCGGTGATCATGGATCCGTTTGTCGCGCCAAATAATCCGACGTAGTCCTCCGTCGGACGGTTGATCGTAAGACCTGAGATCGTATGTCTTCCACCGTCAAGATCTCCCATGAATGGGTTCACAGGAGCATCCCAAGGGTCTCCGGCCGAAGTCCCCACCGGTTCAAACCCTTTGCCAACGTTCCAGGTTGCGGTCGAAGAAGCGTCGATGTCATTGGCTAAAGTGTAAGAAGCATCGAGATCGAGATACATAAGTTGCAGTTGCGTGACATCCGAAATATCCGTGGAATACCGCATCTGCAAAAGCGGGAACGCGCCATTATTCCCCGACAGCGCCCAGACCGATCCGTCATAAGTGGATGCAATATCCCAGGGACTGGCGCCGGTATAAACCGAATGAGTGGAATTAAAAAAGGCTTCGGCGGACGCGGCTTTAGTCACGCCCGTGGGAGTCGTGTGCCAAACTCCCGAGATATTACTGCTAAACCACCAGTTGTTCGCCAGCGTGCCGCTCCAGTAATACCCGATCAGACCGCTCTCGTCACTTCCCGACGCTCTCGCCAATCCAGTACTGAAAGAACTGGTGATGGAAGAATCATAATTTTCACCGACCAGACCCCCGACATTCGTCGTACCCATCACACTCCCGGAAGCATAACTGGAGGTGATAGAACTTGTCCCGCTGTCCGACCAGTTACGCCCAACCAGGCCACCCACGCTGTTCTCACCGCTGACGCTTCCCGTGGCATAGCTGGAAGTGACCGAAGAAGCATCCCAGTTCTTCCCGACCAAGCCCCCGGTATCATCGCCACCCTGAACCGTTCCCGAAGCGTAGGAACCGGTGATTGAACTTGAATCAATATTGCGCCCGACAAGACCGCCGGCTTCCCTGACGCCGCCTGTAACATTTCCCGTCGCGTAGCTCGCGGTAATCGCTGAGGAATTGTTATAACCCACGAGGCCACCAGTCCAGTCGCCGCTACCGCTAACGGTTGCCGAAGAATGGCTCGAGGTGACAGGCGTCGACCAATTGAGACCCA
Organism: uncultured bacterium; assembly: GCA_964482725.1. Taxonomy (GTDB): domain Bacteria; phylum Omnitrophota; class Omnitrophia; order Omnitrophales; family Aquincolibacteriaceae; genus Aquincolibacterium. The sequence continues at coordinate 178,932 of CAYZYT010000003.1, read as the reverse complement.
CAAGACCGCCCACGGAACTCACGCCGCTCACACTCCCCCCGGTCGAGCTTGAGGCGATGGCGGAGTAGTTAGTCACGCCGACCAAACCACCCACGGAGTCTGCCCCGCTCACGCTACCCGTCGCATAGCTGGAGGTGATGGAAGAGAAATCACTATAACCCACCAAACTCCCGGTGGAATTACCTCCCGAGACATCCACGTTGAGGAGCTGGATATCGGCGAGCGTCGCTCCGGATGTTTTGCCGAATAATCCGGAATTACTGCTCGAAGTGTCAATCACAAGATCTGAGATAGTGTGGCCGTGGCCGAGAAACATGCCGGTGAAAGGCGTCGTACTGTTCCCGATGATGTCGCTTGTAAAAGGCGCGGTGAGCGGAATATCCGCACCGAGATAGTAATTGCCGGCAAGATTTCCTTCATGAAGATTTCGGAGGCCCGCTTCATCCGAGATCTTTGTGTAAACTTTATTCTCGAAAGCAAGGGACGGATAGTAGAGGTCGCTATCCATATCGTCGAGCGACGCGGACCAATTCGAAGCATCGAACACCCACGGACTGCTGGCCGCGGGGTTATACACCGCGCCACCGGTGCCCGAACCCGTCCCGTAGAAATCGCCATAGCCGCTGGCTTTGGTAACGCCGGCAGGAGACGCATTGCCGACCGCGACTCGATTCGTCTCGTTAAACCACCAGTTATTCGTCAGCGTGCCGCCGCTGACATACCCGAGCATTCCGCCCACCGTTCCTGCCCCCGTCGCGGCGCCGGTTGAAAAAGAATTGGTGATCGTGCCGTCATTCTCACCGGCAAAGCCGCCGATAATGCCCCACCCGCCGGTGACGATTCCGGTGGAGAAGGAGTTGGTGATCGTAGAACCGATGTCATTAAAACCCACCAGACCGCCCGCAAGATCCCCGCCTACGACCGCCGCCGTCGAATAGGAATTCGCAATGGAAGAGGCGGTATCGTTGACCCCCACAAGCCCGCCAAAACACTGGTTGCTCATATCCCCGGTCACAATCCCAGTGACATAGGCATTGGTGATGCTGCTGCCGCCGGCACTCGAACCGGCAAGACCGCCGACGGACATGTAACCGGTGATGTCGACGTCCAGGAGCCCGATGTTACTGACCGTCGCTCCGCTGGTCGCTCCGAACAACCCGACATAGGACTCCGCCGGTCGATCGATCGTCAGCCCCGTGATCGTGTGCGCCCCGCCGTCCAGTTCTCCGGTGAACAGCTTGTTCGGAGGACTCCACTGGTTTCCTGTCGTGTACCCCACTTGTTTAAAACCGAGACCGCCATTCCAAGTCGAAGTCGCGGAGGCATCGATATCATTGGCGAGAGTGTAATGGGCAGAAAAATTCAAGTTCATCATCTGGAGTTCGGTGGCATTCGTGATCGTCGTGGTCCATTCGTTCTGAAGATGCGGCAGGCCGGCCATGATCCAGGTCCCGTCATTCCCCGCTGAAATACCGTTCATATCAAAATCCCATCCCGAATAGACCGTATGTCCGGAGGAATAGAAAGCGGCCTTGGCTACATCGATCGTTGCACCGGCTTGCTTATTGATGCCGCTGGGGTCGGTATGGTTGCTGCCGACTCCCCAGGTAATCCCGGTATCGGAACTGTCGACATACCAGTTGTTGGTAAGCGCACCACTGCTCTGAAGGCCGATCGCGCCGCCGGTCGAAGTGGTGACGCCGGTGACATGCCCCGCGTTAAACGAATTGGTGATCGCGCCCGTGTTACTCCCCACCAAACCGCCGATATTGATATCGGTGCCGGTCACACTTCCGGAATTATAAGAACGAGTAATGGAACCGGCACTATACCCGACCAGTCCTCCGACGGCCTGAAGCCCGGAAAGAGTTCCCGTATTGTACGAATCGGTGATCGACCCGCCGGCCATGTAGCCGACCAATCCTCCAAGATACACACCCGCAGCCGAGAGAGTCCCAGCATTGTAAGAGTTGCTGATCGCCCCCAGATGATAGCCGACCAATCCCCCCACCTCCCGTTTCCCGAGGAAATTACTCCCCACCATGCCGATGTTACTCAGCACCGCCGTTCCTGACGTAGCTCCAAACAAGCCCACGTTGTCTGTCGTCGATCGGTTGATAAAGAGGCCGCTGATCTTATGGCCAAGGCCATTGAGTGATCCGGAAAATTTATTAGTAAAATCGCCGACGGGGACAAAACCGGAACCGGAGTTCCAGGTCGAGGTCGCCGAAGCATCGATATTGTTCTGAAGTGTGAAGTTACCATCGAGGTCATACCGCATGAGTTGCAGATCGAGGGCGTTGTAGACTTTATGAGCGTAAGAATCGGTAATCCCCGTGATCCCGCTTGCAACATTAAGTCCAATAAGACCGCCAAAATTGGTCGTACCGCTTACATCGCCCGTAGCATAGGAATTTGTAATAAGGGAATCCTCATCCTCATTCATTCCCACCAAACCCCCGACACTATCGACCCCACTTGCACTGCCCGTAGCATGCGAGTCGGTAATGCTCGCACCCAATTCATTATTCCCAACCAAACCGCCAACTTCGTTCCCTTCACCGGTCACATTGCCAGTCGCGTAAGAATTTGTGATACTCGAACTAACATTATGACCGACCAGACCCCCAATCTGGTTGTAACTACCGTGGATGTCCCCAGCCGCGTACGAATCGACAACGCTCGCACCTACCTGATTATTGCCCACTAGGCCACCCACAGCCCAAGTGCCGATCACATCAGCCGTCGAGTACGCGTTTGTAATGATTGAACTCGCAGAATGGACCGCAACCAATGAACCGACAAAACCATGGCCACTCACGCTGCCACCCACAAGGCCAACATCCCGAATTTCCGCACCGCTCGTCATCCCAAAAAGACCGACCATGGTTTCAGTTCGCCGATTGATAGCAAGGTCCGCGATCGTGTGATTTTGTCCGTCAAAAGTTCCCGTAAAATATGGCGCACTTCTGCCTATCGGATCAAATCCGAGATACTTTGCCCCGTCCCAATTCCAGGTCGCGGTCCCGGAGGCATCAATGTTGTCGGCGAGCACATAGGAAGCATCGAGATTGAGGGCCATCATCTGGAGTTCGGCGGCATTCGTGATACTTGTCGTCCATTCCATCTGCAGATGCGGAAGGCCCGCCATGATCCAGTTGCCGTTATGTCCAGCCGAAACACCATCCGCATCAAAATCCCATCCCGAATAAACCGCGTGGCTAGAACTCGTCAGGGCTGATGAGGACGCGGCTTTCGTTACGTTGGCGGAAGTGGTATTTCCGATACCCACCGTATTCGTCTCGTTGTACCAATAGTTGTTCGTCAGCGTACCGGCACTATAATAGCCAATCAGCCCGCCCACATTGCTGGGACCTGTGGCAATCCCCGTTGCGTAGCTGTTAGAGATACTCCCTGCGGGGAAATACCCCACGAGACCCCCGGAAGTGGTAAGCGATCCTCCTGTCACAGCAGCCGATGAATAGCTGTTGAGAATGATGCCGGCATTGGTCCCGACCAGTCCCCCCACGTCTCTCCAACTGGTGCGAACTGTTCCCGTTGAATAGGAATTCGAAATAGAGCCCGAGAGATATCCATTATATCCACATAGCACGCCAACAGCGTCTGAACCGCTAACGGCACCTTGTGAATATGATTTATCGATCGTACCAAGGTTCATGGCAACTAAGCCGCTGGCATACGCAGCCCCTGTGACAGACACATTGGTAAGCCCGACATCGTGTACATTCCCCGAGATACCTCCAAAAAGACCCACGAAATCCTCTGTGGGACGATTGATCGTAAGCCCCGTGATCGTATGGGAATTCCCATCAAAATTTCCGGTATAAGGATGGTCCATCGAATTCACAATGGTCGAATACCCCACCGGATCAAAGCCGAGGCCAGCGTTCCAGTTGACGGTATCCGAAGCATCGATATTATTGGCGAGGGTGTAATTGGCATCAAGATCAAGCGCCATCATCTGGAGTTGCGCGACGTTGGTAATGGTGTCCGTCCATTCATTCTGCAGGTGCGGCAGGCCCGCCATGATCCAGTTGCCGTTATGTCCAGCCGAAACACCATCCGCATCAAAATCCCACGGCGTCGCGCCTGTATCATAAATGTCCTGCGTTTTATCGTAGAACCAGCTCGGGGTGGCAGTAGAAAAGTAATGTAGGTCCCCTGAATCTGTACCGGACTTTCCTACGTTATAGGTAGCGTCCGTCGAAGTGTCCCCTATGGCGTAGACGGCATCGCCGGCGGGATCTTTGTACCAACCGCTGTTGGCATAGGTGCCACTGAAATCGTCGCCCACAAGGCCGCCGATGTACAGAGAACCATCCACCCTCCCGGTGGCAAAGGAGTTGGTGATGGTGGAATAGCGGTTAAATCCCACCACCCCTCCGGCGGCATTATTGCCTGCCACAGTACCCGCAGAGTAGGAGTTGGTGATCTCGGACAAATTATTAACTCCGGCTAAGCCGCCGGTGGCATAACCAGTTCCTATGACCGGACCGACGGAATAGGAGTTCGAGATGATGGCGTAACCATTCCATCCCACTAAACCGCCGGTGGAATAACCCGCACCTGTTACGGCGCTCGCGGAATAAGAACTAAAGATGGTGGATGCTTCATTCCATCCCACTAAGCCGCCGGTGGAATAATCACCTCCGCCGGTTCCCGTCCCTGTGACAGTGCCCGTGGAGTAGGAATTAGAGATGTCGGAGTAGGAATTACTTCCTACCAAGCCGCCGGTGGTTTGATAACCCACGACAGTACTCGCGGCATAAGAATTAGAAATAGGCGAAGAGAAATTATAGCCCACCAAGGCGCCGGTGATAAAAGAACCCGTTACAGTCCCCAAGGAATAGGCATGGGCTATGGCGGAGTAGTAACTCACCCCCACTAATCCCCCGGTGGCATAACCGGTGCCTGTGACATCGGTATTGATCAATCCAATATTTGAAAATCGGGCGCCATTCGTATATCCGAACAATCCCACGTTATTCGATCCGCTGTTTATGGATAGATTGGATATCGTATGCCCGGCCCCCGCAAAGATACCTGAGAATGCCGTGGCATCATTCCCGATCATATAAGGCGTAAAATCAATACCGGCCAGATCAATATCGTCTCCAAGCCGATAGTATCCGGCAAGATTACCACTCGACACCGCCTCTAACTGTTCAGGAGTCGAGATGACTGTGAATTGAAACGCTAAGAGAGGATAGGTATTCGCGGTTTCCACCCAAACCGGTGTGGCGAAATCCCAGGTTGTGGTGCCGTTATACACTGGATGGCTGGGGTCGTAGAAAGCTGCAGCACCGTTCGTCTCCTGGCTCACTCCCGACGCGGAACCGGCCCCGACGCCCTGGGCGGTGGCGCTGTACCACCAGTTGTTCACATTCGTAGCGCTGGCGTTATCGCCGATTGCGCCGCCCACATCGGTTTGGCCGGTGACCAGTCCCGTCGCGAAAGAATTCTTCACCGTGCTGGTCGATTTGTTGGTTCCTACAAGTCCGCCCACATCCCCGCTGTCGCCCGAGCCACCCTCGACCCTTCCCGAGGCGTAGGAATTTTCAAGCGTGCTCGAATCAAACCAGCCAACGATACCGCCGATGCACCAGGAAGTCCCCGTCACGTGTCCGGTGGAGTAAACATTTTTGATCGTGCTGGAAGTGTCCGCATATCCGGCAATGCCGCCCACATTCCCATAACCTGAAATATCTCCGGAGGCATAAGCTCTCTCGATCGTCCCGGCTGTAAGCCCGCCGACAATGCCACCCACGCTATCGCTCGTTCCCGTAGCGGTCACGGAAGCCGTCGTGTAGGAGTCCGAAAGAATTCCCTCCGTCATAAAACCGATGAGGCCGCCGATCTGCTGGCCCGAGCCGCTCACCGCGCCGGCCACGGAAGAACCCGACACGCTCACTCCGTCACTCGTTCCGATCAAGCCGCCAACGTTATTGGCGCCCGTGATCGACACGCCCGTGAGGTTAACATCGGTGAAACTGTTGGAGGACTGCGCGTAACCGAAGAGACCGGTATGATCCGTGGTCCGATCGATGATCAGCCCGCTGATGGAATATCCGTTCCCGTCGAACGAACCCGTGAACCGGCCCGCGTTATTGCCCACCGGATCGAAGCCAAGACCGGCATTCCAGGTCGCAGTCTCCGAAGCATCGATGTTATTTGCGAGGGTGTAATTGCCTGCGAGGTTGAGGAACATCAGCTGTAACGATACGGCATCCGTGATGTCCGTCGCATAGCGCATCTGGAGCATCGGAAGCATTTCGCCTGTCCCCTGCATCGCCCATATATTGCTGGCATTGTAAGTCGTATGGATATCCCAAGCAGCCGTCCCTGAGGGAATGCCATTAAGCCAATAGACCGGATGCGCAGAATCAAAGAAAGCGCTCGCGCCGTCGGTCTCCTTGCTCACCTCGCCTACAACATCCGCTTTATTGCTAATCCCCTGGCTGGTGGAAACATACCAGTTGTTGACGTAGGTGCCGGTGACATCATCACCGACAAGACCGCCGATGTGGTCGCTGCCGGTACCGCCGGTGACGGCGCCTGCCGAAAAGGAGTTCGTGACGTCGCCTGAATTATTAAAACCCACAAGACCGCCCACTTGGGAGGTACCGTCTGCACCTGCGACAGTTCCGGATGAATAGGCGTTGGTAATATCGCTGGAGCTGTTCTCTCCCACAAGTCCACCGAGACGATAACTATTGCTGCCGCCCGTTACGTTACTCGTGGAATAAGAGTTGCTGACCACGCTTGCAGCGCCGGCAGTACCGTTTTGCCCCACAAGTCCGCCCAGTTGATAACTGTCGTCATTTCCCGTGACAGCCCCGGTGGAGTAGGACTTATTGATCGTGCCGCCGTTATAATTCGTCCCGACAAGGCCGCCCATATTGTAGCTTCCAACGCCGCCTGTTACGGTACCTGACGCGTAAGAGCTGGCGATGGCACCGCCATTATTAAAGCCCAAAAGACCGCCGAGATAAGAACTATCGCCGACGCCTGTCACGTCCGCCGTGGAATAGGAATCGTTGATATTACTTGTAGAGCCGGCATAACCCACAAGCCCGCCGACACGATAACTCCCGCTGCCGGCAGTGACAGTCCCGGTGGAATAAGAATGGGTAATCTCGCCTGAAGAATCATTTTTACCCACGAGACCTCCGATTTGGGAACTCGCATCAGCGCCCGTCACGGTACCTGCTGAAAAAGAATTTTCGATCGTGCTGTTGTAATTGTAGCCCACCAGTCCGCCGGTAAACTCGAGGCCTTTGACATTGACGTCAGAGAGGCCGATGTCTGAAATTGTCGCGGCGCTTGTTTGCCCAAAAAGGCCGACATAACTCTCGGTTTCTCTGTTGATCGTAAGGCCTGTGATCACCTTCGAATTACCGTCAAAAATTCCCCTGAATTCATTCGTACTGTCTCCCACCGGATCGAATCCGAGACCAGCGTTCCAGGTCGAGGTTTCCGCAGCGCTGATGTTGTTGGCGAGAGTGTAATTACCTGCGAGATCAAGGAACATCAACTGGAGCTGAACAGCGTCAGTAATCGTCGTGGAGTAACGCATCTGCAGGAGCGGGAACGCGCTATTACTCCCCGACATCGCCCAAGCAGAGCCATCATGCGTTGCGGCAATATCCCACGGAGTCGCGCCCGTATCATAAATATCCTTCGAGGAATCGAAGAACCAGGTCGAGTCAGAAGATGCATAGTAATATTTGCCGCCTCCGTCCGTACCTGCTTTCCCGACATTGTAGGTGATGTCCGCTGAGGCGCTTCCGATGGCATAAGTGGCACTATCTCCGGCGTTGTCATACCATCCGGAATTGGTAATTGTGCTCCAATTTCCTCCCACCAAACCGCCCACATAACTACCGGTAGCAGTGACACGTCCTGTACTAAACGAATTATCGATGGAACCATCACTAAATCCCTGCAAACCACCGACATAGCTAGCACCGCTTACATTCCCGGTGCTGTAGGAGTTAAGAATGGTTATACCTTCACTGTATGCCACCAACCCGCCCACATAATCATGACCGCTTACGCTCGAAGTACTGTAGGTGTTACTGAGGGTGCTAAAAAAAACACTTCCCACCAACCCGCCGGCATAATCGCCACCGCCTGTTACACTGCCGGAGCTGTAAGAATTACTGATAGAGCCAAAGCTCGATCCCGCAAGCCCGCCTACATAATCACCTGTACTGCTTACAATCCCGGAAACCGATGAATTGCTGATAAAAGCACCGCTATTGGACCCCACCAATCCGCCGACGCTCGATTGACCGGAAATATCCACGTTCTGGAGATGTATGTTGGAAAGGATCGTCGCGTTGGATGTGGATCCGAAGAGCCCGACATTATCCGTGGTCGGCGCACTTATTGTAAGATTAGAAATAGTATAACCATTGCCATTGTATGTGCCCGTAAAAGCCGTAGTGTTACCGATGATATAGGAGGTAAAATCTACGCTGGTCAGATCGATATCGGCGCCCTGCCTGTATCGGGCCGTTAAATCACCGCCAGAGATAGCTTTAAGTTGAGCCGCCGTATTAACATTCTCCTCGAACGTCAGATAGGGATAATCATCATCGTAGGTCACGACCTTCCAGTTGGAGGCATTGAATGTCCAAGGAGAAGCACCCGCTGTGTAAACCAAGGCTGTGTGAGCCGGATTCTGAAAATTGGCTACGGTATCAGTCCCGGTTCCATAGGTATTGACTGTACCGCCGCCACTATTGCTGGCAGTGCCTGACACGTAGTAGGAATTATTAATAGTGCCCTGAGTACCTGTGAGAGGCCCGACTAAATTGTTAGACGCGGTATTGCCTGATACATTTCCTGTCGCATAGGAATTATTGATGGAACTCCAATCGTTCATACCCACCAATCCCCCCACACGGATTCCGCCGCTTACACTTCCCGTACTGTAGGAATCAGTGACCGAGCCATACCAGTTACCTCCCACCAACCCGCCGATGTACTGACCATTGCTATAATAAGAACCACTTCCAACAACATTTCCTGTGCTGTAGGAATTATTGACAAAACCGTTATCGTTGATACCCACCAACCCGCCCACATACTGACCGCCGAAAACGCGTCCGGTGCTGTAGGAGTTACTGATGGTAGCAAAGGAGTTATTTCCCACCAACCCGCCGATAGAAGAATTGCTGCTAAAAACATCTGCATTGCTATAGGAGTAACTGATAGGTCCACTATTCACCGCCACCAATCCGCCGACATTGTTACCGCCGCTGACACTCCCCGTACTGTAGGAGTAGCTGATAGTGCCCGTATTGTATCCCACGAAGCCGCCGACATTGCCACCGCTGAGGGTTCCGCCGCCGTAAGAGTTACTGATAAAACCTTCATTCTGTCCCACTAGCCCGCCGACATTACTACCACTAACAGTCCCGTTGCTGCCTGCATTATCAACGGAGCCGCCGGCATTAAATCCTACGAGTCCGCCAACGTAAGTACCGCCCGCGACAGCGACATTCAAGAGCCGGATATCTGAGATCATGGCTCCGGCCCCGGAGATATAGCCGAAAAGGCCGACATTGTCGGAAGAGGTGCTGATCTTAAGATCAGAAATGGTGTGGTTTGCACCGTCAAACGTTCCCGTAAACTCGGTCCCCGGATCGACATTTCCCACAGGATCGAAACCGGCACCGGCATTCCAGCTTGAGGTCTCGGAGGCGTCAATGTTGTTGGCGACTTCATAAAAGGCATCCAGGTCATTGGCCATGCCCTGGAGTTGGGTCACATCGTAGACAAGAAAGGCTGTATTCGCGGCGAGGCCGTCTCTTCCGGTGACGGTCTTGGAAAAGGTCACGCCGTTCATGGTCTTGAAAGTGTTCACGCTGATGTCATTGGCGGTGGAGCCGGTATAAGTCGGCGTCTTGTCGGTGTTCTTGTCGAGCGTGAGAAGATCCACGCCTGTGATCGCGCCGACGGTGGAATTCTTGGAGACTTTGAGCGTGAGGTCGTGGCCGTTCCCAGTCACGGTATGATCCGCATCCCAGGTGAGCGTCCCGTCCGTCCCAGTCACATTGGAATCGGTCCAGATCGTGGTATCTCCGACAAGACTGAAATCGCCGAGGACGGTAATGTCATCTTCGTCTGAAAAAACACCGGAAAGTTCGGCCAGCGCCGCGATGTCCGCGCGATTGTCGAGGTTATCCATATCCATCGTCCCGACTTCGACCCGCCCGCCCATCTTGAAGCTCGCGCCACGCTCGGTCACTTCCGCCGCTTTCAAAACGCCCTTTGTTTCCACTGCGCCCGCCGCAGTCAGCGCGACTTTTCCTCCCACCGCGTCAAGCGTACCATCGTTCGTAACCTCCGCTTTCTTGGAGGTCACTTCCACCTTACCGCCAAGCGCTTCGATGAGCATTTTGTTGTAAACCGCCTGTTCGGCGGTGAGCTTGATATTGCCGCTCTGGGCCTGCATGATGCCGGCGTTCGTGATCTTGCCCTCCAGAGACGTGACTTTGATCTCGCCTTTTTCAGCCGCCATCGTCCCTTCGTTCACCACGTCACTCTTTACGGACTCAACTTCGATCTTGCCCTGTCGCGCATCCATAAGTTTTTTGTTATAAACCGTTTGCGCCGCCGTGAGTCTGATGGCTCCGTCGTCGGCTTTCAGCGTGCCTTTATTCGTGATAGCCCCTTCGGTGGAATTGACCTTGATCTCTCCTCCCACGCCGCTCATGATGGCGTCGTTCACAATATCCTTTTTAGCGGTCACTTCGATCTTGCCATGATCCGCGGCAACCGTCCCGGCATTCGTCACGTTCCCTTGAGTGGAGGTGATCTTGACCTCGCCTTTCTCTGACTTCATTGTCCCCTGATTCACCACATCTCTTTTCGTGGACACGACGATGATCGAACCCTCATCCGCCTGAACGGTCGCTTGATTCGTCACGTCTTTAGCGGCCACGACTTCGACTTTACCTTTAGCCGCCACCACAGTCCCGGCATTCGTCACGGCACCCTGGGTCGAGGCGATCTTGATCTCACCCTTGTCCGCCTTCATCGTCCCCTGATTCACCACGTCGCTTTTCTCAGAGATGATCTTGATCGCTCCTTCGATCGCCTCGATCTTCGCCTTATTCGTCACTTCTTGGGCAGCTGTCACTTCAACTTTGCCCTTGTTTGCTTCAAGGGTTCCGGCATTCATCACGGCGCCTTGGGTTGATGCGATCTTGACGGTCCCGCCCGATGCTTTGATAACCGCATCGTTAAAGACATCATCCATGGATTGGAAATCGACAGTACCGTTATCCGCCCGGACTGCATCGACAGAGTTCCCGCTCCGTTCAATGCTGATGGCTTTGTCAAAGAGCCCGTCCATGGCCTGAGCATTCAGGACCACCCGGCCTCCGTCGGCCGTGATACTTCCACTGTTCTTGATCTGATCCTTCAAGCCCATTTTGTTCGCTGTCGCTTCATCGACACCGATCGAGACCATGCCGTCCGGCGAGATGCCAACGGTGACCGTATTCCCCGCAGCAAGCGCCACGGTACCCATCGGTACTTCGATCGTCCCGCGGTTTTCGATGGCGTTCGCAACCAGGGCCACAAGATCGGCATTTGTCCCGACGATCTTCCCAGCATTCATCAGGAACCCGCCCTGCCCGCTGAACTGATAATCCCTTGAGAGAAAATCCGTCGTGCTCAGGTTGAGTGGCAATGTCGAGGCGATTAGGGACGCGTTCGAGAGATTGATCATGGCACTTCCGCCGATGTTGATGCCGGCGATATTTTGAAGAATGAAATCCAGATTGGAGAGGTTCATCGTTCCGAAGATGTTGGAGGCACTGCCGCCGTTCACAAGAAGCGCAAGACTGGAGCCCTGATTAAGACCCGCGATGTTATAAATGTTTCCTTGCGCCACATTGAACTCGGGGACGTTCCACACGGGATTGCCCTGGACATTCCAGTTCGTCGTATTGTCCTGAACATTCACATCAATACTGCCGCCCTGGACATTGATCGTTTCCGCCATCACCGGCGTGATGCACATCGACCAAAGGAATACAAAGGCTGTCGCAAGCGCCACCGCTTTTTTGAAAACGACTCGAGACAAGAGACTGGAGACCGGAGACTCATAAACCAAACGCTTGTCACACGTTCCAAAATTCCAGGCTGCAGTCTCTAGTCTCTGGTCTGTCTTCTGCAGTTCGAAATTCGCAGAACGTTCCCCATTCCCCATTCCACGTTTCGAGTCACTGCATTCCCATAGTTGGTCTACAACATTTTTATTTTTCATTTTCTTCCCTAATAGAAGAATACTCTACAAAATGAGGTAAATCAATAGCTCCGCATCACTTTTTTAATAAAAAACACCGTTTATAACAATTTATAGCAGCGCTTATAGCACTTTATAGCATCGTTAATCAAATAATCATAGAATTCGGCCCTTCAAGAATCATTGAACTGGGGAGAAAATGAATGCGGGCCTAACCGTCATGGATTAGAACGAGCGACTTCAGAGAGAGAAACAACGAGAAGAGCAGCTGACCGCTACTTTCTTTTATCCGAAAACACACACCCCATCGCATTCAGGGGGAGCCGACAAGCCGGCACTTACGCCGACGCTGGAACTCAGGGGGAAAGAAAAAAAAGGCGCGGGGCCAAGAGATCGCCCCACGCCTTAAAAGCGTGATTATCTTTGATGAAAGAGTTACCCCTTCAGGAGAGACACCTTAACGATCTTGCCGATCTTTCCAAAATTAATATTATTCTCACGGGCGAGCCAACCGATAGCCTGGTTGAAAAGAGCCTCATCTGTCGCGACTTCTTTAAGAAGCCTCGCGAGGGTCATCTCCCCTTTTTGTTCCAACGTTTTATAGATCTTTCCCGCCGTTTCACCGATCCCGTAATACTGTTCCTGCATGATCATACCCTCTCTATTTTAAGAAAATGTGCAAAACGCACGCCGATGTCCATAGAAAACTCTAAACATAAAACACTAAACTCTAAATAAACTCAAACATTCAAAACCAAAAATTCAGAACCCTGGTTCTTTTAAGACTTTGCTTTTTGGATTTTTCTAGAGCTTAGGATTTAGCGTTTATGTTCTTGGCTTTTAAAAGACTTCGTGATCCACATCCGGAAAGATATTATTCTTCCCTTCCAGTTCGCGGAGCCAGCCTTCATCAAGCCGGTTATTCATAAGATCGTCATAGATCTTTGTGAAATTGAGAAGATGCTCTTTCGTCCGTTTCACGGCATAGGGCACCACGGTCCCCGTATGCATGATAAACGCCCAGTCACTGGACTGCGCGAGAAAAAGTTCGCGCGCGGCCTGTTTGAGCGCACGGCCGACATTCCCGTTCTGACCACGGAATTTCTGGGCCATCTCGCTCATGCGCAAGGAAGCTTTGTGAAGGTGGCGATAGATCCAGTCGTTGGCACTGGAAAGCCATGTTTCGCTATATCCCTTCCAACCCCAGCTTGAGAAACAGGGGGTGGAAACCTGATTGACGGGATATTCCTTGAAATAATCGGACGGCGCGATCAAACGGAATGTCTTCTGATCGAAGGCAGACTTGCGCACGAAAAGGTTCAAGAAATCCGGACCTTCATACCACCAGTGTCCGTAAAGTTCCGCGTCATAAGGAGCCACGATCAGGGGTTTCCGGCCCATGAAGTCATAAAGGTATTCCGCTTGCTTCTCTCGATTGAACATGAAGTTCGCGGCGTGTGAAGCAGCCTTTTGCATGGCCCAGTTCCGCACGTAGGGTTTTTTATCTTCGCCGCTGCCCGTGATACGGTGATATTTGATGCCGGTATTGACGCGCAGGCCGTCGGGGGAAATATAGGGACGGATATAATCGAAATCCAGTTCGAAACCGATATCGCGATAAAATTCCCGGTAATCCGGGTCGCCAGGATATCCTTCAATGGCCGACCAGACCTGCTTGGAAGATTCCACATCGCGGCCGAACGCGGCCACCCCACTCGGACAAAAGATCGGCGCGAAAACCCCGTACTTCGGACGCGGCGAGGCATGAAGGATACCATGCGTGTCGGTCAGAAAATAACGAATGCCCTGCTCTTTTAAGTATTTATCCACGCCCGGGTAATAACCGCACTCAGGAAGCCAGATGCCGATCGGACGGCGGCCGAGCACTTTTTCATAAAGTTCCGCCGCGGTCTTGATCTGCGCACGGACAGTCCCTTCATTGCGGCTAATCAAGGGGAGAAATCCGTGCGTCGCAGCACAAGTGATGATCTCCAGATGCCCGCGATCCTGAAATTTCCGGAAAGCCTGGGTCAGATCCCTGTGATAGCGGTTCTCGAAGGTGTCCTTTGCTCGCGTGAATTCCCAATAATAATGGAGCGCCGTTTCATGGAATTCAGGCTGGAAACGCGTTCGCTCGATCTCTTTATTGGCCAACTCGATCATCTTGTCCAGATGCCGCAGATAGCGGTTCTGCAAGAGCTCGTCGCGCAGCATGGACATAAGCGAAGGGGTGAGCGACATCGTGAGTCGCCAAGGAACGTTGTCCCGCTCCAGGCCCTCGAACATATGGATAAGCGGGATGTAGGTCTCGGTGATGGCCTCATAAAGCCAGGCCTCTTCCAAGAAATATTCGTGTTCAGGATGGCGAATGAACGGCAGATGCGCGTGAAGCACTATGGAAAGAAAACCTTTTTCCATAGCTAGGAGTGCTTTCCTGCCTTGATGACAGGAGCGGGCCTTTCTGTATTGCGACTCACGATCGGGGTGATGACCCTTTCCTCGATACCGTCCGAGGATTCGGCGTGACAATCAAACACAAATTTTCCGTCCGGCAACCCGTAACGAAGCGTAAAGGTTCCGTCCGGCCGGAGCTGAACGGGTCTTCCCTGCATCGTCACCTTGGCGTCAGGTTCCGTGCCGCCATAGATAATCAGTTCGCACTCAAGCCAGAAATTGAAGCCGCGCGGCTTGATCTTGACCGGGCTGGAAAAACTGGAGACCGCGCCGGCCCCGGAGCCTGATGTTATCGCATTCTTGAAGCGCTCTTCCATGAGCGTGCGGAGTTCCGCGGAACTTTTACCGACCTCGAACCCTCCGGAAAGGGCATACATCTTATCAAAATCCACACTCATCCACTGCTCATCAATAACCTCGGACATCCCGGATCGCGGGGTGATCACCTGATTGGAGCGGGCAAGACAGATAAAACGGCCATCACGATGCAGGAGCCCGATCTCGACAAAATAGCTGTGGTTCGGCTGGGTATTGACATACCAACACTTGCACATATTCTGGAGAACGATATCAGAAACGGAGGGGGCCTTGCCTTCTTCCGTCGTGTCATAGACGCGAAGAACCGAAACGACGCTCTCCCAGCTTCCGCCGAGTTTCGCAAGATGGTGCCGCTGGTGGTCTTCCTGGATCTCCCAGTAGGCATAGACCCAATAAGGATCGCGGACGATAAGATAAACCTGATTGTCGCCGTAGTTGTCGGGAAGTTCGCGCGGCATCTCCTGATACGTCCGTTTCTCAATTTTGGGCGAAACGATCACGGCTTCAGGAACAGTTTCGTGAACAATGACAGGGAGATTCTCTTCGGAAAGGACCGGAGCAGATCGTTTAGTGACGGGGACCCGCTTGAGAGTTGACGCGGCCGACTTAGCCGCAGTTTTTTTTACGGAGGTGTTGCCTTGCGCCTTGTTCAAAGGCTTTTTCTTAACGACCTTAGCTTTCTTGCGAGGCGACAAAGCCATCTGTCCGGTCCTTTTTTAATACCAGCAGCACTCAGGGAAATGACATTCTTACTTCAACGCGCTAGCTTATGAATAAAACTATTATAATCAAATGCGGAAAAAATAGCGCTGAAACCCTGCCAGGCACTGGTCGCAACCGGATGGGAAGCGGCGATAATATACCAAAAGGAAGGAAGCATGGCAACAGGCGAATTCGTTCACCTTCGCTCCATTCCGGAAAAGCTCAACTTCCCCAATGCTGCGTCTAACAACTCTCGAGAGCCCGAAGCATCAAGAAAAACTGAGTTTTTCAAAAAAGATCAAGTAGAGGGCGACTAAAACAAGCGTCCCGGAAGAAAGCCGCGAGAGGAACGAGTGATTCTCCTCACTCCAGCCTTCTAATTTCTTTAAAAAAATGAAAGCGAGAGGAATAAACCAAAGCAGGGCCCCGATCAGAAAACCGCCCAGAAAGAGCTCCTTGAACCAAGGCTCACGCGCCTCGGGGAAATGGGTCCTCAAAAAACCGATGATCCCAACCCACATCAGGAAAACCACGGGATTCGTGATGACCACCAAGAATCCGACGAGAAAGTTTTTCGTCGGATTCCTTTTGCTCACCTCTTCGTCCTGCTTCCGGGGTTGGCTATGGCCCCAAAAACCACGTGCCGCCAACACTAAGATCACCCCAATCCCCAGCCATCGGATAATCCCCCACCATTCTGGGTGGTCTAAAAGGGGTTGGGTGCCTGTGAAACCGACCGAAAGGAATATCATGTCCGCCAGGATCGCACCACACCCCACCAAAAAAGCCGCTATGCGCCCCCGTTTGAGACCGCGCTGAATCGCGATCAGATCGATCTGCCAGCCAAAACAGGACGCCAAAAAACCAGTCAAGATCCCGATCAGCATTAAGCGCTCCCTCCCGCATCCGGGGCATCCTCACCTACGGCTTTATGGAAAGACACACAATAGAACGGAGACAGCACAATAAATGTCAAAAAGATCGAGGCGATCGCACTTTCAACATTAAGATAGAAAAACACGGCAATAAATGCGGCAACCTGCACCACGAACAAAGTCCTCCAGGAACGGAACTTGATAGCGGAGACCTTCGGGTAAGGGATATCACTCACCATGAGAAAACCAAGCGCGGTCATAAGAAACACTTCGCTTATCAGGGAAAAAGAACGGTCGGTCCACAGGTTCTTATGAAAAGCCAGCATGGTCATCATGAGCGTCAGGGCGGCAGCCGGCGTCGGAAGTCCTTCGAAACAGCCTCCGTGGGTCGGACTCACATTGAACCTCGCCAAACGAAAGATCCCGGCGCAAAGATAAAACACGATGACCAAAAGAAGCGCCATGGGAGAGTTCTGAAAAAAAGCCTTGTAGACAAGCATGCAGGGCGCCACAACGAAAGAAACCGCATCGGCAAGCGAATCCAATTCTCGCCCAAATTCCGTTTCATTCCCAAAGATCCGGGCCACATGACCGTCCAACGAATCCAGAATGAGCGCAAGAAAAACAAGCCAGACGGCATATTCATATTTTTCCTGGACGCTCATCAGAATGGAAAAAAAACCGGCCACGAGATTGAGCATCGTGATCATGTTGGGAAAAGCGGCGCTCGTAAAATAAAAACGTTTCTTCATGGTCTTAATTCTCCTCGACCCACGTCCCGAGGACCGTGACCCCGCCGGCGACATGCTGCCCCACCCGAACACTCTCCCGGAACATCCTCTTGGGGATCGTGATCTCAACCCCGGACCCGTAGCAGATCATGCCCAGCTTTTCCCCTCGTCCCATCACCTGTCCGATCACTACGTCAGAGTAGATACGCCGCGCGATCGCGCCGGTCAACTGACGCACCAGGACCCGCCGCGCGCGATTCTCGATCCCGATCCAATTGGATTCGTTGTGATCAAAAGCATCTTTGCGCAGAGCGTTGAGGAACTTTCCCTTCACGTAATTCTGATATTTGATAATGCCGGCCAAAGGCGCACGCGTGGTATGAACGTCAAAGACCGAAAGGAAGATACGAATGCGGACCGCTTGTTCGTGAAGGAACCGGTCCTCAAAGACCTCGTCGATCTTCGACACGGTTCCGTCCGCAGGAGCGAGAAGCCCTTGTTCTCTCGGCGATTCCCGTTGTGGATCCCTAAAAAAAAGAAGATGCGCCACGAGGAGAAGCCCCAGAGCTGGAAATACATACGGGATGTGCCAGGCTCGCTCCAGGATCATGAGGATTCCCAAAAATACGACGCCGGGCCATGCCCGTTTATCGAGAGGGATCTTGCTTGTCACCTTCATCATAAGGCCACCCCTGTAGGAGTTCTTTCAGTTGGGGTCGATTGCATTTTCGAATCTTCAGAAACTCCGGCCCCTTCAAAGGGCGGTTTCTTCGGATCCTGTCCTTCCGGGATCCCTTGGGTTTCGGTCACATATTTTCGAAAAGCCCGGTGCGTTGCGATCCAGCGAAAAAATTCCAGCCACTTACTCATCGAGAACGGCCCGCCCTTCGCCACGCGCCAAAAGGTCCTGGTAAAAAATCTCATCCGCACAAAATCAAAGGTCAGCAGATAATAAGCCGCGAGCTTGATCAGAAGGCTCGTAAATTTAAAATCTAACGACGCGCGTTTGTGTTCCGGATTCAGATTCCGGAAACGGTTCAAGGCCGTCACCAGACGATCTGCATAAGTGTCGTACCGGTAAAGACATCGACTCAGCCAGTTATAACCTTGATGGAGTTCTTCCTGGGTCATCAGTTTGGGGACGAAATTACAGTCTGAGGACCCGTGCCCCTTGGTCTCCGTCCAATCCAGGCTCAAGAGACGGCCCTCCGCTTCAAGCCGCTTGATCAAGGGGGTGTTGGGGAGCGCCATGAGCGTCCCGCAGGTGGTGAACGGGATTCCGAGCTCCTGCAAGAAATCGAAAGTTTCCTTAAATATCAGTTTATCGTCCGCATCGAAACCCACGATCATCCCGGCCACAACGGTCAGGTGATACGAGTGGATGCGCTTGATATCTTCCAACACATTCTCGCGCGTGTTCTGCACCTTCCCCGACTCCACAAGGCTCGCTTTCCGAGGTGATTCGATCCCGATAAAAAGCGCATAAAAATTCGCTTCCTGGAACAGCTCCAGAAGGTCCGGATGATGCGCCACATTGATCGTTAGTTCGCAGGAGAATTCGATCGGGTAGCCGTTCTTTTTTGAATAATCCACCAGGGCTGTGAGCAATTCCCGGGCGTACGGAATATTACCGATGAAATTCGCGTCGCCAAAAACAATGTAATGAGCTCCCTGCTTCACGCAATGATCCACCTCCGCAAGCACTTGCGAAACGGTCTTCGTGCGCGGCACGCGCCCGTCCATCACAATAATGTCACAGAACTCGCAATTGTACGGACACCCCCGGCTGGTCTGGAGTGAGAACATGTTGTAACGGTCGCCGCGAATGAGGTCATAGCGCGGAATCGGACTTTTTTTGATATCGGCCTTGGCGACTGCCTTATAAAGTTCCCGAGCTTTTCCTTGTTCAAAATCGCGAAGGAATTCAGGCCATATCTCTTCAGCCTCCCCGACGATCCGGTAATCACATTTCCCCTCGAAGGCTTCCGGGAAAAGGCTGTTGTAAGGCCCTCCGACGGCGATCTTCTTGCCGCGCCTCCTGAATTCCGCGATGATCTCAAGCGCCCGGTGGTACTGCACATTGAAAGCACTGATCGCGATCAGGTCGGCAGCAGAATCAAAATTGATGTCCTCGACGTTCTCGTCACTGATCTCGACCTCCCAAGGTTCCGGCGTGAGAGCGGCCACGGTGGCAAGGCCGAGGGGCGTCGTAGAAAAACGGGTCCCGGTAAGCGGCTGAAGCCCCTCAAAGGACCAGATCGTCGGCTGAAAACGGGGATTGATGAGATAGACTTTCAAAATTCACAGACCTTTTCTTCTGATTAAGATTCTAAAGGATTGAGCACCTGGTACGTAGTACATGGTACATAGCAAAACGTTTGAAATCCGGCTTGTTTTTCCAAGTACCAAGTACTATGTACTAAGTACCAGTCTTCAATGTTTCCTTAAAAAGATCCCGGAGATAACAATAGAAAGAATAAATCGAATGAAATAAACGGACTCCTCGATCATCGCAAGGAACATCCGGAGATAGTTGACCCGCAGCACGTCCCCCCGTTTCCAAGATGCCTGAACATGATCCCAAAACTTCTGGAGCGGCTCACGCGTCGAAGTCAATCGGAGCGAAAAAAGGTTCCACTTGTTCATCCAGATCTGGAAACGTGATGGGATGCGAAACCGGTAAATATTCTTTTTTTCGAGGGCTGTGGCGGCTTTCTGATACAGGAGGAAAAGCTCCGAAGTCCTGAGGTCCCGCCATTCCTTCGCGCACTGAGTCATTCGCGCGATCTCGGAGATCACTTTCTGCTCGAGAGGTCCTCGGTGGCGCGTCGCGAGCCAAACTTCTTCAAGCTCGAGTGTCAGCTTCCACCGGCCCTTCACCGCACGCAGAATATCCCAAAATCTCCGTTTGGAATAGACCCAACGACCTTCGATCGGATAGCCCGCCCGACGCTCCAAACGTTCCTTCAAGCGAAAGAAACCGCTGATCATCGGATGCCCGCCTTCCACATCGATGGAATTCTTATACCACATGAAGTTTGAAAAAATGCCCCAGTAGTTATCCGCCTTGAGGTCCCGGGCCAGGATCTTCTTCATGTTCTCCACGCTGTAAAAGGCTTGCCACGCCGCCTCGTAAGCGACCTGCCATTCCCCCGGTTTCATCCGCGGGTGACGATGGGTTTCATGAAAGGTGTCATAATTATTAAGGTCCGCGTCCAGCAGCATCCCTTTCTCGAGAGCGTTTTTATAATCCATAGCCCCCGGAAGCGGCGTCATCATAAAAAACGAAGCTTGCCCCGCACCGAAGGACAAGAGTTTTTCAATGTCTTGCTTGACGGATTCCACCGTATCCAGAGGGAACCCGATGATATAGGCTAAATGGCAAACGATCCCGACCTCATGAAAAGAATCGACGAGTTTTTTGAAATTTTCGATATCGTTCTGGCTCTTCTTCGCAGCTTTGAGATTCTCCTGATTCAAGCTTTCCATCCCGATAAAGACCTGCCGGCAGCCGGCCCGGGCCGCTTTTTCCACAAAATTCGGCACCGTGTGGGCCTGGGTGTCCAGCTGCATCATGAAATGGAACGGGATCCCCTCTTTTTCTTTCAGCTCGATCAAACGGTCCAGGATCGTTTCCCAGTTCTTGTGACGGCAAAAATTGTCATCTGTAAAAAAATAATGCGAGATCTTGTGGCTGCGATAACCTTCGCGGACCGTTTCGATCAGAAGATCGACATCCCGGAAGCGCATCTTGCGACCCTGGACATTGATGACCGTACAAAAACTGCACCCAAAGGGGCAACCGCGGCCGCAGTCGAGCGTCCCGAAGTGCTGGAGCGCGTAACGCGTCTGATGTTTAGGATTGATGCGCGGAAAAGGCGCTTTCGAAATATCCGGGATATCATTCAGGAAATTATACATGGGCTTGATTCGATCATGGATCACATCATTCAACATCTGCTCCCAATGCCCGCCTTCAGCTTCCCCTGCGGAAAGGCTTACGCCGGCATTCCGGAGCGTCACGAGTTCCGGGGTAAGGTCGGGCAAAGTCGCCACAACGCCACTGACATGGAACCCTCCCAACAAAACATCAATCCCGGCCATGCGGAATCTCATCGCGATATCCGCGGCGCGCGGCATCTGATTGGACTGAACACCGACCAGGCAGACCACGGTTTTGGTTCCGACCCGATGGTTTTCTTTAATGATCTTTCGATAAGGAATGCCTTGAACCGTATCATCGATCAGCGTGATCTCCCAAGCCAGGTCCTTACCCAAGACACCCCGTTCGCGAACGTCCTCGCTAAGGCCGTTCAGACAAGAAAGGGTATTGCTGGGAAGGACCCCTTTCCAATAGCGGATCACATACCCCTCATCATCGTACTTGGAGGGCTTGATCAGAAAAAGATGGAGGCGTTTGTATGGATGGGAACTTGCCGTGCTTGAGGCCTCCGAGGAGACCTCCAAAGAGCAGGCACAGTTTGAAGAGACGGGATTTTCTCGAATTTGCATGGGGAGGAATTATACCCCATTTAAGGAGGTACTACTAGGAATGGTTTCTTCCTCGGAGCCATCAGAACTGGTGGCTGGAAGCAACGATCCGAGCTTGGTGAATACAATCGGCAATACCGAATCCGCGAAATCCATTCCCTGTGAGGTGCAGCCCGGGATATTGAAGTACCCTTTTTTCGATCCGTGTCACACGCTCAAAATGGCCTGTTTCATACTGCGGCAACGCATCCGGATAGCGCTGGATGCTGACACTCAACGGCTTGGCCTGAATGCCACAGGAGTCACTCAAAAAGATCCGGATCTTTCGTTGAAGCACTTCATCGGTCTCGTTAAAAAGCCCGGGCATCATCGCCTCGGAAAGAAATGCTCGCAGTGAAAACGTTTTTCCATCCGCGCTCGGGCCGAGCCATTTGAGACTTGAAAAAGGATACGGCTCGCCCTCCATAGGCACCAGGAACCCGGGATCCCAGCCCCCGGACGGCATGTCTTCGACCCTGTAAATGAGATTCACCGTGGCGATCGAATCGTACCGGATACCCGAGAGTCCCGCGGAAAGTTCCGGAGCGTTCCCGGAAAGCAATTGAGCGGCATCGCAAGCGTTCATAGCAAGAAACAGGCTATCCGCATGCAAAACTTCGCCATTCTCCAGAAAAATTTCCCACCCCTTGCGAAAGGCACATTGACGAACAGGCGTTGAGAGCCGAAACTCGCATTGCTCCAATTCCCGTTCGAGCGCCCGGATCAGTCCTTCAAGACCTTGTTTAAGAGTGAAAAATTTTGGCGGGTCCTTTTCACTTTTCTTATTCAAAAAAGATGCCGTAAGACTCCCGCAGGTTTTCTCGGCCTGCCGTAAGCGCGGGAATGCCGCTTCCAGACTCATAGTTTCAGGGTCCATCATGTAAACGCCCCGCACCAGGGGTTTTACGAATTCCCGGAAGAAGCCCTGCCCAAGACGGCGCCGGATGAAATCTGCGAGGCTTTCATCGCCCTTTTCTTTTCGGCGCGAGATGAACGGTTCCCCCAGCATCCGGCATTTCGCGAGGAAACTCATCTGGGAATGACTCAGAAGGCGCAGGACGTCCCCAAAAGATCCGGGAAGACCGGGGACAGGATAAGGTTTTTTATTTTTAACGCTGAAGAAATGCCGAAAACACGGCGCCGCTTCGATGAGATCGTCCTGGAGATCCAGCTCACGGCAAAGATCCATGACATCATCCTTGGGGCCGGCATAGAAAGCATCCGCGCCGGCTTCCATCTGAAGATCTTCGCAGGCCAGCGTACGAAGCACCCCACCGAAACGGTTCGAAGCTTCGAGTACGGTGATCTTGAGAGGAAGATGTCCCCGGGAAGCTCTTCGGGAAAGAAAAAAGGCGGTGCTCAGGCCAGAGACGCCGCCCCCCACGATCATTACGTGTTTTTTATTCATGGGAGCATCTCTGAGAAATGACGGGGATTAAACAGCATGCCCCTACTGTCCGTCATGCTGAGCCCGATGCTTTCTTGCGAAAGTAAGAAGCAGGGCGAAGAATCTCAAAGCGCGATCCTTCGCTTTGCTTAGGATAACGCGCTTTATGGGAGAGCTAATTCTTTTCAACTAGAATTGTGAAGATCTTACGGGGCGGAGTGGTTTTACGTTCCCACGGCCGCTCATAGACAAAGTCAACCTTGGTCTCGCCCGGGGTCATGGCCTTGAATTTATAAACCTCTTCACCGGGAGCACCCATCAACATTTTCTGAGGAGCGACATACCCGGACCCCAAAGGCTTAACGGTCTTCTGGTCTACCGGCAGGGTCATCTTCCAGCCAAATCCTGTCGAGGGATTGCTCGTCAGAGCAATTGAAAATTCCTGGCCAGGCGAAATCTTGATAGGCACGCCGGGATCCTGAAACACCAAGGGTTGACTTTCTGCCGGCACGGCAGAATCCGGCATCGCCTTGGAAGGCGTTCCGATGATTTTAACCGAGGTGCCCGGAACTTGATCCGGCGTTTGAGAGGCGGTCTCCGCAACAGAAGGCGGCACGACTTCCTTCATTTCTTCGGGAACAATGACGTTCATCGTCACCGGATCGCTCCAAAGAGGCTCCGAGACATCGCCGGCCTCGCTCATGCGTTTGAACCCAAGCCGAAAAACCACCGGATCGGTCTTATCTTTTTTAGGGATGTAGAGAATGAGATTCTTCTCATAAGCCTCGCCAGGACCCAGCGTAACCGGCTCGAGAGTGTTTTCATTACAGGTCCAGGATTGGATAAACACCCCGGCATTGTCCGTCACCCAATGTTTCTCATAAGAGCAGGAATTGCTCCAAAATTCCACGGAGGTATCGGAGCTCGAGTTCAAAGCCTGCACATGAACCAGGAACATCATCCCGCCCTTCACGGAGTTCTGGTCGGGAAGCACCTGGATCTTGAGAAGCGAATCTTCCGCCCGGGCAACAGGAGCATTGAAAAAAAGTGCGGGAAGAACGAGAAAAAGAAGCGCGCTGAAAATAAGGAACAGTCTCTTTTTCATCGCAAAGATCAGCTGACCTTCACGAAAGGATACTGGACCTTGATATGTTTCTGGAAAAAGGTCCCATGCGATGGCGCGGCCATCAATCCGTGATAAATACTTTCGGGAACCTCTTGATAGCGATACACACCGCCGGCACGAAAGACAACCTCCAGGATCGCTGTCGCAGCATCATAACCGATCAGCGCGAGATCACGCGATCTTACAGGTTTGACGTCCATTTCGGTCACCATCCAAGCACCTCCCTTTTAGGCCGCGGAAGCCCGCTTCTTCTGGGCCGCCTCAAGTTCATGATATTTTTCAAGGATTACATCGCGGGCCGGCCGCAAACTGCCATCCTCAAACTTTAAATAAATGATTTTGTTACTAAAAATCGACCGATAGCAATGCTTCTTCGCCCAGGCATCCGGCTTCTCGTTCCGATAATTGGTCATCAAATACACCAACCCGATCGGATAAGCGACTTGCGCCGTGTAATCGATCCCTTCGAACCGAACCACGACCGGTGCGGTCCGGAAATAATTCAGGAGACAGACCATCTTGGCAAGATCGTTCCCGGGCTTTTTAAGGAATTCCTGGTAGGCCTGGGATTGCTCCACAGGTTCGAGTGCCTCCGCACCCATGGCCGCAGGAACTGTGCCTGAAAAAACAAAGCTGAACGAGACCGCCAAGAAAACGCCCACCAAAAATTTCTTCATTGCCTTTATGATCCCTTACCTTCCGACCGATCGAAATTACATCTCGTCCATGTAAGATGTATGGCCGATGCTTTTCTTATAATAATCCAAACACTCCCGGCAGATCCCGTCCCGGTTTGCCCACTTGGGATGCTCCTTCAGGATCACTTCGATAATGTGATGGTCCGTATGTTTCAAAAAAACCATCAAATCGTGCTCCAACTGCTCCTTGCAAACCGGACATACATAATTTTCCATCGGGGCCATTCTCCGGGGGGCATTTCAGACCTCTAGAAACGGCCCATAGCTTAAACGAACTGGCACGGCGTTTCAATTGATTTTCCGCCCTATATCCGACCACCCATTGCCAGGCGGATCCGTTCTCTGGCGGATAACTTTTCAACGGGCTAGACCGTTTCGTCAAAGCCCCAATTGGCGTGCAAGAAATATTTTTTAATCTCTGTTTTATGCTCCTTTAGCCGAAATTGAAAATTCGCAATCCCGCCCTGGGGCAAGTGGTCTGGTTCGGTCGGAACACTGGTCCCCAAGAGAGGGACCTGATTCTTATCAAAGATCACCAATTGAGCGCGGATATTCTTAATAGGATGGCCGATATTGTTGATAACAATGCCTTGGAGGGACGCGCCTTCCGCTTCATTGAAGTGGGTGCTGGCGCCTTTGATGATCACTTCGCGCGGTAACTTTTGAAAATTCTCGATCTCTGGAAAGGATTCGATTCCCATAGTTCCTCAGTATGGCGTTCTCTGCCATCTATAGGAACGGCCAAAAAGGCCACAACCTTCACACTATTTTTTGTGTCTCGGTTTCGAGCCTGGAGTCCGTCTCCGGAGCCAGGCTTTCCAGAAATTGTTCAAATTCATCTTCCAAGGCAAGATAAGGCACGGGTTTGAGCCCTGTGATCCGCTCGATCGCGTCCAAAGTCTTCAGATCGAACGGGTCGCACATCGCGATCCTCACCGAGTCTTCACTCACGCCGATCGGGACCACGCGGTGATGAAAAATAAATTCCGCATTAAAAAGATGAAAGATCGCCGGGTCCGGAGTCCATCCCTTCAGACTGAAATAAGGAACCTTGAGCTTCTTTTCTAGCATCCTGCCCACGTCTTGGCTTGAGATGAGATTCATATCGATCAGGGTCTGGCCAAGGCGATGTCCTGTCTCGAGATGCTGCTTGAGGGCCTTGCCAAGCTGCTCTTCAGTGATGAGGCCGGAACTCACAAGGACCTGGCCAAGTGGGTCCACACGCTTCTTCGGTTTGGCGGGTTTGATCTCTGGCTCCAGAATGTGGACAGCCTCCTCCAGTTGCTTGATTGGCGAGGAACGGCGGTCCTGGAGATAATGGCTCCCCGGCTGGCTTTTGAGAAACGTCTTGACCTCTGCGGCATCCTGCGCGATCTCGCGGAGATTCACGTAATTCCGGTATAGGTTGGTGCAGCCTGCGACGGAGCAGGACATCAGGGCGAAATTTTCCATTTTGCCGCGCCGGTTCTCCACTCGGATGAATCCTGCATCCCGATCCTTCATATTGTAATAAGTGGGAATGATCCGGTCAAAATCGTCGATGAATTGCCGCGCGAAGACTTCTTCAAGTTCTGCGGGCAGCACTACAATGAAATCGTCACCCCCGATATGCCCGATGAAGCACTCCCCGTCCCGCGCCACGGCATGACTGGTCGTCACGAGAAGCCGGGCGGTCTGAAGGATCGCCTCATCCCCTTTTTGGAAACTGTAATGATCGTTGAACGCCTTGAAGTTATTGATATCGATGTAAAGAACCGAGAATTTTTCTCCCGCCTGGATCTTCTTCAGGACGAGCTTCTCGATCGCATGATTGCCCGGGAGATGCGTGAGCGCATTGGCTTCCATCCTCTCCATCGTCTTAGCAATGTTCAGATTCACACGCAGTTGCAACACAAGCGGGCTGAACGGCCTCACCAGAAAATCGTCGAAACCTTTTTCATGCCCGAGCATGAGCTCTGTCAGCTGGTGTTCCTCGGTGATCATGATCACGGGGACCGACATAAGATGAGAACGGGAGCGAATGACCTGGATAAGCATCTTGCCGCCCACGGGTTCCATATCGCTCGAAAGCAGGATCAGGTCCAAGACCTCACGATCCAGAAATCTCACAGCCTGGCTGCTTTTCGAAGCCTCAAAAACCTTATGGTGGCGGGAATGAAGGCGCATAAGGATAAGCTCCCGTGTCGCGTCGTCACGTTCGGCGACCAGGATCCGCTTGCCCTTGATCATGATAAATGTCTCCGTAAAGTAATCAAGGACTGCCCCGATCTCCATCCAAACTTTTTATTTTTTTCTGAAATGGTAGTTTGGACGGCCCCAATTTCCACTTCCCTGGAAATTGAAAGGTGTTGGGACCGCTCGGCTACGATCGAAAGGTATTGGGACCGCCCTTTGATCATGAGAAGCTCTCTTTGGTGGAAGGAAATTTCTGTTTCTGAACATCACGGCAGTAATCGCCAGCCGCTTTTTTCATGATCGCGTCAAGATTCACATAGCGCCGCACGAAACGAGGGCTCACACCGGAACGAATGCCCAGCAGATCGTGGAATACGAGCACCTGCCCATCGGTCGCGGGACCCGCGCCGATCCCGATCGTCGGACACTTCACGACTTTTGTGATCTGATCAGCCAGTTTTACCGGCACACATTCGAGTACGATCGCAAACGCGCCCATCCGGTCCAGAAGTTTCGCGTCTTCAAGGATCCTTTCGGCTTCGTCCGGATCTTTTCCATAGACACGGTATTTTCCGTCTCCGACACTTTGCGGCAGCATCCCGACATGCCCCATCACAGAAATGCCTTCGGTCACAAGTTTTTGGATCTGGGCTTGGATCTTCGCACCGCCTTCGAGCTTCACAGCATCGGCCCCTGCCTCTCGCATCAAACGTTTTGCGTTCACAAACGCCAGTTCGGGATCATTGTAGGAATGAATGGGCATATCCGCGACCACGAGAGCGCGCTTCACACCCTTGACGACCGCTGCGGTGTGATAAAGCATGTGTTCGATCGTCATCCCGAGCGTGTTTTCATGCCCCAGAAGCACCATCCCCACCGAATCGCCGACCATGATGACATCCACACCCGCCCCATCGGCGATCCTCGCGCTCGGATAGTCGTAGAGACTGAGAGAGACGATCTTCTCGCCGGCCTTCTTTTTTGAATAGATGGTTTGAGGGGTGAGTTTCATAATTTTCTCGGGGAACGGGGAACGCTGAACGGGGAACGAAAACCGGCATGCGTTCGCCGTTTCCCGTTACCCGTTACCCGGCTTTTATTTTTGCCATTCATACGCAATGATAAGATTTTCCATGAGCATGGTCACGGTGAGCGGCCCCACGCCTCCAGGGACGGGCGTAATAAAACTGGCTTTTTTGCTCGCTTCATCGAATTCGACATCGCCCTGGAGTTTCCCGTCGACCTCAGTCGTCCCGACATCGATCACGACCGCGCCTTGCTTGATCCAAGCGCCTTTCACAAGACCGGGCTTCCCCGAACAAGCCACTACGATCTCAGCCGCTCCAACGATTTTCTTCATATCTTCTTCGGCCGTACCCGTATTACAAACAAGCGTCGTCACCCGTGCCTCGCCCAGCAATAGCTGGAGGGGTCTTCCGACAATGGCGCTTTGACCGATGATTGCCGCCTTTTTCCCGCGTAACATGATGCCGCTCGCCTTAATGAGCGTGTAGGCGGCAAATGCCGTAGGAGGGATCAGTTTGCCGCGCCGAAGAACGATCAGTCCAAGGCTTGTGGGATGAACCCCCTCGACATCCTTTTTCGGATCCATGGCAAGCAACACTTTGTCGGCGTCAATTCCCTGGGGGAACGGCATTGAAATGAAAAGTCCATGGACCGTTTTATCGGCGCCAAGCTCCTGAACCTTCTGGATCAGGGCTTTCTCCCCCTTCACTTGATCAGGCATAATGCGCCGAAAATCAATGCCGAGTTTTGCGGCAAGTTTTTCTTGGCTGTTGATATACCAGACTGCGGACGGATCATCACTCGTCTGGATCGCAGCCAAAGACGGCCTTGGAAGACCCGCCCTTGTAGCGGCCCCTACCTTCTCAAGGATCTTTTCCTGCAGGCTCGCTGCGATTACTTTTCCTTCAAGTCTTTTCGCTTCCACATGAATCTCCTTTGATGAATCCCGAGTTATGTTGTCCGGCTACGGTAACGATGCCCGTTTTCCCGCCTTTGGCGGGACCCCGCCGCTTCGCAGGCGGTGGCGTTTCTTTTAAATTACGTTACCGTTGCCCTTTCCGATACGGGCTTCGTAACCATTGCCGTTACTTAACACCCGGCAATAAATATTAGATTTTACGCACCCTTGGTGAAACGCCCTCTCAGTTCCGCCAGCGCCTTTTCGGCACGCTCTTTCCGTTCTTTGTTTTTCATGTAAACCACATTGATATGCGCGGTATGAAAAGCTCCTTCAAATGCCGCGGAGAGAAGTCCGTCACTGACGATCAGATCGTTGGCGACAGCGCCTTTTACGAGGGTTTTCATGTGCTCGTTCCATTCCTTTGCCATCACAAGGATCAGCGCAAGATCCGCCTGCAGCCGGAACGCATTCTGAAGCGCATCTTCCAGTTTCTCGGGCCCCGCCCCTTCTTTGTAACACGCCATCACTTCATCATAGACTTGGGGATCGAGCGACACTACCTGAAGGGCATCCGCCCGGGTCTTCTCCAGCGAATCGACGATCTCCTGCATCCGCTTCCGGTTGGCTTCATCCTGGAATTTCTGCTCTGCCGTAAGGTCCGCTTTGGGTTTTCGCTTGAGCGCGATCCGCGAAACCATCTGCGTCAGGGCCATGCCCAAAGCTCCGGCATAGGCTGAAACGCTCCCGCCACCCGGCACCGGCGCATCGCTGGCAAGCTTTTCGATATAATCTTCGAGACTGAGATCTGTATATTTTTTCATGTGTATGCTCGCTGAACGTTAAAGGTTTTCCGTAAGAGGCATTATACACCAAGTGAGAGGCGAAATAAGAGTGGGAAAAATGACAAGGATCGGGGAACGCTGAACGGGGAACGGCAAACGAGTTTGGTCATGCGTTCCCCGTTTCCCGTTACCCGTTCCACGATTTTTTAGAATTCAATCCCAGGTTGGGCGAGCACACCCCGCTTGAAGGGATGCTTCACGCATTTCATCTCGGTCACGAGATCCGCCCCACGAAGGATGGCTTTGGGAGCACCGCGCCCGGTGAGAATCACATGCTGGCGGGCCGGCCTTTTTTGGAGAGCGCTCAGGACCTCGGCGGTTGTGAGAAATTTATATTTCAGCGCAATGTGGATCTCATCAAAGATCACAAGGCTGTATTTCGGGTCCTTCAATAATTCACAGCATTTCTTCCACGCCTGGCGGACCGCTCCGGAATTTTCTTCCCGCGACGTCTTCCACGTGAACCCACCGCCAAAGCTCCAACTCTTGTATTGAGAACCAAGTACGGCGCACGAAGTACGGGGTTTAAAAAAATGAACTGCGCCCACTTTCCCGCCCTGGGCGATCATTCGAAGCGCTGTTCCCATCGCCGCGGTCGTCTTCCCTTTACCTTCACCGGTAAAAACAAGGATCAGCCCTCGCCTCTTTCCCTTGGCTCGTTCCCCGTCCTGACTTTGGCTTTTGTTTGATTGACGGTAGTCAGGACGGCCCCAATCTCCGCTTTGCTTCGATTGAAAAGTATTGGGACCGCTCCCCGTTCCCCGCATTTTCAGACCTTTCTCCAAGGCACGATATAAAACTCGTCGCCGGTTCCGTACTTAGCTTCGACATGATAACTCTTCTTGAGATTTTCGGGCGAAAGAACTTCTTCGGGCTTTCCCGAGGCAAGAACCTTTCCCTGATCGAGCAGGACAAGCCGGTGACAAAACCGAGCCGCAAGCGTCAGATCGTGCAATACCACGATCGCGCCCCGTTCGTGGTCCACAAACCGGGATAAAAGTTCCATCACTTGAAGTCCGTGTGCCGGATCAAGCCCCTGAACAGGCTCATCCGCCAAAAGCACGGAAGGTTGAGTCGCAAGCGCGCGAGCTAAGAGAACCAGATTTCTTTCGCCTCCGGCCAAATGATCAACAAAACGGTCTTTCAGACGTGTCACGTCCGTATCTTCCATCGCACGAGCGATCGCTTTCTCATCTTCCGGGCCCAACGGCTCCCAAGGCATAAGGTGTGGAATGCGCCCCAGGGAAACCAACCGCTTCACGCTAAGCGGCCAGTGGATAACCTGCCCTTGCGGCAAATAAGCGACCTTTTTTGCCAGTGGGGACTTCTTCCCGTCCAGGATCCTGACACTCCCCGACTCCGGCGTCACTTCGCCGATAAGCACTTTCAGCAAAGTCGATTTTCCAGCGCCATTCGGTCCGATAAGCCCAAGCACTTCTCCCTTCCGGAGTTCAAGGTCCACGTCCTGAAGGATCGGAACGTCGCCAAACGAAACGCTGATTTTTTTCGCTTCAATTAAGGTCGCCATATTTATCCTAATGGAGGTAGGTCACGTTTAAACGTGACCTACCTTAGTGTGCCTGTCCCTTCATAAAAGTTTCCGCCTCATCTGAAAGATCAGCAAAATGAAAAATGGCGCGCCGATCAGGGACGTCACAACGCCCAGCTTCAGTTCCACCATGGAGGGAATGAGCCGTACCACGCTATCGGATAAAAGAAGAAGCAGCGCCCCGCCCAAAGCGCTAACGCCCAAAAGTTTTCCCGGTTCATGCCCCACGAGCGGGCGCAAAAGGTGCGGCACCACGAGTCCAACAAAACCGATGCTTCCACATATCGACACTGCCGCGCCCACACAAAGAGCCGTCCCCAGGATCATCCTCAGGCGCAGGGCCTTGAGATCCAGACCAAGACTCGCCGCCGTTTCTTCGCCGAGGCTTAACGCGTCCAGCGCCCGCCGGTCCCAAAAAAGCCAACCCCACCCGATCAGGATGAAAGGCAACGCCAAAAAGACATGCGTCCAACTCCGGTCCGCGAGCGAACCCATCTGCCAAAAAACAATATCAAGAACGGCGTACGGATCTTTCGTGAGATTGAGCACCAGAGAAGTCCCCGAGAACGCAATCACGTTGATCGCCACACCCGCCAGGATCAGCGTCTGAACGTTCGCGAGACGGCCGGCAAAAAGATAGAGCAAAAGCACGGAAAAAAATGCCCCCAAAATGCCGCCGAGGGGCAATGCCAGCGAAAACGCCGAGGCAAGCCCGGTGTAAAAAACAAGCACTGCGCCAAGCGCCGCGCCGCCCGTCACGCCAAGCACGCCGGGTTCCGCCAAAGGATTACGCAAAAATCCCTGCATCGCGGCACCGGCAAGCCCGAGCGTCGCTCCCACCAAAAGTCCCAAGATTGCGCGTGGCAAACGAATGTCCCAGAGAATAAAAGCCCCCTCCGACGAAGGATGGAGGAAAGCATTCCAGAGCGGGATCTTCGTAGGACCGACATTCAAGGACCCAAGAAAAGCTGCCGCAAGCGCGATCCCGAGCAGGCCATAAAGCCATAGGGCCGGCAGCTCTTTGCCAATATTTTTTTTCATGAATCCTCGCCTAGGCTGAAAGCTAAAAATGCTCAAGATGCCTGAAAGGCTAAAAAAGAAACCCTTTTTAGCTTTTGGGGCTTTTTAAGCCTCTTCCGATTTTTGAGTCTCTTCCACCAAAATCCTCACGGCCTCCACCGAGGCCGGCGAGCCGCAATTGAGGATCGCCGACGGAAGGATCACTGTCTTTACATGAGGCAATGCCTTCCGTATCGCGGGATGACTGAGCACTTCCCCTCGAATAGTGGGTTTTTCTTTCTGATCGCTTGAGAAAATCAAAACCTCAGGCTTCATCTCAATCAATTTTTCCAAAGAAAGGCTCCCATAATCCCGAATACCCATCGTGGCCGAAAGATTTTCAAGCCCGGCGGCTTCCATGATCGCATTCTCGAATGTCCCCGAACCTGGAACGAGCCCCCCACTCTGAAAAAAGAATGCGCGTTTCAAAATCTTTTTTCCGTCATTCTGAGCCATTCCGGGGCGAAGGATCTCATCTTTAGATTCTTCGGCCTCCGGCCTCAGAATGACGACGCTGTGCCGGGCCTCCGGCTTGAGCGCCGCGAGATCTGATCGCATCCTTTGAATGATCTGGTCCCCTCGGGCCGTTTCCCCCACCGCTGTGGCAAGTTTACGAATATCCGCATAAATGTCTTCGAAATTTTTGGGAAGGCCAAACGTCAAGACCGGGATCCCGGAACTTTCAAAAAAACGGAGCGTTTCTTTATGGCTGAACTTTCCGCCCACAAGAAGGTCCGGGCCACAAGCCTGAACATCCTCGATGCCGCCCTGGATCTTTTGGATGTCTCTGGCCTGAGAGGCGACCGTCGAAACTTCAGGGTCGGCGCTAAATTTCGTCAGGGCCGCCACACGTTCCGGAGTCACCAGCTGAAGGAGCAATTCATCCGTACAAAGATTGATGGAAACGATTCTCTGGGGACTCGCTTGTTTTATATCGGCCGCAAAAGTGAACGACCTATTTGAAGCGCAAAAAATAAAGAGTAAGAAGCCAATCAAGAATTTCCTTCTAGAGGAGCTCAAGATTATTCCTCGCCCTGAAGCTTGAACGTGACCGGTATATCCACATATTGCGGGACAGTCTCATCTGTCTCAGCCTCATTTTTAAATTTCCAGGATTGGATAGCCTCTTGCGCGGCTTGATCTAAAACTACATGGCCGGAGGACTTCGCCAAGGCCGTTCGCCCTACGGACCCATCCGCAAGGACTTCCGCGGCGACCACAGTCTGACCTTCCCATCCCTTACGAATCGCTTTCCGTGGATAGACAATGGCTTTCGGCATCAGAACGGGAAAAGGCGGAAGGCTCTCTCCCTCGGCCTGTTGTTGGATAGCGGGAGGAATCAAATCCGACGAAGATACACGCATGACATTGTGATCGTTCCCCGGGATGGCCATCGCAATCGCACTCGACGAGCGTTGTCTCGGCTCTGGGGCCGTCAAGCCCTGCCCCGCCATCTCCTGCGCGCAAAGGTCCGGCAAACAAACGCACACCGTCAGAAGCGCTAAAGCGAAAACCTTGATCATATAAGCTCCCATTTCCTTTCCGGAATAAATTTCCTCGACACCCTAATACTCCAGTGAAAAACCCGTGACCAGGTTGCGGCCCTGCGCCGGATAGTAGTCCGTGCCACCGATGTAGTTATCGACGCTGTACTCTGAGTACTTTTTATTGAAAAGGTTCGTAAGAGAAATCCAAGCCGTGGCCCATCGCCAATGATAGCGGACCTTCATATCCACGACTGTATAAGCTTTAAGTTTTGGAAGGTTATTCTTTTGATCGTTGATCGCAAACTGGTGCCCGAGATGGTTCAGCTCGGTCGAAACCGTCAGCCCTTTAAGGGGTTCCAGGGTATATCCCGTGGAATACTTAAAATCAGGCACCATCGGGACGTGCTTTCCCGAATAGGTCCCCCCTTTAAAATAAGGCTTTTGTGTTGTGAGGTTAAAAAACGGCGTAATATTGAACCAGCGTTTTTTAAAAAGTTTCAGTGAGGATTCCATTTCGAATCCGTACCGTCTCGTCGGCGATTCGTAATTCGCATTAGCCCCCCATCCTCCCGGGCCGCCACTCGGGTCATAAAAAATTTCATCTTTGATGTCAGCCAGAAAGAGATTCATGCTCATATTCAACGGTTTGAATGTATTGTCACGGAAACCCAATTCATAATCCATCTCTTGCTGCTGTTTCAAACCCGCATTCAAACCGCTTCCGAAGGTGCTGTAAAATTCATCGGTCGCTGGCATCCGAAAAGAACGGGAGATATCAAAATAGGCAAGAGACCTCTCAAACACTTTGTACCCGACTCCAAAATCAAACGAGGCATTCCGCATCCCCGTCTGATCAAGGTTCGTCGTATCCCCAGACTGATCAAACCGGTACTTTGCCCAGCCCCCGCGAAATCCCATATTCAAGAGCAACTTATCCCACAATGAAAAATTCTCGATCACATAAACATCCAGCGACTTCTTGGTGATGGTCGCAAGCTTCGTAAACGTGGTCCCGACGTTTTTGACATCATTCTTCCCTGAAAAGAAATCAAGACCCGTCGTTAATTTGCTCGTGAGCCAATCGGTAAGAGGGCGCGCCCAGCTCATCTTGGGCTGGAACTCATAGGAATCCAGATTGTTCACGGCACTGCTGGCCATGGAAACATAATCCGCCTTAGCTAAACGGCGCTGAAACGAGTTAAACCCGGAGATCACAAATGCGTTTTCGCCTAGCTCAAATTTCCACTCAGGATCTGCTGTGAAATAGGTCTCTTGGCTCCAGGCATGATCCTTTGAAGTCGTACTCCCCGTTCGACCCATGCTCGCCATTTCGTCCACAGAGAGATCGCCTGCTAACCCATACCGATCGCGATGATGCCCCGCAGTGAAATTCACTCCCGCTCCTTCAAAAGGCCCGACCCCGAACTTGCCGAACCAGTCGTTCGCCCAATATTGCGTATTGTTGCGCCAGCCGTCATCCTGTGTGTTTTCATAATGGAAGAGACCGTCCGCCCAGTCGTTAGCCCCGGAGACTGTCGCACCCGTCCGCTTGTATTGATGCAATCCGATTTCAGTCTCCGCCTTGGCATGAACGCCTGGCCCGGCCTTTTTTGTCACCACGTTGATCACACCTCCCGCGGCATTGTCCCCGTAAAGCACGGAAGAAGGCCCGCGAATGATCTCAATGCGCTCGACGGTCTCAAGTGGAATAGCGGCCCAATCCGACCCGGAAATATCCATCGGATTTGTCCGGCGGCCGTCGACAAGCACAAGCACGTTCCGATTTGCCGTATCGCCAAAACCGCGCATATCGACGGTCATCCCTTTGGGGTTCCCGGTGGTATTTGTCACGGTGATCCCGGCCTTGGATTTCAATAGTTCCGGCACATAGCGAGCGGTGGAATTTTGGATCTCTTCCTGATCAATGACCGAAATACTCCGGGTCACATTCGCAATGGGATCCTCAGTTCGTGTAACTTCGAGGACCGTCACATCTGCGGCGACGGGACGGAGAGGGCCTTTAATTTCAGCTTTCGGAGCGATCGGCGCTATAGATTGAGTTTCGACGGTAGGTTTGCGTTCCCCGTCATTTTTTTTAGAGAACGGCCAGCTCCATCCGATATTTAGAAGGCAAACGGCGAGAAACAAAAAACTGATCTTCCGGAGATGCTCGCTCCGGAGCTTTGAATTTCCAGACACAAAAAAACCCTTTCCGCCTCAGGCATCGGCAAGAAAGGGCCAGCGGATCATTTGATTGATCCGCGCGGTCCCGATTTTCAGAAGAGGAGAATCGGGACACCTTTGCTTCCTCTGCACGGAGGATTTTGAATATTGAGTTGTGTAACAGGCAGGTCTTCTGACTCGATGAGCTTTGTCATTCCTAATCGCGAACCTTCCCACCCCCGAAGGAGCAGTGGCTGTTTCGCTTTCGTTCTCATCTACAGCGGCGGCACCGTGGAGTTCCCGCGATCTTTCCGCGAGACTCACTTCCCTATCAAGCCGCGTGAACCGCTTTCGCAGTTCCGCAGCACCTATCACTGATTTCTTCAAAGAACAATGAATGGAGTATAACGAGCTATCCCGAAAAATCAAACAAATTTCTGATTCTGTATTGACTGTAATTCCATGATTCCGAGGCATTCGAGAGACGGTGCTCCCTTCGAGAACCGCCCCTGAGTTTTTTCAGGTCGCAAGACGGAAAATGAGCGCCCCCAAGGGTGGGATCTGAAGATTGATCGAACAGGGACGGTTTTGCCACGACACATCTTCGGAATGAACGCCACCGAGGTTCCCCAAACCACAGCCGCCATAGTCAAAGGCCTGGCTGTTAAAAACCTCCCGGTAATAACCCCACCGAGGGACCCCGACACGGTAGCGCTCCAGGATCACAGGCGTCATATTGAAAACGAAAATAAAGACGTGGCTGTAATCCTGCGACCAACGCAGAAAGCTCACAACGGAACGGTCGGAGTCCGAACAATCGATCCATTCGAACGATCCATTTGAGAAATCCCCTTCATAAAGCGCCGGACTCTCCCGGTAAAGACGGTGCAGGTCCCGGAGCAAAAGGTTCACCCGCCGGTGTCGCGGCGCTTGCATCAAGTGCCAGTCCAGCGACCGGTTGGAATCCCATTCGCTCCTCTGGGCAAAATCGTTCCCCATGAAAAGAAGCTTCTTTCCGGGGAATGAAAAAAGATAGGCGAAGAAAAGCCGGAGATTGGCGAACTTTTGCCAATCGTCGCCGACCATTTTTTCGAGCAGCGACCGTTTCCCATAAACGATCTCATCGTGTGAGATCGGAAGGACAAAATTCTCCGAGAACGCGTAGTGGCTTGAAAGCGGGAAAACCCCCTGGTGGTATTTCCGGAAAAGAGGATCTTTGGAAAAATACTCCAGCGTGTCATGCATCCAGCCCATGTTCCATTTCATGCTGAACCCAAGCCCGCCCAAGTGGACGGGTCTTGAAACGCCGGGCCAGGCCGTCGATTCTTCGGCGATCGTCAGAACGCCCGGGAAAGTGGCATGCACCACCTTGTTGAATTCTTTCAAAAATTCGATCGCCTCAAGGTTCTCATGCCCGCCGTAACGGTTGGGCTCCCATTCCCCCGGCTTGCGGGCATAATCCAGATACAGCATGCAAGCAACAGCATCCGCTCGCAGACCGTCCACGTGATACCGGTCCAGCCAGAAAAGAGCGTTGGAGATCAGGAAATTGCTGACCTCATTTTTCCCGAAGTCAAAAACCATCGTTCCCCATTCGCGTTGCTCGGCCCTTTTCAGGTTTTCGGAAGCATAGATCTGCCGGCCGTCAAAATCGAAAAGGCCGTGACCGTCGCGCGGAAAATGCGCCGGCACCCAGTCCAGGATCACGCCGATGTCGTAGCGGTGGCAATAATCCACCAGATACATGAGATCCTCCGGACTGCCGAAACGCCGCGTCGGAGCATAATAATTAATGACCTGATATCCCCACGATTCATCCAGGGGATGCTCCATCACAGGCATAAGTTCAATGTGGGTGTAACCCATGAATTTGACATACTCCACAAGCTGGTGCGCCAGGTCCCGGTAATTCAGAAATCCCCAGCCGTTCTTCTCTTCTCTCTTCCAGGAACCGAGATGCACCTCATAGATCGAGATGGGAGAACGGAGAGGATCCTTTTGCTTTCGCCGCGTCATCCATGCCTCGTCCGACCAAGAGAAAGTATCCAGACGTGTCACGACCGCGGCGCTCCGCGGCCTTAATTCCGTGCCGAACGCGTAAGGATCGGTCTTCAAGCGAACCTGACCATCCACCGCAGAACGGATCGCAAACTTGTAAACTTCCCCATTCTCTAGCCCGGGGATGAAAAGACCCCAGACGCTCGAAGTGGAAAGCCGGGTCATCGGATGCGCGCCTGGCACCCAGCCATTGAAATTCCCGACGACACTGATACTTTTCGCGTTCGGCGCCCACACCGTAAAAAGAACACCCCGGACGCCTTTCAAGGTCAAAAGATGGCTTCCGAATTTTTCGTAGCTCCGGTGATGGGTCCCTTCTCCGATCAAATGCAGATCGTAATCACTGAGCTGGTCGGGGAAAAAAGCATAAGGATCGGAGGCTTCCTTCAACATACCCGCTTCATCGCAAGTCTCGATCTTATAGGGAAAGATCTCATGGGCTTTTTCGAAAACAACCTGAAAGAAACCTTCGGGATGGGTCTTCGTCATCGGAACGCGCGTGTTCTTTCCTTCCAGAGGCCGGATCCAGGCTTGGGAAGCCTGCGGAAGAAAGGCGCGAATGATCATACCCCGCCCGTCCTTGGACGGATGAGGTCCTAAGACGTTAAAAGGATCTCCCGACTCAAAACGCAGGATCCCTTCGATTCCCTCCGGCGCCACCAGCCACCGAGGCTTTCGGGGTGCGGTTTTGATTTTTTTCCGTGATCCGGAAGCCATTTTGGGATTCCTTTCTTATCATGGTTGAACAGAATATCTTTAAACCGATTTCGCGTCATTCTGACCACGAGACGGTGAAAAATCTCGGGAAAAACAACACCCCGGGGGGTCGCTTTTATTCCTTCGTAACGCTTTCAAGACCCGTAGCCACCTGGATCCCTCTCGCAACTTCCGAGATGATCCCTTTTTCCACATAGATCGGACGGATCTTGGCCCGGATCAACGGAAGTTTGGAAGCAAAATAAAACGCTCCCAGGACACAGAAAAATCCTTCTAAAGCCAGCGTATAGGATACGCCGATCCACATGGCCAAGCCTCCGGCCAGCAAACTGCCAAAGGGCATCATGCCCAAAAAAGCCATCGTGTAAAAACTCATGATCCGGCCGCGCTTGTCCTCTTCCACGATCGTCTGCAGGATCGTGTTGCAAGCGGCCATGTGGACCATCATCCCAAAACCGGAAACCAGAAGGATCCCCATGGAAAGCCAATACGCCCTCGAAAAAGCGAAGGCCATCAGCGTAAGACCGAAGAGGCCCGCCGTCCACGCAATGATCTTTGCAAGGCCACGAACGTTTTTCCGAGCGGCAAGAAATATGGCTCCTCCCAACGCCCCGAACCCGGCCATGGTCATAAAAAAACCCATCATATTCGCGCCGCCTTGGAAGATTTCGCGCGTAAAGACCGGCAGCAGGGTCTGATACGAAACCCCCATCAAACTGACAAGCGACAAAACCAAAAGGATCCACTTGATGGGAGGAAAATTCGCGGCATAGCTGAAACCTTCTTTCAGTTCAGCAAGGATCCTGCGCGACGCCGCGACAACCTTGCCCTCAGGGATCCTCATCACAAGAAGCGACGCGATCACAGCGATGTAACTGATCGCATTCAAGAGAAAACAGATCCCTTCGCCCACGGAAACGATCAAAAGCCCCGCGATCGACGGCCCGATCAGCCTCGCAGCATTGAGCATCGTCGAATTCAACGCGATTGCATTCCCGAGATCCTCACGATCGTCGAGCAGCTCCACGGTAAAGGCCTGCCGGATCGTCATGTCAAAAGAGTTAATGATCCCAAGAAAAGCACTCAGGGCGATAATCTGCCAAATTTGGATCTGGTGAGAAAGCACCAAGAAAGCCAGGATCGCCGCTTGGAGCATGGCCAGCGACTGGATCTTGATCAACATGCGCCGCCGATTATGCCTATCCCCGAGCACCCCCGCCAAAGGCGAGATCACAAAGGTCGGAAGCTGGCCCACGAATCCCACAAGCCCGAGCATGAAAGCCGAATTCGTCAGGCGGTAAACGAGCCAACTCACAGCGATATACTGCATCCAGGTCCCCACGAGTGAAATGCACTGTCCGGCCGAGAACAGACGATAATTTCTGTGCCGGAGCGCACGGAAGACGTTCCTGAGTCCACCCGATCTCTGAGAAGAATCGTGCGAGGATTTCATGCAACCCTTATTCATACCGCAAAGCTTGGATCGGATCGAGTGCCGCGGCTTGTTTGGCAGGCCAGAGACCGAAAACGATCCCGACTCCCGCTGAAAAAATAAACGCTAACAATAAAGAGTCTATCGTGATGATCATTTCCCACTGCGCCAGAGCCGCGATAAGCCAGGAGATCACTCCGGCGAGCGCGATCCCCACCAGCCCTCCCAGAAACGTGATCATGACCGCCTCCACAAGAAATTGCATCAGAATATCCCGGGGGGTAGCTCCCAGGGCCTTGCGCAGACCGATCTCGCGCGTTCTTTCTTTGACAGAAACGAGCATGATGTTCATGATCCCGATCCCTCCGACCACCAGCGAGATCGTCGCCACAGCGCCCAGCAGCACAGAAAAAGTCTTGGTCGTGCTTGAGAGCGCGGCTTGAATATCCGCAAAATTACGGATATTAAAACTATCATATCGATCCGGAGTCAGACGATGCCTCCGAATGATCAGCTGGTTGATCTCTTCCTGCGCAAGAGGCATCTGCTTCAGGTCTGAGATCTCCACATCGATCTGGTCGACATAGTCCTTCCCCATAAGCCGTTTCATCGCTGTCATAAGAGGGATCACCACAACGTCATCCTGATCATGAAAGGCATTGGCCCCCAGGGAAGGCAGAATGCCCGTGACCTGAAAGCTCACACGATTGATCTTGATTGTTTGCCCCAGGGGATCCTCATCTCCAAAAAGGGCCGTTTGCACTGTCTTGCCGATCAAGACCACACGTTGACGTCCCTGATCCTCATCTGCGGTAAAAAAACGACCGGCCACAGGCTCCTGGTTTCTCATACTTGCAAATTCCGGAGTGGCCCCAATGACCCGAGTGCTCCAATTCTTATTTCCAAAAACAAGCTGCCCTTGCCCCGTGACCTGCGGCCCCACTTGTTTGACCGAAGAGACTTCCTTGACGGCCCGGACATCGTCGAAGGTCAACCGCGTCGCGGCCACAGCTTCAACCCCGTGCACTTTCACCGAACCCGGGCGGATGGAAAGAAGATTGGAACCCATGCGGGACAACTGTTCGGTGATCGCTTCGCGCGCGCCCCGACCCAGCGCGAGCATAGTGATCACGCAAGCCACCCCGATCAGAACGCCCAGCATGGAGAGGAACGATCTTAATTTGTTACCGAGGATCACGCGGCTGGCCTGTTTAAAGTGTTCCAGAAATTCTTCATAATTGTACTTTTTCTCTTTGGACAATTCGCGGAAATCCGGCGCCTTGATCTCGGAACCCGGCCTCTTTCCTAAAGTCTTGCGCTTTTCATCGCTCACGATCTTTCCGTCGTGCATGCGAATGACCCGTTCCGCCGCGTTCGCAACCTCTTCGGAATGCGTGACAAGCACGATGGTCATGCCTTGCTTGTGGAGATCCCTGAAGATCTCCAGGATCTCGGTCCCGGATTTGGAATCAAGATTCCCGGTGGGCTCGTCCGCGAGGATCATGAGCGGTTGGGTCACAAGCGACCGGGCAATCGCAACACGTTGCTGCTGTCCCCCCGACAGTTCATTGGGACGGTGCCCCACACGGTTGGCAAGCCCGACCTTGGCAAGCATCTCCTTCGATCGCTCAAGATCCCTGACCCGATCATCCGAATAAAGCAAAGGGAGACAAACATTTTCGAGGGCGGTGGAACGCGTCATTAGATTGAATTGTTGAAATACAAAGCCGATGACGCGATTGCGCAGAAAGGCGTATTCTTCTTCTTTTAAGCGAGAGGTGTCTTTTCCCATCAAGCGAAAGGCGCCGCTGTCAGGCGTATCCAAAAACCCCATGAGATGCATCAGTGTGGATTTGCCGGAACCGGAAGGCCCCATGATCGCGACAAATTCGCCGGTTTCAATAGTAAGCGAAACATCCTGGAGCGCCCGGACCTCGACTTCACCGATCTTGTACGTTTTTGAGATGCGCTCGACTTCCAATAGTTTCATGAGGTTCCTTAGACATTACTGAGTTTCTGTGCTTTTCAGAATTTCGTCATGCTGAGCAAAGCGAAGCATCTCAAATAAGATCCTTCGCCCTCTTCGGGGCTCAGGATGACGAAAGACCCAAGAACTTTCGCTTGATCACTTACCGTCCTTGTCCCGGCTTATCACTTTTTTTTGGGAGCGCCCCCGGGGCTGAACGGATTGGAAGATTGCTGCTTTTCTTTCTTCCGGACGATCACCACTTCCGTCCTTTCCTTCAGGCCTTCCGTAATCTCAGTCATCCGGCCATCAGATTCCCCGACCTTGACCGGGACCGGTCCCGGTTTTCCACCAAACGTTTTTTTATAAACAGCAAAAACCGCATCCTCAGGTTTGCGAAGACCTTTCGGCCATTCCACAACGGCCTCGGAAGGAACGAGCAGGACACCTTTTTTTTCTTTCACGATAAAAATAACATTGGCGGTCATCCCGCTCCGGAATGACTCGGGAACCTTTTCCGGAAGGATATCGATCGCGTAGACATTCACGTTATTCTCAAGCTTGCTTTCGAACGTGATGTGATCGACTTTGCCTTCAAAGACCTCTTGGGGATAAGCATCCAGGCGGATCTCCGTTCGTTGTCCGAGCTTAATCATGGAAAGATCGGTTTCATCCACCAGCGCTTCCACGATCAGCCGATCCGAAAGTACCACCACCGGATCGATCGTGGTCACGGTCTGTCCGGGTTCTACAGAACGGACAATGATCATCCCATCCAACGGGGCGAGAAGCGGCGCGGCCTTATAAGCCTCCTGCCAGCGTTTGACCGCGGCTTCTCCCTGAGATCGCGCTGCATCAAGAAGCGCCGCCCTTTCGACCGAACTCATCCAAGCAAGCACCTGCCCTAGCTTCACATTTTCTCCCTCGTGCACAAGAACTTCCTCGATGCGTCCCGGGATCGGAGCCTTGATCTCGACCCGGTTATACGGTTTGACCGTTCCCGTCGCCGTGACCGCGACCGAGAGATCCCCTCGAGAGACCTTTACGGCACGAACGATCTGCAAGGGATCTTTCGACGAGCCGCATGAAGAGAACATCCGCACAAGAAGAAACACACCCAAAAGGATCAATCCGAACTTCACCGGCCGCGACAAATTATTTATTTTCATGGTAAGCATCCTCCAAAGTGGCCCCCTGGGTCTTTTCCCAGTTGGCCTGCTGAATAAAAACATTCGCAAGACTCGCCACATAATCTTTTTCCGCGGTCGCATTTTCCTGCTCCGCCGCGTCAAAATCCGTGAAATTCACAAGTCCCATGGCATATTCCGCCCGGATGATCTCAGCGCGTTTCTTCGAAGATTCCAGGAACTTCTCGCGGACCCCCACATACTCGATGGCGTCCATGTAAGGCACCCACGCGGCGGCCAGTGCGGCGATCGCTTCGTCCCGCGCACCTTGGGCGGCCTTCTGGGCGGCATCGTAATCCGCTACGGCTTTGCGGATCGCGGCAATGTTCTTCCCGCCGTTAAAGAAAGGCACGGTGACATTCACTCCGAGGAAACTCGAATCTTTCAGAGCAGACGCGCGCTCACCCGAATAACCATAATCATAATTGCCGTCGATTTGAGGCCACACCACGGACTGCGCCTTCACGACGGCTGCCTTGGCGGCTTCTGCCGTCTTGATAAGACGCATCACCTTGGGCGTTTTCTCAGCAAGAGCCGCGTAATCCGCCTTGGTAAGCGCCACTTTGGGGAGCATCTTTTCCAAGTCATCATCCATACGAACGGGAAAAACGAATTCCCCACCGCTTTCACGCGCAAGTCTCAGCGCGTCGCTCTCCAGATAGCGTTCCGTCTGCTTGACATCAAAATCCGCCTGTCCGGTGATCGCCTCCGCACGTAAGGCGGAACCCAAATTCTCCCGTCCCGCTTCATAACGAAGTCGGACGAGATCTGAGTTCTGCTTGCGCCTCTCATAGATCAGACGGTTCGTCTCAAGAAGTCTTTCCAGCCTTATGATATCCACATAGACCGATCTTAAGCGGAACCGGACTTCCGCGCTGGTTTCCACATAAGCCAATCTCACGGCCTCGAGATCTTTTCGCGCCTTCAGCCAATTCCCCGTGGTCCCAAAACCGTTAAAAAGCGACTGTTGGGCCGCGAGATCCAATCCCAACCC
This sequence comes from uncultured bacterium, assembly GCA_964482725.1. GTDB lineage: Bacteria > Omnitrophota > Omnitrophia > Omnitrophales > Aquincolibacteriaceae > Aquincolibacterium. The sequence continues at coordinate 134,269 of CAYZYT010000003.1, read as the reverse complement.
GTCCTGGGACGGGGCCGTCCCTGTCGTCCTTGAAATATCTCTCTGAAATCCTCCATCCACCGACGGGAGATAATCCCCGAAAGCGATATCCCGGCTCCGGGCGCTTGAGGTGATCAGGTACCGCGCCATCTGGAGATCGGGGTTCAGCGTGAGCGTCTGACGGACAAGCCCATCCCACGTCAGAGTTTGAGGCTCCGCCGCCTGTCTGATTTTAACTCCCGGCAAACGAACTGAGAGACACCCTCCGAGAAGAAGGACCGCCAGCACGGTTATGAATAATTTCTGAAAAGGATTCATATTTTTTCTTTTCATCATAAACTTTGTTAAAGCATGCGGGAATGACAGCGTTTTTTGCAGTCCCTGTGGGACAAAAAAGCGCAAACCTTCCCGATCAATTCGATGTCGTCGATGAGCTGGTGTCTGATTTCTTGCTCAGCAAGGCTTGAAGCAACTGCGCGCCTGTCTCCGCAAAAGCACTTCCCTGGGAAGTAGTCTGAGAAGTGGCAGACGAACCGGCGGTGGAATCCCCGGAGTAACTGCGACGGGGATGCCGTCGAGAACCCTGGCGCGGCGGACCGGAAAGTGACGGGTCTTGCACTGGTTCTGTGTGAGAATAGGTCGGAGAGGCCATCGGAACAGAAGCAACATTCGTTGGAACGTTGTAGCCGGTCACGACAGGAGCGGTCGCCTGATAAGTCGTCGCTGGAACGTAAGGCGCTCGAATATTTTGCGGCATGGCGACCACGGATTCGACGGACGGCAGGTTCGTCTGCGGAACCTCCGGGACAAGGTCTACATGGATCGAAGACGTGAGATCCTTCTCGATCTTGATGGTCTTGGTTTCGACCTTATGGAGCGGCGCCGTAAATTTCACGACATAATTTCCGGTCTTGAGCGCCTCGACCAAATAATGCCCGTTATCGTCTGTCGCTGCGGTATTCACCACGGCCCCGGCCAGGTCGGCGATCTCAACCGATGCGAGTTTGAGGGGCTTTGCGATCCTTTCATCCCGAACGATCCCCTGGAGGCTTCCGTAGGCCGGCCCTGAAAAAAGGTTGTTCTTGAGAGAATAGATCCCGCCCGTGATCGAAATCACCCCGGCAAGCAACGCGACGACAAGGTTGATCACATGAAGATGTGAAGTCGGCGATTTCGGCGCGGGACTTTGAGGCTGACTCATAAAAACAAACTCCGTTTTTTAGCTAAATCCGTATTTATTTCAACAAAGCTTTTTGACAAGCTTTTCAAGAATACACAAATAGGTCGATCTCTCTTCGGAAGTGAGCGATTCAAAAAGATTCAGAGTCGTCTTGCGCCGTTGATCCAAGATCTCTTTGAGAGCTTTGCGCCCTTTGGCGGTAATTTCCACAAAAACAACCCGCCGGTCTTTTTCAGTCCGCCTCCGCACCGCAAGCCCCTGCTTCACAAGGCGGTCCACCAGTCCGGTCACAGAGGAAAGCCCCATCTTCATGAAATCCGCAAGTTCACGCATCGGGCATTCAGGTTGCCGGGACAGATACCTTAGGGCCCAGACTTGGGGCAGCGTAACAACCCCCTTGGTCAGATAATTATTCTCGTGCCGGGTCATACCGCGAACCAACTGCGGAAAGATCTCGGTCGCTCGGTCCGCAAAAGCTTCCAGGCTCAAACGGCTCATAGTCCCTCCATTAATTCATTATGCAAATTATTCATGCCGCGAAGTATATCAGACCTTCCCGCAAAGTCACTTTAAAAAGCAGGGATCAGCCGAGTTTGAGATCGCCGACCAGATGGAGAAGAGCGTGATGAGCGACGGCAAGACCGAAGGCGCCGGTCACCGTGGGCGTGCTACCCAATTTTTGCCGTTTCCGTCCGCGGTCATGATCCTGCTCTTCGTTGAGAATGTTCGTCTTCTGGATGGGCTCCTCGGAAACCGGCGTATCGGAATAAATGCAGAAGATCCCCTTCTGGATTCCACGCCGCCGGAGACGGGAACGAACATAGCGGGCAAGCGGACAACCGGTTGTTTTAAAAAGATCCCCGGCTTTGATCGAAAAGATATTCATACGGAGCGCAGCGCCCATCGAAGAGATCACGGGGATCTTCTTCTCATGGCAGTAGGCGAGGATCTGGACTTTGGGGTTCAGAGAATCCACGGCATCAATCACAAGGTCCGGCCGCCCTTCTGTGATGCGGCCCATCGTTTCCTCGGCCGCAAATTCGCTCACGACCTCGACCTTGCAATGGGGATTGATCTGGGCAATGCGTTCTTTGGCGGCTTCCGCCTTGAGTTTTCCGAGATTGGGAGTGATCGCGAGGATATGGCGGTTGAAATTGGTCACTTTGATCGTGTCAAAATCCACAAGCCGCAGGCGGCCAATACCGGAACGCGCGAGAGCCTCGGTCGCGTAGCTTCCCACCGCGCCGATCCCGATCACCACCACAAAAGCCTTTTTGAGCCGCTCGACCTTTTCCTTACCGAGCAGAAGCTCCAGACAGAAAAGCCGTTCCATTCGACCACACCGCTTTCTCTAAAGCTTCAACATCGACCCCTTTGGCGCGCTCCGCAAGATCATAAACCCCCTGGAGCGTTTCGTAATATTTCTCATCATGCACATCGGCGCCGATACGTCCCGGTTCCGTATAAGGAAAATCTGTTTCAAGAAGCAACCGGTCGAGCGGCACGCCGCGCATCAGCGCGATCGATTCCTCGCTGTCACGCTGGAGACTTTTCCATGAGAACGAGATATAGGCCCCGAGGTTTAAAAGATCTTTCAATACTTGCGGGGAACCTTGAAAGGAGTGGACCATGAAACGCGTCTTGGGAGGAAGACTTCTTTTCAGGACATTCACAAGGTCGCTCCACGCCCGAACGCAGTGGATCGCCAACGGCCGCGCCAAACGGCCGGCGATCTCGAGCTGGCGGTGAAATACCTCGGTCTGCCGCGCAAGATCCACATTCCGCACCTTATCGAGACCCACCTCGCCGACCCCCGCCGCCGGATTTCTTTTTAAAAAATCCTCAAGCGTTTTGTACCAATCCACCGGGAGCTTGCCTGCATACCAGGGATGGACCCCGAAGAACGGCACGACCCGCCGGTCCTCTTGCGCAAACTTTTCCACCGCCGGCCAATCCTCCGGCCGGGTGCCATTGCACACAAATTGCCCTACCCGAAGATCCTGCGCCAGAGCCAAAACACTCTTGCACATGTGAAGGTCCGGAATATCCTGTAAATGAAGATGCATGTCGGTCAACATAAGCCCTGGCTCTCATTTCACTTTTTTAAATTAAGGAAGCAATGCTAATCATGATTGTCGCTTCCTTAAAATTAATGAACATCCTGTAGCGGATGGATTGTATCCTGCCTGCGACCCTGCGTCAAAACCTACCGCGACCTTTCCCAACCGCGGAGATTGGATGAAGGGGGTAAGCCCCGGCTTAAGGAGCCGCGCGGAGGGTGAAAGTCAGGACAAAGCGAAGATCCGTCGGGGGGAAAAGAACGACTCATCTCCAATGATTTATTTCAATAAAAAATTACCGGGAAGCCTTCTTTAAAAACCATTCCTGAATCGTCTTAACCCGATCCCCCTGGATCTCGATCGTTCCGTTCTTGACCGTGCCTCCGGTCCCACAAAACGTTTTCCACTCCTTCGCCATGCCATTCAGCCTCTCGGAACCGTAGGTGTGGAGACCGGAAACCACCGTCACGTATTTCCCGACTCTTTTTTCCAAACGAACGACAGGCTTGGGCGTGTTCGGATTCTCTTTTTTGATCACGGGAGACGGCTCGTCAGCACTCAGAGACCAGCCCGGCCCACTTGTTAGTTTTGCCATGGAACGCACTTCCTTTGTCTTACCCTCTTCGTCACCCTCTTCAGGAATTCGCGCGGCTGAGCATTTCTTGGGCATGACGGCGCGAAATCTCACTTTCCTGCTGCCCGCTCATCATCTGCGCCAATTCACGAACCTTGTCCTCTCCTTCCAACATCTGATACTGAACCAGAGTCCGGCCCTTTTGCACAGACTTCGTGACCTTGATGTGCCGGTCCGCAAAAGACGCGATCTGCGGAAGATGGGTCACGAGCAGCACCTGCCGCTCTCCGGAGATGCTTTTGAGCTTCTGGCCGGTGACCTGCCCCAGACGACCTCCGATATTGGTATCGATCTCATCAAAGATAAGGACAGGCACGGGGTCAACTTCCATAAGCGCTTTTTTCATGGCAAGCATCACGCGGGAAGCCTCGCCGCCGGAAATGATCTTTGCGATCGCGAGCATCGGCTGGCCCGGATTCATGCGCGCCATAAATTCCACGCGATCCATCCCGGTCGCTGAGAAATCCGTCTTTTCGATGCGCACCTCAAACTCCGCGTGCGCGATCTGAAGGTCCTTCAGCTCGAATTCGATCGTCTTTTTAAGAAGCCCCCCTGCCTTTTTCCGTTTCTCGGAGAACTTCAGCGCGGCCTCACGAAGTTTCGGCTCCAGGTCCCGCAGATCTTTTTGAAGATCGCTTTGAGTCATTTCCATATCGATTAATTTTTCATATTTTGCCTTCGCCTCCCGGTAGAACTCAAGCACCTTGGCATGGGTGCCGCCATATTTCCGCTTGAGATGATCCAGGAGATCCGCTTTTTTTTCAAGCTCCCGGAGACGATCCGGATCAAACGTGAGTTTGTCTCTATAGTCCCGGAGCGCCTGGACCGTTTCCTGCAAGGAATACTGGACGTTCTCGCAATCGGTTTTTGTTTTCTCAACCGAGCTGTCGAATTTGACCAACCCCTTAAGATCGCGAACCGCTTCGGACAAAAAACTATCCGCATTGATCTCATTCTCATCCAAGACCGCAAGGGCATGAGACACTATCTCCGAAAGCCTTTCAGCATTCGCGAGCCGCATGCGTTCAAGCTCCAGGGCTTCCTCACTAAGATCTTTGATCTCCGCCCGCTCGATCTCATCCATCTGGTATTTAAGCACGTCCAACTCCCGCTCCTTGTTCTGCTCAAGCGAAGCCAGCTCTTCCTGTCCTTGGATCAGGCGGGCATACTGTTCATAAAGAGTCCGGTAACTTTCCTTCAGCGCTTCCACGTTTGCGAGACGGTCAAGGATATCAAGGTGAGACCCGCTATCGAGAAGTCGTTGGTGATCATGCTGACCATGGATATCGATAAGATAAGCGCCGGCTTCTTTCAAAAGAGTGCGCGAAACCAATCGGTTATTGATCCAGGCGCGGGTCTTGCCTTGAGAAAATTCCCGGCGCAGGATAAGCAGATCCTCTTCAGCGAGATACGGTTCAAGAGCGGATTGATTTTTGAGAAAGGCCTTTGGGAGCTCAAACGCGGCTTCCACCTGGCAGGGCTTATCCTGGACCTCGACCCGGAGTCCGTCCATGCGTTCTCCCAAAACGAACCGGATCGCGTCGATTAAAATAGATTTACCCGCGCCCGTCTCCCCGGTGAGCACATTCATCTGCCCGGAGAATTCAAGGGTCAGATCTTCGATCAGCGCGAAATTTTTAATATGAAGTTGGGTTAGCACAGAATCCTCATTTAAAAAGATTTTTTGGAAATCAGTGAAGCCCCAAAAGTCGGAACAGCATGATGCGTAGTATAGCGTTTATAGGCCACCGCTAAAAGCTTGAAACGGTCAGACTTTGGCGTAAAGTGCGGCGCGTTTGGCTTTCAGCTCGGGATTGGCGAGGTAATCGTCCAGGGTGATATCCCGGCGATCGATCATGCCGCGGGGCGTAAGCTCAATAATGCGATTGGCCACGGTCTGGACGAATTGATGGTCATGCGAGGAAAAAAGCACGGTGCCGTTGAAAGTCTCGAGGCCTTTATTGAGTGAGGTGATGGACTCCAGGTCCAAATGGTTCGTCGGTTCGTCCAGGATGACTACGTTTGCCCCGACAAGCATCATGCGGGAAAGCATGCAACGAACCCTCTCGCCTCCGGAAAGCACCGAGGCTTTCTTAAGTGACTCTTCGCCCGAGAAGAGCATGCGCCCGAGAAATCCCCGGATAAAATTTTCATCCGTTTCTTTGGAGAACTGGCGCAGCCAATCGACGAGGGAGAGATCTGTTTCAAAATATTTTCCGTTCTCTTTCGGATAATAAGCCCGCGTCGTGGAGGCTCCCCACTTAAAAACCCCTTTGTCTGCCGCGAGTTCCCCCATAAGCACCTGAAAAAGCGTGGTCTTCACACGGTCGAGCGGCCCGAGGAACGCGATCTTGTCGCCTTTATCGATCCGGAGATTGAGTCCGGTGAACTGCACCTCCCCTTCGATCGACTTCTCCAATCCTTCGATCTCCAGAAGATCGTTGCCGGAATCCTTTTCATACTTGAACGCCACATAAGGGTATTTTCGAGAAGACGGTTTGATATCCTCGAGCGTCAGCTTTTCCAGCAGTTTTCTGCGCGACGTAGCCTGCCGGGCTTTCGACGCGTTCGCGCTGAACCGCGCGATGAAAGCCTGAAGTTCCTTGCGCCGGGCTTCGGTGTCCTTATTCGCTTCGTTCTTCTGACGGAGCGCAAGCTGACTGGATTCCGACCAAAATGTGAAATTGCCTGTAAAAAGCTGTATCTTCCCGTAATCGATATCCGCGATATGGGTGCAGACCCGGTCGAGGAAATGGCGATCGTGCGAGACGACGATGGCTGTATTTTTGAACTCATAAAGGAAATCCTCAAGCCACATGCAGGTCTCGACATCGAGGTGGTTCGTTGGTTCGTCGAGAAGCAGGACATCGGGATTTCCGAAAAGCGCCTGCGCCAGAAGCACGCGCACCTTCTCGCTCGCCTCGAGCTGCTTCATAGGGATTTGATGCATGGCGTCCGGGATCCCAAGGTCACTCAGAAGTTTCGCGGCCTCGGGCTCCGCGTCCCAGCCGCTCATATCCGCGAATTCATGCTCCAACTCCGCGGTCCGGATGCCGTCCGCGTCCGAGAAATCGGGCTTGGCATAGATTGCGTCTTTTTCTTTGATAATGTTATAAAGCCGCTCGTGGCCCATGATAACCGTCGTCAGGACCGTATATTCGTCATAGGCAAACTGGTCCTGTTTCAGGAAGGAAATGCGCTCGTTCTTCCCCACGGCCACGGATCCGGCATTGGACTCGAGCAGGCCCGCGAGGATCTTCAGGAACGTGGACTTCCCGGAGCCATTGGCCCCGATCAAGCCATAGCAATTCCCTGGCGAGAACATGATATTCACGTTCTCGAAGAGCACGCGTTTCCCGTATTGTAAAGTAACACCATTCGCTGAGATCATGATAAAACTTCCGTAAGAGTGAATTAATGGGGGACAACGCCATTTGCGGGCGCAACGATCAACGGTCAACGTCATCTTCGTTGTCCGTTGTACGTTGACCGGGCAAAGGGGCCTTCCCCCCTTTGCTAGAGGGCGTATCCTACCACAAAATCCCGCGAACTCAATCAGGAAGGTATGCTAGGGCTTACATCTTGGGAAGGACCGACTGAATGACAGAAGAGGTTTTGTGCAAGAAAAACTAAACCGTCCGCGGAGTATCAACCAACCTATTTCTGAGCATCTTTCAGAAGGCCGCCTTCTTTAAAATCTTCCTTTCTCGATCTTCGATAATAATGATCAAATATATTGACGGTCACAGCCAATATAAAAAAAGCAACGCCCAGCAGCCATAATGCTGCCGGAAATTTAAGAAAGTTCCCCTGCGGAGCCTGCGCAAAATCCTGAAGCCATTTCCATGCTGGAAAATTCCATTTAAACATATTTCTAGTTACCGGCAAGCATGCCGCAGGAATAATTAGCAAAAACACAGAAACCGCATAAAACAGTTTCGCTGTCTTCGTATAAACAGTGACTGCGTGTTTCCAGTTTGATCCCATATTTTCTCCTTATTGTTATTTCTTGGGAAGAGCGACCTTGATGGCAGAGAGGGTCTTTTCAGAGACGGGGCCACGGAAAACGAGTGAGAGACGGCGGTCGGTGATGTCCTCTACGGTCCGTGCCATTTCGGTCTCGACAGAATAGACAAGCTGGGCCTTGATCACAGGCGGGTTGTCTGAAATCTTTCCCTTAAGCCCGGAATCTTTTTCGATAAGTTTCAGAACATCTTTGTAGCGGCTGCCGTAAAGATCCATGAGCGACTGTACGACTTCCCTCTCGAGACCCGAGCGCACGGCCGCAGCTTCAACGGTTTCCGTAATAGCTCCGCTGCCATAGACTGCGAATGTTTCTTTTTCATAGATCCGGTGGATGCGATTCATGCAATCCTCGGCGACTTTCCGGTAGGTCGTGTATTTGCCGCCAACCACGAAGATAACGCCGGACTTCGAGCTATAAAAAAGATGCTTGCGCGAGACCTTGCGCGGCGAGCCTCCCTGACGGATCAGCGGCCGGAGGCCTGCGAACGTTGAAAGGATATTACCGGAGCTGAGATCGATCTTCGGAAAAACGCGCTTGGATTCTCTCACAAGATAATCGATATCCTCTTTCTCTACCTTCACTTTATCAGGACTCGCAACATAGTCCGTGTCGGTCGTACCGATCAAAGAGTTCCCCATCCAGGGAATGACGAAGAAGATGCGCCGGTCGCTTTGCGAGCCGATCAGGACGGCGTGTTTTGAGATCTCGCCTTTGTAGACAATGTGAATACCCTTGGTCGTACGGACTTTTTTCTTCGCGTTCGGGATATCCAGGCGCAGCAGATCGTTCGTCCACGGTCCGGCCGCACAAATCACCCGCTTCGCGCGCACTTCGAACTCCTTGATCCCAAGCATGTCATGCGCCCTGACGCCAGCAACCCGACCATTCTCCTTCACGAACGATACCACCTTCACATAATTCGCGACATGCGCGCCGTATTGGGCGGACATCAGAACGTTCTCGAGACAAAGCCGCGCGTCATCCATCTGCGCGTCATAATAAAGCACGCCGCCCTTCAGCCCCTTTTGTTCAATGCCGGGCTCCAGACGGATCACTTCTTCGCGCGTGAGATTCTTGCGCGGCTTCACTCGATACTTCCCAGCAAGTAGGTCGTAGAGAAAAACCCCGAGCTGCATCATCCAAAGCGGCCGCTTGTCGCCTTCGTAGACCGGAATCACGAACGGGAGAGGCTTCACCAGATGCGGTGCCACCTCCAACTGGATATGGCGTTCTCTTAAGGATTCCCAGACGAGATCGACTTCAAGATTTTCGAGATAGCGGATGCCGCCATGAATGAGCTTGGTGGACTTGCTTGAGGTTCCGCTCGCGAAGTCCCCTTTTTCGAGGAGCGCCACCTTCAGGCCACGCTTGGCCGCAAGATGCGCGATCGCAGCGCCGTTGATCCCGCCGCCGATCACAAGAAGATCGTATGTCCCCCTACTCAAACACCCAATGTCCCTAAGCATAATTATTTAGCCTCTATAAGTGCGCATCGGATGGAGGATGGTGGATGGAGTTTTTGGTTTTACGCCCTCCGCCATCCGTCACCCAATTTTTAGAGCATCGCTCGTTCCACGGCCTTCTGCCATCCCTGATAAAGCTTCGCTCGCTTCCCCGGCTTCATAGCCGGAGAAAAAATATGATCGACCTGGTGTTGCTTCTTGAGGTCGTGGCTCTTTTTCCAGAGCCCCATCGTCACCCCCGCCAGATGCGCCACACCGCGGGCCGTGAGTTCGATCACTTTGGGCCGGAGGATCCTCGCGTTCAGAATATCCGCCTGGAATTGCATGAGAAGATCGTTCTTGCAGGCGCCGCCATCGACTTTCAGTTCATGGATCCGACCCCCGAACGCCTTTTGCATAATATCAAAAACATCGCGGCTCTGATAGGCGATCGCTTCAAGGCATGCCCGGATGATATGAGGCATCGTAGTCCCGCGCGTGATCCCGGTAATGAGGCCGCGCGCATCACTTTTCCAGTAAGGCGCGCCCAACCCAACAAATGCCGGCACCACATAGACGCCGCCGTTGTCCTTCAACTTCCGGACCGCTTTTTCAGTCGCCACAGAACTCTTAATGACCTTGAGACCGTCCCGAAGCCATTGGACCACGGCCCCGCCGATAAAAACGGACCCCTCGAGCGCGTAAACCGGCCGGCCTTTGAAGTCGCAAGCAAGCGTCGTAAGAAGTCCCGCCTTTGAAGTGACAAATTTCTTGCCGGTATTCATCATAATGAAGCAACCTGTGCCGTAGGTATTCTTGCTCGTACCGGTTTCGTAGCAGCCCTGGCCATAAAGCGCGGCCTGCTGATCCCCCATCACGCCCGCGATCGGAATACCGGCCGGAAGTCCGGCAACATTTTGAGTCGTCCCAAAGATCGATCCGGAGGGCTGAAGCTTCGGCAACACCTTGGCAGAGACACCGAAGATCCTGAGAAGCTCGGAATCCCACTTTTTTGTTTTAATGTTAAGAAGCATGGTTCGTGACGCATTCGTCAGATCCGTTACATGCGATCGACCCCCTGTAAGTTTCCAGATCAACCAACTGTCGATCGTCCCGAACGCAATCTTCCCCTCCACAGCCCTTTTCCGAAGACCCGGAACATGGCCAAGCAGCCACTCGATCTTGGTGCCGGAGAAATACGGATCAAGGACAAGACCGGTTTTCTTATGGATCACGGACTCGTGTTTTTTGTGAGCACGGCAGAGGTCTGAGGTGCGGCGGCATTGCCAAACGATGGCGTGATGGACAGGCCTCGAAGTCTCGCGATCCCACAGGACAGTGGTCTCGCGCTGGTTCGTAATGCCGATGGCAAGAATCTCTTTGGGAGCAATTTTGCTTTTACGAACGGTCTCCCGAATCACAGTCTCGCAGGAGCGCCAGATCTCTTGGGCGTCGTGTTCCACCCAGCCGGGCTTAGGGAAATATTGTTTGAACTCGCGGTAGGCACTTGCGACAGTCTTTCCCGCCACATCAAAAAGAATGGCCCGGGAACCCGTCGTCCCTTGATCGATCGCCAAGATATATTTTTTCATAGGGTTCCTTAGCCTTGGGGTCTGGCACCTTTTTTCTATTCCTGGGGTAGGTCACGTTTAAACGTGACCTACCTTAGTGTGCTCTAATAAAAATGGTGGCAGTCACCTTATGTCAGATCGTCCAGCACTTTGGTGGTAACAATGAAGCTCGCGTTCTTGAGGCGAAGGATATTCTTGCCCTTAAGCACCCACTGCAGGGTCTTAAGAAATTCGGAACGGTCGGCAATATGAACCAGACAACCGCGATAAGCCACGCTGATCTGGCCGCGTTCTTCGGAGACCACGAGCGCGACCGCGTCCGTCTTTTCCGTGATCCCGATCGCTGCCCGATGCCGTGTCCCAAAACTCGGAGAAAGATCGGAAAGTGACGCGAGCGGGAGAATCCCTTTCACCGTTTGCACTCGGCCCTTATTCACCACAAGTGCGCCGTCATGCACGGGAGAGGAGGTCAAAAAGAGAGGGACAAGGATCTCGGACTTGATCTCCGCGTCAAACGGCATTCCGCCTTTCATCAAGGGACGCAGCGGCTGTTTGCGTTGAAGGATGATGAGAGCCCCCACTTTACGAGAGGCCATCCGCTCCATGGCTGACCAGATCTCGAGCAGATACTGCGGGAGCTGGGGCGTCTTATGGAAGATATTCCCGAGCAGTTCGACAAGCCACAGAACGACCGAGACCACCATATCCGTACAAATGAGCCCGGCAGCAATGCCAAGGATCACGATCCCGGCAAGAGACACGAACTGAGCCTCAACCGAAGGACCGGCGAAAAAAAATGCCGCCCAGAAGCAGAAAAGCCCGGCGATATACTTGAGCAATAATCTGACCCAGGCAAGTTTGAACGGATAGAAAAAATACCCGAACCCGATCACGATGGCAATGGCCGTGGTAAGCATACTTCCCCCTCTGAAAATTATTTAGACCCTAGGTATAGTTACGGCAATACGCAGACTATTATTGATGCGGGAACAAACATTTTAGGATAACGGATGGAGGAGGGCGGATGGCGTCAAACCTTTTGTTTTTCGTCACCCGATACCCGCCATCCCATCTTTTTGCGCCATCCACCCTCCGCCATCCAACACCCTGCTTTTAGGTGGTCTTCCGAACGACGAGTTTAGGGAGATACCGTCTGGAAACAGGCTGGGAAGCAGGACGTTCGATCTGCCGGATCAGGATATCCACGGCGTCCTTCCCCATTTTCCCGAGCGGCTGGCGAACGGTCGAGAGCGGCGGCGAAAAACTTTTTGCGCGTTCATTGTCATCGAACCCGATCACCGCCATATCCCGGGGAATACTTCTGCCGGCTTCTTTCAAAGCCTTGATCGCCCCGAAGGCAAGGTCGTCATTCCCGCAGACGATCGCTTCGGGAAGATCTTTTTCACGCAGCCAGTCTGTCATCACGCAATAGCCCTCAGCCTCGCTGTTGGCGGCTCCCGACCGGAGCCACGTTGGATCACAAGGGACACGCTTGGCCTTCAGCGCCCGGAGAAGCCCTCGCACTTTGAGCTGGGTATCAATGAACGGCACTTTGATCTTCTTGTCAGGGAGAGGTCTGCTGCGCTTTTTCAGACCTGTCCCTTTTATTTGAAAGGACACTTCCCACGGCCCGTGCAGCATGCCGATCTTCCGATAACCCTTTTTGACGAGATGCGTCACCGCCTGAGCCATGCCCGCATCGGTATCGGTGTAAAGATTATTCACTCGAAACCCAGGGACCGGGTCATTAATCACAAGCACTCGATCGTGGCGGGAAGTTTCGATCAACCGCGCGATCTCAGGATGGATCCATCGCCAGGTCAGGATCAAAAGTCCGTCTAGTCCATGCTCAGTAAGAATCTGATCGAGACTCTTATAAGTTTGGGAGGGCATCATGACAATCTTCAAACAGCTTTTCGCGGCCTTGATCTTCGGAAGAATCCCGGCAAGAAGTCCGAGGTGGTAATTCGAATGGAAGATATCTTTAGCAGGGGTGGTTAGGATCCCGAAAACATATGAGCGCCGCTTAGCCAGAGATCCCTTTGAACACCGCGATCGGGAACCCGAAGTGCGGTGGATTCCCCGAGGTTTCACGCGCCGGCCTCGGCGACCTCAACGGAAAGGGCTTTCCAGACGTCGGCCGGCTCATCGTATTGGGCCTCAATCGTGACATTATCGTTCCCGCGGATATCCTGGAGAGAAGTGACGCCCAAAAAGACGGTGGTTTGATCGGTCAGGATTTCTTTTTTTTCTTCGGTATCCGTGATCGGATCGATCTCACTGATGGTGATCGTCTTGGCCTTGGCATCGATCTTCTGGACTTCTCCATCGAACCATTCCGCAAATGACGCCCTCGCCCCAAGAATCAGGAGGGAAAATATGAGCGCAGCAATCAAATATTTTTTCACGGGCATTTCCTCGACGAATGAAATGGTGACGGCCACGGGAACGTAACCGTAATCCAAAAACGAAACGGGCATCGTCGCCGTAACCCAGCAACGGCGTTTAGAATACTCCCAAAAGGCGCTAACCGACAATCAATAAATGGCAATCTTTGCGAAGGTTATGGGCCAGCGTCCGCAGCACGTCGCCGCGAAGAAGGCTGATGAGGGCGCTGCGCTTCGTGGCGCCGATCGCCACGGCCCGGACATCCAGTTCTTGGGCCGCGCGTGCGATCAACCGGCCGGGATTGTCCCCCACCATCCAGATCGGGACCGCCGTGATGCCACGCTTTTCCATATCTTCCTGAGCCTGCGCCAGGACCATCACCGATTCCCGCGACGGTTCCATTTCGGTAGGCAATTCAGGCGACGGGGGCGTCTCTTCCACATAGCTCAAATAAACCGAATTCTCACCCATCGCCTTCACATGAAGGGCGGCCTCTTCAAGCAGCACTGGATTGTATGACTTCAGAGCCACAAGCGCCGAACTTTTGTAAAGCGAGGTAAGTTCTTTGGCCTCGGCTACAGTGAGCAAATTGACATTGGAAGCCAATTCCGGCATCGGCGCCGGCACGATCATCTTCGCCGCATAACGGAGCGCGAGGCCTACGCCCAGGATGGTCAGGACGAAGAAAAGCGCGTTCTGTTTCTGGATCGCGATCGTCACTTCGATAAAAAGCGTGATGATCGCACCGGCACCCAAAAGGACACGCTCCCAAAGCTTCAGCCGGATCGAAAAATTCGTGGCACTCGTCGCAAGGTTGAGCGCGATCGCCCCGACGACACCAATCGCGTAAAGGGCCGCCAGGTGGACGATGTCCTTCTCGACAAGGATCACAATGATCGGCACCAGCGTCGCAATGATCAGCGCGAGCCAAGGCATCCCGAAGCGGTTGAGTTTTGCAAAAACAGGCGGCAATTCGCGATCTTTGGCCAAGGCAAACTGAATACTCACAAGCCCCATGATCGCTGTATTACCTGCAGACAGGAGCAAACACCCGAAGACGATGGAGATCACGGTCCCGTACCAGGGGCCGATGTAATGATCGCCGAGCGCACGGAGCATATCTTCCGTGTGCCCTTTCAGGCCCGGGATGGCGTTCATCGCAACCCCCAACAGGAAGGTTAGAATCGCCACTTCGATCATCACCGGAAGAATAGCACGGCGGGAAGTTTTTTTGACAGGCTCCACCATCACGCCGGTCAGATTTGCAATAGCCTCCACGCCTGAAAGCGCGAGCACGATCCCGACAAAGACCGGCCAATTCTTCATGAACCCGCCCACCGGCATCGTAAGCTGAACATGCGAAAGACCCGGCACGGTAAAAGCAAAAAGGACCAACGCCGTGAGGGATGCAAAAACAGCGATCACGGTGGCAACCGTACCGCCTTTCGCAGGCCCGACCCAGCTCAAAGTTCCGATGGTAAGGATCGCCCCGACCGCCCAGAGTTCAGGATTCGGGACATTGAAATAATGGAAAGCATCCAGGACGCTTAAAGAAACCGTGACAACATAATCCGCGATCAAAAGGAAAGCGCCGATCACGGCCAACGTCTGGGAACGGTGTTTGACTGAGGAGTAAACGCCGCCGCCGTCAGGATAGATGCGGCAGACGATCATATAACAGACCCCGATCAGGATCATGAGCAGGGACATGAGCCCGAGGAAGAACCACGAGGCGTGGCCGGCGAGAGCAAAAGCGATCCCGAGGACATAGGCCTTCGAAGTGCCCCAGTCGCCATAGAGCATGGCGCCGGCGTGATACCATTTAAGTTCGCGAGGTCTTTCGACCCGTTTGATCATAAGTGCCATATAAGCAGGGTAATATAGCAGAAAGGGACGGACAATCAATAGATGTGCGTCGACTTCCTATGAAGGCGACTCCGTGAAGTCGAAGATTTGAGTGGTATTTTTACGCCATTTCGCTATCATACAAGCCCATTCGGCATATTGGTCCCTCAAGACCCTTATTCAACTTCAACAATCAAAAAAAATTATTAGCTTGGGCTCTGCATTTCCTGGTCATTCCATCGAAAAGCTGCAAGACTTGAGTTACTAATTCAACGGGAGACATCATGAAAAAACTTTTTACCCGACTCTCTTTTCTAGGAATGCTTTTCCTGTGGCATGGCGCCGCATGGGCCAGCGAAGCGGACCTGAAGATCCCGGACCTTCACGAAGGGCACTTCGCGATGTTCGGCGGCCTTTCGGGCTTCCAGATCCTCCTCTACGGAGCGATGGTGATCCTGGGGACGGTCGGGCTATCCCTTTACCAGTTTTTGAATGTGAAGGCTCTTCCCGCCCACAAGTCGATGCTGGACGTCTCCGAAACGATCTTCCAAACCTGCAAGACCTACCTCAAGCAGCAGGTCAAGTTCCTTACGATCCTGTTCGCGATCATTGCCTGCGCGATGAGTTATTACTTCCTGGGACTCAAGCACGAGCCTCTCGGAACCTTGGGACTCGTCCTCTTTTTCTCGATCGTGGGCATGGCGGGATCTTCCCTGGTGGCGTATTACGGGATCCGCGTTAACACCTATGCCAATTCAAGAACCGCGTTCGCTTCCCTGCGCGGAAAACCCTGGGATGTGGTCAATATTCCCATGCGCTCCGGGATGTCGGTCGGCCTTTTCCTGATTTCGATCGAACTGGTGATGATGGTGATCATCCTGCTCTTCGTGCCGCGCAACATCGTCGGGTATTGCTTTTTGGGGTTCGCCATCGGAGAATCGCTTGCGGCAAGCGCGCTGCGTATCGCGGGCGGCATCTTCACCAAGATCGCTGATATCGGCTCCGACCTCATGAAGATTGTTTTTAACGTTAAAGAGGACGACCCACGCAATCCCGGCGTCATCGCCGACTGCACCGGGGACAATGCCGGCGACTCGGTGGGACCTACCGCCGACGGTTTCGAGACCTACGGCGTGACCGGCGTCGCGCTTATCATGTTCATCACCCTGGCGGTCAAAGATCCCTCGCTTCAGGCAAAGCTCATTGTCTGGATCTTCGCCATGCGCTTTTTGATGGACTTCATGTCAGGTCTTTCCTATTTCATCAACCAAGCCATCTCCGAACGCAAGTATAAGGGCTTGAAAGAGTTCAATTTCGAGGAGCCGCTCACGCGCCTCATCCAGATCGCTTCAGCCCTCTGCATCTCCACCTCGTTCGGGATGTCGTACCTGCTCGTCGGGGACCTTCCCGATCCGACGCTTTGGTGGAAACTCGCCTCGATCATCACGTGCGGGACTTTGGCAGCTTACCTCATTCCGGAATTCACTAAGGCTTTTACCTCCTCCCACTCCAAGCATGTCCAGGAGATCGTCACCGCTTCGCGCGAAGGCGGCGCATCGCTCACGATCCTCTCGGGACTCGTGGCTGGCTACTTTTCAGCCTTTTGGAAAGGCATCCTCATCGCAGCCCTGATGTTCGGCGCCTACTTGATCTCAGGAACGGGGCTCCAGAATATCATGCCGCACGCTTCCATTTTCGCGTTCGGTCTTGTGGCTTACGGGTTCCTTTGCATGGGCCCGGTGAACATCGCCGTGGACTCCTACGGTCCGGTGACGGATAACGCCCAGTCGATCTTCGAACTCGCCCAGACGGAGTCGATCCCCGGGATCGAGAAAGAGATCGAGAAGGATTTCGGATTCAAGCCTGATTTTAAGCTCGGCAAACATTATCTCGAAGCCAACGACTCGGCGGGCAACACCTTTAAAGCGACCGCAAAACCGGTGCTGATCGGAACGGCCGTCGCCGGAGCGACGACGATGATCTTCTCGATCATCCTGCTCCTCCAGCAGCATCTCCATGAGGGCGCCGTTGCCGCCGCGCTGGGCGGATTCGTTCCCGAGAACATCGGCGAGACCCTGCTCAACGCAAAACTGTCCCTCACGGCCGCGCCGATCCTTTTGGGGATCCTCTGCGGCGGTGCGGTGATCTTCTGGTTCTGCGGCGCTTCCATTCAAGCCGTGGCCACCGGGGCCTACTCCGCAGTGGAGTACATCAAGAAGAATTTGAACCTCGATAAAAAAGAGGCCGATCGCGCGGATTCCATTCAGGTCGTGAAGATCTGCACCGAGTACGCTCAAAAAGGCATGTGGAATATTTTCGTGGGGCTGCTCATGCTCACGCTCGCCTTTGCGATGTTCGACCCCTATTTCTTTATCGCTTACTTGATCGCCATCGCCACCTTCGGGCTTTTCCAGGCGATGTTCATGGCGAACGCGGGTGGCTCGTGGGATAACGCGAAAAAGGTTGTGGAGGTCGATCTGGGAGAAAAGGGCACAGCACTTCATGCCGCCACGGTCATCGGCGACACGGTGGGCGATCCTTTCAAGGACACCACTTCGGTATCGCTCAATCCGATCATCAAGTTCTCGACCCTCTTCGGCATGCTTGCCGTCGAGATCGCGATCAAGATGAATCCGGCCACGACGCGCATCAGCGGAACGGTCTTTTTCATTACAGGCCTGTTCTTCGTCTGGAGGTCCTTCTACAAAATGCGGATCCCGGTGCTGGGCATCCCGAAAAAAGCTAAAGCCTGAGGCTTGTCTTCCGGGGACGGTTCTCCAAAAGAGAACCGTCCCTGTTTCGATTATTTTGGACACAAAAAAAGCGCCTCGCCGTTAATTCGGCGAGGCGCTTTTTTTTAGATCTAAGCGTCTCTCAGAAAAGGCAGGAACTCAACCGTGACCACACTCCCCCGCTTTTTGGGGCCAAATAATGGACGCAACGACGGAAGCCGCCAAGATCAGTAAGATCGCTCCGAGCGCGATCGCCGTGGGAATGTGGATGAAGGAGGCTATCAGCATCTTGACCCCGATCAGCACCAGGATAAGAGAAAGCCCGTAGTGCAGATGGTGGAAGAGCCGCATCAGCTCCGCGATCACAAAATAAAGAGCCCGAAGCCCCAGAATCGCAAAAACATTCGAGGTGTAAACGATAAAAGGGTCCCGCGAGATCGCCAGGACCGCCGGGATCGAATCGATCGCGAAGACGATGTCCGTAGATTCGATCACCACGAGAATGATCATAAGGGGCGTCGCAAAAAGAACTCCGTTGATCTTCGTGAAAAAATTTCCTCCGTCATACTTATCCGTGACCGGCATGATCTTCTTGAACCCCTTGAAGAAAAGATTCTTCTCAGGGTCCACCTTGGAATCTTTCTCGACTGCAAGTTTGAACCCGGTCCAGACGAGAATGGCGCCAAACACATAGATCATCCAGCTGAAGTAGTGGAGCAGACCGATTCCACAAGCGATAAAAATAGCCCGGAAAAGCAGCGCGCCGAAGATCCCCCAGAAAAGGACCTTGTGATGATGGACGTTCGGAAGCTTGAAATAATTAAAGACGAGGAGGAATACAAAAAGGTTATCAAAACTGAGCGTCCGCTCCAAAATATAACCGGCAAGGAATTGCATCGCTAGTTCCTTGCCCTTAATTAAATAGATCCCCCAATTAAATAGAAGCGCTACCACCACCCATATCCCGCTCCAGATGAGCGCTTCCTTCATCTTCACTTCGTGTTCTTTACGATGGAAGACCCCCAGATCCAGAGCAAGCATCACAATGACCATCACTCCAAAAATACCCCAGGACCATAAGTTCCCCATGAAAGCTCCCATCGTGTTATTTGAAGTTCATTGCCTTGTGTGGCCTATAGCAAAGAAGGCTGATCCCGAAGGACCAGCCTTCTTACGCGATTCTATCCTAAATAAAAACAATCTGCAACGCCGACGGGATTAGCTCTTGGTTCGGACCGCAGATTAGCCCGCCTCACTCCCTTCTCGGAAGCTCGGTTCACCTTTCTATTTCTCCCGTTTCCCGGAATCCCGGGTATTAGGCGATCATGCCCCTGCCCTCACGGACAGGAAACAAGTCTTACATCTTTACTTCTTTCAAGGCTTCCTTTTCTTCAGCCTTGATATCTTTCACTTCTTCTTTCGCTTCCGCTTTAACTTCCTTTATCTCTTCCTTGGCTTCAGCTTTGATGTCCTTTGCGCTCATAGGAGCGGAAAGCTCATCAACTTCAACAGCTTCGCCCACAACGTCACCGGTCACCGCATCTTCCGCCACAACCACCGTTTCATCAACCACAACGGGACTCTGTTGTTCGGCAGCAAACGCAAAGGCCGGGCAAAGCAACGTTAAAACCACCAAAAGACTTACCACTAATTTACTCTTCATGTTCTTGAATCTCCTTTTTGTGTTACTTTTTTGGAACGCTGCCCCGGAGCTCTGAAAGGGTAAAAAAAAACGCCTCAAAGTTCCAAGCAATACCCCGCACACTTGCGGACCATCACTCAAAACCAAAGGCGTTTATCGTTTATTTTCCACGTCACCAGAAGATTTAAAAGCCCTCCGGTGCTACCCTACAAAACTTCAGGGTTCTTTCGGGTTTCACCTCACTGTTGTTATTGACTGCTAATTGAACTGTACCCTGAAAAATGCCCCCTGTCAAATGAGCACAGCTCTTTTTTTTCCACATCAGGCGAAAATACATCCCATTGAGACAAAAAGAGACATAAGCTCATAAAGCATTACGCATAATAGAGATGCAGAAATTCAGATTCTTCTTTTATCTGAAACCCAAAACTCCATCCTTCTATTGAGCATAAGCCGGGTCTGGGCGTCCAAAGCAGGCATCGCACTCAGAAAGACAAGAATAAAAGGCACAAGGAACCACTCCAAGCCATGGACCAGAGTCCAAAAAAAGGAGAACCTCTTTTTCTTCTTGGGAAGGAGCCACAAGCTCATAATGATAGTCCCTAAAAGAGCAATCGTGGAAAGCCCAAAGATCGCCTGGGTGAAACGGCTCGCATTGTAATAGAGAACGGTGTTCGAAAACTCATTCCCGGCAGAGATCGCGGGAAGCCATCCGACAAAAGTCAGCAGGAATGGAAGCGCCGCCCAAGTGACCTGACCCTCAAAAAGTTTGAAGCCATGACGGAGCTTGTTATAAAAGGATATTTTCTTATTCACGAGGAACCCTCGCATGACAAGAGGGAAATTCTCAACCCCCCAAGCCCACCGCCTTTTTTGTTTGTAAAGACTCCCGACAGTCCCCCACCAGGAACCCGCGGCTACGATATCCATGGACAGAGTCATCGGCATGGGCACGACTTGATATTGCCCGTCGAAATAAAGGTAGGATTTCCAGAAGATCCCGGAATCTTCCGAGATCATGTCGGTCGACCAGTACCCCACATCCACCAGCGCTTTAAAACTCATGCTGTGGCTTGAAAACGTCACGAGCCGCTCGGGATCCGTGGTCTCGATCAGCTGGAAAAAAGAAGAACCAGTTTCAATCACACGCGCGAACCCGGGCACTTCCCAGATATTATTATGAAAAACAGGGATGGGCTGGAAACTCGCCCGGTGCCGATCGGGACAATTCATAAAACAATAGGTCAGACAAGCGAAGTAGTCGGGACCCACCACCGTATCCGCATCAAAGCAAGAAACGATCACATTCTCGAAGGGGATCTTATGCTCTTCAAAGTATTTTGCCGCCGCCCTTGCCGCATAACTCGTATTCGCGCCTTTCACACGCGCCTCGCCGGGGAGACCATCCGGATGCTCCACCACAAGGAAGGCCATAAACCGATCGCGATACTCGTCCGCGATCCGCGCCATCCCTTCCCTCACAGACTGCTCGGCCCTTGCTTCCACCGCAAGCGTGATGATCGCCTGCCGGGCAAAAGCTTTATTATGAGCCACACTTAAAACATTCGCCGCCACCACCTGAGGAGATTCTTTTATCACGGGGATCACGACTAAATGAAAGATCTCTGACGAACGCGGCGGGATATCCCCCGATTTTTTCAGACGCTCCATATCGTTCCGGTGCGCCCAATGAGAAATCCGCTTATACCAGTCCTTCTCGTGACACCCCTTGCGAGTTTCTGTCAAATAAGCCTCGAACCGGTCTATGCCACGAATACGCCCCAGCCAATCCGTATCTTTCTCGATCGAAAGCCTGACGTAAGAGAGGAGGAGAAAGATCGTCAGATAAAAAAGCCTCAGGACCCAAGCCAGCATAAAAGCGATCACCGCGATCGCAGCAACGAGGGGCATCCAGATCGAAAGCGCCACCAGCCCCAGAATCAAGATCCAGCTAGTCAAGCCCGGAAGCACTTCGAAGCTACGCTGCAGCAAAATTTCTTTTTTATTCAATCCTTGGCGCGAATAACGAAATTTCATTTAAGCGTCCCCTGGGTTTCTTTTTCCAGCTCATTGATCACATCAGAAAGAGTGATCCCTTCCGGAAGAATATCCGCAGCCACAAACTCACCCCGGGAGGGTTCCAGATAATAAAGTTTTCCGGTTTTCTCCGCATAAAAGAATCCGCTTCCCGCCCTCACCGCCACGAGCTTCTCCAAAGGGCCCTGCCGTTCCCCAATACGTGCGAGGAATATTTTGTCTTCATCGCAAAACAGAACATAAGCGGCATCGAGAACAAAATAAGCCTGACGGATACTCTTCCCCTTTTCAAAAAGCCACTCGATCTCGGGCCCTCGCTCAAAAAATTCTTTTTTCCGTTCCGTTTTTTCAAAATCAAGCACCCCGACCCGCGTCCCCTGCCATAACGCGACCTTCCGACCGCCCGCATGGGTCTGGTACCCACGCACCCCTTCGTCGACAAAACGATACGGCAGAGCGTTCGAAAAAAGCTCCCCTCGTTCTCCCCGGAAACAGATCGTGTCATTCGAAAGAAAATCGATCTTATACTTTTCATCGCCTCTAAAAAGGTTATCCAGGAAAATGCCTTTTTCCACCAAGGTCTCCTCCCCTTTTTTGGCGTTAACCCCTAAACGAACGATCGAGGAACCGCGGAGAGCATAAACTTTGCCCTTAAAAATCCCAAAACCCCGGATCTTTGAAAGAAAATCCGGGAACACGGTCATTTTTTCAAGATCCAACCTCGAAAGATCCTCACCTCGCAACGCGAAAAGACAGTCGGGATGGCCCCCTTCCCAAGAGATCTCGTCCGGCTCTCCCTTCTCAAAAAGGGGCGAGAGATCTTTCACTTCCGATTTTTCCTTATCCAACTGACACCCCAGGAATTTCATACCCGCGGAAGTCTTCACTTGAAGGATGATGAAGGGGCTCTCCTTGCCTCTAAAAACCCTGACGAGCTCCGCCTCCAAAAAAGAAGATCCCTCGGGGAGAACCGGACGGGAAACTTCATTTTTCCAGTCAAACACCTTGAGATCCCCAGCCCGCTCTGTTTTTTTAAGAAGGAGATAACGCGTCGCCGGCACAGGCCAAAGGTCCGCAAAGGGTTCAGAGATCAACGTTCGGGTCTTGACGCTCAGAGGGACCAGCAAAACTTTTTCAAAATTGACAGCCTTCCCAGGTTCCACGGCCACCGTCCGCACCCAGGGCCTGAACCCGCGCAAAAGGATCTTCATAGCGTACTGTCCGGGGAGAAGGTTCCGAACTGTGGCAGGCGTCCTTTCGGAGTAGCGTCTATTCGCGATCGAAATAGACGCATTCCCAGGAAGCGTTTCGATATGGATCAGCCCTGTCTTGGCGAACCCTTCCTCGACCTTGGGCGTAAAGATATAGCCAAATGCGTAGAGGATGATGATCGGGCACAGGACAAGATAAAGCGCAAAAAAAAGATAAAAAAGGATCTTCCGGAAAATGATCATGACCCCATTATGCCACAATCCGCGCCCCCCTCCAAGCTTCCCCGATATTTGGGTAGACTGACCCCTGCATAAGAACTCCTCTTTACCTCTTGCTTTTCCCGTGCCTCACCCATATACTTCAACGCGTTGATAGTTTAACCATTTAACCATTTCCCCGTTTTCCAGGAGTCCTGTGAACCGACGAGAAACTTTTGCCGCAAGCTTCAGAGAGCTGCATCCCAAATTCTCGCGCATGCACACCCAGATGCTGGGCCGGGTCAATCTGACGTTACCTCAGTATTCACTCCTCTGCCAACTCATGCTTCTCGGGACAGTTTCCATGACCGAAATAAGCAGCCGTCTCGAGATCACCAAACCTGCGGTCACCAATCTCGTCGACCGCCTTGAAAAAAAGAAGTTCCTGAAACGCGTCCCCGACACCCGGGACCGCCGCGTGATCCAGTTGGAGATCCTTCCGAAAGGCAAAAAAATCATCGGAGAGATCCAGGAACAGGGCCTCGGGGTGCTTCTCAAAGCCTACGATCAGTTCAACGCCTCGGCGCACGAAACGATCGGACGCTTTTATGCGGAACTTTCAAAAGTCATGGACGATTTCTCGTCGAGGTCCAAAAATGAGCGTTAAAAACTTCCTGATTTTCTGCCTCGCCCTGGTGACGGTGGCCTGCCCTCTTGCCCAGGCGAAAGAAAACATTTCCACTCCCCAACCCGTAGTGACACCGACGCTGTCTCTCGAAGAATGTTACCGCCTCGCGCTGATCCAAAGCGAAACCGTGGCCATCCAAAAAGAAGCCATCTCCCGCGCCACAGCGCAAGTATTCAATGCGGCAAGCCAGGGACTCGGCAACGTCGATTTCATCATTGAGCGCACATTCCAGGACAACCAACAAAGCAATCTGAGCGGAGGCGGCGGGACTGCGAACTTGGGTGATCCGAACATACAGGAAAGCAAATTCAAGATCAGCCAGCCGCTTTTCCAGGGATTCAAGGCGATCGGGGCTTTGACGGGCGCCGGAAGTTACAGACGAGAGCAAACGGAAGCCTGGATCCGCGCCAAAGAGCTTCTCTATACCGACGTGGCCCGCGCTTTTTACAACGTCCTTCGCTATGAAAAGGAGATCGAGATCAACCAGGGAGTCCGTGCACTGCTCGGGAAGAGGATCCAGGAGCTGGAAGAGCGCGAAAAAATCGGCCGTTCGCGCAAGAGCGAAGTGATCACAGCTCGGACGAATCTTAAAATACTCGAGGCGGACCTGGCGGCCGCCCGGGGAGCCCTTGCAACGATGCGTTATCTTCTGGAATTCTTGACCGGAACCGAACTGGGAGGGCGTCCGCTCGAAGAAGAGGTCGCCGAGGAGGTTTCGTCGCAAACACTGACCGAGCATCTCAAAATGGCGGCGGTGCGTTCAGACGTCAAGGCCGCAGAACAAGCCGTAAAAACGGCCTGGCGCGGGATCCTCGTCGCCCAAAGCGGTTTCTGGCCCACGATCACGCTCGACCACAATCAGTACACGCGCCGCGAAGGTGCCTTGGCAAATCTGGATTTCGACACACTTTTCAGGTTCGATATCCCTCTTTTCTCAGGAGGCGAAACGGTCGGACAGGTCAAGGATTCGATCGGTATCCTGAAACAGAAAAAACTTTATTTCACTCTTGCCAAACGTCAGGCCGAACTCGACATCAAGCAGAGCTATGAGATCTGGGTTTCCGCCAAAGAGACGAATGCCCTCTTGAAAGAGGCGGTCCGCGACGCTGAGAACAATTACGCCATCCAGTCAGAAGAATACACCCGGAGTCTCGTCAGCAACCTGGATGTCCTCGCCGCGCTGGAATCTCTTCACAATACACGGCAACGCCAGAACCTGACCTATTATATTATGAAACAGGATGAGGCGGCCTTCCGGGTTGCAATCGGAGAAGTGTCATGAATTTATCCGAGATCTCGATCAAAAATCCGGTGTTCGCCTGGATGCTCATGATTGGGCTGATGGTCTTCGGCGTACTCGGCTGCCACGGAATGGGCGTCGGGCAGATGCCGGACGTGGACTTCCCTGTTCTGAACGTTAGCGTGCTATGGGAAGGCGCCGCGCCTGAGGTCATGGAATCGGACGTGGTCGATATCATTGAAGACTCCGTCATGGGGATCGAAGGACTCCGCGATATTTCCTCTTCTTCCTCGGAAGGCAAAGCCAATATCAAGCTCGAGTTCGATCTCGACCGCGACATCGATGTCGCGCTCCAGGAAGTCCAGAGTAAGATCTCGGAGGCTCGCCGCCGCCTGCCGGTCGACATGGATCCTCCGATCATTCAGAAGTTCAATCCCGAAGACCAGCCGATCATGTTCCTGGCGGTCACCTCCCGCCTGCCGTTAAAAGACCTGATGGATTATGTCGACCGGGACATTAAGGACCGTTTCAAGACCGTGCCGGGGGTCGGAGAGATCTTCCTCGGCGGATTTCTCGAGCGCAACCTGCGCGTGTGGATCGATACAAAAAAACTCCTCTCCTACCAGCTCACGGTGCAAGACGTGATCACCGCGATTCAAACCGAACACGTTGAGATCCCGGCCGGAAAACTGGAGACCCAGGAAACAGAATCCTCGGTCCGTGCGATGGGCGAAGCGCGGTCGGTCAGCGAATTCGAAAAGATCGTGATCAATAAGCGGGACGGAAAACCTATTTACCGGCCGATCCGATTGAGCGAAGTAGCCAGGATCGAGGACGGTCTCGCGGACCTCCGGAGGATGTCGCGTGTCATGGGACAACCGGCCGTCGGCCTCGGCATCCGCAAGCAGCGCGGAGCCAATACGGTCGCTGTGGCCGAGGGCGTCAAAAAAAGGCTCCTGGAAGTCCAGCGCGAGCTTCCCCCCGACTTTTCGATCGGGATCAATTTTGATTCGAGTAAATTTATCAGCGATAGCGTCCATGAACTCTTCCTAACACTCATTCTTTCCGCCGTGCTCACGTCCCTGGTCTGCTGGCTCTTTTTGGGTTCGTGGAGCTCGAACATGAACATCCTGCTCGCGATCCCCACCTCGATCCTCGGCACCTTCATCGTGATGAAGTTTGCAGGATTCACCATGAATATTTTCACGTTACTCGGGCTTTCGCTGGCCATCGGCATCGTCGTGGACGACGCCATCATGGTGCTTGAAAATATCGTCCGCCACCGCGAAATGGGCCAGGGCAAGATGGATGCCGCTTTAAAAGGCTCCAAGGAGATCACCTTCGCGGCCTTAGCCGCCACGCTGGCGATCGCGGCGATCTTTCTTCCCGTGGTCTACATGAAGGGCATTATCGGAAAATTCTTCCTCCAATTCGGCATCACGATCACCGCCGCCGTTTTTCTCTCGCTTCTCGAAGCCTTGACCCTTGCTCCGATGCGCTGTTCCCAGCTCCTTGAGATCGGAGAAAGGAAAACCCGGTTCGGCAAAGCTTTCGAACACGGGATGATCAAGCTGAATGAACTTTACGCCAAAAGCCTTGTCTTCACTCTCAAGCATAAGTGGAAAGTCCTCATCGCCTCTTTCATTTTTTGTATCGCCTCTTACATGATCACGGCTCCGCTCCTCCGGAAAGAGTTCGTGCCGGCGCAAGACCAGAGCATCTTCCTGGTCGCCCTGGAAACACCCATCGGATCCTCGGTTTACTTCACGAGTGAAAAATTCAAGGAGGTCGAAGCCCTTGCCACGCAAAATCCAAGCCTCAAGCGTTATTTTTGTGTCATCGGCGTGCGTATGGGAGGCATCGAAGGCGAGGTGAACGCTGGCATGCTCTTCGTGACCCTCAAAGACCCGAACGATCGTCCGTACGATCCGGTGCTCAAGCGGCGTCCGACGCAGCAAGATGTCATGGACCAACTCCGAACCGGTATCAATAAGATCCAGAATGTAAAAGCGATCATGCAGGACCTTTCCACGCGAGGGTTCTCCGCGACCCGCGGGTACCCGATCGAATTTTCGATCCGGGGACCCGACTGGGACAAACTGATCGAATGCGCTGAAAAGATCCAGAGCCAGATGAAAAAGAGCCCCTACTTCCAGGATGTCGACAGCGACTACCGCTCCGGCCTCACCGAGGTAAGGATCACTCCGGACCGCGATTTGGCCTTTGACCATGCCGCAAGCATCGAAACCATTGCCCGCACAGTGAACGCCATGATCGGGGGCGAGCGCGTCGCGAAATACACGCAGAACGGAAAGCGTTATGATGTGAGGGTAAAAGCCAATGATCAGGATCGCAGAACCACTGAAAACATCGGGGATCTTTGGATATGGAATAACCGCGGCGAAATGGTGCAACTCTCGGACGTCGTGAAGATCACGGAACGCCCCAGTCTCCTGAGCATCACCCGCCAGGGACGCGAACGCGCTATCAGTCTTTATGCGAGCGCCGCCAACGGTCAATCACTTGCAAAAGCCATCCAAGAAGCCCAAAAGATCGCCGAAGAAATACTCCCCGACCGCTACCGCGTGGTCTTCAGCGGCACGAGCCAAACTTTCAAGGAATCGATGACGAGTCTTATTTTCGCACTCATCATGGGCATCGTGGTGGCCTACATGATCCTGGCTTCCCAATTCAACCACATCGTCCACCCCATCACAGTGCTCCTAGCCCTTCCGTTCAGTCTCGTCGGCGCTTTTTGGGCCCTTTTGATCGCCAATCAATCCCTCAGCATCTTTAGTTTCATCGGTCTCTTACTTTTAATGGGGATCGTCAAGAAAAACTCCATCCTGCTCGTGGATTTCACCAATCAAATGAGATCACGCGGCATGAACACTTACGACGCGATCCTCACCGCCTGCCCGATCCGCTTGCGTCCGATCATCATGACTTCCGTTTCCACCATCGCCGCCGCCATCCCGCCCGCGCTGGCACTCGGCCCCGGAGCAGAGACCCGCATCCCGATGGGCGTCGCGATCATCGGCGGCGTATTGGTCTCGACCGTGTTGACGCTTTTTGTCGTGCCGGCTTTTTACCTGGTCTGCGACAAACTGGAACAAAAGGGATCCTTCGCCATGATCTTCGCCGCTCTCAAGGCGAAATTATCCCACTATATTCCAAAGAAATCCGCCTGAATCCTGCGACAAACCCGACCGCCGATCAAGCCGCGAGACAATAAAGGATCATTCCCAATCTGGATCCGAGGAATCGTTCGGGAGAGTTACGGAACGGCAACACGTTCAATCCGCCCGTTTTGAGGAGACGCATACCGCTGTGGAGCTCCATCAGCTTTGACGGAGTAAAAGGCACTTCCTGGATCCCGGGCATCACAAAAGGCCTCACAACTTCCCACCAGGAATAACGGTTCGGGACAAATGTCGCAACGGTCCCATTTTCTTTTTTGAGTTCGTTGAAATGGCTCATCAATCGCCTCTGATCCGCTTCAGGAAAATGCTCGAAAAGCCCGTCTGAGAAGATCAAGTCGAATTGATTCCGAAAAGGCCCCTTCCAATCGTCCTGAAAAAGGTCTTCCTTCAAATAGGCTTGGCAGCGGCCTTGCGTGCTTTTCCTCGCGATTTCAAGAGAGGCCTCCGAATGGTCCAGGGCCCACACCCGACAGCCTTTCTCCAAAAAATACGCAGAAAAAAAACCAGAACCACAGCCGGCATCAAGGACTTGCATCCCTTCGCGAACAACACCGTCCAGAACTTCCATGATGCGGACCTTGCTCCAGCTTTTTTTCGTAAAACGCACGGATCCCTCCGCGCTCCAGAACCGGTCCCAATTCTCTTTTTTGACGGATAGATCCATATTATTTCCTGAATTTGAAGCCGAAGCGCAGGACACCTTTGATCGCGCCCCAAGCCCAGGCAAACGATCGAGCCCACTGAACTCCTAGGCCATAGAAGGCCGCCGCAGGATCGCGCCGGAAAATAAACCCGAAAGAATTCCAGCAAGAGCCAAAGAGGAAAAGGAAAAGGAGGATCGGAATAACACGAAAACATTGGAAAGGCAGGAGGAACAACGCTGGGGGCAAAAGCCCGGCCGCCAAGACCTGGTACTTCACGATCCCGCCGGTATAAACATCCCCGCTTCTTTTTTCTGGATGATCGTTATAAAGCTTGATCCTGTCAAACCCGCGACGCACCTGATTGTTCATGTACGACCAGAACGCTTCCGGATGGGCATGCGCCACGATCGCGTCCGGCGCAAAAAGGATCTTGTAGCGACGCGAGATCCTGTAGGTCAGGTCCCAATCTTCCCCACTTGGCACCTTGTAAGATTCGTCGAACCCTCCGATCTCCTCGAGCACACGTTTCCTTACCGCAAGATTGTAGGATCCATGAGCATCGACCGCGCCCGAGACATTGCGATAACGCCACGCGATCTCATGCCCAACAAAGCGGGCGAGCACGGAATTCCCATTGAGCGTCCGATAAGTCCCCGCAACCGCCGCGATATCGTCGGCTACGAAAAGCTTAAGCAATTTTTCGATCCAGTCACGATCCGGCACGCAATCTCCATCTGTAAAAATGACAACCTCCGCTTGGGCCGCACGCCAACCGATATTACGCGACGCCGCAGGTCCCTGGTTGGAATTCCGAATGAGCCGGATCACTGGATAGCGTTGTGCATACGGCTCGATCACCCTGGCCGTGCCGTCCTGCGACCCGTCATCCACGAGAACAATTTCCTCCGGCATGCGGGTCTGAGCCATCAGGCCTTCGATCATTCGGCCTATGTGCTTTTCTTCATTATAGACTGCGGAAACAACAGCCACTCTCATGGGGTCTTTTCCCGGGTGAATATCTTTTTCATGAAGAACTGAAATCCGAAAAGGATCCGCGATCGTTCCGCGGGAGAAAACAAGAACTGCCATGCCTTTCGAAGAATAAAAGAAGACCTCAGATAGAATTCATGGTAAGCGAGATCTGTGAATTTCGCGATCGCCTCGCCGGTCAATGCTCCCCGGTGGATCTGAGAGGCATAGTAGCCGCTGCCCCGAAGCCACTCGTCATAATTCTCGGAATCCAGCTCCCCGCTCGCCTTGGCCTCTTCGTAGGCGCGCGTCCCGGGATAGACCATGATCGGAAAGAACTGGGCGGTATCAAGCTTCATGTGTTTCGCCATTTCAAGCGTTTGACGCATGCTTTCGCGGGTCTCGTTCGCCCCGCCGAAAAGAAAACATCCGTGGATCATGATCCCGGCCTCGGTACAAGCGTTCACAAAACGTTCCCGGACCTTGATCGTGGCCCCGCCTTTTCGCATCTCGTCTAAGATCGCCTGGTCGGCGGACTCAAACCCGACACAAAACAGACGGCACCCGGCTTTCTTCATGAGTTTCAAAAGCAGAACGTCGTCAAAATCAGCTCGAGCATTTCCGGACCAAGTCACCTTGAGCTTACGGCGCAAGATCTCCTCCGAGAGAGCGCGCATGCGATCTTTGTCCACGGTCAACGTATCATCCTCGAACATGATCTCCTTGTTATGGGGCCACGTTTTCTGAATGAACTCCATTTCGTCGACCACGTCTTTGACCGAACGCGGCCGGTAACGCTGTCCCGTGATGGTCTGCGGAAATACACAAAAGGTGCATTGATAGGGACAACCACGACCGCTCACGATCGTGACTTCAGGATGGAGTTGAGCGCCGTAGCTGTAATGCTCGATCTTTAAAAAGTCCCGGTAGATCAAACTCGCCCAGGGAATCTCGTCGAGGTTTTCATGCCACGGCCGTCGTTCGTTCAGGATCCGTTGATCCCCCAAGCGAAAAGCCAACCCCTTGACGCAAGAAAGTTCTTCGCGTTTTTTCCCTTCGGCGAAGTGCTGCGCCACCTCAAGAACCGTAAGGTCGTATTCTCCCACGGCGACAAAGTCCAGGCTTTCAGACATTTTAAGAGTTTCAAGCGGCCGAGCGGTCGGGTGCGTACCGACAAGCATCGTCAGGGCCCCGGTCTTCTTTGCAAGCTGGTCCATGATTTTGACGTCATGGAAAACAGAAGCGGTTACCGTCGTCGCAACAATAAGGTCGGGTCGGAATTGCGCCACGCGCTCCTCGGTCCTCCCGAGATCATAGCTTTCGGCCGGGGCATCCAGAAAGTCGATCGTGCACCCGTGCTTTCGCACAAGACCCGCCGCAAGCGCAAGGTAGATGGGATAATAGAGGGTTCCTGAAGGCGCGACACCCGGAGAACGACTTTCGCGGGTAAACCGCTCATGGTAAGGAATATTTAAAAAAAAGACCTTCACGTCTGATATCCTTTCGCGCGGGCAAAACAAACTTGAAATTCAGGAACAGCTCGCTTGGAATTTTGGTATTATAACGTCCTGGAGGATAAAGTCCAAAAGATGAATACCACCCTGTTCCTGCAACCGCTTTTAGCCGGACTCTCGGTGGGGGCATTCTGCCTCATGTATTGTTTCCCATTCATGGGGGTTATTTTTGGCGCAGAAGAGCGCAGCTCCAAAAAGAACTTCCTTGTCCTCCTTGAATTCCTGACAGGACGGCTTGCGGGCTATCTTTGTTTTGGATGGCTGGCGGGCTACCTCGGAGAAAAGTTCGCGGCCGAGTGGCTCCGTCGCGCGACGGACATTTCCTTCATCGCACTCTCGCTCATACTTCTTTTTTATCTTTTGGGCCTTGCTCGCGAGAAAAACTTCTGTTCCCCCCCGAAATTCCTGAGGGGCCGCAGTCCGGTACTCATGGGATTTTTTATGGGGATCAATCTTTGCCCGCCGTTCCTTCTGTCGGTCACTTATGTGTTCTCCCAGCACAGCGCTCTTTACGGCGCGATCTACTTCGCGCTTTTCTTTCTCGCAAGTTCTGTGTATTTCCTGCCGCTTGTATTCTTAGGGCTCGCTTCCAAAGCAAAAGAATTCCGGGCCATGGCCCGCGTGAGCGGCTTCGTGGTCAGCGGCATTTTTCTTATTTACGGATTTTATTCGCTTCTCCATAATAAGTAAAAATAAAGGATCGAAACTTATGCTGAATTTTCTTACCGCGATCGACCGTTCCGGCCGGTGGGTCCTGGCCGTGCTCATGTTACTTTTTATCCTCACGGGCCTGGGGATCACCAAAAACATCATGGAGCCGCAGCTGGCCAAGCAACTCCATCAAAACATCCTTCCCCTGTTGCTGTACATCCTGTTCTTGGTCCATGTCGTGATCCCTCTCCGTGCCAGGTTCCTGCAGTGGAAGCTTTCTAAAAGCGAGCAGCTATCCGCAGCTTACGCTTACACGATCGGAGCGATCCTTCTGGCGCTTTGTTTCTGGTTACATTTCCGATGAGCCCAACAGCCCTGTTCCGAAGATCCTTGGGACTTTTTTTTCTTGTCCTGGTGGTGGGAACCGCGCTTTTTTTTGTCTACCAACGCGAAAAGGCCGTTCGCTCAGAAATGGAAGACATGGCGAATGCCCATGAGGCCCGCTACTACGAGCCACTCGCCAATCGCATGGTCAAGTGCTCCCTCTGTCCAAGTCGATGCGTGCTTTCCGCCGGGGAGTGGGGCCTTTGCAAGGCTCGAAGAAATATCCAGGGGAAACTCTATTCCATGGTTTACGGCAAGATCGCCAGCGTGCATGTCGACCCGATCGAGAAAAAACCTTTCTTTCATGTCCTGCCGGGGAGCAAGGCCTTTTCGATCGCTTCCACAGGATGCAATATGAGCTGCCTTTTTTGCCAAAACTGGGAGATCTCACAATGTTTTCCCAAAGACGCCCCGGTGGAGCTCGCAACCCCGGAGCAAGTGGTGGCCAAGGCCCTGGAAACCGGCTCAAGATCCATCGCTTTCACCTACAACGAGCCTGTGATCAACTATGAGTTCATGCTTGAGACCGCAAAACTCGCCAAAGCCAGAGGTCTCAGGACCGTGGTCATTTCGAATGGTTATATCGAAGAAGAACCTCTGAAGGAACTCCTGAAAACGATCGATGCCTACAAGGTTGACCTGAAGGCATTTAACGAAAAGTTTTACCGCGAATTCACCGGGGGTCGTCTGGGATCTATTTTAAAAAGCCTGAAGATCATCCAAGAAAGCGGCGTCTGGCTTGAGATCGTGACGCTTCTTATTCCGGGTGAAAATGACAGTGAGGACGAACTCCGCGCCTTGGCCCGTTGGATCCATGAGAATCTGGGCGACAACGTGCCGCTCCACTTCAGCCGTTTCTTTCCGCAATACAAATTAAAGAACATGCCGCCCACGCCGCCTGAAACGCTGGTTCGCGCCCGGCAGATCGCGATGGAAGAAGGCCTAAAATACGTTTATATCGGAAACATTGCTTACCCTGAGGGTGAGACGACCTGGTGCCCAAGCTCAAAAGAAAAAGCGATCGTCCGCCAAGGCTATTTTATTATCGCTAACAACCTTAAAGAGGGAGCCTGCCCCGATGGAGAAAAAATCCCCGGCGTTTGGAAATAGATCTAAAATTTCAAATCTTAATAAATCCTTGCTGTCATCCCCGAAGGCTTCTATCGGGGATCCATACGCCTGGATTCCCGCTTTCGCGGGAATGACAAAAAAGAAAAGCGTCCATGTTCTCCTATTCGCTATTCTTTCCCTAGCCTTTACGTTCAGCTTGTCCGGAGAAAAAAAAGAGGCCCCAGGAAACAACATCCGGAAAGCCGCTGTGGCCGGAGGATTTTATCCGGGAGACAAAGCAACCCTTGAGCCATACGTGGATGCCCTCCTTCGCCAGGCCGATCCACCCAAGATCAAGGAACCGATCCGCGCGATCATGGTCCCGCATGCTGGTTATGTTTATTCGGGACCGGTCGCCGCATACGCCTATAAAGTGCTCCAAGACCGGGACATCCGTACGGTCATCCTGATCGGGAACAGCCACCGTCATTCTTTCGACGGCATCGCGATCTACGCCCGAGGCGCCTTTGAAACGCCTCTCGGTCTTGTCCCCGTGGATGAAGCGATCACTTCAAAACTCCTTGCCGCAGACCCCGCCATCGTCGACCGTCCGGACATCTACGAAGGCGATCACGTGCTCGAGGTACAACTTCCGTTCCTCCAACGCGTCCTGAAAGATTTCAAGATCGTGCCTATCCTTTTTAGCGGCGATTCCCCGGAACTCGCAGAAAAACTCGCGGCGATCCTCCCGTCGCTTATGGATGAAAAAACAGTACTCGTCGCAAGCACGGACATGTCGCACTATCCGGCCTACACTGAAGCCTCTGAAGGGGACAAGAAAGTCCTAGAGGCCATCCTGACCGGAAAAACGGAGAATCTGAACGCGATCCTGAACACCCTGGCTTCCGAACGCATCCCGCAAGCCGAAACTTTTCTTTGTAGCCCCAGCGGAGTCCGGACGGCTCTGCTGCTGGCAAAAGCCGCCGGGGATCCCGCTCCGGTTCTTTTAAAATATGCTAACTCGGGGGACTCTCCGGCAGGAGACAAAAACCGCGTCGTCGGTTACGGCGCGGTCGCTTTTCCCTCAAAACCCGGCACAAAGCCGCTTTCACCCAGGGCAGATGAAAAAGGGATGACCGCGCAGGACCAGGCAGAACTTCTGAAGATCGCGCGCGCCACCGTGGAAAGTTACGTCCAAACTGGAAAAACCCAGGAATTTTCTCCATCATCCCCGGCGCTGACAGCACGGCTCGGTGCATTTGTAACCCTGAAAGAAAATGGCCAGCTTCGCGGGTGTATCGGCCGCTTCGAGCCCTCGGAGCCTCTTTTCAAGATCATCCAGCAAATGGCCATTTCCGCCGCTTCTCAGGATCCGCGCTTCAGGCCTGTCACGGCGGACGAACTAGGGAAACTGGAATACGAGATCTCGGTCCTGAGCCCGCTCAGAAGAGTGGAGACGGCCCAAGAGATCGAGCTAGGGAAACACGGCGTTCAAATTTCTAAAGATTTTCATCACGGGGTTTTTCTGCCACAAGTCGCCACTGAAACGGGATGGAGCAAGGAGGAGTTCTTGAGCGAGCTTTGTTCCCAGAAAGCCGGATTGCCCCGAGACTGTTGGAAAGATCCGAAAGTGAACCTACAGGTGTTTACGGCCGATGTCTTTTCGGAAAAGGAGAAGCGCCACTAGAAGGACGTTCAACGCGCCCAGAAGTATCAGCGTTTGCGGAATTCCCCATATCGGGATAAGAAATCCGGCGGTCAAAAGAGCCCCCAGCGCCGCCCCCCAAAGATCTGCCGCATAAACACTCCCAAGACGATCCCCTCTTCCCCGGTTGAGATAAAGCCGATTCGCAAATGGAAAAGCCGCCCCGGCGGTAAGTCCGCCTAAAAGCGCCATGGCTAAGAAAACGGCCTGATATTCCTCTCCAGGGAAAATCCCCTTCGAAAAGATCCGTTCGAAAACCTTGATCAGTAAAAAGAAAAACACCGCATTGACCCCATGAAGGCCTGCAAGCGCAAATCGCTCAGGGATCTTTTTCAAGCCTAGCGCCGCCAAGGCTCCCACGCCCAGTCCCGCCATAAACGTCGTGATCACCCCGGCAAGCCAGTAATAAAGATTCCCAAAAACCGCCTGAAAAAGATAAATCACCACGATCTCAAAAGCCATCAGTGAAAATCCGACGGTCCCCATACTGACATGCGCAAGCTTCTGCATCCGCGCTTCGGGTTCCTTAGAAAAAATACCGAACAAAAGAACCCCGCATAAACCCACCGCCAGAATAACCGGGAAAGGGACGGTGGCCCAAAAAAAGAATGCTTTTGTGATCCTGGGATCGAACTGACTGAGCCACCGCAAGAACATAAAATAGCAGGTCCTCGGCCGAAGGTCCGTGTTCTTCGTTTTCCATATCGAATTACGAAAAGCCGTCGTAACCCGCTCCACACGGTCGTTCGTAAGACGGTCTCGGATCTGATCCGGCGTCACATAATCCGGATTGATTTTCCGCTTGGAAAGCCGGTCGATCATTTCCTGAGGCCCAAAACTCGAGGCTCCGCCCGCCGAAGCCAGAAAAAAAAGTGTGTCCTCCGGGAGGACCTGAACGGAAGGAAAAACCTGATTGAGCGTTGCATAAACCGAACTGCCGAGACGCTCCAGCTCCGGCGTTAGAGTATTCGCCGCAAACGTAATGTGGGTCGCAAACACGCCGCCGGCAGAGAGACGGTCACGAATCGAACGAAAGAACTGTTCTGTATAATTGCGATTAATAAGGACCGAAGCCGGATCCGGAAAATTGGCGATGATCACATCGAACTTCTCTCCTTCTT
Organism: uncultured bacterium; assembly: GCA_964482725.1. GTDB lineage: Bacteria > Omnitrophota > Omnitrophia > Omnitrophales > Aquincolibacteriaceae > Aquincolibacterium. The sequence continues at coordinate 98,154 of CAYZYT010000003.1, read as the reverse complement.
CCCTGAGGAACCCCCTCGGATCCGCGGCCTCAAGCCGTACCCGGGGATCGCGTAGAGTCGCCTGGAGATCCTCCGGAAGAAATTCTCGCGCGATCTTTAAAAATTCGGGATCCAGTTCGACTGCACGAACTTCTTGGGGGCCATGCCTTAAGATCTGCTGTAAGGGGCCATTGAACCCGGTCCCGAGGAGCAGGACTTTTTGAGGGGCCGGATGCGAAAGCATCGGGAAATGGATAAGATATTCACTGGCAAGATCCTCCCGAGCGGCCCCTAAAAGCAGCCCGCTCTGATAAAAATTATACTGCGACCCTAGTCGCGTGACAGACACATTGCCATGAACAGTATTTTCGGTTCGGAGGAGCGTTTCATTCGGAAACCGTCTCTGGGACGTTTCTTGCTGTAAAAAAGAACTGCTTATAAAAAACCATGCCGAAAAGAGGATTGCGACAAGGGCCAGGAGCCACCCACCCTTTTTTGTCTTTTCAAAAACCAACCTGGAAATTCCACAAGCCACCGCAAGATTTAGAATCGCAAGGATCGCCGCAACGCGAAATTCATTGGCAAAAACAAGGACGAGACTAAAAACCGCCCCGCCCGCGATGAATCCAAGACATTCCCAAAGATAGGCCCACCCCACCTCCGGCCCCTGTTCCCCCTCCCAAGGTTGTGCCCGCTGGGCTCTTGCCGCAATAGCGAATTGCATGCCGAGTACCCCACAGAGGGGCACAAGGACCGCAAGCGAAAAAAAGAGCGAAGGGAGAAATCCCGGCAGCGCTCCGGGGGGAGTCCCAAGGATAAGCTTGCCGGAGCGTATAAGGGTGATCGTTATGGGAAAAAGAACGGCCACGAGAACATGACAGATCCCCAGCATACGAAACGCACTTTTTGCATCGCGAGAAAGCCTTGAGCCAAGCACGCTCCCCAACGCAGTGCCAAGAAGCCAGCAAAAGAGAACCCAGCCGATAAAAAACTCATTGGCATAAAAACTCATCGCCAGTTCCCGGATTACCACCACCTGGGAAATAAGCGACGAGAAACCCAGAATGCCAAAAGAAAGCCCTAGGATTTTTTTCATGTGCTCCTGCCGCCTGGATCATTTCATCATCGATGCGTTAAGCAAGAACGCGAAGAACTTCTAACGAAACCCTCGTCATCCTGAGCCCCGCGAAGGATCCCAGCGGAGAGGCTCTCCCACCACGCTCAGGATCAAAATGACGGAAGGTCAAAAGCCTTTCGTCCGGTTCTTCAGGAAATCTTCCCTGAAATAATGTGAACATCCTGTCGCGGGTAAGGCATCGTCATTTGAGCCGCGTTAAGCGCTTTATGGATGGCAAGATTGATCGCACAAAGGGTCTGGAAATATTTCGTGGTCGGGATCCAGTAACGGCAACCGATGTTAAGTGAAGAATCTCCAAACTCCTGGAGACCTACCTGGGGCTTAGGCGTCTCGGCCACCTCTTTAAACCCTGCGATCGTCTTTTGGATCACATGAATGGCCTTTTCAGGATCATCCGAGCAGCTGATGCCTACCTTGTTTTCCACGATCTTATACTTGAAGGAATTGTGGATGATCTCCCCCACGATACTCTTGTTCGGGATCGTGATCTTCACGCCATCCTCATCCGTAAGGATCGTCGAAGAGAGCGTCACTTCATGGACTACTCCACTCTGGCCGGTCACCACGATGGTGTCTCCCACCACGAACGGATGGCCCAGGATGATCGAGATTCCCGCGCCATAATTGGAGAGAGGTCCCTGCAACGCCATACTTGCGCCAAAGGCTCCAGCACCGATCACAGCAATAAAAGGGGCGATCGTAATGCCGAATTTCCCGAGCGCGATAATAACGGCAAAGGCAAGGATCGCGATCTTCACGCAAGATGCGATAAACCGGGACAAGGTGATGTCGATCTTCTTCTTCTCACAAAGCTGGAGGATGATCCCCTTGACCCAATTCCCGACGAGGTTTCCGATAATAAGAACAAGAATAGCGCCAATGACTTGCAGACCGTATTCTGTCCCGAATTCAATAAGCTTATCGATGGCCTTCTGTACCGCTGTGATCTCTTTTTCCATAAATTCCCCCCTAAGAAAGTTTTGCGCTGCAGTTTGAATCCCGGACGATGCGGGCATCCTCCACCTCCGTTATTTTATCACCCAGAAGCATTAAGGAAAATGGATGAATTGAAAATGGCAAGCGAAGCATATCATGACGCTCGACGCTACAAAGAAAGCTGCCTGTCTGGACACTTCCTAGAAGCTGGCCCGGGTGAAGACAAAAGCACGACAGAGCAAACGAGAAGTTACAATCGGATGGTGCGGGAAGAACCGTCTTTTAAGTTCTTGAGCGACACGGAATCAGCCGTTATCTGCGTGGCTTCAAAATCACCGATCCGCCCACCCACCTCAAGCATTTTGCCATTAATGATCGCAAAGGGCCGGGAAGGATTGTAAATGATCCCTTCGAGGATACAACCCTCGCCAGGATTCTCGGACTGAGCCACCTTGGGCTTTTCCGGAGCCTGGTAAACCTTGATCGTGGTCTTTTCGCCCTTCGGAAGAAAAAAATACAGGCCAGAAGCCAGCAAAAGACACCCCAAAACCCCAACTCCAATTTTCATCCCGAGTGGAGATCCGGCCTTTTTCTTGACCGGAGAAGGAACCGACGAAAGAACCTCCGGAGTCACCTTTTCCAAAGGCTTTTTCGCCTGGATCTGCTTCAGATAATCGTAAACAATGCTCATCGGATCTCTTCCATCGCAGCGACAAAAACATCCGTCCCCAAAACTTTTTCTTTCCGAACAAATCCGAGTAAGAGCGCCCGATCGCACAGAAGATTCACAAGCCGCGGGATCCCCTTTGAGAACTCATGGATCATACGATATCCTTCGGGGGGGATAAAGAGACCGGTCATTCCCGAATGCTCAATCCGGAAATCCACATAGGCTTTCACATCCGCAAACTCCAGAGGACGCAGCTCATATTTGATCACGATCCTCTGATAAAGCTGCCTCAGATCATAGCGTTCGAGATGCTCCTTAAGCTCCGGCTGCCCCACAAGCACGATCTGGAGGAGCTTCCCGTGCTTCGTCTCAAGATTCGAAAGAAGCCGGACCTGCTCGAGCTGCCGGGCCTTGAGGTTTTGAGCTTCATCGATGATCAATACCGCATTCCCCTGATTCAGACTGAGATCGATCAAAAAAGCGTCCAGTTTCTTAATAATGTCCAAGCGCGTCTTTTTCTCTGGCTCAAGGCCAAAATCTTCCACGATCGCCTGCAGAAGCTGAATATCGCTAAAATACGGGCTCATGATGAAGGAAGTCCTCACCGACTGCGGCAACCGTTCCAGCAGCGCTTTACAAAGCGTGGTCTTCCCCGTCCCCACTTCCCCGGTGATCAGGATCAGCCCCTTGCGTTCTTCAATACCATACATCAACGAGGCAAGCGCCTCCTGATGGGATGAACCTTGAAAGAAGAGTTCCGCGTTCGTGGTGATATTGAAAGGCTGGGTCCTGTATCCGTAGAATTCCTGAAGTGCCGTCATAAGCCTTTGGTCATTTGGTCGATCTTCGTCCGGTCCAAAACATCCGCGGGAAGCACCATGGAGGGACGAACGATCTTCACGGTCAGAAAGATCACAAGGTCTTTCTTCTCGCCATTTTTCGTCAGTCTGTCAAAGATTTTCCCCAAAAGCGGGATATCGCTCAAGAAAGGCACTCCGGCCAACTCTTTTGTTTTCGCATCACTCAAGAGTCCGCCCATCACCACGGTATCTCCATCATCGATCACCATCTGAGTCTCAGCTTCGCGGGTATCGATAATAGGATATTCGGCTATGGTGGCGAGACCGTCAGCGCCTCCTTTGACTTTAACCGTCTCGTTTTTATTGGAAACTGTGGGGTGGACGATGAGATTCACCCGGTCTTCGTTATCGCCGACGATCTGCGGCACCACGCGAAGCTGGATCCCGATATTCTGATAATAATTGAGCGACCCCCCCACCGTGTTATTGACATTGGTGCTCGACGTAGTGTCGACGATCGGATATTGCTGCCCAACCAAGATCGTGGCCTCGCGGCCATCGAGAGTGAGGATCGTAGGCGTGGACAGGGTGTTGGTGTTTTTATCTTCTTGAAGCGCATGCAAAGTTACTTCAAATTGCGTGCCTTGCATTTTTGAAAATCCAAATTTAAGCCCCGAATTAGCCGAGGTCATCCCTGTTTCAAAGGGTTTGAAAGCACTCGGTGTTTCGGAAAACCGGCTGGCAGCCCCCAGCTTATAATCCTTGTTAAAAATATCTCCCGCAGTTCCCTTCGTGTCGAGGGTCCCAAAATCAAGACCGAGATCAAAAAGTTTGTTCTGCACCACTTCCAGAAGGATCGCACGGATCAGGACCTGCTTGGGCGCCACATCCACTTCTTCAATGAGCTTTGCGACCTGACGCACCACGATCGGCGTATCAGAAACCGCCAAGATCTTGGTCCGTGTCATTTTGGTCGTATTTTGCGGCGCTTGGGTCTGATTGGAGGAACCACTATTTCCGGAAGAGGCTCCATCCCCCACACTGGTTTGCCCGCTCGTACTCGCGGAAAAACCCCATCCCTGCTTATTCACAACATCCATGACGGAGACTTTCCCTTTTTCAGAAAGAAAGGGCGTGATCATTTTTGCGACATCGGCGGCTTCAACATGCTTGAGCTTGAAGGCTTCGATCTTCATCCCGCCGGAGGCAAAAAGAGCATCATCCTCTTTTTTCTGGTCATCCCCGATCTTGGTGAGGGTGGAGACCGTAAGAATATTCCCGTCCTGGGTATAACCGAGATCGTACATCTTGAGAATAACCTTGAACGCGGTCTTCCAATCGACATTCTCGAGATCCACCGTCACGAGTCCAAACACCTCGGGCGTTGTCACGATCGTGATCTTTTTCCCTTCGAGACCCGCTTTCTTCTCAATGGCCTTCAGCACCGTCGAGATCTCAGTATCCTTGAATTTAAGGCTGCTCAAACCGGGCTCCGCGGCACCGGCTAGAAATGCCGACACCCCCATAAAAAAAGCTAAAAAAATCCAAAGTCGAGCCTTCATGATGCCTCCCGTGAATTCACCTACTGAGGTAGGGCAGATTGAAACCTGTCCTACAAATCCAGGACGAATTGATCCCATGACGTACTACTGTTTCAGGCGAAGTTCGAACTCTCCGGTTCTATCTTTTAACACCACCCGGTCCTGCAAGATCTTGATCACGCTGAATTGCTCGTTGGAATCTCCGACATTAAAAAATGACTGATTAATGATCGCGATGGGCTTTTCACCTTCCCAGAGGATCCCTGCAAGCTCCATACCATCGCGCAGACTCTTGGGACCTGTAAAAGTAAAAGAAAAAGGATCGCGAGCCAGGGGCAAAGCCTCCGCAACACGGCTAAGCCTCTCATAGAATTTATCGTCCTTTATATGCCGCAACTTGATCGTTGGCCCGGAGGAATCCGTCCGCCCGAGACCCGCATTGGACGCAAGCCCGGACGCGGCAGGGGACGTCGAAAGCTTCTTGGAGCCCCCCGTCCCCTTCTTAAAAAGAGGAATACTCATAAGCACCAAGGCAAGCGCCATGACCCCGATCACACCCAGTTGGAAAGCCACTTTTTTTTGCATCATCACTCCAGGAGGTAGAGACTCAGATCCAGAGTACCTTCGAGCTTCGGCCCAGACGAAAACTTATTATCGATCGAGATATCCCTCACGACCAGAAAAGCCGGGACCACCTTGCGCAAGGCATCGAGATACTTAACGAGGTTGTAGTACTCCCCTTTAAACCTAAGGGAAACCTGCACTCCATAACAAATCTTTCCTTCCGCGTCAAGCGGCCCCCCGCGAGCGCTCACAACCTTCCGCGGTCTTTCCGCCTGGATCCGTTCGACCCGAAGCCCAAATTTGTTGGCATACTCCGTCAGCATCAGCAAAGACTTCTCCGCCGCATCAGGAAACCTTCGGTCAAGATCCCGATCCTTCTCCTTGAAATATTCCAGGACCTTTACGGGATCCTGGATCGTGTCAATGGTCTGGGTCATCCACTTCAGCCGGGTTTCAATAACATCCAGACGCTCACGGATCCCCAGCACTCGTAAATCTGCCGGACCATCCACGAACTGAAAAAAAAGAACAACCCCCAGCACGATCGAAAGCGCCCATACAAAGATCGCGATCTGGGAATAAGTGATCCGGTCCTTTTGGACATTAATCATTTCGGAAAACTCCTTCGAGCCTGTAAACGGACACCGAATATCCGTTCACGGGCTTCGCATCGACCCTTTTAAAAAATCCCGTTTCCCGGAGCCTCCTGAGGAGGTCCTCGACCATCGGATTCCCCCCCTCATCCAACCCGGACGTCTCAAGATCTGCCACCATGGAACGGCTTGAAGAATCGACTTCAAAATGGCGCATCGCCAACCCCCCGGGCATCAAATGCCCCAAGAGACGCAAAACTTTGTCGGCAGGGATCGTCGCTTTTTCCAACTCGCGCGTCAAATAATACTTCGGGAACGCCTGGGCTGAAGCCTGAGCGAATTTCCCGAAGTTCGCAAGCTCTTTTTCTCCAAGCCCGAAACGCTCCTTTAAAAAAACCCCGTGAAGATTCGCTAAAATGAATGAGCTCACACAGAGCCCCGCCGCAACAAGCGTAACCATTTTCAAGACACTTCTCTGGAAAGTTTCGAACTTCTGGCTTTTAATCTCAAAAGGCATGAAATCCGCGCTCTTCTCACCCGGAAGAAGTCCTGCCACCGCACTCACACACTGACTGAGCCGAATCGGGTCTTCAAGGACAGCGGCCTGGTCGCACCGGGCTGACGAAGGCAGCCTCAGGTTTGAAACGGGCATTTCCAACTCTCTGTTAAGATAAAGATCCAGGCCCTTGAATCTCGTGCCATGTCCCGTCAGGAACAAAGCCGAAGGCTTTTCTTCACTTAAGTTTTGCATAAAATAAGTCAGGGAATAACGGATCTCACGGACAAGACCTTCCAAGACCGGTCGCATGAGACCAAAAAACTGCGTGGCCTGGTTCTCCCCGCTCCCGACCGAGAATTCTTCGTGAGGGATCCCGATCGTCTGGATCGCCTTCTCGATCTCCGCCTCGGCTGCCGGGGTTCTGAACTTCGCCCCCAAAAAGAGCGGGTCGTTCAGACTCAACCGGGTTTTCTCGTAAGAGAACGACAAGGTTCTCATAAAAACCAGTTTTCCATTTTTATAGATCACACAAGTCGAAGAGGAATACCCCAGATGCAGCACCATCTGAGATTGAGACTTGTCTGCCGCAGCCGGCAAAACCTTCGGGGTGTTGAGCGGCGCAGCACTCACATGGAGGACCTCGAGGCCCATCCGCTTCAGCATCCGGATCGACTCTTCGAGAAGCTTCCGGTTCACGGTTGAATACGTCACCGCGACCTTCTTCGCGCCTTCGGAGTCCTCGAACTCCTTGACGATCTCATAACTAAAAAAGATCACATCCTCCGTCAAGACCCCCTCTTCTTTGGCGTGCCATGCGATCGCCGCCACAAGTTCGCCTGTCGCCATCAGGGGGAACACAGCATTCTTAAGGGTGATCACGCTCGGGTCCGAAAGGGTCAAAAAAATCTTGTGATCCGTAACATCGTAGCGCCGCATAAAATCCTTAAGCGCTTCGGGGATCTTGGATTTGATGAACTCGGGAGGAATGATGAGAGCGAGATCTTGCCGGATCACCAAAACATCCTTCTCTCTTTCAAGTAAAAGCACCTTGAACTGATGCTTCCCTAATTCTATAGAAAGAAAAGACATGAGACTCCTGGCGATGATGACCCGTTGTGTTTAATTAATGGATCCGAACCGTACCGTTAACCCGGAAGAATAAACTAAACACGGTAGCTTCCGGGTTTACACGCATGTATATTTACTCACTTTAACGGACGTGTTCTGACGACTGATCCCTTGAAAACTATCGACCGAACCCGCTCCTTGTTGAGCAATTAAATTGATCTGGATGCGGCGCACCTTGGTAGGGTCATTCGTCTCTACCTCCAACCCATCGTAATAAGTGAAAAAAGCATCTCCGACACCGGATCCGGTAAAAGACACACTCGGAGGCATAAAATACGGCACCACAGTCTCGGCCCCCCCTCCAATCTGCCGTTTGAGCTGGTGATTCGCCGTATCCAGCCAGAACCTCAAATCTCCGCAATCCTGGTCCTTCACCGTCACGTCGTTGGGCGCAAGAGCCGTTACGGTCCTTGAGAAACGTAATCCGTGAACGGTCGCCGTATCCCCTTCGACCAAAGTCTCCAAGGCCTGCGCGGCCGCGAGATCTGTCTGGACCTGGTTCGGCAAGTAGAAGGTATTCTGGACCATAAACTGCATGATGTAGTACCCGCCCATGGAAAGAGCGCTCGCGATAAGAATTACCATCACAAGCTCAATAAGGGTAAACCCCGTTAGAGACAGGAAGCGCTTCTTTGAGCGCTTCCGCGAGTCCTGCCCTACCCAGGCGTTCATGCTTATTGCCCCTCACCAGGAAAACGTAGCTGAAGTGATCTTTGACCAGTCTCTAACGGGGTAAACCCGCGGATATTTTTCATTCGCCGTCGCTCACACCCTTACAGAACGTGTTGTAAAGCGTCAACAGAACCGATGACGTCCCGGTCCTCTGAATGCTCATCGTAATATTTTTCATCGCTTCGGTGCCATTCACGGTCTCCGCGACGCCCCAGCTCAGCTCGTAAGGAGAAACGGTGGTGCTGTTTGCCGTGACATTTCCATAGGCGGTATTCTCGAGTTTTTCCATCTGCGCTCGCGCCGCATTCCCGGCCGCCGTAAGGTCTGAAGACTCGGCCATACCCTGGATCTGCGCTCCGATCATAGAAGCCGTCGGGATGGAGATCGCGACCAATATGACCATGGCCATGATCAGTTCTATCAGCGTGACACCTTTTCGCAGAAAGGCGTCATTCTGAGACCTGCTTCTTGCCTTCGCAGAAGGCAGCAGTCCGAAGAATCTCAAAGTGAGATCCTTCGCCCGCCCCGTAAAACGGGGCAAGCTCAGGATGACGACGCTATTGAGAGACGCTCTAGTGTTTAGAGTTTTCATAAATTTGAATTTGTTTAGAGTCTCGGATTTCGAGTTTAGAGTTTATCATTCATTCCCCGGATCAAGGCTGCGGACAAGGAGTCGCGCCGCTTCCGGCGCAGGTGGCATTGTAATAAGTCTTAATTTCCGCATCGGTTTTTCGGCAACCATAGATGTACACTTCATCGATTTTCCCGGCAAACTCTTGGGCTGCTGCCAAAGTCCCACTCGCACCTATGTACAAGGAATTGGCATTAGTCCTCGCCACCCGATTGGCGCTCACGAGAGTACCGTCGGGCACTCCATTGCGGTAGACACGCAAACCGGTTGAGTCCCAAACTCCGGCGATATGGTACCAAGTGTTAAGGCCCATATTCGTACCACCACTTGCCAAATATTGGGTGCCATTCCCAGTGCCACTGTAAATCCAAAATCGGACTCTGGCTAGATTAGTGCTCTGTCGACGAAGAAAAAGGGCATAAGCATTCGTGGCTGTCGTAGCTCCCCCTTTATGCACAATGGTCTGTTGGGCTTGGTTGGGTATCGCAGAGGGACGGATCCATGCCATGAGTGTTCCAGAGGTGGTGAGATCAAGCCCCGCAGAATCAGGAACGACCACATAATTGGTGGTGGCGGCTTGATTAAAATTGAGCGCTTTCCCCGCGGCCCCATAACGATCGGTAGTCCATGCCGGCCCGTTTGCAGTCGAAGGCGTCAGAGTGCCCCCATAGGGCGAGGTCCCTGTCGTATATCCCGATCCCTCGCTAAACGGCCACCAAATCGCACTACACAGAGGCGGAAAGCCGGTGCCATCCCCCTCAGCACAAAGGCTGATTTTGTTCGTGTTGTCATTGTATTGCACAGAAACCATTCGGGAGATCAGCGTCGGATAATTTACCGCAACCGAGGTTCCTGTCGATTTGACCTGATAGACATTACCACTTATTCCCGTCTGTTGCACAAGGGCTGTGTCGTCCGAGCCTGGGGGGATATGGTCGGTAAAATCCGTCAGAGGCGCGCCGGGCGCACCGTTCCTGATCTTGTAAATGGCCCGATGGATCCCCGCCTGGGCAAGGTAGAGGGCCTTGATGTTCCTGTTTTGCGTGGTGTAGCGGAGCAAGGAAGACGTAATGAAACTGGTGGTGGCAAAAACAATAATGGGAATAAGGATGACGACGATAAGCACCGTCATCAGGGCCGAACCCTTCTTATTCACGAATCACCCTTTCGATAACGAAAAGCGGGCGTCCTTTGAGGACGCCCGCTTTTCCACAACTGTGATCGGGCACAAATCTTATTACTGGAAAGTCCCGGTCGTAGCGTTGTAGGAGTAAACGCCGGAATTAGGCCCTGTATAAGCCGATCCGGACTTAGTCCAGGTCGTGTCGTTGATCGGTTGAGAGAGAACGTTGGTAAAGCAGGTCACACAAGCACCGTTCGCATTGGCATCCAACGTGGCCGGAAAAGCAGGCGTGACATTTTGCGCTAAGTTGGCGGCATACTTGGTGTAGATCCCCGAACGAACGCCTCCGACCACCCCTTGTTCTGCGGCCGTCTTGGCCTGAGTCTGGAGATTGGTGTATTGCGGGATCGCCACGATCGCCAAAAGACCTAACAGCACGATCACCATGATCAATTCAATGAGCGTAAAACCTTTTGCACGTTTAAACATTTACATTCTCCTTTTGTTGATTTGTCGGGAACAGGTCTGCTTCGTTTTGCAGCCCTATGCCTCAATTAATGCAGAAACACCCCACATCACTCCGCCACAAAGATTATTATTGGAAAGTCCCGGTCGTAGCGTTGTAGGTGTAAGTACCACCATTGGGACCCGTGAAAGTCGCACCACTGGCTGACCAATCCTGCGTGATCCCCTGTGAAAGAACATTGCCAAAACAGGGACTGCCCGTTGTGCAACTTCCAGTTCCGCCTAGTGTTGCCGGGTAGGCCGGAGTGACATTTTGCGCCAGATTGGCGGCATATTTGGTGTAGATGCCCGAACGAACACCTCCGACCACCCCTTGTTCGGCAGCCGTCTTGGCCTGGGTCTGGAGATTGGTGTATTGCGGGATCGCCACAACCGCCAAAAGACCTAACAGCACGATCACCATGATCAATTCAATGAGCGTAAAACCTTTTTCGCGTTTGAACATTGGACTTCTCCTTTTGTTATTTTTATACATCATTCATTCCCGGACACTTTACTTAAGTCGATCGAAAAATTATTACTGGAAAGTCCCGCTCGTAGCATTATAGGTGTAAACACCTGCATTAGGTCCCGTATAAGCCAATCCTGAGCAGTGCCAACACTATAGGGCATGAACCCTATGCGTGCTGAAACACCTTGATCATATTCCACATCGGGAGGAACATCCCGAGCGCCAGCACAAACACCATCCCTCCGAGCACCACGATCAACATCGGTTCGATCAGAACCATCAGATTGGTAACTGTGTATTCCACCTGCATATCATAGTATTCCGAGACCTTTAAAAGCAACTCATCAATTTTCCCGGTCTCTTCCCCCACATGGACCATCCGTACCACCGAAGGCGGAAAAATGCCGCTCGCCTTCATAGGCTCGGTCATACTGGTCCCTTCCGTAACACTCACACGAATCTTATCGATCGCTCCGACGATCACTTTATTATCAGAACTTCCGGATGCGATCTCAAGAGCCCGAAGTGCCGGGATCCCGCTCTGGATCAAAAGCGCCATGATGCGGGCAAAGCGCGACATTTCAGATTTGAGAATTAACGACCCGAAAACAGGTACCTTGAGCATGAGACGATCACGCCAAAGCTTCCCCGTGGGAGTCTTCAGAAATCGGATAAGAAAGATCACCAGGGCGGTCACGAGGATCGCCGTCACCCACCCATACTTCGTAAAAGCATCATGGATCCCTAAAAGGAGACGGGTCGGGAGCGGCAGCTCGACACCGCTTTGGGTGAAAAGAACGGCAAAACGCGGGATGATAAAATTGGTGAGAAATAGGAACGCCAGCACAAGAGCTCCAAAGACAATGGCGGGATAACGAAGCGCCGCCTTGACGCGCATCTGAAGTTTTTCTTCCGCCTCGCCAATGAAGATCAAGCGCTCCAGGATCTGTTCCAGCCGACCCGAAACCTCACCGGCCCGGATCATGTTGACGTAAAGGACGCTAAAGATCTTCGGATAACGCTGCAAGCTATCGGAGATGCTCGCACCGCCCCGGATACTTTGGATGAGCCCTTCCACGATCTTCTTGAGCACGGGATTTCGGTCTTGCTCCCCGATCACCTCCAGAGATGCCAGGATGGTCAATCCGGCCCGGGTCAGTGTATAAAGCTCACGCGTAAAGGCATTGACGTCACTTTGTTTAAAGCGGCGAAAGGGCGCCAAAAAATCACGGGACGCCTTTTCCCCGATAGGCTCAATGGAAAAGGGAGTCAGCCCCTTCGTTTTAAGGTTGGTCGCGACCTCCGTATCGGAGACGGCGCTCATCTGTCCGGCCACCGACCGTCCAAATTTATCACGGGCTTGATAGCGGTAGGAGACTTCCATTATTCGATCTCGGTCACTCTCAGGACTTCTTCGAGAGGCGTCATCCCTTTCAGGACTTTTTCTAAACCATCCTGCCGCAAGGTCTTCATCCCCTGCTCCACGGCTTTCTTCTTGATATCCGCGGCCGAACGACGAGCATCCACAAGGGATTTGATCTCATCGGTAATGTACATCAACTCAAAGATCCCAATACGACCTGTGAATCCGCTCTGGTTGCATTTGGTGCAGCCTTTCCCGCGCATCACCTGGGTTCCCTCCGGAAGTCCGACGCTTTGGAGCACCGCAGCTGAGGGAGTGTAAGGCTCACGACACTTGGGACAATTCACACGAACAAGCCTCTGCGCCAGGATCCCGATCACCGAGCTAGAGATCAGAAACGGTTCCGCCCCCATGTCGATGAGGCGCGCCAAGGCGGAAGGGGCGTCGTTGGTGTGCAAGGTTGAGAACACAAGATGTCCGGTCAGCGCCGACTGGATCGCCATTTCCACAGTCTCCTTATCGCGGATCTCACCGACCATCATAATGTCTGGATCTTGACGCAAAAATCCTCGCAGCCCGTTGGCAAAGGTGATGCCGGCTTTGACATTGACCTGGGTCTGACGAACCCGGGGCAGCACATATTCCACGGGATCTTCGATCGTCACAATATTTTTCTCTTCGCTGTTGATCTTGGAAAGCGCCGCGTAAAGCGTAGTCGTTTTCCCGCTTCCCGTGGGGCCGGTTACCAGAATGATGCCATGCGAGCGCGTGATCAGTTTTGAAAAATTATCGAGGTTCTCTTTGGAAAAACCTAATTCCACAAGGTTCGGAAGCATCGCACGCTTGTCCAAAAGTCGCAGCACCACGTTCTCGCCGAAAAGGGTCGGGAAGGTTGAAACGCGGATATCCAGATCCTTCCCCTCGAGCTCCATGCGGATCTTGCCGTCCTGGGGCTTCCGGTTCTCGGTGATATCCATGCCGCCCAGGATCTTCACGCGCGAGACGACCGCGTTTTGGATCACAAGCGGAAAAGTCGTGATGTGATGCAAAAGCCCGTCCACGCGAAGCCGTACCGAAACGATCGTTTCTTCAGGTTCAATATGGATGTCCGAGGCTCGAGATTGAACGGCCTGCATCAGCAAAGAATCCACGAGCTTGCTGACAGGGGTCTTCTCAGTGATCTCGCCCAAAAGCGATTCGCCCATGCTGGGCGTTTTCTCTTTTTCAAGGGTCTTGACGATATCCGCCATGGAACCGTAGGAACGATAATAGGTGTTGAGCGCGGCCTGAAAACCTCCTGAGGAGACCAGGATGGGATCGACCACGTCAAAGTTGGTGAGTTTACGGATCTGGTCGATGGCCACGATATTCTGAGGATCGATCATCCCGATGGAAAGCGCTTCGCCGGTCGAAAAAAGAGGGATAAGACTGTATTTCTTTGCGATCTTCTCGGGGATCAACTTGACCAGTTCACGGTCGAGACGATAATTATTGATGTCGATGTAGGGCACTCCGAGGATCGTAGCTTTTGTGCTGGCGAGTTCTTCATCGGTGATAAAACCGCTCTTCACAAGAACGGATTCAAGAGACTGGCCGACGCGACCCGCCTCTTTTTTGGCCTGATCCGCCTGCTCCTGCTGAAGCATCCCTTGCTTCACCAACAATTCTAATAATTTAACGTCTGGGACCATCGTCTCTCCGATCAGGGTCAAACCCCTGTCAGCCTCTTCATTGTCTCCGCGAACAACTTGTTATCGAACGGCTTGACCATATACGCGTCGGCACCGGCCTGATCCGCCATCTTCTTAGACTCCTCACTCCCCTTGGCTGAAAAGATGATCACCGGGATATGCCCATAAACCTTGTCGAATTTGAGCATCCGGCAGACTTTATAACCATCGAGCTTCGGAAGCATCAGATCCAACAAGATCGCATCCGGAGATTCCTTGCGCGCAAGGTCCAAGCCCTCCTGACCGTCTCGAGCGATCAGCACTTCGAAACCCAGGGCCACCAGGCGCGCGCTCACGATCGTCAGAATATTGGGCTCATCATCCACCAAAAGGATCCTTTTTTTCATGAAATTCGCCCTATTCACCTTTCATTTTATCAAAATAAAAATCCCTAAAAACGCCTGTTCTCAAAATCCAAACCTGAAGATCAAACACCCGTCAGCTTTTGGACCAGGGAAACAAACAAATCCATATCGAACGGTTTGATCATGTACGCATCTGCGCCGGCTTGTTCGGCGAGTTTTTTGTCCTCGTCGCTTCCCAGGGCCGAGCAGATGATCACCGGAATATGCTCAAGCGTGGTATCGAACTTGATCATCCGGCAAAGCTTGTAGCCGTCCAGTTTTGGAAGGATCAGGTCCAGTAAAACCATGTCGGGGCGTTTCGTGCGAACAAGCCGCAAACCCTCGAGACCGTCTTTGGCGACCACCACCTCAAAATCCATGGCGGTCAACCGCGCGAGAATGATCTCCCGTATCTGGGATTCATCCTCCACAAAAAGGACCTTTTTTTTCATAAAAGCCCCTCACGCGCCCTTGACTCTATCCAATAACTTTTCACGAGTCTGGTTTTTCTAACCCGTCAGGTTGGTTGGAAGGTGAGACCCCTAGCAGCTTCTGGATGGTCTCCACAAACAATTTGATCTCGAACGGCTTCACCAGATAAGCGTCAGCGCCGGACTGTTCTGCACGTTTCTTGTCCTCATCACTCGCCCTGGCCGAACAAATGACGACCGGGATATGTTCAAGAGCCACATCGAATTTGATCATCCGGCATAGTTTGTAGCCGTCCATTCCGGGGAGCATCAGATCCAACAAAACGACGTCCGGAGATTCCTTGCGAACGAGATGCAGCCCCTCGAGACCATCTTTCGCGATCAGCACCTCAAAACCCATGGCCGCCAACCGCGCGCTAATGATCGTCCGTATCTGGGATTCATCTTCCACCAAAAGAATCTTTTTTTTCATAGAAGCAACTCTCGCATCCCTGAATGATCTAGGCTGAGTTCCGGGTCAACTTCTGGATCGTCTTATGGAACAACTCCGGATCGAACGGTTTGACCATATACGCGTTGGCCCCGGACTGCTCCGCGAGTTTCTTATCCGCATCACTCTCCCGAGCCGAAAAAATAATAACGGGAATATGCTCGAAAACTTTGTCGAATTTGAGCATCCGGCAGACTTTATAGCCATCGAGTTTTGGAAGCATCAGATCCAGCAAGATAAAATCGGGCACTTCCTTACGTGCGAGGTCCAAACCCTCCTGCCCATCTTTCGCGATCAAGACCTCATAACCGGCCTCTTCCAACTGCGTCTTGATCATGGCGCACACCAACGCGCTGTCATCGACCAGCAGAATTTTTTTAGCCACGGAACACCCCGCCACTTAGCATGATTCTCCCTAATGATAGTTCATAAACCTGAATTATGTCGATAACTCATTATCGACATACCCCCCCACGGACTAAACCCCTTGTCCCTGCCTTGAAAGCTGGTCGGCTGAATTTTTCGGAAGCGACGCGAAGCGGGAACTAGGGTTTCTTCTGGGGCAAAATGACCACGAAGCGGGAACCTGTGGGGGAAACGGACTCGACCCAGATATTCCCTCCGTGCAGCATGACGAGGTCCTTCGCGATGGAGAGCCCGAGGCCTGTGCCTTCCTCTTTCTCAGTCTTGATCCGGGTGAATTTATCAAAGATATTTTCTCTCTGATCTACAGGAATTCCCTTGCCGGTATCTTCCACCTCAACACGGATCGCACCGTCCTGCGGCTCTTCATGAACCCGAACCGTTACGGTCTGGCCTTCGGGGGTGTATTTAATGGCATTGCTGATGAGATTCACGAACACTTGAGGTATCCGGTCTTCGTCCCCCCAGAAATGAACGGGATTGCCCGGGATCTGAAGAACAAGCTTGATCCGTTTTTTGGAAGCCTCGATTTCAAAAGTCTTGGCCGCTTCCCTGACGACCTTCGCGAGGTCAACATCCTGGTGATCCAGCTCGAGCCTTCCCGCTTCGATCTTTGAAATATCCAGCATGTCCCGTGTTAAACGCAAGACGCGCCTGATCGTCTTGAGCATCGCCGCCATGGTTTCTTTCTGTTCCGACGTCACCGGACCATAAATGCCATCCCGGAGGTTCTCGAGATAACCTTGCATGGCCGCGATCGGTGTTCGGAACTCGTGGGCCACGTTCGAAACAAACACATTCTTCATTTCATTCAATTCCTTGAGCCGCGTGATATCCAGATAAAGCTGGCGGTCCAAAAGCTCGGAAAGCGCGAGCATGATCTCGGTCTCACTCATGGCTTTGGCCTGACCGGCCAAGGGAGATTTCGCAAGGGGCCTATTTTTTTGAAGGTACAAGGCTACGGAGGGCAGCAGGGCCGCGCCTTCGTCTTTGCCATAAAATCCGTCTGCGCCGGTCTGAAAACTCCATTTCTGGGGATCTTCGACCACCCCGCCGGCATCCCGAGCCGTCATAATGACGATCGGGATATCTTTGGTTTCAGAACGATCCTTGAGAAGCCGGCAGACTTGATACCCATTGATCTTGGGCATATGGACATCCAACAAAACGAGGTCGGGAGATTGAGTGAACGCCGCATTAATTGCTTCGATCCCATCCGCTGAGGTCCAGACCTCATAGCCGGCTTCTTCCAACTGAGCCTTGTACATCTCGCGCACCAGCGAGCTATCATCCACCACAAGAATTCTCTTTTTCATGGATTTTCCTATATGAAAAAAATGGTTTTATCCTGCACCCCAAAAAACGTCATTCTGAGACCTGCTTCTTGCGGAAGCAAGAAGCAGCAGGCCGAAGAATCTCAAAGCGGGATCCTTCGCGGTGCTCAGGATGACGAAGCTTTAAAAAACTTTTTCTCGGGGAGTTAGTACGTGCCGCCGGCGACGCGAATCAATTCGGCGGCGATCTGCTCAAGCGCCAACACACGCTCGATCGTACCTTGATCTACCGCAAGCTTGTTCATCCCATAGATCGCGGACGTTTTTTCATCCTGCGCGATCGTATAACCTCCCGCAGACTTGATCGAAGAGATCCCCTCCACACCATCGTGGCCCATCCCGGTCATGATGACCCCCAGGGCTCTTTCTTGATAAACTTCCGCCACGGATCGCATCATCACATCGATCGAAGGGACGTGGAGCATCTTTTTGGAGACATCTTCCTTGAGAGCGATCTTTTCCTCTTTATCTACAGTCATATGAACACCATCCGGCGCGAAAAAGACCGTTCCGATCTTCAATGCATCCCCGGCCTTCGCGACACGGATATCGAGTGGAGAGGTGACACTCAACCATTCCACGAGCCCTTGAATAAAACCGGAAGAAATATGCTGGACCACAAGAATGCTCCCAGGGAATTTAGCCGGCAACATGGAGAGCAGGATTTGAAGCGCCTGGGGGCCTCCCGTTGATATCCCGAGAGCCACGACCGTGGATGCGGCCGGCCGGCGAGTAATCGTTCTTTGAAGGACTGGACGGGTATGCATACGCCGGATCGCCCTCACTCGTGAAGCGATCCTCACCTTGTCGATCAGCTCTGCCCTCATCTCTTCAAGATCCCCGGTGCTCGCCACAAAATCCATCGCCCCGAACGCGAGCGCCTTGACGATCACCTGGACATCCCGGGTGCTAACGAGCACGATCGGCGTGGGGACTTCCTCCATGATAAGTTCCGTGGCCTGAACCCCATCCATGACCGGCATCGTAATATCCATAGTGATCACGTCGGGCCTTAAAGCCAGGGTCTTCTCATAACCCTCTCTCCCGTTACGAGCCTCTCCGATCACTTCGATCTCGGGATCCGTACTAAGAAGGGCGCTCAGAGCCTGACGGGCCAGCGTCGAATCGTCCACGATCAGAACCCGGATGGTTTTTGGCATGGATCCCCCTTTAAATGCAAATATCAAAATCCGAACATCGAAACAAAAATAAACCCTAAATTCTAAACGCTAAACCCTAAATCCGAATATCGAAACTCGAAACAAATTCGAATTTTCCAATGCTTAAACGCCCAGCTATGAAGCTTTTCTGAGGATTGCTCCGAAGATGTTCATCAGCTCAGTAGCTTCCTTACCCAAACAGCTTGCCTCTTTTTCGATAGCGACATCATCTGATCCGATAAGCCGCAACCAATATCTGGTCTCTTTCGCTTCTTTCCTACAGATTTTAATGCGGTGAAGAAAATCTTTTTTTCTAAGCGCTTCATTTGCCTCTATGTAGTTAGCACCTACGGATCCCGCCGACCGCACCACTTGGCTCATAAGTTCAAAATTGATGGCATTCTTAGGCAAGACCTTACAAAACCGGATCACATCCCGAGCGAATTTCTCCGTGCTTTCTTCTAAATCGTATTTTCCAGCCATCGGTTTATCTTGTTTGGATTTTTGAAATTAATGAATTATTTCGAATTTCGATATTCGTATTTCGGATTTTATGCATAGAGCTTGGATTTCAGATTTAGGATTTGTTTTACCCGAGCAGTCGCTCGATCGTCTCCAGAAGACCTTCGGAAGTAAAATCGCTTTTCAGAAGATAGGCATTCGCTCCGGCTTCCATACCTTTGCGCTTATCTTCATCGCTTTCACGCGTGGTCACGATGATGATCGGAATTTCTTTATAATTTTTTTCTCTTCGAAGGCGCGTCACCAGCTCAAACCCGTCCATGCGCGGCATCAAAACGTCGGAGATCACAAGATCGAATTTCTCCTGGGAAGCCTTGTCGAGCGCTTCCTGGCCGTCGCGCGCAATAACGACCGAATAGCCCACCGACTCCAGGATGTTTTTCTCGAGCATGGCAGTCGTGAGCGTATCTTCGGCAAGCAAGATCGTTTTTTTCTTTTTGCCGGGGGCCCCCTTGGGCTTTGCCTCCGACGGCCGCACCACCCCGCCCTCCGCCGAATGGATGATCGACGGGATATCCAGGATCATCACCACTTTCCCGCTTCCCAGGATCGTCGCACCCGAAATGTGCTTCACATGCTTCAAGGGATCCCCCATGCTTTTGGAGATGATCTCCTGGCGCCCGATAAGCTCATCCACCAGGAGGCCGACCCTTTTTTCAACGGACTGAACGATCAGGACGGGGAAAAACTTCTTTTCCAGGATCCCTTTCGCGGGAAGCCCGAAAATATCATGCAACTTCACGACCGGCAAAATGTGCCCGCGGACGGTGATCACATCTTTGGTCTCGACAGTCTTCAGATTGTCCAGATCGATGCGGACCGTTTCGATCACCGAATCGACCGGGATGGCGTACGTATCGCTTCCTGCCATCACGAGAAGACTTTTGGTGATCGCAAGTGTCAGCGGCAAACGGATGATAAAGCTCGTCCCTAAAGAAGGATCGGAGCTGACCTCCACCATGCCCTTCAGCCGGATCACCGTTTCCCGGACCACATCAAGCCCGACCCCGCGCCCCGAGATCTCGGTCACTTCTTCACTCGTGCTGAACCCGGGGGCAAAAAGCAACTGGAAGACCTGTTCATCCACCATGGACTGAATATTTTCTCGCGAAACAAGCCCCTTCGCGACCGCGATCTCCTTGACCTTGGCCACATCGATCCCGCGGCCATCATCCGTTACCGCAATGACCACCTGAGAACCCTCTTGGGTGGCAGAAAGACAGATCTTCCCAACAGCCGGCTTGTTCTGTCTTATCCTCTCCTCAGGAGATTCGATCCCATGATCCACCGAATTCCTTAAAAGATGCATGAGAGGAACTTTCATCTCATCTAGGATCGCTTTATCCAGATGGGTCTCCTGTCCCTCGATCACAAGATCGATTCCCTTGCCTTTTGACTGGGCAAGATCCCTCATCGCCCTGGGGAACGTATTGAAGAGATAAGCCACCGGCAACATCCGCACCTTCATCATTTCATCCTGCATGTTCTCAGTCAGGAGATCAATTCGGTCCGTCACCGCGGTCAGATCCTTCACCACTCCGCTGAAAACCCCGTACGCTTCTCCCTGAGCTTCCGCTTTCTCCAAAAGGTTTTTGGAAAGTTCTTCGAGACGAATTTTGGAAATGAGCAGCTCCCCGGAAAGATTAATCAGACGGTTCAGTTTTTCGATATCCACCCGAACACTGTCCTCCACGGGTGCCGCAGGTTCCGAAGCCGGCGGCAGGGGCGCCTCGGGTTCAGACGCCAACGGAGCTTCAGGCACCGCACATGCCACCGCGGCTTCCACCGTCGGAGGGATTTCTCCCTTGAAATTTCCTGAAAAAATCTTTTCAGCCAAAACGCAGAGATCTTCCGTGAAGTCTCGGTTGATCCCGCGATCGTTCCAGGTCACTTTATCCTGAAGAAGCGGCTCGACGGCATCCAGGCACTTAAAAAGCATTTCGAAACAAGTTTTTGTAAGGGTGATTTGACCGTTCAAAGCTCGCTGAAGACCGTCTTCCATTTTATGGGTGATGTCCGCGATCCGTTTGTACCCCATCATGCCGGCCCCGCCCTTAATGCTGTGGGCCTCCCGCATCATGGAATTTAAAAGTTCACGGTCCGAGGGATTTTTCTCAAGCTTCAGCAAGCCAAGACTGAGCGTCTGGATGCGCTCCCGCGTCTCGGTTTTGAACTGGTCGATGAATTTTGATTTATCGAAAGCCACTTTTAACCCCCGAATTACATTGTTCGGTTACGGTAACGATGCCCGTTTCGTCTTCCAGTTACGGTCTCGTCACCTTTGCCGTTACCGATACGGGCTTCATGACCGTTGCCGCTACCTATGGGATCAACATCCCCATCAATCCCTTGAGTCCACTCACAAGGTCCGCGAACTGCTTACAACTTGAACTTCGAGGCCAGTTGTTTCAATTCTCCGGCCAGCTCGTCGAGCCGCTTGACCGAGACCTGCGACTGCTGAGAACCGGTCGCGATCTGCTTCATCGCACCATCGATGCTCATCATCGCCTCTGATATCTGCCGAACGCCCGCGATCTGCTGGTGCGTGCTCGTCTCAATCTCTTTGGTCTTCTCCGTGGTCTGATGGGCAAGACGCATCTCTTCGTCCACGCCCTGAACGCTTTCTTCCATCGAGACAATGGCATCGGACATCTCATGTTGGATGAGCTCGATCAGCGCCGTAATATCCTGGGTTGAGGCGGCGGTCGAATCCGCGAGTTTGCGGATCTCACAGGCGACCACCGTAAACCCGCGCCCTTGCTCTCCTGCACGCGCCGCTTCAATCGAGGCATTTATCGCCAACAGGTTGGTCTTATCCGCCACATCATCGATCAGTTCCGTGATCGTCCCGATCCTTTGAGATTTTTCGCCCAGTTCCGCCAGCATTGCATGGGTCTTGGAAATAGCTTTTTTGATCTTGGCCATCCCTTCCAGGGCATGACCCGCCACCTGGGCGACCTTCCGGCTGTTCTCCCCGACCTGCACGGAGGTCGAGGTCAGTTGCTGGGCCGCGGTCGTCGTTTCCGCCACAGCGGACGACTGCTCTCGGGCGGTTGAAGCCTGCTTCTGCGACGCCAGAAGGATCTCACGGCTCGCCGTCGTGATGTGGCCCGTAGCTTCCTGAACTTTTTTTATAATATTCTTTAACCCTGCCGTCATATTGTTGAATCTTACGGCGAGCCTGCCAATCTCATCCTGGGATCCGACCTTCACTTCCTGCGTCAGGTCGGCATTGGAAACAAGATCGACGACCGCCGCCAGAGAATTCAAGGGATTCACCATCAGCCTGCTAATCAGCATAAAAATTGCCCCGATCACGATCACCAGGATCAGGGTCTGCATAAAACCGGCCCTAAGCAGATCCCTCCTCATCGCATCCAGGCTCGACTGGAACACGACCGTCGTCCTCAAAAGGGCCATCACCCCGCCTTCCCGGGCACTCGCATGACAGGCAACGCATGATTTTTCCGCGATCACCGGCGAAACGATCCGGGTGGCTTCCCCGCGCCCGGCGATCACTATTTTCCGTTGGATCTGACCAGAACTCAGCGCCTGCTGGTCAAGAGCATCTTTCACGTAACCATCTTTTTTTGCACTCAGCTCTTTTTCCAGAACATCGGTTCGTATCACCCGGATCTCATCGACCGATTGAATCTTGCTCCCTTTTTCAAGATAAGCCTCAAGATCGCTCTGCTGACCGGTCCGCATAAATCCATAGACGGCTTCATGGATCGACTCCGACAGGACCGTCGCCCCCTGGATCGCTTGGCGCTTCACATTCTCGTGCGAAGAATAATAAAGCCAAGCCATCATCAAGGCGCCGCCGAGGAACAAGATCCCCAGCAACGCTATCATGAATTTTCCCCTGATCCCCAAACTCTTCTTCACGGTTTTTCCCCAACGCTTTTGGCTTCAATTTGATAAAAATCGCAAATAAATTCAAGAGGCAAGAAGCCAAGACGCAAAAAAACCCTCTTGTCCCCAAGAGAAAACAACATGGCGCCAGCTTCTTTGTTTCTTTGCTTCTTATTTCTTTACCTCTTGCTTCTTTACAGCTTGAACTTCGACGCCAGGTGATTCAATTCCCCGGCCATGGCCGTAAGCTGTTTGACGGCGACCTGGGATTGCTGCGCCCCGGCGGCCACCTGTTTCATGGTCTCGTCGATATTCATCATCGCTTCCGCGATCTGTTTGGCGCCCGAAATCTGCTGGTGCGTGCTCATCGCGATCTCTTTGGTCTTTTCCGTGGTCTGCTGCGCGAGCCGCGCCTCTTCATCCACGCTCTGAATGCTTTGCTCCATCGACATGATCGCGTTCGACATCTCGTGCTGGATCAGTTCGATCAGCCCCGTGATATCTTTGGTGGATTTTGCGGTCGAATCCGCAAGTTTTCGGATCTCATCAGCCACGACCGTAAACCCTCGGCCCTGTTCTCCGGCACGCGCGGCTTCGATCGAAGCATTCACAGCTAAAAGATTCGTTTGGTCGGCCACGTCATCGATAAGATCGGTGATCTTCCCGATCTTTTGGGATTTCTCCCCAAGAGAGTTCAGCATCCCGTTCGTTTTATCGATCGATTCCTTGATCTTCGCCATTCCGGCCATGGCGTGGGACGCAACTTGCGCGACCTTCTTGATGCTTTCGCCCACGGACTCCGAGGTTGTGGAGAGCTCCTTCGCCGCTGACGATGTTTCCGCAACCGCGGAAGATTGCTCCCGCGCCGCCGAGGCCTGTTGCTGGGACGCTGCAAGGATCTCGGTACCGGAAGCAGTGATCTGCCCCGTGGCTTCCTGGACTTTCATCAAAATATTACGGAGTCCGGTGATCATGGCCCTGAAACCGGCTGTCAGATTTCCGATCTCATCCTGAGCGGTCGTCTCCGCGACATTATGAGTCAGATCGCCTTCTCCCACCCTTTGGGCGATCTGAGCGATCGCGGTAATGGGGTTGACAATGCCGCTGGCAATACGATAAGCGATGAGTGCCACCAGAATACTGATGATGCAGCCGATCATGAGGATCGTGAAACCCAATTTCTGGACTGGTGCGAAAGCCTCCTGCGCGTCGATCTTGGCGATCAAGAGCCATCCCAGGTCGTTCGTGGCCTTTAAGAGATCCGCTCCATGCGAAGAGCCCAGCACCATTTGTCCTGCAAATCCCCGGTAGAGGCCCGTTAATTCTTTTCTCTGCGACTGCCAGAGCTGGACGGGCTCAGTCTCGATCCTTTTCTTGAGAGCCTCTGCTGCCTCAAACGCGGAATTCGTGAACAAATATCCATCCTTATTAACAATATAGATATCCCCGGTTTCTCCCATGCCCTCGTGATTTGAAATAATGGCGTTCATTTGCTCAAGATTTCGGCGAATGCAGAACACCCCCAAAAGTTCCCCGGAGCCCACCGAGTGAAGCGGACCCGCCACCACATACCCGACTTGGCCGGTGATTTCGGATTTGCCGATATCTTTGATATAAAGCTGCTTTTGTCCGTTGATAAAATACGCATCTTTCGCCCGGTCGATTCCGATATGCGCCTCATCGGTCGAGGCGAGGATCTTACCCCGCATATCCACAATGAAATATTCGTAGCTGTTCTTCCCTGTCGCGAGAAGCGCCCTGGCATAGGCGACAAGTTCCTGGAGCGATCGCGCCGCTTCCAAATCGTTTTTAACAATCTTTTCCGTGAGCTCCCGAATATGATAATCCCCGGCCAAAAGCGCAAATTCGGCCTTAGCCTCGTCAAGGGACATGACGATCTCTCCTTCCCTTGAGTCTGAAATGTTCTTATAGCTATCAAGAATTTGTTTCTGCAGTATTCGCCGGCCTGAAAAATACGCGACCACGCCCAGCAAAGACACCGCGACGATCGCCACCGCGAGGAATGTCACGAACACCCGGACTTTAAGACTCTTCCGCAATAAGTTTGCCATTGTGTTTCTCCCTTTTTATTTTAAAGACTCATCCAAGTTGATTTAAAATTCAATTGACGTGCTGCTTGTCATTCCCGAATGTTTTTATCGGGAATCCAATCTCTGAATCCCCTCTGAAGTTTATCCCGATCTGGATTCCCGCTTTTCCCGCCGTCGGGCGGGACCCCGCCGCTTTGCAGGCGGTGGCGCGGGAATGACAGAACCGATTCGCTATCCTTCCCCTTTTCTCAAGCGTTGCATCTCATCGCAGCGCAAAACCTTGTCGAGATCCAGAAAGATCAGTATCTCTCCACCTTGGGCTATCTGCCCCTTAGTATAAGCCGCAAGATTCCCTCGGAGCGTTGCCAGAGGCACCTGGATCTCGTCTTCATTGATCCCGATCGTATCGTTCACCCGGTCCACCCGAAGCCCGACCGCCTCGCCGCTCAGATCGGTGACGATGACGCGAACATCCTGGGACTTTCCCTGCGGTTCTAGTCCGAAGAAATAATGCATATCAAGAATGCTGATGATCTCGCCGCGGAGGTTTGCCACGCCAAGCACAAAGGCAGGAACGTTCGGAACCCGGGTCGTTTCCGGCATTTTCATGACCTCTTTGGCCTGACGGACATCCACGCAATAATTTTCTTTCCCGAGAGAAAAAACCAACACACGAAGAAGCTTTTTATGACTTATCTCCTCAGAAAATTCATCGCCCTCAGAATCGATATAAATTTTGTCTTGATCCCCGGTCATTAGGATTCCTTTTTTTTGATCTCAACGCGTTCCTGGACCATTTGGAGCCCCGCGGATTCTTCTCCGCGCAGAAACCCTGTGAGGTCCACCAGGAGAACCACCCGGCCCTCCCACTTGGCAACCCCGAGAAGATAGGTCACGCTTTGAAGTACTTCGTCCGGCTTGACAATATCTTCTGATTGAAGCGTCACAACATCCTTGACCAGGTCCACCAAGATTCCCGCCCAGTGGTTCTGGATCGTGGTCACCACAATGCGATTGGACGGCACCGCTTCAGACTTCATGCCGAGCTTTTTCCGAAGATTGATGAGCGGAATGACGCGGCCACGAAGACTGATCACCCCTTCGACAAAAGAAGGCGCTTCCGGGACACGTGTCACTTTTCTCATCCGGATGACTTCCCGGACCTGGGCAATGTCCGCCCCGTAATCTTTTTCGCCGATCGAAAAAATAAGGGTCTTCATCAGGACTCCATCTTCAGACGTTCGAGATTATCGCAACAAACACTTTTTAGGGTCGCGGGGCTGAACCCGCTGCTTTGCAAGATCATTTGACTTCTCGGACTGGGCACCCCTTTGGAAAGGGCGGCCAGCGTGTTCCGGTACTCCCGGATCGCTTCACTCGTCCGTCCCTCGCTCCGGAACAGATGCGCCATATAAAAACGCGCCATGATAAAATCTTTGTCGATATAGAGCGCTTTCAAGAGGCTCTCTTTGGCCTGATCGTTTTTACTCTCATCCAGATAAATGCAGCCTAAAAGATAATAAGCCGGCGCAAAGAGAGAATCAACCGCCAAGGCTTTCCGGAGCCTTGCCTTCGCATCTTGATGCTGGTTCCGGTTGGCATAGATATCCGCTGCCAGATAATGTATATCGGCTATTTTTTCGCCCTCTACAGAGACCTTTTCGATCAAATCCATGGCTTTAGAATATTCCTTGAGATAAATAAAACGGATGATCTGCTGGCGCACAGCTTCAAACTCTTCGGAGGAGAGAACCACGGGTTGCTTGTTTTCGGTGATCGCGACAAGCGCCGGAAGTGGCATCGACTCGACATAGGCTTCCACTTCCTGTTCCTCCGGCCCCCAGGCTACGGGCGCCGCCTCTTCGTCTTTTTCGGTCGCCTTTCGGTAGTAGATACCATCCTGCCAGCTCGCCATGCGGAATTTATCTGTAAGGAACTGCAAACTCTCGGAGTACCCCAGAAAAAGATAGCCGGGATCCGTCAGGGTCGCGGCAAAATCTTCCATAATTTTGATGGTAGTTTTATTCTCGAAATAAATGGTCACGTTGCGACAAAAAATAACATCAAGCTCCGGAGGATAGGGATCGCCCACAAGATTCAGAAAACCAAATCGGACCATTCTCTTGATCTCGTCAGAGATCTTCCATTCCTCATGGGACCTCGCAAAAACAGACTTGATAAAATATTTGCTCCGGTAAGACTCTTCCACCAGCCGCATGGAATTCTCGTTATAGATCCCCCGCTTGGCTTTTTCCATAGCTTCCGATGACGCGTCTGTCGCCAGGATCTCGATATCCCAATCCTCAGGGTGCGGGATCGCTTCACGCAGGATCATGGCAATCGTATACGGTTCTTCGCCCGTGGAGCAGCCTGCGCTCCAGATCCGGAGCTTCGGTTTTTGTTCGGTTTTATATTGGATCACCTGCCGCATCCGCAACTCGATAAGCTCGGGGAGCACTTTGTCTTTAAAGGCCAGGAACTGCGGCTCATTGCGGAAAAAATAGGTGTGATTGATCGTAAGGAGATTGAGAAGTTCGCGAAACTCCGCTTCTTTTTCTGCGGAGGTCGTCAGATGGAGATAATAGGAATGGACAGAATCGAAGCCGCAAGCTTTCATCCTCTGGCTCACACCCGCTTCAAGGTTTCGGAGGTCGTGATCGCGAAAATAAAGGCCGCAACGCTCGGCAATGTGCGTCTTGATCTGATTGCGAAGGTCTTCTGGAAAATTCATTTGAGGGCCATTTCTTTAAAGGTCCTTTCCTATATGGAGGTGCCCCCTATACATCGGACAAAACCCTGTTTTATAAAGCTTAATCCGTTGAGTCCGATCACTATGGCTTATTTGAGGACTTATTGAAATCCTGCCACTGTTGTTGCCACTGCGTCTGGATCTGCTTGGTTTTCTCCTGAAGCTGCTTCGCAAGCACATCCCATTGCTGCTGAAGCGTTTTTAAAGTCTCCTGGGCCTCGGCTTCCACTTTCTTGGAAGAATCCGCGACCTTCACAGCCCCCGTCGAAAAGGTCTCTCCTGCCGTACGCTTCAACTCCCGTGCCGCTTCACCCGCTTGAGTCCCGAGCGAGGCCTGTTCGTCCGCAGCATAACTTATGCCAACAACCATAAACATCATCACAAATATGACTGCCAATATTTTATATTTCATAATTGCTCCATTTTTCAGACTGAAGACTAAAGACCCGAGACAAGAGATTTAGCTCCAGTCTCTAGTCTCTAGTCTCCGGTCTGTCGTCCTGTTTTAGCTTTTGTAATATTTTTCCGCTTCGGGAATTTCTTTATTAATATCCGCGATCCGGCGCGCATTCGCGGGGTGAGTGGAAAGCAGTTCCGGAGGTTTGGCTCCGCCGAGAGTACTCATCCTTTCCCAAAAAGCGACTGCGGTCTTTGGGTCGTAACCCGCCCGGGCCATGAGTACAAGCCCGATATGGTCCGCTTCGGATTCATGGCTGCGGCTGTAGGGCAAAAGGATCCCCACCTGAGAGCCCGCCCCATAAGCCTGCATCAGGATCTTTTGCGCCAAAGCCGGCTTTGATTTTGTGATCTGCGCAAGTCCCATACCGCCCGCCTGGACCAAAAGCTCCTGGCTCATCCGCTCCCCTCCATGATTGGCGATCGCGTGCGCCACTTCATGGCTCATCACCGTTGCTAGGCCGTTCTCATCCTGCACCGCCGGAAGGATCCCTGTGTAGACCACGATCTTTCCGCCCGGCATACAGAATGCGTTCACGGTCTTGTCATCCTGGATCAGATTGAATTCCCATTTGTAATTTTTGAGATCCTTTTCCATCCCGTTCTCGCGCATGAAGGTCTCCGCCGAGGCTGCGATCTTTTGCCCGACGTTCGTAACTTTTTGTTTCCATACTGCGTCGGTCGAGATCGTGGCTTTGCTCAGAACGTCCTTGTAGCTCTGATCGCTCAAGCTCATGAGTTCGCCTTGGGGGATAAAGGAAAGTTGTCTGCGGCCTGTGATGGGGACGGTGGAACAGCTGGTGAGGAAAAGTATTGCGACAAAAGGGGCTATTCTTTTCACAGGGCGCCTCCGGGCGTGTTAAGAATTGGACGTTCTCCAACTGTGGTATATTATAGAGAAGCAAGAGTCAAAACTCTACCAAAGAACATGATGCAACCCGGTCAACGGTCAACGGAGCACGGCTAGCCTTGACGTTGTCCGTGGCGCGTTGTACGTTGACCCAAAAGGCTGACACAATGTATTTAAAAAAGACACGGCCCCTGTTGATCCCGTTCCTTGTCCTCGCCCTCGCCTTTTCCGGCTGCGTCCGATACCGACCTCACACAACGGACCGCGCATCCTTTATGGAAAGAGCGCAGACCCAGACCCGCAACAACCTGGCCGTCACGCTCACGGTCCTGAGCAACAAGGAAGCTAAAAAATTCTTTGGCACTGCGCTCGCCAAAAGAGGGATACAGCCGGTCTGGCTCGAGATCGACAACCAGAGCGAGGACACCTATTTCCTCATCCCAAGGAATATGGATCCTAATTATTATTCCGCGGAAGAAGCCGCCTATGCGGCCCATTACAGACAAACCCGGCAGTTCTTTGAATCAGGTCTCCTCGCGATCCTTTTCTTCCCGGCCCTCGTCCTGATCCCTGTCAATTTCTTCACGATCCGTTACGCGAACAAAAAAATGGACGGGATCTTCGAAAAAGTATCCATGCATAGTTATGTCATCCATCCGGGCAAGAAACACGAGGGATTTCTCTATACCTCCGTCGATCAAGGCACAAAGCACGTTAAGGTGGATCTCATCGGAGATGAAAAACGCGAGATCTTTGATTTTACGGTGACGGTGCCAGGGATGAAACCCGATTACACCACCCAAGATTTCGCGAGCCGTTATCAGGAAGATGCCATCGCCGCATACACAGACAAGGATTTCCCAAAGCACCTTGCAGGACTTCCCGGTTGCACCTCGAACAAAAAAGGGAACCGGGCGGGAGATCCGCTGAACCTTGTGGTGATCGGAGAGCTGGAGGACCTGATCACGATCTTCACTTCGTCGGGCTGGGATGAGACCGCCGCACTCACCATGGGTTCTGGCCTTTCGATGGCCAAGGCGTTCCTCACGGGAGAAAATGACCGCTACTCCCCGATCAGCTCGCTCTACTATCACGGTCACCCGCAGGACATCGCATTCCAGAAGACCCGGGACAACATCAACCAGCGGCTTCACTTCCGCCTTTGGTACACCCCGATGCGTTACAACGGAAAGCCTGTCTGGATGGGCGCCATCAGTCGCGATATCGGCGTCAAGTTCACATTTAAAACCTGGTACATGACCACACACAAGATCGATCCGAACCTGGACGACTCGCGGGATTATCTCCTGGCGGACCTTCTTGAGGTTGGAAAAATCTCAAAATATGGTTTTGTTGAGAATGCCACGCTCGACCGACCTGACCATAAGAATAAAAATCTTACCAACGACCCCTACTTCACGGACAACAAGCGGCTCGTGATCGAGCTTTCTACCGCAGAGACCCCCTTTACCGCTTTTCCCTGGGGACATCTCAGTGAAGATACTTCCCTGCAAAAAACATAACGCACGGCCTCGAAAAAAATGGGCACCCCTCACACACAAAAAAAGCCCGGCAGCTTTCGCCACCGGGCTTTTTATTTCTCTTGTTGTGGTTCTTAGATCTTCACAACGTTAGAGGCTTGTTCGCCCTTGGGACCGTGGGTCACTTCAAATTCGACCGCTTGGCCTTCTTCCAAAGACTTGTATCCCTCACCCTGAATTGCGGTGTGATGCACGAACACATCAGCGCCACCCTCACGGGAGATGAATCCATAGCCCTTTGAGTTGTTAAACCACTTCACTTTACCTTGTACCATGGTTGATGTTACTCCTTTTATTGTATCGCATGACAAGTTCAACCTTCACTACGGTAAAAACATCAACCTGGTGCAGTTGGAACTAGCCCGCTTTGTTGTCCCCTTCCGGGGGTTGAAAACAGGGTAAAAACAAAAAACCGCAAGGCAAACATTACCTTGCGGTACACATCATGTTCTACCTCTTGCTTACGACAAAAGGAACTATGCCCTACCAACCGCTATTTGTCAAATTTTATTTTGGATCCGAACCCATCTTCCAAGCTTCCGGGTTGTAAAGACAAGGGATGAGGCTATAATGCCTAGCGTCTTCTAACAATGTCATGTTTGCTCCGCCAAAGGAATGCTGCTATGACGACTCGCCGGGAAAAACTGCGCCAGAGATTCGCCGCCTTCCGGGCCCGGTTTGCGGGGCATGTCCTCAGAACACGGCCCCGCGTCGTATTTAAGATCATCGCGGGCACGGTGCTCTTATTCCCCTGGCTCGTGGTCTCCCTTGCCATGAGTTTCTCCAGAGTCGGCCATTGGCGCAAAATCGCCACCTGCCGGAACTTTTTGAGGCGCCACGCGCTTGCCTTCGAGGGTGTGGACCCTGAGTCTCTGACCGTGGAGTCCGTCTCGGGAGGCGTCAGCAATTCCAACCAGATCTGGCACTGCCGCCTTGCGAAAGCAGGCGAGCCTCGCCCTGAATTTCAGGCGGGTCGCAAGACCTCGGGAGAAGAGATCCGCTTCTTCGTAAAGATCTTCCTCGATGCCGGCAGCTTCTGGGCCAAGCATCTCGCCTTCGTCAGCCCCTTCCCCGCCATTTACGGCGGCAAGACCCATGAGCGATTCACCGTGGATATGGTCAGCCGCGTCCAGCTCACCGAGCTTGGCGTTCCGGTCCCGCGCCTCATCTCGTATGACGCCGTCGAAAAAGTCATGGTCACCGAGCATATCACCGGTGAGACCGTCGATTCGATCCTGGAACGGATCGGCGAGCGCCAGGCGATGGGGCCCGGAGATGAGGCCGTGATCCGGCAATCCGCGATCGGCCTAGCCAAGATCCACCGCGCAGGTTACTCGCTGATCGACACTCAGCCCGTCAACTGCATCTGGGTGGCGGTGGAACAGAAAGTCTACTTCACGGACCTGGAGTTCTGCGGGCGCCAGGATAAACGCGTCTGGGACATCGGATTTTTCCTTTGCTTTATCGCGGTGCGGGTTTCAGGCGCGGTCCGACAGGAGGTCCGGAATATTTTCCTGGAAAGCTACCAGAAGGAACGTCAGATCGACCTCACGAAAGTCGCCGAAACAGGCCGTGAACTGCAGGAATACATGCCCGTCTTTCAGGCCATCCTCGACATCCGCCGTTTCACCCCCGAAGAACTCTTCGAAGGGCTCATTAACCCCTGATTTTTTGAAATGCGAAGAAACTTCCACGCAAAACCTTAAACACAAAACACTAAACCCTAAATAAACTCAAATGTCTAAAACTCGAAATCCAAAACCACGCTTTTGAGTTTGAAGTTTTTTGTTTTGGATTTGTTTAGGATTTAGGGTTGGGGATTTCCTCAAGCATTCAGAAGTCTGCTCCGAGCCAGGTCGCCCATTGCTCTTTCTTGGGGAACGCAAGCGCGAAGCCCGCAAGAGAAACGACCGCGAACGGGATGTAGTCGTAGGGCTGCCTTCCGAAGAACACGAGGAGCATCCCTAAAAGAAGCGGCAGCTCTGCCCCGGCGTTCATGATGACCGTCTTTAAAAAAATCTTTTGCACGGGACGGTCTGCCGCCGGGATAGCCCCCTGGGACGCGCTAAAGATCCGGTTGCTTATCTTCCACATCGCGAAAACTCCAAGAACCGAGACCGTGAGCGCTCCGTATTTTACAAGCGGATACGTTTGGGCATTTAAGATCGCGGGGCCCGCCTTCCCCATCTGGATCAAATAGAATCCGATCGCTCCATAGGCGATCACTGAGGCCGCCATCCCGATCGTCATCCTCTGTGCTTGCGTATAAAACTTCTTTGCTACTTCCATCCGGTCCATACCATGTCTCCTTCTTTTTTTAAAAGATTATTCTTCGCGGACCAAGGGCTTTTCGAGAGCAACGTTTTCGAGGAGGCTGCCGTAATGAAAAACAGCGCAAAGTGCAGCGCCCGAATTTTCACAGGATCGCCACTCTGTTTTAAAAACTTCCGGCGTTTTCACAAGCTTGTAGGCCGGGGTCCCGATATACAACTTTTCAGGAGCCGAGACTTTGCTTATCGCCACCGCGTTCCAGCGCGCGTACTCCGAAGGGTCCGCGGAATAATTCATGACTGTCACAAAATCCACAAGACCGGTGTTGACCCAGGAGGGCCAATCCTGGAACGCCTCATGAAGCGCCCGGGCGTAGGACATGCACCCGGTCGCGGAAACCTGAATTTTGGGACGAACAGCCCTGGCTTTTTTCACGAGAAGTTTTAGAAGCTCCGTCACCTGAGCCCGTTTCCAATCACTCCAGGCCCGGCTCCCCTCTTTGATCTTCTTCAGACCCGTTGAACTCTTGAAACGGTTCATATTGACCAGGGTATAACCGTACCGCGGATGGCTGTCAGGATAGCGGATGTAATCAAATTGGATGCCGTCCAATTGGGGGTAGGTTCGAACGATCTCTTCCACCACCGAGACGAGCTCTTTTCGCACCCGCGTATCCCCGGGCTCCAGAAAATACTGACTGTCGATCTTGTAATCCGCGAGCGTCTTTTTTCCTTCAAGATTTCTCGTCAGAATATCAGGCCCGTATTTTTTGAGAAGCGGCGCATTTTCATTCGCGCTCAGGCTCAGCATATTGAGCCAGGCATGCACTTCAATCCCCGCGTCGTGCGCCTCCCGGATCAGAAATGCAAAAGGATCTTCCCCAAGCGTTTTCAAAGCAGCCTCGTACGGCGCGGGATCTCCGACCTTGGAAGGGAACCACGCCTGATTCGCGCGATAGATCTGCACAAAGAGGATCTTGATCTTGGCTTTCTTTGAAAATCTGACAAGTTCCCCGATAGCTTCGCGACTTGAAAGCGTCGGTGGATTCTGAATGAGGGAGACAAAAAGACCACGGGAAGGCGGAACGATACATTTTCCAGGCACTTGAAAAGTCACGAGTGCGCATAAAAAAAAGATTAAGATTCTTTTTTTCATAGGAAGGGGTTCGTCCGTCTACGCAGGACGGCCGATCACTTTGAGGAATGCCTTGACGACCTCGGGACGGAATTGGGTCCCGCTCGCACGTTCGATCTCTCCGGCGGCATCTTCGGGCGTCAACGGCTTTCGGTAAGACCGGATCGAGGTCATGGCATCATAGGCATCCGCAATGGAAACGATCTGCGACGAAAGGTCGATCTCTTCGCCCTTGAGGCCGTCCGGATAACCCTTCCCGTCCACACGCTCGTGGTGCGAGCGGATCACGCGCAAAAGTTCCTCATCCAGAACCGACGCGAGGATCTTTTCACCGGTCACAGGATGCTCTTTGAGAACCTCCCATTCCTCGGAACTCAGCTTATCTTTTTTGTTCAGGATCGTCTCGCAGATCACAAGCTTTCCGATATCATGAAGTTCCGCGACACACCAGATCAGCTCCGCTTTTTCCGGGCTCACCCCAAGTTCCAACGCGATCTTCCTCGACAAGTTTGCAACACGCTCCGAATGTCCCTGCGTGTAGGAATCCTTGGCTTCGAGAGCTCTCACGAGCGATTGGGTTACTTTGAAAAAATAATTTTGCAAGCGCTGCCGGGACTGGGCGAGGCTTACGGCCATTTCATTGAAAGAGTTTGCGAGGTCCCCGATCTCATCCCGCGACCGCACCGCGACCCGATAATCCAGATTGTCCCCGGCCAGCTGGCGCGTGCCCTCCGTAAGTCTTTTCACAGGATCCGAAACGCTTCCGGCGATCAATATCCCCAGGACACAACAGAATAAAACGCCCGAGAGCAGCACCACCCCCATACGCCTTCGGATCTCCTGCTGCATCTTGCTAATATCGTCGGCGAGGATATCCACACCCAGGATCGCGATCACTTTTCCGTTCTTATCCGCGATCGGGGCATAACCGGAAAGCGTCACTCCCCACGCATCCTTTTGC
Organism: uncultured bacterium; assembly: GCA_964482725.1. Lineage (GTDB taxonomy): Bacteria > Omnitrophota > Omnitrophia > Omnitrophales > Aquincolibacteriaceae > Aquincolibacterium. Next base: position 63,239 of record CAYZYT010000003.1, on the reverse strand, counting down.
AACTTCTGATCCGCGGACGGGCCCGTAAAACCTTCCATCATTTCCGGAAAGTGACGGGCGTCGTAAAGATCCCCGGGTCGAGCAGAACTTCTTCGTCGGGACCCCGGGGTCCCCGGAGCTTCGACATCCATCAAAAAACGCAGCGTCTCCGGGGTTTTTGTCTTCGCTAGGATATAGACATATTGGAGCGGCTTGTTCATCTCCAGAACTTTCTGGAGCTTGGCGTTCACTTCTTGGTACGCAGGGCTCCGAACCCCGTCCCAGGTCTGGGGGATCTTCTGAAGCGCCTCTGCATCCACGGCCAAACCCGCCATTTGAGCGATGATCATCAAAGAATGGCGAAGCTGCCCGAAATGCGCGGTGAGATTAAAACGGTAGACGAAGTAATTATTCAGTCCCATCACAGAGACCATCGCGAGGATCAAAACCAGAGTGACCCGGATCTTAAAACTGTAAAAAAAAGCCCTGTCTTTCATAGAACCCTTTCTTTGATAAGAATCCGCTTACGTTTTAGATCATTTCGGCGGAAAGGTCACGAAGATCTTTTCGACCCCCGCATTGAGGCGCGCGTCCTTTTTCGCCGAATCCCGGCCTCCGTCAAGGGTGGCTTGGGCGGTTCCTCGCCACATCAGTTTTTTCTCTTTGGGATTCACGATGTCCAAGATCAACGTTCCTTCTTCATAATGGCTCAGGAAAGTTTTGGACCCTCCGTAAGCCCATGTCAGATCTTGCGCGTAACTCCCGTTCACAATACTCCTCGTAGACGGAGTGGCGTAGGGATACTGGGTCATCCTCGCGTCGAATTTTTCCTCGATCGCGGCCTGATAGGCCACCCAGAAATCGGCCTGACCGGCCTCAGTCTTTTGATACCCCTTGGCGGCGAGGGCTTGCTCCACCGCGTTCCGGATCTTGGCCTCCGTGACCGCATTATCGATCCGGGGGTCCTGGGACTCCTGCTTCATATCCGGAACCCACGCGAATTTTTTGAGCCCCGAAAAATCCGCTTTGCAGTCAAAATCTGTGTGGATCTTCTCCGTGCTCACGCATCCCGCGAGCGCGAATATCACGATCGCTATTCCCCATGGAATCCTTTTCATCAACTCCTCCTATCGCCTATGTCCGCGGAGCTGCGTCCCCCAAAGCGCAGCCCGTTCACTCAGGCGTTCAAACCTCATGTTTGCGCGACGAACCGGCACGCGTCAGTTCGAAGCGATCCAGGACTTTTTCCTGGAAAGCTTGCATGTAAAGAAAAAGGCCGGGGGTCACAAAAAGTGTCACAACCTGGGAAAAGGCAAGACCGCCGACCACCACCAACCCCAGCGGGATACGCGAAGAACCATCTGCGCCATATCCGAGTGCGATGGGAAGCGCTCCCATGATCGCAGCAAGTCCCGTCATGAGGATCGGCCGGAAGCGTACGACGCTCGCGTCATGGATCGCATCAAAATTGCTTTTCCCTTCGGCGAGGCCCTGATTGGCAAAGTCCACCATCATGATGCCGTTCTTGGCCACGATCCCGAGCAACATAAAGATCCCGACATAAGCATAAAGGGACATCTCGGAATGGAAGAGCCAAAGCGTGGCAAGGCCGCCGAGCGTCCCGACCGGAAGCGTCGTGATGATCGTGAACGGATGAACATAACTTTCATAGAGAATACCGAGGATCACATATTTAATAAAGATCGCGATGATGATCAGGAGGGTGAGACTGGCGATTGCATCCGAAAATTCTTGCGCTTCGCCCTGCAATTTCCCGACAACTTCGGGGGGCAGGATTTTGTCGGCAGTCTCGTTGATAAATTTCGTCGCATCTCCGAGCGGAACCCCTTCTTTAAGATTGAACGAGATCGTCCCCGAGTTCAGCTGCGAATCGTGCGGCACATTTTGAGGGGTCACTATTTCGGTCCATTCCAGGACAGAACTAAGAGGCACCATCTTTCCCGTGGCGCTGGCCCGGACATAGACACGGGCGAGATCCTCGGGAACTTTCTGGTATTTTTTTTCAAGCTCCACGATCACCTGGTATTGATCGATGCTTGTCTTGTAAAGCGTCACTTTGCCCTGAGCATAAGCGAGTGACAGGGCATATTCGATATCCTGGGCCGTGATCCCCAGGGTCGAGGCGCGATCCCGCAAGATCGTCGCCTTCAAGGTCGGCAAGTTCAGCTTGACGCTATTTTGCACATCCATAAATCCGGGATGCTCCCGGAATTCTTTTTCAAGCAGCATCGCGCTTTCGTAAACTTTTCCCTGATCCGCGCCCCGAAGGGTGTAAGAATATTTACTCCCCGACGCCGTACTTTCTCCCCCCGTGCTGATCTGCAACGAGGGCGTTGCCTTCACGAACACGAATCCTCCCGCGATCTTTGCCAGCTTGCCACGGATCTCGGCCAAAGCCTTCGCCATCGGAAGTCGATCATGCGGCTCTTTGAGAACGATGTGGATGAACCCCGTGCTCTGGTCGGAGCCAGGCTGAAGTCCGGAAGCCGTTAAAGTCCTTTCAATGTTGGGATCCCCTTCAAGCACTTGATTCACTTGGGCCTGAAACTCCCGGGCCTGTTGGGTCGAGGTCCCCAGAGGCATCAGGGTCCCTCCCATGATCGCACTGCTATCACCATCCGGAAGGAATGTCTGGGGCAACACACAGAAAAAATAAACTGTCCCTCCCAGACAAGCCAACCACAGGACGATCGTGATAAAAGGACGCAGGAGGATCTTTTTGAGAAGACGGCTGTAGCCTCCGATCACCTTATCCATGAACGGATTCATGATCCGCTGGATCCAGCTCTCTTTTTCTTTGCCTTCCTGTTTAGCCTTCAACATTCGGGCGCACATCATGGGACTGAGCGTCAGAGAAACGACGCCGGAGCAAAGGATCGTCACGACCACGGTCACGGCGAACTCTCGGAAGATCTTCCCCACCACGCCGCCCATAAATACCAGCGGAATAAAAATAACGGCGAGCGAGAGCGTCATGGAAATGATGGTGAAGGTGATCTCCTGGGCACTTTTGATCGATGCGGGGAACGGTTTCATGCCTTGTTCGATCAGACGCACCGTGTTCTCAAGCACCACGATCCCGTCATCCACCACGAACCCGACCGCGAGGATGATCCCCATAAGAGACAGGTTATCCAAACTGAAGTTAAGCGCTTTCATAACCAGGAACGAGGCAATGATGGAAACCGGCAATGTCATCGCGGGGATGATCGTGTCCGACAGGCGGCCGAGGAACAGGAAGATGACGAGAATGACGAGCGCAAGCGCGATCAAGATCGTCGTCTTGACGTCATCGATGGATTCAATGATCGATTTGGATTTGTCATAATAGATCGAAAGCTGAACCGAGCCCGGGATCTCACGCTGCAGCGCCTCGACCGTTTGCTTGATCCGTTCGGCCAGACCGACCGTGTTCGATCCCACCTGGCGAAAAACCGGCAGCACCGCCACGCCGGTATGCATCTTCTCACCCGGATGCGTCGAGGCCATGACATTCACGACATCGCTCATCGTGCTATTCACGCAAGTCCCAACATCCCGCAGACGGATGGGGGCGCCGTTCCGGTAAGCCACGATCAGCGCTTCATACTCCTTGGCATCGATCATCTGACCTTGCGGTTGTATCGAAAAGGTGCGCACATTTCCGTTCAGACTTCCCCCCGGGACCGTGACGGTTCCCGTTTGGATTGCGCCGGCGATATCATTTAAACCGATCCCATAGGCGGCAAGTTTGGCAGGATCCACCTGAACACGGATCGCCGATTGCGAGCCATAGACCTGGACCTGAGAAACACCTTCGATCATCGAGATCCTCTGGCCAATCGTCCGGTTCGCGTAATCATAAAGCTGGCCGGGCGTCAGGCTGTCGGAGGTCACCATGAGATACATGATCGGTGTATCCGAGGGATTTGTTTTGGTATAAGTGGGCGGAGCCGGAAGATCGGTCGGAAGATTCGCCTGTGCACGTGAAATGGCGGCCTGGACGTCCGGTGCCGCGAGATCAATGCTCCGGTTCAGTTCAAACGTCAGCATGATCTCCGTTTGGCTGTCCGTGTTCGTGGAGATGATCGATTTGAGTCCCGGGATCTGCATGAACTGACTCTCGAGGGGCGCCGCCACGGTCGAGGCCATCGTATCGGGACTTGCACCCGGATAAGCCACAGTCACCGTGATCACGGGAGAATCCACCACCGGAAGGTCACTGATGGGCAGACTAAAGAATGCCGCGATGCCGAAAAGCATGACGAGCACCATGAGCAGTGTCGTCATGATCGGTTTTTTGATGAAACTATCTGTAAAGCTCATCATTTTCCTTTTTAAAATGACTCGTCGTCATCTTGATCGCCACAAAATATCTCGCCCCGGATCTTTTCTTCTGAGCTTGCCCGCGCCGGCCAGACGGCAAAAAGCACAGCGGTCAGAATAACGGTTTTTGTCTCTCTTTTATTTCTTTTGTTCCGCCGTTTGTGCCAGGACCTCTTTCACAGGAGTCCCCTGACTCAATCCCATTTGCCCCAGGGTCACGACCCGCTCATCCTTTTGGATCCCTTCTTCAACCACGATATCATCCCCCTGGCGGCTCCCGGTCTTCAGAATGCGCAAGTCAGCTTTTCCTTCCGGCGTCACGACAAAAGCAAAGGACCCCTTCTGTCCCAACTGTGCGGCCGCATAAGGGATCAACACGGCATTCTTCTGAATGCCCAGGATCAATTTCACATAAACGAATTGACCGGCCCACAAGGCATTCCCTTCGTTAGGAATGATCGCCCGGAGAGAAATAGTCCCTGTCGTGTTGTCGACCGCGTTCTCAATGAGTTTCAACTCCCCGACATAGGCCTTTCCGTCATCCGGGACCCGGACCTCCGCTTTCAAAATACCCGCGGCCATCGCGCTGCGGATCGCTTGAAGCTGGCGGTCCGTCACCGTGAAATCCACATAGAGCGTATCGATCGCTTTCACATTCGCGAGCGTCGGACCGTTATTGGCCAGAACAATATTCCCCGGATCCACAAGCACCTTCCCCGTCACGCCATTCACGGGAGATTGAATGGAACAATAATTTAAATTGATCTCCGCCAAAGCCAGCTCCGCTTTATCAAGCGTAGTTTTGGCTTCCGCCGCATCCACATCCGTTTCGTACTTTTCAAAGTCCTGCTGAGACACCAGTTCTTTACTGGCCAGGCCGCGATTCCGTTCCAGAGTATCTTTTTTCATTTTCATATCCACGTCATCGGCCCGCACCATCGCCTTGGCCTTATCAAGCGCCGCCTGATATTCCGCAGGATCAATGGTAAAAAGAAGATCCCCCTCCGCGACCCTCTGCCCTTGTTTAAAATGAGCCTGGAGGATCTTGCCTGTGACCTGGGACTTGATGTCCACATTGGCGAGCGCCGCTAAATTCCCGAAGGATTCGACAAAGAACGGCACATCCTTTTGGACGGCCACGGCAGTTTGAACCGGTCGCGGGGGCATCGGAGGCATTTCCTTTTTCTCGGAACAGCCATTTCCCAAGATCAAAAAAAACGCTGCAAAAACAAAAGCCATCGGCACCGGCAACCTTAAAGGGAATAATCGCATCTTCTCAATTCTCCTATCTTCTCATTTAGAGCTCGACCGTGCCCTGCTCGGCCCGGGCAGCATCCGTTCTCTCGTTGATCGTACCGGTGGCATAGGCCACCTGAGCAAAGCTGGTGTAAAGTTCCTTCCGCGATTTGATCACCTGGCTGCGGGCGTCGGAAAGATCCGATTCCGCGTTTAAAACATCCAGGATGCTTTTCAGACCTGACTTGTACCCGTCCATGGAAAGATCGTACGAACCTTGCGAAGCATCCAGGTAGGCTTTGCTGGCCTCGAGCTTTTGGGTCGCCGTCACAAAGTTATAATAGGCATCCCAAACATCCGCCGTGGCACTCAGCTCTTTCTGACGCAAATTCTCGAACTCGGCATCCGCATCAGCTTGGGCGACCTTGATCTTGGAAACCGTATCAAACCCTTCAAAAATAGGCCAATCAACGCTCACGCCGGCCGTATAACCGTACGTGTGCTGCGTTTCATAGTCCAAACCATGGCGGCCAAAATATTTGTACCAATCGTTTGCTCCCGTCGTTTGAGCGTTCAAGGTCGGCCAGAGATCCGACCGAGCGGCCTTGATCGCGGCGATCTTGGCGGCCAGGCTGGCACGTTCCGCGGCAATATCGGGGCGCTTGGCCAAACCTTCCTCGATCAATTGCCCCACTTCCCTTGTCCCCACCTTAAATTCCACATCTTTTTCAGGAAGCATGATGTTGAGCGGAGTCCCCGCCGGGAAACCCAACACCCTCGCGAGATCTCCTTCCGCGGTCTTAAGATTTCCCTTGGCGGACTCCAATTCATAGAGCATCTTCTGATAACTGGCGGTAGCCTGAAGCACGTCCACCTTCGCCTGGATCCCGGCAGAAAATTTCGCACTAGTCGCATCGAGCGCCGCCTTAGCATCCTTGACGTCCATATGGGCAGCTTCAAGTAACGCCGTCGTGCTGAAAAAATTAAAGTAAGCGGAAGACACGTTCAGCAGGAGGTTCTGGAAAGTTTGATTGAATTGAAAATTGGTCGAGAGCAATGTCTGAAAGGCCTGTTCCACCTTCGCGCTCCGGCCTCCAAAATCAACCAGCATATAGGCCAGTTTCATATTGGCGCCGATGTCTCCTTGATTCAGACTTTGAAGGGGACGATGGGAAACCGTATGCGTGGTGTCAAAATTCTGCGCGACGGTCACGGTGGGATACCAAGCACTCTGAGCTTCCCCCACTTTGGCTTTGGCTGAAAGAGCTTGGTACCATGCCTGCTTGGTCGAGGGATTGTTCTCCAAAGCAAGGCCGACCAGTTCCACAAGTCTCATGGGTTGTTCGATGCTCGGTTTCCTCCCTTGCACTGCCGTAAGGACCGTCTCAGGTTTCTTAGACTGGGCGTACCACTGTGGGGGCGCCCACATATCGTCCGATTTCGCGGGAACTTCCAATGTCCGGCAGCCGACAAAAGAGATTAAAAGAGGCGATAAGAGCGAGAGAAGAAGCCACGAGCCGCAGGATCTATTCGTTTTGAGCATCGGTTATCTTAAAAACGCGGCCTCGGGTTGATGAATAGCAAAGGGCTTTCGAACATACTAGTCCCAATACTCATCAATTTCAACAAAGTTGAAATTGGGGCAGTCCCAATACCTATCAATCGAAGTAAAGCTTCGATTGGGGCGGCCCTAACTACCTTTCAGAAAAAGAAAACAAAAGTCAGGGTTGTCCTTGTCGACCATTAGAAAATCAAATTACAGACAAGGATATTCATAAGTCCTTTAATTACAAGGGGGAAAGCATGTATCCATCCCTGAAAATCCGAGGAGATTACTTGACCCGGATGACAATGAGGGTCATATCGTCAAAGGGCGGGGCCTCACCGATAAATTCTTTGATCGCGGACTCGATCTTTATGAAAAGATCATGAGCGCTAAGGGAACGGTTCTCTGCAACCACTCGCTTGAGCCTCTCAATCCCAAACATTTCGCCGTGACCCGCTTTGGCCTCGATCACTCCATCCGTGTATAGAACGAGAAGGTCTTCTGACGCAAGCTGGATCGTCTCTTCCTGATAAGTTTGTTCGGGCAGGATCCCCACAGGAACCCCGCTCGCGGTGATCTCGGCAAAGACCTTTTCTTTAGCTTTAAACCACAAGGGAGGATAATGGCCCGCATTAGCACAGGTCATCTGTTTGTTCTTTTCATCATAAAGCAGATAGAGGACCGTGATGAACATCCCCTTCCCCGAAGAAGCATCGGCCGCGATATAATTGTTCGAACGGCTCAAGATCGCTCCGGGGTGCATCTCTTCTGAAGAGACCACTCTGAAAACGCTCCGGGAACGGGTCATGTAAAGAGTCCCGGGAAGTCCTTTTCCGGAAGCATCCGCGATAATAAAGCCTGTCTGATCGCCGGAACAGGCCGGAATAAAATCATAATAATCCCCGCCCACCTCTTTAGCCGGAACGCTTTTGGCCTCGATCTCTAAGCCTTCGATCTCGGGAGGATGTTTCGGAAAGATCGACTGCTGGATCTCGGTTGCGATCTCGAGCTCACGCCGCACGCTTTCATGCTCGCGCACCGTCTTTGCGAGCTCAATCATCATGCGTTTGAGAGATCCTGTCATTTCGTTGAAGATCCAGGACATACGATCGAATTCGGTCTCGGTAAAACGCTCCAGTTTGTGTTCGAGATCACCGCCCCCCACCGTTTCCATCCCCTTGACCACCCGCCGGATCGGTCTTGTAAGCCACAGCGAGCTTAAAAGACCGACGATGAGCGAAAAAACAAGACAAGCTGCGATCGCGATCATAAAGCGGCTAAAAAATTCCTGCCGGATCTCAAGAACCGTCTGCTCGGCAATATCCATACCGATGATCCCGACAGTGTTTCCCGACCGGGTCTTCACAGGAGCAAACGATGAGACCCAAGTGCCCCACCGGTCCGTCTCGGTCTTCAGATTCGCATGGGACTTTTGGAATCCCATCCGAATCTCCGGATTCTTGCGGATGTCATAGCGCTCCCCGCAACCCACCGGCGTCCGATCCCGATCGGCGTTCGTCACAAAACGGACATAATTCGGATCCGGGTCCGCCACCATAATGTACGTGTCAAAGATATCCCGATCAACCGCTCGAATGCTCTGGAGTTTCTTGATCAAGGCCAAACCGTCAGGAGATTTTTCGCAACCGGGCATAAGCGAGATCGACTGGATGTCTTCGCCCGGGATCAGATTGGCGCTGACCTGGGTAAAATGCTCGAGATATTGTTTGAAGGCATCGTCGCGGAGTTTCGTTGCCTTGAAGTAGAAGAAAGTAAAAATGCCCACAAGCACGAGGGCGCTCGAGAGAAAAAAAACGATCGAAAGACGGGCCGCAAAACTTTTAAACATGGTGTATTTTTAGACTCCTGAGAATAAAAAAAGCTCCGGAAAGGTTGTCGGGCTTACCAGAACTTAAGACAATGCGTTTATTTGCCGCTCGAGATCCAGCAAGGTTTTTTCAAGACCTTGGAACTGAGTTTGGATCTTCGCGCGCATTTCCTTCTCTTTCTTCAACTCTTCTTCAAGGTCAGAACAGCGATTCTTCAGCATTTCCATGCGCCCCGAGCTCTCTTCTAATTCTTTGATCCGCGCAAGAGCCTTATCCTTTTCCTCATGGCTTCCCTCAAGGGCTTTGGCGAGACGCTCCCTCTCTTGGCCCAGGGCCACAAGATCCGAAGAAGGCCCCTCCTGAGCTTTCTCCAGACCCGGCTTCTCTCCCTCACGCATCCGGCGGACCTCTTCAAGAAGCTGACGATGCTCTTCTTCGAGCGTTTTCCTCTTGTTTTCCTCAGCGGTCCGGGCGAGTCTTCGCTCCTCTTCCGCATCAGCATATTTTTTCGCGTAATCAAAAGCTCTCTTTTCAAATTCCCGCCGGAATTCTTTTTCAGCCGCAAGTTCGACCTCGAGCGCATCGCATTTCCTTTTCACTTCTGCAAGTCGGGTCTCCAGCTCCGCCTGCTCAGGCTCCACTCGCGGGGTGTCCGTCGTCCCAGAGGCTTCCACCTCTCCCGCACAAGATACCGGCTTGGGGATCTCCGGAGAATTCTCAGCAGGAGAAACTGGATTTTGCGGAGGATCAGCGTCTTTCCGCATTTCATTCTTCTTTTCCAGAAGATCGATGAGCCTCATAAGATGCGCAAGATTCACATCCTCCGGAGCCGCGGCCATTTCTTCCTTGAAGTGATCGGGCTGTTTGGCGTAATGACGCATCAAAATTTCAGCGGTCGCTTCCGTAATGCGTCCCCGGATGAGCAAATCATGGATGGGTTCTTCGAAGGGATTTTTCATCTCACAAACCCACGGGGAGAAAGGTCCAGGACGTAGGGCGTGACACACTCCGGATCTTCAAAAAAACAGAACTCTTTCTCGACCATAGAAGTCTCCGATGCAAAAGATCGACTCGCGTGCGCATATACTACCCTGCCACCGGCCTCTTTGTGAAACAAAAAAGCCCAGGACGTAAATCCTGAGCTCTTGGAATGCCGGAATGCCCCCTAAAAAGAATCACACGACCGTTCCAAACAACGCGCCCACCGCGGCGGTCAACCCCATGGCAAGCACTCCCCAGAAAGTGACTCGAACAGCCGCTTTCATGACGGGCGCTCCCCCGGTCACCGCTGCCAAAGTACCCAACCCCGCAAGAAAAAAAAGTGAGGTTCCAAAAACGATAGGCACTAATCCCGTTTCCGGCGCTACAATGACCGTAAGAAGCGGCAGCGCGGCTCCGACAGAGAAAGTCGCTCCCGATGCCAACGCCGCCTGAACGGGGCGCGCCTTCAAGTGGACGGAAATGCCAAGCTCATCCCGGGCGTGTGCCCCCAAGGCATCATGGGCCATCAACTGATCCGCGACCTGCTTGGCGAGCAACGCATCCAGACCCCGGTCTACGTAGATGGCTGCCAATTCCTTGCGCTCACCGGCATCGTCTTCCTCGAGTTCCTTACGCTCGCGCTCAAGGTCGGCCCGCTCGGTATCGGCTTGCGAACTGACCGACACATACTCGCCGGCTGCCATGGACATCGCTCCTGCCACTAAACCCGCCACCCCGGCCGTCAATACTACTTCCCGAGACGCATGCGCCGCAGCAATCCCCACGAGCAGGCTCGCCGTCGAAATGATGCCATCATTGGCGCCTAAAACTGCGGCACGCAACCAGCCAATCCGATGCACCCGGTGTTGTTCAACTTGAATGATAGGCATGGAAAAACCTCCTCGAATATTGCAGGCATTATATTCATACGGAGAGTCCCCCACCAGCCTGATCTTGGCATAGGACCCGAAATAGACTCAAACAACTCCCGCGCCGACAGGGATAAACTCCGTTCTAAAAGAACCGTCTGGATGGATGGAAAGAGCGATGGAGTGATGAAGCTTCTTCCCGGGCGGCAATAATTCATGGAGCAAAGCAGCCCCACCGCCGGCCGTGATCGTGACCGGATAGCCGTCGATCTCATACTCGTGAAATCCATGAATGTGGCCACAAAAAATATGTTTGATCCTCTCTCGAAAAGGCTCCAGGGTTGTTTTAAGTTTTTCCCAATCTTCTTTCCTTAAACCCCGTCGGTCCACATGGGTCGGAGGAGGAATGTGCATCAGCAAGAGGAAGTTCTTCTCTTTGTGTTTTTCAAGCTCTTCTCGCAAAAGGTCGAGATCCTCCGAAAGAAAATGTCCCGTAGCATCACACAGAAAGAAACAAACGAGCTGATTTAATACGAGCGCGTAAGACCTGCGGCCGAAAAACTTGGCGTAGTGAGAAAGATCATGGTTCCCGCGGAGAGCAAAGACCGGCACTTTGACCCGGGAGTCGCAAAAAGCGATCAGCTCGCGAAACTCATCTTCAGCATCCGAGAAAACGAGATCGCCCAAAATAAAAAAAAGATCCGCCTCTTGATCCAGGATCTGCCCGAAGATCTTTCGGCTGTCTTCGGAAAACCGGGTGCATCCCGGATCCCCCAGCAGCACGATTTTTTTGATCCCTGAGAGCGCTATGTCCGGTTTATCAATGTATTGGAAACCCGCCTTTTTCATCCGCGACATCCTGTTCCCCTGGCGCGAGAAGGCGCCGGCAGCTATGCTTCTAACAAAGACGTTACGCCTCTACTCCGTGATTTTTGAAAACACCTCTGATAACTGGCCCACCATGACTTTGGCTTGCTGATCTCCCCGGCCTTAACTCTTTTGACGGCGCTGGACGCCGTATTCTTGGCTGAACTGGCCGTGCTCGTTACCGTGTTCTTAGCAGAACTCGCTGTGCTCGCCTTTTTCTTGACGCTTCCCAATAGGGCCTAAGCAGACGGCATTCCCAGAACAACCCCCTTTAAGGAATTTCCTCCCCTACACTGTTTTTCCCAGCACACATGATTTCTACCGGAAAGAGAATGGCTAACTCTAGTCTAGAAATTAGTCAAAGTCTAAGCAAAATATCTCGAAGCCGAATGGAAAGAAGAAAGGGCCGCAGTGGCTCGGCCATAAGCCTTTTGTCTGCAACTTATAATGCCTCGGTTCTATTTTTAAGCTCGGCAAGGATCTGGAGACCGACCTGTTTGTCGTAGCCGGGAGATTGATATTGGGTGGTCACAATAGAGAGAAGCTCGCGGAGCATGCGCTGGGCCGTAAAGATCCGCTCCCCTCGCAAGCCCATTTGCTCGATGGCGGCATACAGGATCGACTTCGCTGAATGGATCTGGTCATAATCCTGCAAGGCTCCTTCCTGAGCCAAGAGTTGATGGGTCCGGTCGATGGCCTTGATAAGGCAACGCAAATGGCCTTCCGGTATCTTTTTTATTTCCAGTGACAGCTCACGGGTCTCCATAGAGCTTTCCCATTAACACGCTTCCAGCTTGCTACCGAGTTCAAGTTCGACCCTCCGAACATATTTACGGTAACAAGTGAACCCGCGGTAAAACGCAGCACATTTTCTTGCGATCCTGCGAACCCATTTCTTCTTCATTGTCATCCTCCTGTCAAACATCGTCTTTAAGATGCAGCCCGAACGCATCATAGATCGCCCGGATAAATTCCTTCGCTCGATCCCTCTGATAGACGCTGACATCCGGCAGTTTCCCGAAAAACAGTTTCAGCCACTTGAATATACGCCTGTACCGCTTTTGCAAGCTTCCCTCAAACATGTGTCGGAACATGTCATCCAAAAAGCTATGGACCGTTCCGACCAGCACAGGACTCGGTTTTACTCTCTTGGCCTGGATAAGGAAAAGCAGGAGCGTCATTTTGTTATTGAAGTAGCCCGTGAACAACTGGCTGATCTTACGCTCATCCATAACAAAATTCCGCTCCTGAAGATCCGGGATTGCCGTCCCCTCCGGGCCCTGCGGCCCGTAAGGCCGGGGGCCTTTTCCCTGCTCCTGGTTGTCTACCACCACTGGATGCTTCAGCATTTCATTGTCCTCTACTCAGATGCTTAACATTTCCATGCTGTAGAGACAAGAGCTAGACTAAAAGTGCTTTAAAAGCTACTTTTGGTCACCTTGCAAAACATTAAGTGGCATGTTATGCTTCAATATAGATAAACGAACTTATTAGATCGTTTAAAAAACACTCCGGAGGAGCGGCTATGTACGACGAGATTGGAAAAGACCTGAAGGAACAGAATAAGGGCAAGCGCCCAGTCCGGGCTCCACATTGGGGCAAAGCCATTAAGTCCCTTCTTATTCACAAATCCGATTCCGAGCACCCCCTGCCCGTCAGCTGGCTCGCTAAGAAAACCGGCATTAATGAGAAAAATCTTCACAACATCATCGCCGGACGGGTCCGAGACCCGTCGTCAGACAAACTTGTGATGATCTCGGACGCTTTCGGAATATCACTGGCTGAACTCGCCACGCGGGCTATGGCAGAGAACCCCGGGAACTTTTTCGTGTGCGGTTATGGAGAGCGCGGATTCATTGATTATCCCCAACATGGGTTCACAATCCAGACCTTAAGCCCTCAATCGAAAAGCCAGCGGGATTTCTTCTTTGGCAGGATGACGATCAAACCGTTCAAGGAGATCAGGAAGTGGCAGTTCCGGGATAATTCAAGCGTGGCGATCTTTGTGGAGTCAGGGACGCTCGAAATGACGTACGGGGACCAAAAGAGGGAAATCCATTCCAACGAATCAGTTTATTTCGACGCCGGAGTTCCGCACAAGCTCAAGAACATCGATTCTATTGAGGCGAAACTCTTCATCGTAACTTCTCCCGCTCTTTTCTAGACCTTCTTCCGCAGGAGCTTGTGCCGAACACAAATCTTCTTAAGGACTTCCACTAAGGTTTCGAGGTCTGTCGGCTTTGAGAAGAATCTATATCCCAATTTTTTGGCCCGATCCGCTTGCCCCGGGTCAGCAACGCTTGTGTAAATAACAAAGTCTTTCGGAGAATGTCCCTCCCCGGCTTTGAATCGCTCGATCAGTTCATCGCCCCACATATGCGGCATCTTGATATCAATAATCCCGATATCGGGTTCGAATTCACGAGAGATCCTTAACGCATCATCACCTGAAAGCGCCCATTTCACTTCAAAATGAGCATCTCCGACATCTTCCGCAAGAGCTGTCCCTAACAATTCGCAGACATCCAGCTCATCATCCACGACAAGTATCTTCGCGCATGGCTCATAGCCTGGGTCGATCTCCACTTCACCCTTATCCTCATTCTTACGCTCGATCACATGCTCGATCCGATCATAGAGATCTTTCAGACTGTAAGGCTTCCGGATAAAAGCTTCTATCCCGAGCTTTTCACACGCCCCTTGCTCGTCATGAAGTGCTGTGAGAATGATCACGGGAAGATCAGGCTGATGCTTACGAATGGACTTCAATACCTCAACGCCACCCATTCCGGGCATGTAAAGGTCTAGAACAACAAGATCCAGCTTTGTGCCGCATTCCTCAACGATCTTGAGAGCCTCCAACCCGCTTCCTGCGGTCACAATGTCATATCCGAATGACTGACAAGTTTTTGAAATGAAAAAGAGCGTATCCGCTTCGTCATCAACGATCAGTATTGTTCCCTTGGGTTTTGGAATGTCTACCATGTTTCCTCCGCCTATTTTCCTGTCCGGCCCTCTTCAAAAATGAAGGGTTGGCTGGACTGGCCTAATTCTCCATTAAAATTTAATGAAGAATTGGGCCGGTGTTTTTCTCGATAATATTAATAAGATCCTGAAGTCCCACGGGTTTATGCAAGCACATAACCGCGCCATATTTGATTGCGTCTTCATCGATCTGCGTATCATTAAACCCGGTAAAGATAATGATCTTGAGATTAGGCTTCTGAGCCTTCACCTGCCGAAGCACCTCCATACCCTTTAACCCGCCCAAGCGGACATCCACAAAAGAAAGATCCGGCTCATGCTCGAGGATCAGCCGAAGCCCTTCTTTTCCATCCTCGGCCGTATAAACTTCATGGCCAAGTTCAGTGAAAACATTTTTGACCGTTCCGAGCATGTCCGGTTCATCATCCACGAAAACGATTTTCGCCATATTAATTTTCCTCGGCAGAAGGCAGATAAACATCAAACGTCGTTCCCTTGCCATACTCTGATTCTATCTTGATACGCCCCTGATGAGCATCGACCATTCGTCTTATGATATAAAGTCCGAGCCCCGTTCCTTTGATCGCCGTTGCCTTCATCGTAAAGAATGGGACAAATACCTTCTTTTGCGTTTCATCATCCATGCCTATGCCATTTTCTCGAACCGCGATCAGAACATAAGGTTTGCCGTTCAAATCAGCGTTCTTTGCATTCAACCAGATTGCACCCTTCTGATAGTCGGCCGGCTTCGCGAGATTCCCGAGCTGGAAAGCCTCTTCTTTCATTTTGATCGCATCCGCGGCATTATCCAGCAAATTAAAGAGGATTTCTTCAACCTCACTAAAGTTGCCGTTTATTTTCTTAAGATCGCTTGCGACTTCCATTTGAAACCCGATCTCCCGCAGATCATGCTTGCACTCCCACAGCCTCACACTGCTTTCGATGGCTTCTTTTACATCCATCACCTTAAACCCTTGAGCAAGACGGCTGAAATCAAGCAACCGTTTAACAATCTCGCCCCCGTGTTCCGCGTTCTTCGCGATCCTTTGACAAGTATCGGAGAGTGCGGCAACCATTTTCTTGCTCGTTTCGGTATCGTTCGCATCCAGACAATTCGCAAGCTTCCGAAGCTCCACCATGAGCGCCGACTCCGCCCCAAGCTTGATCACATTGAAACGATTATTCACCTGGTGTCCAATGCCAGAGGCCATGGTCCCAAGATCCGCCATCTTTGCTGCCTGAAAGAAGTGCGCCTGCTGGTGCTCGAATTCCGTCAGGAAGATGCAGTTCTCGATCGCAAGCGCAGCTTGATTGGCAAGCGTTGAGAGAATATCAAGATCACTTTCGGTATAAAGGCGACTCGACCTCTTATCTCCAAGCACCACAAATCCGACCAGTCTTTCTTGGACAAAACTTGGAACGACCACCGCAGCATCGAGCGCTTCTATTTCTTTAATGACCCCATCGCTAGCGGAATTATGTGATCGAATCTCTTCAAGCATGAGAGGTTCTTTGTCGCTATGGAGCTGCCGGATAAGCGCCGCATTTTCATCAATAACATCATCGGCACCTTTATGGTGATCTCCGCGAACAGCTTTACAAATATAGTTTTTTGCGCCATTGTCCCAAAGAAAGATGCGAGCATGCGTGATTCGAATTGTTTTTGTGAGGATATGAACGATAAGCTGCAACAGATGACTAAGATCCTTAATAAGCGTCATGCCACGGGAGGCCTGTAGCAACGTTTGTTGGTAAGCCTTTTGTTCCTTCAATAAACGGTTTTCTGCTTCAATCCGCAATCTCGAATAGAAGTAAGGCCCTACCATAGATAAAACCGCATAGCATGTCACCGGCACGAGCCACCACTTTTCCGCGAATTGTGCTTCTAGACTTTTTTGAGCCAGAAGAACTATCAGCACAGGAATGCCAAAAACCAATCCATAAACAACAAAAAATAACGACGTGAATGTCAAAGCCAGCCGCACATCCATTAATCGATATTTAATGATGACGTAAGCAGCAATAACAACATAGCCTGAAACAAAAATATTTCCGAAGGGTGGGACAGGAATGTTGTACCACAGAAAATAATTAGTAAGGCCTCCCCCCCATCCTATTACAGTCGCAGCTAGAATATACTTCATCTGGTTGCGAATTATCCCTGATGCGCTGCGAAAATTTTTAAAAATGAGCTTGGCTCCATACACCACAACAATCACCCAAAACAACAAAAAAGGATGAAATAACGGACCCGGGTTTGGCCAGAATTTGTAAGCTAGCTTCGCTCCAACGCTGGACACAAAAAACGGAGTGAAGCAAAACAATGACGACAGAATCGCGAAAGCGTACGCTGCTAGAAGGATTTTTTTACGCGACGAAACCTGCCCAAAAAGAGCTATGATGTGATGGAGATAAAAAACAGGAATGAATATTGCCCCCAGCATTAAACCCCGCGAATAAAAAAGCGCTTCGGTTGAGGTGCTCGAGACCTGCCAAAGAAAATAAAATACGCTCCAGACAGCAACTGATACAGAGAAGAGAAAATAGGTGCGGTTTTTTGTGTCGCGGTAATTTTGACGAATAACAAAAATGCCAAAAATCAGGCTTGAGATGGCATTGATGAGGCTGCTGATAATGCTGTAGATAACCATCGCAGCTCTTTAACCAGAGTTCTTCGCAACAACATAGTGAATGATTCCTTGTTGCTCAGACTCTATCTTGAGATCTTTGTCAGAGAAGCCGGCAAGGAGAAAAATCTTTTTGAAGGCCTCAATGCTCCTATAAATCAACCGCCATTCTCCGACCCATTCTAGAAAATAAAATGAGGGATTCTGATATTTCTCTCCAAAGTTCGCTATAAAGAGACGCCCACCTTTTTTTAGAGATTGCCTTAATGCAGCAACCAAGCGGCACGCTATGCGCTCATCTAAATAATCAAAAAGGCCCAAAGAAAAAATAAGATCATACTGTGCTTTCGGCGCTTCCTTTTTAAAAGCAATCCGCACAGCATTCTCTCGATAAAAAGTTACTATCTGAGAATGTTCCCCCAAAAGATCTTTAGCGTAATCAATCGCCCCTTGATCTTGATCGAAGCAGTCAATCGCAATGTCTCCTGCGGCAGGCGCAATTTCATCCAAAAGCTCTTTGACGTCTCGACATGGGCCAGAAGCAAGATTCATTATTTTAAGTGGCTTTTCTTTGTGGGATTTAAAAACAGTTGAAATAAACTTCTTGATATCTCGCTTTCGATTTCGAATTGCATTTGCTGCGGGTGACATTTGCGAGTAGTTATCAAAAAGGCGATCAAACCCTATCGTTTTCGGATCATTACGATACATATCGTCGATGATTTTATAATCTCCGGCATATCCATATGGTTTTTCGAGACTCCAACGGATGTGCTCCCCATATAAAAATTCTGGCCTCAGCCGATTGACAAACATTCTTCTTAGTTTGTAAACGCTTGCCTCATCCCCATTCGCCAAGCGCTCCTGTTCAAAAATCATAAGATTGCGAAAAATCGCATTAATTTCCTGATTAAAAACGCTCTGGTAGCGCCCCCAATCATTAGGATGCTGATCCAAATGTTTTTTTATTCCCCGAGACACTATCCGGTATTTTTTAATCTTGGCCAATAATGACGTTTCTTGGCTCTTGAGTAATGCGTCGATATCTACCATGTATTTCTACTCCCCCACAGCGGCCTTCACTTCATTCAAAAACTCGATAAGATTGAAGGGTTTCAAGATGTAGGCTTTTGGCTTTAGTGTCTTCGCACCCTCTTCGGCCCCTTGATCGGCATAGCCGGTCATGAAAATTCTTGGCGCCTGTTTAGCGCCTCGCTTTGTCATCAGGTCCAAAATCCGCCGTACCGTTTCAATGCCATCAACTCCGGGCATCCGGATATCGCTGACAATAAGATCGAAATCGATGGCTTCGGCCATCGCTAATGCTTCATCGCATCGTTTGGCGACTAGCACCTCGTAGCCGCTCTTCTCAAGAGCAAGAACGAGGCTTTTGGTTATAAGTTCTTCATCATCAATGACTAGAATTTGTTTTGTCATTTTCATCGACTCCCTGTTCTTTGAGCCTATGCTCAAATAGCCCTCTGAGATTCTCAAGGCCGGGCGCTTTAATATCTTCCTTCAGTTGTTTCCGTCTGGCTTCATACTTGCGGAAAATCCGAACCACCACGATTGCCAGGATCGAGCAGACAACCCCATTGACCCCAAGGCCATGGACACACGTCCACCGCAAGCCTTTCATTTTGTTCTTAATGTATCGGGATTTTCTGAATATCCTATAGGGGGATGACGCATGGCCCAGATGCGGCCGCTACACGTGCTCGGGCTTTGCGATCCCAGGCAATACTTTTCGGATCTCCGACTTAATAATATCCTTCATTGCGCGAGCGACACTTCTGGGCATTTTTTTAATTTTCCAGACATAAAAAGAAAGCACCGATCCCCTGACGCGAAGACGTATTTCCTCCATCTGTTTTAATTTATCTTCTTCAGTGCGTGCCCAGATCGCGTGATGCAAAGCAATGCCGCGGGTAAGCCCATGATCTGCGCGACGCGGGTTATAATTAAAGATCGAGTGGGGAAATAAACCGTAGTGGATCCTTCCGGGAAAATCGCGGAGATACGCGGCCACCAGTCGCTGATCATGCTGCTTTGTTTCAATGATCTTGGCCAGGACCCATTCAAACATTGCCAAGCAACGCTCATTACAGCGTATTGCCATAAATCCAATATTGATTTTCCCGACATCCACCGGAGCATTCCGCTGGAACACGATATCGCGCAGGGCTATGGCTTTAAGAACTATTTCCTGAGTGGGCTTGAAAAACTGAATGTCGATATCACTGACTAGGATGACATCCTCTGGATTTTCTTTAATGGCATCAATCACAAACTGCGTTTTGAACAACCAGACTGCTTCCCCGCCGCACCAAACCCCGCGACCGATGTCTAAATCTTCCTGCCTGCAAATAACCTCATAGTCATCCTGGATCGTTCCCAGAAACCGTTCTTTAAGTCGTGTAAAGTCACGGTTATAAAACGTATAGAGCTTGATCGGTCTTCCGTTTTTCGCTTTGCATTCGACCGGCATCATCCATCCCTCTTTGCGCGGCAGAGTTCCGCCCGCAGATTCCGCATACTCTTTCGAGCTAAATCCCGATCAAAGCCGCACCGATTACGCCTGCCGAGTCGCCAAGTTCATGTCTTACGATAGGCGTTTGAAAATGATCCGTAAAAACAAATTTGGCAACTTCCTCGATCCCTTTCGTGTAAAGTTCATCGATATTGGAAACCCCTCCGCCCAGAACCACCACATCCGGATCCAGCACATTGATCAAATTGGCAAGCGAGCGGCCAAAAGATCCGAAGAAAACATTCATAAAGGAGACGGCATGCGGCTCTTTTTGACGGTATCTTAAAACAATTTCTTTAAGCGAAAGTTTTCCGCCAAACTCGCGCTCATAGCGCTTTTCAAGCCCCCCGCCGCTGATGAAAGTTTCGACACACCCGCGCTTTCCGCAATAACACTCGGGGCCCGCGGGATCCACCGACATATGCCCCCATTCCCCAGCGATCCTCTGAAGACCCGTAATCACTTTTTTTTCATGAACAATACCGCCGCCACAACCCGTGCCCATAATCACACCAAACACGAGACTTTTCCCCCGGCCCGCGCCGAGGAGGGCTTCGGCCATGGCAAAACAGTTCGCGTCATTTTGAATCTCAAAATCTCGGGCCAGTATTTTCCGGAGATCTTCGCGGAGGGGTTTTCCGTTCAGGCAAATCGTATTGGAATTTTTTAATAATCCGGAGGCGCCCGAAATGGCCCCAGGGGTTCCGATCCCCAGCGTGTGGCCATGAGGCTCTATTTTTAGGGCGAGTTTCTGATAAACTTCGGCGAGATTGCGAAGGATGTGCGCATAGCCATTTTCCTGTCCGGTCGGCACGCGCAGGCGATAAATCTCACGGCCGCCGGGATCAAGGACAATGCCTTCGATTTTTGTCCCTCCCAGATCAAGCCCCAAGCGGTAAATTGAAGCATGCGTCATTGTTTTGATGGGCCATCCGCCCGCATGAGGGCTTTGATCCAGTCCGGCGTGTATTGATCGTACTTCTTTCTGACCGCTCCGGGCAGATCGGCGTAGTTACCGACGATCTTCCGGCAGGACGGGGAACCGCATTTGCATTCGAGTTTCCAGTTGTCAGCGGTGATCACGGAATAGTCGAATGTGATCTCTTCGTCTTTGGCTATATCCCGCATGGCTACCAGGAATATATCGCGCGCGATCCCGGCGTTCGGGTCGCATGAATGGTTGGTGCGGACGGCGGGCTCCCGAGCGATGATGTATTCATCCACGCCGACATTGAAAAAGTGGCTCCAGACTTCGTCGGGAATCCCTGTCATATCCGCTATTTTGATCCGCGGGCCTCTGAATTCAGCAATGATCTCATCTTTCAGGATGTCCCTCGTGGCAAATACCCCCGAACCCATTTTGGATGTTCCCTTGACGCAAATCAGATCTTCCATGATCAAACCTCCTTTAATTGGAGAACATTATAAGCTGAGTTAATCCAACTGGCTAGGCGGGCGTAGGTATCAAAATCAGCGCAGCACCGCGTGGTGTCGCATTATTCTAGGCATTGCGGAATGCCTAAAACAGGGTGCACGCACCCCTTTTGTATCCGTTAGCATCCGGTTGTATCAAATTTAGCACAATTCTAGCGCAGGGAAATTGAGGAATTTTGAAGCACTGGGAAGATCAAAAAGGCTCCCCGAACTGTGCCCGCCCATGCTTCATGGAGGGCGGTTTTTCGATAAGCGGAAGTATCGGAGCCTCATGCCGACGCTTTTGTGCCCGAGAAGCTCCAACATAGGCGACGACGTGCCAAGGCGCTGCACCATACACCGTCCGGTTTATCCGTGATACGGTCCTGCCGATAAGTTGTTTACTGGGTGGTCCTTGTACGGCCTGTGCTCCGACGACCGG
This sequence comes from uncultured bacterium, assembly GCA_964482725.1. Classification (GTDB taxonomy): domain Bacteria; phylum Omnitrophota; class Omnitrophia; order Omnitrophales; family Aquincolibacteriaceae; genus Aquincolibacterium. The sequence goes on along the minus strand of CAYZYT010000003.1, from coordinate 41,609 downwards.
CAGCCGTCGTATGGGCTATGACCGGGCTCATTCCCGTCCCTGTATTTTGCGCCGCATTGACTACTGCGTGCGCCGCTTGTGACGGCGTGGTGTTAGCCGCCGTGTGCGCCGCATTAGACACCGCATTGCCCGCCGCGTGCGCCGCGCTCACCTGAGCGTTATTTGCCGCTTGCGCCGTGTTGACTACTGCGTGCGCCGCGTTCACCTGAGCGTTATTTGCCGCTTGCGCCGTGTTGACTACTGCGTGCGCCGCTTGTGACGGCGTGGTGTTAGCCGCCGTGTGCGCCGCATTAGACACCGCATTGCCCGCCGCGTTCGCTGCCTGCGCCGGCGTGGTGTTGGCCGCATTACTGGCCGTATTGCTTACCGCGGACGCCGCACTCTTTGCTTTTGACTTTGCCTTGCTTAGGAGGCCCGCATGACTTACGCCTGTTGCAACAAATAAACTTGCGACCACAATTACGAATATTTTTTTAGCCATTTTTCTTCTCCCTTTATTTTCAACGTTAAATACTCGTTATGCAGACAGGCGAATATATAGCGGAAGATCGGCTTAAATTCAAGGATTAAACCCTGCGCAAAAAATAAACTTCAAAACGGAAGAAATGGCGCTGAATTTCTTCATCTCGCCGAAGCCGCACCCCATCACGGTCAAAGTGCGAGTTCAAATCCTGAAACAGTGTCCAAAAAAATCTGACAACCAACCTTGAAGAGAAAAACTAAAATTATGCCAATGACTATTCTCCTCATCGTCGGCTCTCCTTTTAAAAGTTTCTAACGCTTTCTACATCAACCGGTCATATTTGGAGCCGAGCCGGTAGGAAATAACCTCGATCCGCTGTTTGCTAAAATCAACTTTGATCACCAGGGAATAGCCGCGCAGACTTGTGGATTTAAAAAGGGCCATGAAAACCTGGCTTCTGGAATGCTGCGGTTTCAATCCCAAACGCGGACTCGCGGGCCACTTTCTTTTGTCATGAAGCTCGGCATGAAGCTGATCCCCGTCCGCCGAATCAAGCAGCCTCCGAACCACATAGACCAACTTGTTCTCCTCGACCTCCCCGTCAATACGCGGCGGCTGCTCCCCGATATCCTCCATAAGCTTGGCATCCTTGAAAAGCTGCTTTAGGACAGGCCTGATCAGATTGTCGAGGTCCTGCGACACTCCGGACCCGGGAGTCAGATTTTGGACCGTAAAAAAACCAGGATTATCAGAGATGTCGGTCATCCCCGCCTGGGCAAACTTGCCGGATGCCGAGGAGGTTGCCGTTGCGGGGGTTCCGTCGCGTGTTGGTTCAAAATTGGATGAAAGAGAATTGGAGGATTGCCGGGTGGAGGTGGCCGTTTTTTTAGTCTTGGACGAAGTCGTCTTCGCCTCTCCTTTTTTGTCCGAACATCCGGCGGCTATGACTCCGACACACAAGAGGATCAAAATAAATCGGCCGGTTTTTATTCTCCAGCATTCATGAGAGGCCATGATTCCTCCTCTGAGAGATATCGATCGTTAGACATTTCAGGGACGGCTTAAAGACGTGGGATTATACCCCTGCGAATCTGAACTGACTAGACGAGTTTCTAAAATCGGTTGATCCATTCTTTAAATCTTCACCGCACGCACCCCAAGCGTCTCTAAAGGCTATTTTTGCAACTCACCCCATTTAAACAACTTACGACATTAACCCCATCTGCCATCTTCAGATGCATTTAGCATAGTTGAATATTCATTAGTATCCGCATGCATTCGTTGGTATCAAAATTAGCAAGATTCTAGGATCGGGGAATGAGGCAACAGGAAAACGAATCGCGTTGGTCATTTCGTTATTTCCCAATGGCCGGCTTTGTTCGGGCCAACGCGTCGGACTGGATCTTCCCGAAAATCACATCGGAAGGATTTAGAGCATGGCGTTTATTTGTTTCTCCAGGGCAAGAAAAATTTCGTCCAAATGCTTGGCATGATCCTCGACCTTAACACGCATTTCTTTCTCGCGCTTGAGTTCTTTTTCGAGCAAGGCTTGTTCGGTTTCCCGTTCCTTCAGGAGCGCTTCCATCTTTTTGACCGTCTCCGTGAGGTCCTCTACCATGCTAGCTTTCTTATCCCGTTCGTTCTTTGTTTGGTTTATCACATCATCAAATTCGGCAGACTGTTGCGTAAGCCTTTCCAACTGGGCATCGGTCTGCACGAAACGATCGCTCATAACTTTCTCAAGATGTCTTTGCTTCTCTTCGAGACTCTTCTTCTCGGCTTGTAATTTTTCGAAATGTTCGTTCTTGTTTTGAAACGCTACCTCGAGCTCAACAATGCGGGCATTCAGTTTCTCCAATGTTCCGCCGGCCTCCTGAAGACTCTTTTTCAGGATCGCTTCTTCCGCAGCTCTCGCCTCAAGCTCCTTGCCAAAACTCTGTTTCTCTTCCTCCAACCGTTTCTTTTCACCCTCAAGACGGCTTTTGATCTCCCCTAAAGACGCTAACGATGCAGCCTTCCCCTCGTCCGACTTCAGCGCGGCCTGCTTTTCCCCTTCCAGTCGTTCCTTCTCGGATTGCAGTGCCTTGAAATGTTGGCTCGTATTTCCAAGCTCTTCCTTCAACTTCTCCAAGATCCCCTGAGTCTCTTGAAG
>CAYZYT010000003.1:0-38894 GCA_964482725.1 uncultured bacterium | reverse complement strand
CAGTCGTTCCTTCTCGGATTGCAGTGCCTTGAAATGTTTGTTCGTATTTCCAAGCGCCTCCTCCAGCTCAACAATGCGGGCATTCATTCTATCCCACACTCCGCCGGCCTCCTGAAGACTCTTTTTTAGCTGCGCTTCTTCCGCCATCCTCCCGGCGAGCTCGGAGGCAAGGGCCTTTTTCTCCCCTTCAAGATTCTTCCGCGCCTCTTCCGCGGCCTGATGCCGGGCCTCAGATTCCTTGCGCGCGGCTTCTTTCCGCGCGTATTTCGCCTCGAAGCCCTGGATCCTCTCCAACAACCGCACTTCTTCAGCAGCCTTCTTGATAAGCTCGGAAGCAAGGGCCTTTTTCTCCCCTTCAAGAAGCCACTTTGCATCTTCCGCTGCCTGATGTCGGGCCTCAGATTCCTTGATCGCAAGCCGGAGCTTCTCCGCCTGCTCCGCTATCATCCGCCTGTCATCCGTCGTCGCTTTATCCTGCTTTTCGGTCGCCTGCGTACCTTCGCGCGTCAACTTGGCTTCTTCAAGAAGTCGATTTTTTTGGGCTTCCAATGTTTTTATTTTGTCTACTATTTTTGACACAACGCCTCCTCCCAGTATCGGGGGATACACTACGCCCAGCATCGACAATTTTTTTGTTTTATCAGATCTCTATCGCTAGTAGAAGTTGAGTGCTGATCGCCACACGTTTATATCGGCGAGTTCCCTGAATGAAACGCACATAATTCTAGCATTATCAACTCAAAATCCCAGAAAAACAAAAAAGGAGTCCTGAGACGATTGCCCACGGGTTCGTCAAGAACACGAGGCATCCCACTTGGCCATTGGGACCCAGTGTTGCCCTAGTCCGATGAATTGTCCTAATGCGAAAAACGCATTAGGCCAGACCCTTTTGCATACTCCCAAAAAGAAAAAGCATCCCTTTCGAAAGGCCTTTTTATTCAGTGCAGAAAAATGGTCGGGGAGAGATCATCGGCTGCCCCGAAAGAGCTAGCTATTTAAAATAGGCTCCCATCAATCGGCGAGTTTAATACGGGGAGATTTCCTTCTTTCACAGTCGTCGATGAATTCGGCTATTGTTTTTTTGTAGTTGGGCGACAGATCGATAAACTTAACTCCACAAAGATACCCTTGGCCGATCTGATTCCTGCAATGACAAATTTCCGCTTGAAAGAGCATATCGCCTTCTAAGCCAAATGCTTTTCCGCCTATCTTCAAATTGACGATCAGCCCTCGGGGGAAAAAACACTCGGAAACAAGCCCCATCCCTGATTCACTGATATCTTTAGCGATCACCTCACAACTATTCCCTGACGCCAAGGAAAAAGTCTGTTTTAATCCTTCAGGGATCTCGCATTGGACCTTAAAATCCGTATTATGCCTTGCGGCTCGTCTTGTATCGTTTCCCCTACTCATCAAGGCTAACCCTTCTATCTTCCCTTTTTTCTTTGCTCCGAACAAAATCCTCTAAACACTTCCGCGTCTCTTTGCTCTGTGAAATAAATTTTAATCCCAATCGATAGATATAGTCTTTTCTTTCCGTGACAATAAGCGTAACCACTTCCGCCTTCATTCGAGGTAAAATGTCGTTTTCTGTTACCACCTCCACGACAGCACCTTTACAAATCTCCTTCTCACAGCGGATACCAACACCCTCCGCGCTTAGATCCAAGATATAACCTTTGGTGATAACATTGCCGTCACACCTAATCTCCAGATGAATTTTCCTCATAACACCTTCCGTTTTCCTTATTTCTTTGACGGGGCAACCTGATCCCCAACGTCCTCCTTCTCACAACACCTTAGTTATCGGCTCTTCCAAAGGATGGGGTTAGACGATTTTTAGCATAAAATTAGCCCTATCAACTCGAGATCTCATAAAAAATCCGCCACACTGCCACGGCGGATTCGTCGTCTGGAGAAAAAAAAGGAGCTGCGAGACGATTGCCTACGGGTTTGTCAAAAACCCGAGGCAACGTACTTGCGCATTGAGCACAAGTGTTTTTTCTCGCAACTCCTTTGTTTGCTTATAGAAAGAATCGGGGCGCCCTAATTCTTGATTGAAAGCCAACGGTGAATTAGGACAGTCCCGGTTACCCATTTAAATTATTTATAATGACAATCGGGTCGAAAGGATTTGGCGCCTGCGCCCTTCGGGCTCCGGTCGGCCACTCGCCCTATAAAAGCAATATCAATTGCTTTTATAGTCAGAGCTCACTTCAAATCTTTCGTCCGCCTTCATAAACACAAAAAGCCCAGGAGATAAACTCCCAGGCTTTCTGAATTTCGGGGCGAAAGGATTTGAACCTTCGACCGCACGCACCCCAAGCGTGTGCGCTACCAGGCTGCGCTACGCCCCGATGTAAAATAAAAAAATTCCAATAGAGAAAGGTGCGTGCTCCGCACGGCGCCTCCATCCGCTTAAACTCACCGCGGATTCCGGTCGGCCACCCGCTCTAGCAAAGCAACGTCAGTTGCTTTGCTGAACAGAGCTCCTCTGATCATAAAACGATCAGCCCCAAGCGTGTGCGCTACCAGGCTGCGCTACGCCCCGATGAACTTTTATTAAATTTTCAATGAACATCGGAACAGTCCTAGTCCACCGTTAATGCTTACCAAGAATTAGGGCGCCCCGACGTAAAAACCCGTTCAAATGAGAACGGGAGTATATCAAATTTCGGGAGTTCTGTCTTATTTTCCAACACCCTGTCACTCGAATCGAAAGAGACACGTGGCAGTACGGCATACCCCTAAAGATCCATCTTAACGCAGTATCAAGCCCTCGCTCAGGCCTTTGCTTTAAGGAAGGACGCCAAACCCAAAGGATGGGTCTTTCGAAGCGCGAGGCAAATACCGAAGAAGGTGTTGCCAACGTCCAGGGTGAGAACTTGAAACGGCTTCAAATGGATAAGACTTCCCTCCCCGAAGCACCCGCAATCAGCAGGAAGCGCACCGGTCATGAGACGGGTTATCACGATCAAGAGCACAAAACTCAAGGACATGCCGGCCAGGACAACCGCGCTTATCCGCGGCAAATAACCCAAGATCAAAAAAGCGCCAAACAGGAATTCGATCCATGGAATCACGCGCGCAAGGAACGGGATAAAGACATAAGGGATGATCTCATAAGAGGCCATGCCTCCCTGGAAATTTTCAACAGGCTCCATAAGCTTGGTGAATCCAGAATAGGCGAAGATCAACCCAAGGAACAAGCGGCAAAGAAACAGGATCTTGTAGCTTTTTTCTTTGGGGTCTAGATCGATCACTGAGCAGAACCTCTCAATGGGGCCGGCACAAGCGGTTCCGGTTTTTTTTCAGGCGCTGGCTTCGGCGGTAGCCCGAGAACTTTACGAACTGCGTTCTCACCTCGCTCCTGCATCTCTTTGGGGCCCACAAACCGTTCTTCTCCAAGAAAGAACGTCGGCGTTGCATTGACCTGCCGTTTGTTCCCTTCCTCTTTTTCCGCGTAGATCTCACGCGTCACCGCGACATCCGCCATGCATTTTCCGAAGCGCCCCATATCCGCACCGAGTTCCTGGGCATAGCGCGCAAGGATCTCCACCGGAGGAACATTCGAAGGCGCCCATTCCAGCTGTTTGTCATAAAGCTTGTCCTGATAGGGCCAAAACTTTCCTTGAGCATTCATGCACTCCGCGGCCTGATGGGCATAGATGGACCATTTGTGTGAAGTCAGCGGATAATGCTTGAAGGTCAGCTGAATTTTCCCGGGATAGCTCTTAAAAAGCCCCTGGAGATCCGTTTGCACGGCGCGGCAGGAAGGGCATTCAAAATCGCTGTATTCCACGATCTTTACAGGCGCCGAGGCCGGTCCCTGAACTTTGGAATCCGTTGGAAGGCCCGATGCCCCCGGCACTCCTTGCGGCGGCAACACCGCGACAGGCCTATTTCTTTTTATAAAAAAAACAGCCCCGGCGAGAAACAGAACCAATAGAACGCCCGTCAGGATCGAACGAAGATTTATTTTCACATTGCTCCGCACACGAAAGTCAGGTTGAGATAAAATAAAAACTTGATTTTAAATAATTGAAACGCCGCTGGATTTCAAAAAAATAGACTCGCTCTATTCTATGAGAACAAGACGCCGCAAATCAACCTTGTTCTTGCTGGATCCTTGGAAGATCACCCCGGGATCGTTAAAAAGCCTTCAGGCTTCCCTGAATGAGTTGGAAATGAATCGCATCACGTCGATCTGGCTCACGATCCCCGCAAGCGTTCCGTCCGGCTTGACGATCGGAATGCAACCGTACTTTTCGCGCGCCATGATATCCACCGCATGCTTTAACGTGTCTTCGGGGCGGAGCGTCTTTGGATTTTTCGTCATCACATACTTCAGAATAAACCGGTCCATTTCATCTGGGTCGTAGACATAGTCGCCCTCTTCGGTCCGGTGAGGCGCCAGGCACCGCGCCAAGTCATTGCGTGTAAATATCCCGATGATCCGGTTCTTATCATCCACCACCGGAACATGCCGGATCCCGTTCGCGCGAAATTTCCCTTCCACCTCACTCAGCGTGTCCTCAATGTGCGCTGTAATAACCTCCGCGATCATGATCTCCCGAAGAAAGATGTCTTTCACGAATTCCCCTCCAGTTGAATTTGCATTTGCGGAGCGTCTTTTAACATTTTTTCGATGCTTTGCAGTATCTCTTTAGCCTTTTTATTTTTAGGATCAAGCCTCAGGGTATTAAGCAAGGCTTCTTTCGCTCCCACGGGATTCTGCCTGCCAAGACATGCGAGCGCAAGCCCAAAATGGCTCTCTGCGCTATTCCAATCCTTCGCGATCGCTATCTGGAATTCCTTTTCAGCAAGATCGAAATGCTGTTTTTGATTATAAATATATCCGAGATTCTTATGAAGCCGGGCTTCCGTCTTAGTGTCCTTCGCATAGCGAAGCCCCTCCTGAAGCAGCGACACCGCGTTATCATAATCCCCCTTCTGGATCAAGGCAACAGCCAGAGTCCCATAAACATCCGGATCTTCTTTGTCTGACTGCAACACTTTCACGAGGGCCTGGATGCAGTTGTCCCATTGACCCAACTGATAATAAATCTGCGCCAGGCCTTTCAGACAACCCGAGTTCATGTCCATCGCGCAGGCCGCGCGAAAATGATCGATCGCCGCCGCGGACTGATTCGCTTTGTAATAAATCTTTCCGAGATAATTATGGATCTGAATAATCTCCCCTTTATTCTGGGTAAGAGGAAGCGCTCTCTTTAAATAGCGTTCGCTTTCAGTGAAACGCTCCTTGTTGAAATAAGCGATCCCAAGATTGAGCATCGCTTTGACATTATTCGGATCCTTGGAAAGCATCTTGTCAAATTCACGGATCGCATCATCAAACTGCCCTTTCGACATCGCCACCGTAGCAAGATTCGCTTTAAGCATCGGGTTCTCCGGATCCAATGCAAGCCCTCGGGAATACGCTTGATACGCCCCGAGAGCATTATTTTGAGCCATACATATGTCCCCCAACACCGTCAAGGCCTGGACCTTTTCGAGATTCTGACTCCGGAACCGGAAGCTTTGTACCGCTTGAGTCAGTTCTTTTGTAGCATTTGAATAATCACTCATTTTGTAATAAAGGATCCCGAGATCGAAATGGATCCGTGGATGATTGGGAAGGATTGAGACCGCCATTTTCCAGGCGCCGAGCGCATCGTCATATTGCCCCAAAGTCAGATAAAGAATCCCCAAGGTATAATAAAAATCAAATGGCTGATCTTTGGCGGCGAGTTTAAGATAAGAACCCAAGAGGCTCTGCAGCACCATCGGAGGCAGGCTGGTCAAACCTTTTCTGAAATTCATCGCACGGGTTTGCATGATAATCTCATGATTCTCACGATCAAATCTGGAAGGAAGCTGCCGTTCCACCACGGGATACATAATGCTCGTGGCATCCCCGGTGTGGATCGCCCCAAAAAGATGGGCGAGCTCGTGGGTCAGAACGGTTTCTTCCTGGATCTTGTAAAGTTTCTCCGTCGGATAGCGCAAAACAAGATACCCTGAAAAGGGGCGCGCTTGTCCGAGCGTATCAAGATCCCGGGGATCCATCATGCCTTTGAGATTTTTCCCCGGCATCCGGCTAAGCCCGATCATGACATCCACATCGCCCAGGGGGTACCGCGACATGAGATCTTCGATCAAAATCAGCGTTGTCTCACGCTCAGAAACGGTCGGCCATTCATACCATTTCACAGGTACAAACTTGATACGGAATTCGATCTCAAAAATCCTGGAAGCATAGGCAAGGCGCCGTTCGAAATTGGCGCGCCAATTCGGAATCGCCTTGACCTCGGGCGTGACCGCCACCCCGACCCGGATCTCTTTATAGGTCACCGCCGAGGCAGGGGCCGGCAACATCAGGGACCACAGACTGAAAGCCAGTAAAAAGATCCCGATTTTTTTCATGGGCGGAAGTAGTTGATGAGTAAAACCTTAAGCGCAATAAAGAAATCGCGGGATTTGATCTTTTTCCCTTCGCTGGCCGTCCTCCCATTGTAGTGGATCGGCAGCTCAAGGATCTTCGCTTTCTTTTTCGAAAGTTTTGCGGTAATTTCAGGTTCAAAATCAAAGCGCTGCGCGCTGAGTTGCAGCGAAGACATTAAACTCTTACGAACGAGCTTGTAGCAAGTCTCCATATCGGTCAAATGGAGACCGAAAAGCAGGTTGGTGACACACGTCAGAAACCGGTTCGCGATGTAATTGGGAAAAGCCATTCCCTGCGGAAAACCTTTCCCTAGAAAACGGCTCCCGTAAACAACATCGGTTTCCTTTCTAAGGATGGGCTCAAGTAACCGCGGCAATTCGAAAGGGTCGTATTCGAAATCCGCATCCTGCACCACGACGATATCTCCATGGGCATGTTCAAGCCCCCGGAGAATACTATAACCCTTGCCACGATTCTGATCATTGCGGAACACTTGGAGCCGTTTCGCGATATCTTTTTCACTTAAAAGCTGGAGGATCTCATGCGTCCGGTCCTGGCTGTGGTCGTCCACCAGAATGATCTCATAATCCACGGGGAAACGGACCTCGCAGATTTTTTCCACAAGTTGTCCAATGGTCCGGGCTTCATTATAAGCTGGAATAATGATCGAAAGTTTATCCATACATGCGGTAGAATCCGTTTGTACCCTCAGAAGCGATAAGAAACAAGGTTTTCGAGCTTTTCCGTCAAACGCAATTTAGCAGTTTAACCCTAGCTCAAGGGGCTGTAAAATGGTTTCTCAAATGGATCAACGCTCTGAATTTCTCTATCGTCATGCTTTTGGATGGATCGCCGGCATCACCTGCGCCGGGATGATCTTTCTTTCATGGGATTACGGGATCATTTGGGATGAGTGGATCCAGAGCCAATACGGCAAATTAGTCCTTCGTTTTCTTATCAGCGGCGGAACCGCCCGAGAATGCCTCACCTTCGGCGAGACCATGTATTTGTACGGGGGCCTATTTGACACGATCACGGTCGTTGTGTATGGTCTTTTTTCAGGAGGGTTGAGGGCGCTAGCCTACTCCTCCCATCTCAAAGATCTTGTCCTCCCTTATTATTTTGAAACCCGGCATGTGATCAACGCCCTTTTTGGTTTTACAGCCATCCTTTTCACGGGGCTCCTCGGAAAAGAGCTTCGCAGCTGGCGTGCCGGCCTCCTGAGCCTTTTGTTCATCCTCCTAAGTCCGCGCTTCTTCGGGAATTCCATGAACAACCCGAAGGACATCCCCTTCGCCATGGCTTATGTCATGTCCTTGTATGCCATGATCCGCTATTTCAAATCCTGGCCAACCCCCAAGATTTCCTCAATCCTTTTTCTGATCTTTTCCATCGCCCTCGCCATCAACATTAAAGTGGGCGGGGTGATGCTCATCGGCTATTTATTTTTATTTGCCCTCGGGCTCAATGGCTTGGGAATCTTTGCGAAGGGGAAAATAGAGGCTCCCTTTCGCTTTCTTTTGTCGCTAGCAGGGATATCGCTAGCGGCTTATCTCGGAGGTCTCCTTTTTTGGCCCTACGGCCTCCTGGACCCAATTCACCACCCTCTTCAAGCTCTCTCCGCGCTTTCTTTTTTCAGCGGAGCGAAAGGATCCCTTCTTTTTGAAGGTCGAATGATTCCCTTCGATAAGATCCCGTGGTATTACCTCCCCAAATGGATCTTTATTTCTGTCCCCCTCTATATCCATTTGGGTCTTGCGGCCCTGTTGTTATTTTTCTTCCGCATCAGCCGGTCTCAAAATCCTCGCTATCTGGGCATGCTTCTTTTTGCCATGTTTTTCCCGCCGATCTACGCCATGGCAAAGCATTCCATCCTTTATGATAGTTGGCGACATTTTATTTTTATTTACCCTCCCATGGTCGTACTCGCCGCGATCGCTTGGGACTCCCTTTGGGATTGGGTCCACAACCGAAAAACAAAGATCCTTCTGGGGGCCATCCTCGCCATGACTCTTCTGGAACCTGCCGTCTGGATGGTTCGTTGGCATCCGCACGAATACATTTATTTCAATCCCTGTGTCGGAGGGCTTAAAGGCGCCTACGGCCAGTATGAAACTGACTACTGGGGAAATTCCTTGCGAATGGCCTCGGAGTGGCTCAGCCAAGATTACAAACGTAGGGGGGGATTACATCCCATGCGGGTACGCGCCGACGGCGAACTCATTTCATCGGGCTATTATCTTGCCAGGGATCTAGGATCCTCTTATGTGCCAAGTCCCCGTAATGACCCGAACTGGGATTTCGGGTTAAGCCTTTCCCGATGGGTGGAGCCGCAAGATCTACGAACGGGAACCTGGCCTCCCCTTGCAACGATTTATAAAGTGGAAGCTGACGGGGTCACGCTTTGCGCCGTGATCAAAAACCCTCTAAAAAAAATAACCCCTCGCGCTCTTTGAAAAGCACGAAGGGTTATTGAAGATCTTCGATTGTAAAATTCAGCCAGCGTTTTTCGCTTGATCTTGGGCCTGGTTTTGCGCCAAAGCCTGACTGACACGCTTAAGGCTTTCTACCCTTGCCTTTCGTTCGTCCGGAGTTCCTGACCCAACGATCTTGGCCAATGTTGAGATAGCCATCGCTTTGTCATCCGCTGAATTCGAAACCTGCGCCGTCTTGATTTTTTTCGGTTTAGAAACAACCTTAGCGGGAACAACCTTGGCGGGGACAACCTTGGCGGGGACAACCTCCTCCGCGGGAGTGGCCGGCCAGGCTATTTCAGTATTGACGGGCGCCTGTTTCTTGGCTTTCGGTTTTTTACCCCAGTCATAAGCTGAAAACATCAATGCGCAGACGATACAAAGAGCAAGACTGACTGTCTTTTTCATATTCGGGTTCTCCTTTGCGCTTTAAACTTCTGGCCTTCAAATCAACATTTGAATAGTCCAATTTATGCTGTATAGTAACAAAAATTATATGCCAAAGCAAGAAACACTCATTGCTCAAAAATCGAAGTTTTCCATGCCCTGGATAGGGACTCTTGCGTTCTACGGGTTGGTTCTGGCCATTGTCGCTTCCGCAGAATTACCGTCTCTCCAACCGGAGAGTTTTCTATTAAGAAAAGAGCTTTTGTCCGGGAATGAGCACATCTTCCCTGTCCCAGGCTCCGTTTTTTCAGTTTTCAAGCCTTACCTCCCCGAAAAAGGGTCGGTGAGTTTCCTCATGGACTCCCGGTACCATCCCTACGCCCCGATCACGGAACAACTTTATACGGCCCAAAGCTATTTGGCTCCTCTCATTCTCAATGCAATGCCGGTCGAAAAAAACGCTATCGTTTATTGCTCTAAGGGATCCCTGGCCGGCCCCAGGATCCAAAATGCGGGATACCGGCTCAAGATCGCTCTTGCAGACGGGAAAGGCATCGCGGAAAAAAAATGATGCGCCTCTTCACAGCTTGTTTTTTTTCTACTTTGCTCGGGTTTTTAGCCTTGTCGGCCATCCTCCGTCAAGTTCCCATTCGTAATCGCATCTTTTTTTTCATCGGGGCATCGTTCCCTGCAGGCGCCGGCATTTGTTCGCTCATACTCTTTGCGTCCTACCTCATCTTGCCCTCCGCCGCTAAGCCCATCTCCCTAGCTCTAAGCCTTCTGTCCATCACCGTCTTGCTGGGATATTGGATCTACCAACCCCGCCCACAGCATCCCGGTCCGTGGCACACCTGGATCCGGCCCATCCATCTGAAAGATAAGCGTGCGCTCTTGGAAAGGCTCCCTGCTTGCCTAAGCTTTCTTCTTTTCGCGACAACCCTCGTCACCCTGCTCCAATTTTATTCGCTGTCAGCCTCTATGGACATCTTCGGCGGTGGCGATGCCCGTTATTTTTGGACTCTAAAATCAAAATTCTTTTTCCGTTCTCCGACGGAATGGCTGGGCATGTTCTCGCCAAAACTTTTCTGGGCACACACGGATTACCCCTTGCTCTTCCCCGGCATTCTTGCTTGGGGATGGACCTGGATGGGCCACGAATCTTTACTTTGGCCTCCCCTCGTCTCCCTCGGATTTTACATCTCGTGCGCATGGATCCTGGTCTGGTATCTGTCCGCCTACGTCTCTTGGTCAACAGGCTGGATCGGAGGCACGTTTTTTCTTGTCCTTGCGCCTTATTTGCGCTGGTCGATCTACCAATACGCCGACGTCCCTCTCACTTTTTTTATTACAGCCTGCGGTTTGACCCTGATGGCAGCGCTCCGTTCCGATCAGAAAAAGATCTTCATCGTCTCCGGCCTTTTAGGAGGATTCGCGGCCTGGACAAAAAATGAAGGCTTCTTATTTATCGCATGGGTTTTCCTTCTCTTGGGTGGAATTTGCGCCTCACGATATCATAAAAAACACCGGGAACCTTTCAGGCCTCTGCTCGAATTCTCAATCGGCGCGCTTCTCCCGCTTCTTGCTTTCGGCATTGTAAAATTCTTCCTGGGGTCTCACGGAAACTATTTAGGATCCGGCCCCGCTCTCGAAACGCATTCGGGGCTTCTTTTTTCCGGGTGGAACAAAACCTTCACAATCCTTAAAGCCTTCTATGCCTGGATGATTCCCTTCAAAGAATGGAAAGGATTATGGGGATTTTTCATTGCAGCCGCTGTTGTTTTCGGGATGAGGAAAGAAAAAAGCCCGGTTGATTTCGCAGGGGTTCTTTTTCTAATCGTTGTTCTTATCAATCTCGGCTACATCCTCACATTTCACATCACCCCTCATAACCTGGTATGGCATATCAACACTTCTTTAAATCGGCTTTTGCTGCACTCCGGGGGATTGGCCCTTGCCTTTAGCTTCGAGAGTTTGACGTTCACCCGAAAGAAGCTTTAGAGCACCCCCCTTCCTTTTCCAAAACGCAACACCTCTTCACGCATTTTTCCCCACAAGCATCCAAAGGCTTTTCCTTTCAAGATCTTGGGCCAACCCCAAGGGGCAAAAGAAGCGTGGGGTGACAATAGAAGATGCCTGATAATACTTTCTTTATGAACCCAAACAACCCGGAGTCAACCGCCAAAAAAAAAGCACCGTTCCGCATCACCCTGGGGTGGAACGGAACGGTGCTTAGAGATTGTCTGGAGAGAATTATACTCTCACTTACATCTGAGCATTGGCCTGGCGTCGCGTCTGATTTTCCGCGAAAGCCTTTTCTCCCAAAATCTTGAGCGCGAGCTCATCTTTATTCTGACCGTTATAGTAGTCATACTCCATCACGGCCAAGATCCGAAGCATGGTCATAATATCCAGGTTCGCGACGGAAGAATTATTCACCAACGTCTCATTGATTTTTGTCACATAAAAATCGGCAGTATTCAAGATCGCGATATTGTCTCGATTCTTATAGACCGCCATCACGGCGTCCACGGATTGTTTCTTCTCATCCGGGCTCATCCGATTCCACAAAGACATGTTCTGGCTCAGCTGATTCATCATGTCCCCAAAGGCCATCCCCGCGCCCTGTTTTTCCATCGACGATTTTTTTTCCGTCTTAATGCTCAAGAACCCCAAGCATAAGCCTACGGCTAAAACAGCCAAAACGATTATCCCGATATGTTTTTTCATTGCTCTTCCTTTCCGTTAAAAATTTTTATTGCTGCAGTTACATATACTTTTTCAAAATAGCCGTTGCTTCCAGGAACTGAGGATCTTCCCCCAACGGCCCCGCGGGACCGCTCGTCACGATCCGATCTGGGGTCAGTCCGGTCCCATCGATCACTTTCTCCAAGGGGGTCACATACCGCGCTGTAGTTAACTTCATTCCGCTCACCTCGTCAAGGGGAATGATCGATTGGACCGACCCTTTCCCGAACGTTTTGACCCCTACGATCATGGCCCGGCGATGGTCTTGAAGCGCCCCTGAGAAAACCTCCGAAGCGCTCGCCGTCTTCTGATTGACAAGGATCACCAGGGGAAGCTGCGTTAATCCTTTCTTATAAGACGAGTAATAGTCCTTTCGCTGTTCTTCGAGCTTACTTTGAACTGAGACGATCTTTTTCCCTTTGGGAAGGAACCGCTCGGCCAATGAAACCGCCTGTGTCATCAACCCCCCGTCATTGTTCCGGAGGTCGATGATCAAGGCCTTCATTCCCTTTTTCTTAAGATCTTTCAGGGTCTTGTCTGCCTGATCAGTCGTATTTTCCTGCCATGCAACGATTCGCATGTAAGCGAGCGATCTCCCGATCCTATGGGCATCTTGGATCGCTTGAATCGAGATCTTTTGCCGTTGAATTTTGATATCCAAGATCTTCTGTAAAGGCTCCCTGAGGACGGTGACTACCACCGGCGTATTCGCATCACCCCGGAGCAAAGATGCCACATCGGGGATGGTTTTATTCTCCATAGAAATTCCGTCGACCTTCAAAATAATATCGTTGGCAAGAAGTCCCGCCTTTTCTCCCGCCTTACCAGGTTCAACGGCCGCGATCGCGACTCGTAGGCCCACCTTTTTCAAAATAACCCCGATCCCCGCATATTCTCCTCTCATGCTGATCTGAAGAAGCTGATATCGCTGGGGATCGATGAACTCTGAATATTTATCCAAAGAACTGAGCATGCCCTTAACGGCCTGGTAAAGCAATTCGCGGGGGCTCGTATACCCCGGATAGGCCTCGCAGATGGCTCCGATCGCTTTGGAGAAGAGCTTTAATTCAGCAATGAGGCCTTCGTCTTCTTGGGCATGCAGAAGCGGAAAAGACAGAACTACCAGGGTCAGGAGGAGGATAAGGGTAAAACGACGAATTCTTCTTCCCAATGATTGATGACTCCTTTTTCATCGAAAACAGCTAAGATTCGCAAACCTTGTTTTTTGTATTTCAATTGTGCGAGGACTTGGCTCGAAAAGTTCTCGGAAGATAAGGTGAATGCTCCGGACTGAATGGCCGCTTTCAAATGAGCCTTTTCATTATTATCCAGATAACCGCTATTAGCAAGGGCTTGAGGCGCGGAAGCAAGATCCTCAAAGGCCAGGTCGTCTTTCGTTCCATCGATGCGATCGCGGCCTTCCCGGAAAGCAACGATTTTGTTACAGAGAGCAGCATCAAGCCCAAGCGCCACGAGCACAGGCCGGGACGCTGTATTCAAATTAACAAGCCCGGAACTTTCAATCGTGACATAGGGCAAGAGTTTCTTATAAAGTTCGTCGGTCATACCCTTGACACCGCGAAGTTCCTGCAATGTCTGGAACGCTCCATTTCGCGGCAGGTAGGGCGGCCTCAACCCCTTGTAGTAGTAACTTTCTGCCCCCGATAACGAGGCATCATCATCTTCATCCCGCCAATCGAGGATCGCCTCGGCGAGGGACCTCGCCTGGTCATTGCCCTTGACGCCCACTTCCAAAAAAAGTCTCCGGAGGACATCGGATGATTTTATCCGATTGATATTTATTTTCCGTTCCTCGTCCTTGAGGCCATAACGGAGTTCCGGTTCGATAGCACCGGCCTTACCCGAAGGAAGCTCCGAAGAATAAGAAACAGAAAATTCTCCCCCATTCATTTTAACGTCATGGAATTCCGGTTCATTCCGGCTCCACAGTTGCGTCAGCGCATCGTAGGGCACGCGGTCCTGTTTGTGGTTCAGAAGGACATAGATCGACTTCCGTACCGCGGCTTCTCCGATCAGTCGTAATTTCTGACGCGTCTCCAACCGGGAGATCACTTGCATCTTTTGCCGAACCGCATACCCCACCGTTAGGCTAAACAAGCTCATGGAGACCAGTATAAAGAAAACAAGGATGAGGATACTTCCTCGTGAATCTCCCCTCGGCCCGCGGCTATTCATATTTTTTCCTCCGGCATCACAATGAAAGCTCTTTGAGCGCCGCTTCTTTAGAACTTAAGCCAAATTGCCTAAGCCATTGCTCAAATTCCTCGGCCGACACTTGGCTCTTTCGCCAAATCTTCTTCCGTTCCCTCAAAAGATGCGGCAAATGCCAAAGCGTCGACAAGTAAACTTTAAAAGCGAGCCACGCCAGCTTCAGCCATGAGGATTTTTTCACAAACTGCGCCATAGGTCCTTGGCGATGGAAGATCCCGTAAAAATGATAAAAATAACGCGTCAAGGTATGCCAGGGGGCCTGCAAGACATGGCGCATCGGGAAACACTTGATCACCACCCAAAGCCGGTTACGCTCCACCAGATAGGCTTTGAGAGGTGAAAAAAGACCGAAGGAGGACGAAAGCCTATGATAAGCCACCGCTGTGGGAACGTACTGGCAACGGTAACCCAAAAGACGCCCTCGAAGACCCACATCAATATCATCCGCATAGGCAAAAAACAACCGGTCAAAAAGACCGCTTTCTTCGAGCATGTGCTTCCGGTAGATCCCGGCACAACCATTGGGACAAAAAACCTCCTGGAAAGAATCGTACTGTCCTTCGTCTTTTTCCAACCGGCCCCGCGTCCTTCCGAGGCCATCCCGCGTGATCGTTTGCCCCGTGTTTTCGATCAGGTCTCGCTTGTCATAATAAAAGATCTTGGAAGCGCACATTCCGACCTGAGGATCTTGCAATCCTTTGACAAGTTCTGCGAGCCACAAAGGCTCCACCGTAGCGTCACTGTTCACTAGCGCGATAAACTCTCCTTTCGAAGCCCGAATCCCGATATTACATCCTTCCGCAAATCCGACATTCGTAGAGCTTTCGACGATTACGAGGGAATGGCCATACTGGTTCCGGACCAGATCCAAAGAACCATCGGTCGAACCATTATCCACGAGAATAATCTCCAAGGAACGGTAGGTTTGACGCAGCAAGCTGTCGAGACACTCGAAAATAACCGCTTTACCATTCCAGTTGAGGACTACGACCGAGGCAAGACCGGAGATCATCGGCTAGAAGCTCTTTTTATCTTGAGAAGAAACGAGCGTGCCGCCCTTGGGCTTGGAGGGGCTCAGCGCATCAATTTTCTTCTCCAGACGATCGGTCCGTTCGATCAATTGATCGATCTTAGAAGAGAATTGGTCAAAGTAACGCTTCATGTATTTATCCAACCCCTCCGGCTGATAAATACCACCATCATTCTCGATCTTCCGGTCCGAGGCCATATTCCAAGCCACGCCCACCTCCTGCACGGACTGGTCCTTCGAGGAAACTTCGGTTGCCGCTTGAAGCCCGGTCCCGAAAACCCATAAACCCACCCAAAGAAATACTGCCGCTTTTATTTTCATAAAACACCTCCCCTTCCTAATGTGTACCTTATCGGCTTAAAAGATCTTTGATTCACAAAGCAAAGGCCCCTAGCCCTCCGCCAGGATTTTTTTACGATCGAGCTCAAAAACACGCACCACGGTCCCGCCAGCCAGGGAACCCTTCTCCAGGAGCGGTTTAAAAAACGTCATCCCTTGACCCTTGAGATAATAAAGTCTGAAAAGAACAGATCGGATGAGCCGGGCATCCGCGACCACGCAATAGAAGGCACCGGCATCCTCGATCAAAAGCACCGAGACATCCGGGACATTCCCTGAGTAGCCTTTTTCCACCAACGTTCCTTGATCCACATAGAAGAAACTGGCAGGATGTCCCATCAACCCTTGCGCAGAAATCCCGATGAGGGCATCTTGAGTTCCAAGATCGACGCGGACACCATTCTTAAAGGCCAGAAGGTTCCCCTGGCGTTTAGCTTGCGGGGACACGTTGGCGTACTTTAAAAGCTCTCCGGAGATCTTTAAAAGTTCATGAACATAGCTTGCGCCAGCATCATTGCCCAGGATCCCGAGAATTCCCTTTGCCCCCCGCTGTCCTCTCCGATGGATCTCTTGAGCCTTCTTGAAATCCCATCGCGCCATGACACTCATCGCAAGGTTCTGTTCGACAAGATCATTATAGACCAGGACATAAGAAGGCGGCATCTGACCACGGCCGTGAGTTTTATCAAGCAACTTGTTCTTTTCTCCCGGGTCCATAAACTCAGGAAGAAGTAAAAACGCCGTTTCGCGTCCAACCCGAACGATCTTTGAAATCAGCGCCACCGCGGCAGGGATCTCCATCCCCTTCTCTTGAAGGAAATCGAGCCCGTCATTACCGCTCAAGTTGAGCATCCGAAAGATCCCCGCGGCTTCGAGTTCATCTTCCGTGATCAGGGCTTTGGCCGTCCAATACGTTTCATGAAATTCCTGGGTTCCTCCGTCAGCGATCACAGCACGATGAGCAATCCCCGTGATGAAATAACCCGGCGGCCACCAGCTGTCAATGATCGCATTGCTTGGGGTTTTGGAGCGCAACTCGACCAAGGCCTCGTTCCAGACATTATCCATAATAGGTCTGATACCGGTAGCCACCACATGCGCCGATAACAAAGTCATCGGAAGAAGAAAAAGAAGAATAAAAAAGGTCATGGCCGCTCTGGAAAATAAGGTTTTTTTAAGAACCTCCGGAGATTTCCATCGATTCACCCTTGCCTCCCAACTTTCTAAGATCCGTTTCACGGCAAACCCGGAAAAAATCGCAAGCGGCAGGACGAAAAGGATGGAGAATCTCTCCGTTTTAAGAGACATAAAAAGGATGGGGATGCTAAAAACAACCCAAAAAATATACCGGAATAACTCGTAGGGATCATTTCGCTTGAAGGCTTTCCAACCCTCCGAGAGAACGCCCGCAAGCATCAAGCCGAATGTCACATAATTCCCCGAAAGAAAAATCAATTTCTTAAGCCCGATCCCGTTGGCTTCTCCTACCGTAAGAAAAATATTCGGCCAAATATCGAACCCGGCAAGAGCGAACTTATTCAGCGACATCCACCCTATTTGGATCGAATGGACGAGTCCTCCGGGCGTTAGGCAAAAAGCTAGAAACACCGTGGCGGAAACGATATAAACACCTAAAAAACGAAGCCCTTCACCGATCATTGAAAACGACTTTGATCTCCGGAACACTCCCAAAAGGAAAAAACTCGTCAAAAGACAGCCCGGAATAAGCACTAGGATGAAGGGCCATCCATTCCAAAAAAGCGCATAAAGCGCCGTTAAAAAAGCAGCCGCCAGCGCTCCCATGCCCCCATATTTTTTAGGTTGTTGCAGCCCCCAAAAAAGCGCCGCGAGAATAAGGGGCGGAAAAATAAAATTATAAGGATCCGTGTCGTACCAACCTAAAGCGCTCCGTTGGATAAAGATCGGCGACAAGACCATGATCATCATCCCGATCGCATTGGCGGCCCAAGAAAATCCAAGAACCCGCCCCAAGCATCCAAAAGCCAAAAGGGTCAGCAAAGTCAAAACAAGCGGCACATAGGCCGTCGCTTCCATTAAAGTGATCCTAGGGTCCAACGCGCGCATCACTCGATAGCAATAAAGCCCAACATACGGATGCAACAAGCAGGGTTCCCAATGGCCATGGGGTGCCCGCATCAGCGGCTGGAAATACTGCCCATTCTTCCTGACATCCGCAATGCGTCCCGTCGCCAACAACCGTTCGGTTTGATAGAAATAATGATAGGGATCCGCTTCCAGCAGATAAGGTTGCCTGGCATGACGTGTTCTCTCAATGCCTGCCGCCATATTCTGAACGGCTTTTTGATATTGAGCCTTCTCTTCTTTTTTCAAACGCTCAATTTGGAGAGAGACGAGCTGATCCCTCTGGGGGCCCGAGACCTTCGGAAGATTCTTTTGGAGTGTTTTTTGCACCTGTTCTTTCATGGCTTGGTCCACAGCATCACGCGCAATGGCCTCGGGAGAGCGAAAGGAAAGAGAGAGACCTCCGTGAAGCGCATAGGTACGGAAGTAAATTGCCAAAAAAGCAATGGCGAGAAAGATCCACGCCCATTTCAAAAGTGGGAGAAAACGATTTTGGGTCAGCATTCCATCAAGTTGCTTTCGTTAAAAATCCTTGAGTTCCAAAAGGTGTAGAGCATAATAGACCAAAATCGGTCCCCTATGAACCCTAAAATTCTGATTATCATTCCTGCCTTCAATGAAGCTGGTGCCATTGCCAGACTCCTTGGAGAGATCCGAACGGCCTTCCCTCAAGCGGACAGGATCGTCATTAATGACAGTTCGCGTGACCTTACCGAAGAAAAAGCCTCCGAGTCCGGAACTTTGGTAGCCACACTCCCATTCAATCTTGGCATTGGAGGTGCGGTTCAAACCGGCTTTCAGGTCGCTCGTGACGAAAATTATGACATTGCGATCCAGATCGATGGCGACGGGCAGCATGACCCGGGTTACATCCGCGATCTTGTAAAGCCTATCTTGGAAGAAAAACTTGATCTGTGCATCGGGAGCCGTTTCCTGGAAAATCCGCCTGGCGCCTTCCAATCCACTTTCGCAAGACGGGCAGGGATCCGCTTCTTCTGCAGCCTCCTGGGACTCCTCACCGGCCTTTATTTGACCGATCCCACTTCCGGCTTTCGCGCTACGGGAAAGAAACTGATCAAGGTTTTTGCGGATTTCTACCCCATCGATTTTCCGGAACCGGAAGCGATTGCCATCGCAAAACGCCACGGCGCAAAAATCGGGGAAATCCCGGTCCAAATGCGCGGGAGACAGGACGGCCGCTCTTCGATCCGCCATCTCGCAACACTCTACTACATGGTCAAAGTCACGTTCGCTATACTCATCGATCTGTTAAAGAAAAAATCCTAGGAGACCCTTCATGCAAGCCAAAACATTCGCCCTCGTCATGACAGCCCTTATTCTCTTTTTTGTGATTAACCTGATCCGTCGCCAAAAAATGTCCTTTAAGTATGCTCTGGCATGGCTTCTTTCAAGCTCTCTGACCATTCTTTTTACCGTCCAAGATTCATGGCTACACGCCATTTCAAAGTGGGCCGGCTTTGCATTGCCAAGCAACTTCGTCTTTTTCCTGCTACTGATCTTTGTGATCCTTTTCTCGCTTCTACTCACACTTCATATCAATGAGCAGAACAGCCGCGCCGAAGCCTTAGCCCAGGCGATCGCAAAATTGGACTACCGTCTCAAAAAGCTCGAGAAAAAAGAAGCGGAAAAGATGTGATCCGGGTCAAGGGTTGAACAACACTTGAAAGAAAATGAAGAAACGGACTACTTCCGTTCAGAATCAAGAAGTAAAAAATCTTCGCTCGTAGGTGTTGGCCCGCCCCCCTGGGCCAAATTCATTTCTCTCGCAGGGCCTTGATCCCCTTCACCGAGCGCCATACCGGAGTCACCGTCAAACTTCCCCTCGAGTGTTTCCCCTCGGATGGCCGTCTCCAGATAGGTCGCAAGGTCTTCCCGCCCCATGTTCCGCAATTGGGAAACAGTCTCAAGCGCCATCGGTGCTTTTCCCATCTGCACATAGGATAATCCGAGGCCGTAATAAGCCTCGGCAAAATCAGGGAAAGATTCGATCGCCTTTTTAAAATGATCAACCGCCTCGGTCGGATCTTGTTTCTCGGTCAGAGTGAACCACCCGAGGCCAAAATGCGCCTTCGTATAATTCGGATCGGCTTGCAGGGTCTTCTTGAAGTTTTCCGCGGCCAGTTCCGGACGATTGCCAGGCCCCGCATACGTTGAGGCTAAATTAAAATAGGCCTCGGCATAGTTCGGATCCGTCCGAATCGCTTGTTCAAAAGAACCGATCGCGCTTTGGATCGACTCCCCCTGCCTTAAATAGATCAGCCCGAGGAGATTGTAGACAGGTGCCTGGTTGGGGTCATTTCGAAGGATCCGCTGCAACACATCGATCGCTTCGTTGTATTGCTCTTCCTGAAAGAACTTCACGGCCTTTTGATAGTCATTCATTTCGGCTTCCGCGAAAGAAGGTCCGACGAACGAAAAAAACAGAAGAAAAATCCATGGAGCATATTTCACTTCAGGGCGCCTTCGTCTCTTGCAATCCGCTGACACCCTCGGCCGCGATCAGCGTTCTGGAAATATCAAGCGTGCATTTGATAATATCCGAGCCTTTCGACTTGGGGCCCATCGCATACCGCTGGACCTGGAAAAGATAATCCGATTGTTCTAATAAATTAATAAAAGAAAGGATATTGGTCAGCACCCCTTCGCAATCGATGCTCGTCTTGTATATCGAATAACTCGGCTTTTCTTCGACGTCCCCCGGGCGAACACTGGTGATCGTCACGGTCTGCTGCTTTGCCAAAGTCTCGATCTTCTTAAGAAGAGCCGCAATGATCCCTTCTTGGGTCATTTCACCGCTGTCCAGATAAACACTATACTGGGCATATTCTTCTATGATCCGATCGCGAAAAGAAATGATCCGCCGGCTCCGCTTGATATTCTCTTTCTGGGCTTTTTGCTCCGCGTTCACATAGGCTTCTTGCGACAGAAAAGGGCCCACCATAAGACCATCCATCAGGGTCAAGGTGACGCACACGACCGCCACAATGAATAGCGCCTTCCTGGGCCCTGTAAGGTTTGCGGAAAATTCTTCTAAATTGATCAGTTTCATTTAAAACCCCTGGGCGAGAACACACTCGATCACAAAGTCAGCGACATCCTGCTTTCCTTCTTTGCGCGACTTCGTCTCCTTGGTCTCGACAGATCCAAAGTGGTTAGAATCTCTGAGCTGCGTTACGAAAGAAAAAACTCGGGACATAGACCCCGCCGTCCCGGTCAAAATGACATGCCCTTCGCTATCATAATTCACCAGGGAAAAATAAAGATCATCCCCGACAAAACCATTGATGATCTTAAGAATCTGGAGCTCTTTACCACGGCTCTCAAGAAGTTTTTTGACGATCCGATTCTTGGTTGAGACCGATTCCAATTTTTTCGCTTCTTCGCTGTATCGGATGCTTGCCGTCTCGAGCTTCTGATTGACCAATTTCTTAAAATAAATATTGCTCCCCATGATCAGCGTGGCCAAAAGAAAGATCGCCATGATCAGAATCCCCAAGCTCATGATATCCCGGCCGCCTTCCCTCACTTGCCTTTTGATCTTTACTTCGCGTAAGAGAAGGTTGATCTTTGCTTTCCCCTCATAAGCCAACACTGAGAAAAGTTCGAAAAAAGATGTCTTACTCTCCTGATTCACGATACGCATGGCGGATTCGCTTACGCTGAAGAAATCCCGGTAGTCAAAAGAAACCACTTCGACGTCTTTGGCATGAGTACCGCCCGAAAGCTTCAGCTCCTCCCCAAGAGTTTGCAGCCCTTCCAGAAGCCCCGTGGCCGAGATCATTTGTATAGGTTTTCCAACCCCTTGATCCACATAAGCCCCGATGGATTTATTCAGCTCCCCGATGAATTCCTCCTTAGCTTGTTGAGGATTGTTGCGCAGCGCCTCTGCGCCTACGGGGATGTTACGAATAAAAACGATCTGTTCTCCTTCCACCACGGTCAACTCGGAATATTCCTCACTCACATGCAGCCCGCCTAACGCGCCTTGAAGCGCCACCCCCCGCAAAGAATTCACGTAAGTCCTTGCCATACATTCAGATGCGACGATTACACGATCCAGGCTCAGACCCGCCTGTTCAAAAATTGACGGAAAACGCTCACCGATTTTGCGATTAACGATAAAGAGAAGAACGCTGGTATAGTGCTGAACAGGAGCATCAAGAGACAGAAAATCGATCACGATTTCATCGCGCATATAGGGAGTAAATCTTCCGGCCTGAAGATCGATGATCTTCGCGATCTCTTCTTTTTCCGTCGAGGGGATATCGATATTCTTGAAGATGTATTGTTTCGGAGAGATAATGCACAAACCTTGCGACGGAGTGATCTTTTGCTTTTCGCAGTAAGAAGAAAGGATCAACGCAATCTCAGAGTCGCTTCTGCCCTCGATCTTTTCAACGGCAACACCTTCAACCATGAATTTACCTTGGATGTTCCGACCGCATCCAATCTTCAGATATTCCACACCTAAGGACACCACAAGGGTCACAGGCACCGGCATGAACCGCTCAAAAGCATTCGGGCCTTTAGCCTTACTCGATGCTCCCCCTAAGAAACTGGTGAGGTTTTTTTTCTCTAGGAGGGACATGCCACCCCCACAGGAAAATCAATCATGCTTATCATTTTTCGGCTCTCGCCTCCTTCAGACTCAATTGTAACCTTAACCGTCTCCGGAAAACAATTTCTATTCCATAGCGGATACCATCGGTAGCTTTTCGCGCTCGGATCATACGCGTAATATTCTAGTTCGAAAGCTTGAACCTTTTCCAAAGCGGGCCGGAAAGGCTCGGAGACGGGTTGGGCCGCAAAAATGTCCTCGAAACTGTTCTTCTGGAAATCCAACCTCTTGCTCTTAGGATCGTACCGATACCTAAGATAGGCCGGCTTATCTTGCAGGTTTCCGTCATGAGCAACGGTCGCAAGCACCAGCGCATTCTTATTCCCCTGGAAAGGCCACTTTGAATCCATAAACGCGTTCCTTAATTCGCTCGTAAATTTCTCCAAAAAAAGATGCGTCTTCCACTCCGACGGATCCCTCGAGCCGCGGTTCCAAAGACGCAACCCCTGGGAAAAAGTCGTGTAGACCGCGCCCGAAAGTAACGCGGTGATCCCAAGCGCAACGATCATTTCGATCAGACTAAACCCTTGTCGTTTTCCAAGCTTCATAAGGCACCATGAGGTAAAAAACCCGGGAAACCGATCGGCGGATCCCCCTGTTTTCCCAAGATATTTCGGCTTCAGCTTCCATTAAATTGTTGTCGGGACTGATCGATCGGATATTGAGATCGTATTGATAAGTCCGGTTCTTTCCTAGCAAAATCTCATGCTTTCTCGCGGGCTGAAAGCCCTGGGGCTTTTCTTGGATCCTTCTTTTGACCTCCCATATTTTCCCTTGGAGAAGCCATTCCGACTGATCCCAATTTTCAATGACGCTGAGCGCTGACAATGATCCGATCAGAATCTTTTGAACCGAGATAACACCGACCGTAAGGATGACCACGCTAAGGATCACCTCCACAAGCGTGAATCCTTTTTTGCGGCAGTTCCGGGACTGTCGTCCCCAAAAGCGGCTTAAGAAAAGCGCCCCCATGTTACTTGGCAGGCTCCACGCCCCAATTCACGATATCGTCCTTGGTGGATTCAGGTTTCGCATCCTTCCCAAAAGAAGACAGATCATAGTCATGCGGACGGTGCATCCCGGGTGATTGATATTGGTAAGGGCGTTTCCAGGGGTCTATGGGCTGTTTTTCGAGATAAGGCCCGTTCCAATTCTCCGGGATGGGTGTCGTGGTGGGCTTTTGGAGCAATGCGTTAAGCCCTTGAGTGGTCACCGGGAGAAAGCCATTGTCGAGCTCGTAAAGTTTCAAAGCGGTGGGGATATTGACTTCGATATCCGCTTTGGCCGCCGCTTGCCGCGCTTGCTCCGAGCGCCCTGTCAAACGGGGAACAACCATCGCCGTAAGCGTCGCCATGATGATCACCACCAAAATGATCTCTATTAATGAAAACCCGTATTGCCCAAGCATCACTTTGCTTTTTCTCATAGGAACCTCACTGGTTAAAAACGATCGCATCAATACTAAAAACAGGAAGCAAGATCGCCATCGCGATCAAACCTAAAAAAAGGCCTACTCCCAAAAGGGTGATCGGTTCGACCAACTGGGTCATCAGCCGCGTGGATTCATCGACGCGCTGATCATACCAATCAGCAATGTCATTAAAGGATTCCTCAAGACGCCCTGTCTCTTCTCCGATCAAAAGCAAGTGGACCGCAAAAAGCTGGAACCTGCCCGAATTTTTCAAAGCACCGCTTAACGCGGAACCCTGCTCCACCCTTCGCATCGCCACCGAAAGGTCCTCTCTCATGGCCTCATTCGAAACCACAGGCACTGCGATCCTGAGCGCCTTAAGAAGAGGAATTCCTCCCTTCAAGAGCATTTCCATCGATCTCGCAAAAGCAGCAAATTGGGCCATAAAGATCATCTTCCCCACAAGCGGAAGGCTCATTTTCCAACGATCCAGGACCATTTTCTGTGACGGGCCTTTAAGACGCTTATGAGAAATGATCGCGAGAGCTCCCATCGCCAAAAGCGTCATCACCCCATAGCGCTGGATCCAATCACTTACCGAAAGAAGCATTTGGGTCAGCAAGGGAAGATCCTGCCCAAATTCCTCGAAAAGTTTTGAAAATTGAGGGACGACATAAGTCAAAAGGAAAATAACCGCAAAAAGGCCCAGAGACGCAACAAGGGCCGGATAAAGCAAGGCATTACGCACTTTTTGAAGCACCGAGGAACGCCGCTCGTGGCAATCCGCTAAACGCGTCAAGGCATCATCCAGATGCCCCGTATTTTCGCCAAGTTCGACCATCGCAACGGCGAAAGAATCAAACACCGGCGCATGTTCGGCCAATGCGGCCGAAAAAGATTTCCCGTGCCGGACCTCTTCTTTGACGGTTTCACTGATCGATTGAAGCTTCTTGTCCTCGGTCTGCTCAGCCGTCACGGTAAGAGCCGCGAGCAAAGGAATGCCGGAACGAGCAAGGCGCCCGAGTTGCTGATAAAAAACAGTGAGGGAACGGTTTCGAACACCACTTCCGAAGAGGTTCGTTCCTCCCCGCGCTCCCTCCTCAAGAACCTGCACAGGAATCAGTCCCATTTCATTGATCTTATCAAGAGCCGCGGCCTGGGAATCAGCCGACAAGATCCCCTTGATGAGTTCTTTTCCTTTTTTTGCTTCGTATTTAAACCGTTTCATCAGACCCCTTGTGAGCTTGGCAGAATTTTTCAAGACGCGTCCGATCGATGCTGTTAATGACCAAGAATAAGGTCGCGACAGCGAGCTGTTCTCCTTGCAGCCCTGAACGAATGACCCGAAGAGCTTTGGCCATACATTCCACGGATTTCTCCCCGTCTGAAAGGTTAATTTTGAGACACAAAACGCTCCCCGCCTCCAGAACATCGCCGATCGTAAGCACCGCTCCGGGGACAGCGCCTGAAGGTAACGTTTGATCCAGGATCTTCAAAAGAATCCCGCCGGCACTTAGATTCTCTGTCGAGCCTTCCAATTCGACTTCGGCCAGCCTCTCCTTATTCTTTTGAACCACAGGCGACTTACCGTGACTCTCGACGATCCTGAAAAAAACAGGAGCTTCAAACCGGATCCTTTTATATTTACGCAAATTCACAAAGTCACGGTCTGAAGACGCCATCCCTTGAGCCGCGTGATGACCTTCCGCCGCTGAAGTCTCCGGTCTCGACTCGATCATGTCAGCATCTCCAGCCTTCTCCGGAATTTTCTCAGGGGCAGCTTCCTTCACCGGGGCAAAAGGGCTCGTAACCCGCGGAGTTTCTGAAACTACTATTTTAGCGGTCTCCTTGGGGAAAGGAAGCTCCTCATGCTCCGTGACTTCCAGTATTTCTTCAGGCGTCGTCACACCGGAAAGAGCCTTGGCCCAACCATCCCGGCGAAGTGTCACCATCCCCTGCCGGACCGCTTGAACTTTGATAGCCTCGGCAGTCGCCCTCGCCATGATCAATTTTCGAAGAGGTTCGGTCAGGATGAGCAGTTCTTGGATCGAAATCCTTCCTCGGTATCCCGTTCCATTACACTGCTCACAGCCATGCCCCTGGTAGACTCGTATCTCTTTCTGTGAAATGCCACTTTCTTTCTCGATCAGCGCTTTAATCTCTGGCGAAGCATGGACATTTTCTTCTTTGCAATCATGACAGATCACGCGCACCAATCTCTGCGCCATAAAAGCCACCACGCTCGAAGCAATTAAATACGGCTCCACACCGATATCCAAAAGCCTTGTCACGCCGCTTGCCGCATCGTTGGTGTGTAACGTGGACAGGATCAAGTGCCCTGTCAAGGCGGATTGAATCGCAATTTCGGCAGTTTCCAAGTCCCGGACCTCCCCCACCATCATCACATCAGGATCTTGGCGCAGCATGCTCCTCAACCCGTTTGAAAAAGTCAACCCGATCTCGGGGTTCACATGAATCTGGCTAACCCCCTCCAGCTCATATTCCACCGGGTCCTCTATTGTAATGATCTTCCTCGAAGGGACATTCAACCGGTTCAAAGCCGCGTAAAGGGTTGTGCTCTTACCACTTCCCGTCGGCCCCGTTACAAAAACGATCCCATTGGGACGCGTAAGCAGCTCTTCAAAGACCGCCTGCTGCTTCGCGTCAAAGCCTAACTTCTCCAGCTTGAAGACATTCTTGCCGGGAAGGATCCTGATCACTAAACTTTCGCCGTGGGCCGTTGGAATAAATGAAACGCGAAGATCGAGAGTTTCGTCCTGAGTTTTCACCCTCATCTTCCCATCCTGAGGAAGTCTTTTTTCCGCGACGTTCAGATTGGTCATAATTTTGATACGGGAAAGCATCGGCGAAAAAAAGTCCTTCATTTCGCGCGGAACGGGCGCCTGCTGCAAGATCCCGTCGATCCGGTACCGCAACCGAATCCCGGAAGTTAAAGGCTCCAAATGGATATCGCTCGCGCGTTTTTTATAGGCATCAAAAATGATCTGGTTCACTACATGAGAGACCGAAGCCGTGGAAGCCAGCTTTTCGATATCTTCCACCTCTTGGGCTGGGGCCATCGCCAGGGGCCGCTCGCCCGCCGGCGTCCCGGCAAGGATCTTATCCACGGTTTCCGCGGCAAGGCCATAATGCTTCATAACCATTTCTTCGATATCTTTCTCCAAAGAAAAACAGAGCTCGATATCGACCCCAAGGGCGAACCTCATTTCATCGAGGGTATGAATGTCAGGGATCCTGGAAACGGCGATCAAGAGCTTCCCGTTTTTCTGACGCACAGGGAAAAACTTGTAATAAGAAGCGAATTTCACAGGAACATGCTGGAAGACCGCCGGATCGGGGGGCGTACTCTTGAGATGGACCACCGGCCGCCCCGTATTTTTGGAGAAAATATCGAGAACCTCTTCTTCCTTAAGAAGCCCCGACTCTATTACCCGCCGTAAAAAAGGGCTGGAATTCTGTTCCGCCTCCCTGAAAACCTTTTCCAGAGCTTCTTTGGGCACCGCGCCCGACGAAAGAAGCACTTTAAAGGATGTTTTGTCCGGCGCAATTTTCATACACTCACCCGGCTCTTCTTCTTGGGAGTTCGCCCGATAAGATAAAAATCGCTGGCCGAAAGATTGTCGAAAACCCCACTGACAATCGCCTCGCAATCCTCCACGGCATCGGCCACCGACACGAATTCTCCTTTTTTCCCTGTAAAAGCTTCGCCAACCGTAAAAGGCTGCGTCATAAAATTGAGGAGTTTTTCAGCCCGTTTATAATCGATCTGGTCTTCTTTCGGAAGCTCTTCAACCCCCACCACCTGCACAATGCGTTTCAAAGAATTGTGTTTGGCAAAAAGCGCGAGCAGCTTTTGGCTCAGCTTGAATGGTTTTTGTCCGACAATGCGCGGATCTAAGTTCGCACAACCGCTTTTCAGCGGGTCGATCGCAGGATAGAAACCTTTCTGGGCCAGATCACGAGACAGGGACAAAGCCCCATCCAAGCAGCTAAAAATTGCGACCACGGCAGGATCGGTCATATCGTCGGAAGGCACGTAAACAGCTTGAAGGGATGTGATCGAGCCGCGCCCGGGGATCGAGCGGATCCTCTCCTGGACCGCATTGACCTCCGATTGCAGCGTCGGTTGATAGCCGGCTTCTCCGGGGACGCGCCCCAAGAGCGCCGAGATCTCCTGCCCTCCCTGAATGAAACGGAATACATTGTCCATGAAAAGCAAAACGTCTTTATTCTGCTCCGCCATATCTTCCGCGAGGGTAATCCCTGTGTTAACGCACTCGTACCGGGCCCCCGGCGGCTCGTTCATCTGGCCGAACACAAGCTTGACCTTGGGCAAAAGGTTGTTCTCTTTCAATTCCATAAAGAGGTCATACCCTTCACGGATCCGCTCTCCGATACCTGTAAAGATACAAACGCCGCTGTGTTTTTTAACGATATTATTGATCAGCTCAAGGATGACAACGCTCTTGCCGCAACCTGCACCCCCGAGGATCCCCATTTTACTTCCTTTGCAAAGCGGAAAAAGAAGATCGATGTATTTGATCCCCGTTTCGAGAAATTCGGGTTTGACGCTGAATTTACTTTTCAGGTTGAACTGTTCTTCACGCGGCGGACGCCGGATCGGTTTAAAATCCTTCCCGGAGAAGGGTCCCAACTGGTCGATCGGATCGCCGAACACATTGATGATCCTTCCAAAAAGCTCATCCCCGGTACGGATCGTCACAGGCTTTCTCGTATTAACCACTTTAGAATTAAGCTGCAGATTCAAAGTTTCCGAAAGAGAAATACAGCGAACATCATTCTTACTGAGATGCTCCGCCACCTCCATAACAACCTTCCGCTTGTCAAAGGTCTGTCCAACCAGAACATCGAAAAGGGCCGGAAGATCGCTGATCCTTTCAAAAGTAACATCGACCACAGGCCCGCGAACACCGATGACTCGTCCCTGAACGTTTTCGCCAGAAGCACCCGCAAAAGCCGGTTTTTTTTCTGTATTTTTTATTTCTTCTGCCATTATTTCCTTTTCCTCGTCGAGGCAAAACTCGCGGCTGTAAAAACTTCTCGCACGGCCTTATTCAGTTCTTCTCGAGAACCTTTTCGAAAAGCGACCAAAAGGCTTCTGCGTTCTGTCCCCAAATATTCCAGGGCTGATTCGAGCTGCTGCGCCTGAATGGCCGCTTCCGTCAGGGGGATATCGTCCACGATC
Organism: uncultured bacterium; assembly: GCA_964482725.1. Classification (GTDB taxonomy): domain Bacteria; phylum Omnitrophota; class Omnitrophia; order Omnitrophales; family Aquincolibacteriaceae; genus Aquincolibacterium. The sequence goes on along the minus strand of CAYZYT010000003.1, from coordinate 9,862 downwards.
TCATAAAGTCGACAATAAATCCAAATGCCGGCGATTGTTTTCATGATCGAATCTGGCGAAGTTTCCAGGATCACATCCCTTTTACCTTCCTCAGCTTTTTCTTCCTTGTCCTGATCTTCACGCGTAATATCCCCGCCTTTGGTCCTCACCAGCTCCGCAGCCGGCAGGAGGGTCAAAATACGGGGTTTAATGACCGCAAAGGACTTGGCCCATAAGTGCACCAGTATCGCTTTCCCCGAGAGCCCCTTCATCATACGCTCCGTAAGATAATCCCGAAGAAAGTGCGATAGATCAAAACGGTTCGGGAACTCCCCGAGCGTCAGGACCTTCGCGATCCGATCCACCCCCATCATCTTCAAATTAGCCGCGCATCGCTTCCCCAAGCAGATCACGCTCGATCCCGGATATTTGATATATTGCTGTTGCGCGATCGCCGCGACCTTGGAGTTCATTTGTGACATAAAAGACTGATCGGACGCAAGAACCACAATATCCACTCCCGGATTCTCATTCCGAAGAAGCGGACATGTGGTCTCGATATTTTTCACGGTCTCCAAAAACTCTAAAAAAGCGTCGAAGAACCTTTGAAGATTTTTCTTTTTTGCTGCAAAAGCAAAAAACCGGCTTGTGGCAACGTCCTTGATGACGGAAATGATTTCCAAAAGAGTGTCGACGTCATCCAGATCACCTTTGATCCGCGTAACCTTGCTCATGAGTTACGCCCCCTTAAGTCTCGTATTCGAATTTTTCTTTCAGCTTCAAAGCCGCCTCTTTGACCGCATTGGCGAAACTCCCGTCCAAAAGCAAAGTTCCGATCTGAAGCACGACCCCGGCAATCAATGGGCCTTCCAGGGTCTCTTCGATCTTGAGATCCGCCACATTAAGTTTTTTCCCAAGAATCTCTTGGAACTCGTTTTTTTCTTCTTCTTTTAAAGGAAAGGCCGAACGGATCACGGGTTGATTTTCCGAGACATCCACCGAACTAAAATCCGCGCCCTGGAGCTCTTTGATGAAATCTTTGACGAATTGGCCGTGAACAAGCATGGTCGTATCCAAGGAAAAGATCTTTTTCAGAATTTCGGCCATAAAATCAACCATCTGCTTGCTCACTTCAGAGCGGATCTCGTGACTCAGCTGGTCGCGCGAACCAAAAGCCTTCGCAATAATCTCTTCGGCCTCCCCTCGGGCCTTTTTCAAGAGCTCCTCTTCCTTTTTCCGGACCTTGTCGAGAGCTTGGTTGGAAAGTTTATCGGCAATAAGGGCCGCCTCCTCTTTTTTGGCCATGTATTCTTTTTCCGCCATCTCATTTTTTTCAAGAAGCTCTCTTTGATTCTTAACAAGTTCTTCATAAACGGTGCTCAACCTTTTGACGTTCGTTTCCGTATCTCCCGAAAGCATCTTTTTAAGGAAGAAAACGAGCACGGAAAAAACAACAACCTGTAAAATGACGAATTGCAATGTCAGCATAACGCTCCTCTTTTTTTAACCTACTGATTTCGGCATGAAGATTTGAAAGGTGATAAGCAAGGAAATAATGGAGGTCGCCTCCGCGAATACCAACATCAGGATCACTCCGAGATAGATCTTAGGCGCCGCAGACGGGTTCCTTCCTAAGGCCTTGATACTTGCCGCCCCGACGACCGCGATCACGATCGAAGGCCCGATGACGGCGATGAACATGGCGATGATTACCGCGAGTCTCTGTTGATCCATAAGGCAATCCCTCTTGTTAGATATCCCAGGATTCTTTCATTTCTTTAAAATTCGGGTCCACTTCCACGATCATGTAGCAACGGTTCTCACGAAAACTCACAACCCCCAACCTGATCGGAACACTCGAATGCCCCGCGATCTTGATCTCCCCTTCCATAAGCGTCGCAACAAGCGGGTGATGGAATGCCAGCAATTCAAACTCCCCTTCCTCGCTTGTCAAATATACCGATTCGACCAGGTCATCAAAGACCAGACCTTGCAAACTCAAAATCTGCAAGTGAAATTTCGGGTTCATAAAAAAAGGTTACTCGCCTTCAACGTCTACGACCGCCTTCTTTGTTTTTTTTCGAATAATCACTAACTGTTCATGAACGATCCTTGAAATGCGGCTTTTGATCTCATCATTCAGATCTTTGGTCTCGCGGAGCAAGGTCAAAAGATCTGGGTCTTCGCTTCTAACATACGCTTCAAACTCCAACAGAAATTCTTGGACCTGGGGGAGAGTGAGGTCCTTGAACATTTGTTCGTTCTTGGCATAGAAAAGCATAATCTGGATCTCAAGCGTTACCGGGCTACTCGCGGGCTGTGTCAAAAGGGCTTGAAGGATGCGGCCGGTCTCCAAGGTTTTCCGGGCTTCTTCCGATTGGCCGGAAGCCTGCAATTTACTAACGCGGAGCAGTTCCTTGAATTGAATAAATTCCATGCGGGTTGATCTGGAAACCGCTTTCGTGGCCTTCCATTGCACCCTGCTTCCGACACGAGACACTGAAAGACCGACGTCCACGGCCGGCCGAAATCCTTCATTAAAAAGCGAAGCGTTAAGAAAAAGCTGACCGTCCGTCATGGAAACCAGGTTGGTAGGAATGTAGGAGGTCAGATCCCCCTCTAAAAGCTCTACAACCGGAATAAAAGTCATGGACCCGCCTCCGAGCTTTTCGTTCAGCTGAGCCGCTCGCTCGATCATGCGCGAATGGAGAAAGAAAATATCCCCGGGGTAGGAGTCGCGGCCCGGTGGCATCCCCATCATCAGAGAAAGTTCGCGATAGGCCCAAGCATGTTTTGTGAAATCGTCAAAGAAAATAAAAACATCTTTTTTCTTATACATAAAATATTCCCCGAGCGAGCAGGCCGCATAAGGCGCTAAATACTGCTGCCCGGGAGAACTGGACGCAGGCGCCGATAAGATGATCGTGTGCTCAAAACACTCGCGTTCTTTGAAAAGATCGATGATCTTGGTCATAGCCGAGAATGTTTTACCGATCGCACAATAAATACAAACGACATCTTTCCCCTTTTGGTTGATAATAATATCCGTCCCAATGGTCGTTTTTCCGGTCATTTTGTCGCCCAGGATCAAGGAGCGTTGCCCCTTCCCGAGCGGGAGCATCGTATCGATCAATTTAATCCCCGTCTCGAATGTTCTCGTCAAGCTTGCGCGATCCATAATGGCCGGGGCATTATTAAAATAAGGGATCTCCCCATCGAAATGGATCGGCCCTAATCCGTCCATCGACTCACCCAGAGGATTCAGGATACGCCCGAGCGTCTTGGCACCTACGGGCATATTAAAGGGTTCGATACTCGCCACCACTTGGTTCCCCGGGGTGATCGGCTCATGCTCCTTGATCATCAGCACCTGGGCCGTATTCATATCAAATCCCATGACGAGCCCCTCGGTCCCATAGCCAAAGTGGACAAGCTGCCCCAAAAAGCACTTCTGGAGCCCGAGGACCTGGGCAATACATCCACTAGCGGTCTTGACGATCCCATTTTCCTTATAACGTAATTCAGCCATAAGTTCCTTTAGTCCTTCTGTGCAGTCTGATCCGTTTTGCCGTCTTTTTCATCCGAAGGTTTCGGGACCTCGGGTGACGATCCCTTCCCCTTCTCTTTCCATTGGCTTTCCTGAAGTTTCCTGAGCCAGATCACATAAAAAACTGTACTGATGATCGCGAGAAAAAGAATGATCCCAAATATGATCCACCAGGTCATCGGCGTGTCAGGTTCCAACCCGATGGAAATCAGCACGGCATCCTTGATCACGGCAAGTTGTTTCACCCAATATTTGATCCTTGAAAGAAGGTCTTTGGCATTTTCTTTTCTGAGACCGAGTTCGGGTAAAAGCTGCTGAAGATCATGGACCTTTCCCTTCACAACCGCCATCTTTTGCGTATTCAGGACATAAGCTCTCATCCGGTCCTCAAGAGACACGGAAGCCGCCACTTCCTCTTGAAGTTGCGTGATCTCCCCGAGCATCCTCGTGATTGCGTTCACCTGTTCCTGCGCATATTTCATGTACGGGGTATCATCAAAAAAAGAGTATAACTTGGCGATCAGGTCTCTGTAATATCGGATATCCTGGTCGGGGACACGCCAGATATCCTTGAGCACAATGGTGTATTTCTTGTTCTCTTTGGGGCCGAAGGACTCTTGTTTTTCAAGAAAGTACGCTTTGCGAACCTGATCATAGAGAACATTGAAACCCTGGCGCTCGAGAACGTCTTCCGCCGTCACATCTTTGGGAAGAAGCGACCGGACCGTAATGACCCTCGGTTCAGACGAAGGGTTCGAAGCCTCGATCAAAAAACGGGCCTCGGGAACACCTTTCTTCTTTTCATCCTCCAGACGCCGCATAGCTTCAAGCGAAAAAGCGTTATTTTTAATTTCCTCCAGCTGCTGGACATGCGCTCGATAAAGTTCGACATGCTGATTGATCCCCAACGGAAGATTTTGCTCCTGAGCGATCCGCTCTAAATTCTCTTGGGCTTTTTCATAAAGGAGTTTTCCGGTCTCAGCATACTTCGTCCCTTTAAGACCGCCGATCTGTTCATCCAGGGTTTTTTTGATCGTTTCGATCGTGTCCGCACTGACCTTCCAAACGTCCCGGACACGAACCTCGAATGTCAGGGTCTCTCGGGGTTTCAGTACAACTTCTTTGCTCAGGTAATAGCTCTTCTTCGCGGCATCGAACTGAACTTCCAAACCGGCCTTATCAAGAACATCTTGCGCCGGATCGATCTCGGCAGGGAGCGCTTGCGTCACGACAGCCTTAAGGCTCTGTGTCTCGGAAGGATTTACAGCCAGGATCTTGATCTTCACATCATCGGCAGCGCGGACATCCCCCCCCCCGGCGAGGAGGAGAACCCCAAAGACAAACCACGCCCTTAGGCTAAGATTTTTTTTTGCCCACATGATCACTTGTTCAAACCCCTCTTTATCGTTCCAACGTTTAATCAAGATCGCCCTGCGATCTCCCTAGGATGGGACCCTTATTTCTTTTCTTCTCCGCCAAATTCCAGCCACGACTTCACGATCGCCGTAGGTTCTTCTTTTTGCTGACCCAGTTTTTCGCGCGCACTGGCATCCGTGGCCTCTTTGACCGCGAGCAAATACGTTTTAACCTCTTCGAGTTTGCTTTGAACCGCGGCAAGATTCGATTCTCCACCCTTGCTTAACTTTTTGATCTCCTCGCCAATAAAACCAAGCGCTTTGGCCTGGTCATTGGCCAAGCCCACAAGCCGGTTAACCATATCTTCGGTTTTTTTGCCGGCATCACTGCTGTTTTTCGCAATGGCGGCGGTCGCCTCCTGCACCTTTGCAAGAAGTCCTTCGAAATCTGCCATCTTATCAATCACCGTGGATTTCCCGTCCCTTTTCCCGATCGTTTCTTCAAGGCTCTGGACCGTCTTCAAAATCGTAAAGGTCGAAGAATCGATATCGGAAAGGGATTGCTCTTTATTGCTCACGGCTTTCATGCCCGACCAATTCACTTGTCCTGTGCTCAAATCCGCCATCCCTGACCAATTGATCCCGGCCCTGGTTTGGGTAGCAAGGCCTTGCCAGCTCACGCCCCCCGTCATCACGGCGAGATCTTCCCAGTTCACGCCGGCACCCGTCAGGGCATTCATGTCTGCCCAATTGATCCCGGCCCCTGAAAGCCGGCTTATGTCTTCCCAGTTCACTCCCGCCTCAGACAAGACAGCGATCTCCTGCCAGTTCACACCTCCCGCGGAAAGCGCCCGAACCCCGGTCCAATTCACCCCAGCATCGGTCAGGCTCTTCAGATCATTCCAATCAATCCCTGTTTTTGAAAGGGTTTGGATATCCGTCCAGTTCACTCCTGCTGTGGACATCGTTGTCAGATTGCCCCAATTGACATTCGCCGATGACATCGCTGAGATACTGCTCCAATTAACTCCCTTGGCGGACAGATCCTGCATCGCAGTCCAATTAATGCCTGCAACAGACAAGGCTGTAAATCCTTCCCAGTTCACACCGGACTTGGACAAAGCGTCCATTTCACTCCAATTAACTCCTGCCAGGGAAAGAGTCCTCAGATCACTCCAATTCACCCCTGCTCGGGTAAGCACATTCAAATCACTCCAATTCACCCCCGCATCACTCAACACCGTCAATTCGCTCCAATTGACCTGAGCCCTCGAAAGCACTCCCATATCCGCCCAATTGACACGAGCCCGAGTCAAAGCACTCCAATCGCTCCAGTTGATCCCTGTTTTTGTCAGCGTTTCTAAATCCAACCAATTCAAGCCGGCTGATGAAAGCGCTCCGATATCGAGCCAATTCACGCCCCCGAGAGAAAGATCCCGGATCCCGCTCCAATTCACTCTGCTTCGCGAAAGGACATCGATGCCGCTCCAGTTCACGCCGGCCTTGGACAAAACCCCCATCCCAGACCAATTCATTCCCTCTCTCGACATCACGGTAAGATCCGCCCAGTTCACACCGCCATAAGAAAGGGCTCGAATCCCAGTCCAATTGATCCCGGCCTTCGCCAGCGCACCCATATCCAGCCAGTTCACGCCTGCTTTTGTAAGAGCCCCCATATCCATCCAATTCACACCCGCACGCGTTATGACTCGAATTTCACTCCAGTTCACGCCGACTCTTGACATCACGCCCATATCCAGCCAGTTCACACCCGCCTTCGAAAACACACTGAGATCATCCCAGTTCACATCACTCTCGGAGATCGCTTTGACCCCGCTCCAGTTCACAAGACCCCGGGACATGGCATTCAACCCCATCCAGTTCACGCCCGCCCTCGTCAGGCTCTGCATATCCGCCCAGTTTACACTCGCCTTCGAGAGCACTCCAAAATCGGTCCAATTCACCCCCCCTTCCGAGAGAGCCCGTATCCCGTTCCAGTTGACCCCTGTATTTGCCAATTTTTGGAGATCGGTCCAATTCACTCCGGCGATCGTCATCGCAGCAAGGCTGTTCCAATCCACACCGGCCTGCGTAACCACGTTCAACCCGGCCCAATTCACACCGGCCTGCGACATAGTATTGATATTGGCCCAAGAAATACTCGCGCGCGACATCACCCCGAAATCGGTCCAATTGATCCGCTGCTTTGTCATTTGATTCATACCATCCCAGTTGACTTGGGCTTTCGAAAGCACATCCAGGTTATTCCAATTCATCCCCGTGCGCGTCATCACACCCAGATCCGTCCAATTGACACGCCCGGCAGACATCCTGTTAAATTCATCCCAATTCACATGGGCATTCGACATGACCTGAAGATCTCCCCAGTTGACCCTCGAAGCTGAAAGTTCGCGGAGGTTACTCCAGTTCACACCGCTACGGGACAAGGCATCGATCCCCGACCAATTCACACCGGCATTGGTAAAGTCTCCCATATCCATCCAGTTGATCCCCGCGCGCGACATAACTTGAAGATCCGCCCAATTGATACCGCGTTGGGTCATCACTCGAAGATCCGACCAATTGATATTCGACCGGCTAAGAATATCCAATCCGCTCCAGTTCACTCCTGCAGTCGACAGCTTGCCCATATCCAACCAGTTCACGCCCCCGCGCGACAGAGCATCGATCCCGCTCCAGTTCACGCCCCCGCGTGACATCGCGCCAATATCATTCCAATTCACACGCGCTTCGGCCATCCGGTCGAATTCCGCCCAGTTCACACCCGCCCGGGTGAGGAGATCAAGGCTTCCCCAGTTCACGCCCGCCTGTGTCATCACGCCAAGATCATTCCAATTCACACGCGCCGCAGCCATCCGGTTAAATTCCCCCCAATTCACTCCCGCCTTGGAGAGAATATCGAGATTATTCCAATTCACGCCGGCTTTAGTCATGACCCCGAGGTCGCTCCAGTTAATATTAGTACGGCTCATCAAATCCAATCCGTCCCAATTGACGCCTGCTTTTGTAAGCACCCCCATATCCATCCAGTTGACACCCGCACGCGTCATGGAACCAAGATCATTCCAATTAATAGCCGCATCGGCCATCCGGTTAAATTCCCCCCAATTCACGCCCGCCTTGGACAGGTCTCCAATGTTCAACCAATTCACACCCGCACGCGTCATCGAACCGAGGTCGTTCCAGTTTACATGTGCCGTCGCCATCCGGTTAAACTCCTCCCAATTCACGCCCGCAGTCGACAGCTTGCCCATATCCAACCAATTCACGCCGGCCGTGGTCATGGTACGAAGATCGTTCCAGTTAACACCCGTACGGCTAATAACATCTAAACCATCCCAATTCACGCCCGCTTGCGTGAGCGCCCCCATATCCAACCAATTCACCCCAGCCCGGGTCATGGCTCGGAGATCATTCCAGTTGATGTTCGTCCGGCTGATCACGTCAAAGCCTTCCCAATTCACGCCGGCTTGCGTGAGCGCCCCCATATCCAACCAATTCACGCCGGCTGTGGTCATGGTCCGAAGATCGTTCCAGTTAATGTTCGTCCGGCTGATCGCATCAAAGCCTTCCCAGTTCACGCCCGCTTTCGAAAGTTTCCCCATATCCAGCCAGTTCACCCCTGCGGTTGTCATCGCATTGAGTCCACTCCAATTCACATTCGCTCCGATGATATCGTTTAGCGCCGTCCAATTCACGCCCGCTTGCGTCATAACGCCCATGTTGAACCAATTCACTCCGGCACGAGTCATCACGTTGAGATCGTTCCAGTTGATATTAGTACGGCTGATCGCGTCAAGACCTTCCCAGTTCACGCGTGCTTTTGTAAGCGCTCCCATATCCAACCAGTTCACACCCGCGCGTGAAAGAGCATCCATACCACTCCAATTCATACCCGCTTTCGACAGCACCTCCCAATCCGACCAGTTCACATTCGCATGCGTCATCGAACCGAGGTCGTTCCAGTTAACCCCCGCATCGGCCATCCGATTAAATTCGTCCCAATTCACTCCCGCATTCGACAGTATTCCCATATTCAGCCAGTTCACGCCTGCCTTCGTCATGACCTGCAAGTCGTTCCAGTTGACATTCGTCCGGCTCATCGCGTCGAGACCTTCCCAATTCACGCCCACGCCTGTAAGAACTCCCATATCCAGCCAATTCACGCCTGCCCGCGTCATCGAACCGAGGTCATTCCAATTGACGCCCGCTTTGGCCATCCGGTTAAATTCCTCCCAATTCACTCCTGCTTTCGACATTATAGTCATGTCCGACCAGTTGATCCCCGCACGCGTCATCGACCCAAGGTCATTCCAATTCAAACCCGCCGCGGACATCCGGTTAAATTCTTCCCAATTTACATTCGCTTGGGATAACGCCCCCATATTCAACCAGTTCACTCCGGCTTTCGAAAGTCTCCCGAGATCCAGCCAGTTCACGCCTGCTACTGACATCACGTTCAGGTCGGTCCAATTCACTCCGGCTTTAGAAAGGGTGCCCATGTCCAACCAGTTCACACCGGCCATCGACATTATATTGAGATCGCTCCAATTTACTCCGCCTTCAGAAAGCGCCTGCATCCCATCCCAATTCACGCCAGCTTTCGAAAGTTTACCAATATCCAGCCAGTTCACTCCTCCCACAGAAAGCGCCTGGATCCCACTCCAATTCACATCCCCCTGCGAAAGAGCCTCTATTCCGCCCCAATTCACACGAGCGGTCGACATCGCTCCCAGATCCAACCAATTCACACCGGCCTTCGACAGCACATTCAGATCGCTCCAATTCACCCCGCCCTCAGAAAGGGCCTGCATCCCATCCCAATTCACGCCCGCTTTCGAAAGCTTACCCATGTCCAACCAATTCACACCCGCCGTCGACATTACAGTCAGATCGCTCCAATTCACTCCACCCTCAGAAAGAGCCTTCATCCCGTCCCAATTCACGCCCGCTTTCGAAA
>CAYZYT010000002.1:203021-231491 GCA_964482725.1 uncultured bacterium | reverse complement strand
TGGGGGCTTCAAGCAATTCCGGAGAAGGTGGCGAAGATGAGGCCCGTTACAAGCCTTTGCCCAATGGGGATTCCAGTAAAAGCTCGATCAAACAAGTCGCGTCAGCGCGTTTTGGGGTGACGATCGATTATTTGGCTCATTCCCGTGAGCTTCAGATCAAGATGGCGCAGGGCGCGAAGCCGGGGGAAGGCGGGCAGCTGCCGGGTCATAAAGTGGATGAATTGATCGCACGGGTGCGTCACTCAACGCCGGGCGTGATGCTGATCTCGCCGCCGCCCCATCATGATATTTACTCGATCGAGGATCTGGCCCAGCTTATCTTTGACTTGAAGAATGCCAATCCTGAAGCGCGTATCTCCGTCAAACTTGTTTCGGAAGTGGGAGTCGGTACGGTGGCCGCAGGGGTCGCCAAGGGCAAAGCCGATATGGTCCTGATCAGCGGGCATGATGGGGGGACGGGCGCATCGCCCATTTCTTCGATCAAGTATGCGGGATCGCCCTGGGAGATCGGGCTTGCCGAGGCCCAGCAGGTGCTTGTCATGAACAAACTGCGCGACAGGATCCGTGTTCAGGTGGACGGTCAGCTCAAGACCGGTCGTGATGTGGTGATCGGCGCGATGCTCGGCGCTGAAGAATTTGGTTTTGGGACGACGGCCGTTGTGAGTCTTGGATGCATCATGATGAGAAAATGTCATTTGAATACCTGCCCCGTGGGCGTGGCGACACAGAATCCGGAATTGCGAAAGCGATTTGCCGGGAAACCGGAGCATTTGATCCATTTCATGAGATTTATGGCTCAGGAGATCCGTGAAATTATGGCGGAACTGGGTTTCCGGAAGTTTGAAGATATGGTGGGACGTGTGGACCTCCTGGAAGTGCTCGAAGCCATTAACCATTACAAGACCCGGGGCCTGGATTTTTCAAAAGTGCTGACAGTGCCTGAGGTCCCCCAGGGGGGATCGATCCGGTGCGTTTCGGCTCAAACACACGATTTTTCTCTTTCGTTGGATCCGGATCTTATCAAAAAAGCCAAGAGCGCTCTTGAATTCAAGCAGCCGATCGTGCTCGAACAAAAGATCCGTAATTGCAATCGCACGGTCGGAACGACCTTGAGCTATGAGATCGCAAAACGGTATGGTCTCAAAGGATTGCCCGAAGATACGATCAAGATCAAATTCGAGGGTTCGGCGGGGCAGAGCTTCGGTGCTTTTCTGGCGCACGGAGTGACTTTCGAGCTGGAGGGAGATGCCAATGATTATTTCGGCAAAGGCCTCTCGGGCGGACGGTTGATCGTGTACCCCCCGAGATCCGCGACGTTCCGGCCGCAGGATAATATCATCACCGGGAATGTAAATCTTTTTGGCGCCACCGGAGGGGAAGCCTATATCCATGGCCGGGCGGGGGTGAGGTTTTGTGTGCGAAACAGTGGAGCGGTGGCGGTGGTCGAAGGCGTGGGAGATCATGGTTGCGAATATATGACCGGGGGCCGTGTGATCATTCTGGGTCAGACCGGCGTGAACTTTGCGGCAGGGATGAGCGGCGGGATCGCCTACGTGCTCGACGAAAATCAGCTTTTTGATACGCGCTGTAATCTTGAAATGGTCGATCTCGAGCCTGTTGCGGAAAAAGAGGACCAGCTATTCCTTAAAACAGGGATCGAGCGACATGCGAAATTCACAGGCAGCCCGTATGCCAAGGCGATCCTTGCCAGCTGGGATGAAATGTTACCCCGTTTTGTGAAGGTCATGCCCATGGATTACAAGAAAGCCATGGCTAAGATGAAAGAACACCAGATGAAGAATTCCGAATCGGCGGAGATGACAGAAGAGGTATTTTCCTAATGGGAAAGTCTGACGGTTTCTTAGAATACAGCCGCAGTCTTTCGCCCAAGAGGCCTGTCCAGGAACGCTTGAAGGACTACCGAGAGATCACCCCGCCGCTCTTGAACGAGGAGATCCATAAGCAGGGCGCGCGATGCATGGATTGTGGGATCCCTTTCTGCCATGCTCTCGGATGTCCCGTTTATAACCTGATCCCGGAGTGGAATGATGCCGTGTATCGGGGGCAATGGCATGATGCTTTTGAGCGCCTGTCCCTTACGAACAATCTTCCGGAAGTGACGGGCCGTGTGTGTCCGGCTCCGTGTGAGGCGGCCTGCACGCTTGCGATCAATTGCGCGCCGGTCACGATCGAGCAGATCGAGCTTTCCATTATTGAAAAAGCATTCGCGGAAGGTTGGGTCAAACCCCAGCCGCCGGTAAAAGAGACCGGAAAAAAGATCGCGGTCGTCGGCTCCGGCCCCGCGGGTCTTGCCGCGGCTCAGCAGTTACGTCGCGCCGGACACCGTGTGACGCTTTTTGAAAAGTCTTCGAAGATCGGCGGGCTACTCCGATTTGGCATTCCAGATTTTAAGCTGGAAAAGTGGGTGCTCGACCGGCGTATGGAGCAGATGAAAGCCGAAGGCGTACGGTTCGAGGTCAATGTGGATGTCGGGGTGAGCCTTTCTGCGGAAGATCTGAAAAAGAGCTATGACGCGATCCTTTTGACGATGGGCGCTGGTGCGCCGCGCGATCTGAAGGTCCCGGGCCGCGAGCTTTCCGGAGTCCATTATGCTATGGAATTTCTGACGCTTTCCAACAAGGCCATTGCCGGCGAGATCAAAGCCGAAGAAATTATTTCAGCGAAAGAGAAGACCGTGCTTGTGATCGGGGGCGGGGACACGGGCTCGGATTGTGTCGGGACCTCGAACCGTCAGGGCGCAAAAAAAGTCTATCAATTCGAGATCCTTCCAAGGCCCAAGGAATGGAAAGAGCCATGGAATCCTTCTTGGCCCCATTGGCCTCTCATCCTTCGAACCTCGACCTCACACGAAGAAGGATGCGAACGCGATTGGGCGATCACGACGAAGCAGTTTACGGAGAAGGACGGAAAAGTTCATGAAGCCCATTGCGTGAGGGTGACGTGGGAACTGGATAAGGCCACGGGACAGTACTCCATGAAAGAAATACCGGGCTCCGAATTCGTGCTTCAGGTCGATCTCGTGCTTCTGGCCATGGGATTTGTCCATGTGGAGCATTCGAAGCTTTTGACGGACCTGGCCGTTCAGTTCGACGCGCGGGGGAATGTCCAGACCCGCGGCGATTTCATGAGCACGGTGCCGGGTGTTTTTGCGGCGGGGGACACCGTCCGAGGTGCGTCCCTTGTGGTGTGGGCCATCAGTCAGGGCCGTCAGGCGGCGCGGGCGATCGATCTTTATCTGAAGTCTTAGCTTCGATTTTCTGTTTCTTCTGGTATAATTCCGAGTCGTTTTCGCAACAGGCTGGTGTAGCTCAGCTGGTAGAGCAGCTGTTTCGTAAACAGCAGGCCGTCGGTTCAACTCCGACCACCAGCTTGTTGCGTATTTTAGATCAAACCTCGTTAGAGATCTCTAGCGGGGTTTTTTGTTGTCTATCGGGTGCGGCGGAGATGGGTCGGAAGGATCTTGAGGGCTTCGCGGTATTTCGCGACGGTGCGGCGGGCCAGGGGGATTCCTTCATCGTTCAAATTTTTTGCGATCGCCAGATCGCTTAAAGGTTTTCGGCGATCCTCTTTTTCGACAAGCGATCGAATTCTTTCCATGATGCTTTTCTGAGATTCTCCGTCCCCATTCTCGGTTTCTACCATTTGTGAAAAAAAACTTTTGTAGGGGATCGTTCCTTGGGGGGTTTTGAGGTATTTCCCGTGGATCGCGCGGCTGATCGTGGATTCGTGGAGATGAACTCGTTCGGCGATATCTTTGAGACGGAGTGGACGGAGAAACGAAAATCCTCTCGTAAAGAAAAACGGCTGGGCCCGGACGATCTCGTCGGTGATGATCCGGAGCGTCGAACCTCGCAGGGCGATGGCCTTAAGAAAATCCATGCCGCTCTCCAGGCGCGTCTTTAGGAATGCTTTTGTTTTATCGTCCAAACCTTTTTCGCGCATCATGCGGCGGTATTCCGCATTGATGCGTAGTTCGGGAATAAAATCATTGTGCATCTCGATCTCGAGCCCATCCTCCGTGCCTCCCTTGATCGAGACCGTAGCGTCCGGGGTGACGGCAATCGCATCGTTGGCGTAAAAACTCCGGCCGGGTTTGGGGTCCAGTCGCGCAACAAGCTCCGCTGCTTTTTTAATCGCGAGGTCGCTTGCGCTGAAGATCCTGGCGAGCATTTTCCAATCCTTCTTTGCGAGGAGCGCGAGGTGTTCGCGGACGATCTCTCGGGCCAAAGCGGCTTGGGGACCCTTTCGTTCGAGTTGGATCAACAGGGCCTCACGAAGGTCACGGGCTCCGACCCCGGGAGGATCGAGGCTCTGAATTTTTTGTAAAACCTCTTCCACCGCGCCCACCTTGGTGCGAGAGGCCGAAGCGATCTCTTCCAATGTTGCCTTCAGATAACCCTCAGGGTCGATATTGCCTATGATCTCGGTGGCGATCTTCTTCTGGAGTGGAGACAGCTCAAGGAAATGGATCTGCCATTCCAGATAGTCAAAGAGGCTTTCGGGTTGGGTGATGAGCGTTTCCTGAAAATCTTTGATCTTACGTGTATCTTCGGCCTTACGTCGGGGAAGATCGCAAGGTGCATTCGTGAATGTGAGCGGATCTTTGGCGGCCCAATCATCCGGGAGTGTTTCTCCGGCTTCGTCGTCCGCGTTTTTAGGGGTGTCCGGCGCCGGAGTTTCCGTCTCTTCCGGTTCGATCGCGCGAGAAACCTCCTCAAGCATGGGATTTTCTTCGAGTTCGTTTTCGACCGCCAGCCGCAGGTCCAAGATGGGGAGATGAAGCAGGTGCAGATAGGCCCGCATCTGCGGAGAAATGGACATTTTTTGGGACTGATGTTGATCGAATCTTGGTTCCATGGGAAGAACATATCACGGAGGAAAATTGTTGTAAAGTCAGGAGATTTCTGGACTTAGGGGAAGAAAGGAATTGACACTCCCTGCTATTTTTTTATAATGGACGCCAATTCGAACATGTTTAATTGCCACGGGACAGCCTCCGAAGTAAGATCTCTCTCGTGGCGTTTGTGTATAGGCTGGTCTCTTCAATAGGGGAAATGCTCCGATGCCGCAAGCGCCCGCACTACTGGTCACAAAAGGTCTTAGAAAAAAAAGCATGCCTGTTGGCTTGTGGACAAAATGTCCCAGTTGCCAGGCGGTCATGTTCAACAAGACCCTCCGGGAGAACTTGCTTGTCTGCACTAAATGTTCGTATCACTTTATCATGGGGGCCCTCGAGCGCATCCATCACCTTGTGGACGAGAGCTCCTTTGTGGAGATGGACGCCGACCTTTGTTCCAAGGATCCGTTGACTTTTTCGGCGGTCAAGGCCTACCCCGATAAGATCAAGCAGGATCAGAAAAAGACCGGCCTGAAAGAAGCCTGTGTGACGGGAACGGCGAAGATCCTTGGGCGTGCCTGCGCTCTCGGCGTGACAGATTCCAGGTTCATCATGGGTTCCATGGGGTCGGTGGTGGGCGAAAAGATCACGCGACTGATCGAATATGCTCTCGAGCACAAACTGCCTTTGATCATCGTCTCAGGTTCCGGGGGCGGCGCACGGATGTATGAAGGCGCGCTCAGCTTGATGCAGATGGCCAAAACCTCGGTGGCTCTTGCGCGATATCAAAAAGAAAGGCTTTCTTTCATCTCGGTCCTGACGAATCCCACGATGGGCGGTGTGATGGCGAGTTTCGCTTCTTTGGGGGACATTATCATTGCGGAGCCGCGAGCGCTTCTTGGATTTGCGGGGCCGCGTGTCATTGAGCAGACGATCCGTCAAAAACTCCCCGCGGATTTTCAGACCTCAGAATTTCTGCTGGAGCATGGTCTTGTGGATATGGTGGTCGATCGCCAGGACCTGAAACAAAAGCTCGGGCTTTTGCTCGAATATCTTTCCTGACCCACGCATAAGGGGATTTTGTGGCGAATGTTACTCTGAAGAACATCTCGAAGATCTACAAGGACGGCGTACGGGCGGTCAATAATGTTTCGCTTGAGATCCCGGATCGGGAGTTCGTGGTATTGGTCGGGCCGTCCGGCTGCGGGAAATCCACCACGCTTCGCATGATCGCCGGCCTTGAAGATATCACCGAAGGCGAGATCTTTATCGAGAACGTGCTCGTCAACCATGTCCCTGCCAAGAATCGCGATATCGCGATGGTCTTCCAGAATTACGCGCTTTACCCGCACATGACCGTTTATGAGAATCTGGCGTTTGGCCTGAAATTGCGTCGCTATCCGACGAAAGAGATCGAACGGCGCGTCCATGAATCCGCCGAGATCCTCGGCTTGACCATGGAAATGTTGAAGCGCCGGCCTAAAGAGCTTTCGGGGGGAGAGCGTCAGCGAGTTGCGGTGGGCCGTGCGATCGTCCGCAAGCCGAAGGTCTTTCTTTTTGACGAACCTTTGAGCAATCTGGACGCCAAGCTCCGTGTTCAGATGAGGATGGAATTGCAAAAGCTGCACAACCGCCTTCAATCGACCATGATCTACGTGACGCATGACCAGGTCGAGGCCTTGACGCTCGGGGATCGGATCGTCGTGATGCATCATGGTCTGGTCCAGCAGGTGGCGGATCCCGTGAATCTCTACGAACGCCCGCACAACAAATTTGTTGCGGGTTTTATCGGTTCGCCTCCGATGAACTTTCTGAAAGGGACGATCCTTGCGGAGGATGGAGACTATTATTTTCAGGACCGCAGTATTAAGTTGCGCATTTTGCCGCATTTTTATTCCCGCATTGCCCAGTATAAGGGCCAAACGCTCACGATGGGGATACGGCCCGAGGACATTTACGATAAAATTTTTGCGCAGGACGCGCGTCCGGAGTTTACGATCACGGCAACGGTCGATGTGGTGGAACCGATGGGGTCGGAGATCTATCTTTATTTGACCTGTGGTACCAACAATTTCGTCGTGCGTGTTTCCAATCAGGACACGGCCGCCATGAACCAAGATCTGCAAGTGGTGTTCGATATGAGCAAGGCTCTTTTCTTTGATCCTCAAACAGGCGTTGCAATCTCATAAGTGACAAAGCCCTATCCTTGTCAGAGATCTTTTTCTCAAAGGGTTGACACGGATCGCTCCACCCCGCCTTTGTCGCTGCGGGATGATAAGTATTGGGACTAAATCATGGGCTCACGGACCCGGCGACAGATCGCTTTCGCGTTTGGTTTTGGGGCCGTATTTCTTCTCACCTACCTGCTTATCTATTCGCTGGTTCAGCTTAAAAATACCGAAGTCCCTGAGATCCATCTCCAGCGTATCGCGCTGCTTCTGATCGCTTTCTCCCTGCCGCTGTTCACGACCTGGTGGCGTTTTAAATGGGTCGGCGTCAATTTAATGACCGTGGTCTTCCTTGTTCCGCTTGTTTTTTTTGTTGTTTCGATCACCAAGGTGCCGGTGTTCCTCTGGGTTTTTCTGGTTTATGGATCCATCATGGTGGCCCTTTACCGCACGGAACAGCGTTTTGAGAATCAGATCGCAATGGTCGGGATCGAGCAGGAGAAGTGTGAAGACGAAGCGAACAATCTCGCGATCGCCTTTAAGGCCAAAGGGGAAGGGATCAGCACTTTTTTTGAGAAATATTCGACGTATTACAACCTGCGAAAACTTGCCGAGGAATTGACGGTCAGCCTGTCCTGGGCCGATCTTGCGCAGAAGGCCGTGGATCGCGCAATGGATTTCATCCCGCGTGGGGATTTTGCAAAGGTTACTTTGGCGCATGGGGAGGAGCGGAAGCTTCCGGTGGTCGCGAGACGGCGCCTCCGCCCGGTGGGGAATTGGAGTGCCAAACAGGGGGATCTGTTCGATTTCTGGTGCATCAAGAATCGCAAGCGGCTGATCATTATGGATACCCAGGAAGACTTTCGGTTTGTCCTGAGCGATAATGAAAAGAAGGACAATGTCCGCAGCCTGATCGTTGCGCCGCTTTTTCATGAGGGCCGCGTTGCGGGGACGCTTGCGATCCACGCCACGCGTCCGAATGTGTTTAGTCATGACGACCTGAGGCTTTTGGACGCGATCGCGACGCTCGCGTCATCCGCCATATCGAACGCAATGCTTTATGAGAAGACCGAGGAGTTGGCGATCAAGGATTCGCTTACGGGGCTTTTTGTGAGGCGCTATTTCTTCGAACGGCTTAAGGAAGAACATCGCCGTGCGCTGCTCAATCAGAAAAATCTTTCTTTTTTAATGTGTGATCTGGACCATTTCAAGGAATGTAACGACCATTTCGGCCATCAAGGCGGTGACTTGATGCTGGTTCAATTCGCAGAGATCCTTCGTCAATGTCTCAAAGGGTCGCTTCTGGCGCGCTACGGAGGTGAGGAATTTGCCATTCTTCTTCCCGAGACGACGAAAGAGGAGGCGGCGAAGATCGCGGAGCAAGTCCGTAAGGCCGTTGAGAAGTCCTCGTTTAATATTCGCCGAGAAGCCGTGAATATGACCGTTTCGATCGGTGTGGCCAATCTCCCGGACGATACGTTGGATGCCGAGAATCTGGTACAAAAGGCCGATCAGGCGCTTTACCGCGCAAAAAGGGAAGGGAGGAACCGCGTATGCGTCGCCACCTCCTGATCTTCCTCGCTCTCGGGGCTTCGGCGTTCTTTGTCGTGTGGCAATCTCAGGAGATCATTCTGGCCTATTATCTTCTTTCGACGATCTGGCTGCTCCCGCTCTATTATTTTTTCAAGGAAAAAGTCTACGTGCTTCTCGTGATCTCCGCGGTCGGGATCATTCTTCTGCACGGTTGGTTTTTTCGGATCGACCCGCACCCCCGGATGATCATCCTGTGGGCCGTCCAAGCGCTCCTTTTTTTCGGATTTTGTTATTACTATGGGGAGCTGAAACGTTTTCAGGATCGCGCCCAGGAGTCGAAAGAAAATGTCCGGAAAAGTTTAGAATCGTTTCAGGCGAAGTACCAGACGCGGCTGACCAGCCTCCGTCATTTGGAGGTGCAGGTAAGCAGCCTGATGAACCTTTTTGAGATCGCCCGCGATTTCAGCGAGTGCATGGATTTTAATACCTTGGCTGAATTTTTGCTGAAGAAGTTACGCTCGGAGCTCGCGTTTGAAAAAATGCAGATCTTTCTTATGCCGCGCGCGGTTCCGGGAAAAGAACCCGCTTCCATCAAGGTTTATTCGATGCTTCAGGAGGGTGTCAGGGAAGAAGAACGTGTTCTGACCGACCAGGAGCAGGAGGATTTTAACGCCATGGCGGCTGCCAAGACCATGGTCCGGCGCGAGGAACGGTGGTATTTTCCGATCATCGATGCGAATGAAATAAGCTCGGTTTTTGCTATTCACGGGATCAAGGAGGAAGACTTGGCGCGCGTGGAAGTCTTGAGCGCCTATCTCGTGCTGTTGATCAAGAAGATCAAGCTCTATGAGACTGTAAGGGAACTGGCCATTGTCGATGAACTGACGCAGGTTTTTGTGCGGCATCACTTTTTTGAGCGTTTGGAAGAAGAACTTCGCCGCAGTATACGTTTTAAACTGCCTCTGACGGTATTAATGTTAGACATCGATCATTTCAAAAGATATAATGACGACTTCGGACACCTTGTTGGGGACGCCACACTGAAAGAAGTGTCCGATCTGTTGAAACGGAATTTGCGACGTGTGGACCTTGTGGGCCGGTATGGCGGGGAAGAGTTCATCGTGGCGATGCCGGAGACCCGGGTTGCCAATGCGGCCGAAGTGGCCGAACGTATCCGTTCCAGCATCGCCCGGCATGATTTCCAGGTCTACAATGTCAGGACCAAGGTAACCGTCAGCCAGGGTATCACGGTGTTTGATGGAGAGATTGCCGCCCAAACGGAACGTGTGGATGCCAAAGCTATTGCCTTAGAATTGATACGGAAAGCCGACGAAGCTATGTACCGCGCTAAAGAAGAAGGCCGCAATCGCGTTTGTCTGCATAAGGATATCAAGAGATCGTGAAAAAAGCGTTTCAACTGAAGTTCCCCGTGATTCGAAACTCTGCCATGCTTGCGTTTGCCCTCTTTTTTTGTATGGCGCTCCCCGCTGCTTTTTCGGCGGAGGACGCTAAAGCCGCCGTTCCTGCCAAGGAGGCTCCTAAGTCCGCAGCCCGGGATCTTCCTGTCCAGGATATTTTCGATACCAGTAGCGCCAAGGTCGAAGCGCTCGCCGATAGCCTGGAGTATTCGAAGGATTCTGGAAAAATGATCGCCCGTGGGAACGCGGTCATCACTTACCAGGATACTCGCATTCTTGCGGATTATGCGGAGGTTGAGACCAACGCGAAGAAAGCTTACGCGAAGGGGCATGTCATGATCTTCAAAGGGGATGCCCCGCGCCTTCAGGGCGAAGAGATCTATTATGATTTTGAGAACCACACGGGAAGTTTTCCCAACGCCCGTGCGATTGATGTGCCCTGGTATGCCCGGGGGGAGGATATCCAGCAGGTCCGTGAAGGGGTGAACAAAATTCGAAATGGAAGCGCCACGACGTGTAATCTTGCAAAGCCCCATTACGAGATCCGCTGTAAAAAAGCGACGTTGTATACCAACGAAAAACTCATCCTGCGTAGCGCCACAATCTATGTCCTCGGCAAGCCTGTTTTCTGGCTCCCATGGATGGATGTGCCCCTGAACTGGCCCAATATCCCCCTCCAGACCACCCAAGGGTACGGCAAAAAAGACGGCGCTAATATAGGGCTTATCAAGGGAGTGACCTTCAATAAGAATTTGTGGGGGAGGGCGACGGTCGATTGGCGTCAGAAGCGGGGCGTGGGCGGAGGTTGGACGCAACACTATGATTATCAAAAGTGGGCGAAAGGGAATATCAAACTGTACTGGACCCAAGATCGGAAGGCCCCGACGAGTAGTGGCATGTCCCCGAGTGGTGTTCCGATAAATCCCTTCGACCTTTTGGAGAAACGTGACCGGGGCGAGATCACCTGGCGGCATCGGACGGATCTTGACGATAAGACCACGGTGCTTCTGCGTTACCACCGTGTCGCGGACCCGTATTTCCTGCAGGAATTTTTTGAGGAGGAATATCGTAATAACATCCAGCCGCACTCTTTTATTACGACGACCCACAACAGCGAACGTTACGGCGCCATGGTGCATCTTGAAAAGAAGATGAACAACTTTGAAACCATGGTCGAACGTATGCCCGAGGTCCGGCTGGATTGGAAAAATCAGCCGTTTTTTACGGACAAAGTCTTTAACGAAAGCCGGGTTCAATTCGACAATCTTAAGTTGGCTTCCACTCCCTACGCCAAGCCTACCAAAACAGCCGTGAGGACCGATGCCTATAGCCGCTGGTATGTGCCCCTGAAGTGGAAGGATGTCAATTTCACGCCTTATGCGGGGTATCGTGGAACGGAATACAGCCATCAGCTGAATTCGAACGCCTCACGCTATCGGAGTGTGGTGGACTATGGCGCCGACCTCCGGACGCATTTCTACAAGTTTTATGATGTCTCGTTCGAAAAGATGGGCATTGAGGTCAACCAGTTGAGGCATATTTTTGAACCCAGCGTTGCTTTCCAGGGGGCCACCTCGACGGTCAAACATGACAAGCTGATCCTCTTTGACCAGATCGATAATGTGGATGATTCCGCCAAGGTGATCCTGGGGCTGGAAAACCGTCTTCAAACCAAGCGGATCGTGGGTGGAAAAACGCAGCGAGTGGATATTGTGAGCTTCAATACGTTCCTCTTTTTTGACATGATGCCTTCCGTAGAGAATCCTCCCATGAGGGGAGCGCGCTTTTCAACTTTTGAGAATAAGTTGGTTCTCCGGCCTTACGAATGGCTCCAGTATCAGGCGCGGGTTCAATTTGATTTTGCCAGCCATTACTTAAAACGAGCGGACCAGGACATTATCCTGCGTAAGGGGAAGTGGCGTTTTCTTTTCGGGTACAGCCAGGTTCACGACTATTACGATTTTGCGACCGATCTGAATATCCAGAAAAGCCAGCAATTCATCATTGATGCGCGGTACAAGGTCAATCCCTTGTGGATGGCGGGCGGGTATGTCCGTTGGGATTCCTCGGACCGGAACCGGTTGAACAATCAAGTCTGGACGGCCAATGATAACAGCGTGACGAATAATTCTCAGGGGTATGGCATTCAGGAGTGGGAGGTCTCGGCCATACGGGATCTACACGATTTTATTCTGGAGTTTGGACTCAATTCGAGACATTCGTATGCGAATAGCGCCAATTCCAATAAGAATAAGATGAACAGCACCGTTTTTGTTAAGTTCTCGATGAAAGGCGTTCCCTTCGCATTGGGCCAGGCCGGACAGTCGCCGTTTTGCGCGCCTCGCATTGGAGAAACCGTGGCGGGGGCCAATGAAAGCGGCGGCTTTTTTGATGCTCCGATGATGCCGGGGGAAAACCAGCCGCTTCCCTCACGCTAGCTTCGCAAGTCATCTTTCAACGTAATCCAAGGGCATTCGCCGGGATTTAAAATCCATGAAAATAGGGGTTGTGGGGGCGGGGTATGTGGGGCTTGTGACAGGCGCCTGTCTGGCCCATTTGGGGCATACCGTCACCTGTGTCGACCAGGATAAGGCCAAGATCCGGACGCTCAAGGCAGGGAAGATCCCGTTCTTTGAGCCTGGGCTTTGGGAGATGGTCCATGAGAATGTCTCTGCGAAGCGGCTTTTTTTTACGACTGAGATTTCCAGGATCGTCAATCATTGCGAGATCCTTTTTATCAGTGTGAATACGCCGTCCAAACCTAACGGCGAAGCTGATTTAAGATTTGTCGAAAAAGTTTCAAAGCAGATCGCGACGCATCTTCGCCGGTACTGTTTGATCGTTGAAAAAAGCACGATCCCTGTCGGCACGGGGGAGTGGGTCCGGAAAACGATCAAACGAAATGTTAAGAAAAACGTTCATTTCGATGTCGCGTCAAATCCGGAGTTTCTCCGTGAAGGTTCCGCGATCCATGATTTTCTTCAGCCGGATCGCATTGTGATCGGTGTTTCGGGCGAGCGAGCGGAGAAAATATTCCGGACGCTTTATGGTTCGTTCAAGGCCCCGATCATCATGACGGACATCAAAAGCGCGGAGCTGATCAAGCATGCCGCCAATTCTTTTCTGGCAACCAAGATCTCGTTTACGAATGCGGTTTCAAGGATCTGTGACGCCGTGGGGGCCGATATTGAGAAGGTGACCCTCGGGATGGGGATGGACACGCGCATCGGCAAACAGTTCCTCAAAGCAGGGATTGGATTCGGAGGGTCGTGTTTTCCCAAGGACGTGAGCGCCTTTCTGCATATCTCTGAGAAGTTGGGCGCGCGTTTCGATCTTCTTGAAGACGTTCTCCGGATCAATGACTCCCAGGCAAAGTATTTTGTGGAAAAGATCAAAAGTTCTATGAAGACGCTTCGCGGGAAGACGATCGGAGTTCTGGGGTTGGCGTTCAAACCGGACACCGACGATATGCGTTCTGCGCCGTCGATCCCGATCATTCAAATGCTCCAAAAAGAAGGGGCTCGAGTGAAGGCTTATGACCCGCAGGCGGCAGCGAAGGCGGCGGCGATTCTCCCGGAGGTGGATTATGTGGCAACGCCCTACGGGGTCGGGCAGGGAGCGCACGCAATCGCGGTACTCACCGAGTGGAGTGAGTTTTTGAATCTCGATTGGGAGCATCTCAAGAAGTCGATGAAAGGCCGGTTCTTTTTTGACGGACGCAACATGTTCCCACCGGCGGAAATGAAAAAGCAAGGTTTTCGATATTTTAGCATCGGGCGGCCCTCAGTCTGATAAGGCCGCGGGCTTCGGAAGTTTTTATTGGTCATCGCGAGCGCCCGGAGGGTCGCGGCGATCATGCCGTTGAGAGGGCTTTGCCGTCTTTGGGGCTCGCAAAGAAGTCTACTTTTAAGGAGAAATCATGAAGGGTGTTATTCTTGCGGGAGGTCTCGGGAGCCGGCTTTTTCCTCTCACCAAAGTTACCAACAAGCATCTGCTCCCGGTCTATAACAAGCCGATGATCTATTACCCCATAGAGACGCTTGTGCGCGCCGGGGTGCGCGATATCCTGATCGTGACCGGCGGCAATTCTTCCGGGGACTTTTTGAAACTTCTCGGGAATGGGAAACAGTTTGGTCTCAAGCATATTAACTACACTTACCAGGAAGGCGAGGGCGGTATCGCGCATGCCCTGAGCCTTGCCGAACATTTTGTAGGCGAAGATAAAATGGTGGTGGTGCTGGGGGATAATATCGTTCAGGAAGATATTACGCCCCACGTCCGGCGTTTTGAGGCTCAGCCGGAGGGCGCGCGGCTTTTGCTTAAGAAAGTTCCGGATCCGGAACGTTTCGGTGTGGCCACGTTCAAAAAGGGGAAGATCACCGGGATCATCGAGAAACCCAAGGATCCCAAGAGCCCCTTTGCGGTCATCGGGGTCTATATGTACGATGCGACGGTCTTTAGCTTTATCAAGACGCTCAAGCCCTCGCGGCGAGGCGAATTGGAGATCACGGATGTGAATAACTGGTATCTCAAACGGGGCGTGCTGGAATATGATCTTCTGAAGGGATTTTGGACCGATGCCGGACAATTTGAGTCGCTCCACCGCGCCAATGTATTGGTGGCCCGCCACGAGGGGTATAGAGCGTCATGAAGCGTCTCCTTGTCACCGGCGGCTGCGGCTTCATCGGTTCTAATTTTATCCGCTATTTTCTTAAAAACCGTCCGGCTTGGAGTGTGATCAATCTCGACATATTGAGCTACTCCGGAAATCCCGCCAATCTCCGCGACCTGAAAAGTTCCGCCCGCTACGAGTTCGTGAAAGGCGATATCACCGATAAGAAACTTGTCAGGAAGCTTATGAAAAAAGCTTCCGCGGTCCTGCACCTCGCTGCCGAGACCCACGTGGATCGTTCTATTGAAAGCGCGGATGATTTTCTCAAGACCAACATTCTTGGGACGGCCTCTTTGCTCGAGGCATCGCTTGCCTGTGGGATCAAGCGATTCGTTCATATGTCGACGGACGAGGTCTATGGCTCGATCGCCCAAGGTTACGCGGATGAGCGGGCGACGCTTTTGCCGAACAGCCCTTACTCCGCTTCCAAGGCCGGCGCCGATCTTTTGGTCCGGTCGTTTCAGGAAACTTTTAAGCATCCTGCCATGATCGTACGGTGCACGAATAATTTCGGGCCTTATCAATTTCCGGAAAAGGTCATCCCTCTTTTTGTGACGAATTTATTGGAAAATAAAACGGTCCCGCTTTATGGCCAGGGGAAGAACCGCCGGGATTGGATCTATGTGGAGGATGCCTGCCGCGCGCTCCTCCGGGTCCTTGAAAAAGGCAAAGCGGGAGAGATCTATAATGTGGGGGCGCATCACGAGATGAGTAACCTCGACCTGACGCATGCGATCCTGCGACATTTCAAAAAAGGCAAGGAAATGATCCGCTATGTGACCGATCGTCTGGGGCATGACCTTCGGTATGCGGTGAATTTCAATAAACTGAAGAAACTGGGTTTTCGACCCCGCTGGGATTTTGCGAAGGGGTTGGCGGCCACCGCCAAGTGGTACCGGGAGAACCCGGAGTGGTGGCAGTCCCTGAAACAGGACAAATACACGGTGAAATGACCTCGCGGGCTTTTTTCCGCGGGAGTCATCCTGTCCCAATACTTATCAATTTCAGTGAAACTGAAATTGGGGCTGCACGGACTTCCTTCAAAAAGAACCAAGGTCAGTGCTGAACGAAGTGAAGGATCTCGAAGCTGGATTCTTCGGCGCAAAACGCCTCAGAATGATGGGCAAAAATCATATTCATAAAGGAAAAACATGAGCCAAATGAAGATCTTGATCACCGGTGCGGGCGGTATGCTCGGAACGGATCTTGGAAATGTGCTGAGCTCCGAGTTCGAGATCATCGGCCTGGAGCGCCGTCCGGTCACGCATCTGACCGTTCCCTACGATATTTGCGATCTGACGCAGGCGCGCAAGACCCGCGATGCCATCCTGAGCCATAAGCCGGAGATGATCATTCATACGGCCGCGATGACCGATGTCGACTATTGCGAGGAGCATCAGGACGAGGCCCTGGAAAACAATGTGGCGGCGACCGAGCATGTGGTCGATGCCGCCAACGAGATCGATGCCCCAGTAATTTTTTACAGTACGGATTATGTGTTCGATGGAAAGAAAAAGGGGGAGTATACCGAGACGGATATCCCCAATCCGCTCAGTTTTTACGGGAAGACCAAACGGATGGGAGAGGAACACATTCTTCGCGCCTCCAAAAGGGCCCTTATCTTTCGGATCACTTGGCTTTTCGGGATCTGGGGGCGTTGCTTTCCGAAGGCCATTCTCCGGCAAGCCGCAGAAGTGACCAAGATGAACGTGGTCGATGACCAGATCGGTCGTCCGACATGGTCGTGGGATGTGGCTCAGGCTATGAGGCAATTGCTTCTTCATAACCAGGAGGCTTTGTCGAAACCCGGGGTGGAGATCTTCCATCTTGGAAATTCCGGGTCCGTGCATTGGGCGGATTATGCCCGGTTCATCCTTAAAGGGGCGGGACTTGGGGCGGTTAAGATCAAGGATATCCCGAGCGCGCATCTGAAGCGTCCCGCGCCGCGGCCGGAAAATTCCGTTTTGTCTCTTGAGAAATCTGAGAAGCTCTTGGGATTGAAATTGCGATCTTGGGAGGAAGCGACCCTTGAATTCTTGCCGAAGCTGAAAAACGAGCTCGCCCTTCTGGAAGCAAAGACGAAGGCCCAGGCCGCGGAAAAGGAGAATGCTGCGTCATGATCCTCCTTTATAAAAAACAAACGGGGGATCAGGACGGCCCCGATCACCGTTCTGTTGAAAAAAATGAGATGGGGACGTGATGCTCTCCAAGAAAACATGCGTGGTCACCGGCGGCGGAGGATTTCTCGGGTCCCATCTTTGTGAAAGGTTCCTGGCGCGGAACTGGCGCGTGATCGCGATCGATAATTTTCTTACCGGGAATGAAAAAAATATCGCGCCGCTAAAGAAGAACAAGGCGTTCCGGTTGATCCGGCACGATGTCAGCAAAACCATCCGCGTTCCCGGGCGTGTGGACTATGTCCTTCACTTCGCTTCGCCGGCCAGTCCGCTGGATTATCTGCAATTTCCCATCCAAACGCTCAAGGTCGGTGCGCTCGGAACTCATAACGCCCTGGGACTGGCTAAAGACAAGAAAGCGGTTTTTTTTCTGGCTTCGACCTCGGAAGTTTATGGGGATCCCCTCGTGCATCCTCAGGTCGAGGAATATTGGGGCAATGTCAATCCCGTGGGACCTCGCGGCGTCTATGATGAAGCGAAGCGCTTTGCCGAGGCTTTGACCATGGCCTATCACCGCACGCATAAGATGGACACCCGGATCATTCGAATTTTTAATACTTACGGACCCAGGATGCGTCTGCATGACGGTCGCGCGATCCCGGAATTTCTTTCGCAGGCCTTGACCGGGAAGCCGCTCACGGTGTTCGGGGACGGGAAGCAGACGCGAAGTCTTTGTTATGTCAGCGATATGGTGGCCGGGATCGAGAAGCTTTTGCTCTCCTCGAGAAATGAGCCTGTTAATATCGGGAACCCCAATGAGATCTCGATGATGGACCTTGCGAAAAAGATCGTCCGCATGACCGGCAGTTCCAGCCGTATTGTGCACAAGGCCCTTCCGGTCGACGACCCGAAGGTGCGCCGGCCGGATATCACCAAGGCCCAAAAGTATCTGTCCTGGTCTCCGAAGGTTGCGCTGGAAGATGGGTTAGAACATACGATCGCGTATTTTAAAGAAGCGCTTGGGAAAAAATAATTATGTTCCATCTTTCCGTGGTCATTCCCGCCTACAATGAAGAAAAACGCCTGCCGCAGTCGCTTAAGGCCGTGATGGATTTTCTTAGAAAACAGCCGTATCCCGCAGAGATCATTGTCTCCGACGATGGCAGCCAGGACCGGACGGTCGAGTTTGCGAAGGAGCTCTTGAAAGAATTTCCTCATCAATTATTGGTCACCCCTCAGAATCGGGGAAAGGGCCACGCGGTCCGGCAGGGGATGCTCGCGGCGACCGGGACGTATGTGCTTTTTACGGACGCGGACCTTTCAACGCCGATCGAAGAAGTGGTGAAACTTTTAGCGCATCTTGAAAAAGATCAGGACGTGGTGATCGGCTCGCGTGCGCTTCCGGGTTCTCAGGTCGAGATCCATCAGAATTTCCTGCGGGAGACCATGGGAAAAGTCTTTAATCTTATTGCGCAGCGGTGGGCCTTCCAAGGCATCCACGATTCCCAGTGCGGGTTCAAAGGTTTCCGCCGCGAAGCCGCCCAAAAGCTTTTCAGCCTTCAGAAGCTCGAAGGGTTCAGTTTCGACGTGGAGATCGTGTATCTGGCCCAAAAGTTTTCGCTGCGGCTTTTAGAGCTTCCCGTGATCTGGCGAAATTCCGCCCAAAGTCGCGTGCAAGTGTTTCGGGATCCTCTGCGGATGTTTTGGGATGTCCTAAGGATCCGAAGTTTGCACGCAGGAGAAGTTTATGGAACATGAAAAAACACTGGTGATGGGGAATGTCGCCATGTCCGAGGCGGCGGTCCGGGCCGGATGCCGCTTCTATGCAGGCTATCCGATCACGCCCCAGAACGAAGTCAGCGAATACCTGGCCAAGCGTCTTCCGGAAGCCGGAGGGGTTTTTGTCCAGGCCGAATCCGAACTTGCCGCGATCAATATGGTCTTCGGCGCGGCCTCGACGGGCGCGCGGGCCATGACCTCTTCTTCAAGCCCCGGCATCAGTCTGATGCAGGAAGCTATTTCTTATCTCGCCGCAGCGCAGATCCCTTGTCTTATTGCGAACATCATGCGCGGAGGCCCGGGACTCGGGAATATCCAGGGTTCTCAGGCGGATTATTTCCAGGCGACCCGCGGAGGCGGGCACGGGGATTACCGTTTGATCGTGCTGGCACCTTGGTCGGTCCAGGAAATGTACGACCTCACGATCCGGGCCTTTGAACTCGGCGATCAATACCGCAATCCCGTGATGCTCCTGGCGGACGGTATCCTGGGGCAGATGGCGGAGTCGATCGAGCTGAAGGAACCCGCGAAACAAAAAGTGGTCGCAAAGGACTGGGCCCTTACGGGTTGCGCTGGGCGGAAGCCGAACGTGATCCGGACGCTTTATCTCAAGGAAAAAGATGCCCTGGAAGAAAAAAATATGGAACTCAAGGCGAAGTATGAAAAGATCACCTCCGAGCTTCAGCTCTCCGAGACGCGTTTCGGGGAGGATGCGGACATCGCCGTGATCGCTTACGGGACGCCTGCCCGGATCGCCCATTGGGCCGTCAAACGGGCCCGGGAAGCCGGCGTGAAGGTCGGGCTCTTCCGGCCGATCACGCTTTGGCCTTTTCCGGTGCTGGAACTCAGGAAACTCGCGGCCCGGTGCCGGAAGCTCCTGGTGGTTGAAATGAGCCAGGGGCAAATGATCGAAGATGTGCGCCTTGCGAGAATTCCCGCTACTGAGGTGGATCCCAAGATCGAATTTTTAGGGCGCGGAGGCGGGTGGTATCCCAAACCGAAGGAACTTTTGGCGAAGATTATGGAGATCGCAAAACGATGACGCCCGAGGGAAAAACGATCCGGCCCGGGAGGATGCACTACTGTCCTGTGTGCGGCCATACGATCGCCCAGCGATTGATCGGTGAGATCATCGATGAATTGGGGATCCGGGAGCGGACGATCGGCACGGCTCCGGTCGGTTGCGCGGTCCTTCTCTATGATTATTTTAACTGCGATATCATTGAATGCCCGCACGGGAGGATCCCTGCGGTGGCCACAGGGATCAAGCGGATGCGGCCCGACAATATCGTCTTTGCCTACGGCGGGGACGGGGATCTTCTCTCGATCGGGCTTGCGGAGACGATCCATTGCGCGAACCGCGGCGAAAATATCACCATGATCTTTATCAATAACGCGGTGTACGGAATGACCGGCGGGCAGATGGCCCCGACGACCTTGATCGGACAAAAGACCATCACGACTCCCGAAGGAAGAATGTCGACTGAGACAGGATCGCCTCTCAGGATCTGCGAAATGTTTGACACGCTCACCAGCCCCGTTTTTATCGAGCGGGTTGCGGTGCATGACGCGCCTCATATGCAGCGGGCGAAACAGGCTATCCGTAAGGCTTTTCAGAACCAGATCGACGGGAAGGGATTCTCCTTCGTCGAGATCCTTTCGATGTGTCCCACCCATTGGAAAATGGGAGGGAAGGAAGCGTGTCAATTCGTCGGAAATGAGATGGCAAGCTATTTTCCGATCAAAAAATTCAGGGATGTGGACGGATGATCGAAGAGAAGATCTTTGTCGCAGGTTTCGGAGGGCAGGGGGTCGTCGTCGCGGGGAATATTCTTGCGCATGCCGCGCTGGAGGAGGGACGTCATATTCTGGGGATGGTCTCTTACGGCGTCGAGGTGCGCGGCGGGGCTTCCCACAGCTTCGTGATCATCTCCGACCAGGAGATTGATTGTCCGATCATTGATGAAGCGACGCTGGGGTTCGCCTTGAGCCAGGCCGCCTATGAAAAATTCAAGACCAAGACGCGTGCCGACGGGATCTTTTTTATCGATTCCTCCCAGATCACGAATATCGACCGGGCCGGGACCACGGGCCAGCTGATCGAGATCCCCGCGACGCAGATCGCCCGGGAGATCGGTAACGAAAAAGTGACGAACATGATCATGCTCGGCGCGGCCATCCAGAAAACCGGCATCGTCAAGATGGCAAGTGCCGTCAAAGTCCTCGGGAAAGTGTTCAAGGGGCTTCGCAAAGACCTGATCTACGTTAACGAAAAAGCCCTCTCCGTCGGCGCCGACCTCATGCGCCAAAAGCCTTGATCTTCCGCGATAAGGTCCACGAATGAAATATCAGGAAAGTAGTAGCTCTCTGATCCGAGATCTGTTCTTTGCGGCTTTCGCGGGTTTTGTCATGCTCTTTCAATTGGGGCAGGGCTCGCTGGCGACCTGGGACGAAGCCACTTACGGAGTGATCGCCCGGGAAATGGTGCGCTCGGGCAACTGGCTGATCATGACTTATGACGGCCATGTCTGGCTTGAAAAACCGCCGCTTGGAATCTGGATGATCGCCCTGAGCTATAAAATGTTCGGCATCTCGGAGTTCTCGGTTCGGCTTTTCTCCGCCCTTTGCGGGTGGGGGACGATCCTGGTGACTTACGCGATCGGCTCCAAGCTTTTCAACCGCTGGACCGGGTTTCTTGCCGGCATGTTCCTCCTGACCGCCAAGCATTTTACCCAGCATGCCCGCCTGGGCTTTATGGATACCCCGCTCGTTCTCTTGATATCCCTCGCGCTCCTTTTTTTCTGGATGGGTCGCGAGAAAAACAGGTTTTTTTATTTGTCCGGTATTTTTCTCGGCCTGGCCTTTCTCACGAAGGGCTTCGCGGCGCTTCTCGTGATCCCGGTCACCTGGATTTATTGCGCCTGGGCCGGCGAGCTTTCGATCCTGAAGAAGCCTTCGTATTGGCTCGGCATCCTGCTGGGTCTTGGGGTCGTCATCCCCTGGAACGCCTACGCCGTCTTCCGGGACTCGCAGCAGTATGCTTCCGACTTCCAGCAGCAAGTGCTGCAGCGTTTCATGAAACCCATAGAAGATCATCCCGGAGGCCTCGGGTTCTATTTCAAGGTCATGACGAACAAATTCCGGCCCTGGATCTTTCTCGTGTTCCCGGCGCTTCCGTTCTTTGTCTTTAAAGCGATACGGATGAAAAGTAAGGAAATGATCTTTATCACCGTTTGGATTCTTTGCGCCTTCGGTATGTGGACGCTCGTCAGGACCAAACTGCATTGGTACATCCTTCCGATCTACCCGGCCCTTTCGATCTCGCTCGCGTATGTGTTCGCGCGGATCGTCAAAGAAAAATACGTTCTTCCCGTGGCCCTGATGTTCTTTCTCTCGATCGCCGGCCATGCGAAGAGGAATGTTTTTGCGGCCAATTACAGCGTGGATCTGAAAGCGATCAGCGCCCAGGTCCAAGCCCTTGTTCCCGAGGGAAAGACCGTAGCCCTTTATAACTCCAATGACCGCTCCACCAATTTCTTCTACTCCGAAAGGCCTACGGTAAGCTTAACGGCCGAAAAGGATCTTGTGACGGCAGCCCAACAAAGTGATTTTTATTGTCTTATTAAAAAGAAGGATCTCGGAAGCCTAACGATACCGCTCGCAGATCTTCACGCAGCGGGCCGCGCCTCCGCAGGAGAACTTGTATTGCTTACGAAAGGGTGAATGTAGCAGCTTCCGGCGTGATCGCTTTGCGCGGCGAATCTTTTAGCGGATGGAGTGCGTTTTTTTTTGCTTCGGGCACGTAGAGTGTTTAGGTCGGGTTATTCTGGAAATTAATATTTTCGTTTTCTTGGCCAATGTTATACTGAGTAACGTTTCACTTTACCTGTAGAGCTTTGATGCGAATCTTTGCGCTTAAGAGAGGCTGTGTTTATGGCGGAAACGCTTGGTAGTCTTATCGATAAACTTTCGATTAAATGTATCCGGGAATATTTCCTCCAGGAGATGAGATCGAAGGGGAGCTCCCGGTTTGCCCCACAGGAGATCGAAGAGCGGATCGATTTGCTTTCGAAACAGAAAGAACAACTCCATGGCGAGATCGAAGCTTTTGTTGTTGCCGCGCAGCAGGGCCGGGTGCAACTTCGGGATGATAAGATCAAACTCTATAACCCTCATCACCTGGTGGGGCGGATTGAGGATGCGACTTCAATCGCTCGTGCCATCGATGGCTTGATCCGCAAGAATCTCGAGATCTGGAACCTTGAAGACGAAGCAAGGCGTTTGGACGTAGATCTTGCCCATATCGGAAAAATCAAAAAAACGATCGATCCGGTGAACCAGCAGCGCAACGACTATATGGATCGGATCGACTCTCTTTTAGAGCAGACCTTCAAAAAATGAATAAATCATTTTTCTGATCAAGGCCTAGCATTTTAAAGAAAGATCGTGAAACGAAATCATCAAATATTATTTAACAAGTAGGAGCTTCTATGTACACCGAGATTAAAAAGTGCCGCATTTGCCATAAAACTGATTTTTCCACTGTATTATCTCTTGGGGAGCAATATCTGACTGGGGTTTTCCCGAAAACGCCAACAGAAAAGATTACCAGGGGACCTTTGGATCTTGTTTGGTGTCCCCATTGTGGTCTTCTGCAAATGAAGCAGTCCTATAACTTGGGCGAGATGTATGGCGACAATTACGGTTACCGTTCCGGCTTGAACGCCTCTATGGTGCAGCATTTGAAGCAAAAAATACGGACCTTGGAGCTTCTGGCGAAACCGGCGGGTAATGATCTGGTGGTCGATATCGGCAGCAATGATGCCACGTCGCTGAAGGCATATTCCGGAAAACATCAAAAAGTCGGTATTGATCCAACCGGAAAAAAATTTAAGGAGTACTACTCTGAGGGTCTTACCCTGATCCCTGATTTTTTTTCAGAGGCTGTTTTCCGCGCGGTATTCCCGACGGAAAAAGCGAAGATCGTTACCTCGATCGCGATGTTCTATGATCTGGAGGATCCCGTCGCATTCGTAAAAGAGATCGAATCTATCTTGGCGGATGACGGGATCTGGCATTTTGAGCAGAGTTATATGCCCGCCATGCTTCGGACGAATTCTTACGATACGATCTGTCATGAGCACCTGGAATTTTATTCATTCAAAGTCGTTAAAGACATGCTGGAATCTTGTGGGATGCGGGTCGTGGATGTGCAAATGAATGCCATCAACGGGGGAAGTTTCGCCATAACCGCCTGCAAGAAAAAGGCGCGTTTTTCTTCCAACCGGCCCGTCATTGATTGGATGCTCCGGCAGGAAGATGATCTGGAGCTAGATACCCTGAAGCCCTACCAGGATTTTGCCGAGAGGGTTTTTAGGCACCGGAAAAATCTTACGGAACTTATAAGCGCCTTGGTGGCAGACGGAAAAAAGATCATCGGTTATGGGGCCAGCACCAAGGGGAACGTCCTCTTGCAGTTCTGCGGTCTTACGGCCAAGCACATCCCTTGCATCGCGGAAGTGAACGCGGAAAAATTCGGATCCTGTACCCCGGGGACGCACATTCCGATCATTTCAGAAAAAGACGCGCGGGCGATGCGACCCGATTATTTTTTCGTTCTCCCATGGCATTTTAAGAGCAGCATTCTTGAGAGGGAAAAAGATTATCTTGCCAATGGAGGCAAATTCATTTTTCCGCTTCCGGAGATTGAGATCGCATAAGAGTAGGCCCGTGCACGGGAATGAAAGTGAACTGAGGTTCTGGTGTTTTCTGAGGGGATAGTGTGACGAAACGATTTTTGATTGGGCAACTCGCGCGTTTTGGCGATTGCCTTTACGTGACCGCGGTCGCCAAACAGATCAAGCATGATTTTCCTGATAGCCATATCACCTGGGCCATCGCCGCACCGTATAGATCCATTCTAGAACTTAACCCCTTGGTGGATGAGATTTGGGAGGTCGGCGATAAGGGAAGTTCCTACAGCGAAGATTGGTGGCAACAGTTCGAAGTGGAAGCTAACAAGAGAAAATCTCTTGGGCTTTTCGATGAACTGGTTCTTACTCAGATGACAAAAAGGAATTGGAAGAACTTCTCAGGATCGATCCGTTCGAGTGTGTTGCGAGGATATGGTCGGCCTATCACTGTTCCCGTGGATCCTGTTTTAAGGTTGTCCGAACGGGAGGTGGCGAACGTCCGGCGTTTTGCGGATCAGCGCGACTTAGGGGCGTTCAAAAATGTTATTCTCTTCGAGTGCGCCCCGGGGAGCGGTCAATCCTCGGTCAATGTTGATTTTGCACTTGGCGTGGCAAGAAGGATCGCAGCAAAACATCCGAATACCTGTTTTATTCTTTCCACGAACAAAGCCTTCGCGACAGATTCAAAGCAGATCCTGGATGCCAGCGTTCTAACCTTTCGGGAAAATGCGGAACTTTCTAAATACTGCACGTTTTTAGTCGGTTGTTCCAGCGGGATCACGTGGCTTTGTTCTTCGGATTGGGCCAAAAAAATCAATATGATCCAACTGATCGATGAAGACCCCAGTGTTTTTGCCGGCGTCGCCTATGATCTCGAACTCCGGAAGATGTGCACCGACCATATCCTCGAGATCGGTGATCAGTCTAAGGGGATACTGTGCGATGTCTTGAGTATGACCCTGAACGATGGGTTTGCGAAAGCGAAAGCCCGTTACCATCGCATTTTTAGACCCGCGCCGGGTTGCTTCAGAGTGGCGATGCATCAGTTATGGATTTACGACAGAAGCTTTAGAGCTTTTAAAGAGCTCTTTTTAAATACGCTTTGGGAAAATAAGCATTTTCATTTCTGGCCGTTGCTGGGGACTTTTGTCTGGCACTTCTTAACGGATCCCTATCTGAGGCGTATTGAAAAACATTTTCGGAAAAAGAAAAAACAACGCCTGCAAGCATTGCTGCATCAAGAAAGCATGGCGTCCAAGTAATTCTCCCAAAAAGGTCTCCTATGGTTATCGAAGAGAAGTTTCGGCCGGCCTCAGTCGATATCATCATCCCGGTTTTCAATGCTTGCGATTTTACGCGGCAGTGCCTTGAAAGTATTTTCCGGAATGTCCGCATTCCCGTGCGGATTCTGATCCTCGATAACGCAAGCACGGATGACACGCGTTCTGTGGTTGAAAGCTTGCGGGCGAAATGCCCCAGCCACGTGGAGCTTTCCCTGATCGCCAATGCGGAGAACCGGGGATGGGTCGGCGCCGTGAATCAAGGGATTGAGCTTTCCGCGGCGCCTTATGTCGTGATCTCTAATAATGATATCCTCGTCTTCCCGAACGCGTTCGAAGAAATGATCGCGATCGCCGAAAGTGACTCCCGGATCGGTCTTGTAAATCCCAACTCTAATGAATTCGGTGCGCTTGTGAGTACCCCGGATGTTCCGCCTTCACCTGAAGTGGCCGGGCAAAACTATCTTCAGTCCCGAGGCCGGTGGGTAGAGCGCTGTGCCGTGATCGGTTTTTGCATGCTCGTGAAAAGGGAAGTCCTACAGAAGATCGGAGGCTTTGATTCGATCTACAGTCCCGGGTATTCCGAAGACGATGATTATTCCGAACGGGCGAGAACCGAAGGCTATCTCTGCGCTCGTGCGTTGGGGGCGTATGTGCATCACTTTGGTTCCAAAACATTTCAGACGGAATCTAAAAAGGCTCTAAAGGAAAGAAATGAAGCGATCCTTCATGAACGGTGGGGCCTGTCGCGACGGGAGGCTGTATGGGTGGACTGGAAGACCGCGAATGATCCAGTGCGACTAGATGTTTTTTGTGATCAATTAAAGGAACGACTCCGAAAAAAAACAGGCTACATTTATGTTTTTGTGCCGCGCTCAAAAAAAGGTTTATTTGTGGATCGACATGATTACTTTAGGATCAAAACCTATCCCGCGATCGGGCTTGGAAAGCTCTCTTTTTATCTCTGGTGTCTCTTTCGTCCTCGCCGGAAAAAAGTCGTCGTTCTTTCGACTGTTTAAATATAAACTGTGACAAGTTTTGCATTTCAGGGACGGTTCTCTTTCACGAGAGCCGTCCCCGGAAAGCAGGGGCCCTTTGGGTTTGTTTGCGAAGGGGAGTTCGAGAAAGCCATAGCATTACTCGGCAACAGCTGCTTTGGGAAGCAAAGAACTCATGTTGAAACATGACTTATAAGGAGCGTGCGATGAAAAAAGCGCTGATCACGGGTATTACGGGGCAGGATGGTTCGTATCTCGCGGAACTTCTGCTTGAAAAAGGTTATCAGGTCCATGGCATCAAGCGCCGAGCTTCATCGCTCAATACTCAGCGTATTGATCACATTTATCAAGATCCCTTCTCGGAGAAGCAGAATTTCGTGCTTTATCACGGGGATATGACCGACTCGAGCAGCCTGACGCATATCCTTCAAAAGGTGCAGCCGGACGAAGTCTATAACCTTGCCGCGCAAAGTCATGTGGCGGTTTCCTTTGAGGAGCCGGAATATACCGCCGACTCGGATGGGATCGGGACGCTCCGGTTGCTTGAAGCGATACGTTTTCTCGGCCTTGGTCCTAAGACGCGTTTCTATCAGGCCTCTACCTCCGAACTTTATGGCAAGGTCCAGGAAACTCCGCAAAAAGAAACGACGCCGTTTTATCCCCGGTCTCCCTACGGCGTCGCGAAACTTTACAGCTACTGGATCACCGTCAATTACCGTGAGGCCTATGGTCTTTATGCCTGCAACGGCATTCTCTTTAATCACGAGTCGCCCCGTCGCGGCGAGACCTTTGTCAGCCGTAAGATCACGCTGGCGCTGACGCGCATTAAATTGGGCCTCGAAAAATGCCTTCATGTTGGGAACCTGGACGCGAAGAGGGATTGGGGCCACGCGCGGGATTATGTCCGAGCGATGTGGATGATGCTTCAGCAGGAAAAGCCGGATGATTTTGTGATCGCGACCGGAAAACAATATAGCGTCCGTGATTTCGTCGAGTTCGTCTGCCGGGAACTCGGGATCAAGCTCGCCTGGAAAGGCAAAGGCATCGATGAAAAAGGCTTCGATGAACGCGGCAACGTGATCGTCGCCGTTTCCCCGCGTTATTTCCGTCCGGCCGAAGTCGAAACCCTCCTCGGCGATCCGACCAAAGCTAACACGAAGCTTGGCTGGAAACCCGAAGTGAGTTTTGAGGCGCTCGTCAAAGAAATGGTCCGGGAAGATATGAAACTGGCCGAGAGAGAAGTGAAGTTTTCTCAATAGAAAGCTTCAATATTCAATATTCAACAAGGAATGTCCAAGGATCGCATAATAAATAGCCGGTCTTGGATTTTGGATATTCCGTGTTCGATATTGGAAATTGGTATTTAAAAGATGAATATCCAATCCTCAACAAGGAATGTCCAAGGATGAAGGAAAAAACATTTGACTTGCAAGAGCGATTTGTTGATTTTGCGGTAAGGATCATTAGGCTTTCCGAAGCCATCCCTGAAACCAAAGCTGGAAAGCACATCTGTTCGCAACTGTTGAGAAGCGGGACCTCTCCGGCTCCAAACTATGGAGAGGCGCAAAGTGCTGAATCGAGGGCGGATTTCATCCACAAGCTCAAGATAGCGTTGAAGGAGCTGCGTGAAACTGAGACGTGGCTGAAGATCATCGTCCGGGCGAAATTGATTAAGCCATCCGAACAACTCGCGCCACTTCTAAAGGAAACGGATGAATTGATCGCAATATTGTTTAAAAGTGTTGAGACGGCCAAAAAACACAAAGAGTGAGAGCGGGGCTTCAACTTGAAGTTTGGATATTCCGTGTTCGATATTGGAAATTGGTATTAAATGATGAATGTCCAATCCTCAACAAGGAATGTCCAAGGATCGCATAATAAATAGCCGGTCTTTGGATGTTGGATATTCCGTGTTCGATATTGGAAATTGGTATTAAATGATGAATGTCCAATC
>CAYZYT010000002.1:144655-202921 GCA_964482725.1 uncultured bacterium | reverse complement strand
TAATAAATAGCCGGTCTTTGGATGTTGGATATTCCGTGTTCGATATTGGAAATTGAGATATAAAGAAACTTCATTAGAGAGGTCAATAATGGATCTTCAAGAAAAAATCTACGTTGCCGGGCATAAAGGGCTCGTCGGCTCAGCGATTCTTCGCAGCCTCGAGGCTGAAGGATTCCGGAATCTTCTCACGCGGACCCATGCGGAATTGGACCTCTTGAGGCAAGACGCCGTTGAGGCTTTCTTCGCGAGTGAGCGCCCCGACTATGTTTTTCTTGCCGCAGCCAAGGTGGGCGGAATCCATGCGAATAATACGCAGGGCGGCGCGTTTATTTATGAGAATCTCATCGTCCAAGCGAACGTCATTCACGCGGCGTACCGTCAGGGGGTTAAAAAGCTGCTCTTTCTGGGATCCAGCTGCATCTACCCGAAGCTTGCGCCGCAACCCATCAAGGAAGAATGCCTCCTCAGCGGGCCTCTGGAATCGACCAACGAGCCCTATGCGGTGGCCAAGATCTCCGGGATCAAGATGTGTGAGGCGTATAACCGTCAGTACGGGACCTGCTTCATGTCGGTGATGCCCACCAATCTCTACGGGCCGAATGACAATTTTGATCTTGAGACCTCTCATGTGCTGCCCGCGCTCATCCGAAAGATCCACGAAGCCAAGGTCCGGAAAAGTCCCGCGGTGATGCTCTGGGGGACCGGAAAAGCGCGCCGGGAATTTCTCTTCGTGGAGGATCTTGCGGAAGCCTGTGTTTTTCTGATGCGAAAGTACGATGCGGCGGGGCTGGGCGGGATCGTGAATATCGGTTGCGGCAAAGACCAGACGATCGCCGAACTGGCTCAGACGATCGCGGAGGTCATCGGCTATACGGGCCCATTCACCTACGATACGACCAAGCCGGACGGCACCCCGCAGAAGCTTCTCGATATCACCCGCATGACCCGGCTGGGCTGGGTTCCAAGAACATCCCTTACGGAAGGTCTCCGGAAGACCTACGAGGGGTACTGCGCGTCGCTTCAGGAGAGCCGGGGAAATTAAGATCGGCTTATTACAGGAAACGAAGTTTCCGGGCGGCAAACCAGAGCATTTTCAATAGGGTCAGACCATCGCGGAAACGGTGGATATTGGTTTCACCGTAGGTCCGTGCGCGATAGCGAACCGGGATCTCAAGGATCCTGAGCCCTAAACGAGTCGCTCCGAAGATCAGATCGAAATCTCCAAACGGGTCAAAATCTCCAAAAAAATCCCGATGGGCCGCAAGCCGATCATAGGTGCTTTTCAGGAAAACTTTTGTTCCGCACAAGGTATCTTTGAGCGGTTGTCCAAGCACATAAGAAAAGGCCACGGCAAAGAACTTATTTGCGCACATATTCAGAAACCGCATGGCCCGATCATCCATGGGGTAGACCAGCCGGCAACCATGGATGAACTCACCTTTGCCATCCACCAGTGCTCTGTAGAACTTCGGCAAATCCTCAGGAGGCATCGTGAGATCCGCATCCAGGATCATCAGCACCTCATTTTTTGCAGCGGCAAAACCCGCGTAGACGGCATCCTTCTTTCCTTTTCCGGGCTGCTGCAGGATCTTGATCGTACGCCCTTTCAGCCGGTCCTTGTATAAATCCGCACAGCGTTGGATCTCGGCCCAGGTGTTATCGGTGGAATGACCTTCCACAAAGATCCATTCGTCGGCAGGACCCATCGCCGGAGTGCGAGAAAAGGCCGCCTCAATGTTCCCGGACTCGTTCCGAGCGGGAATAATCACCGAGACCGACGGCGGTCTGGACTCCAAGGCCGGGACTTTCTTCGATGAGCCCTGCGGCCTTTCTTGATTCTCAGGGAGCGGGCGAAGGGTATGCATGTTGACGAGATCGAAAAGACGAAAGAACGGCAGTTGCGAGAGCCATCGGTTGGCGAGCCAGGAAACGAAGGGCACAAATACGGGAAGGAGGACTCTCGGTTTGCAAGTCACCACTTCAAAGTTTGAAAGACGGGAAAAATTATTTAAATCCTCAGGGCTGATCCAATTGGCGTTGGACATGGGGTCGCGCCATCCTATCCTTGAGGCGAGGAGGAGCAAGGGTTTCCACACCGCGCTGTATTGCATTGCGATCACCCGTGTCTCGGGCGAACAAACATCGCGCACTTGATCCAAGAACGCCTGGACGTCGTCCATGTAATGCAAATTGCCGGCCAACACGATGTAGTCCGGCCGCGCGGTCCGAACAGCGTCCCAAGACTCCAAAAAGGTCCAGCCCTGGGGTAAGGGGAAGGGAGAGGTGTCTCTTGTCCTCAGAACAAAAGACCGTTCGCCGGCGGGGCATTCCCGCAACAGTGCCGGCGAAGGATCAATAAAGACAGCGGTATCCTGCGGACGGATCGAAACCGCCAGGTAGCGGGACAACAAATGGTAGTAATAGTGTTTTAGCATGATTTTTGTTCTGTTATTTCGCGAACGACTTTTTTGACCGATTTTTCTCGAGCCGGCCCATGATCCATGGCCACAAGCATGTCCATCCGTAGGCCGAAAAGATCGCCAGGCACGGGACGACCGGGATCTTTAGCCTCGCCTCAAGCGTGTCCGATAAATTGAGGACGGTCGCTCCGGAAAAATAGAGTAGGATCAATAGCAGGAATTGATAAAGAACATTCTTCCAGGCTTTATAAACGCCGGCCAGAAATCCCGCAAGCCAAAAAAACATCCAAACGTAAGACAGGATCCTGCCCGCGACTTGCAGCGGCCGCCACCCGAGATATTTAAAAGATACGGAGCAGATCAAGAAATTAATGAACGACAGCAGGGCCACGAAAATGCCCCGCACCACGGAGACGATGTTCCCGGCCCAAGAGGCTTGGTCCCAGGAGAAATAATTGTGGACTAGGCCATACCCGCTAAAGTTGGACCGGGCGATCGTCGCGAAATCGGTTTCCCCGCAGCATCGGGCATTGCGGATCTGCCAAAGTGCGAGCAGGCCGTAGACGATCACAAAAAAGATCAAGACATGCAAAAAGACACGCTTGCGGTTCTGGGGAGGATTGGCGTAGAGCATGAAGATCGCGATGACGGCTCCAAGATAATAACTGATCGGCCGGACGTAGGTTGCCGCGACGAGTAGTAGCGCTCCCGCAAGAAGCGGAAGGATTTTCCCGTTCTTTAAATAAACGATAAAAGCGTAGAGAGAGAATGCCAAAAAAAATAAATAAAGGGATTCGGTCAGGATCCGCAAAGAGACGATCGCGATCGTCGGATCATAGAGCATGATAAACCCGCTCAAAAGAGCCGTTGCGGGATCGATCAGGGCCGCCGTTTTAGAGACGATCCATGCGGCCAGAAGCGTGAGAAGGATCTGGATGAAAACAACGCCTGCCAGCGGAAGCTTCAGCCCTCCATGCAGTGCGGCCAGGAAAAGCGGGTAGCCGGGCGTCCGGAGCACTCCCGGCACCACGGCGCCTTCCGCCGTCCTCTCTTCGAATACGCCGCGGGAGGATAATTGGGTCGCGATGTTTAAATATCCGACGGAATCGGGGTCGATCCTTCGGCTCGGCGCGTGGAGTGTGCTGAAGGCGAAGAAGGAAAGCTTTATAAGGATCGCCGCGGCGATCAGGGTCCAAAAAACTTTGTTGTTTTTCATCGGTCTCCGGGACAAGCCCTCGTGAACGCTTTCATGCGCATGATGCTCTCGGGGGGATCGAGAGCTCCGCCATTTTTTTAAGTCACGGACTGTTTTTACGCGTCTGTGCTATTTTTTTGGATGTGCGCTGTACGATAGCAAGTGCGGTTTTTTTTAGCAAGCTAAATGAGCTGGCGGAGGGTGTTACCAACAGAGCGGGAAGAGCGGTCGTTGGGCGGCTGAGCCTCTAATCGCGATCGGATCGAGACGCTCGAGTAAATGTGTTGGAACGCGCCGCGGTTCTCGATGCGGTCCGGCACTGTCCGGATTTGCGAGCACTCGTCATAAACACAACCCCAAAGTGTGTAAAAATCTGGCGCAGGATCATCCGTGTGTCGGGCGTAACCCTAAAGCTTACGGCCATGGCAGGCATGTGTTGAGCCTTTGGAGCGGTCCCTGCGATTGGGAGAACGGTTGTTGTGTGGGGTTTTGAATTTGAGTCCTCTTGGACCTTGGGTCCCCGGAAAAGGATGCTTATTCTGTGTGATGTGTGGTACAATTTTTTACAAAATAATGGATGATGCAGACTTTCATGATCGTCAGGGAAAACATCCTTATGAGGCGAATGATCTCAGGCTGGATACGTTTGAAGCCAGAGAACCATTGCGTTCGCACCCCCGCTGGATACTGAAACGGCACTAGCCACGGTCATCAATTTTCACAATGCTTGGAAAAACAAGGACGATATGCGGAAAGTTTGTTTAGCCCAGATCAAAGAATATAAAGAAGGCCGCGGGAATCGAGCCCGATGAGAGTAGCGGATTATGTTTTTAAATTTATAGCGGACAAAGGTGTTCGGGATGTTTTTATGGTTTCGGGGGGGGGAGCCATGCATCTTAATGATGCGTTGGGACGAGAACCTCGCCTGCGATATATTTGTAACCATCATGAACAAGCATGTGCGATTGCCGCCGAAGGCTATGCCCGAGGGACCAATCAACCGGGTGTCATTTGTGTGACGACGGGGCCGGGGGGTACGAATGCTATCACGGGGGTGATGGGGGCATGGCTTGATTCGATCCCGATGGTTATTATTTCAGGTCAGGTAAAACGGATCACAACGATTGCTTCCTGTCCGCATCTTAACTTGCGTCAATTAGGCGATCAAGAGATCAATATTATTGATATTGTGCAGCCGATCACAAAGTACGCAATTTCCATTGATGATCCTCACTCCGTTCGATATCACCTCGAGAAGGCGTGGCATTTGGC
Organism: uncultured bacterium; assembly: GCA_964482725.1. Taxonomy (GTDB): domain Bacteria; phylum Omnitrophota; class Omnitrophia; order Omnitrophales; family Aquincolibacteriaceae; genus Aquincolibacterium. The sequence goes on along the minus strand of CAYZYT010000002.1, from coordinate 198,034 downwards.
CACAACCGGCCGCAAAGGACCCGTTTGGGTGGATGTTCCCTTGGATGTGCAGGGAACTGAACTGAAGGATTCTGAAATCCAGACGCTCGCTTCTTTCCAGGAAAAGACCTCTCCCTGCCAACCCACAGAAGAGGAGCTTCGGAAGACCTGCGCGATGTTATTGGCCGCCAAAAGGCCCGTGATCATTGCTGGGTTTGGGATCCGGCTTTCCGGAGCCGTAGACGACTTCCTGGGATTGGCGCAAAGGTTGCGCATTCCTGTTTTAACTTCGTTCAACGGGATGGATGTTATAGCTAGCGACAATCCTTTTTTTGCCGGGCGCATTGGAACGATTGGACACAGAGCAGGCAATTTTGTGCTACAGAGCGCGGATCTTCTTCTGTGTGTTGGCACGCGTAATAATGTGAGACAGGTAAGCTACGACTGGAAGAGTTTTGGAAAATCCGCTAAGAAGATCGTTGTGGATATCGATCCTGCCGAGCTTGCTAAGCCCACTGTTGTTCCCGATCTTCCTATCTGTGCGGATGCCAAAGAGTTCGTGACGGCGCTCGCACGGTGTCTTTCGACGCAAGAGCTTCCGGACTATTCTTTATGGCTGGAGTGGGCGCAGAAAAGAAAAGAGAATTTTCCGACGGTTTCTCCGGAAGTGAAATCTTTGGAACTGAACGGGCGCGTGGATGCGTATTATTTCATGGAAATGATATCAGAGATCTGTCCTGCCGATGTCCCAACCGTGGCGGGAAATGGAACGGCGTGTGTCGCGTTGTTTCAAAGTGCTAAAGTGAAGCCTGGGCAAAGATTTACGTGGAGCAGCGGGAGCGCTACGATGGGCTACGATTTGCCGGCGGCCTTGGGACAGGCGCTCGCGACAGGGCGTAAAACCGTTTGCATTACGGGCGATGGTTCGATCCAGATGAACCTCCAAGAATTACAAACCGTGTTGAACTATGGGTTGCCTTTAAAGATTTTTGTTTTAGAGAATAACGGTTATGCTTCCATGCGTCAGACGCAGAATGCTTTTTTCGGAGGAATGAAAGTGGGGTGCGATGCGTCAAGTCATGTCATTTTGCCAGACATGCTGAAGATCGCTCAAGCTTATGGCTATCGAACGTGCGTGATCGACAGTCATGCCTCGATGCGTCGTAAGATCGAAGAAGCGATCGCAGGCAATGACGCCGCGCTGTGCGTGGTAAAACTTGGCGAGAACGTTTTCGCCCCGAAGTTGGCGAGTCGTCTGTGCGCAGATGGGAAGATGTTTTCACCGTCGCTTGAAGACATGTTTCCGTTTTTAGAAAAGGATGTTATGGAAAAAAACATGATACGGGAATTGAAAAAAAACGAGGGCTGAGCATGAATGTTCTTGAGAGAGAAATGATCGGAATTCTAAAACAGCTCCGCGATAACTTCGGAGTTTTTGAGATTAAGGCAGAGTTTGAGGCGGAAGGAAGTCGCATGGATGAAATGATGCGGTTAAAAGACGTGACTTCGGCGGTGGGGCTCCCCATTATTTTCAAGATCGGTGGTGTGGAGGCTGTGACGGATATTTATTGCGCTTTGCAAATCGGGGTGAGCGGCATTGTCGCTCCCATGGCGGAAACACCATTCGCTTTAAGCAAATTTTTGGCGATCATCGATACGATCGTGGCCAAGGACAATGCTGAGGACATCGATTTTGCGTTTAATCTCGAAACGATCACGGCCTATGAAAGGATGGACGAGATGCTGGCTCTCCCCAAGATCGACTTGCTTCAAAGCATGACGATCGGCCGGGTGGATCTGACAGGGTCTATGGGGCTTGGTCGTGCGGGGGTGGAAAGCACCCAGGTGTTTGACATTTGTCGGAATGCTTTTATGAAGGCCAGGGCTAAGGGCTTAAAATGCGCCTTAGGAGGTGCTATCTCCACACAAACGATCCCCGCCATTGAGAAGCTTAACAAAGAGAAGCTTATCGATAAGTTTGAAACCCGCAAGGTGGTTTTTCAATCTGAGGCTGTGAAATATGGAGAAGCAGCATTCCTGAAAGCGATTGAGTTTGAGTTGCTATGGCTAAAAAGCAAACAGCGCTATTATGCAGGGATCAAGCATGAAGATGCTCATCGCATTCAGATGCTTTCGACGCGACTAGGGCAAAAATAAAAACGGAATTTTGATGATAAATAGTAGCATTTTGAAACGCGTTCTGATCACAGGTGCAAATCGCGGGATCGGGTATGCGATCCAGCAGCTGCTTGCCAACGATGCATCCTACCAACTGGTTTGTCCTACTCGGAAAGAAATGGATCTTGGCGATCCGAAGTCGATACGCCAGTTCCTCGTCAAGGATTCAGCCTTTGATATTCTCATTAATGTTGCCGGTATGAATGTTTTGGGTGGAATCGGAGAGATCACGGAGGAAACGGCTTCGATCATGAATAGCGTCAATTTAGAAGCGCCTCTTTGGTTGATCCAGGGAGTATTGCCCCATATGAAAGCCCACCGGTATGGACGGATCGTGAATTTTAGCTCGATCTGGGGTTTGCGTTCTAAGGAAAGACGGACACTCTATTCCATGGCAAAGTTTGGCATCAACGGGCTAACCAAAGCGCTTTGCCGTGAGTTGGGTGAATATAATATCCTCGTCAATTCGGTTTGCCCGGGGTATGTGAACACCGATATGACGAAGGCCAACATAAGCGCCGACGAAAAGGGAAAACTTGAGAGCGAGATCCCGTTACGGAGATTTGCTGCGCCGGAAGAGATCGCAAAATTAGTTCGGTTCTTGATTTCCGAAGATAATACCTATTTGACGGGGCAAAATGTTGTGATCGATGGGGGATTCCTGGCTTGAGAAAAACAATGGAGATTAAGTCCAAGATCAAGGACTATTCGATTTCGTTCGAGGGCGACCTAAGCTTTCTGAGCGAATTAACAACGATGGGCAAGGCCGCTTGGATTTTGGATCGAAAGGTTTACGATCTTTATCGCGATGAATTCCATGGAAAGATCGACGAAAAAAGGATCTTTTTTTTGGATGCTATCGAGGAGAATAAGTGTTTTGAAAAACTGCCATCCCTTTACGATTGGCTGATGAAATTTGAGGCAAAGAAAAACCTCACTTTGATCTCTGTGGGCGGCGGCATTGTTCAGGACCTCACCGGATTTGTTGCCTCAACTTTGTACCGCGGCATTCATTGGGTCTTTATTCCGACAACCTTACTCGCTCAAACCGATAGTTGCCTCGGAAGCAAGACATCCCTTAATTTTCGAAGCTTCAAGAACCAGATCGGGACCTTTTACCCACCATCGCGTGTTTTTATATCTTCCCGCTTTCTTGCGACACTGGAGCCAGAAGTTCTCTACAGTGGCCTTGGAGAAGTGATCAAGCTCCATTTGATGGATCCTTTAAGGCTGGGAGATGTTGGTTATGCCCAACAAGCCGTTTCCTCCATTTTGGAACGTGCCCCGAAGGCGAACAGCGCCATCCAAAACGGTTTGCGCATTAAATGGGATTACATTGCGAATGATGAGTTTGATGCTGGGCGCCGCAACCTGCTGAACTATGGCCATTGCTTCGGCCATGCGCTTGAAAGTGTCTCCGAGTATTATGTTCCTCACGGGATCGCGGTCAATGTGGGGATGATCTTCGCGAACAAACTATCGGTTTTGAGAGGAATGCTGGCGGTAGAAAAAGAACGAGAAGTGACAGGGCAGTTGAACCTTTCGAACCTCGGGATGCGATTACGAAGAGCGGATTTTGATGCAGAGAAGATCGTTGAAGCCATGCGGCACGACAAAAAGAACTCGGGGGCCCTCTGTACGGTGATCCTGCCCAATAGCAAGTTTGAACTTCAAAAGGTTTCGGATGTTACCCCCGATGAGACGCGGCAAGTGATTGCGTTGTTGCTGGACATAATTCCTTTTTAGGTTCTTGTAACCTTGAGGTTCGTAAAATGATCACGGAAAAAGCGTCAAACAATAACACCTCGGTGTTCGACCAGTACGCCCGAACCTACAATGAAGGCTTGAAAGAGGCCATAAAAGTCTCTGGTTTTGAGCCCGACTATTTCCATGAATACAAACCCAAAGAAATGCGTCGTCTTCTTGGTGACGATTATTCAAATGGCAACCTGAATATCCTGGATTTTGGTTGTGGCGGGGGATTCTCCGATAGATTTCTGCGGAAGTATTTTCCCAATAGCCAGATATTTGGTTGTGATGTTTCGAAAGAGTCGCTAAGCGTCGCTCGGGAAAACAACGGGGCTGATTCGAATTGTCATTATGCCGTTTACGGTCTGGAACAGATCCCTTTCAATGAGCGTTTCGATCTGATCTTTGCCGCAGGCGTTTTTCACCATATCCCGAGAGATCAGCAACTCAAGACGCTTAAGTTGCTTCGCTCAACATTGAAGCTGAATGGCAGACTATTCGTCTTTGAATTGAATCCGCTCAATCCCTTGACGCTTTGGGTTGCCATTCAGAACGACTATAAATTTGACAAGAACTCTCGTCTTTTATCACCTCGCTACGCAAAGAATCTTTTTGAACAAGCTGGTTTTTTGAATGCCAAGACGCGATTCACGGTGTTTTTTCCAGCTTTTTTAAAATCCCTTATTCCTCTCGAAAAACACCTGCATGCCTTACCCCTCGGTGCGCACTACTACTTTATCGCTGAAAACAAATAAGGTGAAAGAGCCCATGAAAACATTAAGTGTCGTATCGAGTTGCTTCAATGAAGCTGAGAATGTTGATGAGCTTTGTTCCAGAGTAAAAGCTCAAATGGTACGGCTTGGCGCGGCCTATGAGTATGAGCATATCCTGGTGGATAATGGGTCGACGGATAATACTGCTGACGAGCTGCGTCACTTGGCAAAGCAAGATGCTCACATTAAAGTGATCATTAATTCGAGAAATTTCGGGCACATTCGTTCTCCTTTCTACGGCATCATACAAGCATCGGGAGATGCCGTGATCTATATGGCGTCTGATCTTCAGGACCCACCCGAGTTGATAACTGATTTTGTCAGAAAATGGGAAGATGGCTACAAGATGGTGCTTGGCGTCAAAAGCTCAAGTGCTGAAAGCCCCCTGTTCTTCCTTGTCCGGAAAACTTTTTACTCTTTTATTCAGCGAATTGCTGATGACGAAACAACGTTGATCAAGAATTACACCGGATTTGGACTTTATGATAAAAAGGTCGTCGCTATCATGAGGGACCTCGACGATCCGTACCCGTATCTTCGCGGACTGGTTTGCGAGATAGGGTTTGAGAAAGCAATTGTTGAATTCTCGCAACCGCTCCGCAAACGCGGATTTTCCAAGAATAAGTTTTATTCCCTTTTTGATAATGCGATGATTGGTGTCACCAAGCATTCCAAGGTTCCGTTAAGGTTGGCGACATTTTTTGGGTTCGGGTTGTCTTTTTTGAGCCTTTTGATCGCAACGGGGTATGGCTTGGCCAAGTTGCTTTTTTGGAACAGTTTTCAAATGGGATTGGCGCCGCTTATTATCGGGGTGTTCTTTTTCTTTTCGGTTCAGCTGTTTTTTTTAGGGATCCTGGGGGAGTATATTGGAGCGATTCTGACCCGCGTCAATAAAAAGCCTCTCGTGATCGAGAAAGAACGGATCAATTTTTGAAAACCCGTGAGGGATTCGTGGAAAAGATCATTCTTACAGGCGCAACGAGTATGCTCGGGACTGCTTTTTTGGAGGAGTCCCTGCGGCGCGGGTCTGTGGTGGCGGCGATCGTACGGCCTCAATCCTCAAATGCCGGTCGCCTTTCAAAATTCCATGGATTGAGGATCGTGGAATGCGCCTTGTCAGAGATCTCAAATCTTCCTGAACTACTCGATGGGTCTTGGGATGCTTTTTATCATTTAGGTTGGGGGCCGACGGATAAGGAGGGACGGAATGATCCTGATCTTCAGAATGCGAATGTTAGCTACACCCTGAATGCGGTGCGAAGCGCAAAAAAAATGGGGTGCTCTTTTTTTCTCGGCGCTGGATCACAGGCGGAGTATGGACGCGTGCAGGGGCCAATAGCTCCGGAGATGCGTGTTGCGCCCGAAGTGGCGTACGGGGTGGCCAAATATTCGGCTGGGAAGCTCGCGGCAATTCTGTGCAAGAACCTCGGAATTCGACATGTTTGGGCGCGGATCTTTAGCACCTACGGCGCCAATGATAGTATGGCGACCATGGTCATGTACTGCATTGACAAGTTGCTCAAAAAAGAAAGGCCGTCTCTGACCCGATGCGAACAGATCTGGGATTATTTGTATTGCGAGGATGCGGCGCGGGCTCTTTATCTTTTGGGGGCGAAAGGGCGTGATCAGACTGTTTATAATATTGGCAGTGGCGTGGGGAGGCCTCTTTCGGAATTTGTGGGGATGATCCGAGATGCCATTGATCCTAAGCTGGCGATCGGGTTTGGGGACCTGCCTTATAGCTCCGGGCAGGTGATGCATTTATGCGCAGACATTGGCTCGCTAACAAAAGATACGGGTTTTGTCCCCGAAGTTTCTTTTGAAGAGGGGATAAGACGCACGATCGATCAACTTCGAGAGAAGTTAATTAACCAGCCGAACGGAAAATGAGGAGCAATATAAACATGAGTTGGTATCGTCGTTGCGTCATTCCCGTCCACCTGTTCTTCACCTGGTTGGGACTTGTCAGTCTGGGCGCAATAGCTGCCAGATTATTGACCTCCGCGTTGGCACCGTTTGTTCCGCTCCAACCCAATTCTTATCTGCTTGAAATATTTTGGAATCCGAATAAGCCTTTTGAAATTGCTAGCTATGGCATCAGCGTTGTGCTCATTTTCGGGGCATCAGCCTATGGCATTTGGCTCTGCCGGTGCTTAGGCAAGCGGGTGCAGCTCGATGCTGTGAGTAGCTGGAAGATTGTCGGTTTGCTGACGGGCACAGCAGCAGTGAATCTTTTGCTTTATAGGGTGAGTCAAAGCGGGAAGTATGGCCTTATCGTGGGTGCTGCCGTGATTATACCTTGGTTAATCTTGTCGCATTGGCCGATATGGATTGGCATTTCACGGCCTTCCATCATCCCGGAACGATATGAATCCCGGTTGCGTCAGTTCGTTCTCATTGCCATCCTTGCCATTCTCAGTCAAGTCGCTTACACCTATCAGCCTTTTGTTTTTGGCACTCCTCGCTTGATCAATGAATTTAACGATATCCCTGAAAAGACCATCTTAAAGCGTAGCTCTGACCCTGTAGCGGGACGCCGCGACATGGCGGCATCACCGGCCGTGGTCAACAACCGGGATTATATCTTTGAGCACAAACTTTTAAATCCGTACCCCCGTTTTAATGCCAACGATCACGATTCGTTGATTCCCCAAACCCTTCGCGTTACGGTTCCCATGTCGCCCTTGCTGTTAGATATTATTGAACAGTGCGAACAACTCTTGTATGACGGCCGCGGTGGAGAATTAGTGATTTTGGACGCGCTAGACGAAAAGACAAAAGGAGAGCTTTTTAGCATCGTGGGGGAAAGTCCTTCTCGCCGGCGGATGAAAGATGGAGTGGGTGCTGCGGAATTGCATAAGAAAAAATTCGAACGGCATTACTATACCGCACAAGAAGCAGAGTTTATTGAGAAAAATCGATTCGAAATTCATTGGCAGACACTCAATCGTTGGGTGCTGAGTCATCACAATTTCATGTTCGGGCCCGCGAACGACCTTCGTCTCGGGCGTCCGATAAAAGAGATTCACTCCCAATATGGTTTTCTGAACCCATGGTGGTTGGTGACTGTTGCAAACGCGCTTGATGGTGAATTCACCTATCATCGTTTTGTCCAACTCTGGTATGTAGGGTACTATCTGTTCTTTGTGGCTTTTGTCCTGACATGCTGGTTCATCTTTCGCGATGTCTTTTCGGTTGCTCTCGGTTTAGTGCTGACTTCTGGGTTCATGTTGCTGCCTGGTTTCAATCTGATCATGCTGGGAGTGGGGGCGAACCCCATGCGTCGCATGCTGGAGTTGCCCGTCATTTGCTGCCTTTGGATGGCCCTGCGTGCCAAGGGCTGGTGGCGCTTGGCAGGGTGGATCCTTGCCTCGGTGCTCGCGCTGGCACAAATGTTCGTAAATCGTGAGTTCGGCCTACCGATATGTTTGGCGTTAGTCGGCTGTGGTACCGGGCTGGTCCTGATCTACACGGAAGGCACCCGACGCATTCGATCCCTGGTCGCGGTAAGCCTGGGTCTCCTCGCGGCGCTTGCGTGCTATGTCCTGGCTGATTTTGGAGCTGCCGGGCAGTCCGGCTATTACCTGCGGGGTGTTCTTGCTTTCCCCGTCCGCAACATTCACATGCTTTTAGTACTGGCTTTTGAGGGTCTTGCCGTTGTTTGCTTGGCAGCATACTGGAGTCGAAGTAAGAGATCTTTTTCACCGCTGGCTCTCATGGCCTTGTTTTTGTTGCTGTACGGCTCTATGGCGCTGAGTTATTACATTGTGATGTCCACAAAGGCGCACTTGTGGCCGACTTCATCGATTTTCGTCCTGCTTGGAATTTGTTTGTTCAAACTTGGTTTCGATCGTGATGGATGGAGGCGTTGGCAGTCACTGGCTCTGACGGTCCTCATTGTGGTCGGGTTGGTGTTCGATGCTACTGCTTTGGGTAAGTATTTCCTGGAGCGACGATCATTCAATAAAATATTCACCAACCATGTAACGCATATTTGGGACTTTCCTAAAATGCGTGCCGAATCCACCATGGATCCGGCGCCTTTTCGAGAGGCTGTTGACCTGATTAAACGATACAATAAAGGCCCCGGCGTTCACATTATTTCAAAATACGACATGATCCTACCGTTTCTTGCCGGTCGCTACAGCGCCATGCCTTGGCATATTTTAAGTGAATTCATGATCACTCAGAAGGAAACCGCAAAGGCGATTGACGCGATCCGACAAGCTCGTCCCGAGATTCTGTTTGTCGATAGCGATATTGACCGCCCTTACCGCTCCGATATCATCCCCAATGTCGGGCCTCTCGGTTATTTGCATAATGAATCGCGCTGGCGTGTTCAGAGGTTGGAACTTCTCCAGCAAGTATTTCGTGCCGTTGCTGGAGATTACGAACCGATCGAACGTTCAGATCTCATTACCGCTTGGCGGCGGCGTGATCCCGTCAATCAGCTTTGATCAGAAGCAATTCAGTGAACCCCCGCAATTAATATCTGTTGAACCCTAGCCCATGGGGAGTCGTATAAAAATGAATTGCAATATATTGTCAATTTGTATCCCTACCTATAATCGGCAGCCTCTGCTCCAAGAAACCCTCGATTGTTTGATTCGTGAAATCTCCGGAATTGACGAAAAAGACGCCGTTGAGCTATGTATTGTCGATAATCACTCGCCGGATTCAACACACGCCATGCTGGAGCGATATGCCGCACAGTATCGTTTTGTCCGGATCTTTAAAAATGAGATCAATCTGGGGCCGGATGCTAATTTCTTGTTGGTTTTATCAAAGGCCCAAGGAGAATACCTTTGGCTCTTCGGGGATGATGATCTTGTTGCTCCTGGGAGCGTCTCGTTTGTGATGCAACAACTCAAAGAAAAAACTCCTGACCTGGCCTGGATCAACTACTCACGATTTGTTAAGAAAAACGATGGCGCGCCAAAGGTTATTGCGGAGGCGATGATCCCCGCGAAGATGGAAAACGCGGAGGTTTTTGGTGACAAGAAGCTGTTTCTGTCGGAGATCAGTCCTTGTCTTACGTTTATGAGTTGTCATATATATAAACGAAGCTCTCTGGAATTGTTGTTAAAGGACAGCGATTATGTGGACTTCATCGGAAGTTTCATGATCCATTTATTCCTCTTTCTGCAGTTGGCTTGTCAGGGAGAGAGATTTCTTTTGATCCGGAAGCCGCTTGTGATGCAGCGAAGCGGAGAGTCCGGCGATTATGCGGGTCTATACGTCAAGCTCATGTTCGGGACGGAACAGATCCTTCGTTTTTTTCGAACTCGTTATAGGCTTTCCTTGGGCAAGTTAGAGCGGGGGAGTATCGTCCAACTGGCGATCATCTCCCTTGTTTTGAAAGCAAAGGGCAAATGGCGCGCTCGCGACATTGTTCTTTACGCGCTTGTTTGGCATTGGAATCGTTTGCTGTTTTGGCTCGTTTTATTGCCGGTATTTCTTTTCCCGAGCTTTCTGGCGGGTCCTCTCTATCGGTTCTACAAAGACCGCAAGCATCGCTAACCAAGCTGACTGCAAAGGCACAAATTCGTGCCGGATCACAAAAAAGTTTTAAATAAGGGTGGCGCGCATTAGCAAAAAGAGCGGTCGTTGGGCGGCTGAGCCTTCGAGGATCGTTAGCGGAATCCTGTTTTTAATACCCTCTCGCTTTAACCCCAGTCCTCAGTTCCATGAGGAAGTGCCACAGCGGATTTAAAAATGATATGCGTGATATGCGTTGACGTCTGGTGGGCGTAAAGCTAGCATGTGCTAGATTTTGAGCTTTGGATTGCCTTGGCCTCATGGGATGTCGAGCGCAAAGCTTATAGCGGCAGACTTGAGGAAAATGCCGCGTGTTTTGAAGAGTAGAGCACTATAGAGGGTCCGATGCGAATACAGGAAAACGTCATTTATACCCCCAAAGAGAGCCGGGAATATCTTAAGGTCAGCCCCAGTACCATGACCCGGATGCTCAAGAGCGGCCTCATTCGCGCTGCCAAGATCGGCAAACAGTACCGTATTACGGGCAAAGAACTCTTGCGGCTCATTTCTCCGGCATTGGAAGATAAGGCCGGTAAGGCTTATAACAAAGCCCGAAAATGGGCGCATGAGTGACGACACAGTTACCAAGCTGTGCGAAATCATACCAATGCATGGAGCATTGGTGCGAATATCGACGCAACCCACAAAGTTGCGCAGCATTACACTGATTCGCAACGATTTTCTTAATCCCTGGGGAATGGGTATGACGAGTCCGAGGGTGAAGCACGCATCGGAGCTTAGCGGCGATCGCGAAGTTGTTCAGTTCGAGCCTGCGATGATTCGCGGGAGAAAGGATCAAACGTGAAGACGGTTATTCTTGCAGGAGGATTGGGCACGAGACTGAGTGAAGAAACGGAATTGAGGCCGAAGCCGATGGTTGAGATCGGCGGAAAGCCGATCTTATGGCATATCATGAAGCTCTATTCCGCGCATCACATCAACGATTTTGTGATCTGCTGCGGTTACAAAGGCTACATGATCAAGGAATATTTCGCGAACTACTTCCTGCACACGTCGGATGTCACGTTTGATTTGGCCAAGAATCAAATGGAAGTGCATCATCAAAAGACCGAGCCCTGGAAGGTGACGCTTGTGGATACCGGCGAGGACACGCTCACGGGAGGCCGTTTGAAGCGCGTGGCCGAATATGTGAAAGATGAAGAATCGTTTTGTTTTACCTATGGGGACGGCATTGCGGATGTGAATATCTCCGCGGAAATCGATTTTCATAAAAAACATGGAAAACAGGCGACGATCCTGGCGGTTCAACCTCCCGGTCGCTACGGAGCCCTGGCCATGGAGGGTCTCAAGGTCGCCGGATTTACAGAAAAGCCTCACGGCGAAGGCGGTCTTATTAACGGTGGATTTTTTGTTCTCTCGCCCAAGTGCCTTGATCTCATTGCCGGGGACCAATCGAGTTGGGAAGGGGATCCTTTGACCGGACTTGCCAAGGCGGGCCAATTGATGGCCTTTGAGCACAAAGGTTTTTGGCAGCCCATGGATACGTTGCGCGATAAGAACCATCTCGAGGGTCTCTGGGCCTCCCGAAAAGCACCCTGGAAGGTATGGTAATGGATCGTAACTTTTGGCGTGGAAAACGGGTGTTCGTTACCGGACATACCGGATTCAAGGGGGGATGGCTCACTCTTTGGCTGGCAAACATGGGTGCCGAAGTTCATGGCTATGCACTGCCTGCTCCCACGGCTCCCGCTTTTTTTGAGGTTTGTGATCTTCGATCCCAACTCAAAAGCAACACGCTCGCGGACATTCGGGATCGAGAAAGCCTGGCTCAGGCAGTCCAATCCGCCCAACCTCAGATCATTTTTCATCTTGCGGCCCAACCCTTGGTTCGCTATGCCTATCAATCGCCGGTAGAAACCTACGACGTCAATGTCATGGGGACGGTTCATTTGCTGGAGGCCGTTCGAAAGACGCCCGGGGTTCGAGCGGTGGTGAATATTACGACGGATAAATGTTATGAAAATCACGAAGGCGACCGGCCTTACAGCGAAAACGAAGCCATGGGCGGGTATGATCCTTACTCGAGCAGCAAGGGTTGTTCGGAGCTGGTGACAGCCGCCTATCGAAGGTCCTTTCTTGATCCCTCGGGAATTTTTCTCGCAAGTGCGCGGGCCGGAAACGTGATCGGGGGCGGGGATTGGGCCACGGATCGGCTTGTTCCGGATTTTTTTCGTACTCTTGATATGGCCCAAACATTGGTCGTCCGTTCCCCGGATGCGATCCGCCCCTGGCAGCATGTCTTGGAACCGCTTTCAGGCTATCTGAGGCTGGCTGAAAAACTTTACACGGAAGGACGCGATTTCGCACAAGCGTGGAATTTCGGACCGGAGCAATCGGATGCCCGCTCTGTCAAGTGGATCGTCGAGTCTCTTTGTCGTCAAGTGCCCGGTGCTGCTTGGAAGTGTTCGGACGCACCGCAACCGCACGAGGCGCAGTGTCTCAAGCTTGATAGCACCAAGGCCAAGAAAAAACTCGGGTGGTATCCTCGCTGGGATCTGCAAACGGCTCTTGAACAGACGCTTGCCTGGCATATGGCATGGAAGAGCAAAAAAGATATGCTTGCCGTAAGCTTGGGGCAGATTCGTGAATATGAACATAAAATAAGAGGCGTCTCGTGAGCGATCGCTTTGATATTCTCGAAACGCCTTTGTCAGGGCTTAAGCTCGTGCAGCGTAAGATCCTCGGGGATAGTCGCGGCTATCTGGAACGTCTTTTTTGCTCCTCGGAACTGGAAGCTCTGACGGCCGGTAAGCCTGTCGCGCAGATCAACCATACGCTTACAGCGAAGCAAGGAGCTATGCGCGGACTTCATTTTCAGCGCCCACCGCACGCGGAAACAAAGTTTGTCAGCTGCCTTCGGGGCGAGGTGTTCGATGTCGCTGTGGATCTCCGCCTTCATTCGCCCACTTTTTTACAATGGCACGCGGAAATTTTGAGTGGAGAAAATCACAGGACGCTTCTTATCCCCGCAGGATTTGCGCATGGATTCCAGGCATTGACCGAAGGTTGCGAAATGATCTACTTTCACACCGTTGCCTACCATCCGGGGAGTGAGAGCGGCCTGGATGCGCAGGATCCTCGTCTTGCGATCCGTTGGCCTCTGGAAATTTCGGAACGGTCATCCCGCGACTGTGGGTATCCAGCGATCCTGCAGGATTTCAAAGGGGTTGCCGTATGAAGTGCCGGCACTGCAAGTCCGAGCTTCAATTAGCTCTGGTGGATCTTGGCAGCGCGCCTCCTTCGAATGCTTATCTTGCCCGTGAAAAACTGCAAGCTCCGGAGAAATGTTTTCCGCTTCGCGTTCTGGTTTGTGAAAGTTGCTGGCTGGTTCAAACTGAGGATTTCGCCGAAGCGCATGAACTTTTTGATGCCGACTATGCTTATTTCAGTGGCTTCTCCCAAAGTTGGCTTGAACATGCCGAACGCTATGTCGCGGATATGATCGCGCGTTTTCATCTTAGCCCCGAAAGCCGCGTTATCGAGGTTGCCGCCAATGACGGCTATCTCTTGCAATATGTCAAAGCACGCGGCATTCCCTGCACGGGTATTGAGCCCACGGCGAGTACCGCGAAAGCGGCCCGAGCCAAAGGGCTCGAGATCGTTGAGGAGTTCTTTGGCGTTGAGCTTGCGAAAAAACTGGTGAAGCAAGGGAAACAAGCTGACCTGACGGCTGCCAATAATGTGCTCGCCCATGTCCCTGATATCAATGATTTCGTGTCGGGTTTCGCCGTGCTCTTAAAACCGCAGGGCGTGGCCACCTTCGAGTTTCCGCATCTGCTGAAGCTGATCGCGGAAAGTCAATTTGACACCATCTATCATGAACATTTTTCTTATTTGTCCCTGACCGCTATTGCTTCGATCTTTGAACGGAATGGCCTTTCCGTGTTCGATGTCGAAGAACTTTCGACCCATGGAGGGAGCTTGCGCGTTTACGCTCAGAGCAGGGATGCTGGAAAACGGGAGGTCACGGAACGGGTGCGTGCCTTGCTCGCAGCGGAAAAAATCGCGGGAGTTACAAAAGTGAATTTTTATTCGAACTTCCAGGCTCAAGCGGACCGGATCAAAAATGATCTTCTTCTGTTTTTGCTGGAAGCCAAGAAAAACGGCAAAACGGTGGCGGGCTATGGTGCGGCGGCCAAGGGAAACACTTTGATGAATTATGCCGGCATCCGTCCCGACCTGATCTCGTTTGTGGTGGATCGTAATCCCGCCAAGCAAGGGAAGTCGATGCCGGGCAGCCGGATCCCGATCGTCGCCGAGGCGGCGTTAAAACAAGCTCGTCCGGACTTTGTGGTTATTCTTCCCTGGAATTTAAAGAATGAAGTGATGGAACAACTATCTTATATCCGTGAATGGGGTGCCAAGTTCGTTACAGCAGTTCCTAAGTTGAAGATCGCATGAAGATCGCTGTCATTGGCGCCAATGGTTTTATCGGGCGGCATGTTCTTGCGGAACTGAAGCGGCGCTCGATCAATTTTGTGGCCGTGGACCTTTGTCCTCCGAAAGAAGGCGAGTGGTCGAATATCCCCTGGGTTCAGCGGGATATCCATCACCCTCCGGAAAAAGTTTTTGAGGCTATCGGCCAGCCGGACGCGTGCATTCATTTAGCGTGGGGCGGATTGCCGAACTACAAATCTCTCCATCATGTTGAAAAAGAACTTCCGGGACAGTACCGGTTTTTAAGCGCGCTTGTACGAGAAGGTCTTTCGTCGCTTGTGGTTTCCGGGACTTGTTTTGAGTATGGTATGAAAGCGGGAGCTTTGCGGGAGGATGCGGAGCCTCATCCTGACAATCCCTATGGTTTTGCCAAAGATTCGCTCCGGCGTCAGCTCCAGCTTCTTCGCGACAATACTCCGTTTGCTTTCACATGGGCGCGGTTGTTTTATGTTTATGGGGAAGGGCAGTCCAGCAATTCCCTTTGGCCCCAATTGAAGCAGGCCGTTCAGCGCGGGGATGCTTTTTTTCCGATGTCCGGCGGTGAACAATTAAGAGACTATCTCCCAATCGAGACGGTTGCGGAGCGTCTTGTTTCTCTCGCTCTTGCCAAGGCCGACGTGGGGATCGTCAATTTATGTTCCGGAAAGCCCATTTCCGTGCGCCATCTCGTAGAGGGTTGGATCTCCCAGAAGGGTTGGAAGATCAAGCCGGATCTTGGCCGCTATCCGTATCCCGACTATGAACCCATGGAATTTTGGGGGGATAATACAAAGTTTCAATCGCTTGCAAACATGACATCCATCCCTTGCCGCGAGGGAAATAGCTGAGATGAAGGTAGGGCGTGTAGATTCTGTGAGGAACAGGGGAACGATTTTTAACAATTGAGGTCTCATGTCTCTTAAAAAAAATGTTATTGCCAATTACTTTGGACAAGGTTGGACTGCCCTTATGGGATTGGCTTTTGTCCCGCTGTATATCAAATACCTTGGAATCGAGGCCTATGGGATGATCGGGATCTTTGCGTTGCTTCAGTCCTGGCTCGTTCTTCTCGATATGGGGATGACGCCCACACTGAGCCGTGAGATGGCACGCTACACGGGCGGGGCGCACACCGCGCAGTCGATCCTGGATCTGTTGCGCAGTATCGAGATCGTTGCGATCGCCGTGGCATGTCTCATTGCGGTGGGCATCGGAGCAGCCTCCACCTGGCTGGCAACGGATTGGCTGCATGTCGAAAAGCTCCCCGTGTCGGTGGTGGCGCAGGCTTTTGGCATCATGGGCGTGGTTGCGGCGTTGCGATTCATCGAAGGGCTTTACCGCAGCATCCTTGTGGGGTTACAGCGCCAAGTGCTTTTTATTGTGGTGAATGCCGTGATGTCGACGTTGCGCTGGCTAGGCGCCGTGGTTGTGCTGGCATGGGTGTCACCCACCCTCGGAGCGTTTTTTTTATGGCAGGGACTTGTTTCCATCCTCACCGTCTGTGTTTTTGTTACGGTGACTTACCGAGTATTGCCTCGCGCCGAACATGCCGGCCGATTCTCATGGGCGGCATTGAAAAACGTTGGGCGCTTCGCCGGCGGTATGGTGGGTATTACCTTTCTGTCGCTCTTGCTGATGCAGGTCGACAAGCTTCTTTTGAGCAGGCTCGTATCGCTCAAGGATTTCGGCTATTACACTCTTGCGGCATCGGTAGCCTCCGCGTTATATTTTCTTGTGACCCCCATCGTCACGGCTTTTTCGCCCCATTTAACCGAATTAGTCGCTAGATCCGAACAGCAGTTGCTTGTGGATAGCTATCATCGCGCGAGTCAATGGTTGGCTGTCGCCCTGATCCCGGCAGCGCTTGTGATCGCCGCGTTTTCCGAACCGCTTCTCTATGTCTGGACCGGGAACGTCATTCTGTCTCAGAAGGCGGGGCCTTTCCTGGTTTTGCTTGTTTTGGGGACTTTGTGCAACGGTTTCATGAACGTACCCTACATGACCCAGCTGGCGCATGGCTGGACAAGTTTTGCCGTGCGCGTTAATATCATCGCGGTGGTCATTATTATACCCGCGATCCTTTTAACCGTGCCGCGTTTTGGTGGCATTGCTGCGGCTTGGGCATGGTTGGTACTCAATGCGGGCTATGTGCTCATTGCGATCCCTTTTATGCACCGGCGGCTCTTGCCTTACGAAAAATGGCGGTGGTATTGGAATGCCGTCTTTAAGCCGCTTCTCATCGGATCGATCACGGTGCTGATGCTGAGGTATTGGATCGTCCTGCCGCAGGGGCGTGTGCTGTTGGCCGCAACCTTGGCCGGCATTGCCCTTCTGATGCTGGGAGTAGGCCTGTGCGCTGTGCCGGCATCGCGAGCCTTTCTGTGGCTTCGATGGGAGACGTTTCGAGGGCGTTTATCCCACGATTGAACTTCGTGCGAGTGTCTGGAGAAGCATGAAAAAACTTGTTCTGTGAATATTTGATAACTTTAGGGGTTGTAAATAATGAACCTTAATAATGTGCCTTTGCTGTCGGTCATCATCCCTACGCGGGCGCGGAAAGAAACTCTTCGTGCTTATTTGCCGATGCACACGATTTCCCCAATAGTCCATCCAGAGAGAATCGAGCTGTGCGTCGAGGCTGATGCAAGGTTTTATAATCTCGTTACGCCCACTTTCTTTCGACGTCTTTCAAATAAGTTTTTAAAATTGCCAACATATGGCCAATGTTCTTATAAACAGATAAGTGCGCCATGCGCCGAATTTGCTTAATGAATGTAAAGTTCGTTTGGGAGAAGCAGTTCTTTGTTTTAGCGAGCGTATCCTTTTTAAGGTGTTTTCATTTAAGAAAATAGTAATATCAGGGCGGTTTTATACACGCCAGTCATAAGAGGGGCATAGTGGATGGTTTGAAATTATCTATATGTATTGCCACTTACAAAAGAGGATTATTCATTGGGGAGACTCTAGATTCTATTTTGGGGCAAATTGAGCCCGGCGTTGAACTTGTCGTCGTAGACGGTGCTTCGCCCGACAATACTCCGGAAGTTATGGCTCAGTATTTGTTGCGTTATCCTGAAATAAGATATTACCGAGAGACGGAAAACTCAGGCGTTGACGCCGATTATGACAAGGCTGTTGGATATGCAAGAGGCGCATACTGTTGGTTGATGACCGACGATGATTTGTTGTGCCGAGGCGCTATTGCGAGAGTTCTGGCATCGCTTGACGGCGACGAGGATCTGATCGTTGTGAACTCGGAGGTCAGGAATAAGGACCTCTCTCTTGTTCTCGAAAGCAAACGCTTGATGTTTGATACTGACAGGGTGTATCGCTCGGAAGTTTCTGAGGTGCTTTTTGCTGACACAGCTGGTTGTCTTTCGTTTATTGCGAGTGTTGTTATCCGGCGCACATGCTGGCTTTCCAGAAATCGCTCGGACTATTACGGGACATTGTTTGTTCACGTGGGTGTGATTTTTCAGAATCCGCCTATCACGAATGCTCGAGTTATTGCTCAACCTCTGATTGTCGTGCGCCATGGCAATGAGATGTGGACTCCGCGTAGCTTCGAGATATGGATGTTTAAGTGGCCGAAATTGATTTGGTCATTCCAAGATTTCTCGGATTCGGTGAAAAGGAAAGTTGTTCCACGTGAACCCTGGCGAAATGCAAAAACACTTTTTCATAATCGAGCACGCGGCGCTTATTCGGCGGATGAATTTTTCAAGTTCTGGCCAATCCGTGCGGGAAATGTTGAGCGCGTGATAGCTTATGCTTTGAGTATCTTTCCGGCATCTTTGGCAAATATTTCCATGATGGTTTATTTTGTTTTATTGGCCAAGCCTGCAAAAATGCAGTTGCATGACTTGGCGTGTAGTCGTCATGCGGGAGTGTTGAGTCGTCTTTTGTCTCATGCCTTAGGCTTGGGGAAGCGGTAATTTGACAGTCCGACATTAAATGAAAGTTAACGATGACCTGAGATCTGAGCTTGCGTCTTTAGTTCTAGGCCTCTTCTAAAAGGAGATTTGGATGCGAATATCTGTTGTTACGCCAACATCCAATTCCGCTGCGACCATCCTTCAGACCTGCCGATCAGTTACGGGGCAAACGTTTCCGGATTTTGAACACATTATTGTTGATAATCTGAGCAAAGACGGAACCGTCCAGCTTATCCGTGACCATTATAAGGGCTGTGCTAAGGAGAATTCCCTCAAAGTTATTTCCGAAAGCGACCGCGGAATTTCTGACGCGTTTAATAAGGGGATCCTGGCCTCAGCGGGAGAGATCGTCGCGATACTTAATAGCGATGATTATTATCACGATATGAAAGTCTTTGAGATTGTTTCAGCCATATTCTCAGCGCGTCCCGAAGTTGATATCGTCCATGGGAAGATGCTCTTTGAAGATAAGCGGCACGGGACGAACGTCAGGGCGCCGCTTCTTTGCAAGATCCAATCAGCCATGCCTTTTAACCATCCCACCATGTTTGTCCGTAAATCCTTATACGAAAAATATCGCCTCTTTGATCTGGATTATCAGTACGCCATGGATTTTGAGTGGCTTTGTCGTTTTTATGGGAAGATCGATCCTACTCATCTTGTTTATTTAAAGGATTTTCCCATAACGACCATGATGGCGGGTGGGGCCAGTCATCGTCGGGAACTTCAGGCTATTCATGAAACGAAGAAAGCGTTATTGCAGCATGATCTTTTCAACAGCTCGGCCCGATGTCACTTTTTGCTTCGTCTCGCGAGAATTCGGATTAAAAGTCTTTTAAGCTTTCTAGAGCTTGATGCTATCGTCAAAATTTGGCGATTTTTTAAATGGCGGGAATGATTCTTATGACCCTTCGCAGGCTTGTTTTTTTAAATGAGATTGAGGTCAGAGCTGTTCGTTGGGTGAAGTTGTCTCGAGTCTTAGACTGCAGGAAGGCGGTAATCTGAAATGCCAACAGTTCTTATTACAGGGATTACTGGGCAAGATGGCTCGTATTTGGCGGAGTTCCTGGTGGGCAAAGGCTATAGGATCATTGGTACAACCAGAGATGTCCAGAAGTCTTTGCTATTGCTGCCACTTTCTCTAAGGGGTAAGGTCGAATTGGTTGGCTGGGATTTGTTGGATCAGAAGGAAATTAAAAATATTCTCTCGCAATATCACCCTATGGAGTTTTACAACTTCGCTTCGTATTCGTCCGGTTCGGGGATGTTTGCCAACCCCATCGGGATTGGGGAGATCAACGGATTGGCTGTGGCGCGAATGCTGGAAGCCATTCGCGAAATGGATCCGAATATCCGTTTTTGCCAGGCCTCTAGCCGGGAAATATTCGGCGCAGCAATGGAAAGCCCTCAGTCGGAAACAACGCCCTTCAATCCGCGCAGTCCTTATGGAGCTGCTAAACTCTATGCCGATTCGATGATCCGGATTTTTCGCCAGCATGATGGGTTGTTCGCATGTTCGGCCATTCTGTTCAATCATGAGAGCCCCCGACGCGGAATTGAGTTTGTGACGAGAAAGATTGCACGTGCGGTCGCCGAGATTAAAGTGGGGCAGTCCAACGAGCTCCGTCTCGGGAACCTGGACACAATGAGAGATTGGGGATTCGCGGGTGATTTTGTGAGGGCGATGTGGTTGATGCTGCAACAGCCGCTAGCCGACGATTATGTGGTGGCGACCGGAGAGGTTCATTCAGTGCGTGAATTCTGTGAATGTGCTTTCAGTCATCTCGGCCTGGACTACCGGAATTATGTGCGTGAGGATTCTTCGTCTTACCGACCTTCTGAGCCGGCGCTCCTGGTGGGAGATGCTAAAAAAGCGAAAAATATTTTGGGTTGGGTCCC
This sequence comes from uncultured bacterium, assembly GCA_964482725.1. Lineage (GTDB taxonomy): Bacteria > Omnitrophota > Omnitrophia > Omnitrophales > Aquincolibacteriaceae > Aquincolibacterium. The sequence continues at coordinate 177,546 of CAYZYT010000002.1, read as the reverse complement.
GCAAGTGGGTTTTCGGGGCTTAGTTGCTATGATGGTGAATGCAGAGCTAGAAATGCTTGTCCATGAGCCCAGAACGAAGAAGCCCGAATAACAGGAGGTTGAAAATGGATTACGCCGGAATAGTGAAAGATGTGGTAGAGCAACAAAAAGTGGCGCCTATAGATATGCTTGGCATTGGTGATGCCGCGGGCGAATACGCCTATTTATGCTCTAAGAAGGATTCCTACGTACGAACTATTCGCGACGTCGACAACTTGTGTAAAAACGGCAGAAGTAACAGCCGTATTCTAGAGATTGGTTCTTTCCTTGGGACCGTTAGTATCTCCATGAAAAAGTTGGGATATAACGTATCCGCTTTGGATATTCCCGAGTTTCATCAATCTTCTTCTCTGAGGAATCTGTACAGAAAAAACGGGATACCCTTTGATGGCCTAAATTTAAAACATTCTAAGCTGCCTTACGAAGCGGACTCCTTAGATGTCGTGATCATTTGCGAAGTTATAGAACATCTTAATTTTAACCCTCTCCCAGTTTTAATGGAGATCAATAGAGTCTTGAAAAAGGATGGGTGTCTCTATATTGCTATGCCAAATCAGGCGAGGATCGGTAATCGAATTAAATTGTTTCTTGGGAAGTCGATCCATAACCCGATCGAGGACTTTTTTTTTCAACTGGATAGGAAAAAAAACATGATTGTCGGCTTGCATTGGAGAGAATACACGTTAGCCGAAACTATCCAAATAATCGAAAGAATGGGGTTTGAGGCGATATCTAAATATTACTTCGCAGAAACAGGAGCCGCGCGAACAAGCTTTTTGAAGGTGGTGGCGAAAAAGGTGTTTTATGCTTATCCGCCATTTCGACCCTGCCAAGTTGTCATTGGGAGAAAAGTTGCAGCTCCGATTCATGATTTTTGGTTAACTGATGCGAATTCCTAAGATCAGCCTACTCTAGCTTGGATTAGTGATCCTTGGGCTGATTTTTCGTGACCCCAGGATACGCCAGGTCGAAATGGGTTTTGAGTGTTGCAAAGACTGTCTCCGGGGAAATATCGCTTAAGCATAGGTTCTTTTGGCACGCAGCGTATTTTTTCCCGTCGTAGCAGGGCTGACAAGGAAGCTGTCGGACGGATTCTAGGATGACCCTTCGATCGTTGGGGAGCATCTTTTCGGAGGAGCGGGTAGGGCCAAATAGTGCTAATATTTTTCCATCAAGCAGACGCATGAGGTGCATGGGGCCTGTGTCGTGGGTGATGAGGACTAGAGAGCTGCGGAGTAATTCTAGAAGTTGTATTAAGTTTGTTTTTCCGACATGAGAAGTAACAGGAATTCCATTGAAGGCGGCTAACGTCCAGGTGTCTTCAGAGGTTCCTATGAGGCCGACTCTATGACTAGCAGCGATCAGCATTTTTGCGAGCGTGACGTAGTGTTCAATCGGCCATCGGCGAAGGGTGTCATCAGCGAGAGCGTTCTTTGCGCCGCCTGGGGCTAGCAGGATGGTGGGTGTTGTTTCGGTGCATGGAAGATTCGGTAATGTAATGGCGGGAAACAAAATTTCCGGCGTGGTATTGATCTGACTCCCAAGGGCGAGTCGAACGTACTCTTGGGCATGATAAATTCCTGGAATAAGTGACTCTGGACTTGAAAAATCGCGAACGAGAGAGCTTTGGGCGGTTCTGTGAAGAAGGTGATAGCGTTTGTTTCGATAAGGTACAAGGCAGAGGTCGAATTTTCTTCCCAGTAACAAAAAATTAGCTTTCGCGATTTCAAAAAGACGGGTGACCGGATCCCCGTGGAAGAGTTTCTTCTCATCGATCGTGATGATCTCTTGAGGGGGAGATTCAAGAAGCGATAAAAGCGCAGAGGCGCCGTGTCCCGTCATCCATGTAATGTGAATATCGGGATAAAGCTTTCGCAGGGTCGGGAGCATGGCCGTCGCCATGGCCACATCGCCGAGAGCGCCAAGCTTTACAATAAGAACGGATTTCACAGGTGAATACCTCTTGTTGTTTGAAGTCGCCCTCGTTTGGAGCGTCAGGAGTTCATTGTAGCAAAAATAAGTACGTTCTTCGGTCCTTTTTTTTTGCCGCCGAGCGTAAGCTCACGGTGGGTAAAAACACCGCCAACTTCCTTGGGGAGGGGGTTTTTTTCCTGTAGAATGCGGGGCTGATGGGTCGGAAATCCTTCGATCACACCCTTGGAAAATGATAGTGGAACATGGAAATATCACGATGAGAGAGATCACACAGCAGCAAGCGAGCTGGAAATACCTGAACCCGTTCAGCGCCCTTTGGGGGATCTGGAAGGGGCGGGACCTTTTGGGCCAGCTCGTCCGGAGGAACATCGAGATCCGGTACAAAGGGACCATGATGGGGCTCGTCTGGATGGTGGTGACGCCGCTGGTGATGCTTGCCGTGTACACGTTTGTTTTTGGGGTGGTTTTCAAGGCGCGCTGGAGCGCGGGTCTGGGCGATTCCAAAGCGGTGTTCGCCCTCGTCATGTTCTGCGGGATGACCGTCTTTAACATCTTTTCGGAAGGCGTGAGCGGTTCGGTCGGGATCGTGACCGGGAATCCGAACTACGTCAAAAAAGTGGTTTTCCCGCTGGAACTTCTTCCGGTCTCGGCGGTCCTGAGCGCCTGTTTTTTCGGGCTGATCTGGATCGGGATCTTGCTCCTGGGGATTGTCCTCTTCCTCCATAAATTCTGTCTGGCCTCGGTTTGTCTTCCGCTTGTTTTTATTCCGCTGATCCTTTTCTCCTGCGGGTTCGCGTGGTTCGTCGCATCCCTCGGTGTTTTTATCCGTGACCTGGCGCACGCGATCGGGATCCTCCTGCAAGTACTGTATTTTATGACGCCGATCTTTTACAGCGTGGACATGGTGCCGGAGTCCCTGAGGCCTATCTTGCTCTGGAATCCCTTAACGTCCATCGTGCAATCGACGCGGCAAGTCCTGATGTTCGATCAACGGCCGGATTGGCACGTGTTGGGGTTTGTGACATTGCTTTCCATGGCGGTGTTTCAGCTGGGCTATTTCTGGTTCATGAAGACCAAACGGGGGTTTGCCGATGTCCTCTGAAGTAGTTCTCAAGGTCGAGAATGTCGGCAAGCGCTATGAGATCTACGAAGCGCCGCACCACCGTCTTCTCCAAACGCTTCTTCGCGGCCGGAAGCAGTTCTATAAGGAATTCTGGGCGCTCAAGGATGTTTCCTTCGAAGTCAAAAAAGGGGAATGCCTCGGCATCATTGGCCGGAACGGGTGCGGCAAAAGCACGCTCCTTCAGATCATCGCCGGGACGCTTGCGCCGACCACCGGAACTGTGAATGTGACCGGCAAGGTTGCGGCGCTTCTTGAGCTCGGGAGTGGTTTTAACCCGGAATTTACCGGCCGTGAAAATGTTTACATGAATGGCGCGATCATGGGACTCTCGCGAGCGGAGATGGATAAAAAATTCGACGAGATCGCCGCCTTTGCGGATATCGGCGAATTCATCGATCAGCCCGTGAAGATCTATTCCAGCGGGATGATGGTGCGCCTTGCGTTTGCTGCAGCCGTCAACGTGGATCCTGATATTTTGATCATTGATGAAGCTCTAGCCGTGGGTGATGTCCGATTTCAGGTGAAATGTTATCGAAAATTTGATGAATTTCGCGAAATGGGAAAAACTATTGTCTTTGTTTCGCATTCCACAGACGATGTCGTTCGTTTATGTAACAGCGCTGTTTGGCTGGACAACGGCGGTGTCCGAAGGTCAGGAATATCCAAAAATATAGCGGAAGAATATCATGCCTGGATGGTGCATGATGCGGATGTTCAGCGGGCTGTAAGTGTCTCGGGAGCAGTGTTAGCGGCCAATCAGGGGAGTGCTGATTTGATCCCAGTTCCTAACGACGCATTAATTACGGGCGAAGGGGGTGCGACGATTGATGCCATCGGTTTTTTTACGGAAGATAACAAAAGAATCACGGTGCTGGATGGATGCCGAAATGTAAAAATACTTTTTCGCGTTTCCTCAAAAGTGAAGCTCCGTGATCCTTATTTTGGGTTTCAAATTCTAAACAGAACGGGCTTGAGAATATTGGGCAGCAATACATGTGTTTTAGGACATAAGATAACCAGCATTGAAGCGGGGGCTACTGTTTTGGCTCGTTTTTCTTTTCTCTTCCCGGAGATCGAAAATGGTATCTATTTTATTGCAGTTGGCGTTGCTGATGGTACTCAAGAAACCCACGTGCGACATCAATACATCGCTGACGCTTATGATTTTCAGTTTTCCAGTGATAGCTCTTTTCAAAAGCAGGCAGTATTATTAAAATTAAAAGATTGTTGCGCGCAGATAATTCCATGTGCTGAGTCTTTGCAAACATGATGGCTGGGAATTTGTCCGGACGTCCAGAATAGAACCGGTGATTTATTGTGGAATTGATCGATTCAGAAAAGCATATTCCGTGGGTTGTCTATGAGGCGCGGGAATGGTTGGACGGCTATTTGCAGAAAAATATGACTGTTTTTGAGTGGGGGTCTGGCGGGTCAACGTTTTATTTTTCCAAAAAAGTCAAAAGCGTGGCGTCCGTTGAACACAGTTCGGAGTGGTACGAACGGGTGAGAAGTTCGATGAGACATGAAAGGGTGGAGAATTGTGACTATTTTCTAATCCCCCCACAGAAAAGTATTATCGCTCGATTTTTGCCTTATCGTTCGTACACTTATGTGTCAAAAACATTTAAAGAACATGAAAATTTATTTTTTCAGAATTATGCTTGTAAAATTGATGAATATCCAAACGAAACATTTGACCTTGTTGTGGTTGATGGTAGGGCGAGGGCTGCATGCATGGGGCGTGCAATAAAAAAAATAAAAAAAGGGGGGTTCTTGCTGTTGGATAATTCAGAAAGATCGCTCTATTTTCCGGCTATGCGCAAATTTAATCGATTTGTTCGTCAGGATTTCTTCGGCAATGGGCCATATCTTGAAGAAAAATGGCAGACAACGATCTGGCAGATCAAGTAATTTTAAAATATTAGCGAGGCGAAAAGAAAGTATGGGCGACATTTTTGGGGCAGGTTTTGGGGCGCAGTATTTCCATTCGTGTGATCAGGCCGTGGTCGACGCGTTCGATCGCCCGTTCCTTGATAGAGATTCTTCGCAGAAGCTGGCCGTGATAGTTACAATAACCGATAGCTTGGCCGACGTCTCGGTCGCATGAAAGCCGTAATATGAATTCTTTTGATGCTGGATTGTTTCGCAATGACTATTCATTGGAAAAGCTTACAAGAATAGCCCCTCGCGGGCATGAATTCTTCATGCACGTTACCCCCCGTTTCCTTGGACATTATTCTGGCGGTTATGAGGTTTTTTCCGCGAGGCTTATAAAGCGTTTGTCTAAAAAATGCGATCTTTTCCTTGATGTCGGAGCTCAATACGGTTTTTATTCCCTCCTTGCGGTTGAGTCGAATCCGAATATTCAGACCATTTCTGTTGAGCCTGTTTTAGAGAATTTTGAAATTCTTAAAAAAAACTTGGAAGGGAATGGTTTTTGTTCTCCTTTGAGGCGCTTAGCTCAGGCTGCGGTGGGGAGAGCGATCGGCGAAATTGAGCTCTTCAAGTCAGCGGCTTCCGATAATTGTGGCGTGTTTGAACATCCCAATGCGCCGTCGGTCGGCAAGTTTAAAATTCCGATCACGACGATCGACAAGATCCTTTGCGAGGATGATTCTCATTCTGTCTTCATTAAAATAGACACGGAAGGTAATGAGTTGGATGTGCTTAAGGGGATGGAAAAGACGTTTGAGAAATACCGCGATCTATCGCTTTTGGTGGAGATGAATCCGAAGATGCTTAAGCTTGCCGGGACCAACTGTAAAAAGGTGACTGAATATTTAGCCTCAAAAGGTTTTAATGTCTATGGAATAGACGACAAGGGGAGTAAATATTATCCTTTGGAAGACGATGCGAATTTGTATCGATTACAAGCTGAGAATTCTTTTTTTAACGCGCTTTGCATTAAAAAAGAAAAAGCATTGTCTGTTGCTTTTTTCTCCCACAGCTCAATTCTTGGAGGGGCTGAAAGAAGTTTGGCTGATTTAGTGGAGGATCTTTGTAATGATTCTGTATTGTGCTCTGTCCTGTTGCCGTCTGATGGTCCACTAAAGGATTTTCTTCTTGACCGAGGAGCAGCTGTCTATGTCTTACCAGGTTGTGATTGTTGGTGGGTGGACAAGCGCATTTCTTTTTGTGAGGAGAATCAAAGATTGCGGCTTGCCCAGGCTATGAAAGCTACGGTGCGTGGAACTATCCCGGCTCTGAAACAGCTTAGTCCAGATGTCGTTTATACGCAGACGATTGTCGCGCCTTGGGGTGCGCTGTGTGCTGAGATTTTGTCAATTCCTCATGCGCTTTCGGTCTGTGAATACGGCGAACTCGACCATCATTTTGAGTTCTACTTTGGTTTCCGAAAGAGTATTAAGGCTTTGTGTGACAGTAGCAAGGCTGTTTTTAGTATTACGAAATCAGTGAAGAACGAAGTTCTTAAGGGGCTTGGTGATGAAGAGGATAAGGTTGAAGTGGTATATCGGAGCGTTCGGATCGCGTCGGATGTCGGCCGAAAAATCGCACCTCAGAATTACGACTACAAGAATAAGCCTGAGATAAAAATCGTGATTATGGGAACGATCTGTGAGGGGAAAGGGCAGGAAGATATTGTTCGTGCGGGTATCGAGCTGATGAAAAAAGGGCTAAAGGTAAAGATTTACATCGTGGGCTGTTCGGAGCCGCATTATTTGGAATTCATAAAAAATATTATCGATGCTAGCGCCTATAAAGATAATTTTATTATCAAAGATTTTGCTGATGATCCGATTGCGTGTATGGCGGGAATGGATGTTGTTGTTTCGTGCTCCCGGAGTGAGGCGGCCGGCAGAACGCTGTTTGAGGCGATATTGTTAGGAAAGCCCATTGTTTATTGTAATTCAGGAGGACCGCAGGAAATTTTCATTGATGGGGAACATGGCTTGGCTTACAACTGTGCTGATGAACACAATCTTGCCGAGAAGTTGTTATTTGTTATGGATTGCCCTGAAAAAACATATCAAAGAGTAAAACAAGCTAGAAAATATGTGCTGGAGAAATTTGCCCCGGAAAATTATTCTGGAAAAATCGAGTCTCGCCTAAGGAAAATTAAAGGCTTGAAAATAAAAAACGATCGTAATATGCAGGAATTATTATGCCATGATGCGATGTCGACTGCCTTTCAACGCCAATTTCATCCGACACTGTATTATTCAGAAGAAGGGTGCGCTTTTGATGAGGTGCGGAGGGTGTCGTCTGTTTTTATGCCGGTTGGGCCATTCAGCGTGGAATTTGAATTGCCCGATCGGGGGTATCCCTGTTTGCGATTCGATCCGCATGAGGGAAGATTCTTGGAGGTTAAGATTTATGACGTGACGGTTGAGACGCGGGGTGGGGCAAAATATAGTGTTGACGAAGAAAAGCTGGAAGGCAACGGGGAAAAGGTCAATTCGTTTACATGGAGGTTTGATAACTCGGACCCGAGTTTTACTATTAGACTTACCGAGGCGATAAGGAAAATCAGAATTACTGGTGAGATTTTTTTTGTTGGGATCGAACGATTGCAGAAAGGCGTTACCGGTCTCAACCAAACTGTGGTAGAACGCGACGGGCAGATAGTTAATCTCAATCAAGTCGTAGCTGAGCGCGATGGGAAGATCGTTGGTTTGAGCCAGATCGTGGCAGAACGCGACGGGCAGATAGCTAATCTCAATCAAGTTGTAGCTGAACGCGACGGGCGGATCGTTGGTTTGAACCAAACCGTGGCTGAGCGTGATAGCCAGATAGCTAATCTTAATCGAACTGTGGCAGATCGCGACGGGCAGATCGTTGGTTTGAGCCAAACCGTGGCAAAGCGCGACGGGCAGATCGCTAGTCTTAATCAGACGGTCACTGAGCGTGACGGGAAGATCGTTGGTTTAAATCAAACCGTGGCAGAACGCGACAGGAAGATCGTTGGTTTGAACCAGATCGTGGCAGAACGCGATGAGCAGATCGCTAGTCTTATTAAAGTTGTTGCTGAGCGTGACGGAAAGATTGCGGAACTCAAACAGATCGTGGCGGGCCGGGAAAAGCAGATTGCTGATCTCAATCAAATCGTCATCGATCGTGAAGCGCAGATGGCTAGTCTCAATCAAATAATTGTCGAGCGTAACGACCAGATCACCGGTCTTACCCGATCCCTGGCCGAGCGTGACTCAGAGCTTGGCGCGGTCCGGAATGAATTGCATGGTATTTATACTTCTAAAAAGTGGAAACTGGTCTTGAGGCTCACACCTTTTGTGTCTTTTTTGAAGGCAGCATCGAGGTCCCGACGGTTTAATGCCAAGTGGTATCTTTCTCACAATCCGGATGTTGCGGCGAGTGGTATGGATGCCTATGAGCATTACATCCAATTTGGTAAATCCGAGGGGCGCCGGCCAGTCCCGGAGTCCTTTTGGGTGCGATGCGTCGTCGAAATAAAATTGTGGTGGACCGTTTTTCTTTTGGAGAAAAGACGGGCGGATGGTGTCCGGAAGGTTGCCGGCAAAGCTTGGGGGTTGTTCAAACGAGAGGGATGGCTTGGCGTGTGGAATAGGGCGGTTTTTTTTAAGTCAAAAGTGACGAAAGACGGCGGGGCTTTTTTAGCTTTTGGGCGTAACGATTATGATGAATGGATCCGTCGCTACGACACGATGACCGATAAAAAACGCCTCGAGTTGCGTGCGCTTGTTGAAATGATGCCAAGGAAGCCGCTTATTTCTATCGTGATGCCTGTGTATAACTCGAAGCCGGAGTGGTTGATCCAGGCCATTGAGTCGGTTCGCAGCCAGATCTATCCGCGATGGGAGCTATGCATTGCGGATGATGCCTCCACCGATAAAGCCATCCGTCCGCTTCTGGAGCGCTACGCGAAAGAAGATCCCCGGATAAAAATTGTTTTTCGCAAGCAGAACGGCCATATCTCCGCAGCATCCAATAGCGCTCTGGAGCTTGCCACCGGCGAGTGGATCGCTTTACTGGATCACGATGATCTGCTCGCAGAGCACGCTTTGTTTTGGGTGGCCGAAGCCATTCATCGCCATCCCCAATCACGCTTGATCTACTCCGATGAGGACAAGCTCCATGAGAGTGGCAAGCGTTTCGACCCATATTTTAAGTGTGATTGGAACGTGGATTTATTTTTCTCGCACAATCTCATCACGCATCTTGGCGTCTATCAAGCTGACCTTCTTCGTAAATTAGGAGGTTTTCGTTTAGGTTTTGAGGGCGCCCAGGATTACGATCTCGCTCTCCGGTGCATCGAGCTTATTGAACCCATGCACATTTGCCACATTCCAAGGATCCTTTATCATTGGAGAGCTCATGTTAAAAGTACATCGCTAAAGTCGAATAAGGCCAAACCTTATGCCCTTCCTGCTGGGAAAAAAGCATTGGATGAGTATTTTGCCCGACAAGGTGTAAATGCTACGGCTATTGAGTTATCGGACTTTGGAATGTATCGAGTCCGGTATGCTTTACCCAAGGTCCTTCCCTTGGTCAGTCTGATCATTCTCACCAGGAACAAGTTGCCACTACTCCAAAAATGTGTTGAGAGTATTTTGTCGAAGACAACGTATCCGAATTATGAAATTCTGATCGTTGATAATGGTTCTGATGAACCGGCAGCGATCCAGGGCCTGAAAAAAATGCAATCCAACCCGAAAATTCGCGTTGTGCGAGACGATCGGCCGTTTAACTATTCGGCGTTAAATAATGCTGCCGTGAAATTGGCACGAGGTGAGGTTGTGGGATTACTCAATAACGATCTCGAAGTGATTTCGTCCGAGTGGTTATCAGAAATGGTGAGTCATGTCTTGCGGCCGGGCGTGGGGGCTGTGGGAGCAAAGTTATGGTATCCCAACAATAGACTGCAGCATGGTGGCGTGGTTATCGGGTTGGGCGGAGTTGCTGGCCATTCGCATAAGCATTTGCCTCAAATAAATCCAGGCTATTTCTGCAGAGCGATTCTCATACAGAGTTTTTCGGCCGTGACGGCTGCCTGTCTCGTGATTCGAAAGTCACTGTATATGAAGGTCGGAGGGCTTAAGGAGTTAGATTTTGGGGTAGCATTTAACGACGTTGATTTCTGCCTGCGCATTCGCGAAGCGGGCTACCGCAATATTTGGACACCTTATGCCGAGTTGTATCATCATGAGTCTGCAACGCGCGGGTTCGAGGATACCCCGGAAAAGAAGGCTCGTTTTGCCAAAGAGATTCAATGTATGAAACAACGATGGGGTGATGAGCTCCTGAATGACCCCGCCTATAGTCCGAATCTTACTTTGGATTACGAGGACTTTAGCCTGGCATGGCCACCACGAATCGAGCCGTTTGTTAGTTCCCGGGAAAGTTCTTCAGTTGCGTCTAAAACGAATACTAGGGAAAAAATATGAAAAAAATAGAGCTCATGATGTTAGTCACAGATCAAAACTTCAACGAAGTTGCATATCTCGCGTCAAACCCTGATGTTGCAAAAGCAGTTCGAAATAAACAATTTGTGTCGGGGTGGCAGCATTATGAAGCCTTTGGAAAGCAAGAAAAAAGGAGGCAGCGTCAATTGTTGCCGATAGCAGTCAAACAAGCGAAACTGGAAAAAGTGAAGCGACTTCTGCGGAGCGACATGGTTTTTCATAAAACCGATCAGTTTTATGATTTTCTCACGGAAGATCTGCGGACGCAGTTTAATATTGTAAATACCGAGGCTGTAAGTAGCCATGGCTACGATCCGAACGTGTTAGGGCTGATAAAAAAACACAGCGCAGGATGCGTTTTGGATTGCGGGTCAGGGGAAAGGCCTGATTATTTTGATAATGTCGTTAATCTTGAAATTGTTCCGTACGATACTACGGATGTCCTTGGTGTGGGCGAGGTGTTGCCTTTTAGGGATAACAGTTTTGATGCGGTAATTTCCATCGCCGTGCTTGAGCATGTCAAGGATCCATTTCGGTGCGCCAGCGAAATTGTCCGAGTGCTTAAACCCGGAGGAGATTTGATATGCTGCGTTCCATTCCTTCAGCCTTTGCATGGATATCCGCATCACTATTACAATATGACGCATCAGGGGCTGAAGAACCTATTCGAGAAGCATATTGCTATAGACCGGATCGATGTTCTCGCAAGCGGCCTACCCATTTGGTCTCTTACCTGGATTGTGCAACGATGGGCAGAAGGATTGACGGGCGCTCAGAAAAATGAGTTTCTCAATATGAGGCTTGCCGATCTGATGGCGTCAGGAGAAGCCTACCTTCAAAAGCCATTCGTTGCTCAGCTGTCGAACGAGAAAAATATCGAACTGGCAAGTGCTACGGCGTTGTTTGGAAAAAAGAAAATGCTTTGATTGGCAGGGAGACTGTATGTTCAGAAGCGATTTTATTAAGAGCAAGAAGGCCGGGGTTTTTTTAGGAGCATTTTTTGTTTTGATCTTGGGATTTTCTCTTTTTCCGATTAAGTATTCGTTAACAATAGAGGCCGCCCGCCCATCGCGCAATGATGTCTTGCAGGTGTTTTATGATATTGGGAACGGTATTAATGAGGCTGATTCAAAATTAATAATGTTGCCGGTCGTTGCGACCGATGGCCGTGATTCGACAATCTCGCGCATAACGGTCCCACTTCCCGCGAAAAAAATCAAAGCCCTTAGGATAGACCCGGGAACGGGGCCGGGGACTTGGATCCTGAAGAACATAATTCTGAAAAGTGAATGGGCGGGTTTTACGCTTCGTTCGTGCACATGGTTGCCGGAGGATATTGTTAGGGACTTTGCGCCGCTTCATGCAATCGATGCCTTCGCGGTACGGAATAAAATGCTTTTTCTTAATGCTTCAGAAAATGATCCCTATTTTGAATATAAAGGGAATCTCGGAGATATCTCTAACCCCTTGTGGACGATAGCGCGAAAGATTAGGGTGACGATCTTTGTTGTTACTGTTTTGTTTGCATGTTTCTTTGTTCTTTTGCATGGGAGGACCGCTCACTCCAATTTGAAGAATCTTGTTCTTTTTATTAAACGACCGTTGAAGGCCGCGGACGAAATCTTTATGAGACAATTTCTTTCGACGAGAAAGCTGGTTGTAGGGGCGTGCCTTATTTGCACATTGTTTTTTGTCGGATTGGTTGTGTGTAAAGATTCTCGAGAGGCCAATCGGTTGCGTTTTGTGTTTGATTTGGGAGCGTCCGTGTCTGGATTTAGCCAGGTATTCTATGATGTCGGAAACGGATACGTTGAGGCGGATTCTTTTGGAATTAAGGTTCGGAGGGGAAGCTCGCAAAAGCGTGCATTCTCACTTTTACTTTCGAAAGCAATACGGTCAATTCGTTTCGACCCGATAAATTCGTCTGCTGTGGTTCGAATAAACGGGGCGTGGATTGAAAACAAGCGCGGCGATATTGTTAAAAACTTTTCACTCCGAGATTTTAGACCAATCCAACAAATTGATAAAATGGATATTAAGGACGGGGCGTTGATTGTTCATACTTCTAAAAATGCCAATGATCCAATTATGGTTATTGATAACTCCGATATAAATGTTCCTTCCAATTGGCTTAATTTTATAGTTAACCACATATGGAAAATATTGGGTTTATCCGTTCTGATGTTCCTGGTGCTATTTGGGCTGGCATGCAGCGTAATTAAGGTGACTTCCAACCGGTATTTTATCGGTGCATCTTTGGGGCTTAAATCGTATGCAATTGAAAATCCTAAGAAGTGCATTGTTTTTGTTGCGCTAATTTCTGCCATCGCGAGCTGTTATCCCGTTGTTTTTTTTGGTATGAGTTTCGTGTCGCCTGCCGGACTGCCTCTGTTGTATCCATACCCGCCCTATCTTCCAGGTTTTCCTTTGGATGTCATTGCTGAAAACTCTCGGGGTTCTGACATCGGCGCTATGGCCTGGAGTTTTTTCCCGAATACGGTGGTGCAACACAATGCTCTCATTCAGTTCTTGGAGTTTCCGTTCTGGAATCGATTCGTTGGTGGAGGTGTGCCTCTTTTCGCGCAAGGCCAATCTATGATCGGGGATATTCTTCACTGGGTTCCGATCTTGATGGGAGGTAGCGCTCTCGGGTGGGATATCAAATTTGTTTTGTCTAAAGCGATTTTTGCCATGGGCATGGGGCTATTGGTTTTTCGGTTAACAAAAAGTTTTGTAGCTGGTTCGTTAATTTCATTTTCAAGCTGTTTTCTTGGTTTTTTCGCTTTTAGATTTAACCATCCCGCTTTTTTTGTTCTGACATACGCTCCATGGATTGTACTCCAGTGGGATCGGTTCGGAAATTTTTTGGTCTTGCCGTGTCCCCGCATCAGAAGCTGTGTGATGCAAGCTTTTTTTCTTGCGGCGGTGACCTGGCTGCAATTTAATGCTGGCGCTCCAAAAGAAGGTGTTGTTCTCGCGTGTTTTATGCACACTTTGGGGATGATATGCTTCGCGGATTATGCTCGACATCGTCTGGGGTGGTGGCGGTCTCTCTTGCTGGCTGGTGGATTCTGTCTCGCCATTGTTTTGATTTCATCGCCACACTGGTTGCTTTTCCTGGATGCCTTGAGCAAGTCATTCACGTTATCTGATGTTCCAGGCGCTAACAGTTTTTCATGGTTTAAAATTATCGGGTTTTTCGACAATTTCTTTTTTCAAAAGATGGATGGGACGCTTGGTGCTCCGTCTACAAATTTATTTGTTATGCTTTGCTTGTGTAGCTCTATCGCGATGCTTCGAAGGGGCGGGTCTGTTAAGCTCTGCGGGGCATGGTTTTTATTTATCCTGGCTTTATCTGTTGCTTATGGTTTGATCCCGAAGTTTATGCTTGTTTCCATCCCGTTAATCAATAAAATCCAGCACGTTTTCAATTCTTTTTCTATCCCGATGGTTGTCCTCGCATTGATTTTGGCGGGCTTTGGCATCCGACACTTTATTGATTCAGATAAGAATCATAAAAAAATGATGCTCATGTTTTCGCTAATGGCCTTCCTGGCGTTGTGGCTCGCTTACCTATTAATGACTCATAGCAGAAATACGATCTTGTTTTTTCTTGTTGCTTTTTCTGTGGTTGTTGTTGGGTCTTGGCAGTTGCGTCAGCAAGCCGAAACGGGTTTTTGGAGTAAGCGAGTGCTGTTCTTATTAGCAGTTTTCTTCTTGCTGCTGCATGTGCGCCATGGCATGCATTTGATGACGGGCATAGACGGGATTGATAACTACATGCAAAACCCAACCGATAGGGCGAGCTTTTCAAATAAGTCCGAAGCCATTGAATTTGTGAAAAATAGAATTAAAGAACAAAGGGTCCCATCCCGTGTGATTGGGGAAGGCCCCGTGATGTTTCCAGGTTATAATTCCATGCTCGGACTCGAAGGTATTGTATCTGTCGAAGCGATAAGAAACGTGTATTTTGAAAAACTATTGACTATGGTTGATTACCCTGATTTGGGGTGGGGTTGGCTGCGATTGATCAAGAGCGATCAGATGGCTAGTCGCGCGTCAACCTTGGATTTGCTGAATGTTGGGTATGTTTTGGCAGCCCCTGGCACGCAGATGCCCCATGGTGTGAGATTGATTCACTCGGGTGATTTGGATGTTTGGGAAAGAGATACGGTTTGGCCACGAGCGTTTTTTGTCGATCAGACGGTTGAGCTTCAGAAGCCATCGGACATTCTCGGTTTATTAGCAAGGTATCCGAGCAAACCGTTTGCTGCGCTAGAAAACCAACCCATTGCTTATGAAATGCCTAAGAAAAACATCGACCGGGTGGTTGTTCCAGCGCAGAATTACTCGCTTACAAGCAATAGCACCAAATTTTCCGTTGATGCTACCGGTCCTGGTCTTGTTGTGCTCGGCGAAACCTATTATCCGGAAGATTTTGAAGCGAGATTAAACGGCAAAAAAGTTAATTATGTTAGAGTCAATGAATCCTTTAAGGGGATTTGGATAAAAGAAGCTGGCAGGTATGATGTGAGTTTTACCTACAGACCGGAAAAACTCGGTCAATCTCTGTGGATGTGTTTATTCGGTTTAGTTTTGTTGTTGCTGTTGATTTGGATGTCCGTTAGGATTTCTTGGAAATTTAATTCGCCTAAAATTATGCGCAAAGAAGAGAATTTTAACAACTTAAGTGATGCTGAGTTTTGAAGTGTGTTTTCCGTAAATGCAGGGCGATAGTGTTAATTTGCTTGGACAGATTTTAAGCTAAGCCGGATTAGGGGGGGGCGATGAAGCCTGATACGAAAAATGTTGTTCTGTGCCCGCTGTGCGGATGCCGGCATCGTGCTTATGTCTATTCCAAGATTCACTCCCGTGTTGTTTACTGCACCAATTGTGGATTGCTTGAAGATGTTGACTTTATTCCGCGGCATCAGGAACTTGCTAAATATTCGATAGAGATTATATCGCGCGTCAATGCTCTTCTTGGTCAATCAAAAGAAATGGTTACGCTTATTACCACGAAGGGTGGTAATAAGTCGTTGCAGGCATTGCTTGAGGAAATATGCGGCGTGGATCGACTCGAGGTTGTCGATTTTGGGTCACTTGCTACTTATGCGGGAGGCAGGGGCAGTGTCATTGTAGATGATCACCTGCTGGATCAAGTTGATCCCGTGGCATCATTGCGTTTGCTTCGAGAGCGACTGAATGAATCTCAAATTGTAGCGTTTCTGGTTGAACTTGTGGGTGGAAGGCATGGGTGGCTTCGTGAATCACTGAAAGTGCGCGAGACCCCTGCAAGGTTTTGGCCGGACTGGAGCACGTTCCACAAATTACTCCTTGCTTCAAATTTTGAGCAAATACGTCTTAGCAATCTTGAGACCGACAAAAATGGATGCCCGCTTGCTATCATCTCCGCACGGATTGGGGCGAAACGTGAGCGTCCTATGGTTTCTGTCATCATGCCGGTGTTCAATGAATTTGGAACTTTCAATGAATCGATTAATCGTGTTTTGGCAAAGGAGGTCGTCGGAGTTGATATCGAAATTATAATCGTTGAAAGTAACTCTACTGATGGCACGAGAGAGCTTGTGGCGAAATATGCGGGGCATGAAAAAATTGAAATTGTGTGGCAGGAAAATCCAAAAGGAAAGGGGCATGCGGTTCGAGAGGGACTTGCCGAAGCCAAAGGAGATATTGTTCTGATTCAAGATGCGGATCTCGAATACGATGTTAATGACTATGACGCGCTTATTGACGAGCTGACATCATGGCGCGCCTCATTCGTTCTGGGTTCCCGTCATACGGGCAATTGGAAGATGCGCAAGTTCAACCGTATGCCGGTTGCCGCTATTTTTTTTAATCTCGGGCATATCTTTTTTGTCGGAATTATAAATTTCCTATTGGGGACAAATATGAGGGACCCCTTTACAATGTATAAGGTTTTTTACCGCGACTGTGTTTTTGGGTTGAATTTTAGGTATAACCGGTTTGATTTTGACCATGAGTTAGTTATAAAGTTATGCCGCAAGGGGTTTTATCCCACTGAAATTCCTGTCAACTATCAGGCTAGGTCATTTGCTGAGGGGAAGAAGGTTTCTGTTTTAAAGGATGGAATGTCTTGGATCCTAAAAGATATCCGACTGGCTGGTGAACCGTTGGAAAATCCCAAGCTTATGCGGCTTCCATGACAAGAGTGGTTCGGCGTTACTTGGGACAATAAAATAAGAAGTTTAATTAAATATCATTTATAACGGAGTGATATAAAAGGTTTGTGGACTCGAACGGAAGGGTTGCTTCAATGAAATGCATTGTGACTGGCGGAGCGGGGTTTATTGGTAGCAGTCTAGTCGACCGGTTATTGGCGTGCGGGCATGATGTAGTTGGTGTTGATAATTTTTCTACAGGCCAGCGTCGATTTTTAGAAAGAGCGTTGGCTCATCCGCGTTTTCGGCTTATTGAAATCGATCTGCTTAATTCCGATGCGTTGAGGCCGGCCTTTGCCGGGGGCGAGGTTGTTTTTCACCTCGCCGCTAATGCGGATGTTCGCTTCGGGACAGAGAACCCTCGCAGGGATTTGGAGCAGAACACTATTGCAACCTATAATGTCCTGGAGGCGATGCGAGCGAATAATATCAAACGAATTGCATTCTCTTCTACCGGGTCTGTTTATGGAGAAGCAACGGTGATTCCGACGCCGGAGGATGGCCCTTTTCCTGTGCAGACTTCGTTCTACGGAGCTTCGAAGTCAGCGGGGGAAGGCCTTATCGCAGCTTACTGTGAAGGTTTTGGTTTTCAGGCCTGGATTTTCCGCTTCGTTTCCATTCTCGGAGAGCGTTATACCCATGGTCATATTTTCGATTTCTATCAAAAGCTGAAATCCGATCCTTCGCGTCTGTTGGTGCTCGGTGATGGCAAACAGCGGAAATCTTATCTGTATATCCAGGATTGTATCGATGCAATTCTGTTGGCTATGGATAAGGCAAAAGATAAGGTTAATGTCTTCAATCTGGGGGTCGACGGCTATTGCGAAGTCAATGATTCTATCGGTTGGATTTGCGAAAAGCTGGGCGTTAAGCCTGAGCTGGAGTATTCGGGTGGAGATCGGGGATGGGTTGGCGATAACCCGTTCATCTTTCTGGAGACAAAGAAGATTCAATCATTGGGATGGAAGCCAAAGTTCGGTATTCGCGATGGAGTCATCAAGACGGTTGAGTTTTTGCGTGCCAACGAATGGGTGTTCGAGGCAAGGGATTGATGATGAAAGTATGCGTGCAAGGCCTCTGGCATTTGGGTTCGGTGACTGCTGCTTGCTTGGCTTCAGTGGGGCATGATGTCGTGGGGCTGGATGCGGACCAGAGAACCATTGATGGCTTAAATCGTAGTAAAGCGCCGCTTTTTGAACCCGGTTTGGATGATCTTCTTCAGGCGGGAGTTGCTAATGGAAAACTGCGATTCACAACTTCTATAGCGGATGCGGTTGCTAATGCCGAAGTGCTCTGGGTGGCGTTTGATACTCCAGTTAATGATGATGATCGGGCAGATGTCGAATTTGTCTTGAACCAGATTAAGAGTGTCTTGCCGGTACTGGCCGATAATGCGGTCGTTCTGGTGTCCTCACAGATGCCGGTGGGGTCGATTCGCAAGCTCGAAGCTTTTGTGAGGGAGAATCTTTCTAAGAAACAGCTCAGCTTCGCGTGTTCTCCTGAAAATCTTCGTTTGGGTAAGGCTTTAGATGTGTTTTTAAAACCAGATCGGATTGTAGTTGGCGTTCGCACTGCTGACGTACGCTGTCAGTTGGAGAAACTGCTGTTGCCGGTTACAGACAGAATTGAATGGATGTCCGTGGAATCGGCTGAGATGACCAAGCATGCGGTCAATGCTTTCTTGGCCACCTCGGTGGTCTTTGCCAATGAGATTGCCTCGATTTGCGAGTTGGTCGGTGCAGATGCCAAGGAGGTCGAGCGCGGATTGAAGACCGAAATTCGCATTGGCCCCAAAGCCTACCTTTCTCCTGGAGGGCCATTTGCCGGAGGTACGTTGGCTCGCGATATCGAGTTTCTGGGTGATGCAAGCCGAGCAAAACAGATGGTGACGCCGCTTCTTTCCTCCGTTCGGGCAAGTAATGATGCGCACAAGAACTGGGCGCGGCGTAAATTGCTCGAGAGATTTCCAAGTCTGAAAGGAATCATGATTACAGTCTGGGGGTTAACCTATAAGCCTGGCACAGATACGTTGCGCCGCTCTCTTGCCGTGGAACTTTGTGATTGGTTGATTGAGCAGGGAGCTATTGTGCATGTGTATGATCCTGTCGTCCGGAAATTACCTGAGCGATGGTCTGGCCGTGTGGTGAGTTATACGCGAGCGTTAGATGCGGTGACCGGGGCCGATGTGCTTGTGGTGGGGACCGAATGGCCGGAATTTCGCCAAGATGCAGAGGGGCTGTTTTCTGTTGCGAATGCCAACCTGGTCGTGATGGATGCCAATCGGCATCTGCAAGCAGTGGTGGTATCTTTGGGTTTGAAATATGTTGCTGTGGGAACTTCTGAGACAGGCGAGAATCGATCATGAAAAAAGTTTTAGCAGGGAAGGTGGCGATTATTACGGGTGCCAATCAGGGGCTCGGATTGGAAATTGCCAAGCAATACGTTTTGGCAGGGGCGGATGTTATGTTGTGTGCGCGAAATGCTGTTCTGCTGAGGGAGGCACAGGCCGATCTTGAGAAGTTGCTGGCGCCGGGGCAAAAAGTCCTCGCCGAAGTGAGGGATGTTTCGGTTGAGGCCGATGTTCGTGGGCTGGTGAGCGAGACGCTTAAGAAACTAGGCGGTTGCCATATTCTTGTAAATAATGCTGGGATCTATGGTCCCAAGGGCGAGATTGAGGGGGTCGATTGGACAGAATGGATCAAGACGATCGAGATTAATGTTTTTGGCTCGATCCTAATGTGCCGAGCGATTCTGCCGCATTTCAAAGCGCAGCGTTACGGAAAGGTGATTCAGCTTTCGGGTGGGGGGGCAACGAACCCCTTGCCGCGAATTAGTGCCTATGCGGTTTCCAAAGCAGCAATTGTTCGGTTTGCTGAGACGCTTGCTGAAGAAGTTCGTGGTGCTGGTATTGACGTTAATGCCATTGCCCCGGGTGCTTTGAATACCCGCATGCTTGATGAGGTTCTTGAAGCGGGACCCGAAAAAGTTGGGAAAGCCTTTTTTGAACGCTCCCTAAAACAAAAGGAATCGGGTGGCACCCCGCTTGATCGGGGGGCTGAATTAGCTTTATTTCTGGCTTCTGCGGCGAGTGACGGTATTACCGGAAAACTCATTAGCGCGGTTTGGGATGACTGGGAGCATTGGCCCGAGCATTTGGAGGAGTTGTCTTCGAGTGATGTTTATACCTTGCGCCGCATCGCCGGGCGGGATCGTGGATTTTCATGGGGTGACAAGTGAGCAACGTTGCTAAATCGTTTGGAATCGGGATTGTTGGTTGTGGTCTGATCGGCCAAAAACGAGTGAATGCGCTTGGCTCCGGTGGGCGATTGGTGGCTTGTTCCGATATCGATGTCGGTCGTGCCCAGAATTTAGTTAAAGGATCGGGTGCCAAGGTGTTCCGCGATTGGAGGGAACTGATTGGATTGCCGGAAGTGGATATCGTGATAGTTGCTACTCGGCATGACTCCCTGGCTGCCATCACTCTTGCTGCGATTGAAGCTGGTAAACATGTTCTTGTTGAAAAGCCTGGGGCTCGATCAGCCAAGGAACTCGAGCCGGTGATGGTTGCTGCCGAGGAAAATGGGGTGAAGGTTCACGTTGGGTTCAGCCACCGTTATCACCGCGCTTTGCTCAAGGCCAAGGAAATAGTCGATGCCGGCATGCTGGGTGAGTTGATGTTCCTCCGGGCGCGTTACGGGCATGGGGCGCGGCTTGGCTACGAAAAGGAATGGCGGGCTGATCCGAAACTTTCGGGGGGTGGCGAATTGATCGACCAAGGACCGCATTTGATCGATTTGTCACGCTGGTTTCTCGGAGATTTTACTGAGGTGCAGGGTTTTGCACACACCTACTATTGGGATATGCCGGTCGACGACAACGGCTTCATGATCCTCAAAACGTCGAAGCAGCAAGTAGCTTTTCTTCATGTTTCGTGTACGGAATGGAAGAATCTATTTTCAATGGAAATTTATGGCAGAGTTGGCAAACTTGATATTTCCGGTTTAGGTGGGAGCTACGGCGTCGAACGGCTTACTTATTACAAGATGCTTCCCGAAATGGGGCCGCCGGAGGCGACAAACTGGGAATACCCGACAGCCGATGATTCCTGGGCGGTGGAGATCTCTGAGTTCTATGAGGATATTCGTTTGGATAGAACACCGGCGGCGGGATTAAAAGATGCTTTCGAAGCCTTAAGAGTAGTGGAAAAAATTTATAAGGAGTCTGGTTATGATCATTGCGCGTAGTCCTCTGAGGATCACTTTGGGGGGTGGTGGTACCGATTTGCCTTCCTACTATCGTGAGCACGAAGGGTTTTTAATCGCGGCGGCTATCGATAAATATGTCTATGTGACTGTGATGCGCCCTTTTACTGCAGGGGTTTATCTGAAATATTCACATCTTGAGCATGTCGAAAAAGTTGAAGACGTGAAGCATCCGATCATCCGGGAAGCCTTGTTGCTTCAGGAATTGCGGACGCCTCAAGTCGAGATTACGACTTTGGCGGATATCCCGGCTGGAACGGGGCTTGGATCTTCCGGTAGCTTTACGACAGCGCTGCTCAAGAGCCTTTATGCTCACCGACGCAAGCTGATCCATCCCAAGGAATTGGCCGAACTGGCATGCCAGATCGAGATCGATCGTCTGGGAGAGCCCATCGGTAAACAGGATCAATACATTGCCTCATATGGAGGCTTGACCTGTTTTACCTTTCACAAAGATGACCGGGTGACGGCAGAGCCGTTACGCGTCTCCATAGACACCATGTTCGACCTGGAAGACAACCTTTTGTTGTTCTTTACCGGCTACTGCCGCAGTGCCGGCGATATTTTGAAGGATCAACAAGTGCGTTCTCAGAAGAACGATGAAGCCATGTTGCGCAATCTGCATTATGTGAAAGACTTGGGTTATCGCAGCAAGGAAGCCTTGGAAGCCGGCAAGGTGGTTCAGTTTGGTGAGTTGATGCACGAGCACTGGGAGCACAAGAAGCGTCGCTCGGGCGGCATGAGTAATCCCAAGATCGATGAGTGGTATGCGCTCGGCATGAAAAGTGGGGCTGTGGGTGGCAAGTTGGTGGGCGCCGGAGGAGGTGGCTTTTTGATGTTCTGTGCGGCTGACCGCAACAAGCTGCGCCACGCTATGTCCAAGGCCGGACTGGAAGAAGTTCGCTTTCGCTTTGACTTTGAAGGCACAAAGGTTGTGTTGAGCTGATGTTGCCGGTGGCCATTTTGGCGGGGGGGCTGGCGACCCGCTTGCATCCCATTACCGAAACAATTCCAAAAGCTCTTGTCGATGTGGCGGGCAAGCCTTTTGTTGTTCGCCAACTGGATTATCTGAGCCGGCAGGGTATCACCCGTGTGGTGTTGTGTATCAGTTATCGGGGTGAGCAGGTTGAGGCTGTGGTGGGGGATGGCTCGGCGTTTGGTTTGGAGGTTCACTATTCATGGGATGGCCCGCATTTATTAGGGACAGGGGGCGCGCTGCGACAGGCCTTGCCGCTATTGGGTGAACAGTTTTTTGTGTTTTATGGTGATTCGTATTTGCCAATTGATTTTCGAGCTGTGGAGAGAGCTTTCTTGGAAAGCGGCAAGCCTGCCTTGATGACCGTGCTGCGCAATGAAAACTTGTGGGACAAGAGTAATGTTCTTTTCCGGGAGGGTCGCATTGCGGAATACAATAAGCGGGCGCCCACGTCCGCAATGACGCACATTGATTACGGGCTGGGAGTGTTGTCCGCCACAACTCTGAGAGATGCTCCGGCTCATGAGCCTTTTGACCTAGCGGATGTTTATCACAAGCTTTCAGTTCAGGGTTCTTTGGCGGGTCACGAGGTGTTTGAACGGTTTTATGAGATCGGCTCGCATAAGGGGTTGGAAGAAACTATAGATTATTTTAAAAAGGGAGAGCTATTATGAACTTTGCGCAGAAGCATTTGAATGAGACTGCTGAGATCCTTCGAATAATCGATGCGGCTGCCATTGAAAAAATGGCAGATGTCCTGGCTTCAGTCAAGGCCGATGGCGGTAGGATCTTTTTTTTGGGCGTGGGGGGCAGTGCGGGGAATTGTTCTCACGCTGTGAACGATTTTCGAAAGATCGTGGGCATTGAGTCGTATGCTCCGACGGACAATGTCTCGGAATTGACCGCGCGAACCAACGACGATGGCTGGGCCACTATTTTTGTCGAATGGTTGAAGACGAGCAAGCTGGCTGCCAAAGATGTTCTTTTTATTTTTTCCGTAGGCGGTGGTAACCTGGATAAGAATATTTCACCGAACCTTGTGGAAGCATTGAAGTTTGCCAAGTCCGTTGGCGCAAAGGTTGTCGGCGTGGTAGGCCGCGATGGAGGTTATACGGCGCAGGTTGCTGATGCGTGTGTGATTGTGCCTACCGTTAATGTGGCATCCATCACGCCCCATGCTGAGGCGTTTCAGGCGGTTGTCTGGCATTTGCTGGTTTCACACCCGAAGCTGAAAGCCAATCAGACGAAATGGGAGTCGGTGTTTAAATGAAACGAAGGGCCGTTTTTCTTGACCGGGACGGTGTTCTTAATCGGTCTGTGGTGAAAGATGGGAAACCCTATCCGCCTGGCAGCGTTGCCGAAATAGAAATTTTCCCCGGCGTGACTGAGGCCTTAAAGCGATTGAAAGATGCCGGTTTCACGTTGATCGTTGTCTCCAATCAGCCGGATGTGGGAAGAGGTGTTACCCCTCAGGCGACCGTTGAGGCGATAAACGACTATTTGGCAGAACGCATGCCGATCGATCGATTCATCATGTGTTATCACGATAACGATGATGGATGCGATTGCCGGAAACCTCGCCCCGGAATGTTGCTCGCCGGAGCGCAGGAGTTTGACATTGACCTTGCTTCAAGTTTTATGGTGGGGGATCGCTGGCGTGATGTGGAAGCTGGAAGCAACGCTGGCTGCGCGACCCTTTTCATCGATTATGGCTATAACGAAAAACAACCACCTCCCGGCACTCTAAGGGTTTCTTCGCTGGCCGAAGCGGTAGTCATTATTTTAAACGGAGACAAGAATGAAAAAAATTGAAGAATTGAAAGTCAAGATTTTTGCGGATGGCGCAGACAAGGCAGGTATGCTCGAGATGTACGCAAAGCCTTACATCAAGGGGCTCACGACCAATCCCACGCTGATGAGAAAGGTTGGCATTACCGATTACCGGGCATTCTGCAAAGATATCCTTACGGTTATCAAGGACAAACCTCTTTCGTTCGAAGTGTTTTCGGACAACTTCGCCGAGATGGAACGTCAAGCCATGGAAATTGCCGGCTGGGGGGCAAACGTTTACGTCAAGATCCCCGTGACGAATACCCGGCGGGAAACTTGTTATGAGCTTGTTAAAAAACTGGCGGGTCAAAAAGTCAAATTGAACGTAACGGCGATCATGACGTTGACGCAGGTGCGTGATGTGGTGGCATCTCTTGACCCGCACGTTCCGAGCTACGTTTCCGTATTTGCAGGCCGCATTGCAGACACCGGCCGTGATCCCGTGCCCATGATGGCCGCTGCCGTGAAACAACTTAAAATTGCCCCAGCGTCCGAATTGATTTGGGCGAGTCCTCGCGAATTGCTGAATATCTTCCAGGCGGATGAGATCGGGTGTCACGTTATTACGGTAACGAATGACATTCTGAAGAAGCTTTCGCTGGTGGGTTATGACTTGGACCAGTTCTCTCTGGATACTGTCAAGATGTTCCATGATGATGCTAAAGCGGCTAACTATCGCTTATAAAATTCACAAAGGCTTTGTCGGGGTTTTTCATCGTTTCTCAATGAGGTTCGAAGCCGGAAAAAAATCCATGTCTTTGCAAAATTTTAAAGTGACGTTTGTAATGCCACAAATTTATTCTTAATAGATCAGAGGAGGAGACACGGATATGGCGAAATATGATGTTTGCGTTATCGGGGGATGCGGGCATGTCGGGTTGCCTTTGGCGGCGGCTTTTGCCAAGGAAGGCAAAAGAGTGATCATCAATGACATCAATGAGGAAGCGATCCGACAGGTGGGGCTTTGCCAGGTGCCTTTTATGGAAGAGGGGCTGGAGGAGATCCTTAAGCAAACGGTCGGCAAGACGCTTTTCTTATCCAGCGATAAAAAAGTCATTTCCGAATCGGAGTTTGTCATCGTGGTGGTGGGAACTCCGGTCGATGAGCATCTGAATCCTGTGTTCTCAACGCTGAAGAAATTTTTTGACAGCATTACGCCTTTCCTTCAAGACGGCCATACGGTCATATTGAGAAGTACGCTCTATCCCGGTTTAACTAAAAAACTGAACCAGCTCCTGCTCGGGCTCGGAAAGAACATCGGAGTTTTTTTCTGCCCGGAAAGGATCCTGGAAGGCAAGTCCATGGAGGAGCTTTATACGCTCCCTCAAATAGTGTCGAGTTTTAACAAGGAATCGCTTTCGAAGGTCGTGGATCTCTTCAAGCTGATCACTCAGGATATTATCATCGTGGAGCCCCTCGAGGCGGAGCTGGCGAAGCTTTTTACCAATACCTGGAGGTACATTCAGTTTGCGGCCGCCAATCAGTTCTACATGATGGCCGAAGCTTATGGTGCGGACTTTTATGAGATCCATCATGCGATGACCCATCATTATCCCAGGACTAAAGGTTTTCCGAAGGCCGGATTCGCGTCCGGGCCGTGCCTTTTTAAAGACACGATGCAGCTCTCGGCCTTTTCCGATAACACCTTTTTTCTCGGGCATGCGGCCATGCTGATCAACGAAGGGTTCCCGAACTTTGTGCTGGCAAGGCTTGAAAAAAAATATGACCTGGCCGAAAAAAATGTCGGAGTGCTCGGGATGGCGTTCAAGTCTGAAAGCGATGACATCCGGGAATCGCTTTCCTACAAGCTTAAGAAGATCCTGGATATTAAAGCCAGGCACCTCTACTGTTCGGACCCTTATGTCAAAGACAGCCGGTTTGTCAGCGAAGCGGAGCTCATTGAGAAGAGTGATATTATTATCATCGGAGCGCCTCATAAGGTGTACAAAACGCTGGATTTCAAAAACAAAATAGTCGTCGATGTCTGGAACCTGATCGGGGGTCAAAAATGAAAATACTTGTCTCCGGTTCCAAGGGCTTTATCGCAGGCTATTTGATCGAAGAGCTTTTAGGCCAGGGCTGGGATGTGGTCGGGATCGATAACCTGTCGAAGTATGGGCCTGTCGATAAAAGCTACGATCAGCATCCGCGCTATAAGTTTGTGAAAGGGGATGTGAAGGACGTGCCTCTCATGGAGGCCTTGCTCTCCGATTGTGATCATTTCATCGCGGGCGCGGCGCGGATCGGCGGGATATCCTATTTTCATGAATTCGCCTACGATCTTCTTGCGGAAAACGAAAGGATCACCGCGGCTTCTTTTGACGCAGCAATCCAGGCGTTTCAAAAGTGCAAACTGAAAAAGATCTCCGTCATGTCTTCTTCCATGGTTTTCGAAAGCACGCATGTGTTTCCGACCCCGGAGGGCAATCAGTTCGACTGTCCGCCGCCTCTCTCTACTTATGGTTTTCAGAAGCTTGCGACCGAGTATTTTGCCAAGGGCGCTTGGGAGCAGTACAAACTTCCTTTTACGATCCTCCGTCCTTTCAACTGTGTGGGGACGGGTGAAAAAAGAGCGCTCTGCGACAAAGAAATTAAATCCGGCAATGTGTCTCTGGCCATGAGCCATGTCGTGCCGGACCTCGTGCAGAAGATATTGAAAGGCCAGGATCCGCTCCATCTCTTGGGGAAAGGAAATCAGAATCGTCATTACACCTATGGGGGAGACCTCGCCAAAGGCATCGTGGCATCGCTTGAAAGCGATCAGGCGACGAACGAGGATTTCAACCTTTCGACGCCCGTTTCGACTTCTGTTTTGGAGCTGGCCGAAATGATCTGGAAAAGGCTTAACGGGGATAAGCCTTTCCGATACACCAGTGACCCCTCCTATCCCTATGATGTCCAGAATCGCGTGCCCGATGTCTCGAAGGCAAAAAGGCGCCTGGGATTTGAAGCGACCACCTCTTTAGCGACCGCTCTTGATGAGATCATTCCCTGGATCGAAAACCAGATCAAGATCGGCGGGATCTGACCCGTGGCCGAGGGGGAAAGCACGAAGCGAGGGGCTGCCGTGTACGAGATCGATATCCTTGTCCCGGTCTTCAACGAGAAAGAGGTGATCGTTGCTACGTTAGAAGAGATCGCGCGAAAGGTCGTGACCTCCCACCGAATTTTCATCGTTTATGACTTTGACGAAGATAATACGCTGCCGGTCGTTGCCGGATACATCGCCTCCCGGAAAATCGATCATATCGTTCTTCTGAAAAATGACTATGGCCGGGGTGTTGTGAACGCCATCAAAAAGGGATTTCATGCCTCGGAGGCTTCGGCAGCGCTTGTGGTGATGGGGGACTTATCGGATGAATTGGGCGTCGTGGATCTTATGGCCGCCAAGATCCGGGAAGGTTTTGATATCGTTTGCGGTTCAAGGTACATGCGGGGCGGGCGGCAGATCGGCGGACCTTGGTTCAAGGGATTTCTTTCTCGCATGGCCGGCTTGTCGCTGCATTTTTTGACAGGGATCCCGACCCAGGATATCTCCAATAGCTTTAAAATGTATGCCCGGCATGTTTTGAAAAGTATTGAGATCGAAAGTACGGGCGGATTTGAACTGGGCATGGAGCTCGTCGTGAAAGCTTTTTTGCGGGGTTGGAAGATCACCGAAATTCCGGCGACGTGGCGTGACCGAAGCGCCGGTCAATCGCGGTTCAGGCTGTGGGCCTGGTTGCCGCATTATTTGCGCTGGTATTTTTTGGCTTTCCGGAAAAAACAATAGCGGTCCCACAAGCCTGAAGTGATGCTAGGGAAAGCATCTCCGGTCCCCGTGTTTTTGATTGGGATCGTTGAGCGAAAAGGGCAGCACGAAGCGGTTTTTTGTGATAATGTCCCTTGGAGTTTTCGGGTTGCATTTTTTAGCTTCGGATGAGATGGGCATAACTCTTTTTCAAATATAGGATCGGAAGACCATGCCGCATGGTTCTGTGATTTTAAGCATCATCATCGTTCACTACAAGACCCGGGAGCTGACGCTTCAGTGTCTGAGGTCCATCCGGGAGTTCCGTCCCCACAGTCCGTATGAGGTCCTTCTGATCGACAATGGTTCCCAAGACGGGATCCGAGAGGCGCTCACGGAAGAGTTCCCGGAGGTCCGTCTCATTGAAACGGGCCGCAACGACGGCTTTAGCCAGTCGAATAATCTTGGGATCGTGAACGCTCGCGGGAAGTACCTCCTTCTTCTTAATAGCGATACGAAGATCCTCGAGCCGGTTTTTGACCGTCTGGTTCAAGTGATGGATTCGCGGCCCGAGGTGGGATGTATCGGTCCCCAGCATGTCGGCAGTGATGGGCGCCATCAGGTTTCGTATGGCAAGTTCCCGGATCTTTTCACGGAGATCCTTCGAAAGATCGTCGACTACCGGATCGCGCTCAATGATCTGAATATCCGGGGGCATCTCCGGGAAGTGTGTTCCCTGGAACAGGAAGTGGAGTGGCTCTCGGGCTCTTGCCTTCTTTTGCGTCGCGAGGCTTTGCGCCAGGTGGGGCTTCTTGACGAATCCTTTTTTATGTATTTTGAGGATACGGATCTCTGCAAAAGGATCCGTGACCTCGGGTGGAAAATTGTTTTTTGTCCGATGTCCAAGATCCTTCACTACAGCGGCCAATCGGTGAAGGAAAATATCCTTGCGGGACTTGTCGCTTACCGGCAAAGCCAGATCCACTTTGCGCGGAAGCATTATGGCCGGCGAGGGGACTATCTCGTCCGGATCATCCTCTTTTTAAAATTCGGGAGCATTGCCACGGGGGCCCTGCTGGAGTTTTTGGTCAAGAAACTTCGGGGCCAGGATACTAAGGAAGCTTATATCACCTTGCTTCTTTCTAAAAAAGTTTTTGGGATGATCTTCCAGCGCAACAGGCTGCGGCCGGTCGAGCCCGTTTTAAATTAGCGCTCCGGACTCGGGCCTGGAAGAGGGTGGGGCGTGAACGCCGCGCAAGACTTTGATTCACCTCCGGGGATCCGGGATCGCAAAGCAGGGTCTTAAATTTTGGGGACTTATGGCGAAACCAAGAGCCGCCTCCAGTCAGTACTCAAACCTCCGAAAGGCCATCGCGGACCAGCTGATGTTGGGTGCCGAGCGGGTGCGGCAGTCTTACCGGGAAGAGGTGGTGCGGACCTCGTGGAATATCGGCAAACTCTTGCGCGGGACGATGGGGCTTGAGGACCGGCCGAGCGCCGGGAATGCCGCCCTTATCGCGCGTCTTTCGAAAGATTTCGGGAGACCGGATTCTTTTTTTTATGACGCGGCAAAATTCCATCGCTTATATCCTTCCGGGGCGCCGCTTGCGCTGAGCTGGTCTCATTATTCACTTCTGATCCGTCTGGAAGATCCCCGAAAACGTCTCGCGCTCGAAAAAAAGGCTCTCACCGAGGGTATTAATGCCCGGGATCTCCGGATGTACACGCGGTGGGATCCCGCGCAGGTCCCGGTCGTCGGAAAAGGGAGCGTCCTTGCGGTTGAGCGCGGGTGTTTGTACCATTACCGCGCGTTAAGAGCGCCTGTGGACGGGAGGGGCGTGATCGATATCGGATTCGGGATCGAAAGGGACATTCGTCGCGATCCTAAGAAGATCTTTCATTCCGGGCTTATCGTGCGGATGCAAAAAGACGTTCGTGAAGATTATTCGGCGAAAATAGCGGCTTTCGATAAAAACCGGCTTTATACCTACGCGGCCTCGCTGAAGCGCGTGATCGACGGCGATACACTGATCGCGCGGGTCGACCTGGGGTTCCGGACCTGGATCACTCAGACGTTCCGCCTCCGGGGGATCGATGCGCCGGAGCTTACTTGCACGATGGGGCAAAAGGCTAAGGCGGAGGTGATCTCAAGACTGGACGCGTGTTCTTGCCTTGTGATCAAAAGCTATAAACAGGAAAAATACGGTCGCTTTCTTGCGGATGTGTTTTTTCTGAAGGGGAGCGATGACCGGGAGCGGATCGTTCGAGAGGGCCTCTTCCTGAATCAGGAGCTTCTGGACGCAGGGCTTGCGGTTCCGTACATGGCTCTGTAGCCGGCCTCACGATTATTAGTTTCATAATTTTTTTAAATCGCTAGAATGGAGCAAAATTTAAAATCGAAGGAGCGAAAAATAAAAAATGCCTGAAAAAATATTGAATAAAAAAGTTTTAAGCGTTGTTCTGGCGCTGGTCGTTGTGATCCTCCTCGCGGTCACCTGGGGCGTCCATGCCCGGAAAATGGCGAAGAAGGCGGCCTGGCGCCAGGCGCAGGCGCAATTCCTCGCTCAGAATGTTCCGGCTGACTTTGATTGGGAGGTCTACGTTCGAAACTATGCGGACCTGAGGAATGCCGGGATCGATACGGAAGCCAGAGCAAAACAGCATTGGGCGGAATATGGAAAAAATGAGGGGCGTGTGTATCAGGAAGCTCCGGAGAAACGCTTTTTGAATGAAAAATAAAAAAATCCTGATCTTGTTGGGGATCGTCTTCGCGATGATCATTGCGGTCGTTTTGGCCCGGATCTTCGAGGACCTGCCCGGGCCCGATCCCCAGGACCCCGTCCCGGTTACGGCTTCCGCTCAAAATGTTCCGGTCGACTTTGATTGGGAGACCTACGTTCAAAACTATGTGGACCTGAGGAATGCCGGGATCGATACGGAAGCCAGAGCAAAACAGCATTGGGCGGAATATGGAAAAAATGAGGGGCGTGATTATCACGAGCTGAAGGGGTGGAATGCTTCTTCCGATGCGGCGCAGCAGCTTCCGCGTGATTTTAATTGGCAGACGTATGTGGATAATTACGGAGACCTTCAGCGGTTGGACATCCATACCCGGGAGCAGGCCGCGGAGCATTGGATGACGATCGGGCGAAAAGAAGGGCGCTCGTATCATAAGATCCCTTACCAACCCCTCACGGTGCGGCCGGACTTTGACTGGCAGACTTATGTGAATAACTATGATGACCTGCGTGCGTCCGGGATCAATACGAAAGAAAAAGCGATCGAGCACTGGTTGAAAGAGGGGAAGAAACAAGGGAGAACGCATCTGAAGATCTCGGCTCCCGCGAATCGTTCCTGGAAGGGTTCCCAGCCTATCCCACGAACGGCTCGGTCGGGCATCATCCCTCAGAGCGCCAAAGAAGCCGCGATGGAGTCCTGGCTGGAGTATTGGACCCAGAAGACTTCTTGATCGGGCGAGGATCCTTTAGGGGGCAAAGGCCTTCCAGCCCTCGGCTTGACGGGGAGTGTGGGGCGCTCTAAGTTCCTTGGAGGGGATTGGCTTTTCCTGTAGAATGCGGGTTCAATTTACCGGAGGTGTGATGACGCTCGACAAAAGCATCAGAATTCTCGATAAGATCCTGGAGTATTCTCTCTACGGTTTGGCTTTTTTTATTCCCATCTCGATCGCCTTGGTGGAGACCTTTACGATCACCGCGATCGTGGTCTTTTTCCTTAAAACGATCCTGAGCCTGAAGCAGAAGCCTCAAGGGGACACAAGGCTCTCTACCTTTTTGACCCCTGCCCATATTTTCCTTTTACTCTTCTTTGTTTTTTGCGGTCTTTCGCTTATGCATAGCGGACCCTATCTCTCCAAGGGCCTGAACGCCCTCCTGGGCAAGTGGGGGAAGTTCATGATGCTCTTTTGTGTCGCGGCGGCTTCTCTGGATAGCGAAAAGCGTTTCCGGAATATAACCTTCGTCTTTTTGGCCTCCGGGGCCCTGGTCGCGATCGATGCTTTCTCTCAAAAGTTCCTGGGTCTGGAATTCCTGCTTCACCGGCCGATGATCGCGGTCCAATACGCCGGGCGCCTGGAGTACGCCGTCACCGGCGCGCTGAAGCATTCGAATAATCTTGCCGCCTATCTGATCTGTGTCATCCCCTTGCTGGCAGGGATGGCCGCTGCCCTGAAGCGACCCGCCGGGATCCAAAAACCGTTCACGGTGCAGACGCTTTATCGGTCCGCGTTGCTCACGGTGATCCTTCTTCTGACGTTTTGCCTGGTTCAAACCTTCTCACGCGGAGGATGGCTGGGGTTCTTTGTCGCGGGAGCGCTGATGTTCTGTTTCCTTCCTAAAAAAAAGTTTTTCCTGATCTTTGGGGTGGTTTTTGGTTCTCTGATCCTTTTGATTCCGGGGGTTCTGGAAAGGGTGGCGGGTTCTCTTCATTCCGGAGGCGATTCAGGCCGGTACCAGTTGTGGAATGGCGCCTGGGCGATGATCGCGGAACATCCCTGGCTTGGGAAAGGCGTCGGAACGTTCATGGCTTTTTTCCAGGATTACGTGAAGGGCCGCGGGGCGATGTACGCCCATAACTGTTTTCTTCAAATGTGGGCGGAGACCGGGATCTTGGGGCTGCTGAGTTTTCTGTTGTTTGTGGGCGCGGTGCTTCGCGGCGGGTTCCTGGCCTTCCGGCGTCGCGCGGGCGAGGAGATGACCCCGGTCCTTGTTGGGCTTCTTTGCGGCGTCGTTGCTTTTCTGGTCCAAAGCTCGCTGGACACGAATCTTTATTCCCTTCAACCTTCCGCGATGTTCTGGCTTTTCCTCGGGATGATCCAGGCTGCGTCTCGCAATGCGAAAGGGACAGGTCTAGGAAGGTAAAGCCGACCAGTCCTTACGGTGCGGGTGAGCATCAGGGACAGGTCTTGGAAAATAAATCAGACCAGTCCCCACGGTGCAGGTGAGCATCAGGGACAGGTCTATGAAAGTAAAGCAGACCAGTCCCTCAGGTGCGGGTGAGCATCAGGGACAGGTCTATGAAAGTAAAGCAGACCAGTCCCTCACGGTGTGCGTGAGCATCAGGGACAGGTCTATGAAAGTAAAGCAGACCAGTTCCCACGGTGCGGGTGAGCATCAGGGACAGGTCTATGAAAGTAAAGCAGACCAGTCCCTCAGGTGCGGGTGAGCATCAGGGACAGGTCTTGGAAAATAAATCAGACCAGTCCCTCACGGTGCGGGTGGGTATCAGGGACAGGTCTTGGAAAGTAAAGCAGACCAGTCCCTCACGGTGCGTGTGAGTATCAGGGACAGGTCTATGAAAGTAAAGCAGACCAGTCCCTCACGGTGCGGGTGGGTATCAGGGACAGGTCTACGAAGGTAAAGCAGACCAGTCCCTCA
>CAYZYT010000002.1:69857-144555 GCA_964482725.1 uncultured bacterium | reverse complement strand
GTAAAGCAGACCAGTCCCTCACGGTGCGGGTGAGTATCAGGGACAGGTCTATGAAAGTAAAGCAGACCAGTCCCTCAGGTGCGGGTGGGTATCAGGGACAGGTCTACGAAGGTAAAGCAGACCAGTCCCTCACGGTGCGGGTGAGTATCAGGGACAGGTCTATGAAAGTAAAGCAGACCAGTCCCTCAGGTGCGGGTGGGTATCAGGGACAGGTCTACGAAGGTAAAGCAGACCAGTCCCTCAGGTGTGCGTGAGCATCAGGGACAGGTCTGGGAATGCGGTAAAGACCTGTCCCTATTTTGCAAAATAAGGAAATTATGAAAGTTGCGCTGGTCCATGATTGGCTTATTCATATGCGCGGCGGGGAGAAAGTCCTCGACGCCTTGGCGGAGCTTTATCCGGAGGCCACGCTTTACACGCTTTTCTTTGACCGGAAAAAGATAAGTCCGAATCTCGCGCGGCTTAAGATCCGGGCCTCGTTCCTCCAGTTTCTCCCGGGGATCAAGTCTTACTACCGGTGGCTTCTGCCGCTTCTGCCGTGGGCGATCCGTTCCATGAAAGTCGAGGACGCGGAGCTCGTGATCTCCAGTTCCCACTGTGTGGCGAAAGGGATCCGTATCCCCGAGAATGCGTATCATGTTTGCTATTGCCATACGCCGATGCGTTATCTTTGGGGGTTCCAGGATGTTTATTTCAACCGGTATCTCGCGCCGGTCCGGCTGCTGATCGAGGGGGTGTTCCACTTCCTCAGAAAATGGGATCTGGGGACCAATGAGCGCGTGGACCTTTTTGTCGCGAATTCGGAGTACATCAAAAAACGCATCAAAACCGTCTATCACCGCGATGCCGTAGTTGTTCATCCGCCGGTTGAGACGGGCTTCTTCAGGCTCATCGGCGAAGCAAATCCTCGCAGCGTCATTCTGACGTCGCGCTTTCTTGCGAAAGCAAGAGCGACGGAAGAATCTCAGCCTGAGATCCTTCGGCATAAGACGCCTCAGGATGATGCGCGCGTTGGAGAGAACTTGGCGAATGACACTGCACCGGATCTCGGTTATTATCTTGCAGTTTCACACTTTGTTCCGTATAAAAGGCTGGACCTGGTGATCGAGGCTTTTAATCGCTTGGAGCGGAGGCTTGTCGTGATCGGCTCCGGCCCCCTGGCCTCCCAATACCAAAAACTCCGGACCCATGATCAGATTTCTTTTTGGGGCGGGGTGAGCGATGAGGAACTCCGCAAGACTTATTCGGGAGCGCGGGCGCTTGTCTTTCCGACGGAAGAAGATTTCGGGATCGTTCCGCTTGAGGCTCAGGCCTGCGGCGCGCCGGTGATCGCGTTCCGGAAGGGCGGGGCGCTGGAGACGGTGAAAAGCGGTGTTTTTTTTGATGAGCAGACGCCGGAAGCGATTCGCGAGGCGGTGCTTCGGTTCGAGGGGCAGTGCTTCGATCCCCGGGAAGTGTCCGAGAAAGTTCAGGGGTTCGGGCGAAAGCATTTTCTTGAGAATATGAAAAAAGTTATCGACACCCACGACTCACTCAAGGTGAAATCCGTATGAGATCCGGACATCCGAGGCGAATGGCGGCCGCCGCCGTTCTGATCGACAGCGCCATGATCATTTTGAGTTTCGTTGTGGCGTATTATTTCAGATTTATGGGGGGCTTACCCGCCGAGCACGGTGTCCCGCCGCTCTCTGATTATTGGCACGCGCTCTTGGGCATCATCCCGGTCTACCTTTGGTTTCTCCGTGAGGCCGGTCTTTATCAGCCTTCGCGTCACTGGCGGCGCGTTGAGGAGATCTTCCGGGGGGTCAAGGCGGTGACTTACGCGGTGATCCTTCTTATGGCGCTCACGTTCTTCTACCGCCAGTTCTCTTACTCGCGGCTCTATCTGGTTTTTATCTGGGTATTCTCTTGTGTCTTCATCAGTGCCGGTCGGTATGCGATCATTCAGTGGAGTTACTGGCGTCGCGGGCATCAAAAAGATTTGATCGAGGTGCTTATCCTGGGCCTGACTCCGAATACGCGCGCTCTGATCGAATGGGCCCGGCAGAATCCTCATTACGGGCAGCGGCCGGTCGGGATCCTTGCGTCGAGTGCGGAGGATGTCGGGAAACATATTGAGGGGGTTCCGGTGGTGGGGCTCACGGGGCAGTGGGAGTCTTTTGTCGAAAAGCTTCAGCCGCAGCAGGTGATCCTCCTGGAGGAGGGTTTTTCGCGGGCAAAGGTCACGGACCTTGTGGCGACTTGTGAGGACGCGCTGATCGATTTCAAGATGGGGGCGGATATCCACGGTTTGATCGCCAGCAACGTCGGCGTGGAATACGTCAGTCATATTCCTCTTTTGGGGTTCCGGTCGCTCCCGCTGGATGATCCCTGGAACCGGTGTCTCAAGAGGCTCTTCGACCTCGGGGTGGCCGGGATCATGGCGCTTGCGTTTCTTCCTGTCGGAGTGCTTGTGGGGATCCTGATCAAAATGGAAGGGAAGGGCCCCGTTTTTTATTTCCAGGAACGCGTGGGGCGCGACGGGAAGGTGTTCCGGCTCATTAAATTTCGCACGATGAAGCTCGACGCCGAGAAAGAAACGGGGCCGGTGTGGGCGAAGCCCGCCGACGATCGCCGGACGCGGAGCGGGGAATTCCTCCGCCGCTGGAACCTCGACGAGTTCCCGCAGCTTTTGAATATCCTCCGGGGGGATATGTCTCTTGTGGGTCCCCGGCCGGAGCGCCCGCACTTTGTCGACAAGTTCCGCGAAAGCGTGCCCCGCTACATGGCGCGCCACAAAGTGAAGAGCGGCCTCACCGGGTGGGCGCAGGTTCACGGCCTCCGGGGCGACACGTCGATCGAGGAGCGCATCAAGTACGACCTTTATTACATGGAGAATTGGTCGTTACTTTTGGATGTTGAGATCTTGGTGATGACCCTTTTTGCCTTTAAGAATGCGTATTAATATCCGGGGAACGCTGAACGGGAAACGAAGAACGCTTTCGTTCGTCGTTGACCTTTTCCAGTTCCCCTCAGCAAGGAGTTGATGCTATGGAAAAAGCAGCCCTGACCGTTGTGGTGATCGCGAAAAATGAAGAAAAGCGTCTGGCCGCATGCCTCAAGAGCGCCGAGTTCGCCGCCGAGATCGTGGTCCTCGATGACATGTCGACCGACCGCACGGTGGAGATCGCCAAGTCCTTCGGCGCCAAGGTCTCCCAGCGCGCGATGGATATTGAGGGCCGGCACCGCAATTTCGCTTACAGCCTCGCGACCCAGCCGTGGGTCTTCTCGCTCGATGCCGACGAGCGCATCACCCCGGAACTCGCCGCCGAACTCACCGCGATCGCCGCGAAGCCTTCGGACCAGGAGCTGCACACCCACTTCTGCATGCCTGTCAAAACCTTCATCGGCTCCGACTGGATCAAGGGCGGCGGCTATTATCCGGCCCCCAAAACCCGGTTCTTCAAAAAAGGAATGCTCACCTACGAAGAAGCCCGCGTCCATCCCCGGGTTTTTTGCGAGGGTGTCTGCGGCTCCTTGAAAGGGGACATCCTGCATTATTCCAGCCCGAGCTGGGAGAACTGGATCTCCAAGTTCAACCGCGAGACGGGACTTGAAGCGGAAAAATGGATCAAGGACGGCCGCAAGATGGGCCCCTGGCGCGTCATCCGGAAAGCCACCAGCCGCTTTCTGAAATATTATTTCCAGAAAGACGGCATCGTGAACGGCTACACCGGATTCCTGATGTCTTTTTTCCATTCCGCCTATCAGATCATCGCCTTCGCAAAATACCGCGAACTCAAACGGGCGCAAGAAAGCGCGCCCCAATAGGAGCAACATGAAAGTCCCGTATTTCGATCTGTCCCGATCGCACCAGAAATTCATTGTGGAGGCCCAGGCGGCGTTTGACCGCATCCTGAAAAGCGGCGCCTATATTCTCGGCCCCGCGCTGAAGGACCTCGAAGCCGAATTTGCCTCCTACATCGGAACCTCGTATGCCCTCGGCGTCGGCTCCGGGACCGATGCCCTGACCTTTGCGCTCAAGGCCGCGGGGATCCGGAAAGGGGACGAAGTGATCGTTCCTTCTTTCACCTTCACCGCGACCGCGCTGGCCGTGCTTCATGTCGGCGCCACCCCGGTCTTTGCCGATGTCGAAGAAAGCACTTTCAATTTCGATCCCGAATCCGTCCGGCAGGCGCTCAGCCCCAAAACCCGCGCCCTGATCCCGGTGCATCTCTTCGGGCAATGCGCCGATATGACCGCGCTCATGGCGATCGCCCTGCAGAAAAAGCTGAAGGTCGTGGAAGACGCCTGTCAGGCCCACGGAGCGCTGTGGAATAAAAAGATGGCCGGCGCGTTCGGCGATGCCGGAGCTTTCAGCTTTTATCCGACCAAAAACCTGGGCGGGATCGGCGACGGAGGCATGATCACCACCTCGAATGAAACGATCCTGAAACAATGCATCCAGTACCGTAACCTCGGCAAAGGGATCGACGATCCTTTTGTCCACGACGAGATCGGCTGGACGAGCCGTCTCGACAGCCTCCAGGCCGCGTTCCTCAGCATCAAACTGAAGTTCCTCGATGAGCTGAACCGGGAGCGCCGCGCGGTCGCCGAGCTCTATCATAAAAAACTCGCCGGAACCCCGCTCGGACTTCCGCGGGAAGCCGCCGGGGCTTATCATGTGTATCATCTCTATGTGATCCGCGTGCCGGACGGAAAGAGGAATGCCCTCAAAGAATCCCTCGCCGCCCAAGGGATCCCGACCATGATCCATTACGCGACCCCGGTCCACGCGCAGCCGATCATGAAAAAATACGCGACCCGCAAGGTCAAGCTCCCGGTCACGGAAAAACTCCGCGAGGAAGTCCTGACCCTGCCGCTTTTCCCGGGGATGACCGAACCCGAGGTGGACGCCGTGGCCGGCGCCATCCGACGCTTCTTTGGAAAGGAATAATCATGCGAAATGCAATGCGAAAAGTTGTTTTTATCGACCGGGACGGCGTCATCAACGTCGACCTCTGGAAGTACGTCGAGACCTGGAAAGAGTTCCGCTTTGAAAAAGGCGCGCTCGATGCGCTCAAGGTCCTGACCGACAAGGGTTTTGACATTTTTATCATCTCGAACCAGGCCGGCGTGGGGGACGGTGTTTTTTCCGAAGCCGCCATGTGGCAGGTGCACGAGAAAATGGTCGCGGCCATGGCCAAGCGCGAGATCAAGATCCGGGGCGCGCGTTACTGCCCGCACAGCAAGAAAGCCAAATGTGAGTGCCGCAAGCCCAAGACGCAGCTCCTCGAAAAAGCCGTCGCGAAGATCGACTTTGACAGGAAAAAGACCTTTTTTGTCGGCGATAAATTCAGCGATCTTGAGGCCGGCGTCAATTTTGGCGTCCGGACGATCCTGGTCCGCACCGGCTACGGCGCTGAGACGGAAAAAAAACTGACGAAGAAGCTCCGGCCCGATCATATCGTGGACAATCTCCGGGACGCCGTGCCGTTCATTTTGAAAGCTTGAAAAGAAAAACCCATTCCGCGGTTGGAAATATCATAAACTGCTGTCATCCTGAGCGATCCTAAAGGACTGCTTCGCTGAGCGAAGGATCTCACTTCAGATTCTTCGCCCGAGGGCTCAGAATGACGGGTGAAGGAAATTAGAAACTAATGAAGATCGACATCATTCACGCCACAGCCGGGGAAGGGCACCGCAAGATCGCGATGGCGGTCCAGGACGGACTTGCGCGCCTCGGTCGAAGCGATCTTCAGGTCCGGTTACTCAACTGTCTGGATTACACCGACGCCTTTTTTCAAAAGACCTACGCGCCTATTTATTACTGGTCCGTCCGCCATGCCCCGAACCTTTGGGGCGGTTCCTATGAACTGCTGGATCACGCATGGGTCTATAAGCTTATCCGGCCCTTTCGCTCGCTCACGAATACGATCCATGCGAAGCGCCTGTTGGAAGATATCGTCCAGCACCAGCCCGATGTGATCGTCTCGACTCATTTTCTCCCGCCCGAACTCCTGGGCCGCGCCAAAGCGAAGGGGCTCATTCCGTCGAAAATGATCACGGTCATCACCGATTTTTATCCCCATACCTTCTGGGTCAATCCCGGCACCGATCACTATTGGGTCATGGCAGACGAAACCAAGCAGGATCTCGCTCGTCGCGGCGTACCGGAAGGAAAGATCACCGCCGGCGGCATTCCGATCCTTCCGACCTTCAAGCCCACAGGCAGAAAACAGGAGATCCTCAAAAAACACGGCCTCGAGGCCCACCGGTTCACGATCCTCCTTACGAGCGGCAGCTTCGGCTTGGGTCCCCAGGAAGCTATTCTGGAAGAACTCAAGGCGTTCCAAGACAAGGTTCAGTGCTTTGTCGTCTGCGCCAACAACGCGGAACTCAAAGCGATCCTTGAAAGCAAAGTCTATCCATTTCCCGTCAAGATCTTCGGCTTCATCGACTTTATGCCGGACCTGATGGAAGCAAGCGATCTCATGGTCGCAAAATCCGGAGGCTCCACGACTTCCGAGGCCCTGACCAAAGGGGTGGTCATGGTCGTCATGGCGCCGATCCCCGGTCAAGAGACCCGGAATGTGAAGCTCCTGAAGATCCGCGATGCCGCGTATTTTCTGAACGATCCTCACGAGATCCACGCTATCGTCAAAGGCATTCTGGACGATCCGTCTTCTTTGCAAAAAAAACGTGACGCCCTCGCGCGCTTGGCGAAACCGGACGCCTCCGAAGATCTCGTTAAACTGATCCTTGCCGGAAAATAGTATTTATGCCGAAGCGCGAGTCTCTTTTATTCCTGAAAGCCTTGAAAGAAGACGGCATTGAAGAAGTGTATGTGCCGAAGAAATCTTTCGCTCCCGTCATTCTGAGCCCGAAGGGCGAAGAATCTCAAAGCGAGATCCTTCGCCGAAAATCGGCTCAGGATGACAAAGCAACATTCAAGTCTTCGAGTTCCGTGATGCAATCCTCAAGTCGACAAATTGTGTCACCCCCGAATGTTTTAGTCGGGGGTCCAGCAACAAAAAGTGGATTCCCGCGTAAAGCATGCGGGAATGACAAGGCTTCGGCGGAAAGCAATCCTGGGATCGAATCACTTCGAGCCAAAGTCCTGAAATGCAAACTCTGCGCCGAACTCGCGAAGACCCGCAACAAGGTCGTCTTTGGCGACGGCAATCTCCAGGCCGAGCTTGTTTTTGTGGGGGAAGCCCCGGGCGCCGATGAAGACGAGCAGGGACTTCCTTTTGTCGGCCGCGCCGGTCAGCTCCTCACGAAGATCATTGAAGCCATGGGCTGGACCCGTGATCAGGTCTTTATTTGCAACGTCCTCAAATGCCGGCCGCCGAATAATCGTCCGCCTGCGCCGGGAGAAGTCGCTCACTGCCGGCCTTACCTCAAAGAGCAGCTCAAGATCATTCAACCCAAGGTGATCGTGGCGCTCGGCAATCATGCGGTCAAAGCGCTTCTCCAAACCGAGGAGGGCATCTCGGGACTTCGGGGGACGTTCCAGTCTTATGAGGGCATCCCGGTCATGTGCACCTACCATCCGGCGTATCTTTTGCGCAGCCCGGGGGAGAAGCGCAAGGTCTGGGAGGATATGAAAAAAGTCATGAAGCTCCTCGAAGGGACGAAGGAGTGAAATCGTCCAAAAGGGGACAGCCGCTCGCGTTGTCCCTGTCATCCCCGAATGTTTGTGTCGGGGATCCAGAAAACAAGACTGGATTCCCGCTTAAAACATGCGGGAATGACATAAAGTCTTTTGTGGCGCAGGTAGCGGTTCCTCTTCCGATCCCCACCGTCTTCAGTTATAGGATCCCCG
Source organism: uncultured bacterium (assembly GCA_964482725.1). Taxonomy (GTDB): domain Bacteria; phylum Omnitrophota; class Omnitrophia; order Omnitrophales; family Aquincolibacteriaceae; genus Aquincolibacterium. The sequence goes on along the minus strand of CAYZYT010000002.1, from coordinate 136,748 downwards.
AGTCTCTTCTTGCGAAAGCCATCCCCGGCGTTCGTGTGATCGTCCCGTTCCGCAACACCGAGATCACGGGCTATATCGTTGGGGTGGAAGCGAAACAGGATGAGTTTTCTTCCCCCTTTGAAAAAGGAGGACTCCCGAAAAGGAAAATTTTGTCACCCCCGAATGTTTTAATCGGGGGTCCAGACGCAAAAACTGGATTCCCGCTAAAAGTCCGCGGGAATGACAAGCGGCTTGGCGATCTCAAACCCCTTCTCGCGGTCCTCGATGACCAGCCCGTTCTCTCGGCGGATATGCTTGCGCTTACAAAATGGGTGGGCGAATATTACGGTTCGAGCTGGGGAGAGGCGATCGAGAACGCGCTCCCGCGATGGGTGAAGTACGGGAAAAAAGTTGAGAAGTACATCGAGAAAGCAAGTCGGAAAAGCGATGCGTCGGCGCACTCTCCTCAGGAATACACGCTTTCTCCTGAGCAGGAGAAGGCGTTTGAGATTATCCAGAAAGTGTTGGCGAATTCAGTCATTCTGCCCCGCCTTGAATTAATAAAAGACGGTAGGCGGGACTGCACCGACCCCCCTGAGATTTTAGCAAGGTCAGTGCTGAGCCCCTCGGGGGCGAAGAATCTCAAGCGAGATCCTTCGGCTAAGCCTCAGGATGACGAAAAAAAATCCGTAAAACCGATTTTAATCTACGGTGTCACCGGGAGCGGCAAGAGCGAACTTTATATCCGCGCGATCCGCCAGACCCTGAAGCAGGGCCGTGCCGCGATCTGCCTTGTCCCCGAGATCGCGCTGACCGAACAGCTTCAGCGCTTCTTTGCCGGGCATTTCGGCGAGAACCTCGAGATCCTTCACAGCAAAATGACCGATGGGGAACGGTTTCTTACCTGGAAACGCATCGAGCTGGGAACCTGCAATGTGGTGTTGGGCCCGCGCTCCGCGGTGTTCGCTCCGGTCCCGAACCTCGGGCTCATTATCATGGACGAGGAACATGAGGGTTCGTATAAACAGGAGACCACGCCTCGCTACCACGCTCGCGAAGTGGCTGCCTGGCGCGCGGAACATGAGGGAGCGCTTTTTTTGATGGGGACGGCGACGCCCTCTCTGGAAAGCATGGCGCTCGCGGAGAGGGGGAGGATCGAACGCGTGGATCTCACCGAGAGGATCGATTCGAAGGCGATGCCCAAGGTCCAGGTGATCGACCTCAAACGCTATCAGGGGGACAAGCGCGCAAGTCTCCTTTTTTCGCCGCCCCTCATGCGCGAGATCGAGACCAATCTAAAGAGCCGGGAAGGGACGATGCTTCTCCTGAATCGCCGAGGATTTTCTACTTCGATCCGCTGTCCGACCTGCAGTGAGGTCGAAACCTGCAAGATGTGCCAGGTGGCGCTCACCTTTCATCAAGAAAAGAACCTGCTCCTTTGTCATTACTGTAACTATCAAAAAAAAGTGTCGAACACCTGCTCTTCGTGCAAGTCCCCGCTCCTGAAGTTTGCGGGCTTCGGGACCGAAAAGGTCGAAAGCGAGGTCGCCCGGTTTTTTCCGACGGCCCGGATCGCGCGCCTTGATGCGGATACCACTCAGAAAAAAAATTCCCACGAAAAGATCCTGGAGGAGTTCCGGGAGCAAAAGATCGACATCCTGATTGGAACGCAGATGATCGCCAAGGGATTTGACTTCCCGCATGTGACTTTGGTGGGCGTGGTGCTCGCCGATGTGGGGCTCCGGCTTCCGGATTTTCGTTCTAGCGAGCGGACATTCCAGCTGCTCACGCAATTTGCGGGGCGCGCGGGGCGGGGGACGAAGCCCGGCCGTGTCATCATTCAGACCTGGATGCCGGAGCATCCCAGTATCCGGTTCGCGCGCGAGCATGATTTCCTCGCCTTTTACGCGCATGAAAAACAGTGCCGGGAGGAATTTCATTATCCGCCGTTCCGCTCGCTTGTGAATATCATTATCCGCTCGCACGATGAGAAGAAGGCGTATCTCTTTGCGCGCGAGATCCGCGATGCGCTCAGGGGTCTGGCTATCTCCTTGTCATCCCCGAATGTCTCAATCGGGGATCCAGTAACAAAAAATGGATTCCCGCTAAAAGCATGCGGGAATGACAAAGATAGATTGTTAGCCGGATCTCAAACCGAAGGCTTTACGCCCTCCGCCATCCGACATCCAGCTCCCGAAGGTTTTGAAATTATCGGCCCCGCGCCGCTTCCGTTCTACAAATTGCGCGGTCACTTCCGCTGGCATGTCATGCTTAAGATCCCCAAAGACCTTCTGATGACGCCCAAGATCTATGCGCTTCTGATGGGCCTCAAAAAACCCTCCGGCGTTGCCTTCCAGCTCGACGTCGATCCCCTCAATATTCTATAGCTCTCCTACCGCCGCCCCCGGCATTAAGGGTGGGGGATTAATCCCTAGTCTGGTGGGGAAAGTATTTCTTCCAACAAGCTTGCCAAGAGAGAAAACGCATGTTACCTTTTTGGCATTAGACGCTATTCTAAAGAAGTTAATAAAGTCTATTTGGAGTTGAATATATGGTTTTAAAAATCAGAAAAAGAAAAGGACGGACACTTCAATGAGCCAACGCCATCCCAGCATGAAGTTAATCGCCTCCACCGTCGTTTTTACCTTCTTTATTACCAGCCTCCAGATCAGCCCGAATGCATTCGCTGCCACGGGTGTGCCCACGCTCAATCCGGAGGTGTCTTCATTGCCCGCCGGAATGCTCTCGATCCCGGCCGAACTCGGCCAGGTGACAGATACCCTTAAGGGTGATCCGAAAGCTCCGGCCTTCATTCATATTCAATCTGCGCACGGGAATTATCAGGCTGAAAAAAACATTGAGAAACTCCTCGGTTATATCGAGAAGAATTCATCCGTCAAATTAATGCTTCTTGAAGGCGCTGCTGCGAAGCTCCAGCCGGAACTCTTCCGACTTTTTCCCGAGAATCCCGCATTCAATCAGAAGGTCACGGATAAGCTGATGCAGGAAGGGTATTTGACGGGGCCGGAGAATTTTTTGATAAATCAAAAAATCGGGGAACGGGAAACGGGGAACGAACAATTACCGGGAAACGGGAAACGGGAAACGGTTAACGCAAACGTTCCACGTTCCACGTTCCCCGCGAAACGCGCCGCCGGCATGGCGGCGTTCGGCGTGGAAGACCTCGATTCGTACAAAAAAGACCGTGAAGCATTTATCAGCGTCGTGAAGAAGGAAAAAACCGCGGAGAAGTTCCTGGGCTCTTTGCGGGCCACGATCGACAAACGTTACGCATCGAAGCTGAATAAAGATCTCCTGAACCTCGTCCGCCAGGAAGAGGCGTTTGGTTCGGGAACCGTTTCCTTCGAAGGCTGGCTCAAGGCCCTCGGTGAGGGGAGTAAGAAGCACCTCAAGCTCGACCTCTCGGACGCCTTTTATCAGGACCAGTATCCGTCCCTTATCCGGTACTACCGCCTGGTGGCGATCGGATCGAAAATTGACCGGGATAAAGCGGCGGCGGAGCAGGCCTCTTTTCTTGCTGAGCTTAAGAAGCTTGGAATGTCGAAGGAAATTATACATGCCTTCGAGGCGGCATCGGGGAACGGGGAACGGGGAACGGGGAACGAACAATCATTGGGAAACGGGGAACGAAACAGCGCTGAACGTAACGTTAACCGTTCATCGTTAACCGTTAACCGCGACGCAGACGGATATTCCGTCGTGCGTCGGGCCTTTGACATGGCCTTCGCGAAGCTTCCCAAGAATTTCTCAATGAAACAATGGCCCAACTGGACGCTCTATGCCCAGCAGACGATCCTAATGCAGGAACTCCAGGGCAAGGGGTTGCAGGAAGAAACGATCAAGCTGAAAGACAATATCGAGACCGCACTCGCCAAGACGGCGGATGAGAAAGCGTATCTTTCCGCCGCTCGCAAGCTCTACTTGCTCAGGCGCCTATTTAGTCTTGAATTGACTAGGAAAGAATATGCTGAGCTTCAGAGTTTCCGTATTTCTCCCGACGAGCTTGCGGCGGGACTACAGACCACAGACCAGAGACCACAGACTAAAAACAAGGTGCTTCAGTCTCCAGTCACTAGTCTCCAGTCTGTTTTCGCGAATGCGGTCGAGTTTTACGAGACCGCGATTGTCCGTGAAAACGCCATGTTTCGTAATGCTCTCTCGAAAATGAGCGAGCAAAAGCAGCAACGCGCCGTGATCGTGACCGGCGGATTCCATGCCGACGGCCTTAAGGCTCTCGCCGCATCCAAGCATTGCTCTTATGTCCAGATCACTCCCCGTATTAATGAAGTCTCCAAGAACGATCGAGAAGTGTATCTCCGCTCGATCCTCGGAAGCCGTGATATTGAAACCTCCCAAATGCCCGCCCTTCTCGGTCTCGTCGGCCGTGCTGAGCGCGTTGCTGTGACCGGTGCCGCTGCGACCCAGGATTGGGCTCGCAATGTCCGTGCTCTCATACTTGACATGATCCGTTCCGAGAAAGTTAACAGCCAGGCGCTCTCTTCGGTTTTTGCGCATTCGTTGTTATCTCACGTGCTCGCCGCCAGTCAGCTTGGCTCCCGCTCCGAGATCCGCAACGAAGCCATGGTCACTGGGGATATGATCTCTTCGGATGCGGCGGAAGCCGCAAAAAAGCCCGGGGCCGTGATTCCGAAATCGCGTTTTCAAAAAGTGGACGGCGTCAGGTCCATCTCCTCCCTCGCGGAACCGCTTGGAGGAGGGGTCCTGTCTCTTCTTGATCTCGGGAACGGTTATGTTCTCGCCGGGACTTATCAAGATCAAAAAACCCATGTTCTGAAAGCCGTGAAGGACGGCTCGGGGGCAATTACGGGGATCGAAAAGATCTCCTCCCTCGCGGAACCGCTTGGAGGAAATGTCAGGTCTCTTCTTGATCTCGGGAACGGTTATGTTCTCGCCGGGACTTTTGATGATCAAAAAACCCATGTTCTGAAAGCCGTGAAGGACGGCTCGGGGGCAATTACGGGGATCGAAAAGATCTCCTCCCTCGCGGAACCGCTTGGAGGAAATGTCAGGTCTCTTCTTGATCTCGGGAACGGTTATGTTCTCGCCGGGACTTTTGATGATCAAAAAACCCATGTTCTGAAAGTCGTGAAGGACGGCTCGGGGTCAATTACGAGGATCGAAAAGATCTCCTCCCTCGCGGAACCGCTTGGAGGACGTGTCACGTCTCTTCTTGATCTCGGGAACGGTTATGTTCTCGCCGGGACTCTGGATAGTAAAACCCATGTTTTGAAAACCGTGAAGGACGGCTCGGGGGCTATTACGGGGATAGAGAGGTTCTCCTCCCGCGAGGAACCGCTTGGAGGATATGTCTGGTCTCTTCTTGATCTCGGGAACGGTTATGTTCTCGCCGGAACTGAGGATGATTCAAGAATCCATATTCTGAAAGCCGAAAAGGACGGCTCGGGGGCTATTACGGGGATTAAGAAGATTTACACTTTCGCGGGACCGCTTGGAGGAGATGTCGATTCTCTTCTTGATCTCGGAAATGGTTATGTTCTCGTCGGGTTGAATGGCAAAACCTATGTTGTGAAAACCGTGAAGGACGGCTCGGGGGCTATTACGGGGGGGATCGAGTGGATCGCCGACCTCGCGGAACGGCTTGGAGGAGAGGTCGGTTCTCTTCTTGATCTCGGGAACGGTTATGTTCTCGCCGGGACTTATCAAGATCAAAAAACCCATGTTCTGAAGATCGATGGTGAATTGGCTCCTGATGCCGCCCGCTCCGAGGTTCGCATGGTGTTGGAAAATTACGGCTGGTTCCTGGCGATCGCGGATGCGGCCCAGCAAGCCGAGGTGCGGCGGCAGGTGGAAAATATTGTTAGTAGATTCGCCGTATCGTCTTCCGAGGAATACGAGGCGCAGCAAGCGCTTGGTTCACTCAGTCAATTGTTTGCCGGGAGCGGGTTTGGCCGGATAAGCGCGCTCGAAGAACGAAAACAGATCCTGGCGAAATGCTATGACGCTTCACTGCGCTTCGACATGCATCGGTATGGCTCTAAATACAGCTATCGCGTTTTTGACGCACTCGACTCGCTATTGAGCGGTAAAGGATACGGTCAGATCAAGAGCTCTGCGGAGCGAAAACAAGTGCTCGATAAATTCTTTGAGATCGCGGTGGATATTATTGACCACGGTGAGTACGAGGATTCCCAGGAGAGTGTATCCGGTCCGGTCACTTTTTCGCTGAGAGGCAATTTATTCCAGATGTTGGGCGCATTCCTCGGCGGGGAAGCTTTTGGGAAGATTTCAGATCCTGCCGAACGGCTGAGAATCATGGACCGATTCGGTTCGGTCATGCAAACCACAGTGGGCACGCAAGGCGAAGAGTCATCGGCGCTGTACCATGTCGCTGGCGACCTGGATCTTGTGGATATTCTTTCGCGATATGCAAAAGAACTGGATTTGTCCCGTAACGAAGATGAACGAAATATTGCCGCCCGGAAGGTTTTTGAGAGGATCATTCTTTTGGCCGGGCAGGTGGAAGCCCGTAATGCGAGAGGGGAACAGAAGAACGGGCAGCGGTCAAAGGGCGAAGGACAGCGCGCGGGTGAAGGTGATCTGTGGCTAGCACCAGGGGCTTCGGCCGCCAAAGAATCCCGCTCGGAAGTGCGGATTGCAGCGCAAGCAGGAGCTTCCTTGCTCGACACGGATCTGAAGAGGCTGCAGGAGATGAATGTTTTGGAGTGGCCCACGGTCAAGAGCGAGGTTTTGGAACATATTTCAAAATTTTTGGACGCGGCCGAGGCGTTGGAGCGTACGAGCCGGAATGTGCCGGTCCACGACCGGCAGTTGGCGCTTTTGCAGATATTTAAAGGGATCCAGACCGCGATCGCGATCCCGTTCTTATCGGATCTGAAACTTAAGGAGAATCCGCTGGCGGACCGGACCACTTCGCTTTGGTTCAAGATTGGGGACGAACTGGAGAAGCCGAGCATGGATGAGATCCGTCAGGTGACGGAAAATGAATTCGGTAATCCCGTGAATTTTGAAAATCTTGGGAAGCGGATGAAGACTGCCCAGATCGGTTATAACGATGCTGGAGCACTGGAGGTGCAGGACCTTCGCGCGGATGTATGGAGTCTTTATCCACCCGAAAGGATCGTCTCGACATATTTGACGCGTCAGATATTAAAGAGACTGATCGAGGGTTTGCCGCTCACTCTCGATGCTTCCGATCAAATGGTCCTGCCTGAAAAGGTCGGGGGGGTCAATGTCCATGAGTTGGAGGGATTGATCGAAAAATATTCGAAGCAGGCGTTAAAAGATCCCGTGGTTCGGTTTAACGCGTTGGTTAAATTCGAGAATGATTTCAGAAAAGATCCTGTTTTGGTCCTCAATGTCATTAAGGAGCTTGGCATTGTTCCCGCCGGCACGCCCGTGAGTCATGCGGTCGTTTCCGATTTCGCGGAAGCTTTGCTTTCGGTGACACTGCTTTTGAAGACAGCGCTGAATTGGGAATTTAAGAAGGCGCTTCTTTTGAGCCGCTCGGCATTTCTGGAGGACATTCAAAAACAACTGGGTCTTTCCGCTTCGCTTAAACTGAACGAGATCGCTTTGCGGCTTGTTTCGCTGAATATCCCGGAAGATGTGATCCAGCGGGTGGCGGACGGCAAAATGAACGATCTCGCTGAATTTGAGAAAACCGGCAGGAATATCGCGGGGCGTGGAGGAGTCAGGGAAGTTCTGCTGGCGGCGGGGAAGGCAACTCGCTGGTTTTCATCCTTGGAGCCGTTGATCGATGCTGGCGTGATGAATGCAGACGATGTCCCCACGGACCTTCCGCGGGCTCTCGCTGCTTTCTGGTACGGGAATCAGAATACGGATGGCGGGACGGGGGTCAAACTCGCCATGGATAATCTTATCAAATTAGCAGGGAATGGAAGCCCTGTCCGTCTTGGCTATACGCTTAGCCCCTGGACCTGGAAGCCTTTCCTTGGTGCGACCTATGAGATCCTCGAGCGCAACGCCCGCAACGGGAACCTTGCCCGAGTGCCCGTGGATGCTATCGCCTTCAATACTAGCCGCGTCTGGGTCGTCAAAGAGGGTCAAATCGTGGAAAGACCCGAGAGCGTGCTGGGGCATGGGGATGGCATGGGTTTTATGTTCGCCTTCATTCAAGGATTGATGCGGGGCGAAGTTTACTCGATCCTTCGTTCAGCGGACGGTCCGACCGCGCAATTGGGACAAAAACAATTTGACCGGGTGCTTGGTTTCATGGCAAAGCACAGTCTTGCCCATGTAGGTATTGGAAATTGGCGTAACTTGGGGCAAGCCGGAGGTGGCTATGTGACCGTCAACGGCCAACCCGATATTGTGGATACTCCGATCTCCAAGGAAAAGAATAAGAACGGTTTTCTGGCGGATAAAGACATCACTTTATTCTCGACTTTTATTAATGTCATCAATCAAGCCGCCTTGCTGTATGCCGTATCGGAGGGTGTTGAGGTGGAAGGCCGCTCTTTGATCACATGGCCTGAAGTCCAGAAGATCTCCGATATGGATGCGACGGCTTTGGCGCAGTTGAAGCAGCGGTTGGAGAAGCTGACTCTGGAACAGGAAGAGCAACTGATGCTGAGTTTTTCAAAGCTGCTTCCATACGAGTATGTTGAAAAGAAAGAATCGGGACAGCCATTGATTCAATGGGAGCAGATCAGCGGGATGTGGCATGGCGTCGTGGAGAAACGTATTCGCCAGCGATTTGAGCGTGAGGGGGTCGAGAGAAAAGAGCCGCTGAGTTATGCGAATGCCGACCTCAGCTTGAGGGAGTTCTCCATTCTTTCTCGGACGGGTGGGACCGAGGATGTCCCCTTGTTTGCTGAGGTAAAGTCTGCTGTCGATATTCTGGTTTTTGAGAAATTGGTTCAAGCCGGGTTAAAGATCCTGGCAGATAAAGGGGTGTTGAGCCATGAGATCGGCGATGCGATTACGATCCGCTCCGAAGTGCGGGAGACGGCTGCGAATGTTACCACGAGTCCCACCGTTCCTCTTTGGCGTCAGCCGTCATCGGTGATCAAAAATTATCAGCGGTGGCAAGGTCAGAGCGCTCCTGTCACTACGGATTCGCTGATCGATACGATGCTTCAAAACTATGACCTGGGTGTCACAGCGCCCCAGCAGTTAGAAATCAAAAAGCTTCCCGGTGGCACACTGATGCGGGAGCCCCTGCTGATCACATCGCCCACAGGGCAATTTGTTTTGAAATACGGTTCGGATAATGAGAAAAAAGCCAAATTCGTGATTTCCATAGCCGTCAGAGCGCACGAACAAGGCGTTCGCGTGCCCGGAATCCTGAAAAACCGGAAGGGTGAATACCTTGTGGAGGCCGGAGGTCTGTATTACTACGTGGAGCAGTTCATCCCAGGGGGAAGAACGATCGCCTATGAGGATGCTCAGCCCCGTCATTTTGAGCAGCTCGGGAAAGTCATAGCGCAGCTGCACAATGCGCTTTCGGGATTCACCCCGGAGGGCGAAAAACACGAGCGCTTGGCGATCGATATCACGACGGCGGAAGGGGATCTCCGGGCGCTGAAAAACACCTTGGAGCAGAACCCCGGGCGAAATTCGAGGGGCGAAAAACTGTTCCGCGAGCATGCCGATTTTATTCTGGCCGAGATCGAAGTCCTGAAAACAAAATTGTCTTTAGAGCAATATCACAGCTTGCCCTCCGTGGCCGTTCACGGGGATGTCAAGATGGGGAATGTCCTGTGGAATGAGAGCGGTAGCGATGTCAAAGCGTTGCTGGATTGGGAACGCAGCCGTGAGGGGCAGGCCCGCATCGAAGATTTTAAAAATGTTTTTTCCTCGGCGGCAGGATTCAGCCGGTTGAGGGTAAGAGCTTATGACCGGGAGAATCTCAAAGCCCTTCTGAGCGGATACCAGCAGGAGATCGCTCAAAAACTCACGGCAGAAGAGCTTGATGCAATTCCCTCTCTTCTGGGCCCGGGAGCCTTTCTTTGGGACCTCGCCCGTTTGTTTGTCTCGTTCGGCGATACGCTCAATACGTCTGACGACCGGTATGGGATCGCGGTCGAATCCATCAAAAAGCTTCAGTCCATCGACAACGATTTCCAAGGCGCCTGGTGGAAATCATTCAAGCAAGAGCTTCTGCAAACAAGCATCGCAAAACGTTCCGAAGTGCAGGGAACTCAGACTACAGACTACAGACTACAGACAACAGACAGTTCCGTGGAACGGGGAACGGGGAACGAGAAACTCGGCGTTAACCGTTCATCGTTAACCGTTAACCGCGGCGTAAGGCGCGCTTTAATGCTTTTCGGCGCCGCAGCCGTGATGGGTCTCGCCGGTTGTGAGCAGGGTGGGAGCAGTGATAATGATGCGGAGGAATCCCAGCCGACGGATTCTCCGGCAGTAACGTCCGACGGCAATGGTTCCGGTTCTTCCGAGCCAGCGGTTCCGTCTGCTGAGGAAGCCTCTTTTCTTGCGGCCCGATCCAGCGCTTCGGCGATGAATTCGTTCATTCTTAGTTATATCGCCGCGAGAGGTTATGCGGAAGGACGGGAAGGTTGGTCCGAAGGCGTTGCTCCCTGGTACTCGGGTCCGGCGAACGGAAACCGGTCTTACGGTGAATTTACCAGGGAATTCTCGGATGCAAATTTAGCGAAACTGGTTACTTATGGCCAGCTCATTCGCGTCGTGTCTCCCAGCGGAACCGCAGCGGTAGGAGCTTCTGTCCTTAAAACAGGCATCGCCAAGCGTGCGGAGGTTCGCGCGGAGGAGAAGAAGGCCGGGGCGGATACTTTCGGCAACCTTGTGAGCTTGCCGTGGGTTTTGAATGGTGTCCTGTTGCCCGGCAAGACGCCGGATTTTCATACGGAGCTTTTAGGCGAGATCCGTTCGGCGAAGACGGTCGCGGATCTTGAGGGGGCTAGATTTTCCGGAAGCATTGAAGAAAAAGAACAAAAAACAAAGATCTTTCAAACTGCTTTCTCCCGGATCAGCTCGGAGAACCTTCTCGTACGGGATATGTATTTCTCCCAGGGCCAGGGGCCGGGGAAGATCAAAGCCATCCGGTTTGGCCGCAATATCAATATGACCAACAATGTTGCCGCAAAAGCCGATCCTTTGTGGGTTGCGGGCGGATATGATCCGGCGGGCGAAGCGATGGTTCTCGCGGAATCAGTGTTGGGGGCCGGAAAGCTGGCCAGTGATGGAGCGGTTGCCGGAGCCGGGTTGTTTACCCGGGGATTGCTCTATCAGGGAGCTCTCCAGGCATTTCTTTCTTTACGGCCGACTAAAGGGAAGGGTGTGTCCGAAGAGCTCTTCCTGACGGAGCAGGTTTTTGTGTTGATGAACGTGCTGGATTACATGGTGGGGCAGAACGGTACCTTCGAAACCATGAGAAAAGACTATCTTCCTCTGATGGAGAAGAACGCCGTTTTCCATCCGTCGGTCAGGATATTGATCGAAAAATACAGTAAGGATCATCTGGATCCCAAAGAATCCCTCAAGGCGCTTCGGGAATATGTCGGAACTCTTTACGGGAAAGTCCAGGCGCCGGTGGTGGACATGGAAGCTCTGATCGAGCTTTTTGGAGCGATGGGGGATCATTACCTGAGCATCGGTGACTATAAGAATGCAACGCATGCTTTTGTGAAAGCGCTTGCGTATGACGATGCCATGGATTCCGATAGTACGAGGCGGAAGGAATTGACCCTCAAACTTGAAAATGCCGTGAATCTTTTTCACAAGAATTTGCCGGCCGACAAACGGGGCACTTTTGTCGCTCAATGGCTCAGCGCGAAGGAGAATCTGGACGGATTCTGGAGAGCGCTGAACGATGTCACGCTCCTCAGTGAGCTGGCCTTTGTTCCCGAAGCGACTGTGACGACATCCTCCCGGTACGATCAGCTGAAAACGACGTACGACATCCTGAGCCATCTGGAAGCTTACAGCTCGCGTCGAGAGGACAGCCGGAAGATCCAGGAGTTCTTCGACGGAAGGCGGGCGATGGATATCCAGCCCGGGAAGCTGCACACGGAGTCTGTCCGGAAGTTGATCGATGCCTATGGCGTTGTCGAGACCAATGACTACACCGATAAGAAATCGCAGCCTCTTAAGAAGATCCTCTGGTTGACCGCGTTTCTCCAGCATTATGCCCGGCTCTTTCAGAACGATGAGGCGACCGATTCGTGGAAGATCCTCCCTCAATTCCTCAAGGTGTTCTCGAATCTGTTCAATGACGAGGAGAAGGATCTTGTTTACAGCCTTGTGACCCTACAACGGAATTTTTCGACCCTGCATTTCGGGGAGGGTTCCCCGACATCGCTCCGGGAGTCCGTTGATAACATGTTTAAACAGCGGAAGAGCGTGGAAGAGCAGCAAAATGAGGGGCCTTCCGCCCAAAAAGAGCAGGGGATCGACCCTGTGGAGCAGAAGGAAAGCGAGATGGAGAAGATCTATATTGATCGCAGTCATCCGGATTTTGCGCGCAAGGAAGTGCCGGAAAAACTCCGGGAAGCGCTCGATTTCGAAGGGCCGGGGACTCTCGTCAACCGCCTGGAACGTCTTTTTGATAACGGCACTATGGCCGCCTGGTTCCCTCGCTTCGGGCGCGGGATTCCCAAGAAAGACGTCAGCGGCAACCGGATTCTCAAGAATGTATTCACCAAATACGAGGACACCAGCGTCTCGGAGCATACGCTCGAGTTGGTCGGGTATCTGGAAATGATCGAGAAAGGGCAGTTTGATGAATTTAATAAAAAGAAACAGGGGATCAAGTTCACCCGGGAGCAGTTTGAGCTTTATCGCAACGCTTTCCAGGAGATCATCCGGTATGGGACCGGCGGCGACAAAGCGAAAGAAGCCCAACGAAGGGTGCTCTTTTATCTGGCGGTGCTTTTTCACGATATCGGGATCGGCAAAAAAGCCAACTTTCACGAAGATATCGGTGCTGCCGCGATCCGCGAACAGCAGATTTTTGAAACCATGGGGTATCCTGCGGAAGATGCGAAAGAAGTCTTCTGGCTGGTCAAATTCCATGTGGAGCTTGGCACGGTTGAATATGGGGAGAGGACGACCTACAACCTGCTGACCTCTCTTAAAGAACAGCTTGCCGGTCTTCCGGATGCCGGCCAGACCCGTTATCTGCGGACGCTTGCTTTTTTAAATTCGCTGGATGTGCTCGCGACCCAAAAAGGCGAGCCCATGTCCGTGGATAAACTGCATTTTTTTATCAACGTTCTCACGGACGACAACTTTATCGCCAATTTCGAGAAAGGCTTCTTCGAATGGCGGATGAGGAAGTTTTCCTCCAACCGTCAGTCCTCCTATTTTAAGGCTGTCTATGACGAGGTTCAGGCCGAGCTCAAAAAACTGGAAGATCAATCGCCTAAGGAGTACAAAAACTTCCGGGATTTTTACAGTAAAGCTGAGGAAGCGCGGACCCTGGATTACGCGATCTTCTTTCTCCAGTCTCTGGAGCCGGGAGCCCTTGTGCGCCTGCTTTTCTTCCTGAGCCAGGCGGTTGAGCAAGCCCGAAAAGCTGACGAGTTTAAAGACATTCACCGGATCAATTTTACGGCGGCTTCAGGCGCGGCACCTCTGAGTAAGGAGGCCGTCGAGGTCATGTTCTCCAGCAAACAGCTGGGTTCTTACCGGTCGATTTCTCAACTCACTAAAAAGCCTTTTGCGGACATCGTGAAGGAAATGAAGACTTTGGGGCTCAAGATCGAACGGACGACAAGCAACGGCCAGCAGGCGTTTGTATTCGACAATGGTCGTCTTAGCAACCGGTACCGGTATTTCAAGATCGCGGCGTTGCAGTCAGCGACCTATGTGCTTTCCCGCAACGTGCGGGTTGCCACTGACATCCATATCAAGAATTTCGCGTTCATGCAGGAACTTTCCAAATCCTCCTATTTTGTTAATATTGAAAAGTATTGGCCCGTGGTGCGCCTCGTGGACGCCTTTATGGGGAATGGAAAAGAAGCTATCTCTGTGGAACATGCCTGGGAAGAATATTCCGATCCGAACCTCCTTCGCGCGACGGAAGAAAAGATCAAGCACCTCGCGACGACCGATCCGAAAAAAGCTCACGAAGTGGCGCAGGTCCTTAGTGAATTGAACGATATTAAGCGGCAGGGAGATCTCGACGGCTTCACGCATTTTATGGAAACCGTGAATTTCCGGAATGCCATCTTCAATTTTCGGAAGCTGAAGGCTACTGATCCCCGGAGCGTGGTCCGGCTTCTTTATATGCTGTACCTGGCAGGGCACGATGTGAACATTATCAACTTTTTTGTGGCGGCGGATCGCGTGGAGCCGGACACGAAGTATGCGGGTGTTTATAACAGAATTTTGCAGGGATTGGCGGATCACAATATCAAGGCGATCAAGCAGCTTTCAAAAAACAAGGACCCCTTCCGAGCTTTTTCCAGGATGCTTGGCCTTGCGAAGGACGGCATCACTCTTAACAAGAGCGTGGTCCAGAATGTGCTGACGGTCAATTATGAGCCTCCGCGCGCTGCGTCGCATAGGGCGTCAAGGGCCGAACTGCGTTCAAAACAGACTACAGACTACAGACTACAGACAACAGACAGTTCCGTGGAACGGGGAACGGGGAACGAGAAACTCGGCGTTAACCGTTCATCGTTAACCGTTAACCGCGGCGTAAGGCGCGCTTTAATGCTTTTCGGCGCCGCAGCCGTGATGGGTCTCGCCGGTTGTGAGCAGGGTGGGAGCAGTGATAATGATGCGGAGGAATCCCAGCCGACGGATTCTCCGGCAGTAACGTCCGACGGCAATGGTTCCGGTTCTTCCGAGCCAGCGGTTCCGTCTGCTGAGGAAGCCTCTTTTCTTGCGGCCCGATCCAGCGCTTCGGCGATGAATTCGTTCATTCTTAGTTATATCGCCGCGAGAGGTTATGCGGAAGGACGGGAAGGTTGGTCCGAAGGCGTTGCTCCCTGGTACTCGGGTCCGGCGAACGGAAACCGGTCTTACGGTGAATTTACCAGGGAATTCTCGGATGCAAATTTAGCGAAACTGGTTACTTATGGCCAGCTCATTCGCGTCGTGTCTCCCAGCGGAACCGCGGCAGTAGGAGCTTCTGTTCTTAAAACCGGCATCGCCAAGCGCGCGGAGGTGAGGGGAACTCAGACCACAGACTACAGACTACAGACTCCAGTCAAAGCTTCTAGCCTCCAGTCTCCAGTCTCTCGTCTCTTGTCTACTGCCTTTTTGGCCGGCACCGTACGTGCGGAATTACTGGGAGATCAGAAGAGAAATTTAATGCTAGGAACAATCTATCCTTTTCTCCCTTCCGTAGCGCTGCTTGGCGTTGCTGCAGTGGCGGTTTATTTTGGGTTGAATTGGGAAGGGGTCCCGTTCACTCAAGAACCTTCTCTGATTTCAGGTTCGGGTCTATTCCTCGGTTTATTAGGTGGTGAGGGGGCCCAATATGACAGAGCCGAATATATGAGAGCATCAGAAGAACAAGAGGCTAGGGATTCTCGTTCGTCTTCGGATATTTCTTATCCTCTTGTTATTAATGAGACGCGTGCTGATGAAAAGCAATTCCAGAAGGCGCTGTCGAATCTCCAGCCCAAGTGGTGGGATGGTACGTTCCTCGGGGTTCCTATCGTTAATAATCAGGGCGGTGCGGACCGTCGAGTGGTTGCTGTTAGAGCTCTCGGCGAGCTCAACGATCCGCGTATCGTTCCGGCTTTGAACATTGCTTTGCATGATACCGCCAAGGTTGTCCGCTTGGCGGCTGTTAGCGCACTCCGCGGTCATAAATCGATTCCGGGGATTGTGACTGCATTCAATGATGCGGAAGTGGATGTGCGTTTAGCCGCTATCGCTGCGCTTGTTGATCTCAATGCTCAAGAGGAACTTGGCAAAGCTATTCCCGAAATTGTTAAGGCCTTAACTCTCGAGGACAAGGAGAGCCGTGCGGTTGCTATTTCAGCGCTTCGAGCGATCAACGCCTTGTCGGAGCTTGGTAAGCAGCTTAATAATGAGTATCCAGATGTTCGTCGCGCTGCAGTCACAGCGCTTGGTGACACCAAAGATGTCAATGCTGTCCCTGCGTTGGTGGAATCATTAAAAGACCGTTCCATTAGCGATGCCGTTGCGGCGGCGCTAGTGAAGATCGGTGATCCGCGCTCAAGCGAAGCGTTAACTAGTTATAAGGAACAGCTTGCGCGTGAAGCGGCTGAGCGGCTCGAAAGAGAACGCCAAGCTGCGGAGGCCAGCCCGAGCAGTTCAGATGATGACAAAGATAGAGGCTATTGGGAGGGGATAGGTCCTGGCAACCGCTCCGAAGTTCGTCTGGATCGATCTGCCGCTGGAGTACCCGGTACTGCTCAAGTGGATGCGGTATTGGCAATACGCGCTGAATTGTCTGAGCCTTATCAGGCAGTGCAGGAAGTGATGAAGGCTGCTCGTTTAAAGTGGCATTCGATGGATGGGCAGCATTGGACAGTTGAGAGGGGTTGGGAAACCGTGGCAACCGATGTCTCGGGATTGATCAAGAAAGTTCTCCCTCAGCTCACGACCTTGGAAGAAATTCTTGCTTCCGGGGCCCGCGTACACGGAATTTTTAGAGAAGATTGGGGTTTGGAAGCGTCCTATGTTTTTAGTTCGGTCGAAAAACTTTACGCTGACCGCATCGTAAAGATTGCGCCGAAAGAATTAAAGTCACTCACTACCACCGAAAAAGTTTATGCCTCATGGGTCCGCGTGGCAGGAGTTTCAACTGGCATCGCTCTCTCTGAACCGGTTGAGGCGCTTTACGCCAGCCGGATTCAGGAGACTGAGAGACTAAAGTCGTTTACGACCACGGAAGAAGTCCTTGCCTCACTAGAACGTGTGAGAAAAATTTTAGGGGGGAGTGCTCTTTCCTATCCAGTAACGGTACTTTATATCGAACGCATCGGGGAAATAGCGCCGGAGGAACTGAAAGCATTTACAATCCCGGAAGAAGTCAATGCCGCATGGTTTCGTCTGAAAGGGTTCCTGCCAGGCTTACCCAAGGACAGTTTTTTTGGTGTACGATCCAGTGCTACGTCGCCAGTCAGGAGACTTTACGCTGACCGTTTTCAAGCGCTTGAGAACCTTGAAAAGGAACGTTCCAAGCGTGCGGACGGATTGAGATCGCGTTGGGAGTCGTTGTCAGGCCAGGTTATCGGTAAATTCCTTTCTGGGCAGGCGCTGGATGCCAAACTTCGTTTGCAATTAGACGAGATAAGAACTGAGATCGCGAGCCGTTTGGCAGAGTTGCACGACCGTTTGAATGGTTTGGACGGTAATGCCTTGGGGATCGATGAGATGCCGTCGCAAGACGAGCGACTTAGAAAAATCGACCAGGAATCGAGGCGAGTGGCGGATGAAATCGCGATGCTTGATCTATTGCAAGGCGAAATAACCGCCCGTTCTGAAGTCCGTACTTATGAGACGCCCGTCATTCCTCTGGTCCCCGGAGTTGATACGACCAGTTTGACAGCGAAGGTCGGGACGGCGATCCGGGTGGCGGCGAATACGGTTTCGCCGCTACTGTCGAGTTCGACGGCGTATGCTTCGGAGATCGCGCCGCTGGTTTTTGCCGGAACGGTTCATTATCAGGCCGCCCCGGTGGTTCCTCCGGCTTTTGCGACAAGATGGCCTGTGTTTAACGAGATCATCAGCCATTTTGCGACCGCTTCTACCGGGCGTATGGTCATTGACCAGCGGCAAGGGGTTCCGGATGCTGCGAGCGTGCTGCCTCTGGTAACATTCGCGCTTTATAACCCGAAAGACGGCGTCGTGCTGGCTTTGATCGCGGAGGCTTCCGAGGTCGCTCTTTTTGAAAAAGAACTTTCGGCCCTGAACCTGAAAGGCGTGCTGCCGCAAAATTTTAAGGTGCAGGCTTTCGCAAGCGAGAACGAGTTTGTCGGAGCGTTTGCTGAATTTTATAACGCTGCGGCGCCGGTTGGAAAACCCGTGGCGCTTATCACGGATCGTCAGGATTCGGTCGTGACCCGGAAGATCGGTTCACGCAAGCAGCTCTTGAGCGTAGTCGGGGCTCGGGATCCTCTCAAGCAGACCGCTTCTGCGCTTCTTGCCGCGGATAAGCTTCTCAATGAGGCGATATGGTCCATGGGGTATCACTTTGTGTCTGTCGAGAAATTGGGCGGATTAGAAGCCTTAATGGCCGAGCTGACGAGCTATATAGCGGCTCAGGTAAGGGTGAAGGCTTCAGCGTAGCGGATCATCTTTAAATTCGATCGATCTCACCCCGGAAGGGAGATCGGAAAAAGGGGGCAGGCTGATTTAAGGAAATTCAGCCTGTCCCTTTTTTTCTCCCCACCCATTGCGAAAAATCTTAAGAGCGGACCACAGACCACAGCCTAGAGACTACAGTCGAAGCCGAAAACGCCAGCCCTGTCTCTGGTCTCCAGTCTCTGGTCCAGAGTTTTAACTCCTACCAAATGCGCTTTTGCCTTTCCGGTATGCGCTGTGCCGTATTTTTTGATTTGCCAAATTTTCCGGACGGGAGATAATGACGCCCGTTCCGTATTTTGCCATCTCAACTTGATAAGGGGATGATCATGAAAATAGAAGCGCGCGCAGGCTTTTCTTGTTGGGTCTTGTTATTACTCGCCCTGTCTTTGTCGGGATGCTCGACGGCGAGCGTGGGGACTCCTTCCGGGTTTCTGCAGGATTATGCCGGGCTTCAAGATGGGACCTATTTCAAACAGGAGTATGTCCCGAAAGGAACCACTCTTTCGGGCTATAAGGCCGTCAAGGTGGCGCCTGTCAATCTGAGCCATCTCGACAATGCGAGCTCCTGCGATACTGGAGAGCTTGAAAATCTGGCCAAGGAATTCCGCGAAGATGTCGAGGCTCAGCTGAAAACTGGCGGCTTTACGGTCTCTTCCGATCCCTCGGGCCACACGCTGGTGATCAGTCTGGCGCTTACGAACATTGAAACCCCGGACCGGTTGTTTAATGTCGGAATGACTGCCGCCTCGGTGCTGTCGCCTGTGCCGCTTCCTTTTGATAAAGACGGCCAGACAGCGGTCGAAGGGAAGATCACCGATGGCGCGACCGGGCAGCTTCTGATGGAGTTTGCCGAAGTGAGGTCCGGCTCCGGCGATAAGAAGAGTCTGAAGACGCTGACGGTCGGCAAGTACCAGAAATTCACGAACACGCAGGCCGTTTTTTCCGGATGGGCGAAAACAATTTCTAAAATGCTTACGGCGCTGACCGCGGAAAAGCGTACGGCCTAAGGCGTACAAAATGACATGGGCACCCGAGCCATGAGAGGGGAAATTATGATGGAATTCAAAAATGTTACCGTGGTAAAAAAGGCGAACATCTATTTTGACGGAAAGGTCACGAGCCGCACGGTGCTGTTCCCCGACGGGACCAAGAAAACTCTCGGGGTGATGATGCCGGGGGAATATGAATTTGGCACGGCGGAAAAAGAGATCATGGAGATCCTCGCCGGAAAGATGGAGATCCAGCTCCCGGGCGCTCTGGGATGGCAAAAGGTTCAGGGGGGCGAATCCTTCGAAGTTCCCGCCCAGTCCAAGTTCAAGCTCAAGGTCAGGGAACTCGCGGACTATTGTTGTTCGTTTGTGAAATAGTTTCGCAGCGTTTTTTTCTGGCGGGGAAGAACGTGACGCGGAGCCGGTACGTCATTTCATTAAGTCGAGTGTTATTTCGCCCTGTAGGGCAGGTTTAAACCTGCCCTACGGTAAGAATACGAATTCTCATTTGCAGGGCTCAGGTAGCTTAAGCGGGCTTTTTCCTGGCGGGGAAGAACGTCACGCGGATCCAGCTCCAGTTCAGGAAGATATGCGCCGCGATGAGCGCGATCAACGCGAGGCCGTTATATTCGTGGATCCCGAAAAGCAGGTCTTTGTTCGGAAGCTTGATCTCCGAGAGAATGAGCAGGGCTGTCCCGGTCTGGATGAGAAACGAGAACGCCAGGGGCAGATTCACAAAACGCAACATTTCGCTTTTGTTCATAACGATCCTTTCGGTGAGAATTCTTCGAACGGTTCTAAATAAGACGATCTTTCGAACTTAACACTTACCCCTTTCCCCTTATCGCTGTAAGTATGTTATAATTTTTCTCGTCTGGCACCCAGGCTTTTTTTTCAACCAAGGTGAATTATGGCGAAGCTTAAGATACGAACTTATCCCGATCCTGTCCTTAAGAAAAAAGCGGCTCCGGCGACCGATTTCGGGCCTGCGATGCAGAAGCTATTTGACGACATGATCACGACCATGCATGCGTCCGACGGTGTGGGCCTCGCCGCGCCCCAGATCGGGATCTCCCAGCAAATATTCATCGCCTGCCCGACCTTGCGCCACGGCGAAGAACATATCATGGTGAATGCCGTGATCGAAAAAAAGTCAGGGACCTCGGTCGCGGCCGAAGGTTGCTTGAGCTTTCCCGGTATCTCGGGCGAGATCGTCCGCGCGACCCAGCTCCGGCTAACTTTTCAGGACCGTTACGGAAAAAAATACACGGTCGAGGTCGAGGATTTTTTTGCCCGCGTTATCCAGCACGAAATGGACCATCTGAACGGGATCCTTCTGATCGATCACTTTAAAGGCGCCAAGCGCGAAAAGCTTCTCGCGCAATATGAATCGGCCATCACTGCCAGGGGCACATCGAAACTCTAAATCCGAATCTCGAAACCCGGAACGAAATTCCAATGACTCCAATGCGAATGTTTCAAACGTTGAAATTTATTTCGAATTTACGCATGGCCTTATCGTGAAGATCGTCTTTTTCGGATCCGACGCGTTCTCGGTCAAAGCGCTTGAAGCCTGTCTGCATTCCGGCATGGAGCTCGCGCTTGTTATCACCACGCCTCCCCAAAAGAAAGGGCGCGGCCTCAAGCTGGAGTCGAGCGAGATCTTTGATTATTGCCAAACAAAAAAGCTTCCCGTCATCGAATATCCGAAGCTCCGCGACGCTAAGGTGTCCATCGATTTGCTCGCCTTACGGCCTGACATTTTTGTCGTGGCTTCGTACGGAAAACTCATTCCGGGCCATTTACTTGAGATCCCAAAATATCGTCTGAATGTTCACCCGTCGCTTTTACCGAAATATCGCGGCGCGGCGCCGATCCACTGGCCGATCCTGAACGGGGACAGGGAGACCGGCGTGAGCATCATCGATGTTGCCGAGAAGCTTGATAGCGGTGACATTTATTGCCAGGAGAGGATCTCGATCGATCCTCGAACCGATGCCGTCCAGCTCACCTCGGAGCTGGCTCGTTTTTCTTATGGGCTCCTCAAAAAAGTCCTCACAGAAGTCCAGGAGGGAAAGCTTCGGGGCATCCCGCAAAATGAATCGGAAGCTACGCTCGCCCCCCAGCTTTCCAAGCAGGACGGGGAACTTTCGTTGACCACCATGACCGCCGAAGCCATGGACCGAAAAGTCCGCGGACTTCAACCCTGGCCGGGGGCTTATTGTTTCATAAAAAATGAACGGATCGCGATCCTTGAAACGGATCTTCCTTCGCTTCGTCATTCTGAGCAAGGCGAAGAATCGGAGAGGCCGCAAGGGGAGATCCTTCCCCTCCAAGCGGTTCAGGAGGACGAAGGAGAAAAACCCGGAACACTTCTTGCGATAGAAAAAGACGGTGGCATCCAGGTCGCAACTCAAAAAGGCATCCTCAAGATCCTTAAAGTTAAACCCGAAGGAAAAAATGCCATGACCGCTGCCGATTTTTCCCGGGGAAGGCGCTTCGTTGTGGGCGCGATACTCCAAGAAAGGGATTCCTGATATGACTGAAGAGATCACTCCACCCGAGATGAGCGAAGGTGCTACGCTGCCTAAACATTCTTTGAAATCCTCCCGGCCATGGCTTCAATTGCAGGATGTTATGATCCGGGACGTTCTGACCATTTCACCCGGAGCGACTGTCGTGGATGCGGCACAGCGGATGACCGAGAAAAATGTTTCCTGTATTTTAGTGACGGATCCTACGGGACAGGTTCTAGGGATCCTGAGCGAACGCGACATGCTGAAAAAAGTCGTCGCCCAGAGTCATTCAAGCGTGCCGACGGTTGCGGACGTGATGACCACCCCGGTCGTTTTTGCCGCACCCAACCTTTCCATTCTTGATGCTAGCCGCATGATGGATTCCAAACAGATCAAACGTTTGCCGGTTCTTCAAGAGGGTCGATTGATCGGCATCGTGACCTTGACCGACCTGACGCAAGCGCTGGCCTCTTACGGGATGTGGCGCAGTGTCGGGGAGATCATGATCTGCGATGTGGCCGGCATCGCTCGAGGGGCCCGAGTGGTCGATGCCGCACAGATCATGGCGGATCGAAACATCTCCTGCATGCTCGTCATGGAAGGCTCGGATGCCGTGGGGATCTTTACGGAGCGGGATCTTTTTAAGAAAATCGTGGCGCGGGGAAAGGATCCATCGCTCATCGCTGTGGATGAGATCATGTCGGGGACGGTGATCAGTGTGCCGCCGGATTGCAGTATCTACAACGCGACCCGCCTCATTGATGAAAAGCACATTCGTCATCTTGTGGTGATGGACGGAAAACAACTTCTGGGGATCGTGACCCAAACCGACATTTTTCGCGCAGTCCGCCGAAAGCTGGAAGATGAAGAAGGCCTGAATAAGCACTGGCTTGAAAGCGCAACGCACGGGGTTTTTACGTTGGACCTGGCAGGCGTGGTGAACTACGCGAATCCGGCGTTTCTGAAACTCCTGGAGGTGGAGGACCCTTGGAAGATCATCAATCATCCTTTTCTTCCGGACGCATTCTGGACCCGTGAGGACGATCGAAAGAAATTCTTTGATGAATTGAAAAGCCGCGGGGGCGTGGAGATTAAAGAAATGTCTCTCAGGACGGCGCGTGCGAACGAGATCTTCGTCACGCTTTTTTCTACGTTCACCAAGGACGCCCACGGAGAAGTGGACGGCTACCAAGGTATGCTCTACGACATCTCCGAGAAAAAAGAGCTCGTTCTTTTGCGAAGGGCTGAAGAAGCGCTTCAAGAACGCAATGAAGTCCTTCATCGTATGAATGAGATCAAAAGTGAATTTGTGTCCATGGTCTCGCATGAACTCAGGAATCCTCTTCTGGTCACCGGAGAATCGATCCAGATGATGCAGGATGAGATTTTGGGGCCCGTGACCGAGAAGCAACGCCAATTCCTTCGTATCGGGAAAGAGGCGATCGATCGGCTCATCCATATCATCAAGGATCTGCAGGATGTTTCCAAGATCGAGGCCGGAAAAATGGAGCTCCATAAACAAACGGTCGACCTGCGGGAGCTCACCCGGAAGGTTTTAGAATTGTACAAGAGTCAGGCGGAAAACAGGAAGATCGAGCTTCAAGATGAGATTATTTGTCAAGCCACGACGGTCGAGGCGGATGGCGATCGTCTCATCCAAGTGTTGACCAACCTGATCGGGAATGCCCTGAAATTCACAGAGAGCGGCCGTATTCTGGTGCGTGTCGATCAAAAAGGATCGGAATTCGAATGTTGCGTCGAGGACACCGGCGTGGGCATCGCCCCCGAGAACCTGTCCAAGGTCTTCGGGAAATTCCAACAGTTCAGCAAGGCTCAAGAGCTGAAGCAGAAGGGAACGGGGCTCGGACTTTCGATCTCGAAAGCCATCGTGGAGCTGCATGGCGGACGCGTCTGGGTCGAAAGCGAACTTGGAAAAGGTTCGCGTTTCTATTTTACTGTGCCGACCTAATAAATCCGGGGGCGAGCGGTAGCCTCCGGAGGGTTTTCCTCAGTAGAATTCCTTGACACTCGACGTCGCGCGCTTATAATTAGCGCCGTTTCTCATTTGTGATTTTACGGGTTCACGGTCGCAATACCAATCAATCCCATAAAGTCAATCGTAAGGCAGTCTTAGCAGGAATTTGACATGTTTCCCACCGTAATCTTCAATACTCACAGCGGATTTACATCCCAGGAGGCAACACATGGCGTTAAAGGTCGGTATTAATGGTTTTGGGCGTATCGGACGTTTGGTGTTTCAGGCGATCTGCGATCAGGGATTGCTCGGTAAAGAGATCGATGTTGTTGCCGTGGTGGATATTTCGACCGATGCGGATTATTTTGCTTATCAGATCAAGTATGATTCTGTGCATGGCCGTTTCAAACATGTGGTGACCACAGAAAAAAGCAATCCGGCTTCGGAGGATGCGGACACGCTTGTCGTCAACGGCTGCAAAACAAAATGTGTCATGGCCACCAAGACCCCGGACCAGCTCCCATGGAAAGCCCTCGGCGTGGATTATGTGATCGAATCTACCGGCCTTTTCACGGACTCCGAAAAAGCGAAGCTGCATCTCGCGGCCGGAGCCAAGAAAGTCATTATTAGCGCTCCCGGAAAAGGGGAGGTCAAGACGCTTGTGATCGGTGTGAATGAAAATGAATACGACAGCGCCAAGCACAGCATTGTCTCCAACGCCTCTTGCACCACGAACTGCCTCGCGCCGCTCGTGCATGTGCTCTTGAAGGAAGGCATCGGCATCGAGACCGGTCTCATGACCACGATCCATTCCTACACCGCCACCCAGAAGACCGTGGACGGCCCGTCGAAAAAAGATTGGCGCGGCGGCCGTGCGGCGGCGATCAACATCATCCCGTCCTCGACCGGCGCAGCGAAGGCTGTCGGCGAAGTGTTGCCGGCGACCAAGGGGAAACTCACCGGCATGGCGTTCCGCGTTTCGACGCCGGACGTTTCCGTGGTCGATCTCACGTTCCGCTCTTTGAAGGACACGTCCATCGAAGAGATCGATGCGCTTCTCAAAAAAGCTTCCCAGTCGTATCTGAAGGGTATTCTCGGTGTGACGGATGAAGAAGTGGTTTCTACGGATTTCATCCACGATGAGCGTTCTTCTATTTATGACTCACTCGCGACGCTCCAGAACAATTTGAAGGGTGAAAAACGCTTTTTCAAACTTGTTTCCTGGTATGACAATGAATGGGGCTATTCCAACCGCGTGGTGGACCTCATCCGTTTTATGGCCAAAAAAGACGGCGCGAAATAACAGATCGCAAAAGCGATCTGTTATCCTGAACCCGCTGAAAGCGGGGGAAGGATCTCGCGCGGGATTCTTCGCCCTCTTCGGGGCTCAGAATGACGGCGAAGCATAAAGGAAAATCATGAAGAAGAAAACAGTCAGAGATATTGATGTCCGCGGAAAGCGAATCCTCATGCGCGTGGATTTTAACGTGCCGATGAAAGACGGGGTTGTGCAGGATGATACCCGTATTAAGGCTGCCTTACCCACGATCAAGTATGTGCTTGATCAGGGCGCGAAGAGCCTGGTCTTGATGTCCCATCTCGGGGATCCCAAGAAGGACACGCAAAAAGCCAAGGAAAAAGCGGACAAGGACGGTAAGCCGTTCGATGAGAAAAAATTCATGGAGGGTAAATTCAAGATGGCGCCGGTCGCCGCGAAACTGGCCCAGCTTCTCGGGAAAGAAGTAAAGCTCGCTCCCGCCTGCATGGGGCCCGAAACCGAAGCGATGGTCAAGGCGATCCCTCCGGGCGGCATTTTGATGCTCGAGAATACCCGTTTTCATAAAGAAGAAACTTCCAAGGACGTGGCAGAACGTGACGTGTTGGCCAAAGCGCTGGCGCAGTATGGCGATATCTTTGTCAACGACGCCTTTGGCTCCGCGCATCGCGCTCATGCTTCGACTGAAACGGTCGCGAAATATTTGCCGGCGGTCGCAGGATTCCTGATGGAAAAAGAACTGGACTATCTTGTCGATAAAATCGTCAATAATCCCGCGCGTCCTTTTGTCGCGATTATTGGCGGCGCTAAAGTTTCGTCCAAGATCGCGGTACTGGAAAGCCTGCTCGGGAGAGTCGACCGTCTCATTGTGGGCGGCGGTATGGCCTACACGTTCCTCAAGGCGAAGGGGCTTTCGGTCGGAGCCTCGCTTGTGGAAGATGATATGCTCGATACGGCCCGGCAAATCCTCCAAAAAGCCTATGAAACCCATATTTATATTTACCTTCCGATCGATCATATTGTCACGAAGGAGTTCTCGGCAGACGCACCCTCAGAACATGTCGCCCGCGGGAATATTGATTCCGATCAAATGGGGATGGATATCGGTCCGCTCACGGTCGACAAATTCAAGGGTGCTCTCAAGGGCGCCAAGACAGTTTTCTGGAACGGCCCGGTCGGCGTATTCGAATTCCCAAGATTCGCCAACGGCACCATGGCCATCGCGAAAGCGATCTCGGAACTTCCGGATTGCGTGACCGTTATCGGAGGCGGGGACTCGGTCGCTGCGGTGAATAAATCCGGTGTGGGGCCGAAGATCTCTCATATTTCCACAGGCGGCGGGGCATCGCTTGAGCTTGTGGAAGGTAAAGTGTTGCCGGGTGTGGCCGCACTTCTTGACAAGCCCTGATCCTAATTCAATTTTAAGGTTAACAGTACAAGAAAACTAACGGAAAGAGCGGACCTTATGAAAAAAAGACCCTTGATTGCCGGAAACTGGAAAATGTACAAGACGGCCTCCGAAGCTGTGACCCTTGTTCAGACACTCAAAGCGGCGGCACATACCGTTTCGAATGTCACGATCGTGATCTGTCCGCCCTTTACCGCCCTGAGCGAAGTTTCCAAGGTCCTGAAGGATACCTCGATCGATCTGGGTGCCCAGAACATGTATTGCGCTCCGGAGGGCGCGTTCACGGGCGAGATCTCGCCGACGATGCTCAAGGATAGCGGTTGCCGGTATGTGATCCTCGGGCATTCCGAACGCCGTCAATACTTTAAAGAGGACGATATCCTGATCCATGAGAAAGTGAAAACCGCACTTAAATACAGCATTATCCCGATCGTGTGTGTCGGCGAAACGCTTGTGGAAAGAGATTCGAAAAAACATTTTGACGTGGTCAAAACGCAATTCGACGAATCGCTCGGGCATCTTGAAAAAGAGGATATCGCCAAAGTCGTGATCGCCTATGAGCCCGTGTGGGCGATCGGCACGGGGAAGACCGCGACCCCGGACCAGGCCGAGCAGATGCATTCGTACATTCGCCGGCTCCTCAACGAGCGTTACAGCCAAGAGGTGGGGAACCGCATTCCCATTCTCTACGGGGGGAGCGTCAAACCGGACAATACAAAATCCCTGATGGAAAAGCCCAATATTGATGGCGCGCTGGTCGGCGGGGCTTCCCTCAAGGCAGAATCGTTCGCCCAGATCATCCAAGAAGCTCAACAAACATACGAATCGGGGAACCAGTCATGAATATTTTT
Source organism: uncultured bacterium (assembly GCA_964482725.1). Lineage (GTDB taxonomy): Bacteria > Omnitrophota > Omnitrophia > Omnitrophales > Aquincolibacteriaceae > Aquincolibacterium. The sequence goes on along the minus strand of CAYZYT010000002.1, from coordinate 109,493 downwards.
GTCGTCTGCATTCACGTCATCGTTTGTCTCGTTCTGATCATCGTTATTTTGCTCCAGGCCGGTCGAGGTCAGGGCCTCACGGGCGCAAGCTTCGGGGGGAATGTCCAGTCGCTTTTTGGGACCAAGGCGTCGTCGTTCCTGACGAAGGCCACGAGTGTTTGCGCGATCTTGTTTCTTTTTACCTGCATCGGGCTGAATATCCTCGAGATTCAGAAGAGCCGGTCACTTTTCAAATCCCCGAACGCGCAGGCGTCGCTGGATGTGGAGCAGATCAAGAAAGCGCTTGCTAAGATCAATAAGACCGACAAGACCGCCAATGCGGCGACCTTAAAAACGGATGCCGTGAAGTCTGCGGAAACCCTTAACAAAGAAGTCGTCGCCTCCGCGGCGGCAGCGGCTAAGAAACCTTAGCCGGACTTCCGGTCCTTCCGCCCGATGCGGACCTTATGAACCCCGTTAGATCTCTGAACCCAGCAGGATCTGAGACGTTTTCGGGTTGCAAGGAACCCTCTCTCGTCAATATCCCTGAAAAAATTTGCACCTTAGTGGAGATCTAACGGGGTGAAAGTCTCCGAGCCGGAAAACGGAGCTTTGCGTTATATCAAGGGTGTCGGGCCCGCGCGTTCCCTTGCTTTCCAGAAGATCGGTATCCATTCGGTTCGTGACCTGCTCTATCTTTTTCCGCGTCGCTACGAAGACCGATCCCATTTTGCTCCGCTAAACAACTTGCCCCTAAATGAGCCCATCACCTGCCGGGGCGAAGTTATGGATGTGAAATTCAAGCCCATTCGTGGCATGCCGCTCGTCGAGATCTTGATCGGGGATGATGCCGGGACCTTGCGCGCGGTCTGGTTCAATCAACCTTACTTGAAAAAACTTTTTCAGTGCGGCCAACAAATCATTCTGTACGGCAAGGTCGAGCTCTATAAAAAGAACATCCAGATGTCAAATCCGGAATTCGAGATCGTGGAAAGCGCCGAGTCCGAATCCATCCATACCGGACGCATTACGCCCATCTACCCGCTCACCGAAGGACTGTTTCAGCGTTCCCTCCGGACGACCCTCAAAGAAACCCTCGAACATCATCTTGAGGGGGCCCTTACCGAGGTTTTACCCTCCGAGCTACGAAGTGAATTGAATCTCATGCCGCTCGATCGGGCCCTTCGGGAGATGCATCTTCCCAGTTCTTTCGAGGAGCTCGGAAAAGCGAGACATCGCATTGTGTTTGACGAGTTTTTCTCGTTTGAACTGCAGCTTTTTTTGAAGGTTAAAGCCCTCCGAGCCCAGCATCAAGCCTCCGTTTTTAAAATAAGCTCCGAGCTCATGACGGAGTTCAAACGATCCTTGCCCTTTGAGCTTACAAAAAGTCAGGAAAAAGCGATCCTGGATCTCGTCAAGGATCTAGGCCAATCGATCCCGATGAACCGTCTTCTGCAAGGGGACGTGGGGTCCGGAAAGACGGTGGTTGCGGCATTCGCGTTCCTCGCGGCGCATCGCTCAGGACTTCAATCAGCTTTTCTCATCCCGACGGAGATCCTTGCGGAGCAGCATTACCGGACACTTTTGAAATTTCTGGAACCCTTAGGCATTCGTCCCGAGCTTCTGACAAAAAGCACCGAAACCGACAAGCGAGCAAGACTCATCGCGGAGCTCAAGCAGGGAAAGGTTCCCATGGTGGTCGGCACACACGCGCTTTTACAGGAGGACGTACGGTTCAAGGGGCTCGGACTTCTTGTGGTCGACGAACAACATAAATTCGGAGTGCATCAGCGCAACCAGCTTTTACAGAAAACGCCACGACCGCATCAACTGGTGATGACCGCCACGCCGATCCCGAGGACGTTGGCGCTAACGGTCTACGCGGATCTGGATATTTCGGTTATGAAGGAGCTCCCGAAAGGCCGCCAGCCGATCAAGACTTATTGGATCACACGGAAAAAGCAGTCCGAGGTCTTTGATCGCATGGCCACGCGGATCCAAAAAGGCGAGCAGGCCTATATTGTATTTCCGCTTATTGAAGAAACTGAGAAAAAGGATCTTTTGGCTGCGAAGAAAGAGTTCGAACGTTTGCGGAAAACGGCGTTTAAGTCATTCCGGATGGGACTGGTCCATGGAAAACTGGATCGCCCGGAGCGGGAATCGATCATGCGCGCCTTTTCCAGGAATGAGATCGATATTCTCGTTGCGACTTCGGTGATTGAGGTCGGCGTGGACCAACCCAATGCGACGATGATGATCGTTGAGAATGCCGAGCGGTTTGGTCTTGCGCAACTCCACCAATTGCGGGGGCGTATCGGCCGCGGCACGCTCGAGTCGGAGTGTTTTCTTTTCGGGGAACCCACGACCGACGAGGGAAAGATGCGTCTCCGGCTTCTCACGAAACTGAGTGACGGATTTCTTATCGCGGACGAGGATTTGAAGCTTCGCGGGCAGGGAGATCTTTGGGGAAGCCGTCAATCCGGCGAGCCTCTCTTCCGGGTCGCGCATCCGATCACCGACGAGGCTATTCTGCTCCAGGCAAGGAGGGAAGCTCAAAAATTGATCTCCGGAATTCCGGGGGCTTCCGTTCAAAAAACTCCCGCGTGGGTCCAAAAATATCTCGAACAAATGCCAAAAACCGATTAAACTATCGCATGCGTATTATCAGCGGCAAATTCAAGTCCCGGAAGATCGATTTCCCAAAAAATAAACTGACTCGTCCCATGACGGATCGGACCAAAGAGACCCTTTTTAACATCGTGGGTTCTTTTGTCTTCGGGAAACACGTCCTGGACCTTTATGCCGGATCGGGAAGCCTCGGGTTGGAATCTTTAAGCCGCGGCGCGATCAGCGCGACTTTTGTCGACCAGGCACCGTGGGCCAAACCGATCATCGAAAAGAACCTCACAGGTCTCGGCATAAGAAATCAAGGCACGATCCTTATGATGGAGATGCTTCCGGCCATCAAGAAGCTCGAGAAAAGCGGGCAGGGATTTTCACTGATCTTTGTGGATCCTCCCTTCATGAAAGGTCTCGTCAAAAAGACATTGATGCGTCTGGATACGTCTGATATAGTCCTGCCTTTCGCGCAAGTGGTGGTGGGGCATATGTGGCGGGAAGAGCTGCCGAATGCCGAGCTGAAGAACCTCAAATGGGTCCGTACAAAACGGATCGGGCAAGCCTGCCTTTCATTCTTTTTCCGATTGGAATCAACTCATGAAAAAACGAAAAGCTATATATCCGGGGAGCTTTGATCCCGTTACGTTCGGTCATCTGGATCTGATCGAACGGGCGCTGAACCTTTTTGACGAACTGATCGTGGTCGTTGCCTCGAATCCTTCCAAGAAGACCCTTTTTACCGTGGAGGAGCGTGTGGGTTTTTTAAAAGCCGCCCTCAAACACCGTCCCCAGGTCAAAGTGGAAAGCTCGGAAGGGCTGACCGTTCATCTTGCCGTAAAAGCGAAAGCCTTTACGCTTATTAGGGGCATTCGGGCAACTTCAGATTTTGATTATGAGTTTCAAATGGCCCTGACGAATCGAAAGCTCGCACCCAAGATCGACACGATGTTCTTGATGCCGTCGGAGTCATTTTTTTATCTTTCTTCGCGTCTTATCAAAGAGATCGCTCAGTTGGGGGGCGATGTGCGGCGTTATGTCCCGGCGCCGGTCGCCGTCCGTATCAAAAACAAGTTTTCAGTTGGAGGTGCTTGCTAGCATGAAACTCATCCTTTCAGAATTTGAAGAGGGTCTTTCGGTCCCGGTGGAGGGATCCTATGACGCGAAGACGATCGAGGTGGAGTTCCCGGACATGCTTTATACGGAGCCCATACTTCTTTCAGGCGAAGCTGAAAAAAGCGGCGGCATGCTTCGTTTGCAGGGAACTCTGACGACCGAGGTTAAAAGGGTCTGCGGGAAATGCCTCAAAGAGAAGCCTGAGAAATTATCCTTTGACGTTGACTGGATCTTTGACCTTTCGGGGAAGGACGCGGTTGAGCCCTTGGAGAATGTTCGGGAACTTCTGATTGTCGAACATCCGCTCGTGCATCTGTGCAAAGAAAGCTGCCGGGGACTTTGCCCTCACTGTGGTATTGATCTCAATGAAGGCGCTTGCAATTGTAAAGAAAATGGCTATCATGCTTCCCCAGTCATCATAAAAAAAGAGAAATCCAAGAAGGAGCAACCTCATGGCACATCCTAAGAGAAAACATTCAAATACGCGCTCGCGCTTACGTCGGGCCAACGACCATTTGGTTCTGAAGTCCCGGTCGCAATGCGCTCAATGTGGCGCGTTTATCCTGCCCCACCGCGTCTGTGCTTCCTGTGGCTTCTATAAAGGTAAGCTGGTGAAGGCCATCAAGGTCAAGACCCAGGAGAAGGAATAATCTCCATGATCCGGATCGCTCTGGACGGGATGGGAGGGGATTACGCTCCGCAGGTCGTGGTCGAGGGGGCTGTCATGGCCGCCAACGATTTCGAACATCTGGAGATCGTTCTGGTCGGTCAGACCGCCGCTCTAAAGCGGGAACTGAATAAGCATAAGGTTCTTGGCGGCAAGATCGTCCTCCTTGAAGCGAGTGATGTTATTGGTATGGGGGAGTCGCCTGTCGCCGCGCTCCGCAAGAAAAAAGATTCCTCGATCGGCGTTTGCATTGATCTGTTGAAGAAGAAAGATTGCGCCGCGGCTGTTTCTGCAGGAAACACGGGCGCCATGGTTGCTGCTTCGACGCTCCATCTTGGCATGTTGCCCGGGATCAAGCGTCCTGGCATTGCTATTGCGACCCCCACGCTTCACGGGATGTCGGTCACGGTCGATGTGGGTGCGAATTTGAACCCCTCCGCTTATGAACTTTTCCAGTACGCGATCATGGCAGACGTTTTCGCCAAAAGTATTCTCAAGAAAAAGCGCCCGACGATCGGACTTCTTAATATCGGGGAAGAAGAATCCAAAGGTACTGAAGTTATCAAGGAGACGTACAAGCTTCTTCGGGAGTCCACGCTCAACTTTATTGGAAACATCGAAGGTCGCGATTTCTTCACCGGAAAGGCCGATTGCATCATCTGCGACGGTTTTGTCGGTAATGTGGTCCTGAAGATGATCGAAAGCGTTCTGGAAACTTCGGTCGCTCTCATCGGACGTGAGCTCCGCAAGAATCCGATCACTTCGATCGCCGCGTGGCTTTTAAAGCCCGCGCTTTCGTCTATCCGCAAAGAGACGGATTATGAAGAAGCCGGGGGGGCGCCGCTTTTGGGCGTCGACGGAAACGTGATCATCAGTCACGGCATTTCCTCCGCGCTCGCCATCCGTAATGCGATCCGCGTTGCGGGAGAACTTGTCACTACGCGCGTTAACGCGCAGATCGTGGAAGCCATTACCCCGTATCTGAGTCATTCCGTTTCGTCCGTTCCTCCGACGGAGCGTAAACCCAGCAATGTGTAACTATCCTGACTTTCATTTTCTTTTAATTAAGGGCAGTCAGGATTGCCCCAATTTCAGATTCTCTGAAATTGATTGGGATTGGGACTAATTCCGCAAGGACCAAAAAGGAATCATGACCGCACCGTATCGTGCTGCCATTACAGGGCTTGGGGCTTATTTGCCCGAAAAAGTATTAACGAACGCGGATATCGAAAAGATCGTTGATACCACGGACGATTGGATCCGTACGCGTACCGGCATCCGTGAGCGCCGTATCGCGGCGAAGGAACAAGCCACAAGCGATCTCGCTCTGCCCGCCGCCCAGGAAGCTCTGAAGGATGCCGGGCTGACCCCACAGGATCTCGAGCTCATCATCGTCGCGACCACTTCGCCGGATATGATCTTTCCTTCGGCTTCTTGTTATCTTCAGGCAAAGCTCGGTGCGACCTGCGGCGCTTTTGACCTCGCGGCGGCCTGTTCTGGTTTTGCTTACGCCCTTTCCGTCGCGGAAGGATTTGTAAAGTCCGGCATTTATAAACATGTGCTGGTCGTTGGAGCCGAAACAATCTCAAGATTCATTAATTGGAAAGACCGCGGCACCTGCGTTCTTTTTGGTGACGGCGCCGGAGCGGCCGTTGTTTCCAGATCCAAGGACGGTCACGGTATCCTTGCCTCCTACTTGGGGGCCGATGGCAATCAAAGCGAGATCCTCCAGATCCCTGCGGGCGGCTCCAGGATCCCTCCGAGCGCTGAAAGCGTTGCGAATGGACAGCATTACATCCGTATGGCCGGCCCAGAACTTTTCAAGATCGCGGTTAAGACAATGGAACAGGCCGTGCTCAAGGTTCTGGAACATGAAAACCTTCAAATCAACGACATCCACTGTCTCATCCCGCATCAGGCTAACAATCGTATTCTCCAGGCTGTAGCGGAACGCCTTAAGATCGCGCCTGAAAAGGTTTTTATCAACGTGGATCGCTACGGCAATATGTCAAGCGCTTCCACGGTGGTCGCTCTTTATGAGGCCGTGAAGAGTGGGGCGGTCAAAAAGGGGGACTATGTGGTCCTCGTTGCTTTCGGCGGTGGCCTCACGTGGGGCGCAAGCCTCATCAAGTGGTAGTCCCGATGATCCAACCCATTGGTTTTTTATTTCCAGGCCAGGGCGCTCAATTTGTGGGCATGGGAAAGGATCTTTACGATCAGAGCCCGGCCGCTCGAGAGCTTTATAAAAAAGCCGACGAGATCTTGGGCTATTCCCTCAGTCAGATCTGTTTCTCCGGCCCTGAAACCGAATTGACCCGAACTCTTTATGCTCAGACCGGCATACTCGTTACAAGCCTCGCGGCGTTGGCGGTGCTCCGTGAAAAGAATCCCGCTCTCAAGCCTTCGCTCGTCGCAGGTTTAAGTCTTGGGGAGTTCACGGCGTTGACCGCTTCTGAGGCGATCTCCTTTGATGACGCCTTGAAGCTTGTGCAAGTTCGAGCCGAGGCCATGGAAGAGGCTGCTAAGAATAATCCCGGGACGATGGCCTTCATCATGGGGCTTACGCTGGAACAATGTACCGACGTGGCCCATGAGGCGGGTTGCGAGGTTGCAAATCTAAATGCTCCCGATCAGACGGTTCTTTCAGGGACAGTCCCGTCCATTGAAAAGGCGTGTTCGATCGCCGAAAGCAAAGGGGCCAAGCGTGCGATGCCGCTTAAAGTCGGCGGGGCTTTTCATTCCTCTCTTATGGGCGAGGCGAAGGCCCGGCTCGAGACCGCGCTTGCCAACACGCCCATCCATGAGCCCAAGTGCGCTTTTATTCCCAATGTCACCGCGCAAAGGGTTTCAAATCCCGAGGAGATCCGCGCGCTCCTTTCGAAGCAGCTGACGAGTTCGGTTCAGTGGGTCAGGACTTTGGCGACGGCCAAGGAATGTGGGATCACCACCTATCTGGAAATCGGTCCTGGGAAGATTCTCAAGGGGTTGGCGCGCAAGTGCCAGCCGGAACTGGAAGTGATTTCATTTGGCGCTGTGACTGATTTTAAAGGTCTCGACGCACTCATGTTGTTGGCACAATCATAACGATAAGGAGAGTGGCTCATGATGCTTAAGGATAAAGTGGCGCTTGTAACCGGCGCTGGGCGCGGGATTGGTCAGGCGATCGCCCTTGCGTTCGCAAAAGAAGGCGCTATTTTGGTGCTTTCGGACCTCAAAACCGAGTTTTTGACGGAGACGGAGGCGCTCGCAAAACAGGCAGGATCTCCAAAATGCCTTTTGACGCAAGCCAATGTGGCGAATGGGGATGAAGTTGAGCAAGTTGTCAAAATCGCTCTTGACACCTTTGATCGCATCGATATACTCGTCAACGTTGCGGGCATTACGAAGGACGGATTGCTCGCGACCATGTCCGAACAGGACTGGGACGATGTTCTTTCGATCAATTTGAAGAGCGCATTCCTCTTCACCAAAGAGTGCGCAAGGCCCATGATGAAACAACGTGCCGGAGCGATCATTAATATCGCTTCTATCATCGGGATCTCTGGGAACGCCGGTCAGGCGAACTATGCGGCCTCAAAAGGGGGCATGATCGCTTTGACAAAGAGCACGGCGAAGGAGTTGGCGAAGCGAAATATTCGGGCCAACGCGATCGCGCCGGGTTTTATCAAGAGCAAGATGACCGACAAGCTTCCGCCGGATCTGGTCGAAAAAATGAAAGAGCGGATCGGGCTTAGGCGTCTTGGCGAGCCTCAAGATGTAGCGAATGTTGCTGTATTTCTGGCATCAGAAGCATCAGCGTACGTCACTGGACAAACGATCGTTGTGGACGGTGGTCTCGTAATCTGATGTGATTATCAAGCAGTAAAGTTATCAATCTCTAAAGGAGGAAACATCGATGGGCGTTCAAGAAAAGATCACAGAAATTATCGTCGAGCAGCTTGGTGTGAAACCCGAGGAAGTCGTTCCCGAAGCATCCTTCGTGGATGATCTCGGAGCGGATTCCCTGGATACGGTTGAGCTCGTTATGGCTTTTGAGGAAGAGTTTGGCGCAGAAATTCCGGATGAAGATGCGGAAAAGCTCCAGACCGTAGGGGATGCCATTAAGTACGTTTCTGAAAAGACGAGCCAGAAGTAAGCGGCTCGTCCTTTCTCTCCTGAAAAATCCTTTTCACCCAAGGAAACCCAACTATCATGCGTCGTGTAGTTATTACCGGCATTGGGATGATCACTCCTGTTGCCAATACCGCCGAAGAGACTTGGCAAGGCTTTTTGAAAGGCATGAGCGGTACGGGTCCTCTGACCCAGATCGACTCAACCCCTTTTAATTCCAAAGTCGCTGCCGAGGTGAAGAACTTCGAGCCTGCCAAATACATGTCCCTGAAGGAAATCAAGAAGACGGACATTTTTGTTCAATTCGGAGTCGCCACCGCCAAGATGGCCATGGAAGACGCCAAATTAGACATCTCCAAGGAAGACGCTCACCGCGTCGGTATCTTGGTGGGGTCCGGTATCGGGGGACTGCGTGTGATCGAAGAACAGCATCGCCAGATGATGGAAAAAGGACCGGGCCGTATTTCACCCTTCCTGATTCCGATGCTTATTGTCAATATGGCGCCTGGGGCGATATCGATCGCTTTGGGACTCAAGGGGCCAAGTACTTGCGTGGCGACGGCTTGCGCAACCGGTTCCAACGCCATCGGAGATGCATTTAAGATCATCCAACGTAACGAAGCGGATGTCATGTTCGCTGGCGGCACGGAATCCTGCATCACCAACCTTGGCTTTGGCGGGTTTGACGCCATGAAGGCATTAAGTACCCATAATGAAAATCCCGCGACGGCATCCCGGCCGTTTGATAAGACCCGCAGTGGATTCGTGATGGGGGAAGGTTGCGCGGTTCTGATCATGGAAGAGTTGGAGCATGCTAAGAAACGCGGGGCCAGAATCTATGCTGAAATGGCGGGCTATGGCATGACGTCCGACGCGAGTCATATCACGGCTCCGGATCCGAGCGGAGAAGGCGCTGCTCGCTGCATGATCATTGCCATGAAAGATGCGGGTATCCGTCCCGAGGATGTCGACTATATCAATGCGCACGGGACCTCAACGCCTTTGAACGACAAAGTTGAGACCTTGGCCATCAAGAAAGCTTTGGGAGAAGATGTCGCGCGGAAGGTGCGTATCAGCTCGACTAAGTCTATGACGGGACACCTTCTCGGAGCGGCGGGTGCCGTCGAAGGCGCAGCGTGCGTTCTGGCGATACGTGACCAGATCGTTCCTCCGACCATTAATTACAAGCATCCCGACCCGGATTGTGATTTAAATTACGTTCCGAACGAAGCTCAAGCCTGTCGCGTTCGGTTCACTTTGTCGAATTCGTTGGGTTTCGGGGGCCACAACGCCTGTATCGCGTTCAAGGCGTATCAGGAATAGGCCCTGTTTTTTTTCTCTTCAGACAGTACCCTTTGCCGCCGTAATATTAGATGTAAGGGTTAACCCTAAAGGGGGCCAGCTCTATCCTCAGAGCGGGCATGTATGCGCCTTAAAAAACTTGAGCTACTAGGTTTCAAGTCCTTCGCCGAAAAAACCGAGGTTGCCTTTGACCAAGGGGTCACTTGCATCGTCGGTCCTAACGGTTGTGGTAAGAGCAATGTCTCAGACGCTATCCGTTGGGTTTTAGGGGAGCGTAGCGCGAAGCTTCTGCGCGGCTCGACCATGGAAGACGTTATTTTTAACGGAACAGAAGTCCGTAAACCCCTCGCCTTCGCCGAAGTCTCCCTCACGATCGACAATGCGGACCGTGGTATGCCGATCGAATATAATGAAGTCACCCTTACTCGCCGCCTTTATCGCACCGGGGAAAGCGAATATCTCCTCAATAAAACCCAGTGTCGTCTCAAGGATATTCAAGACCTAATCCTCGATACCGGGATTGGTTCCTCCTCTTACTCCATGATCGAACAGGGAAGGATCGATTACATTCTCAAAGCGGATCCGGAAGAACGCCGTTTCCTTATTGAAGAAGCCGCAGGGATCGCCAAGTACAAAGTTAAAAAAGACGAATCGATTCGCAAGCTCGAACGCACGGAAGAGAATCTGAAGCGCCTTCAGGATATCGTCTTTGAAGTCCAGAAGAATATCCAGTATGCCGAGCGCCAGGCCAAGCGAGCCGAGCGTTACAAATTGGAGCTTGAACGCCTCAAAATGCTTGAAATTAAGCGGGCGTTTCATGACCAGCGAAAGATCGAGCAAAAAAAGATCGATCTGATTCAAAACTTCCAGTCCAAAAAAGATGAGCTCACAGCGCTTGAGTCAAAGCTCCAAGGTCAGCATCAAACGATCGAAGATCAGGAAACGCGTGTCCGGGGGATCGGGCAGCGTTGCCGCGTTAAAGAGGGCGAACGCTATCAAGCTCTCGCGCAGATCGAGACGAATGATCAAAAGCTTCAATTTATCCGGGATAAACGGGTAGAACTCGCACAACAACGCGGCCAACTGCTTCAGGAGCAGGACCAGCTTCGCCAGTCGATCGAAGGCGCCGGGATCAAGAAAAATGAGCTGAGTGAGCTTCTCAAGGTCCGGGAGAATGAAAACTCTCAGGTTCAAACGCGTCTTACAGAGGTCACGCAGGAACTTCACCTCCGGGAGTCCAGAATCCAGGAAGCCAAAAACACCCTTGAAATGGCCCGTAAGGAATTCTTTGACGCGGCTCAAGTCACGACCCAGGCCCGCAACGAATTTCATCGAACCAAGGCTCTTGGGGAAAATCTGGAATCACAGCGGCGCCGGGAAGAATCGAATGCGGGCCGGCTCAACGAGCAGATCGTTGCCTGGGAGGAAAAGCTGAGGCTTTGCCTCCAATCGCTTGAGAGCACGAATGCTGAACTTCAGAGTACTTTGAGTGGCCATCAAGGGCTTCGGTCCACCACCCATGCTTTTGAGCATGAACTTACGGAGCTCCGTAAGTTAGCGCATGAGACTCGCCTCGGGCTCCGCGAAAAAGAATCCCGTCTTCACACTCTCACGGAGATGGAAGGTGCCAGCCTGACCGCGTTTCAGGAATTTCTGAACGAAGCGACCCAGCAAGTCCCGGGACTTGTCCGGAGCCTTCAAGAGGTCGTGAAAGTTCAGGAAGGTTATGAGTGGGCTATCGATGTTGCTTTGGGACAATTCGCCCGATCCTTGGTGGCTGGAGATGTTACCACGGCCCGAAGTCTTGTGGAGCGGTTGAATGTGAGGCATTCACTCGCCACCGGTATATTTCTTAAAACGCAGACCACTTTCCCTCCGGAGGTGTCGCAGCAATACGCTTCTTTTGGATTCCGGATGCTTGCCGATTTTGTCCAGATCGAATCAGGGTATGAAGGTGTTCTGGGGAATGTTTTTGTCTGCGAAAATTTTCCGTTGCATCAGCTTGAGGAGCTTTTGGCCATTCCGACGTCGGCAAACCTTGTTTCGCGTGATGGTCTGTTCCTTAGCTCCGACCGCCGTCTTTTTTTCTGGAACGATCAAAGTCGCTCTCAGTTCTATTTTTCGCGGGATTCTGAAACTTCGAAGATCCGTACCGAGATCGGGGCCCTGACCGCGCAAGCCCAGGAGAAAGAGGCGAAGATCGGCTATCTTGAGAACGAACTTACGACTTTACGCGCCCAGGGCGCTGAATCGGAAGAACAAAAGACTTCCGCTCTCATTGAAAAGGAATCGCTCGAGAGTGAGAAAAATAACATTGAGGATCGCCTCCAGGGATTCAGGGCCGAGAGTGAGTTGGCCGCTTCGGAAGTGCGCGATCTGGCTCAGGAAGCCGAGCAGGTCCGCGTTACTCTTGAGCAGATCCAGGCGTCTCTGGCCCAAAAAGAACAAGAAGAGTTGAAAGTTGGGGAGATTCAGCGCCAGAGGGAGAAAGACCTTGAGCAGAGCACCGGCGCCCGCGATGAAGTTTTGAGCGCAGTCCGGCAATGTCAGACGCAGGTCGAACAATTTCAGCAGGGGATACGGCATCTTGAGGAATCTCGACGACTTGTCGAAGAGCACGCGCAAAAGGACCAGGAGAGGCAGTCTTTCCTCGAACTTGGGAAAGAGCGTATTGCATCCAAGGAGCAGGATCTTGGCCAAGAAGAGGTTGCGGGGATTCGCCTTGCTGAGGAACACCAGCAACGTTTGCATGCTGTGGACGTGGATCTTGAGCTGTTGCGGAAGGATCAACGGGAGCAGGAAGAGCTTTTGACGGGGCAACGCCATGCACTGGATCAAATGCTGCACTCCCAAAAAGTCCTCCAGGATGAAGAGCACCAGATATCGCTTCAGCAAATGGATCTCGACTATCAGCTTAAGAATGTGGGGGAGCGTCTCCTGCAGCGTTACCGGCTGAGTCTTTCAGAGCTTAACCCGCAGGATTATATTTTTTCGGAAGAAGAATTATCCTCGGTCGAAGAAACGATCGCGGCGCTACAAACCAAGGTCGATTCTCTCGGCACGGTCAATCTTCTTGCCATTGAGGAATATCAGGAATTAAAAACGCGCTATGATTTCCTGCTGGCGCAACAAAAAGACCTCGATGACGCACGAAACTCGCTCATGGAAGCCATCCGAAAGATCAATCAAACCACCAAGCAGCTTTTCGAGGATACCTTCAAGCAAGTTCAGGAAACCTTCAAGCAATATTATCAGATCCTCTTTCGCGGCGGCGAAGCTCGGATCTTTCTAATCGATGAAGCCCATCCGCTCGAATCGGGAATCGATATCGTTGTGCGTCCTCCCGGGAAAAAACTGCAGAATATGTCGCTGCTTTCGGGCGGTGAAAAAGCCCTGACCGCGGTCGCGCTCCTTTTTGCACTTTTCAAGATCAAGCCGTCGCCTTTCTGTCTTTTGGACGAGATCGATGCTCCGCTCGACGAAGCCAATATTGATCGCTTCCTGGCGGTGCTCAACACGTTCATTGATCAATCTCAGTTTATCATCATCACGCACAACCGTAAGACCATCGCGATGGGAAACTCACTTTATGGCGTGACCATGGAAGAGCCCGGGATTTCAAAGATTGTTTCGGTGAAGGTTCGTTCCGGCGAAGAGTCTCTTCCGGGCGAGAATCTTCATCCCAAGGTCGCCGCCGAGGTTGAGGCGGATGCCGCGACCCCAGAATCTACGGATACCGTCAGCGCTTGAGTATCCCGAATTACCTGACCCTCTTCAGAATTCTTCTTACCCCTGTTTTTTTTATCACGCTTGTTTCCTACACTCCCGAAAAGGAAAGCCTGCGTCTCGTGGCGCTGGCGATCTTTGTGGTCGCCGCGCTGACCGACGCCCTTGACGGAATTCTGGCCCGGTTCCTGAAACAAAGAACGGCATTAGGGCAAATGCTGGATCCTCTTGCCGACAAAATACTTCTTGTGAGCGCATACATTGGTCTTCTCTGTGTTGCCTCGCTTCCTTTTCGACCACCGCTTTGGATCACGATCACGATCATCTTTCGCGACATGATCCTTCTCTTTGGATTTTTAACCCTGAACTTTTCTGCTGTGAAGATCGAAGTCCAGCCCAATCTCTGGGGAAAACTCACGACGGTTTCTCAAATGCTTCTTCTGTGTTTTATTCTTCTCCAATGGCCGATCGCCGTGCCTTTGTCCTTTCTTACGGTAACTTTTACGATCGTCTCAGGCATTATCTACATCACGCGCGGTTTAAAGTTCCTGCAATGAGCCACTTTCTTTTGTCGGCTCTCTTTATCCTTGCAGCTTACCTCTTGGGCTCGGTTCCCTTCGGTCTCTTGGCTGGCTTCAGGGTGAAGGGGCTTGATATCCGGGAGCATGGCAGTAAGAACATTGGTGCGACCAATGTATTCCGGGTGGTGGGGAAAAAGTGGGGGATTGCGATCCTTCTGCTGGATGCCCTCAAAGGTTATGTCGCCTGTGTTCTTCCGGTGTTTTTTGGCCAAAGTCTGGGTCTCCCGTTCCAGCTGCTCCTGGGTGTGAGCGCGATCCTGGGGCATAGCTTTCCGGTCTGGCTCAAGTTTAAAGGCGGAAAAGGTGTGGCCACTTCGTTAGGGGTGTTTCTGGCGATTGCTTGGGTGCCCACCCTTATCACATTCGGTCTCTGGATCCTCTGTTTTGGGATCACCCACATCATCTCAATCTCCTCACTTGCGGCCGCGGTGGTCTTCCCGATCATGATCACCTGGCGTTATGCAGGAACCCCAGGGTTCAAATTCCTCCTGCCTATCAGCCTTCTTCTCATGGCTTTTATTATTTACACCCACCGCGCTAACATCCAGCGTCTTCGTCAGGGAGCCGAAAAGAAGCTTTTTTGAGCAAGTCCTTGACAATTAAATAAAATCATATATTGTTTCCGTAATAGTAATATCCTATAGGGGGGTCTTTCCCTGAATTGTCTTTACAGACAGGGGGTTGGCCGATAGAATTTTAAAACCTACGTTTTTCTAAAGGAGAAAAATTATGAGCGAACGGAAAAAATCAGAAAAAGTTGTTGCCCCGGAAGCCAAGAGATCCACGGACAAACAAAAAGCCCTCGAACTTACGCTGCAGCAGATCGAAAAACAGTTCGGCAAAGGCTCCATTATGAAGCTCGGCGATCAGCATCATGAAAATGTTGCCGCACTCGCCACGGGAGCCCTGGGACTTGATATCGCAACCGGGATTGGCGGCATCCCGCGCGGTCGCATCGTAGAGATCTTTGGCCCGGAATCGAGCGGCAAAACCACGCTCACCTTAAATATCATCGCTCGCCTTCAATCAACCGGCGGGGTTGCGGCCTTTATTGATGCGGAGCATGCCTTGGACCCGCAATACGCTCAGAAGATCGGAGTGAAGGTGGATGAGCTTTTGATCTCGCAGCCTGATTCCGGTGAGCAGGCGCTTCAGATCGCAGAGATGCTCGTTCGCTCGAATGCCGTGGATCTTATTATTGTGGATTCGGTGGCAGCACTCGTTCCGCGCGCGGAGATCGAAGGTGAAATGGGACAGGCGCAAATGGGCCTGCAAGCACGCTTGATGTCGCAGGCCATGCGTAAGCTCACTGCCATTATTAGCAAGTCTAAGACTTGCATCGTTTTTATCAATCAGCTTCGCGAAAAGATTGGCGTCATGTTTGGAAATCCTGAGACCACGCCTGGCGGCAAAGCGCTCAAATTTTACGCCTCCATGCGCCTGGATATCCGAAGGATCGCTTCCTTGAAAAAAGGCGATGCGGTTGTAGGAAATCGGGTCCGCGTAAAAGTTGTCAAGAATAAGGTCGCGGCCCCTTTTCGCCAGGCAGAATTTGACATCCTGTTCGACGAAGGTATTTCACGCTCGGCGAACGTCCTGGAGCTCGGCATTCAATTTCAGGTGATCGACAAGTCCGGGACCTGGCTTTCCTATAACGATCACAAACTCGGTCAAGGGAAGGATGTGGCACGCCTTTTTCTGAAGGAGAAAGAGAACCTGAAGCTTCTTGAAGAGATCGAGCTGAAGATCCTGGAGAAAGTTGCCGCCGGGGAGAGCGCGCTCGTCGTTACGGCCGCAGAATAATCCTTTCGATCGGCTGACAAGGCTGATCTCAAAAAAGATGATTGGTGTTTCGCGTAATCCCAACCGGCCGTTAATTTTAAAAAGGTTGGGGCAAGGAAAGCGTCAATCTCAGCTTTGTCCCGATTGAGCGGGCTTGGGGCTATGGATAAAACTCTAGGAGACGAACAGACCAAGCAAGCGCTTATCACCTGCTTGAGGCTGCTTGCCGCCAGTCCCAAAAGTGGTCAGGAGTTGAGAAAAAAACTGGTGGCCAAAGGATTTTCTGCCGAGATCATCGATCGAGCGATTCATGATCTTAGAACGCAAGGCATCCTGGATGACACAGCGTTTGCCAAAGACTTGATGTCCCGGCTCACGCTTGGCAAAGGGGTCGGCTCTCATAGAATCGCGTTTGAATTGAAACGCCACGGCATCTCAAAAAAAATTAGCGACGAGCTGCTGGAGACGCTGTCAAGTGAGGATGAGACGGAGCGTGCTCTTGAACTGGCCCGAATGAAGTGGGCGGGTTGGTCTCCCTTGGATCCTCAAAAGCGCAAGAAACGCCTTTATGATTTTCTAATACGGAAAGGATACGATTTTCAGATCGCCCAGGATATCCTTCAGAGACTTTCGAAGGAACCCTCGGACGATGAGATCTGACGCTTTATGAAGACGGCCACAAACGATCTGCGAAAAGCCTACCTTGAATTCTTTAAATCCAAAGGGCACTCCATTGTCGCAAGCGATTCCTTGGTACCCCAAAATGACCCCTCCTTGCTCTTTACAGGGGCGGGGATGAATCAATTCAAGGAATACTTCCTGGGAGTCAAGAAGGACCTTAAAAGGGCCACAACGAGCCAAAAATGCCTTAGGACGGGCGATCTTGACGAGGTGGGCCGGACACCTTTCCACCACTCGTTTTTCGAAATGCTGGGCAATTTCTCATTCGGCGATTACTTCAAAAAAGAAGCAATCGCCTGGGCCTGGGAATTCCTGACCCAAGAACTGTCGATTCCCGAAGAACGCCTGCGCATCACGGTCCACGAGAGTGACACGGAAGCCTTTGAGATATGGCACAAAGTGGTCGGTCTTCCCAAAGACAGGATCTATCTTTGCGGCGATAAATCAAACTTCTGGCCGGCGAACGCGCCCAAAGACGGCCCGAACGGTCCTTGCGGTCCCTGCTCTGAGATCTATTTCGATCAGAACCCGCATATCCAGGGGACACCGATCGATGATTCCGGAAAGTTCGCGGAGATCTGGAATCTTGTTTTTACGCAGTACGACCGCCAAGACGGCGGCAAGCTTGTTCCTCTGGCGAATAAAAACATTGATACAGGGATGGGATTGGAACGTCTCGCGTGTGTTCTTCAGGGAAAAGCCTCCAATTTTGAGATCGATATTTTTCTACCGATCCACGAGGCCATTCTTCACTCGCTTGGGCTCGATCCCGAAAAAGTGAAGACCCAACAGCTCTACACGATCTCGGATCATTTGCGTGCAGCCGTTTTCTCCATTGCCGATGGTGTTGTCCCATCGAACGAAGGCCGCGGGTATGTGATCCGGAAATTGATCCGCCGCGCGATCTGGCAGGCGCATCAATTGATGCCCGAACAAAAACTCGCCAAGCCCTTTCTCTTTAAGGCTGTTTCAGCGGTCGTCAAAGTTATGGGGGGGGCTTACCCCGAGCTTCAAGAGGCGGAAGAAAATATCCGAACGGTTCTTTCGCAAGAAGAGGAACGCTTTCTTCGAACGTTGGAAGAGGGGCTTCGCATTCTGAGAATGCAACTTACAAGTTATAAAAAAGATAGATTGGAGACGGTCCCGGCTGAAACCGTATTCGAGCTTTATGATACTTTTGGATTCCCGGAGGAATTGACGCGCGGCATCGCAGAGTCAGAAGGATTTGCGATCGACCATAAAGGATTTGAAAAGCTCATGGAGGATCAACGGGCACGATCCAAGGAAGGTAGTAAAATCTCCGCTGAGATCTTCGCCTCATCAGGCCTGGACAAGATCCCGCCCCATATTCCGGCCACAGTATTCTTAGGGTATGACTCCCTGCAAACAAAAGCCAAGATCCTTTGGCATCAGAGCGAAGGGCGGTTAGCGAAGGTCATCCTCGATCAAACGCCTTTTTATGCGGAAAGCGGCGGACAGGTTGGCGATCAAGGCGTCATCGACGGAGACGGGCTCAAACTCAAAGTAGTCGACACAAAGAAACTCGACAAATATTTTTTACATCACGTGGAGGTCCTTCAAGGATCCGTTCATGACGGCGTCGAGGTGAACGCCGTTGTGGAGGGTGCTCTTCGCATGAATATCATGCGCAATCACACAGCCACTCATCTTTTGCATGCCGCGCTACGGACCACGCTTGGGAGTTCTGTTCGCCAACTCGGTTCGCTCGTAGCGCCCGATCGGTTGCGTTTTGACTTTTCCTTTGGACGCGGGTTAACCCCGGAGGAACTTCGCGAGATCGAGCAAGCGGCTAATGATCAGATCCTGAGCGATCGTCCGGTCCAGAAAGAATCTAAAAATTTGGAAAGTGCCAAAAAAGAAGGCGCTTTGGCTTTTTTTGGCGACAAATACGGGGATAAGGTTCGTATGATCACTATCTCGGAATTCAGTAAAGAGCTCTGTGGCGGAACTCACTGCGATCGTACGGGGCAGATCGGCATGTTGATCATCACCTTGGAATCTTCGGTAGCGAGCGGCGTCCGCCGTATTGAAGCCGTTACCGGAACGCATGCCCTGCACTATGTCCGCAACTTGCAGGATCAGATTTCCTCGATCTCCAAAACGCTTAAGGTTGGAGCTGCGGATATTCCGGCTCGCCTCGCCAAACTTATGGAAAATCTGAAGGCCCAGAAAAAGATCGGGGCGCAAGCTTCCGCGAATTCCTTGGATATAAAGACGATCCTGGGGAGCGCCACGAACGCCGGGTCATGCAGGGTCCTGGTCGCGATGTTGGAACATGCCGGGATCCCCGCGCTGCGTGATCTTTCAAACCGGCTTCGGGAAGAGGAACAGAAACTTGTCTTTGTGATCGCCACCGCTCAGGAGGGGAAACTTCACGTGATCGTGGGGCGCAGTGCCGATCTCCAGAAAACGCCCTTGGACATGAAGGACCTTTTTGGTAGGCTATCCCCATTGCTTCATGTGAGTGGTGGCGGGCGTTTGGATCTTGTTCAGGCGGGCGGGCCCGACGAGGGACAATTCGCGACTGCCAAGGTCAAAGTTCAGGAAGTCGTTTCCGCCTATGTTGTGGAAAAGGGAATATAATCATGCAAGTACTGAACTGGGATAAACAAACACAGAAAAAGATAAGGCGTGACTACGCCACGTTCTTCGATGCGACGATCTTTAAAAAGGTCAGCCGCATTCTTTCCGAAGTTCGTCAGTCCGGAGATACGGCGCTTCGCCGCTATACCCGGGAATTCGACGGGATCGACCTTCCGCTCAAGCGACTTGCCGTTACCCAAGGGGATATCAACCGTGCGTTTGAGAAGATCCAGGTTCAGTTCGTCCCGCTACTCAAACAGATCACAGAGAATGTCCGCGAATATTACGAAAAAGAGTTGAAGAAATCTTTTGAGATCAAGGGCCCGAATGGCGTTCATCTTGGCAAACGCTATGAACCGCTTGATCGGGTGGGCATCTATATCCCTGCGGGGACAGCACCCCTGGTCTCGACCGTTTACATGACTGTTATCCCCGCGAAGGTCGCGGGCGTAAAGCACATCGCCATTGCTACGCCACCGCGCAGGGACACCGGCGATATTGATCCGCATATTCTGGCTGTTGCCAATCTCTTAGGCGTGAATGAAATTTATCGCGTGGGGGGTGTTCAAGCTATCGGCGGGCTTGCGTTCGGCACCAAAACGATTCCCAAAGTCGACAAGATCGTCGGCCCCGGTAACGCTTATGTCACGGAAGCCAAGCGCCAGGTTTATGGCTTTGTGGATATAGACATGGTGGCCGGCCCAAGCGAGGTTGCCATTCTTGCCGACGCGACTGCCAATCCGGATTTTGTTACCTGCGATCTTCTTGCCCAGACCGAGCATCACGGCGGCATGGGATATTTGGTCACAAATTCCAAAAAACTAGTCGAAGTCATGCGAAAACGCGTGGACTCCGGCATCATCATCCAGGTCAAATCCGTGGCCGAGGGTTGCGAAGTCTGCAACGAGATCGCGGCGGAACACTTGGAGATCATGACCGAAGATCCCGAAAAAGTAGCTCAGTCGATCCGTCACGCCGGGGCGATATTTCTCGGACCCTACTCTCCGACCGTGATCGGGGATTATATCGCGGGGCCCAGTCATGTGCTTCCGACGGGGGGGACTGCGCGCTATTTTTCGCCCTTGAGCGCCTCGACTTTCATCAAGAGCTCTCAGATCATTCGTTATACGCCGGAGGCGTTGGAGGCCGCAAAAGAGCATGTCCAAAAATTGACGGACATGGAAGGCCTTTTCCTGCACAGGATCTCTTTGGAAGCGCGCCTCATCAAGAAGAACGTAGAACCGGAAAAGGAGTCCAAATCATGAGAGCCCGAACGGCCACGATCAGGCGCAAGACTTCCGAAACTGACATCAAAATCGAATTGGCAGTCGACGGAAAAGGATCGTCAAATATTGATACCCTGATTCCGTTCCTCGATCACATGCTGACGCTTCTCGCAAAACACGGACTTTTCGACCTCAAACTTAAAGCGCGTGGGGATCTGGAAGTCGATATCCATCACACGAATGAGGACATCGGGATCGCTCTCGGTCAAGCTCTTGCGAAAGCCCTTGGGGATAAAAAAGGTATACGCCGATACGGTTCTTTTGCCGTACCGATGGATGAGGCCCTCATCCGGGTGACATTGGATATTTCTGGGCGGCCGTCACTTTACGTGACAAAAGCCAAAGGCGTCCGCCTATCCCGCCAGCCGAAGTATTCGTTCGAGGATGCCGTTGATTTTCTACGCTCCTTCTGCCAGCACGCGGGCATCAATATGCACATCGGCGTACTTGCCGGGGATGACACGCACCACATCATTGAAGGCATATTCAAGGGGATCGCGAAGACTCTGGACATGGCGACCTGCGTGGATTCCCGCGTTCGCGGGATTCCGTCAACCAAGGGAACGTTGTAATGACGTGGAGCGGGGAGCGATCCTCGAAAAGAAAAGCCTCAGGTTCTGTTTACCATTTTCCGTTAACCGTTCCCCGGAATTTTTAAAATGATCGCCATTATCGACTACGGCATGGGCAATCTGCGCAGTGTCTCTAAAGCTCTGGAATATCTGGGAGCTTCCTACAAACTTTGCTCCAATGGAACGGACCTCGCTCGCGCCACAAAAGTGATCCTGCCCGGAGTCGGTGCGTTTGGCGATGCCATGAAAGAGCTGAGGTCTCGTGGCTTTATAGGCCCGATCGGAGAGCTTGTTGCGCGCAAAACCAAGCTCATGGGTGTTTGCCTGGGTTTGCAGCTTTTGTTTGAAAAAAGTGAAGAGAGCCCCCGCGCCAAAGGGCTCGGGGTCTTTAAGGGAACGGTCCAAAAATTCCACTCTCGAGGCGTCAAGATCCCGCATATGGGATGGAATGATCTCAACGTTCTTAAAAAGCATCCTGTTCTTGAAGGCGTTTTGGGCGGGGAGTATTTCTATTTTGTGCATTCATTCTATGGAAAGCCTGCCGCTAAAAACCTGACTTTGGCTTCCTGCAAATACGGGCGGGAAGATTTTTCCGCCGTGATCGGCAACGAACATGTTTTTGCGACGCAATTCCATCCTGAAAAAAGCCAGGATGCTGGTCTGCGTATTCTTAAAAATTTCATCCGATGGTAACTCTATGAACCTCTATCCGGCGATCGATCTTTTTGAAGGTAAAGTGGTGCGTCTCACCCGTGGGGATTATAATGCCTGCGTCATTTATTCCACGGATCCTGCTGCGACCGCGAAAGGTTGGGAACAGGAAGGCGCTCGGTGGATCCACGTTGTGGACCTCGAAGGCGCCAAAACCGGAACGCTTACCAACGATGCTTCGCTCGCCGCGATATGTCACAATGTTAATGCAAAGATCCAATTCGGCGGAGGGTTGCGCCGGATCGAAGATATTGAAAAAGTGCTCGCCTTGGGCGTCTCGCGCGTCGTGCTCGGCACCAAGGCGCTCGACAGGGACTTTCTGGAAAAAGTCCTCTTAAAATTCAAAGAAAAGATTGCCGTGGGGCTGGATGTTCGCCACGATCAGGTCAAGACGGCGGGTTGGCTCCGTGATGGGGATATTACCCTCCCGGAGGCCTTAAAGCTTTTTGATCAACTCAGCGTCTCAACCCTGATCTATACGGACATCGAAAAGGATGGCGTTTTGCAAGGCCCCAACTGGGAAAAACTTTCCATGGTTCTCGCGCATACCCAGGCGCGGGTCATTTTGTCAGGCGGTATTAGCCAAATTTCTGATATCGAAAAATGTCGATCGATCCGAGCGCCCAACTTTGAAGGCGTGATCATTGGCAAGGCTCTTTACGACAAACGCTTTCGGTTGTCCGCGGCCGTGCGGCTCACGGCATAAAAGGGAGAAAAAGATCTTATGGAAAACCTCACGACCCTCTGGAATATGGTCCTTACACAGCGCGCCTGGTCCTGGACCGTGATCGGCATCGGGTATCTCCTCGTTTTCCTTTTGGCGAGAAGTTTTTTTCTTCACCCCCTTATTAAGCGTGCTCAATCGCTCACCTCCAAGTGGTATCATGAAATCAAAAAGGTCTACATGAAAAAGTGTCTTTCGGGATGGATTCTTTTCATCGTCTCATTTCTGATCTTGATCTTTTTTTGGCAAACTGCGAACTTTAAACAGGCGTCGCTCTATGAGGTTGGGATGGTTTTCTTGATCGTCTTAGCCATTCTTTTTGCGATCATTTCTCACTTGATCGCGTTCGGAACTTCCGTGATCTTCGTTCTTAAGCAGCTTGAAAACAACCAGATGACCCTTTAGTCTATGTTCGCTCGACGTATCATCCCATGTCTTGATATCGACCGCGGTAGGGTCGTCAAAGGCGTCAAATTCGTTTCACTCAAAGACGCGGGAGATCCTGTCTCCTGTGCTCAGGCTTATGACCAACAAAAAGCCGATGAATTGGTATTCCTCGATATCACGGCCTCGCATGAAAAGCGACGCACCATGATCGAGGTGGCCGAAAAAGTTGCCGCCACGATCTTTATTCCGTTCACGGTGGGCGGCGGCATCAATAAGGTCCAGGATATCCGCGAGCTCCTTGCGACCGGTTGTGATAAGGTTTCCATCAACACAAGCGCTATAAAAAATCCAAAGTTTATTCTGGAAGCCAGCAAGCGATTCGGCAGTCAATGTATCGTGGTCGCGATCGATGCAAAGCGTGAAGCTAAAGATCGTTGGGGGGTGTATACCCACGGCGGCAGGAACCGCACAGGCCTGGATGCGCTTCAGTGGGCAAAGAAAGTCGCCAAACTTGGAGCGGGGGAGATCCTTCTTACCAGCATGGATTGCGATGGTACGAAGGAGGGCTATGATCTTGAACTTACTCGCCGAGTTTCCGAATCAGTCCGTATCCCGGTCATCGCTTCAGGGGGGGCCGGAAATTTGAACCATCTCTATGATGCTTTTAATGCCGGCAAAGCCGATGCCTGCCTTGCGGCCTCTATCTTTCACTTCGGAAAATACACCATCCCAGAGACCAAGGCTTTTCTCCGGGCCAAAGGTATTCCCGTTCGGCTTTGATCTCCCTATGCTTATAAACATCTTTCTGGCCCTGGCTATGTTTTTTATCGGGGGATGTGTTTCTTTCACCCCCAATTCCGCAGGGGGACTGAATGTCGAGAGGTTAACTCCGGAGCATATCGCCGAAGTCAAAGCCCTTGTCGAAAAGCTTGAACCTTTCATCAACGAGAGGGACAAAAAGGGCGAACTTCCTTCGCTCACTTTTAGCGAATTGGAATCTCCGTTAAGCTCCCGCGAAAAGCAATTCCTCCGATCATTCCGCGAGCTCAAAGCTGGAGAGGTCGGCGTTCGGATCCCGTTCCAGGGTTTTTCTCAGGGAGAAAAAGATCTTGTGCGATTGAGTGGGCAGAAGCTTCTCGTGAAAGCGAAAGTTAAAGAGCTGCCTCCTCAATTCCTGAGTCCCCAGGTCTATCAATATTACCAATTCATGATGCGTGCCATGGAACGCGATATCGAAAAGCGGCTTTTTGTGGAATCCGGGTATCGCTCAAGCGCCCATCAGCTTTATCTCTTTATTTTTTACCTTAGCAATCATGATTATTCCATCCGGGAAACCGCGAAGTGGGTCGCTTTGCCCGGCTACAGCGAGCATGGCAATCCGGAATATTTGGCTGTCGACTTCATCAATGCCGCAGGCATTAATGGCGAGGAGAACATCGCTGAATTCGAAGCTCTTCCGGAATATTCGTGGCTTCTTAAAAATGCCTCTCGCTTTGGATTTGTCCTGTCCTACCCCAAGAATGTCGGGGTGGGGATCACCTACGAGCCTTGGCATTGGCGCTACAATGGCGCCCCCCGAGCCCCAGCCCTCCTGAATGCTGTCGATGGGATGACAGAGTCGAGTCAACCTCTCGCCCAGCTTCCATTTCGGGGCGGAGCCCCATTCGTTTTGTCAGCACTCAGAACGCACCAGCAAGCAGATCTCCGCTCGCACGTTCGGCTTCTCTCTAAGGATGGGAATCTTCACGAGGCAGCTTTTGAAGCCGATGGGGGCTTGGTTTCGCTCTCCGGCGATCCGATGCCCTCAGCGGGCGCGTAGACAGGCGCTTGTTTGCACTCAATCTTGCTGGAGAGTCAGTGCCGCGGTTTTGATCGATCGGCCGTCTGAGAGAGTTTCACGATTTCTGGAAATTCCGTGCAGCCTATTCGACCCCATAAGTGTATCCCCTTGACACACAGTTCCTTTGTGGCATACTCGACATCGCTTCAATGAAGACGAACGCTTTTTGATGTAACTTCATTGTCCAAAGTCTCTTATGAATTTCAAGCAGGGTCATGGAACTGTTTCGAATGCTATTTAAAAAATGAATAAAAATCAGGATTATTCAAAGGAGAATACGTTTTAATGGAAAATCTTAAATATAACGATCAGGGGCTGTTGCCCGTCATCATTCAGGACGCTGGTTCCGGTGAGGTTCTTATGCTCGCTTACATGGATAAAGTCGCCGTGGAGCGGACCTTGAAGGAAAAACACACGGTTTTCTACTCCAGGTCCCGGAACAAATATTGGGTCAAAGGCGAGGAATCAGGCCACACTCAGAGCGTCGTGCAAGTCCTGACAGATTGCGACAAAGATACGCTTCTTGTCCGTGTCACGCAAAATAAGGGCGGGGCCTGTCACTTGGGTTATCGCACCTGCTTTGTCCACGAAATGAACGAGAGCGGCGATGTTGTGAAGATCACTCAAGAGAAAGTATTCGACCCGGAAAAGATCTATAAGAAATGATCGCTCCTGACCTCGCAGATTTCAAAAAATTGGCGCGAAAAGGGAACATTGTCGCTCTCTCAGAGACATTTCCTGCGGATCTGGAGACGCCTGTTTCGAGTTTCTTAAAGATCAGCAAAAAAACGCGCCACGCATTCCTTCTGGAATCCGCGGAGCAGGAAGAAAAGATCGGGCGTTTTTCATTCCTCGGGATCGAGCCTGCTGCTGTTTACGAATCCTCCGGAAAAAATGTTACGGTCACGGCGGACGGGAAGAAGCGAGTTCTGAAAGACGCCAAGCTTTTGAATGTGATCGAGGCGGAACTTGCCACGCGCAAACTCGCCAATCCCGAAGCCTTCCCGGGATTCCGGGGCGGATTCGTGGGCTATCTTTCGTATGAGAATGTCCGCGATTTTGAAACGATCCTGATAACGAAGAAGAAAGGCCCGGGCTTCCCGCTCGGCATTTTTTTTCGCGTCGAAGATTTTGTCGTATTTGATCATTTCCGGAAAACGCTTTCCGTCGTTATCCTCGTCAATCTTAAAAAATTCAAAAACCCGGAGGCGGCTTATAAGAATGCCCTCGGGCAAATGGCGAAATACAAAAACCTTCTCCAAAAGCCGCTGCGCATGCCCGCGCCGTCAAAAGCCGTGTCGCTTCCGCATGTCCAGGCCAATATGTCGCGAAAAGACTATGAATCCAAGGTCAAGCGTATTAAGGAATACATCCGCGCGGGGGATTGCATTCAGGTGGTATTGTCGCAACGTTTCCAGCTCGCGCATCACGGGCACGATTTTCAGATCTACCGGTCGCTCCGATCTATCAACCCATCGCCTTATATGTTTTATTTTCGGAGCGGCGCGTTTCGGTTGATCGGCTCCTCGCCCGAAATGCTCGTCAAAAAAACAAACCGTGTGGCGGAGGTGCGGCCTATCGCCGGCACTCGGCCGCGCGGGCTCACAGAGCCGCAGGATCAGCAGTATGAAAAACAGCTCAGGTCGTCGGTTAAGGAAATGGCGGAGCACCTGATGCTCGTCGATCTCGGCCGTAACGATCTCGGGCGCGTTTCGGATTTTAAATCAGTGAAGGTTGAACGCTTTGCTTTTGTTGAGCGCTATTCCCACGTGATGCATCTCGTCAGTCGGGTTCAAAGCAAACTTAAAGCGGGAACGTCGGCTATGGATCTTTTGCGCGCGACATTTCCTGCCGGGACCCTTTCCGGAGCTCCCAAAGTCCGCGCCATGCAGATCATTGACGAACTTGAGCCTGAGGCGCGCGGTCCCTACGGCGGCTGTCTGGGTTATTTCGGTTTTGATGGGGATATGGACATGTGCATCACGATCCGGACGCTCATGCTTCACAAAGATCGAATATTCCTTCAAGCTGGTGCCGGGATCGTCAAGGACTCGGACCCGGGACGTGAATACGATGAGACGGTCAATAAATCCAAAGCGATGCTCAAAGCTATCGAAGAGAGGTTCCTTTTTTAATGCTTCTGGTTATCGATAACTACGATTCCTTCACATACAATCTGGTGCAATATCTCGGCGAGCTCGGTGCGGACCCTCGCGTCTGGCGTAACGATGAGATCACGATCGCGAAGATCAAACGCCTCCGTCCCAAGCGCATCGTTATCTCTCCGGGGCCCAAAACGCCCAAAGAGGCGGGGATCTCCTGTGATGTGATCCGGACCTTCAGCGGCAAAGTGCCCATCCTGGGAGTTTGCCTGGGCCATCAATCGATCGGCCACGTATTCGGCGGTAAAGTCATCCGCGCGGCGAACATTATGCACGGCAAAACTTCTCCGGTTTATCATGACAAAGATCCTCTCTTTAAAGGCATCCCGAACCCCTTTGTCGCCACTCGCTATCATTCACTTCTTGTTGAAAAGAAATCTCTTCCGGATACCCTTAAGATCACGGCTTGGACCCGAGAGCAGGAGATCATGGGGCTTAAGCATAAGACCCATCCGACTTGGGGCGTTCAATTCCATCCCGAATCCATTATGACCGCTTCGGGCATGCAGCTCCTCAAGAACTTTTTGGACCTTTCGAAATGATCCGAACGGCTGAGTTCATACGCCCATCCTGGCTGAACAGTCTTCTCCTCCGGATTGTCACGGGTCGTTCTTTGTCACTTACGCAGGCCCAAAAACTTTTTCACCTCCTTTTTACGGGGAGCCTCTCTTTGGCTCAGGCTAAAAGTTTTTTGCTTCTGCTGGCTCACAAGGGAGAGACGGCTGACGAGCTTCTCGGTTGTCTTCGGGCGCTCCAAGCTCTCGAAAAATCGATCGGTCCCAAGATCGCCGGACTCATGGATACCTGCGGCACCGGCGGGGATGGCCGGAGAACCCTTAATATCTCTACCTTGGTTGCCCTCGTCATCGCGGGCGCGGGCGGGAAGATCGCTAAGCACGGCAATCGTGCGATCTCTTCAAAATCGGGAAGTTCCGATCTTATGGAAGCTTTCGGCGTCAAACTCGATACGGACCCCCGAAAAATGATCGGTGCGATCCCAACCATCGGCTTTGGATATTTTCACGCCCCGTTCCATCATCCCGTTTTCGCCAAGTTGCAGCCTTTGCGCAAAACGCTCAGACAGCGGACCATTCTTAACCTGCTCGGACCTTTGGTGAATCCGATGCGGCTGGATCATCAGCTTGTGGGCGTTTCCGAAAAACGCCTGATCCCGCTTTACGCCAAGGTCCTTTTAAAGTTGGGCAGAAAGACCGCACTTGTGTGCCACAGCTTTGACGGCATGGACGAGATCTCGACTTCGGTCCCCACGGCGGTTGCCTGGGTGACGCCGAATAAAATGCGGATGTCGGTGATCCGTCCCGAAATTTATGGCCTCAAAAAGGCATCCCTCAAGCATCTGCGTGTTCATTCCGTCAGGACAAGCAAACGGCGTTCCGAAGACATTCTTTTAGGAAAAGAAAAAGGCCCGGCACGCGACACGATCGTCTTGAATGCTGCCTACGGACTTTTGCTCTGCGGGAAGGCGAGCTCTGTTGAAGAGGGCATTGTTTTCGCTGAAGAATCCCTTGATTCGGGACATGCCCGGAGCGTTCTGACACAACTGCGTCGCATAACGAATCCCAGGGGGGTGAAACGGTCCCCGCCGCACGGGCGTAGCAGGGAGAGGTGCTGATATGATCCTGAATGATATCCTTCTCCAGAAACGGAAAGATCTCGATGAGCTGAAGCAGCGCATGCCATTGGCCCGGCTTCAGCGCATTATCGAAAAAACAGAGCGGCCGAAACCCCGCTCTTTCCGCAACGCGATCTTGTCCATGCGTCACCTCAATATTATCGCGGAACTCAAGAAAGCGTCTCCGTCGGAGGGTGTCCTGCGCGAGAATTTTCAGCCGCTTCGTATCGCAAGCCTGTACGAGTATGCGGGCGCCTGCGCGATCTCGGTGCTCACAGAGTCCCATTACTTCAAAGGTCGTCCCAGTTATTTGAAAACCGTACGGCAAGTCACGAAGCTTCCGCTCCTCCGAAAAGATTTCATTTTTGAGCGTTTTCAGCTTTATGAAACCGCACTCCTCGAGGCCGATGCGTTTCTCTTGATCGCCTCGATCCTGAGCGAAGAGGAATTGAAAGACTTGATCACCTTGGGGAAGGAACTCCAGATGGACGCTTTAGTCGAGGTCCATTCGGACGCAGAGCTCAAGAAGGCGGTTGAAGCCGGAGCCACGACGATCGGGATCAATAACCGCGATCTTAAGACGCTCAAGGTTGATCCTGACCGTGCCAAACAGCTTATCCCTCATATTCCGAAGGGGATCGCCATTGTGGTGGAAAGCGGCCTGAGCTCCCATGACGAATTGCTGATGTACAAAAGTCTCGGCGCCCACGCTTTTCTTATCGGCTCCACTCTGATGAAATCTCCTGATATCTCTTCCGCACTTCAAAGGCTCCTTGGGAAAAAAGAGGTTTCTGCCGCGGAGGAATCCCTGTGACGCGCGTCAAGATTTGTGGCAATACCAATTACGAGCAGGCGCAGCTGGCCGCGGATCTCGGGGCGGACTATCTTGGTTTTATTTTTGCTCCCACAAGCAAGCGCGTGATCACGGTCGATAACGCGATGGGAATTCTCGCGAAGCTTGCAGGCTTTAAAAACACGGTGGGCGTCTTTTGCAATCAGCCCAAGAAAGAAGTGGAGATAATCGCTGATCGGCTCCAACTCAAATTTCTTCAGTTCCACGGCGAAGAAACCGCGCTTTATTGCGATTCGTTCATTCGGAAAGGCTATGAGATCATCAAAACTTTTCACGTAAAAGACGCTATGAGCCTGAAGCGGATCGCCGAATACAATGTGAGCGCATTTCTTTTTGATACGTATTCTCATTCTGAGAAAGGGGGCTCGGGCATCCCCTTTGACTGGAGCATCATCGAAGACAAGCCCTATGTTCACGATAAGCTTTTTCTCGCCGGAGGGCTCAACCCGGTGAATGTCGCGCAAGCGATTGAAAAGGTCCGTCCGTTCGCGGTGGATGTTGCAAGCGGGGTTGAGTCCAGTCCCGGCACCAAAGATCCCCGACTGCTTCGGAGTTTCATCGAGAACGTCAAGGGAGTGAAAGAAACGCATGAGCGAAAAACTTGATTTTATAAAACGGCTGAAGCCGCGTCTTCCGCAGATTGAAAAAGATTCTCTATATCTCAGGCTCCTTGAGACTGCCCAAGAGAAGCTTCAGCTCGAAGAAGTATTCCAGAGTTTAGATGAAGGGGTCGTCATTACGGACTCAAAAGGGTATCCCGTTTTTGTCAACCCCAAGGCCGATGACTGGCTGGGAGGCATACGGACCGCCGCGAAGCAGCCTCTATGGCATCAGGTTCAGGACCCTTCTTGTGCGGCTTTTCTTAAAGAAAATATCACGACCTCCCGAACGCGTAGGGTCCAGGATCTCCGAATCCTCGTTCCTCGGGAAATACAACTTCGCGTCACCCTCCTTCCTCGCGAGGAGTACGGAAAATCATCTTTTGTGATTCTCCTCGCAGATATCACTTCGCGCACGGATCAGGAATTCGAAGCGGCGATGCTCTCACGCATGGAAAGTCTGGTCCGATTGGCCGGAGGTATCGCTCATGAGATCGGTAATCCGCTTAACGCCATTACGATCCATCTAGAGCTTTTAAAAAAACGCCTGGCCGGACTTCCTGACGAGAAGCGAAAAGAGATCGCCGACTCTTTGAGTGACATTCAGGATGAGACCCGGAGGCTTGACCGAATTATCCGGAATTTTCTCAAAGCCACACGGAAGCCGCCGCTTCGATTTCGATTGGATGACCTGAACGAAGTGATCGACGATGCCATCGCTTTCCTAAGACCGCAGCTGGATGTTGCGAAAGTCCTTGTGAAATTCTCGAAAGATAAGGGCCTTCCGGAATTTCTGATGGACCGGGAACGTCTTTATTATGCTTTTATGAATCTGATCAAGAATGCCTTGGAGGCTATGCCCACGGGAGGCTCTCTCAAGATCGCGGTGACGCATAAACAGCATTGTGTGACTGTTGGGATTGCGGACACGGGTTGCGGTATTGCCGAGAAGGAACTCTCCAGGATCTTCGACATCTATTACACCACCAAGCCGGAGGGCTCGGGCCTCGGGCTTATGATGGTCTACGACGCCGTTGCCGAGCATGGTGGCAAGATCGAGGTCGCAAGCAAGTTGAGCCGGGGGACCACGTTCAAGGTTCTCTTGCCCATTCGCGAACCTCAACTTCAACTGCCGAATTACCAAGACCCCAATGAGGGAGGTTGACCGTTATGTTTGAAAGGATTCTGCTTGCCGAAGATGAGGCGAATTCCCGAAAGGGGCTGACCCAATTTCTTCAGGGCTTGGACTATGATGTTATGACCGCCTCAAATGGCAAGGAGGCCCTGGAGCTTTTTAAAAAGGAGAATCCCGATCTCGTTATTTCGGACATTCGTATGCCGGAAATGGATGGCATAACGCTTCTGGAATCGATTAAGGCCGAAGCCCCGTCCGCGAAAGTCCTCTTGCTCACGGCCTACGGTTCTGTCGAAGACGCGGTCAAGGCCATGAAAAAAGGCGCCTTCTACTATTTAACAAAGCCCGTCAATCTTGAAGAACTTGAATTTCTCATCAAAAAAGCATTCAGCAGCCATCAGCTGGAAGAAGAAAATCGGGAACTCAAGCAGGAGCTCTTTCGGGAGCGCTATGACCAGGGCCGGCTGATCGCACAATCCCCAAAAATGAGGGAACTCCTCAAGACCGTCGATAAGATCGCGGTCTCCAACGCGTCCGTCTTGATCGAAGGAGAAAGCGGCACAGGCAAAGAGCTTATCGCGCGTCGAATCCATGAGCTTAGCCCAAGAAAACAATTTCCTTTTATTGCGGTGCACTGCGCGGCACTTACGGACACGCTTCTCTCCAGCGAGCTTTTTGGCCACGAGAAGGGCGCCTTTACCGGAGCGACGGATAGAAAGAAGGGACGTTTTGAACGCGCGCATCAAGGCAGTCTTTTTCTGGATGAGATCGGAGAAATCACGAAAGAGACTCAGGTGAAACTCCTTCGAGTGCTTCAAGAGGGGGAGTTTGAACGCGTGGGGGGCACCAAGACGATCAAAGTAGATGTCCGCCTTATTGCCGCCACGAACAAAACGCTCCTGGATGAAGTGCAGCAACATAAATTCCGCGAGGATCTTTATTATCGCATTAATGTTATTTATTTGAAGGTGCCACCCCTTCGGGAACGGAAGGAAGATATCGCGCCGCTCGTCGATGCCTTTATCCACCAATACGCCGCCCTGAACTCAAAAAAAATCCGGGGAATCAAGAAAGACGCTCTCGAAACGCTTGTGAGATACGACTGGCCCGGAAATATCCGCGAACTCAAAAACATTGTCGAGCGTATGATCGTCCTGAGTTCCGGAGATTTTCTGACCTTGGAACAGATCCCTGACGATATACGGAAGGGAAGGTCTGAAGCGTCGGGAGCGATTGGAAATGTTTCACTCCAGGGCATCGCGAGGATCTCGGATGTTGAAAAGGAGCTCATTCGAACCGCGCTTGTGGAAACCCGGGGGAATAAATCTACAGCTGCCGAAAAGCTCGGAATCTCCCGCCGCACGCTCTACCGCAAGTTGGAAGAATATAAATTGGTTTGACATTAGATTCTCGTGGAAAGCCATCTTGAAAGATTTGAATTTTGTCGTTTAGTTACAAAAGGTTGCGTCAAAATGACGCAATGAGAGCTTTGAGCTTTAGCATAATAAAACGCATCGCTATAACTCGTTTATTTGCAAGGGTTTGTAGTCGAACCATTTTGAGACATTTGGCATGATAGTTGAATGATAGATGGTGTGAATGTCGTAATTAACGAACATAAAAAGGAGAAGCGAACATGGGAAAAATTCTAGGAATTGACTTAGGAACGACTAACTCGTGCATGGCGATCATCGACGGAACGGATTCCAAGGTGATCGAGAACAAGGAAGGCAATCGCACCACGCCCTCCATCGTCGCATTCACAAAGAACGGCGAACTGGTAGGGCAAACGGCCAAGCGCCAGGCTGTTACGAATTCGGAGAACACGATCTTTAGCGCCAAGCGTTTCATCGGGAGGCGTTTTGAGGAAGCAGGCCATGAAGTTCAGATGGTTCCGTTTAAAGTGAAGGCCGGCAAGCACGGTGAGGCGATCTTTAACATCCCGCAGGAAAAAAGGGATTACACTCCGCCGGAGATCTCGGCCAAGGTTCTTCAAAAACTCAAGGCGGACGCCGAGATGTATCTGGGAGAGCCCATCACGCAGGCCGTCATTACCGTGCCGGCGTACTTTAATGATGCCCAACGCCAGGCCACCAAGGACGCCGGTCAGATTGCGGGGCTGGAGGTTCTGCGAATTATCAACGAGCCGACCGCGGCTGCTCTTGCGTACGGGATGGATAAGAAAAAGGACGAGACCATCGCGGTCTACGACCTCGGCGGCGGAACGTTCGATATTTCGATCCTCGATATCGGAGAAGGCGTTTTTGAAGTAAAAGCTACGAATGGCGACACGCATCTGGGCGGCGATGATTTCGACCAGAAGATCATCGATTGGCTCATCTTGGAGTTTAAGAAAACGGAGGGGATCGACCTCAGTAAAGACAAAATGGCGATTCAGCGCCTGAAGGAAGCCGCGGAAAAAGCCAAGTGCGAACTTTCCACCGCGCAGAGTACGGACATTAATCTGCCGTTCATTACGGCGGATGCCTCGGGTCCCAAGCATCTGCTTTTAACTCTGACGCGCGCAAAGCTCGAACAGTTGGTGGTCGATCTCATCGAACGCACGGTCGCACCCTGTATGCAGGCCATGAAAGATGCCGGAGTGAAACCCGAGGATATCGATGAGGTGATCATGGTCGGCGGTATGACCCGCATGCCGGCCGTCGTTCAAAAAGTGAAGGACCTTTTTAAGAAGGTCCCACATCAAGGCGTGAACCCGGATGAGGTGGTGGCGATCGGCGCTGCGATCCAGGGGGGTGTTCTCAAAGGCGACGTCAAAGATATTTTGCTCCTCGACGTCACTCCGCTTTCACTGGGCATCGAAACCTTGGGCGGTGTCATGACGAAGCTGATCGAGCGCAACACCACGATCCCGACCCGAAAATCCGAGATTTTCTCGACGGCTGCGGACAATCAAACCGCAGTGACCGTGAAGGTGCTTCAAGGGGAGCGGGAAATGGCCGCGAACAATCGCGTGCTTGGGAACTTCAACTTGGAAGGTATCCCGCCCGCGCCGCGCGGTGTCCCGCAAGTCGAGGTAACTTTTGATATCGATGCGAATGGTATCGTGCATGTGTCCGCTAAAGATCTTGGGACTGGCAAGGAGCAGAAGATCCGTATTGAGTCTTCGTCCGGTCTTTCCAAGGACGAGGTCGATAAACTTGTCAAGGAAGGCCAGGCCAACGCGGAAGAGGACAAAAAGAGGCACGAAGTTATTACCGCGCGCAATCAATTGGATAATCTCATCTATGCGACCGAGAAAACGCTGAAGGAGCACGGCGACAAGATCTCGGAAGATGAGAAAAAGAAGGTCGAAGAAGCCATGGTCGAAGCGAAGGCTTCTCTGACCAGCGAATCCAAGGAAGAACTGGAAAAAGCCAGCCAGAAGCTTGGGACGGCCTCGCATACGATCGCACAGAAAATGTATGAAGAAGCCGCAAAAAAAGCCGGCAACAAGGGTGGCGCCACTCCCGGAGCGGAAGCTGAAGGGAAAAAAGACGAGGGCGTTGTCGATGCGGATTATGAAGTCGTCGATGACGAGGAAAAGAAGAAGAAAAAAGAGTAAGCGCGAAAAATGGAGGGAGGATGGCGGATGGCGAAAAAGCCAAAACGTTATCCTCCTTCCATGTTTTTCTAGGCTCCATCCACCATCCGGAAACAAAAAGAATTATGGCATCCAATCACCGATACACGATCTGCCTTTTTGGAATTTTCCTGATAGGGATCTTCTCGCCCTCGGTCTTTGCGGCACCACGCCTCAAGGTCGAACCTCCTTCCAAACAGATCGCTGCCGATCAAAGTGTGATCTTGAAGCTCCAGCTCGAATGGCCTAAGGCGGAAGATCCGTATGAATTAAATTCCCTGGAACCGAAGCTTGAAAATCTAACGCTCGAGAATCAAAATCAATCTCAGGAAACGGGCGAGACGGTTTCTCAGACTTTTAGCTACGAGTTCCGGCCCCTCAAGCCCGGAACAGCCGTTATTTATCCTTTTGAGATCAGTTATCGAAAGTCCGAAACGGACCCCTGGATCCCCATCCTTGTTCCGGAGCACAGGATTCATGTCGTTTCAAGTCTCCCGTTGAAAACAACTCTGCTCTGGATAAGTATCGCGGGGGGCCTCTTGGGGGTGATCTTCGCAGGCATCAAACTCGCAGGTCTTTTAAAGGCCCAAGCAGCCGCCAGGAACATTCCGCCTCCAGATCCGAAGCAGCGGATCTATGCGAAAGCGGAAGAATCCATGTCGACTTTCACGTCACCGGATTCCAAGGCAAAGCTGACCTATTGGTTGAATCAGTTGCGAACTGTGATCGTGACCTATTACGATGTCCCCCTAACGGGGACTGCCACCCAGGAGATTCTTTCATTCCTGAAAGCCAAGGGGATTCCGGCGGGGGAGTGGAACGAGATTTCCAGACTTTTCGAGCAACTGACCGAAATGCAATTCTCGCGTCAAGATATTGCAGCATACGATCTGGATCGTATGCAAAAGACCCTCTTGCAATATGTAAAAGGCAAGATTATCATTGAAAATTCGAGATCGTAATATTACATCAAAAGGAATTACTCAAAAGCTCGTCATTGCGAAGAGGCGGTTTTTCGCCATAACGCTGCTCAACTAAGGAGAACTCTATGGACAGCTCGATCCAAGAAGTAAATGCCAAGATCCGTGACGCTAGCTCATCGCTGAAGGATCTTACTCGTGAAATAGGGAAAGTGATCGTCGGTCAACAGTATCTCGTGGACCGCCTCCTTATGGCGCTTTTAGCGGATGGCCATATCTTGATCGAAGGCGTCCCGGGACTGGCCAAAACTCTTTCCGTTCGAACTCTCTCTCAGGCCATTGAGGCCCAATTTCAGCGCATCCAATTCACTCCGGACCTTCTCCCGGCGGACGTCGTCGGAACTCTGGTCTACAACCCCAAAGATGGCCAATTTACGACTAAAAAAGGTCCTATTTTTACGAATATCGTTCTGGCGGACGAGATCAACCGGGCCCCTTCCAAGGTCCAGAGCGCGCTCCTTGAAGCCATGCAGGAACGGCAAGTGACGATCGGAAATGAAACATTTCCCTTGCCGGTCCCTTTCCTCGTGCTCGCCACCCAGAACCCTATTGAGCAAGAAGGAACTTATCCTCTTCCTGAAGCCCAGGTGGACCGTTTTATGCTGAAGCTCGTTGTAAGCTACCCGAGTAAGAAAGAAGAAAAAGAGATCCTGGAGCGTATGGCGATCGGGAAAGTCATCAAGGTCAATCCTGTGCTGGACATCGAACGGATTATGGCGCTTCGCCAACTGATGCATCAGATCTACATCGACGAAAAAGTGAAGGATTATATCCTCGACCTTGTTTTCGCGACGCGTACCCCTCAGGATTACAAACTCCCGGACTTGAAGCCTCTCATTTCGTACGGGGCTTCCCCCCGCGCCAGTATCATGTTGACGCTGGCGGCGAAAGCCAACGCTTTTCTCCAGGGCCGCGGGTATGTGACCCCTGACGACGTCAAACAGATCGGGACGGACGTTTTACGGCATCGTGTGCTCGTGACCTACGAAGCGGAGGCTGAAGACATCACGTCTGACGATATTGTCAAAAAGATCTTCGACCAGGTCGAAGTCCCGTAGCCCCGTCAGAGCTTTAAACAGGCAACATCGACCATGAGCTCATTTTCTCAAAAACATACTTCACGGAAAGGTTTCTAACGGGATGATCCTCGGTGCGCTCCTAAAGAAAGTCCGGAAGATCGAAATTCGAACCACCCGACTGGTCAATGACCTCTTCGGGGGAGAATACGAATCCGTTTTTAAAGGGCAGGGGATCGAGTTCGCCGATGTTCGGGAATACGTGCCGGGAGATGATATCCGTACGATTGATTGGAACGTCACGGCGCGCTCACAACATCCCTTTGTCAAAAAATTTGTCGAGACCCGCGAGCTTACAGTTCTTTTTGTAGTCGATATGTCAGGTTCTCAATACTTCGGTTCCACGGATAAGCTTAAATCCGAGATCGCGGCTGAGATCACGGCGATTCTCGCCTTCTCCGCTGTGAAAAATAACGATAAGACCGGACTCCTTATCGCCACCGAAGGCGTCGAGAAATTCATTCCGGTCAAAAAAGGAAGAAATCACGCCCTCCGCGTCATTCGCGAAGTTCTTGGGTACCAGCCCAAGAAAAAGAAGACCCGCCTTGCCGGAGCGCTGGAATATCTTTACCGGGTTCAGACCCGAACCTCGGTCGTTTTTCTGATCTCGGATTTTATGGATGAGGGCTATGAAAAGGCCCTGAAGATCCTCAGCCAGAAACATGACGTCATTGCCATCCGTCTCCATGATCCGCTCGAACAGCAATTTCCCAAGGTCGGATTGGTGGAACTGGTCGACCGCGAAACCGGAAAAACCATGATGGTCGACACGACCTCGGCCCAATTTCAAAGACGGTTTCGCCAGACAGCCGACGAAAGGCAGACCGCCCTCCAAAAGCTTTTCAAGCGCCTTCAGATCGATTGCATCGACATTCCGGCCAATACCTCCTACGTCGAGCCTCTTTTCCGGTTCTTCAAAAGCAGGGAACACAAATGAAAAAGTTTTTTCTCTTTGTGCTTCTGGGCGCCTCAGCTTTTTGCAGTCTGTCCTTTGCGGCCGACACGAACGATATTCGCGTTAAAGCCGAGGTCGATAAAGCCTTTCTCACGATCGGGGATCCGGTCACCTATACCGTTACGGTCGAGCATTCGCCGGATATCCGGATCCTTTCTGATATCCCGGCCCCTTCTTCGGAGATCCTCGAGATCAAGAAGATCGAGGAGCTTCGGAAAAAGCAGAAGAAAAAGATTCTGACCGGAAGAAAGTTTATCCTCACGACCTACCGGCTCGGCGAATTCATTCTCGACCCTGTGACGATCCGGTATCGAAAGGAAGGACAGCCCGAGCAGAGCATTCAGACGAACAAGCTCTACCTGACCGTTAAAAGCGTTTCCGGAGGCGAAACTCAAGAAGATATCCGTGATGTCAAATCCGTCGTTCCCTACAAGCTGCGAATGGGGAAATTCCTTTGGACCGCTCTTGCCCTCGCGGTTCTTGGAGCCGGCTACTGGCTCTTCCGTGCCCTTCGCAAGAAAAAGAATGTGTTTCAACCCGAACCCTCGCCCTTGACTCCCGAAGAAGAGGCTCTCCTGCATCTTAGTGAACTTTTTGAATCCGATCTTCTCAAGCGCGGATTCATCAAGCTGTACTATTTGCGTCTTTCCGAGGTCCTGCGGGTCTACTTTGAGAAACGCTACAAGATCCTTGCCGTGGAATTGACCACGGTCGAGATCCTTCGCGCCCTTCGGCCGGAGCATCTTGAAACCAATCTATATCAGAAGATCCAATACGTTCTCGAGGCTTCGGATCTTGCAAAATTCGCAAAGTGGATCCCGACAGCCCCAGAGATCGTCCTGATCAACAAGAAATCCGAGGAGATCATCAAGGAATCTGTCCCGGTTCTGGAACAGGCCCTTGTGGAGGCATCCCATGGTGTTTAGACATCCGGGCTTCTTCCTTCTTTTATTTCTCCTGCCCCCGATCTTTCTCTGGGCCAGGCGGCGGGAGAAGCTTGAATTCGCGTTCTCATCCTTTGAACTTCTCAAGGACCGGCCCGCAACACTGCGGATGTTTTTCTTTAAAGTCTTGCCGTTCCTTCGCGCCATCATGTTCCTGCTTTTGATCGCGGCGTTAGCGCGGCCCTCCAGCATTTCAAGCGACAAAGAGTACCAGACGAATGGTGTGGATATCATGATTGCGCTCGACATATCCGGCTCCATGCTCGCCGAAGATTTTCAGCCGGAGAACCGCGTCTATGTGGCCAAACAGGAAGCCATCAAATTCATCAAAGGCCGCGAAAATGACCGCGTCGGGCTTGTGGTGTTCGCTAAAAAAGCATTTACGCAATGTCCGCTCACCTTGGACTACCGCATCTTGATCGAATTGCTTTCCGAGATCCGGGTGGGCATGATCGCGGATGGAACCGCCATTGGCATGGGGATCGCGACGGCGGTGAATCGCTTGCGGGATAGTAACGCGAAAAGCAAGGTCATCATCTTGATCACCGACGGTGAAAATAACGCAGGCAATATTGACCCCGTGACCGCCGCAGAACTCGCTAAGAGCTTCGGCGTCAAGGTCTACACGATCGGGGTCGGTAAGGGGGGCATGGTGCCATTTCCGGTCGATGATCCGCTTTTCGGAAAACGTTATGTTCAGGCCAACGTGGAGATCGACGAAACGACCCTGAAGCGCATCGCGGATATCACGGGGGGGCTTTTTTTTCGAGCCCGCGATCCCGTGGCGCTCTCCGAGATCTATGAACGGATCAACCGGCTTGAGAAAAGTGAAGTAAAGGTCAAGGAATACAGGAGTTACAACGAGATGTTTCCGTTGTTCCTTGTCCCGGCTCTTTTGTTGCTCCTTCTGGAAATCTTTTTACGCCGAACCCTGCTTTTGAAGGTGCCCTGATGAATGTTTTTATTTTTCAGAAGGTTCATCAGGACAACACTGATTTCCCGATTTATTTTTTAATAGAAAATCAGGTGCCC
>CAYZYT010000002.1:0-69757 GCA_964482725.1 uncultured bacterium | reverse complement strand
AGGACAACACTGATTTCCCGATTTATTTTTTAATAGAAAATCAGGTGCCCTGATGAATGTTTTTATTTTTCAGAAGGTTCATCAGGACAACACCGGCTTCCCGATATTTTCTTTCATTGAAAGTCGGGTGCCCTGATGAATATTTTTATCTTTCAGAAGGCTCATCAGGACAACACTGATTTCCCGATTTATTTTTTAATAGAAAATCAGGTGCCCTGATGCAATTTTTTCGACCTGAATATTTTCTTTATCTTTGGCTGGTTCCGGCGGTCTTTGCGTTCTATGTTTTTTCACGCAAGCTCTGGGAGAAACGGGTTCATCGCTTGGTCCAGGACGAAGCGCTGCTTTCAAAATTGGTCGAGGGCTACCGGAAAGGGGAATGGCTGATCCGCGCGATCCTCATGACGCTTGCCGTTTTTTGTTTTGTGCTCGCGCTCGCACGGCCACAGTGGGGAGACGAAAAACGAACGGCCCAGCGCAAGGGCGTGGACATCATCTTCATGGTCGATACATCGCTCAGCATGCTTGCCGAGGACATCAAGCCTAATCGTATCGAAAAAGCAAAATTTGAGATAGAGACCTTCATTCGCAATCTCCGGGGCGACCGGATCGGGATGGTCACCTTCGCAGGTTCCGGATTCCTTCAAACGCCTCTGACGCTGGATCATGCGGCATTTCTTCTATTTCTGGATGCGGTCCAAGTGGGATTTCTTCCAGATCCCGGAACCTCGCTTGTTCAAGCAATCCATTTGGCCATTCGCGCTTTCCCTCAAAAAGAGCTCAAATACAAGGCCTTGGTGCTATTTACGGACGGGGAAGACCATGAAGGCGGCATTGAAAAAACGATCGAAGAGGCCAAGCAGGCGAATGTCAGGATCTATTGCATTGGCCTTGGGACCGCGGAAGGGGAGCCCATCCCCCTTAAGAACGAAAAAGGGGAGCGCTCGGGGTTCAAAAAGGACCGTAGCGGGCAAATGGTGCTCACCCGGCTCAACCAGCCGCTTTTAGAGCGACTTGCTAAAGAAACCGGCGGCATTTATCTTCCCGCGACGCCGGGTGAAAAAGAGGTCGAGATCATCTTAAAACATCTTCGCGGTTGGGGAGAGCAGCAATTTTCTGAAAAAATGGTCGTGGAGCGTGAAGACCAATACCAGGCGTTCCTCATCCTCGCGCTGATCTTTCTGGCCGCCGAAATGCTCATCCGCCGGAAAAATAAAAAAAATGGGGCCCTGTTCGCCTGCCTCGCCGCCTTTTTCCTTTTTACAGGATTTTTTGAAACTTCGCAGGGAACGGTCAAGAAAGGGAACGAGCATTTTCAAAACAAACGTTATCAATCCGCCTTGGAGGCCTACCGCAAGGTGCAGGTGAAAAATCCAGACTCCCCGGAGGTCCTTTATGATCTTGGGACAGCCCTTTACAAAGTCGATTCGCTTCAAGAATCCGCTCAGGATCTCGAGGCTGCCTCTAAAAAAGCTCAGGACCCGCTGCTGAAAGCCCGCGCGCTCTACAATAATGGGAACGTCCAGTACCGACTCGGGAATTTCGAGGAGGCGATCGATTCTTACAAGAAGGCGCTAGCGCTTGATCCTTCCGACAAAGATGCGAAGTACAATCTCGAGTTCCTGCAAAAGCAGAAGAATAAAATGGATAAAAAAGACCAGGAGCAAAAGAAGGACGATCAGAAAAAGGAAGAGCAAAAGAAAGACCAGCAAAAAGATAAGAAAGAGCAGCAGCAGAACCAGAGCCAGGGCCAGCAGGACAAAAAGGACCAGGGACAGCAAGGAAAAGATCCGAAGGATCAGGACCCCCAAGACCAGCAGAACAAAGATCAGCCACAGCCCAAGCCTGAAGATCAGCAAGATAAAGATCAGCAGCAACCCAAGCCCCAGGATCAGAAAGATCAAGACGCGCAGAAGAAGGAGCAGGAGCGAAAGGAAAAAGAAAAGCAAGAAGAGCAACAAAAGAAGGATCAGCAGCAAAAGGAACAGGAAGAGCAACAGCAGAAGCAGGAGCCTCAGAAAAGCGAGCAAGATGAGCGTCCGGGCCAGCAAAAACGTCCGCTCCAGGGCCAAATGAGCATGGAGAATGCCCTGAACCTTCTGGATGCCATGAAGGAGTCCGAGAAAGAGCTTCAGGATCTTCGTCGCCCACCGGTCAATAAAAACCCAGCTCCGGTTGAAAAAGACTGGTAGTTAAAATACGTGTCATGGTGTCAGCGTATCAAAGTATCAAAGCAGTGGCACTCTGACACCTCGACACGTTGACACTTCAGCTAGGGCATAAAGAGATTTTACAAAACGTAAAGACAGTGCGATTCTCGATAATTCACAAAGGAGAATATATCTGATGAGCCTCGCGGAACAGATCGAAAAAGATGTTATTACGGCAATGAAGGCTAAGGAGGCTGTCAAGGTTTCGACCTTGCGGATGCTCAAAAGCGCCCTTGGGAACTATCTGATCCAGATCAAAAAGGACAAGGCTGAGGACGCCGAGGTTCTTGGAATCATTACGAAGCAGGCCAAGCAGCGCCGGGAAAGCATGGACAGTTTTGAGAAAGCGGGCCGTAACGATCTTGCGGATAAAGAGAAAATTGAGCTGGCGATCCTTGAGGCTTATTTGCCGAAGCAGTTGACGGATGAGGAGCTCGGGGTAGCGGTTCAAAGCGCTATTGCTGTGTCGGGCGCCCAAAGTTCCGCCGATATGGGAAAGCTTATGAAAGTCCTTATGCCGACCATTCAGGGTAAAGCCGACGGCAAGCGTGTCCAGGAAGCCGTTAAGGCGCGCCTTAAATAGCCACAGCGCTCGCCCTTAGAGACCCCTTTATTGAAATTTGAGCCCCCATAGACTACTTTACATAAGATACATTATAGGACTCAGGAATCCTAGGGCGAAGATCCTTCCTATACAAATCTCTGGCAAAAATGCTTTGGTTTTGATTAAGTCCACGTCGTTAAGGCGCTTCTCCCTATAACGCTAAGACTGATCGCGACGAACGACTCCTTCAAATCTCCTTCGGTTTTACGGGTGCCTTCCTGCGAGGGATTAATGATAGCTTCGACATTCTTTGTCCGGTCGAGTCGTCTCCAACAACCAGCGGCAGCTTCGACTCTCCGACGTTTTTCATAGCATTCTTCTCGTCAGGCGGAGGACGCCTATCCACCCACGGACATACCCCCTCCCTGCTGATTTTGGCCTAAAATGGCCCCAACCCATGGACAGCCCCCAATCCTCGAATCCTCCCCAGAAAGCCTTTAAAACGGCCTTTTTGACGTCGCAACGGGGTTTTAAACGAGCTCGCTGGGGTTCTAAAACCTACTTTCGAGAACCCCCCGACGTAGATTATTTGGAATTGATTTAATGTGTACAGGTGAGCGGGCGCACGACAAGGGACCGAGAAGCAGAGAGAAAAAAAACGACCTAGCGAAAAACAGCCCTAACCGAAGGTCGTGTCAAAAAGAATATGATCAAAAGCGCGCATAGATCGTCCACAAGAATCACGGTAATGATCACTAAGTATGCCAGGGGTCTTTCTATCGAATGAAAAAAACTCATAAGAATATCGGCATTGAAAGGCGCCGTTTTGAAAATCGCATCTAACGCATTAATATATTGGCGATTAAGCTGCAGCGCCGCCGAAAAAGGATGCTTAAACACCATGAGGGCAATCGTTGCAACCATCAGAACGATGGCGGCTTTCCGGAAATTTTCTTTGCGAAGCAGGATGCCAAGGCCAATCACCATCCCCAGGCATCGAGAGCCCAAGGACAAAAGATACCGGAATTGAATGATCTCTTCGGAATACTCCCGGAACACATACTGGTAGTGCGCATAATTAAGGAATATAAGCATCTGCCAAATCGATGAGAGAACAAGCAATGAACCTATCACGACCACCGTCGTCTTGGCCCACGAAGAGGCCTCAACAGGGGTTGATTTTCGAACCCCTTCGGAGGATGAGGCGAGAGGTTGGTTTGATCGTTCAGAGTTTGGATGAGTCATGGGTCCTATTATATCTTTTTTCAGGATCTTTTAGGTAGTACGAAACGCTAGGCCGCGGTAGCGACGGACTGCTGAGCAACGACTTCGGCAAGCAGCGCCTGGATCAGTTTGTTTTGGAGGTAAGCTCCGACTGAGAAATAACCTTCGCGACTCTCAAAATAGGACGCATCCGGGATCAATTTCAGGAATTGCTCCAAACCCACCCAGGCCGCGAACTGCCCGACGTAGAAGACTTGTTTGACGCTGCTATCAATATCGGCCTGATTGTAAACGAAGATCGAAAAGCCTTCTTTGCGCAACCGCTCCAACTCGGTCAGCATTCCTGGGACGTTTCCGGCCTCAATAAAG
The DNA here is from genome assembly GCA_964482725.1 of uncultured bacterium. Lineage (GTDB taxonomy): Bacteria > Omnitrophota > Omnitrophia > Omnitrophales > Aquincolibacteriaceae > Aquincolibacterium. The sequence continues at coordinate 65,410 of CAYZYT010000002.1, read as the reverse complement.
AAAATTGTGTGATTGGCATTGGCCGTCGATTTTGTGAACTTCGCCAGCCCGGCAACATCACCGACTTGCTCCACGCCGTTGATCTTATTAAGCTCAGGACTCATGATCGCCACCGTACGGGAATTATTGAGATTGCTCAGAATGTCAATTGCGGGTAAGCGGGCCATCACACCGTTCTGATTGACCAACTGGATCGCATCCTGCACGCGTTTAAGTTCGAGCTCTTCCGCGGTCGCTTGAGCCAGCAGAACATACAAGAGATCGAACTTCGGCATCTTCACAACCTTCGCGACATCGATCGACTTCTGATACGCCGGAGCTTCCAGCTTCCCTTTCGCATGTTCGTTTTCGTGAGCCAAGGCGACCATAAGTTCCGCCATGATATTCTGAAGCTCATCCTTTTGCTCAGGCGCCAGAACTGTAACACCCTGGACTTTCTGGCTAAAATCCTGAACCTTCTGAGCGTTCAAGACCATGAGCCCGGCATTCGGACCGACAGGATCTTTATAGTAACCCAATTTATCCGACGGAAGATCCGGGTCCGTCATGGGCGTGCTCATCTTAAGACGCTGGGCAGGCTCCGAGAGCTCAATACCCACCTGCGGCGCGATTCCCAAGATCCCCGTCCTGACCGCCTCCGTCAAAGCCTCCGGCGTTGCCGGCATATTCATTGCCAATCCATCCACCACCGCTACAAGCGCGTCAGGTGTCACCGCCGCAGATTCCACTGCCGGAGTAACAACAACTGGGGCAGCAGAATTGAAAGCCTTGCTTAGAAAATCTAATTCGGCTCGAGGATCCATCGGCCTCATCCTGCCCAAAAGAAGATCCATCGTTGATTGAATAATTTCCTCGATCCTCTTAGTCGGCGCTACCTTCAATTCCGATCTCCCTGCTCCGGCAGGCGTGAGAACCCTCGCCCTTTCCTCCGCACGTCTTTCTGGCCCGGCCTCAACCTTTTCGGCAACCTCCTCGATCGGCCCTGCCGCCGCAATAGAGCTAATGGTCTTTTTTGCCAGTTCGATCATGGCCGAAAGGGTTCGGAGATCCGTGTTTTCGAAACCTCGTTCGTGAGCATTCGTGCTGCCATCATGAAAATTGATAACGCTCCTGATCGTGCCGTTCTCCGGATCCGGTTGGACTGCCAGCATATTGGCAAAATCACCGTTCTGGTTTTCGCTTTCCTGAGTCCCTGCCGTAAATCCGTTGAAGATCGCCAAACTCGGCAAGTTCATTGCAGCGGCTGCATCACTCAGCGTTTTGACATAGCGGCTTCCTTTGATATCTTTTTTCGTCGCCGGGACAAACACTTCGGCATGCTCCCCCAAAGTTCCCGTATCATAAGTTTTTCCCGAAATATCCTTGGCTTTTCGTTTTTCGATGGTTCCGGACTGACGATCAAAAGCAAAAACTTCGGTTACATTGCCAAGCCACTGCTGACGGAGCTTCATATTGTCCAGGATCTCCAGGATCCCTTTGCCGACCTCTTCACTGTTGGAAAAGAAGATCTTGAGTGAATGCAGCTCAGGATTTGAAGCTTGCAATTGCTTCACCCAATCCGCATCCCCCACAAGGGAGAGAATCATCGCTATCCCAGCCCGGTTGTCCGCACCGAGCGCGGAATTCGCATTACTATTCCGCACCACGCCCAACGAATCGATCACAGGCGCCACGGCACCATCCACTTCACGGACCACGTCCGTGTGGGCCGAGAACGCATAGGATTCTTTACCCTTTTCGCTGAGCACATGTTCCAGATACAGGACGCCGCTCTTTGGATCCTTTTGAACTGTCCACGCAGGGCCCAATACTTTGACGATATAGGCTTCCGCCTGAGCTGTATCAAAGCTCTGCCCCGGGATCTCAAGGAGGCTCTTCAAGTCGGTAAAAAGCTTTTGATAACCCGGCGTATTTTCTTTGAAGATCGCGGTAAAATCCTGGCTCGCATCTGCCTTGTAATTTTGGATCCCGGCCGCTCCGTACCAATCTTGACGCAGGGCCGGAACGGAGGCCTGGATCACGGTTTTCGAAATTTCGGAATCCGGCATAATCCCGAGCCGCTTTTGCCAGGCCTGTACTTTTTCGAATAAAATAGCATCCAGCCGCTTCGCCTTGGCTTCTTCAGTCGTGACTTGTGGCATTTTCCGGACTTCATCGACCGCAGCAGCCCGTTCACCGTTCATAAAATCCTTCCACTCGCTGGCCGATCCGGTCGCTGTGAGACCGCTCTTGGCGCGTTCGCGGATCCCTGCGATCTCAACCTTGTCAAAATAATGCCACGCGATCATATCTTCAAGATGTTCGGAATTCCGCAACACGTTCTTGACGAAATCAAGATCTCCTGTCGCTTCCAGCAAATACAGCATGGCTTTGGCCGCGGCCTGCATCTTGCGCGTATCAAACTGAGCGCTTCGGGCATACTGCTCGATCTTTGCAAAGAGCCTTTGTAGATCATACTTGCGACCTTCTTCACGGTCGTAAAGGTCCATTTCAACCTGAGCCATATAGTTCATGATTTCTTCGACCTGCGGATCCGCGTCCGGCCATAGAAGCGCCGGTTTTGGATAGATCAAGTGCAGTTCTTCGTGCGGGATCGAGGCCTTGTACCAGCGCTCATCCATCAGCATCAACCCTGTCTGACTAAAAATAGCCTGACCTTTTCCTCTGCCTTTGAACTCTTTTGCGATCATCACTTCAGAACCAGAATTCCGGCCCCAATCATTACCCAGAAAATACCAGGCATGTTCGAGTTCTTTGGCCGCATCCCCATAGAAGATCAATGCAGCGACCGGAATGTCCCGGTAGCCATGGTTCAGGCGCCACGGCGCGTTTACATGCTTAGCAAGTTCGGAACCTCGGTCAAATTCAAAACGGACATAATCCCGGATCGTTTCGTCCCCGGGTTTTTTCTCAAAACCGCGACGCAGGAGTTCTTTCAGTTTCGTCTTGAGGATGTCACGGTTATCCTTGCTTACGCCGCGAGTTGTATCCTGGTTTTGGGAGATCTGTTCGGCCAGAAGTTCCGCCATTTGCTCGGCCTTCTGGTCCACAGAAAGTGTCGTGCTTTTCTGGATCTTCAAAAGTTCGTTATGATTCGCATCCGCCAAGTAGTAATTCCGGGCGTACTGGAAAAGGTCCCAGAACGGCGCCGCATCCACAAAATCACGGACCATCTCAGACTTCAATGGGTCCAGGATTCCCGGGATCGTTTGCTCGGAGATTTTCCCAGCATTGGCCTTGATAAAATCGACGAACATTTTTTTCTGGCGGACACGCTCCAACAAGGCCTTTTGATCCTCATCCAAACGTTCCAAAACCTTCGGATCGTTGAAAAATCCCAAGAGCTCATCGATACTCGCAGATTTAAGATCCGTCCGATATTGCAAATATTTCAAAAGCTCCTTTTTGAGCTCCTCTTTCTGCTCTTCCTTTTTCTTGATCTCTCGAGCTTGCAGCTTGGCTTTGATGACATTATCCGGAACGTCGGTGCCTTTGCCGAACATCTGGTCCATCACCAGAGAATAAACGGAGTCCAGAACCAGATCTCTCTCGGTAATCGTTGGATGTTGGTCCAAGAAAGCAACCTTAAACGCGTCCAAAATCGCGGCGTATTCTGGCGAATCAGACTGCAACCGGGAGGCCGCCGCGGCAACGCGATAAGCCCGGTCGTTGGCATCAGCTTTGGAACCATCATGTTGCGCCAACGCTTTTTCAGACCGGAGCATTGACTCCAGCTCTTTTTGATCCCGGATCCTCTGGGAAACAAGCTGTTCGAGAGCCTCAATCGTCACAAGAGCGGCAGTATCTCCCGAAAAGAGTTGCTTGATCGCCTGGATCAGCGTGACTTCGTTACCGGTCTGTGTCACACCGTTTTCCTTCCACCACGCAATAAGCTTGGATTTTGCGCCGGCGTCAAGATTCATCATTAATTCAAAAAGAATTCCGAGCTTATAGGAAGTCGTTCTCCTGTTCGCACGATCTTCGCCGCTAACCGTGGGATCAATATTGGCATCAAATTGAGATGCTTCGATCAGATCCTTCATGAAAGGAAGAACGGTTGCGAGATCCACGGTACCTGTGAACGGTACTTTGAATTCCGGGGTTGCCTGGGTACCGGGAAGCTGCGATCGAAGGACGTAAGTGACGCCGTCCGTCCCCACACGCTGAATCTCAGGCATTACGGGAAGAACCAGAAGCTCTTGGCCACCGGGCGTGAGTACACGCACCTCAGGATGAACGTTCTCCTGCCCCGGACGGTTCTGCTGATCCGCCTGAACGAGGTGTCCGTTCTGATCGAAGATGAGTTGGACGCGACCGATATCGATTCCTTTGTCCCCTTCTGCGCGGATCTCAAAAACGCGCCCGCCCTCAACATCGCGCCAACCAGTACGGAATGCCGTCGCGTTTGTGAATGTATCCAGGCGAAGTGGCTGTCCGCCATTAAAAGATACTCCGTGGATCAGAAGTTCGGTTCCTTCGCGGATCAAAGTGACGGCGACCTGGTCATGGTCATAGACCCGCTGTTCCAATCGCTTGGCATTCAGTTCTACATACAAATCTTTATTCTGCAAGTCGCTTTTTTTGCTGCTCCGGAAGATCCAATTTCCGCCGCGATATTGAACTTTGATGTCCTGGAGATCTGAAAGGCCGTCGAGTAAGCCGCGACGCCTCCCCGTCAAATCCACCACTTCAAATCCGGTCACAGCTCCGGTCGCATCGAGGATCGGTTTAAGGAAATGATTTGCGGCTGCAGATCTAACAAACTGGGGATCACGGATCTTCTCTTTCAAGTAAGCGATCCCCGCTTCCACTCCAGAGAAATCGAGACCGAACACATGGATGATCTGGATGATATCCGAAGCGTCTTTGATCTGGATGTCGGCTTGTTCCTCGGTCGCGCTCAGGATTCCGGCCACTTGGGCTTCGCGAACTCCCTGTCTGTAAAGCTCGATCACATCATCCGCGGAAGAATAACGGATCTTTTTCGAGTTTAACTCCTTGGCCAGGCGGATCACTTGCTTGACATCATTTTCTGTATAGTGACTATTTTGGATAAGATTGGCCACGCGATCTATGGAAAGGATTTCTTTATCCTCAGGGGTCATACCGGTCGTTTGAAGCTCGTGGATCATGGTAAGCCGTTCCCGGATACTCGAAAAGCCTTTCTGGAAATCGCGCTGCAAAAGTACGGACTGAGCCACAAGAGCCAGGATATCACCATTTTCCGTGGAAAGGCCTTCAACGGGCTCCATGGCCGCATCCGCAATCGCCAGAAGACCGGCTTTTTCCAGGGTCTTTTTCAGGAGAGCTTGACGCTTTTTGAGATTCACGGCCTCAGAACCGAGAATGGCCGTCTTGAGCACGATCGGAAGCATCGCTTTTGCAAATTGTTTTGGATCTTTGCGAGCGGCAGCACTTTGAGCATTGATCTCCTGATCTACGGTCTTGAGTGCGAGCCACACCTGTACCAGGTTGACCCCTGTCAATTCAGTGACGCTACCGCTGAATTCCGGCACATAGTTTGCGATAAACCGGGCGATCTTTTTGAGGTTGCCAACCTGTTCGTTAAGCTGCGTCAAAAGAGTCAGATCTTTAGAATCGCGTCGTGCCAGTTCCGTTTGTGCATCATTCCCAAGCTTGGGTAGATAAAACGCAATCACTCTAAGGCGTTCATTGAACCCTTTTGTCCCCTTCAGGAGTTTGAGCATGTCTCCGAAATCGGAGGTTTTCAGGCTTGCGGTTTCCATCAGGATACTCCGGTCTGTTGCTGTAAATCCATCCAGTTGATCGAGCAAGGTCTGAAGTTGCAACAGCCCTTTAACTTTTGTGGAATCACTGAACAGAGCCACAACCTCTCCCAATCCCTGGGAACGCTGTTTGCTCCATTTCCAGTTTTCTTCGCTAAGTGTGAGTCGCGCCGGATTCTTGTCAACCGCGTAGTCCAGCGCAGGAGCGAGGGACATCGACCCGTCCGCATTGAGCATCATCGAAAGAACGCCCACGATCTCCGCCATGGCGGTCACAGCGGACGGCAGCTGTACTTCGGTCATGTTCAACGTCTGCCCCAGCAATGTCCAGGTCCCTGTGGTCTCTCCGGCATTGCGCTCATAGAAGAGGTTCTCCGAACCGCCCGCTTGAGCCACCTTATCAAAAACGTCGGCGTTGTTCTTCCGCAGACCTTCGGTCGCTTCATTGCTGACCTTGTACGTATTCTGTTCTTTCATACGCTGGATGGCTTCCGGCGTCGGACTTCGTCTGGACGCTTCGGGCGAAATGTCGATCGCAAATTGCTGCGAGATCTTGATCAGGATCTCCGCCTTATCCGAGGCTGAGAGATCCGTGCGACGGTTCAAGTCCCCTTGAGCAACGCCGCGGGCGGCATCTGTCTTTCTCTCGATATCCTTGTAATCGGTCAATTTGTCGAGAATCTTATTGGCCTGGACCTTGGCACCCATCAGGATCTCCCGGATCTCCGGCCGAAGCATTGCTCCCTTCCCAGAAGTCTCGGGATCCAGAACCATTCCTTTTTTCGTTACGACGCCATCCAGGAACATAGAAAGCTCATTGGCGATCGTGTCGGCACGCTCACGCAAGACTGAACGGACGTAAGCGTCTCCCTTTGTATAATCCGAAGAATATTCCAATCCGACATCGCTCTTTAACTGGCGATGCAAATGTTCACCGAACTTCATGATCAGATCGGCCGCCTGCTGATCGCCAAGTCCAAGCGCCCGGTGATAAGCGGCCTTCACCGGATCGATCATCACGCGGAACGTGATCAATTGTTCCAGAAGCGACTTGGCGGTCTTCGACGAAGCCTCGGCCGTGTTGATCATGGTGGAAAGGTAAAGCGTCTCTTCGGCTGTAAGTTTTTCGCCATCCCGGACCTTCTCGAGAACCTCAAAGATGCTGTTCTGTCTGCCGTCCGAGCCTTCAAAGATAAGCCCGGTCCGGGTCCGCGCATCCGCCCACCGGGTCCGGAAATAATCCGTCCAAGCATCAATACTTGCATAAGTTCCCTTGGCAGGATCCTGAACCCTCAGACTCTGGAGCAGGGCCTCGGAACGTGCCTCATCCACAAAAACCGCGGCATGACTTTCCCACCGGTTTCCATCCATTCGCGTACGACCGATACGCCAGATCGCCTGCATAAGCTGGGCATTTGTGAAGCTTCCCGCAAAAAGAAGGAAGTTGGCTGTGGCCTGGTAGTCCACGCCCGTCAAACCGCGCGAATTGGTCAACAAAAGAACCTTGGCATTGAGCTCATTTAAAGCATTGAAGATTTTCTTCACACCGTCAACACTGTTGATGCCTTCATCTCCCAACCGGCCGTCGATCTTAAGAACGATATTTAGCTTTTTAACTTCCGCTGATTTTAAATCTAAAGTTTTTTTCAGCGCATCAACTTCTGCCTCCAACGCGGTTCTTTCCGCCGGAGAAGCTCGTTCCAATGCACTCTTTTTAGCATCATAGCTATTCTTCACCTGCAACAAATCGCGAATGGCAGAATGAGTTAAGCCGTCAACAAACCCTCGCTCCATAATTTTTTTGTAATCGGTCATCATGGAACCGTCATTGCCATATCCAACAAGCGTGGAAGCGCCTTTGGTGAATTTAATCGCAAGGTTTTCCATTCCCGGCGCTCGCTCTCCGGAATAATGGGCCAGCGCAAGATCGACACGCGACGTTCCTCCGAACTGGTCATAAACCTTAAAGCTATGCCGCTGATTCATGCCGTGTTTCGAGGAGGCGTACATTTCGGTCAGATAGGAAAGCGTTTCCCCCTCCGTTGTCACTACGCCTGTCTTGCGGCCGCTCAGGACTTCGATCGGGATCTGGACCTCCAGCAAGGTCCCGGACATACCAAAACTGCGTTCTCCGGCAAAAAGGTCATACATACTGACTGCCGTGACGGTTTTAGTCACTTCGAGGTGATACTCGGCATCTCGGGATTCGCCGTTCCGGATCTCGTCGGCTCTCCGGTTCCGGAGATAGAGACTTCGAACAACTTCTTTTAACTCCGTCCGCTGTTCATCCGTCAATCTCTTTCCGCCGATTTCCTTTACATGCAGCGCACTGTTTGCGAGACTCCGTACGCCGATCAACCAGGCCGTATCCTCGATGATCTGGTTTGTCTCGAGCTTGCCTTCAAAACTGCGCGGCCGGTATTGTCCGCCGTCAACGCCGAGTTGATTGCCAAGGATTGTGAGAATGGCGCTGAAATCGGAAGACCGGATCACCAACGCTCTCAAGATCGAAGCAAGTTCCGAGGAATAAAGCGGTGTCGCTTTTCCGGCGACAGCATCCCATTCCGCCATGATCCGTGGGTCACTCCTCAGAACCTTCTTGATCGCATCATAATTGGACCAGGCCACAAATTCCTTGTTTCGAACAAGCACAACCGCACGGTTCTTCCATCCGGGCTCCCGGAGCATTCGGGTGTTCGCTGAATTTTCTTCAAGAACAAGGATGTGCCTTGCCGGATCGTAATCCTTATCCCCTTCGTATCGCATCAGGGATTGTGTTACATCGGGTCTCCCGTCCTCTCCCACACCTCCCAGCACATCCGCAATGGTCTTTAACAGCCGATAATTCGGCATTGATTCGCCGGCCTTGATGGGATCGCCGCCAATGATAAAATACATCGGGTTGGCGCACTGATGGATCTCATCCATGAGCTTCTTATTCGCTTCATAGGCTCTTTCAAACCGCTCATAGACGGAATTGTATTCCTTGCGCAGCTCTCCATAGCGATGAGAATTGGTATGAAGATAATTCTTCAAATGGCCAAAAGAGTCCCGGTCTGTCACAAGAATCGCCGTTTTGTCCTTGGCTTCCAGATACCCAAGGAATGTTTCAAGCGCCGCTTTTGAAACCGCCATATCCGTGCTCCGGATCTGCTCGATAAGAGCGATCCCATCCACAAAGCTCTTGGTGCCGCCTGACATGACTGAGAGAAAGTCTTGACCGTTCATCATATTCCGCGCCAGCGCAGAATTCGGGACAAGGACGATCCCGATATTTTCCGAAGAGATCAGGGCAACGCCGACCAGCGTTTTTCCGGCGCCCATCGCGGCGTTGATATGGCCGGTCTTGGCTTTCATGAAACTGTCGATCTGTTCGATTGTGACGCACCACCCCTTCGCTTCCCACATTGCGTTCGCGAAAGCCAAAAGCTCGAGATTCGACCGGACCGAATCCCCGGCGGAAAGAGCGCTCAGAGGATCCATCAGGTCGAAACGGAGGGATTTGTCCGCAAAAGTCTCGGCAAATAAACGCCCGCCATTCGGGCCGTTCGCGACCATCGTCTTGGCAAAATCAAGGAATTTTCCAAAATAAAGCTTGGCCAGTTCAGTAATAAGAGAAGCCCTTAGGTCGGTCCTTTGAGCGGTCTGATCCTTGGACTCGTATTCCTCTCTTTTCGCCTCAAGCTCCGCCGCTCTTTCAGTTTTGCCATCCGCCCGGAGTTTCGCCACGACAGCCTCCAGCAGTTGAACCGCCGGCCGATCTGCCAACCCCGTCTTGAGGCTGTTCTTCCAAACCATGAAAATGTTGTTCGTCTGTATCACTTCGCCATTTTCGTTAACAATTCCTTCCGAGATACCGTTAAAAGATTCTCTCTCTTTAAAACTAAGCATGCCTCCTGATCTGATCCGATTCAGTTCCGCGATGATCATGGGGCCGATCTGATCAAACGCTCCATCGATCAATAGCTTCACCATGGGATCAACGTCTTCCGTTAGTTTATAAAGATCCCTGTTCTTGGCATTGTCGACATTCTCTGCAAGCCGTTTGTAGTTCGCAAGGATCCCGGTGACTTTGGCTGCATCGCCCTCCCCGGTCTTGGCATACAAAGCTTTCGGACTAAAAACATTCTTGCCTTCGTTGATCTGACCCAACATCTGGGATGCCAGGAAATCTCCCGCCTCGCTCCTGAAGATCTCCCCGAGGCCCAGCGCCTCAAAGCGGGCCCGAAGCCCATTGAGCATGCCCCAGATCTCGGTCACATTTTCCGCGGATCCGAAAAGCGCTGTCAAGGCAGCAGCCAGAGAGACATCATCTTTCGCCATCAAAACCGCCTGGTATTGGTCCGAGATCTTTTTCGTGAATTCGGTGATCATCCTGTTCTGCAATTCATTGCCGGCGAGCATCGCACGGATCAGTCTTTGCTCTTCGGACGTTCCGTCTTTTCCGGTCGTAGCAAGTCGGTCCTCCCGGAGTTTGATATTCTTAAACAGGTCTATTTCCGCGCCGTCTTTGGTGCGAATCAAGCCATCCTCGATTTTCAGGCTCCCGTCTCGTAATCCTTCGGTCATAATATCCGAAGCCCTTGTGAGGACTTCGGTTACATAAACGCCCAGGATCGCTTTTAGGAATCCGGGGCCCAGCTCACTTTCCGTGAGAGGTCTGAAGAGATCCTTGAGCGCCGTGGAGTACTCGGTAAGGAATAGCATTTTTTGATCGGACGTAAGGATATCAAAACCACCCTTCTCATAGGCTTCGGCAAGGGCTCGATCCTTCATCCCCGCCAACGTACTGCGCTGGATGTAGTCTCTGGCATAACCGACATAATCCTTATTCCCGCCCGCCGCGATGGACAGGGCTTTGACGCCTTCATTCGAAAGTCTGTAACCGTCATAGGTAAAGGTCGCATCCGTACGACCGCTCAGAGCGTTCGTTTTGAATATCCCAAGTTCTTTGAATAGGCCTTCAGCCATTTTTGATTGCAATTCCCATAACCGGGAGGCCACGATCGGTCGAAGACTTGCAGTGATCACAAGATCGGCCGCTGATCTCCAGGCTTCGGGCATCGCCAGTTCTCCCCCGACATCGGGGTCTTTCCAAACTTCCGAGATCTTTCTTCCGTCCTTGGCCCCGTTCAGGATCGCGACTCTCATATTTTTAGTAGCCTGATCCGCCGACGTGTCTTTCAAACCGCCCTCAACCTCCCGGGAGACAACGGATCGATAAAGCTCTGCGCCAAGATCCTGGACGAAGATCCCTAACGCTTTGGAATTGAACATAAGATCCACGCTCTTGCCAAGATCACCGGAAGCGAGCAGACGGACCGCTTCGTTGACTCCAAGAGGCGCTTCATTGGCACGATCAGCGAGGCTCTGCAAAGTTCCGACCTGTTGCAGATCTACCATAATGCGTTTTGCGTATTCAGGATTTGTTCGTGCCAGATCATTCAAGCGTTCCGCCATGATGCTTGTTCCGAGGTCTCTTTGCCATTCCGTGCTGGCTTTTTTCTCTTCACTCAATCTTTCGCCGCCGATTCTTTCGCCCATTTGCTTGGTGGATTCACCGCGTAATTCCTGCATAAAGTAATCCAACGCGAACCGGCCTCCGTGCTGAGGGACAAGGAATATGCCAAAGGAGTTGAGATCGCCCACGAACTTTTTTTCATCTGCTGTATTTCCGGTCAGGGCAAAAACCGCGGAGAGCGGCATCATAAAATAAGCCCCAAGCATCTCTCCGAGTTGGAGGATCTGCTGGCGGTAAGAGCTTTCTGCTGCGGCTTCTTTTCCATAAAGGGTTGCCCAAGCCTGGAGCGGCGCGACTACGAGATTGAACATAAGCATGTTGTCCGCAAAATGGAATGCCGCCATACCCAGCGACTGAGATTGTCCTGCCGCCAACCTTCTCTCAAAGGATGCGGGATTCAAGGAACTCCACACAAATTTAACCACGCCTTGTTTCTCTCCCAACGTCTTAAGAAAGCCCGTGCCTCCACGGTACGTGATCCCGACATGATGCATCAGGAACCCGAGAATAAAGTCATGGGCCAGACGATCCACATCCAGAAGGCCGCCCTGCTGAAAAACGTTTCTTCCAATGCCAAGCTCTTTGGCAAGAACCTGGCCGAGGTGCTTCCAATAGCCGGCTTTTGCCAACCCATCAGGATCATTTTTATCGCCCGCGAGAAGCGGGGTCTGGTACCCCAGAGAAGACGCGATCGCATCCACCATATGATCGATCCCAAAAGCCGCTTGTGCGATACCGAAGAACCGGAAGAATAAGATGCTTTTAACTCCTTGAGCCCAAAGCCTGTCGAGTACCGTTTCCCCGGGAACTTTGAGCAGGAATGTCGCATTTAGTTTGGATCCTGCCATCAGGCCGAGATCTAATTCACCTTTAAGTCCAAAAACCGTAGCCCCACCGATCGCCCCGGCCAGTGCCCGCATGGCAAATCCGGCCATGATCAGGGCCTTGCCCAAGGATTTATAATCTTCAGATCCAGTCTTCCATCCCCCGTACGCGACAATCACACCAGACCAACCCGACAGCATGCCGAGTCCGGCCGCGACCTGGCTGAATGTCCAGGGTTTATTGTTCATAAGGGCAATTGGGTTTCCAAAGAAAAAGAGGAACATCCGCGGCAGTGCAGCTCCGGCGCCGATGACCAGTCCAACAAACTTGAGCTCTTGCGAATCGATCATTTGGCCTACGGCAAACGTTGCGATACCAGCGCCAATCGCCCAATTCGAAACCTCCTGAAAACCCGCATAGGAAGAACCTTTAAATACTGCGCTTGGAGCGAAAGATTTAACCGCATCTCTCATTGTCCGGAAAGGAACAAGACTTCTTTCTTTCGTAAGCGCTTTTTGCATGGTCATTGTCCAGCGTCCCAAAGCATAGGCACTAACATTTCGGGCAATGGCATAGCTGAGTGCGAGCCCTAAAGCAGTCGCAACGCCGACAAGCGCTCCTTTTTCCGCCATGGTCAGATTGTTACCGGCAAGGAACTGGATCGAGAAAGCCGCGATGACCGCAATCACCGCACCTCCCAGAATGGTATCCATCGTAACCACCGGAATACTTGCCAAGGCTGCTTTTATTGAAACTAATTGCGTCGCGTCCCACAAACGCAAACTTAAGTTGAGGACTTCGGGTTTGAAATTCTTTTCGAATGCCAGTCTTGTCAAATTAAACGATCTTGTAAATTTATTAGCTCCCATTGCCGCGACATTCCGGCCTTCGGCAACCGCCAGACGTTCCCCGGCTTCTATGCTGAAATTACGCGTCAGATAACGACCGATGGCCGTTGCCCCGACCTTCCCGACCATGCCTTTCCACAAAGCAGCGCCAACCCCGGTCCAGATGCCCACCATGCCGGCAAGATCAAGAGCTTTCATGGCTAAATTGTCCCTATCAACGCCCATGAATTCAGTCAAACCAAAATGAGTCACATAACACGCCATGCCACCCATGCCGGCCCACGCGACCCAGCCTGTGCCGCCAATACCGCCGGAAGCGATCAGGACCATCACAGCACCCACCGCTATTCCGGCTTGTCCACCCACTTGCCAGCCATAAACACCGCCAACGCGACCGCTTACATACATCGTCGCGCCGATCCCGAGAGCAGTGACACCGCCAGCCGCAATAGCCGCTGTCGCACTCCACCCTAATCCTCCTACCAATCCAAAAACCCCAACGCCCGTTCCCCCTGTAAATGCCGTTACCGCAATTGCGGCAGCTACGGCTGCAACACCGGTACCGATGGCGGTCACTTGCTGGCCTAAAGAAAGTTCCGTCCATGTGATATTGTTCGTGAAATACTCCTCGCTTCGGACGAATTGTCCGTAGGTGTCGAAGTAATCCAAAGACTTTGTTTCCAGGCGGTTGAACGAAGAATGAGTGTCGATCGTGCTCAAAACACCGGTCGAGTCATAAGTGAGGGCTGCATCTGAAAACTCCTCGTCGTTCATTTGCGAAAGCCCTGTGATCATTCCGTCACGATTGATCGAGAACGTAACGAATTCCGTTTTGGGCCCGCCGAATTGCTGGCAGTTGATCGTTGCAGCCATTCCGGTCTTCATCAAGTCATTCACAGTGAATTCCACGTCATGAGCAACACTCCACGCAATGTCAAATTTGTAGGCCTCAGGACGATTGGGATTTAAGCGATCGTACGTGACGGTCATCTCCCTGATCTGAACCTCCCCGAACGCTACGAATTTGCCGCTGTATACTTCGTGGATCTTGGTGCCTTCCGAATAGATCTTCACACCGGTTTCCCACGGACTCAGGCTGACCCATTGGTCCTTCGCATATTCAATGAAGGAAATTCCGGAGTACCGTGTCGATTCGCGGATCTGTTCAGCCCCGTAATACTGTCCCGGCGTTTGCGAGATCCACGCCTGCACGATCTTTCCTGAAGGATCCCTCGTGATGGCACTGATCAGTGTATCGATCAGGACACTCGGCGATCGCATGTCCGGGACGTTCGTGTTTACATTCCTGGCGCCACTCGGAGCATCCCACCGGATCGGTTTCTTTTCGTAGGTTTCGGCATACGCATATCCCCGGTCAGAAACATAGGTCACGACTCGATAATTTTCCCCACGAGACACATTAGAGTAAACCAGTTCGTTATCCGTCCGGGCAGGATCCAATACCGCTTCCGTCTTCCCGAAACGGATCAGCATCGCAGTTGCGCTGGTGTGAACCCCCTCGCCCGCAAACACCCGTCCCAGTTCCGTGTTCAGGAAATCCGAGAAAGACCTGTTTTCAGGCGCATTGAGCTGGGTCGCCTCGACGCCCATGCCTGCGCTCGTCACGCCAAAATATTCCGTGCGTCCGGTGGCGGCATTGTAGGTTGAAAGCACTACACCATCCGTCGAAGTTAAAGCCTTTGTATAAAAGGTGCTTCCAATATGAGCATATTGAAGCTGGGCGGCAAGGACCCCCGCGCGATTCGGGTTAGTAAGCTCGGGCATGCGGCCATCAAAGACCGCCATGACACCGGTTACGCCTCTTTCGTCAGGCCCCAAAAAGACAGTGCATATTTTCTCGTTTTGATTCTTTCCGGGCTTCGCATCTCCAAATACAAGTACTGCGGTTGCCCCTCTGAGGTCCAAGGTACGTTTGGTCCCCGTGGTCGTGAAGGAAGCCTCACGCGCCATTCCGGCAACCGTCCTTGGATCCGTGACCATTCTCCCGGTTACGGTCGGATCCTGGATCAGGCTATAGCCAAGCAACGCCCCTCTCGAACCCTCCGGGGTCACCCTGTAATATTCATACAAACCGCCCCGGACCGGCTGGATGATGTAGGTGCCGGTGTTGAGAAAGCCAATGCTTCTCTGTTTTTCAGTATTGTTAAAAACAGCGATCGTTTCATAACGTCCGGACTCATTTTTCGAGCAAAAGATTACAGTCCGCCCGGTTGCGTCGGCAAAAACCTTAGACGCACGCGCGAGACCGTAACTCTTGACCGAAGCTAATGACGAGCCGTCTCTTGCCGTTGGATTGAGCGATTGGCCGGCGCCAAGTTCATGGCTCGCTCTCAAGGCTTCCGCCTCGGTCGTTGATTTTTCATAGAGTGGTACCATGACCTTCCCGGCGGTCAAACCCGCGATGGGAACATATTCGGTTCCTTGTTTTTCCGCAATGGAGTACCAGGAACCCGATTCCAGTTGAACGCGATAATTTCCGTCATAAAGCGTCTGGAGGACCGTCCCCACCTGGAAAGCAACAAAATTACCGTTACTCAGGAAGATCAGCCGGTTTTCAGCCAGCGTTTTCCCTTTAAAGAAAAGGACCGTGTCCGCTTTGAGCGTGATCGGATTTTTAACGCCAGGATGCGTAAACGAAGCAGTTCCGTGTTTTTGGGGATCATAAGCTTCCACGACGGCATATTCCCGGGTCTTGATATCGTAAGCGCCCAATTGTCCGGAAGCGTCCCTCGTCTGCAAAATACCAGGCAACCAGGGGGAATAAGTGATCCCGCCGATCTTAAAAAATACGGTCTGGATCAACTCATGGGTCGACATCAGCATATTTGCGGCCAGCATGGTTCCTTGAGCCGCAGAGATCAATCCGACGACCTCCCTTTGGTTGTTCAAGTACAAACCCGCTTCCACAACTTTCCCAGCCCGATCCCGGGCCTGAACCTGCATAAATGTCGAAAATTTAAAAGGCTTTTGGGCATCGCCCAAAGGATCCAGCAAAGCTACATGGGTCACGGGGAATGCCACAAATCCATTCACCCCCTGAATCCCGTTTGTCTCCCCGGTTCTCAGGTCGGTCCTCAGGAAAATACTCCGTGCGGAAGACTGCGAAATGCCTCGGAAGAAATAATCCGCCGTTTGAACGAACAGGATATTGGTGCTTGCCTGATCGAGATTCGCGACCGAAAGAGCGCCGCTCATCATTTGATCCACCGACCGCCCGCTGTCGGGCTTCTCCCACGTCGTGGCCAACAGTACCGCGTCGTTCCCCTTCACATAGATGCGGAATATCTGGCCATCCGCGCGCACCACCCCAAAACTGCGATCGTGGTCAAAACCGTTGATCCTGGCAACCGTCATCAATTCGCCTGCGGCCGCAGGATCCTTCTGATACTGACTTCCCAGCGTTCCATTCTCATTGAGATAAGAGGTCAATCGGCCGCTGCGATCGAAGATCGCGAGAGCCCGAGTCTCAGCCAATTTAGGACTCAAGACATAAGTAAATCCGGCGATTTGATACGCCATATAGCTCATGCCTTCGATCGGTTTCAAAACGTCAGCCACGATCAAACCCTCCCGGGTCATGCTCGACAGGGCGGCCTTGTCATTCATGCGCATCGTGACGATTTCTGCCTGATTCCGATCGAGGTAGGTGTAATAAAATTCTCCACCTTCCCCGGCATCCGCCCGCAAACGAAATTCACCCTGCCGAGACGCAACGCTTCCGGTGCGGGTATTTAAATTGATCTCGGTCGGAGACGACAACGTTTCTATCGCATAGAACGCACCGCTGACGCCAATCATTCCGATAGGTTTTCCCGCCTTATTGGTCGCAAGATAAACCCCGTAATCGCCGTTCTGGAGCGCGCTCGCGCTATGAGTGTAAAGAGTTTCGCCCACTTTATAGAATGCGGTCAGAAGCCCCTGCTTCGCATTATTGCTTCCAAGCTGGCCGACGTCTTTGAGGTTGTTTGCTACCGTTTTTCCTACAAGATTGATGCCTTGATAGAAATAACCGTGATATTTCTCGTCCGCGCCCTTGACCCGATAAACATGATCGTAAGCAACCGAACCTTTTCCGATACCCGCTTGGGAATTCACAGCACGAGCTTCAGGAGTTGAAAGCGCGGCCGCCGCACCGGAGACAAAAGCTCCGTCTGCACCCAAATACCCCAGAAACTCCTGCGTTAAGGTATTTTGGACAGTCAAAATATCGGAAGCAATCCCGGCCACAGAATCTCCGGAAAGCAAATAAATACCGGCGCGGAAGAAAATAATGTGAGCTGCGTCGGAGAGACCGCCCAGCGTCGCTCCGGCGATTTCATACGAGCCGGTCATTGCATTTCTGTTCGCGTAGACGCGGAGAGTCGCCTCCGGATTATCAGCATTTCGCCCGACGAGTGCCTGCGTCGACCGGTCAAGCGTCAGTGTTTTCGCTTCGCCCTTATCTGTGATGGTGTATTGTCGTTGCCCCAGCGGGTTCATGGCGCTAGTTTCCCAGACCATCGCCTGCGGCGCGTACGGATCGCGGATATCCAAGCCGCCCACAAGGATACCCGAAGCATTCATCACCGCAATCCAGCCGGTCCCTTGATTCTGAACAAATCCGTTCACATTCCCATTCGCATCGACAGTTTTGAAAAAGACGATCGAGCTGGCGTAACGCACATCGCCCACGGTCGTTCCTACGATCTTGCTTTCACCGTCCATGAAGATCCGGAGAGTCGTCGCTTCCGTCGCCCCGACGCTTACCAGCGCCTTGGACGGGGTCATCAAGTTCGCAGTCTGCGATACTCCGGCCTGATTTTTATAATTCACCGCGGTGACCGGCTGAGCCTTGACGATCTGGGTTTGATCGATCGCCACAAAACCCTCTGGGATGGTTTCGAGAGCACCGTTGGCGCCTAAGGTCAGACCTGTTCCCTCAAGCGATTGTGCCACGATCTCCAAGACCAACTGTTCCATCACGGATACAGGAGCCACTTCCGCCGGAGTCTCCAGGGCTGTTTGGACCTCTTCCTGCACCTGACGTTCTGCCCCCTGCCTCGCCGCAGCGTTCATGACTTCCCCGGCTTTCCATTCTAAAGCCCGTCCAAAGGTATCCCCCTTGCGGATGTCCCATCCACCGAGGATCTTTCCAGAGAAACGATCCGCAATCACAAGTCCGCTTCCATCACCCTGCAGAACATATTGATCCGTGATCCACTGCTGGATCTGGACACCGTTCATGATCCCAAAAATACTGGTCCGTTCTCCGTTGAGGAACAGCGTCGTCGTACCGTCCTTGAGAACCCAACTCCCCACCGGAACTGTCAAATTGACAGGGATCTTCTTGCCGTTCTGATCAAGAGCAACGCCCGTGATTCCGGCCTCCGCAAGACCGTTCCGTGTGGTTGTTACTCGCGTCATCGGCAAAGCGGTTCCCTTTGCATTCGTGGCAGACAGTACGATCCCCGTTGAGATCTGGGTGGTGAGCAAAGTGCCGTTAGGCAAAACGGTCCAGGACCTGTCTTTGGAAAAATTGATGGCATTTTGAATGCTGACGCTGCCACCGATCACCGTGCCGGAGAGCACGAACCGATTCAGCGCGTCGTATCCTACAAAAACTGTTTTTCCGTCAACGTTCGTTCCTTCGTAAACAACCGTGGCCCCGGAGCGGATCTCGCCCTGATTTGCATATTTTGCAACGCCAGTGGAGTCGACGATTTTCTTACACTCCGTCGCTCCATCGCCCTGGAGCATTCTGTCCGATTCGCCCGTCGCAAGGTTCGTTCTCTGATAGAGTCCGTTCGAGGTCAGCGCCCATCGGAGATTCAAGGAAACACTTTTTACATCCTGGATCCTCACTGTTTTATCCTGCCAGTTCACAGAGCCAGAACCGACAAAGGTTCCTGATGCTCCGCCGGCAAAAAGAGCATCCGAGCCAGGAAGTAATAGATTTGTACCCAAGCTGAAGCGGGCAATAAAATCGCCCCCTGTCTTTTGCTCTTCCAACGTCAACCCGGCATATCCCGAGTCCTTGAAATCATATCCCGTCACGCGCTTTGCATAATCCGCGACCTTATTTCCTTCCATGGATACGGGGATGTTTCCTTGCTGGTCCGCGCTCCAAGTGTTGACCACCTTCCGCGAATCGCCACCCACGCACGCATTCGCCGCACTGCTATAGATGTAAACTCTTCCGTCGATCACCGCATTCTGGACATTCGGCCTGCCTCCATCGAACCGGAGGTCGCCCCATCCCACAGCGGCACCCCCGCTGAAAAAGACGGTCATCCCGCGTTGATAAACCAGACCGGACGCCTGCGCCAAATCGGCGGCGGCCGTTTGAGAAACAATGCTCAAATTGGAAAGATTTCCGCCAAAAACATAACCCGAGACCTGTGCTGCGGAGTTGATCGAAATTGTACGTCCCTCATTAGTTCGGAGGGTCCCGGACACGACTTGAGAATTCCCATACTTTTCCTTCACCGTGTCGGCATACCAAGTCCCATTCTCATTCACAGCAACTTTGCCGAGATTCACCCCGACTCCGGTCAGCCCCCGGTCATTGATTTTCGAAAGATCATTTTCCCGGGTGACCCACAACGCATTGAATTTTGAGTCGAGAAGAATGATGGCGCCGTTGGTACCAAGGAGACTGAATGAAAACCCGTATTCGCTGCGATAGAATCCGTCGAGCGCAGTTCGTGTAGCGAGGCCGAGAGTCGCGTTATCCTTGATCTGCAGAGGGTAGGTCACCCCTACTGGCAGACTTGTTTTGGAATCGACGGGGATCTGGTCGGGAGTCATGCGATTGACGCGGAATCCGGGAAGTTCTTTGCCGAGCGTATCCCTGAATGTCCCGGAAGCCTTGTCCAATGTCCCGAACCCGCCGGCTTTCTGCCACTCGGGCACTCCCATTAAAAATTTATTTCCATCCCGCGTGACACCCGAATAAATACCCATACCTGTTTTTAGATCCAGTGTTCCGGCAATGAGCGAAAAACTCCAGCTCTTCTCTCCAGTCGTAAACGCACCGCCTGTCAAAATAGCATTCATCGCGGAAGCCCCGAAGAATCCCTGTAAGCCGCCTCCCGGCAGAAGCGCCGCCGAAAATTCTGCAGGCGTGGCAGCCCCTCCGGCAGCATCCAGAAGCGCCGAGGCTCTATTTTGCGTGTACTCGTCCGCTTTCCCCATCGCCTCAAAGGCCGTAGAGACCGTGAAGCTTCGGTACGCATTGGTATACGTATAATTCACCACGACCGGGGATTTGGCGTCCCGCGTGAACACTCCCCCGGCCAGTTGAAAATTAACGATTTCGGTGTAAGTACGCCGTCCGGCCTGAAGCACCCCGCCGATCGTTCCTGAGAATTGAAACCCCGAAAGCGCAAGCCCTGTTTCCGCATAAAATTGCGCCAACGCCAGCGCCGCGCTGGCCTCGTACTGCGCACTGTTACCGCTGCTCCCAAGATCCGTCGAAAGATAGAGCGCCCCCTGCTCGGTCCTTATCAGGGAGACTTTCCCGCTCTGTTGACCCGAGCTCGTTTTAAGACTGTCCCGTGTCATCGACGTGGTAATTCCATTCACCATAATCCGATTATGTTCGGGGTCCATTAGAATGGCATTACCGTTCAGACTGAAGGTCTGGACTATACTCCCATCCTTCAATTTCGAATTGATGGTCAAAAACTCAGCCGCCGGGGAACCCCCAAAGATCACCTGCTGGAACAGGCCCATGATCGCCGTGCCCTGCAAAGTGTTTTGGATCCCTTGCTTGGTCAACTCCGCCTCAATGTCGGCCAGGAATCTCAACCCGTCCACCCCCGTCAGCTTGGATCCTCCCACCGCAAGTTTGTTCACCACATCGGTGTACTTAGAGATCCATCGGAGGGTCGTGTCCATATTCGCGAAATTACCGATCACCGACTCCAGAGAACCAGCTTTGCCCGACACTTCCAGACGGTTCACCCCTTTGGGATCCAGGTTCAATGTTCCGCTAAAACGGAAATTGACCCCGTCAAAAACAAGCCCGCCTAAAGCCATCTGTTTGGGTCCCACCAGGAACTCCATGCGCATCAGCGAACCCTGCAGGATCGAAAGACCGGCCATGATCGCTCCGGGGGCCGTATAGATTTTCTGCAGCTCCGCGAGAAATCCGCGCAATTCGCCTCCTGCCGCAATCGGATCCAGCGAAATACCCGCCGCCCGCGTCCGGAGGGTTTCAACCACCCCGGAAATTTTCTGATACATCGCGGTCCCTGCAGCGCTTCCGTCACCCTTTCTCTCGGAAATAAAAGTCGGGGTCGACCATTTCAGAGTCGTGCCATCCTTGCCCGCGAACGAGATCACGGCTCGCAAGCCGTTGAAAATCTGGCCATTGACATTGATCGCGGAAAGGAAAAATTCTCCGATCGCCGCCCCGCTCTTTTCAAAAGCCGTGATCCCCAGTTCTCCCATCGCCACCTGCTGGGACACCGTCTGCACCTCATCAAGCGAGCCCAGTTTTTGAGCCGTCACCGTCAATTGCTTGTAGGCGGCCCCGATAAAATCTCCCAAGGTCGCGGAACCCGCGGCCAACCCCCTTAATTGCTGCGTTTGATTGAGCCCGTCACTCACCTTATCGAATCCAAATTTGCCTGACAGCGCAAAGCGCGTCTTGTCCTGCGTCTGGGCCAGGACATTCATATATTGAACGGTCTGCTTCGCCACATCAAAAACAAACGTTCCCCACTTCAATTCGAGCGAGAAATCGATCAGCGTGATCTTGCCGCTCCGGACAGCGCCGATGATCTCCGTGATACATTCCGTAAGCAAACTCCACGCTTGGGGATTGTCCGCGATCATGGTGTTCAGCGTGGCATATTTGGGAGCCTTGACAATGGACGCCAGCGCAAAAACCCCGTTAGCCGTCGCCTCGATCCCCGTCCCCTGACCTTTCAGCTTGATGCCATTGACGAGCTGAACCTCAAAAAGCACGTTGGTGTTTGCGGCCGTTCCGCCTTTGGTTTTGGTCAAGGTGAATGAAAAAAGATTCCCTTCGATGTCCTTGAATGTGAGCTTCATCTGAGTCGCATAAAGACCGCCCTCCCCCAGACCCAGCAAGTCGAATACCCTCGTCATAAACTCGATCACTTTTCCGATATTGGCTTGGGTAAAATAAAGCGAATCGTATTGAGCGGCAAGGTTGGCGACGGTCTTGATATCGTGGATCGCTTCTTTGGTGTTGCGGACCGTCGCCTCGATGGTGACGGAAGAACCGTCCGCCAATTTGATAGTGGCGTTGTAGGCCACCGCATCTTTGGTCCACGTGAATGTGACGGTGATGTCGAGCACTTTTCCGTTTTCTGCCGTGTACTTCATGATAAAAGTCGCCTTAATGCTTTGTCCGTCCAGAAGCCCCTGCTGAAGGAGATCGCCAAACGAGATCAAGGCATCCGTCAACTTGCCAAAATCCCTTTCCCCGGCAAGCAGGAGTGCCCCCAATCCGGATTTATCCAACGCAGATTTTAGAAGATCGCCGACCGAAAGCATATCCGCGAAGTCTTTGCCGGTGATCGTCCAGGCCAACCCTGCGGACTCGATCGTCGCGGAAACCGAATCGCCCGTGACGGTCAAGGAACTCGCGAGCCCCAACTTGCCAAGATTGACGTTTTCGAATGTTACGGAAAGGATGCCCCGAAGTTCCCCGGACTTCATAGACGTCTGCATCGCTCCCAAAAGATCTCCCAGGGCGTTCGTATTGCCCGACGTCAATAGGGTTTTCAGATTGCCATATTTTGAAATAAAAGTCCGTAGGGCCCTTTCCGCCACTTCAGGCGTTACCATCTCCGAAGATCGGAGGACATCGATTGAAAGGGTGACGCCATCCACCACGACTTTAATCGACTCTTTGGCGGAATCCTCTTGGGCCCGTTCCGCCGTGCTTTTGGAGCCGAGGTTTTTTACGTCGGCATTAAAAAGCGCTTTTGCGAGCGCTGTAATAAACATCACCGGTGTGACTTTTGACGGATCAGCCCCGAGTATTCCCAGAAAAGTATTGAGCTGCTGATTCCCCTGCAAGGTGATCGCTCGCCCTCCAAGCAAAAGGGTTGTGGCGACGCATTGTTTATCCGGATTCCAAGCAAATTGCGCATGCCAACCTCCGATATCCTTTCCGTTTATCCATTGGTCGAGCGTCAGTCCGTTTAGATCGTCCTGTTTGTCAAAGGCGCCACTCGCCTTGGCCGTATCATAAGCCTGTTCCTTTTGAGCCGCGGTCAAGGGCCGCCCCTGCAAAAAGCTCTCTTGGAACATATCAAAAACACCGCTCGTGAATTTCCCCATCAGGTCTGTCACAGCCTCTGAATACATCCCTTCCGCAGTCACGCTCGGCATCAAGGCATTGGCAATACTTGCGCTAAAAAGAGCGTTCAATCCTCCCATCGCGGCACTCATCAAGAATTGGAAAGAGAGCATGCTGTTACCCGGCGCAAACTGCCCAACCAACCCGCTGATCATTCCGTTTAAAACGCCTGAAAAAACACGACGCGCGATATTAATATCATTGGGATTGTCAGTATCCTCGGCCTCGCCAAGGCCCCATCCTTTTAAAGTGTCTTGCGTCCCTTCCGAGCCCATAACAATGCTCGTCATAATATTAGATAAAAATATTGCCGAGGCCCCTACAATGCTGAAAGGGGGTGGTTTGGGTGCTACTGGAGGGCGTAAGCTTGCCGACGGGCTTTCTCCTCTCCACCATCTCCCGAGGAACCTCATTCCAACCGCAATAACCGCCATGATAAGGGCATATTTGGATGTGTCCGACATGCACTCGGTCCAACTTCTCTTGTTACGCCCCGACTGCGTAAGATAATCCGCAGTCCCATAAACCACCATATTAATAACTGTCAAAATCGCCACTTGAACCACAAAACTGACAATGGCCTGAACAATAGGAATTGTGCTTGCAGCTATTCCCGCAGCAGTCCCTAGTCCCTCGACGGGTATAGCGAGATTAATGTAATGCATGACAACGGCGATCGCGAAGGCGGTTACGGCCGCTTTCAAGTCCCCTGTCGTGCCATAGGTCCAGACCGCTGACACCGCGGCCCACAGCAACCACAGCGCCGGACAATACCAGGAAGCTACCGCCAACACGGCCGCCATGCAGTAACTGGCCATTTTCTGCTCCGAAGTTCCAAACCAATTATCCGCATTGTTGATGGCAACACAGAGAACAATTCCAACGATCAATCCAGCGATAGCGCCATAAGGACCGCCGATCAAGAAACCAACAACAACACAGACCACCACAATCGTAGTGCGGCCCCAGCCATTAATTCCTGCCTGATCTTCATCGATAGTCCAAGTCCGGTCCGTGGTGTGTTGCGCAATGTAGTCGTGGACCGAAATACCCGCTGTGGCGGCGGCCGCGGCAAAATCAGCCTCCATGGCCGCTTGGCCCGCGGAAGAGTCGGCGTAGGTTCGACTGGACGAATGGTAACCTGACATGAACCATGTATCCGGAGTATCCACACGTGTGTTGTAATAGAGGAGCTGACCGGCGGCGTTGTAGACATAATCCATGGTGATCGTGTCTTCGGCATTGCTTTGGTTCGAGATCACACGGCGTGACATCTGACCGTCGGCTCGCATCGTATCCGTCATATTCATCCAGTGGGCATCATTATTCTTTCCATTCGTGGAGAACCCGGAATAGGTGATGACCGTCTCTCCGGTGAGAGGATTTGTGGTCACCGAATCGGCGCCGACGATCGCATAGCTGTCGGCGGAAATCTGCAAAAGCGCAACGCTTCTGTCACCCTGCATATAGCGAGACACAAGGCCTGCCAGGATGCTGGCGCATTCGATGTCATAAGTACCCCCATTCGAAAATGCCAGCATGCTTTTCCCCGCCAATTCAACCAAATTAGCCATAGTGGCGTAGCTGCCCCCGAGACGTTTCAACGTGGCTATCGCGGAGGCGATCTGGGCTTGAGCCCTGGCAATAAGAACTTTCGCTTGGGCGAGGAGTGCTCTGGATTGCGCCGCGTTTCTCTGGGCTTCCTTCTGGAGTTGGACAGCTTTTTGGAGGTTCTGAGAAGCGGACGCTAGCTGGGAAGCCGCACGCTGCGCAGCCCGGGCCCGGGCGATCGCCCGGCGGGCAGAATCAATGCTGTTCTGAGTCGCCCCTCCGGCAAAGAAATAAGTGTTGGTGCTCGCGGCGCGTCCCAAGGAATCGTACGTCGTCGTATTCCTCGTATCCTGACGTCCTTGGTCATCATAGGAAATATTGACGGATTGCGCTAAAACTCCGCTGGCACGATACGTGTAGGTCGTTATGGAAACAAGCTTACTGCCCTCGTACTGGGCGGTTTGCACAAGTTGACCCACCGCGTTATAGGTTTGGTTCACCGTGTACGTATGGGTTTTCCCATCGGTACTCCGGCTGTAGCTGGTGTACCGGAGCGCGTTGCCATTTTGGTCGTATTGGTAGCCATAGGTCCTGTCCGTGACTACCCCGCTGCTGTTCCGGGATTCTGTGGAAACCGTGCGGCCGTTGACATCCTGAACCGTTTTGTAGGTATAGGTGTTGAGCGTTCCGTTCCGGATCGCGTAGCCGTTCCGCGTCGTAACACTGTCCGAAGAATTCGAATCGAAACGCCATTCAGTTCCGGTCTGGGTCACCCCATTCTCGCCGCCCGCCCCGTAATCGAACGTGTAATTGAACGTGTGAAGCTCACAGGCACTTCCTTCCCCAGTGCCGCCGCACGCATAAATGAGCGACCCTGTTGCGACAAACCCGGCCACCACATTGCGCATGCCTCCCGCATCACCCCAATCCGTGTCCCAAACCTGCCCGGCGGCCCAGCTATAAATGCTGGTATAAACATTTGCCAGGGTGGCGCGCTCATGCCCACGGGAACCGGAAAAAGTCGTTTCCGTCCGGGTCCAACCGCCCTGGGAAACGGACTTCATTAAAGCTCCGGTTGCGTCATACCAATTCTCCGTCCAACCGACCACCGTCGTTCCGTCCGTCGCGTAACTTTCCGTGCGGGTCTGACGGCTGTAATTGGCCGGATCATAAGTGGTGGTGGACTTCTTCCCCCCCTCGAGAGTGAAGACGCTGCTTCGAATCAGCTCACGATTTCCGTTGTATTCAAATGTCGTCGTCAGGTTGTTGACTTTGTCTACAGAGGTCATCAGGACCCCGGTCTCGAGATTGTAGGTCTTTTCCTGGGTCAGAACCCCGTCGACGACGCGATAAACCAGGGAGGTTTTCAATTTTCCGATCTGATCGTCCGTGCAGGAGGCCTGAACACAATACGTATAAACTTCATGCATATCAGCCGCGTAATCGGAATACGAGTAAGAATCCGTCATTTTTCCGAACCGGTCGTAAACCTTGAGCGAATCAAGATGCCCCACGACCGGCGTCCAGAGCGGACCGCAATCCCCTTCGTAGGACCGGGATTCTTTCAAGGTGCCGTCGGCCCGATAGGTGTAAACTTCCGTTGCGTTCCCGGCGATCGAATAGGAGCGAAGCAGACGGTTAGTCTCGGGATCGTAATAACTGACCGATTGTGCCTGGCCGGAAGAGGTCCGGTATTGGGTCGAGGAAGCAAGCTGTCCCGCCGCGTTGTACGTGTAAACATCCTGACGGTTCGTGGCAAAATAAGTCGTCCGGAGCTTGGAAGATCTCCCGCTTATGGAATTGCCGTAATCGGTACTCGAAGCGATCTCGCTCGCCACCGTGCCGTTCGCGCTCACCGCGCGCTGTTCGGTATGCTCGATATAGCTTGCGTAGGCACCGTCATGATAAAAATAAGTTTCGCGGGCACTCACCGGATTGTACGGCGCCCCATTCCGCCCTGACATCCAGGCGTACGAATCCACCGTCTGGATCCGTTTGCCCGTCGCGTCGAACGATGACACTGAAGTAATATGCAAACCGGCGGAATCCAGCTGCCGGGCCGTGGTCATTTGGAGCGTCCCATCCTGACGGTACGTGTAGTTCGTCCGCTGGACCTGGTCACCAACGCGAGTCATTTCCTGCACGACCCTGGGTCCGCATTGTTTGGACGAAAGGACTGCCGGAGACGCAGGATCGGAGCCGCCCCAGGAAAGAGGGGTCAAGGTTCCCGGGAGAATAACTCCGGCCTCGAATGCGGTGTTGTAGATCGAATAACTCCCGTTCGTGTTGACCGTGTAAAGCAGGACCGGCGGCATGTCGCCTTCCTGAGTGGACTCCATAAAAACGAAGGTCGTCGTATTCTTGATCGTGTTGGTGCCCCAGGTAAAGGCGTCGATCTTGGAAATAGCCCCGTCCGCGCGGTAGTAAGTTTCCGATACCCTTGCATCCTGCGGGGTCCCCGGGACTTGCGCCTCTTGTTTATGGAAGAGCTGGAGCGAATTGATCTGAAGATTATTATCGTGGGTCGAATCGGGCATCATGTTGTTCAGCCATTGCAGGCGAACTGTGTGGCTCCCCGCGGAAATCGCCCGATCAATACTGAGGTCTCCCGTGACCGCCGCTGGGGTTGCATCGATACCCAGCGTACCAAGATTGGTCCACTGACTTTCCTGGGTGCAGGCGGCTTCCAGGCATATCGACACCGCGATCTGGTATGTGGAACCCGAGACCGGCATGTTAGAATAATTTTGCGCGCTTATCGCAAGATTCCAGGAACTGCCTCCGGTCCCGAAATCCATGTTGTAAAGCACCGGTCCAGAACCCTGAGTGCTGTCGTTAAACGCATGGACCGCCCCTTCTCTTGTTGTGTACCAGCCGGCGCCCGTTCCGGTCACAACCGAGGATCCGGCCACCACGACCGGCGTAGAAACCGTCGCGGGCGGCACATAATGCCTCTCGTAATTGCTGTCACTCGCCATGGCATGCGTGATCGCATCGTAATGATGGACCGCATAGCTGAAGATGTCGGAGGCATATCCGGTCTGCAGCGTCAGACCGTTGATTTGGAAATTATTATCAGAACCCGTTCCGGAGAGATCATTGAGCCAAGTAACACGAACGGCATGTTTTCCGGTGTAATTTCCAGAAAATGAAAGCGATCCGGTTTGAGCTTCCGCCGAGGCATTGATGTCCATCACTCCTAGCGAAGTCCAACCCGAAGCCCCACAGCTCGTTCCAGATTCACAGACCTCCACCTTGACATTAAATGTCGAACCCGGAACGGGAGGAAGACCGTTATTGGAATAATTCTGTGCATTGATCAGAAGTTGCAGACCGGCTTGAGTCGTATCACCAAAGTCCATCACGTAATCAATGGCGCCCTCGCTAAGCCGATAAACACTCGCTCCGCTTGCTGCTACTTGGGTAAGCCCTGTCCATGGAACAGCCGCCGCTGCTGCGACGCCTGAGACTTTTTTTGTAACGGATTGGATTATGACCTGCCCGCGCCAAATCCAGGAATGGATCGCCGCCTGCGACCAGCCGGACGATGAGACTGAAGCGCTAGCGGTAGCCGGACGTGCTGTTCCTTTCTCATGCAAGTAGAGCTGGATGTTTCCGCCGGAAAACACGAAATCAAGCGAGTAGGTCTTTGCCGGGTCATACGTGAGTTTGATATCATTCCCCGCCCCGTCCTTGAGCCACCCCCCCCATGTGGTACCGGTTATGGTCTCAACCTTAAAATAATTGCCCGCGCTTCCCTCATAAGCAACCAGTCCGAACCGGCGATAGCTGGCCGTCCCGGCGATTCCGCTTTCGGCAGACATATGCAGGAGCGTTGAAGGCGTCGCATCCAGAACGCGAATGCTGTTGATCTGCAGGTTGTTATTCTCAGAATCTGTCCAAAGATTGTTGGCCCAATAAAAACGAACCGCGCGGTTTCCCTCGATCCCCGAAGGAACGGTCAGCCGTCCGACCTGTTCAGAAATCGACGCGCTAATATCCATAGTGCCGAGATTCGTCCAATCGGCATCTACCGTACAGCTTGTTTTCAAACAAACCTGAGCGGTCACATTGAAAAAGCTGTTCGCCACCGGCGGCAGGTTTTCAAAGGCAATGTTTTGCACGGAGAGTTCGAGCTGTCTATCTTCTTCCCCATTCCCGAAATCCATGGAGTAGTAAACAAAACCTGGCCGGTACGCGTAACCGCTTGTTCCAGATGTGAACCATCCCTCATACCCATCGTCGCGCTGGGTCGTGTTCGTTGGCGGCAGGATCGAAGAACCGTTCGTGACAGAAATACGCTCAGGCCCGGAAATTAATTGTTTCGGTTGAAAATCCGCAGAAATCGACTCCAGGCCGGATAGGGACGTCGACTCAGAAGCGACATTACTTGAATAACCCATGCCCGTCCCATTCATCACAATGCTGCCGTCGTCCAACGACGAGAGCGCCGCATTTCCGTTCACCTGCGAGAGCACCTCAGAAGTCCCGCTTGTGGTATAAGAGCTCGTGCCCCCCTGCGGAAGTCCTTCGTAATTATAAACTAGTACGGATTTGTGGCCATACTGCGCAGCGCCGTAGCAACTTTGATAGGCCGCACAAAGCTCCGGAGTGTAGAGCTCGCTGGTGTTATAGAGTTCCTGTTGTTTGAGGAACGTATCTTTCCCCGGCGTCAATGTGCTGCCGCCTAGAACCGCATACGTCTTCGTATCCGTCAACCGGTTTTGGCCCGTATACCCGGCCGAAGTGTTGTAATTATAGTAGGTCCGGCTTGCCAGCGTCCGCGGCAAGAGCACGTTCTGGGCATCGCTCCCGGCGCTTTCGTAATACTCGAGCATCCGGACTGAACCTTCGCCGTATTTCAGGATATCCGCGGGCTCGTTGTAGAAGAACCGTTTCTGCGTCAACTCATAGCGGCCGGCCTCTATCGAAAACACATCGATGTGCTCGAGTTTGCCGCCTTTGTAGTAATTGTATTCTCTCCCGGCAAGATAGGCCGCGCCTCGCGAATACTGGATGGTCTGGGTCCCTGTCCGGGCTTCCGAAACAGTCGCGGTTCCGCGATAGATCCAGGAGTGAATATTCGCCTGTTTCCATCCGACGGAGGAGGTCGTCGCAACCACGGTCCCGACAGCATCTTTGACGCCAAACACCAACTGGATCTGATCCCCCGCGAACCGGAAATCCGCGGTGTAGGTCTTGGTCGGATCGTACGTGATCTTTAATTCATTCCCCGCCCCATCCGTCATATAACGACCGCCTTCCCCGTCATAGACCTGGACTTTATAATAATTCACCCCGGTCATCGCATCACGGAAAGCGACGAGGCCAAAGCGACGGTATCCCGGTCCGTCCGTGCCCTGGCTCGTATCCTCGATCGCAATATGCTGGAACGAAGACGGCGCGCGGTCAAGAACACGAACACTGTTGATCTGAATGTTATTGTCCTGGCCGGACTGGCCGATATTATTCAGCCACAGAAAACGGACCGCGTGGACCCCCATGATCCCTTCAACCGCCAAACGTCCGGTCTGACCCGTCGTGGAAGCCGCGATGTTCATAACACCGAGGTTCATCCAATCGGCATCCGTAGTACAAGCAGTCTTCATGCAAACCTGGGACTGCACGCTGAAAACGCTGTTTGCCACTGGCGGCTGTCCGTTGTAGGCATAATTCTGAACGTTCAGTTCCAGATCCCGACTTCCGAGCGTATTCCCGAAATCCATGGAATAATACGCAGCCCCAGGCTGCTGCGCCATCTCAGCGGTATCTCCGTACGTGTAGATACTTTGGGTCGCAGCGTCTACGGACCATCGATACCACACGTTACTTGAACTGACATCGGTCGGCGCAATATAGGAAGCCCCCGTTGCTTGTGAAATCACCAGCGGCTCCGGCGTTGGAGAAACGGATAACACCTTTGCGGTACGAATACTATTGATCTGAATGTTGTTGTCCTGACTACTCGCGGCCTGATCGTTGGTCCAGATAAGCCGCATCACGTGAGAACCCGTGACCGCCGAAGAAATACTCAACCGACCGGTCTGCTGGAATCGGGATGCGGCGATGTCCATAGCCCCTAGGCCGATCCAATCCGCGTCCGTTGCGCAGCTTGCTTTCAGACAGACCTGGGCCACCACATTGTAAGAACTGAGCGCGACCGGGTCATAATTGTTATAGGGAGTGTTCTGAACATCCAATTCCAGAACTCGATTGTCCCCGGCAGAGCCGAAATTCATTTGATAGTAAACGGCTCCGGCGCTGTCATACGAATCCCATAGATTCGAAATGGAGTTGCTCCTTGAATCCACGACCCAGGGGTGAGTGCCAGACGTATGGGTCATGGAGGCGATCACATCAGAACCATTCACCCCGTCTATCGGTTGAAGCGCGGGACTCGGGGGTACCAATTGCGCCGTCACTTCTTCAATATGGGCCCCGCTGTTCGTGGTGTTCCCGCTGGAAAAAACTTTGATATAGCGCACGTCCTGCGCGGTGAAATCCAGGGTTTGCGCTCCTTGATAATTCTGGCCGCTTCCGGTACCGTCAAAAATCGTGTTCCAGTTAACATTGTCCGTGGAAACCTGGACCATGTAATTGTAATATTGGCGGCTATCCCGCGTGGACGACGTCCCATCCCAGAGTTGGAGCATGATCTGGTTGATCGTGCGCAGCTGCCCCATATCGATTACACCCACTTCCGCCAAACGCTCCGCGTTCGTGGGGCTTGCCACCGTACTGGGAGTGATTGAATTTCCGGTATTGACCGTCCAGAATCCTGTCGAACCGCTGTCCGTTTGAGTTCCGTCGATCGCAAAATTCGCACCCCACGCCGTCGTCAGCGTACGGACTTCCTGCAGCCGGGCGTTTCCACTCCAGATGTAGCTATGAAAACGCGAGGCTGTCATTCCAAGGTTATTGGAAAGCGTGTAAACCGACTGCCCGTCAAACGAAAGCGCGATCTGACCATTGGTAAATTTAAACTGAACCGTATGCGTTGGAGCTGCTTCGAAATTGATCCGAATCTCATTACCGTTCACATCTTTTGCGAAGGTTGAAGAACTGGTTCCGTTGGTAATGATCTGGATCTTGAAATAAGCCTTCTGGGTTGTGGTATCGAAGAACTGCACAATCCCGAAACGTTTATAACTCGACGAAGAATCATCCCCGTTGTCCACGGCCAGATAAAGCTGGGTATTTGCATTCTGGGTCGCAAAATCGATCGAATAAGTCGTCCCTTCGGTCACCGGAGTCAAAGAGGAAGCAACATTGGTGTTCCAATTGCTCCCGGTCCCGGTCATCACAAGATCGTCTAAATTATAAGTGATGTTCCCACCGCCCGTGGTCCATCCCGCCGGAAGTCCCGGGGTGAAAAATCTTTCCGTCTGGAGATCATTGATCACAGTAGCGCCCTGGGCGGCGCTCGCGTAGTCCACGTAATATGGAGGCGCGACGGCTCCCGTATATTGAGTACCGTTCTGGAAATCGACCGCCATGGAGGTCGGGTTCGTAACCGCCGGACCGGAGACATTGCTGCCATAACTGCTTCCTGTTCCCGTTAGCGTAATGACGCCGTTATTGACCGAGGCGCCCGCGAACTGCCAGTTTTGGGAAAGCACGGTCTGAGTGGAACGGACTTCCTGGATATTGGCCGTGCCGCGATAGATCCATGAATGAGCGTTCGCCTGCAGCCATCCGGCAGCCGAAATCGATGCCCGGGGATTCCCCGGCTGGTTCGCTCCCTTTTCAAAGAAGTAGAGCTTGATCGAGCCGTTCTCGAAGCGGAAATCCGCGGTATAGCTCTTCGTGGGAGTGTAGTCGATCCGGAGATCGTCGAGCTTATGATCGTCCTGAAGCCAGCGAAGGGTTCCTCCCTCGATCACCTGGACTTTGTAATAATTCGAGCCCGTAACCTCATCGCGGAACGCGACAAGCCCAAAGCGTCGGTACCCGGCCGTACCCGAAGCACCCTGACTGACGTCTTCGATCGCAATGTGCTGGAGCGATGACGGCGCTCGATCCAGAATGCGAACACTATTGATCTGAATATTGTTGTCCTGGCTATTCTGCGCAAGATCGTTCAGCCAGAAGATCCTCACTTTGTGCGTGCCGCCAAATCCCGCCGGGATCGCAAGACGCCCGGTCTGTCCCGAGGATGACGCGGCGATATCCATCGTTCCGAGACTGGCCCAATCGGTGGATGTGGCGGAGCAAGTCGTGCCGGTGCAGACCTCGACGCGAACGTTATAGACACTGTTCGTGACCGGCAGATAGCTATTGTAGACATGGTTCTGAACATTAAGCTCCAGAACCTGGCCTCCGGCGCCGGCTCCAAAATTCATCTGGTAATAGGCGGCCCCTGCGGAAGGACGGTCTATGGAATCATAATTATTGTAGATTGCGCCGGTCGTGGAATCCACCATCCAGCGATAGGTATCCGCGGTATTCGTATTGGTCGTTGTATCATAAGCCGAACCGCTGACCGTACTCACCACAATGTATTGGTCGCTTCCGGGGATATACGGGATCAATCTCGCATCCACTTCTTCAATATGCGCAACGGCGTTCGTACTGTTGCCGCTTGACGAGACCCGGATGTATCGAACATCGCGAGCCACAAAGTTGATGGTTTGTGCCCCCGAATAATTCACTCCACTTCCGGTTCCGTCAAAAACGCTGGTCCATATCAGCTTATTCGTTGAAACCTCGACTTTGTAATTGTAGTAAACCCGGGCACTTTCCCCGTCCCACAACTGGACCGTGATCTGGTTAATCCTCTGGGACTGCCCCAAATCGATCGTTCCCAGCTGGGTCAACGTTTCGTTTTGAGCTGCAGGCGCGGTCCAGAATCCGGTCGAGCCGCTATCCGTCAACTGCCCGTCGATCGCAAATTCCCCGCCTGTTGCCAAGGGAGCGAGGATCACCTCCGCTCCTTGGCCTGGGTTTGCAAAATCCAGATAATATTGCTGCGACACAAGTCCGGTGTAGGCGGTGCTGTCCTGGAAATCGATCGCGATGGAGGACGGATTCGTCACGACCGGTCCGGAAACATTCGTGTCGTAGCCCGTCCCGGTCCCTACCAGAGAGATGTTTCCGTTGGAAACCGTCGTGATGCCGCCCGTCTGCCATCCCGCCGGTAAAATCCCACCAAAGGTTTCCGTAGTTGACTGCTGCAAAACGTCGGCAGAATCAAAAGCCTGGGTCTGGGTTGTCTGATTCGGCGTTCCGGTCACAGGATAACTCACCGGCGAGGAGACAAGCACGACTGGCTGATTGGCCGGCAGATCCGTCACATTACTCTGGAGCCAGAGGAACGTCGTATCTTTTCCGAGCTCCTTCATTAAAAGAACCTCGGGTGAAGTTGCGGCGAAAGCCGCCGGAATATTCGCGTCGGTATACAGGTTCGTGAGCTGAACCTTGGTAATGAGATCGCCAACATTCACGTTGGCCGACCCATTGATCTGATACTGAATGATCGAGATCAGATCCCGGGCTTTGGGGCTTTGCAGATCGCCCAGAAGGGGTGTCCGGTAAATATATTGGTCCCGGGTCGCGGCCGCGCCTGTGGCGTCGTAGGTCACGACATAATCGCTCGTTTGTCCGTCCGCGCGGTAAAAAGTCCTTGAGAGAAGAAGGCCGTTGACGTTCGCATTGGTTCCGGTGGTCCCGGCTTTGGGATCCCGGGCTTCCGCATAAGCAAGCTTCCAAGCTTTATTGGTCACCTCGGAAGCCGGGACGATCGTTGCCGCTGCGACACCGACCCCCGGTTTGATATAAAAATACGTGGAAGTGCTGTCAATGATCTTGACTCCGGCCGCGAAAGAAACCGACTCGGTGCGCGCCAGGATCTCGCGGAACTTCGCTCCGGTATAAAAATTTTCCGATACGAGTGAAGTCGCCGAGGGTCTCACATAAGCATTATCCAGAGGCTTCGTCAGGACCGTAAGGCCGCTCATCGCGACACTGGTGGATCCGGTCAACGGGGTGATTCGGACCGAGTGAGTTCCGGAAAGCTGGGTTGTGTTTGCGATCGAAAAAGCAGTGGAAGTGGCCGCGGCCGCCACGGTCTGGACTCCCATATCGATCCACTGCCCATTATTCTGAACCTCGATCTTGAAACTTCGATCGATCAGCGTCTCCTGGGTGGTGCGAACTTCCTGGACATTCGCCGTACCCCGGTAGATCCAGGAATGAAACGCGGCTTGCGACCATCCTGTCGCCGAGATCGAAGCACTCGCGGTCGCCGGTTTGGCCGTGCCCTTCTCATGAAGGTAAAGCTGGATCTGCCCTCCCGAAAAACCATAATCCAGCGTATACGTTTTTGCTGGGACATACATGATCTTGATATCTTGTTGACTGCCGTCTTTCATCCAGGTGCACGCATTCGTTCCGGTGCAGGTCTGGACCCTGAAATAATTCATGGCACCGTCTGTAAATGCCACCAATCCGAATCTCTGGTAAGAGGTCCCGGTCAATCCATTTTCGATTGCGAGGGTGTGGAACGTGGATGGCGTCGCATCCAGGACGCTGACACTGTTGATCTGAAGGTTGTTGTCCCATTTCAGAAGCGTGGTGTTTGAATACTCGTCATTGGTCCAATTGAAACGGACTTTTTGGGTCCCGCTGTAGAGTCCCGCGGCCAAGTTCAAGGTGCCGGTCTGCGCGGTGTTCGAGGCGGAAATATTCATCGTCCCGATAGTGACCCAATCCGTGGAAGTTGCGGAGCAAACCGTTCCAGTACAAACCTGAGTGATAATGTTGTAGTTGCTGCCGGGTTTAGGGTTAAAAGTCCCATTCATGTGATTCTGCACATTCAACGCCAGTTGCACCCCCTCCTCTCCGGTCCCAAAATTAATGGAGTAATAAGCCATGCCCGGCGAATTGTTATAGGTTGCAGTTCCGTTCGTCGTCCATCCAGAGGTCGGCGAAATGGTGGCCGATCCGTTCACTTGCGAGATCGTAACCGGCGCAAGCGTGTTTGCGGGATCCTGAAAATCCACAGAGAGACCCGTCAGGTGATCCACTGGCACGGTGCTGGAGAGCATCTGGGTGTTGTAGTTCGCTCCGGTCCCGGTCATGACGGCATCCCCGCTCGAAACGGAAGTCCCGGAACCTTGCCAGCCGGACGGAAGCGCGCTTCCGCTGAATGTTTCCGTACTGGTCACGGGAATCCAGAGAAAACCCGCGTCGACCGATCCCGAGAGATACCAATCCTGAGTCGAGGGACCGAAATCCACATTGTAGGTCATGGCATTTCCGGCGGCTTGGCCGGTCAGGATCTGAGCCCCGGTGGACTGATACCCTGCCTGGGAACCGGTTCCCGCCGCCAGCGTGAGGTCATAAACACGTTGCCCCAAAAGTACGCCCGTCGCGCCATAAACGTACTCGGTATAAGTCTTGGCACTGAGTTTTCCCGCGGCGATCTCGGGGTAACCGGATGTTCCGAAAACCGACGAGTCGTATCCAATCGCGTAGTCTTCCGACCGGCCGCGACCGGTCTTGACCGCATAATGGGTATCCTGGATATCCGTGATCGTGGTGCGGGTCGAGTCCTTGAACGTCAGGGTTCGGGTCACGCTCTTGGTCAGATCCATCGAAAGCATCCATCCGATCGCCTTCGAGGCATTGGTCGTGAGATCGGATGCCGAAAAATTATAAGTCGCTATGTCAAAAGTCGTCACCTCCGTCGTCTTCGCATCTTTTTTATCTTGCCAGGAAATGCTCTCCGGAACGGTAAAGGTGAGATCGGAATAGCCGGTGATCTCGGTCAAGGTTTCCGAAAGTTTCCGGTTCGTCGAAGCACCGATCAGTCCGGTGCTGACGGCATGGTCGATCGTATGATCCTCATTGACCACATAACTTGCGCTACGGAGCAGGCTCCCGTCGTTCCCTTCCGAGACATCCAACTGTTCGCTGTACGAGATCACATGGCTTTTGAAATCCGCAAAGGCGTTCGCAACATTATCCACGCCGTAGATCGCCGTCGCTTTCCGGCCGGTCAAAGATGCGGGGAGGATCCCGGTATCAAGATCGGCAAAACCGGATTGCTCTTCGGAGACCGAAAGCGTGACATTGGGATCGGTCATTGAGAACGTATTATTCTCGAACCCGGCGATCGTGTAGGTGAATTCCGGCTCCGACAGCTGCTTCATATACTCACTCGTTCCGGGCTGTTCCGCAAAAGTATTTGAGAGCTTGCTGATCATGTTGACCCAGTTCCCGTTCTTGCCGAGAAAGGTCTTGTTATAGGTCTGGATCTGCTTGGCATATTCGAGACCCACCACGGCGTTCTGGGCGGAGGCAAAGGAACTGTTATAACCCGAGATCACGAAGGTGGTATCCGCCCGCGTCATTTGGCGACTGTACTTGCTAGCCGTGGTCGCCGTGAAATTCGATGCCAGATTGCTATAGATCTGATTCCAATCCCCTTCCTGTCCGCCGTAAGTCTGGCGTCCTTCCTCGAGCTGCGCGCTGTACTTGGTCGTGGCCTCAATCTGAAAAGCCGAACTCAGTTCGCTGTAGCTGTAGGTCCAGTCTCCCTCACCGAAGGTATTGGTGGTGCCATAAGTTTTGACGGACTTTGAATACTCCAGGACCGGGCAGGACGTGCCGCAGCCACTGTTGAAGCTGCTGTCAAAACCGCCGATCACAAAGGTGGCATCTCCGCTCAAGATCGTCGGAACGACCGTGGTCACCTCCACTCCGTCCACCGTGGTTGTGTTCGGCACACCGACCGTGATCTCCACGGAGTTCTCGGACAGCTGGAGGCTGTACTTACTCGATTCCTGTTCCGTGAAATTACTCGTAAGATTGCTGTAGCTCTTGATCCAGCCCCCCTCTTTGTCCGGGATCCCCTTGGAGGCATCCCCGCCGTAATGTCCGTCCTTATCTTCAAACTGCAATGCGTATTGAGCTTCTGTTCCCTCCGTGAAATCGGAATCCAAGCGGCTATAGACCTTCGTCCATTTCCCAGGGACACCGAAATAGGTCTTGCCGTATTCCGTGACCTGCTTGGAATATTCTAGACCGGAAGTCGCATTACTGAAATTCTTGTCATACCCGGAAATCGTATACGTCGTATCTTTTTCGCTTAACTGGCGGCTGTATTTCGTGGAAGTTTGGACCCCGAAATCACTCTTGAGGTTGCTTGAAATCTTCGTCCACTGACCGCAGGCTTCGGTCCCATAGCATGTCGAGGCCGATTCTTTTTCGCTCATGGAATAAGTAAGACGC
Organism: uncultured bacterium; assembly: GCA_964482725.1. Classification (GTDB taxonomy): domain Bacteria; phylum Omnitrophota; class Omnitrophia; order Omnitrophales; family Aquincolibacteriaceae; genus Aquincolibacterium. The sequence continues at coordinate 27,346 of CAYZYT010000002.1, read as the reverse complement.
TTTCCTGAGGGGGCGGCGGTGAAATCCTTGTTATAACCCGAGATCACATAAGTAATGCCGGTCCGCACTCCCGTGAGGGGATCGCGGCCCACAAGCTGGCGACTGTATTCGGATTCGCCCGAGTCATCGGCGAAGGTGCTGGTCAACTTGCTCGAGATCTTGATGCCGTTCCCTTTGAGGGGCGGCGTTGTTGCCGTCCCGTAGGTTTGGTTGTGTTCTTTTTCCTGCTTGGAGTATTCGATCCTGAGGCCTTGCACGGCGGGATCAAAAGTCGCGTCGTATCCCGAAATGACATAGGTGACATCTTTTTCAACGGGATCGACCAACTGCCGGTTGTAGTCCCCACGTTTTGAAACATCGGTAAAACCGGCTTCGAGATTGCTCGAAGTCCGCATCCAGTACCCATTGACCGGGTGATCAATGATCGTGACCGTCGTTTCGATCGCTTCTTTTTCCTGGATCGTATATTTCAACGCTGGATCCGTTGCCTTGAAACCGGCATCCGAATAACCGGAGATGATGTAGGTCTTCCCGGTCTTTAATCCGTCCGCACCGATCTTCACAAGACTCCGGCTGTATTCCGTCCCGCCGATCACCCCGAAGTTCTTGCCAAGGCCACTGACCGTATTGCTCCACTTCCCTTCCTGGCCTTCTTTCGGAGGATTGGCCTGCGCGTCGCCCCCGAACTTACCCCAGGTCTGGGTTTGCGTGGACATCTCAAGGTCCCCGGTCGTAAAAGCTGCGCTGTCAAATCCGGAAATGCTATACGTAATATTGTCATTCCCTTCACGGGTATCGAACTGCAAACTGTAGTCTGCCAGTCCGGCGACTTCCGTGAATCCGGCGTTCAACTCGGTGATGAGCCGCGTCCAGACACCGATCTTGCCCTGGAACGGTTCGGTCTTGTTTTCTGCGGAGCCCGGCTTCAGCAGCTGAATTTGTTTCATCATTTTGTAATCGGATTTAGTCGGATCAAACGTGTCGTCTGTCCCCGAGTTGATCATATAAGTCACCCCGGTTTTCCGATAGCCGACCGGCGCTTGGGTCACCGGATCCAAAACCTGGATTTTTTCAAGAAGCTGCAACGAGTATTCCGTTTTTCCGGGCACTGCGGCGAATGCGGTGCCAAGATAATTCGAGGTGATGATCCAGTCGCCGGTCTTGCCTTCATAAGTCACGGGATTCTGAGCGGTGGACCGTTGCTGGGTCTGTATGCCGCGGATCCAGGGGGCGGTCACCGCATCACGATTCACCGTGCGTGTTTCTAGGCCGTTCTTAGAAATGATGGAGTAACTTTCTGAATCGAGAGTTCCGCCCAGAAGCGTCGAGCGGTAGGTCACCACATGCGTGACATCTTGTCCGTTAAAAGCATCGATACCATTGATCCCGAAATAATTAGCTCCCAAGACATTCCGCGAAACGGTATTCTGAACGGTCCATGTGTAGCCGCCGTTCATCGCCGTAGAGAGAATGTTCAAGATACCAAGCCCGATCCCCGTCGCGGCCGCAACACTCCAGGTATACGAAACATCGATCCCCGAAATGGCTTTATAAAAGAAACTCGCGGCATAGGCTTGCAATTTCTCGAGAAACGTCCTTTTTTCCGCGACAAGAGCAACGGTATCTGTCGTCGTAAAAGCGTTTTCGGCCGCCATCTCGCTCAGGATCTGCTCCCGGCTCACCCGCTCCTGTTTCGTGTAACTGCCGCGGGTCGAATCTGCAGCATCAAAACCGATCTGGTGCGAGACATTCCCGTCCGCTGAGGAGAACGAATACGACACCTTCGGTGTGGCCCGTTCACTGCTCCCGATCAGTTGCTTAAAGAACGTCATCGCCGGATCCGCAGCGGCCAGCGCCGCACTCAAAAGCGCCCGTTGGTCCGCTTCATAGATAGTGGCTAGCTGTGCCTGGACCGTTTCCTTCGTAACGCGGACCGATTGGCTGTAACTCGCGCGCAGTGCTTTCGGTTCGGTCGTGCTGTCCGGGTCGGTCTCGAACGAAACGGAATGATTCGTATTCCCGTCAAGCGAGGACCACGAGTAACTCTGCTGGCCGACAGAACTGCTCATCGTGAAACTGGTATAGGGAAGATCCCCGTTGTTTGAAGCAAGCGCCGTCACGAGCATCGCAAGCTGTTTCGAGTCCTTGATCTGGCCGTTGTTCAGAAGCTCCTTCACCTTTTCCAGACTGATCCTCTGCTGGACGTTGTAACTCGCGACAGACGTATAGGTCCCCGGCTGAGTGCCGGAGGGCACATAATTATCCAGACTGACTCTGTGCGTCGTATTGCCGTCGGGAGAACTCCAGCTGTAGCTTTCACTCAAGCCGCTCACGGTCTTGGAAAAACTCGTGGTCAAAAGAGCCGCATTAAGCGCCGCTTGCAGCGCATCTTTTTCTCGTGTGTCTCCGTCCGTAGACAAAACCTTCGCGATAAGCGCCTGGATCTCCGAGCGTTTTACGGTCGTCATGACGGAATAATTCGCGATCACTTTTGTCGAGGCCACCCCGCCGACTCCCACGGCTGGGAAATTTTTATCGAGCGAAAGAGAGTGGGACACCGTACCGTTTTCCGATTGCCAGGAAAAGCTGTCATTGGTCCCGCTCACGCTCCAGCTGAACACCGTAAGATCATCCGTTTTGTCAAAAGCACCCGTTCTTGCCGCGTTCGTCAGCGCGGCCTTTTGGACCGAATCGATCACAAGATTTCCAATGATACTTCCGATCACATCCCGGGTGACTTGGGCCTGACGGCTGTAAGTCGCAACTGTTTTTGTCGCAGCGCTCACTCCGGTTCCGGACGGCATGAACGCGTCGAGCGAAAGAGTAAAGCTCACGTCATTCGCCTGCCAGGAATAGCTCGTCACTGAAACCGCCGCGCTCACCCCCATCTCCGAACGATAGAATTCTACGTCTCCGTGGTCATCCATCAGGACCCCGCCGTTCTGCACGGGTGTCAGAAAATCATCTTCGAACTGATCTCGCATCCCCGTTCCGTCGGCCCTGGTTTCCATGGTATTCAATAACGCATTTCCGTTCGCGGTGATAAGCGCCGCGATATCGGCCGCCTTCACGCGCGTTTTGGAAGAGAAATCCCATTTTGGCTCCACCGCCGCCCCGTTCATCGTCAGAGAATAGGTCGTCGCAGACGCTTCCGAAAGCGAGACATCATAAGTCACTTGGGTTCCGCTCACAATTTCGGCAACACGAACCTGAGTGTTGTTCAAAAGCCGCTGAAGCGTATTCTTCTGATCACTCGTGATCACCACGACCGTTCCGTTCAGGTACGTCACTCCGTTCACCACGGTCAATTGTGCGGAAGCGGGATTGATACGGGCGGAATAGGAGAAGCGGGTTGCGATCCCCTGGGTATAAACCGGAGGCTGAACGGTATTCGACCGGAGGCTTATCAGGTTCCGGGTCACAGTATAGGAAGTACCCCGGTCCGCCGATTGCCAATTGTATGAATAATCCGTTCCAGATTTGGCCCCCGTAAAGAAAGTCGCGTTCGGGGATGCGTTCTTGAGAGCTGTCTCGAAAGCAATTTGCTCATTCGCGGGAACACTCGCAAGCCACTGCGCCACCACGACCTTGCTAACATATTCCTGGACCGAGAAACTCTGTTTATATTCCACCGGGGTCGTTCCCGAATAAAGAGTTTTGATGGACGATAGCGTAAAATTCGATTTTTTGTCGGAGGATTCCCACGTGAAAACGGAATCGTCGCCTGTCATGCTGAGGGACACAAAACCACGCGTCGTGGCATGCGCCAGCGCCGCCGTAAGATCCTCTTGCTGCCCGGAAGGAACACCGTTCTGATATTGACTCACGACGGCATGACTGACATAACTCTGAGCCGTGAAACTCGGGTCATAATCGCTTGTCCCGTTCGTGTAGATCACTTTAGCGAAGCTGAGGGCATAGGTGATTGACCGGTCCAAGGAGGTCCAGCCATAATTCATATCTTCCCCGCTCTGGGTCACCGTATAGCTGATCAGTGCATTCCCGGGATCCGTCACCCCGAGCGCCGTGTTCAAGGCCGCCCATTGCGATGCGCTTAATTTTCCGTTCAGACCGTCCCGGGCCGCATCCATCACCGCCCAACTCGCACGAACCTGATCTGAGAAAGATGATTTCACCCGGTCGCTATAAGTTCCGTCGATCTGTTTTTCGCGAATGCCCGTTCCACTCAGCGTATAATTGTGAACTTTCCCAGCATCCTGCCAGCCGTAACTCACGTCCGTGCCGCCCAATGTCATGGTAAAGACCAATGAGGGATCCGTCTGACCTAATGCCACCGCCGCATCCAGCGCATTCCGTTCGGCCTGCGTCATCGGTGCGCGCACGGCAACCGCTTGAGACCGGGCATAGATCGCCGCGTAACTTACCCGGATCTGTGCGGCAAAACTCCACTTCGGACTCCAAAGATATTTTTTTCCGTTCTCCGTCTTGGTCACGGCATTCGCCGGGAGGGTCTCCGCCGTTGTCACCTGCTGCCAGCTCCATGCCTGTGTGAACGTATAGCTCGCCTTCTTATCTCCCGACTGCCAGCTGTAGCTGATATCGTTCCCGCTCGTACTCTGGGTGTAGACCATAAGGCCGTTCGGATCGGATTCGTTTAAGGCGCTCGTCAGCGCCGTTTGTTCTGCGGTCGTTAATCCTGGAACGATCGCGGGAATGACATTCTTCGCGATCCGGACCTGCGTCGAAAAACTCCACTTCGGGCTCCAAAGGTATTTCTTCCCGTTCTCCGTCTTGGTCACGGCATTCGCCGGAAGCGTCTCCGCCATCGTCACCTGCTGCCAGCTCCACGCTTGGGAAAAGGTGTAACTGGTCTTCCGGTCCGCCGACTGCCAGCTGTAGCTTGTATCCGTGCCGCTGACCGCCATCGTGTAGGTCACCCAAGGATCGTTCAGGCCCAAGGCTACCGCCGCATCAAGAGCGTTCTTCTCCGTATCCGTCAACTGCGCGCGCACCGCTGCATCCTGCGACTGCGCATAAATATAGGCATAACTCATACGGATCTGCGTCGCAAAATTCCACTTCCGAATCATGTCCCCGCCGTTCGGCCGCGCCGGATCTGCTTGCCATATCTCCTGGCCCGTAAGCGTATAATTAACCTTTTTATCTTTATCCTGCCAGCTGTAACTCTGGTCGGTACCGCTCAGCGAATAGGTGTACGCGATAAGACCGTTCGGATCGGATTCACTCAAGGCACTCGTGAGCGCCGTCTGTTCCGCGGTCGTTAATCCCGCGACCGTCGCCGGCACCACGCTCTTTGCCACTCGCACCTGGGATGTAAAGCTTGATTTCCGTACCCAATCCCCGCCATTCGGCCGCGTGGAATCCGCCTGCCACACTTCCTGGTCCGAGAACGTGTAACTGATCTTTTTATCCCGGTCCAGCCAACTGCAACCGATATCATTACCGTTCAACGATAAGGTATAAGTTACCAGAGAATCATTCGGATCCACCGTCCCGAGAGCAAGATCGATCGCCGTCTGCTCCGCGGTCGTCATCTTCAGATAATTCGCATCGCGGATCGAATCCAGATAACCCCAACTCACCCGGACTTGCGACGAAAAGCTCGGCTTCCGCACCCAGTCTCCACCGTTCGGTCGCGCGGTATCCGCCTGCCATGCTTCCAGGTCCGAGAACGTATAGCTGAACTTCCTGTCCTTATCCTGCCAGCTGTAATTCTTGTCATTCCCGCTCACCGAATAGGTGTATGCAATAAGACCGTTCGGATCGGATTCACTCAGGGCATTCGTGAGCGCCGTCTGCTCCGCGGCCGGTAATCCCGCGACCGTGGCCGGCACCGCGCTCTTTGCCACTCGCACCTGGGACGCAAAAGCCAGCTTCCGAATCATTGCTCCGGCGCGCGTTGTCACGTTCGTCTCCTGCCACGTTTCCTGGTCCGAGAACGTGTAATTCATCTTCCGGTCGCGATCCTGCCAACTATAGCTAATATCATTACCGCTCGTGCTCATCGTATAAGTCAGCAGAGGATCATGAGGATCCACCGTCCCGAGAGCAAGATCGATCGCCGTCTGTTCCACGGGGGTCATCTTCAGATAATTCGCATCACGGATCGAATCCAGATACCCCCAACTCATCCGCACCTGCGACGAAAAACTCAGCTTCCGAACCCAGTCTCCGCCATTCGGCCGCGCCGTATCCGCCTGCCATGTTTTCTGGTCCGAGAACGTATAACTGATCTTCTTATCCTTATCCTGCCAGCTGTAGCTAATGTCATTTCCGCTGGTCGTCATCGTGTAGGAGATAAGACCGTTGGGATCGGACTCTCTCAAAGCATTCGTGAGCGCGGTCTGTTCCGCGGCAATTAATCCCACGGCCGTCGCCGGCACCACACCCTTCGCCACGCGGACCTGTGCCGTGAAACTCCAATTTCGAACGTGAGTTCCCGCGTGCGTTGTCACGTTCGTCTCCTGCCACGTTTCCTGGTCCGAGAACGTGTAATTGATCTTCCGGTCGCGATCCTGCCAACTATAGCTAATATCATTACCGCTCGTGCTCATCGTATAAGTCATCAGAGGATCCATCGGATCCGCCGTCCCGAGAGCAAGATCGATCGCTGTCTGCTCCGCGGTCGTCATCTTCAGATAATTCGCATCGCGGATCGAATCCAGATACCCCCAACTCATCCGCACTTGCGACGAAAAACTCAGCTTCCGAACCCAGTCTCCGCCGTTCGGCCGCGCCGTATCCGCCTGCCACGCCTCCTGGTCCGAGAACGTATAACTGATTTTCTTATCCTTATCCTGCCAGGTATAGCTGATGTCATTTCCGCTGGTCGTCATTGTGTAGGCGATAAGACCGTTGGGATCGGACTCACTCAAAGCATTCGTGAGCGCGGTCCGTTCCGCAGCCGTTAATCCCGCGACCGTCGCAGGCACCACGCCCTTCGCCACGCGGACCTGCGCAGAAAAACTCCACTTCCGGATCCAATCCCCGCCGCTCGCCTTCGTCGGATCCGCCTGCCACGCCTCCTGGTCCGAGAACGTGTAATTGATCTTCCGGTCGCGATCCTGCCAGCTATAGCTAATATCATTACCGCTCGTGCTCATCGCATAAGTCATCAGAGGATCCATAGGATCCACCGTTCCGAGAGCAAGATCGATCGCCGTTTGTTCCGCAAGCGTCATCTTCAGATAATTCGCATCACGGATCGAATCCAGATACCCCCAACTCACCCGCACCTGCGACGAAAAGCTCAGCTTCCGAACCCAGTCTCCGCCGTTCGGTCGCGCCGTATCCGCCTGCCACGCCTCCTGGTCCGAGAACGTATAACTGATCTTCCTGTCCTTATCCTGCCAGGTGTAGCTGATGTCATTTCCGCTGGTCGTCATTGTGTAGGCGATAAGACCGTTGGGATCGGACTCACTCAAAGCATTCGTGAGCGCGGTCTGTTCCGCGGCCGTTAATCCCGCAACCGTCGCAGGCACCACGCTCTTTGCCACTCGCACTTGGGATGTAAAGCTCAGTTTCCGCACCCAATCCCCGCCGTTCGCCTTCGCCGGATCCGCCTGCCATGCCTCCTGGTCCGAGAACGTGTAACTGATCTTCTTGTCCGACGATTGCCAACTGTAATTCTTGTCATTACCGCTCGCGCTCATCGCATAATTCATTTGAGGATCGGTCGGATCCACCGTCCCGAGAGCAAGATCGATCGCCGTCTGTTCCGCACGCGTCATCTTCAGATAATTCGCATCACGGATCGAATCCAGGTATCCCCAACTTACCCGCACCTGCGACGAAAAGCTCAGCTTCCGAACCCAGTCTCCACCATTCGATCGCGCGGTATCCGCCTGCCACGCCTCCTGGTCCGAGAACGTGTAACTGATCTTCCTGTCCTTATTCTGCCAGGTATAGCTGATGTCATTTCCGCTGGTCGTCTTCGTATAGGCGATAAGACCGTTTGGATCGGATTCACTCAGAGCATTCGTGAGCGCGGTCTGTTCCGCGACCGTTAATCCTGCGACCGTCGCAGGCACCACGCTCTTTGCCACTCGCACTTGGGATGTAAAGCTCAGTTTCCGCACCCAATCCCCGCCGTTCGTCTTCGCCGGATCCGCCTGCCACGCCTCCTGGTCCGAGAACGTGTAATTGATCTTCTTGTCCGCCGATTGCCAACTGTAACTCTTGTCATTACCACTTTCGGAGATCGTGTAAACCCGCCAGGCATTTTCAGGATCCACCGTCCCGAGCGCCTGATCGATCGCCCTCTGTTCCGCAAGCGTCATCTTCAGATAATTCGCATCACGGATCGAATCCAGATACCCCCAACTTACGCGCACCTGCGATGAAAAACTCATTTTCCGGATCCATTCCCCGACATGCGTTGTAGCATTCGTTTCCTGCCAGACCTGCTGATCCGAGAGTGTGTAATTCACATGCTTGTTCAACGACTGCCAGGTATAATTGACGTCATTCCCGCTGGTCGTCATCGTGTAGGCGATAAGACCGCTTGGATCGGATTCACTCAAAGCATTCGTGAGCGCTGTCTGTTCCGCGACCGTTAATCCCGCAACCGTCGCCGGCACCCCCCCTTTCGCCACCCGAACTTGCGACGTAAAACTCCACTTCCGGATCCAATCCCCGCCGTTCGCCTTCGCCGGATCCGCCTGCCAAATTTCAACATCCGTAATCGCATAACTCATCGTCTTATCCGCCGACTGCCAGTTGTACGTCCTGTCAGTCCCGCTCAACGAGAGCGTATAAACGATAAGACCCTGCGGATCAGGTTCGTTCAATGCCGCCGTAAGCGCCGCTTGCTCCTCGGGCGCCAGACCCTTCACGGTCGCCGGCACCGCATTTTTCGCGACACGGACCTGCGACGAAAAGTTCCACTTATAGACCCAGTCCCCGGCCGTAGCGCTCGACGCCTCCCACACTCGCCCATACCCGAACGTATAGGCTGAAATCTTGTCGGTTGATTGCCAGCTATAGTTAACATCGATACCGCTCGTCGTTTTGTTATAGGCCGTGGCATTGCTGACTGCCGGCGATTTCAGAGCGTCCGTGTACTGGCCCTGCTGCGCGAGCTCAAGGTCGTCTACATGGCCCTCAACTTCACTTTTGAGAACCAGGGTCTGTTCGCTAAAACTCCATTTATTCAGAGCGTGGTAGACATTCCCCTTTGCGTCGGTGATATCGCCTAAGACAGGAACATAAGTCGAGGCTTGTTTCTCCCACTGCTTTCCGAACGTCAGGGTATACGCCACGTCACCGCTCCCGCTCTTCCAGCTATAGGAAACCTCCGAGCCTGCCTGGGAGGTCGTCTTCACGATCTCGGTCAATCCGTCAGTCACTGCGGACAGCGCGGGTTCCGCCTGAGCGACCTGATCCGGATCGATCAAACGAGCCACACGATCCGTCAGCTCACTCAATGTTACGTAGATCTGCGTGCTGAAACTGCTTTTGAAGATCGCGTGATAAACATCGCCCTTCGCATCGGTCACATCACCGGTCAGTTTCACATAGGTAGACGCCTGCTTTTCCCACACGACACTTCGTCCGAGAGAATAAAGCTTCTTATCCTCCAATCCTTTCCAGGAATAAGAAACATCTTTTCCGCTGGTGGTACGGGTGAATTCCGTGAAGCCGCCAACATCCGTCACCGCCGCGTCAAAATCCGCGAGCTCCTCAGGGTCGTTCAGATCAGCGCGGTGCGTTTGGATCTCAGTCTGCAAAACCAGAGCCGATGCCGAAAAATTCCAGCGGGTGGCTCCCGAAGTCACCGTCAAAGACTTTGAAGCTGTATACGTCGTAACGCCGTTCTTGTCTTTCCAACTGTAGGAGGTCTCATTCCCGCTCACGGTCTTTGTATACGCTGTCGAATCATCCGTCCGTCCGTTTACGGGATCATGGCTCAGGGAAGCCTCGTATTGGACCTGCTGTTCGGGAAACTCGAAATTGCTCGCAAGATTCTCCACGTCCGAGAGAAGCACCAGCGAGGAAGCTAAGAACTGCCATTTGGGCCGTGTTGCCCAATTCCCGTTCGCAAGCTGCGTGGGGGTCATCGTCATCGAAAGCGAATAAGTGCTACCGCCGGCTTTTGATTTCCATGAAAAACTCTTGTCCGCACCGCTCGTACTCATCGTGTAATCCGTCGCGGTATCCGTATCCTGGGCCAAGGCCTCGTTGTATTGGGCTCTCACCGCCGTGTTCTCGATCTTTGCCGCATGGGCGGCCGCTAACACTTTTGTGACCTGAACTTGCCGCGAAAAAGTCCACTTGTATTGAGGCGTGCCCGCCACCAGATTGCCGTTCGTATCCGAGAGCATGAGACGACTGCGGCTTAAGGTGTAGGTCGCCGTCTCATCCAGATTCTTCCAGCTATAGGTCACATCGGTCCCGCTCTCGCTTTTCGTGTAAACGGTCGTACCATCCACATCGTCCGTCGTTTCGTCAGGGGTCCCGTCAGCTTTCAGATCGAGCGCATCCAGATAGGGTACGCCATACTGACTTTCCATTTCAGCGGCGTGCTTCTCCACTTCGATTTTTTGCACACGTGTCTGAACGCTCATAGCCCATTTCGCGGGTGTTAGCACGGTCCCCGCCGCGTTCTTCAGCTGCTCGATCCCGAGCGTGTAAGACTTTACGCCACCGAGAGAACGCCAGCTGTAGCTGATGTCCGTGCCGCTTAGGGTCTTAGTGAAACAAGTCGAAGCATCCACTTCTGCCGCCGACAACCCATCGGCATATTGTTGCTGCTGATCCGCGGGAATATGGGATGCCTGCGCCGTCACATCGGACCTGAGCGCAAGAGATTGTTCGCTGAAGCTCCACTTCCGACTATCGCTGTAAGCCGCCGGCAACTCCGCAGTCATCACGTGGGTCGCGCTATAGCTCAGCCCGAAGGTTTTGCCTCCCGACAAGGATTTCCAACTAAAGTTCGTGGTCTTACCACTCACCGTGCGGACAAATGCCGCAACGCCGTCCACTCCGGTAAGCGCCGCATTCGCTTGGGCACGCGTGATGGCCGTTTCCAAATTTGGCACAAGACTGGAAACCAAGGATTTTGGAACAAGGATCTGTTCACTGAAAGCCCACCGAGTCACGGTCTCCGTCAATAATTTCGTCGCATCGTTAGGATCCTGCTTATAGACCACCTTCCCGTCCTGCATCTTCAACGTGCCATCCCCATTCGTGTCCGGCACATAGACCTTCTCAGCAGAACGATTGACCGAATAGGTCGCGGATTTATCCGGACTTCTCCAGGTGTAGCTAACGTCGCTACCGCTGACGGTCTTCGAAAATTCAGTTTCGAGATCATCCTCCGGCGGCAAAGCGTCTAAATACTGTGTCCGGTACTCGGCTTCAAGATCATTTCCATGGCCCGCGACTTCGGCGCGCTGGACACGGAACTGGGCCGTGAAACTCCATTTTGCGCTCACGTCAGAATAAACAGGGGACGTGATCTGCGTCGAGGCCGGAGTCGTTCCGGTTGCAGGAACCTGGACCACCCCGGGCGGCGTCACGATCACGCGTTCCTCAGAAAGAGCATAGGCCTTGACCCCATCCTTCGATTTCCAGCTATAGCTGATATCCGCACCACTCGTTACGCGCGTGAAATATGTCCCGGCGAGAATATCCGAAAGCGCGGCCTGGTATTGGGCTCGGAGTTCCGCCGTGGCGAGTTGGCTAACATGACTGTTCACTTCTGCGATCTGGACATAAACTTGTTCGCTGAAGGACCATTTCTCGAGATCCGTAAACGTCCGTCCCGCCACCGTTTCGGTCGCGAGAACCCTCACACTCTCTTTTGCGATACTGTAAGTCTTCCCGCCGCTCACCGATTTCCAGCTGTACACAACACTGTTCCCACTCGTGGCCCGGGTAAAAACCGTTGCCGCATCCGTATCTTTCAAAGCAAGATCGAATTGCCCCCGGAGCTCCAGCGTCTCAAGATCATTCAGATGAGAAGCCACTTCGCTCTTCAAAACCAGCGACTGCTCGCCGAACGTCCACTTGAGAGCCTCGGTGTAATCAAGAACGGTCACCGGCTGTCCGTTCTGTTGTTCGGCATGCGTTTTGTAAACCACTTCTCCGTTCTGATATTTTACGGACCCGTCCGGATTCGTGTCCGCGACATAAACCTTCTCCATGGCCTGCGTGAGTGAATAGGTCTTTCCACCGCTCACGGATTTCCAGCTGTAGTTCAGATCTTTCCCGGTGATCGTTTTCGTATACACCGTGGCGTCATTCACATCATCAGAGCTTTCGTCCGGCGTGCCGTCCGTTTTAAGGTCAAGCGCATCCAAATAGGGGATGCGATATTCCGCATCCATTTCGGTCGCAAGATTGGACACTTCCACCTTTTTCACCTGCGCCTGGATACTGAAGGACCCTTTAGCGCTGACCACCGCGCCCTGATCATTGCGAATTCCCTCCGAGGAGAGCGAATAATTACGCGCTTCGTCGGATGATTTCCATGTATAGCTCGTGTCGGCACCGCTCGTGGAACGCGTGTACGTAGTAAAACCGTCCACATCATCCGTGGTATTGTCCTCCGTTCCATCGGCTTTCAGATCAAGCGCGTCCCGGAACGCAAGAATCTGATCCGCATCCGTCAGAAGCAAAAGATTGGCCTGAACCGCGTCCTTCAGAACTGCCACCTGTTCCGAGAACGACCAACGGGCCGCGACCTGGCCGTAAACGGGTTTTCCGTGGATGTCTTTTCCGGTCTCGACTTTCACAAGCGATTTCCCGAGCGAGAAGGTGCGGGCTTTATCTTTACTCTGCCAAGAATAACTAATATCTTCCCCGGAGGTCGTCCTCGTGAAAGCGGTCGTCGCCGGAGTTTCCGATAAGATCGCATCGTATTGATCGCGAAGTTCCTTCGTCTCAAGTAGCGCCGTACGCCCCTCCACTTCATTGCGAAGGACCAGAGACTCGGAACTGAATCCCCATTTCCAGACATCCGTATAAGTTGTTTTATAGAGAACCTCACCGTCGGTGTCGCGAAGAACACGCTCGATGCCCGCCACGACCTCCGTTTCGGGATCATAGATCTTCTGTTTAGAATTGCCGAGGCGGTGCGTGGTCACACCATCCAGATCACCCCAGCTAAAGCTCGTCGCTCCCCCGCTCAAAATCTTGGTATAGACCGTCGTCGCATCCACGCTATCCGTCGTATCCGTCACGCCGGCCGGCATCGGGAGATCGAGGGCATCCAAGTACTGGTCCTTGATCGCATCCGTCTCGAGGGAATTCACATACCCGACCGCCTGCCCGACCGCCTGATCGCGAACCACCCGCACGTTGGTTGAAAAACCGTATTTCGGCTGTTCGTTATATTCCCGCGTCATCACGCCGGTCGTCGGGTTCTTGGTTTCAGACTTGAGGGTTCGCTCGATCGTGCGATTGAGAGAATAAGCCTTGGACCCATCCTTGGAACGCCAACTGAAGCTGACGTCTTCCCCCGAAGTGCTCATGGCGTAGGTCGTCAGTTCACAACCGGAATCGCCCGGAGAGCACACGTCGGTGAGCGCCGCGCTGTAGGCGGTACGGTATTCCGGATCCAACAGATTCAGGAATCCTTGCACGGCTTCCTTCGAAACGGTCACCTGCGCGTTAAAACTCCAGCGAGCCCCGAGCACCGAATTGCTGATCCTCGTGGCGCTAAGGGTGTAATTGATCACGCGGTCGAAACTCTGCCAGGAGTAGCTATCCTCCATTCCGGAGATGCTTTTCGTGATCGAAACGCCGTGATTCACATCCTCAAGATCCAGCTTGTCGAGCACGGTTTTTAGTGCCGCTGCGGCATCATCACTTAAGTATTGCATCTGGGAACGCAGAACGCTGATATCCACGTTCATTTCGGAACGGAAACGCCATGTCTCGGCCCTGGAAGTCAAGCCCTCGACCGATTCCAGGGTCATACCGAGATTGTGGCTCGCGATCTGCGCCCAGACATCCTTCCCTGACGAATCTTTCGTCATGCCATAGGTCGACCAAGAGTAGGAAACCTCATCTCCGGTCACGCTTTTCGTGAAGGAAGTCGCGTCGTTGCACTGGTCGAGCGCGCTCTGATACCGGCGCCGCTGTTCGGAACCTTCGAGACTGGAAAAATAATCATCCACCGCGTCCTTCACGACAAGGATCTCGGAGCGGAAGTACCATTTCAACGGCGCTTGTCCGTTCACATCCGTCGCATAAAGATAGTTTCCGTGGCTATCCGTCTTATAGACCACTTTGCCGTCTTGCATCTTCACCGTATTGTCCGGATTCGTATCGGGGATCAGCGTATATTGCCTTGAAGCACCCAGGATGTACGTCGTCGCATCGTCCAGGCCGTTCCACCGATAGGTCGTGAGATCCCCGCTCAAGGTCCGGTTGTAAACCGTCGATTGATCCGTATCCTTGAGAGCATTCTGATAATTCAGCCGCTGCACAAGATCTTCAAGGCTATTCGCGAAATCCTCCACATAAGACGCCGCAACCCGGTCCATGACCGAAAAATTCCATTTGTCCCCAAGCTTATGAACGGTTTGACCGTTCTCCACAAATTCCTTCGCGGATTTGTTGTCCGTCAAGCTGTACGTCCGGGCGCCATTACGGCCGGTCCATTTGTAATTGACGTCATTCCCGCTGATCGCCATCGTATATTTGGTCCAGCTGACCGAATCGGCGATCGCCGCCAGATATTGATTCTTCTCAACTCCGGGCGGAAGATTCGCGGCAGCCTTTTCGACCACACTGCGGCGAACCCGCATCTGCGTGTTGAAATCCCAGCGCCCGACGACATTCTCCTGACCCGTCACCTTCGCGAAGGTCTTGGTGAGCGTGAAAACCTTGGAACGGTCGGCACTCACCCAACTGTAGTTAACATCGCGGCCGATCTTCGTCATCGTAAAATCAGTCGCCGTATCCACGCTACTGAGAGCCTCCCGGTACTGCTGCCGTTTGTCCTCGGTGAGAACCATGTCTTTTTCGGAGACTTCCGCCGCCGAGGCCTTCCGTTCCGACTCAAAACCCCAGGCCTCATTTTCCGCATAGATATCGTTGCCGTCGATGTCCTGGCCCACCGCCCACTGTGCGATCGTCTGTCGGAGAGTGTGGTTCATCATCACACCGGCCGTGTTCTTGGATTCCCAGCTATAACTAAAACCGTCTTTGGTCCGAGTCATGGTAAAGATCGTATATTCATCCGTGCCCACAAGCGCGGCACGGAAATCGTTGTAGATATTGGGGTTCAGCGTCGTGACATTCCGGGGTTCAGCAAGATCTTGCTGGATCTGCGACCAGTTCGTTTCGTCCAGCCCTGCCGCCGCACTCTTGATATCCTGGCCGAGATCGGACGCGGCAATCAACGACTTGAAGGCTGCAAGGTTCGTAGCTGCCTGGAGCCCCGCCAGTGTCACTTTGGGATCCTTGTTTGCGTCCTGCAGGGCTTGGATGGAAGATGCGATATAAGGAACAAGACAAAGCTGCGCGAGATAAGCCTCGGTGAGTTGAGCGAATTTTTGCGACACTGAGAAACTCGCTTCCCGTTCATAAGCAACTTCTCCGTCGTCCCCGACGATCGCAGTATTGTTGTAGCCCAAGGAGAAAGAAAGAAGTCCATCAAGGTCCGTCCACGCATACTGAATAATTTCTTCGATGTTCTTGGTCGGATCTACACTTGCCAGGGTATCCAACGTCACCGTCTTGTTAAAGCTTGTAGCAGGATTCGTACTCTGCCGCAGAGCATCCATGAACATTTGTAATTCTTCCGGGGAGATCGTCGCAACCCCCGAAAGAGCCTCACTCTTCAGGGTAGGATCCGCGAGGTCCTGTTGGACAGACTGGAATGCGGCAATATCCTCGGGGCTCGAATTTGTCCACTGAGCGACTGCTTCTTTGACCTCCGCCGGTAACGTCGTCGAGGCCGCGACAAGCGCCTGGAATTCCGCCAGGGTATCGACCCCCGAAGCCGTCAAAGCAACCCGAAGCGTTTCATCCATCACAGAGAGCATCACGAGCGCAAGCTGTTCGTTATAGACCTGGACGATCATTTCGCGACTGATCCGGGTCGTCGTACTGAAATTCGCCTCCTGGGTAAAAAAGCCTTCATCGCCGATGGGTATATCGAGATCGACCGAGATCGAATAGGAAACGTTCGAGTTCTGAGAATTCGTCCACTGATACGTCGCCTTCTTCCCGTCGCTTTCCATTTTATAGAAGACGGCCAGAGGATCGGCGACCGCCGCTTGCGCGGCAAGACGCATCGCCTCATCGCGAATAAGCTTCACGGACTCAAGGACTTCCGCCGAATCGACTTCAGTGATGAATTGGGGCTGCTCAGGATCTGCATAAACGCCAAGGATCGCGATACGGACTTCCTTCGAATCATAACCGGCGAGATCGTAAAAATCGCTCATGAGCGTCCTCTGAGCGTTCGCGAAAGAGTCCAGAGAGAGCTTCACATGTGAAATAGGCCATCCCCCGGTCACCCCATGAGCCCCGAACACCTGCTGCGCTGTTTTCCCGCCGGGAGTCACGACGTCCTCTGCGGCCACCGAAACCGTTTCAATATATTGGATCCGGTCGATCGCGGTCGTCGCGGGCTCGAGGTCAACATAGTTCCCGTTCGCATCCACTTCAAGGCTCAGGACCATCATCCGGGTCGTTTTACCGTCTGCGGAAGTGATCGCATAACCGGTCCAGGAAAGCGTGCCGTCGGTGCCCATACCTTCGATCATCTGCACCTGCGCATCCTTCCAAGCAGGCTGAGTCGTAAGATTTCCGAGGAGCAGGTCGCGGATACTTTGAGTGGTGCTAAAGCGGTCGTCTGTCACGCCCGCAGGCGCCGTCACGATTGTCTCCGGGCTTGTCAAGGCCTCGAGTTCTTCCTGACTCAAGCGGGTCGTTTTCTTGAACGTCGCTTCGGATGTGCGCACCGCGCGGGTATCGAGCGTGATGGAATAGTTCACAAGCGGATCCGAAAAGCTAGACCAGGAATAGTTCGGATTGTCGGTGCCCCGCTGGGAGAACGCAAAACTCTCGCCGTCCGCGATCGCTCCCAAGGCGTTCGCATGCTCGGTGGGATTCTTGACCTTATCAAGAAGGCCGAGCAGGGTCGCGCGACTTACCTTCTCCACCCGTGTGAAATTAGCGATCGTCATCACCGCGCCCGCGGTCCCGGTCGGCATACGATGGTCGTAGGAAATGCTGTAGCTCACATCGCTCTTGAGTGAACTCGTCCATTGATAAACAGGATCGGTGATCTTCCCGTCCGTTACGGCCCTATAAAGCATGACCCCTTGCTCGGCGATCGCGGCACTGGCGGGCTCCAACTGGTTCGGGTCCATGATCAAACTGTAAGGATCCGCTGTTGCGGGGTCTTGATCCTTCAACACTGTGATGCTGATGCGTTCGGAGACCGTGACTGTAAATTCCGTGCGATACGAAGGATACGTTCCATCGTTCCGCTTGATCCCCACCGGCACATGCGAATTGATCGAAAGACTGTAGCTGATGTTGCGATCCGCCTTGTTCGACCATTGGTACGATGGGTCATCGCTTCCGGCCTGAGTCTTGTAGACCATTTCCCCGTTCGTGATGGCGGCTTCAAACTGGTTTTTTTGAGCCGTGTAATGATCATCCAGCAATTTCAAGGTTCCGGCCTTATCCGTAACCTGCGGATCGTTCTGGATCTCCAAGCGACGGACGTCATAGGCCGCGATGAGCGCGGTAAGCTGGGCATTCAGTTCCGAGATCAGGACCCGGACGGTCCGGCTAAAAAGGGATTGATGCCAATCGTCCCGAACTTGCAGGCTGTAACTCTTATCGGAATCGCTCATGCTAGACCATTGATATTGAACGGTCTTTTCATCCATACCGGATTGGGACATGTAGAATAAATCGCCATCCGCGAGGGCGACGACCGCGTCCGCTAATTTCTTGGGATCCTGGATCCACGCGCCATTCGCATCTGTTTTTATATGTTGCTCGACCTGGAGGCGGCTGAGGCGGGTTGTGATGTTGATCGTGGCCTCCGGACCATCGACGGCCGTACTGTTGACTCCGATTGAAAAATTCCTGTCCGCGTTCGTGGGATCTGAAAAGGTATACGTCGGGTTGGCGGGATTGCCGTCCGTTGAGGACTCTCCGTCCGAAATAGACCGGTTGACCACCACGCCTGAAATGTTCAGGACATCATCGATATCCTTTTTGTCATTCACATTCTTAATAAGCGGGGTCTGCGCTTTTATGAAAGCAAGGCTCATGCGCTCGCTTGTGGAAACCGTAAGCTGGATTCCGCCGTTGACGACCGCAAGCGAGAGACCATAGCTCTTGTTCCGGCTCGCTTCGCTCGCCCACTGGTAGCCCGGTTGATCCGTTCCGGCCTGAGACTTATAGAAAATCCGTCCATCGGCCAGATTCGCAACAAGCTTCGCGTACCGGCTGTCCGATGGGGCCAGACGACTGAGCTCTGCCTCCACGGTCTCAAGCGTCACCCGTTCGCTCCGGTTGAAAGTCGCTTCGTGCCAGGATTCCTTGACCTGGAGGCTAAAACTGACATTAGAATTCGCACGGTCCGTCCACTGATAAGTGACGTTATCGTTCTTGCCGCCGTAAGACATGTAGAACATATCGCCCGAAGCCAGAGCTTCAAGCGCGTCGGCAAGCTTCGCGGCATCTGCCACCCAGGTCGCCGTCACATGTTGTTCCACTTGAATACGGCTGATCCGCTCGCTGACATTCCACATCGTTTCGGAAAGCGTATTCGCCGGAGGATTTCCTTGTGGCAATCCGCTCTTCACGCTCATGGAATAACTCTTGTCCGGATTGACGGCATCCGCAAATTGATAGGTGGGATCGATCCCGTCCAACCGAGATTCGCCATCCGAGATCGCGCGGTAAACCGCAATCCCGTTGAGCGTCAATTTCTGAGCGACCGCATCCCAACCCAGCGCCGCAAAAGCTTCCGCGCGATCGGGAAGGTCGCCGATCTGTTGCGCCTGCGCAACCGCTTGTTCCGTGCTAACCCGGGCATTCGTGGTGAACGTCACTTCGGTCCTAAAGGAGGTGTACGCTCCGGCCTGATTCTTTACACCCACGGGAACTTTTGCATTGAGAGAAAGACTGTAGCTTTGGTTCCGGTCCGTCTCACTCGACCACTGAAACGAAGGTTCGTCCTTGCCAGACTGGGATCGGTAGAAAAGCCTGCCGTCCGAAAGGCCGTTATCGATCGCGTCCTTCCGCTTGCCATAGTCGGACTCAAGCGCCGTGAGTTCCTGTTCTAGCGCTGCTTTCGCGGCTCCGGTAGTCTCAGAGATCTTTGTTTCGAGAAGGCTCTTTTCGGCATTGTAATTCGTGGTCAAGCTCGCAACCCCGGCCTCAACCTCTTCCTTACTAACGCGCTGATTGCGATTGAAAGTCGCTTCATGCCAGTTCACGCCGGTGACCGTATTCGCCTTATCTTTCACAAGGAGACTGCAGCTTATATTCTGGTTCGCACGGCTGGTCCACTGATACGTCACATTGTCATTCTGTCCGCCATAGGACATGTAGAAAGTCTCACCGTCGAGCCATGCCGTTTGGGCATCCGCCAGCTTATCGGGATCCGATATCCAGGTGGCGTTCAAGTGCTGTTCCACCTGCTCACGAGCGATCCGCTCGCTCACATTCCACGTCGCTTCTGTCCTTGTCGACGGATAAACCCCATTCACCGGAATGCCCGAAGGAATCCCGCTCTTGATCGAGATCGAATAGTTCTTATCCGGATTCAACATGTCGGCAAATTGATAGGTCGGATCCAGGAAATCCGTGGCGGATTCCCCATCCGTCAAGGATCTGTAGATCGAAACCCCGCTTTGATCCATTGCATCGGAGGCCTCCTGGCGATCCGAAAGGTCGCCGATCAGAGCCAGTTGATTGCGCGCCTCAGCAAGGGTCACCCGCTCGTTGCGCGAGAACGTTACCTCGGTTCTGTAGCTGGGGTAAACTCCATTCACCGCGATCCCAACACCCACCTTGGTATTAACGGACAGGCTGTAATTCAAGTTCCGATTCGAGCGGCTGGACCAGGAGAAACTCGGATCATCCGTCCCGGCCTGAGACTTATAGAAGATCCCGACCCCCAGAACCCCGTCCGCGTCCCTAAGGGCCGCTTCCAGGTTTGTGTAGCGGCTGTCCCCGGTGTTTTTCAAATAATCATAACGTTTCATAACATCTTCGCGACTCACACGACTGCTTTGCGTAAACGTTGCTTCATGCCAGTTGATCCCGGTCACAGGATTCGGCTTATCCTTCACATTCAGGGTATAACTGACGTTAGGATTCGTCTTGCTGGTCCATTGAAAATTCTTATTATCATTTTCACCAGCGTAAGAAAGATAGAACGCTTCGCCGTTCGCGAATGCCGCCAGCGCAGCCTGAAGCTTCGGATCGTTCGCGTCGCCCGCGAACCAGCTGTCGGCAATATATTTTTCCACATCGGCCGGTTTCACTCGCTGACTCACGTTCCACATCGCTTCTTTCCCACCGATCGCGAACGAATTGACCGCCATCGTGTAGCTCTTGTCGGGATTATTGAGATCCGAGAACTGATACGTGTAGTCCTGATAATCCGACACGGATTCCCCGTCCGTAAGAGTCCGATAGACCGGGAGGCCAAGATTGCCCTGATCATTCAAGAGTTTAAGCGCTTCATCATCCCGGTCTTTGGCATCCCGGATCAGACCCGCCTGAAGCTTCGCGTCATCCAGACTTGCACGTTCGCTCTTTGAGAACGTCAGCTCCGTCCGGTAACTTGCATAGGTCCCGTCCTGACGGACTTCCCCGACCGGGATCTTGCTATTTACGGAAAGAGTGTAATTCACATTCTTGTTCGCGAGGCTCGACCACTGATACGACGGCTCGTCATTCCCGGCCTGCGATTTGTAGAAGTTCTTCCCATCCGCGAGCGCGGTATTGATCCGGTTCAGCTTAGCCTCATATTCAGCCTTGAGTGTGGCCAGGTCCGCGGTGAGCGCGGCAGTCTTCGGGTCATTCGCCGGAAGCGCATTGATCTTGGCCTGGAGCGCAGCCTTGTCCGAATCATAGTTGCTGCTCATGACGGCAATTTCAACGGCGACTTGTTCTTTGCTCACCCGTTTCGAGCGGCTAAAGGACGTGATCCCAAGCCTCGGGTTGACCGCGAGCGTAAAACTGGCGTTCAGGTCCTTATTGCTTGACCACTGATAACTCGGATCATCGTTCCCTGCTTTAGACCGGTAGAAGGCATCCGCATCAAAGAGCGACAGATATGCTTCGCCGCGTTTCGTCGCATCCGCGATCTGAGGAATCTCTCCGAGCATCTGCTGGAAGCTGACCCGGGTATTGACATTAAAGATCGTTTCGGTTTTGTATTTTGCTGGATCGTAATTCCCGTTCGCATCCGGTTCTCCCGTCGGCACGTGGTCATTGATCGTCACGGTGTAACTGATGCTGGGATTCGCTTTATTGGACCACTGATAGACACCGTCATCCAGACCGGCTTGGGCCAGATAGAACGCCGCCCCCGCAACGAGAGCCGCAGCGGCCTCCGCCTTCTTGAGAGGATCCAGGATCGTATTGATCTCAGTCGCCACCTCGGAAGATGTCACGCGAACATTGTGCGAGAAAGTCGCCTCCAGGCCGATCGGGGTTCCGGCGTCCCCCGTGGGAACATGACGATTGATCCCAAGGCTCCAACTTTCGTCGGAATTGACGGGATTAGTCCACTGATACGTCGGATCTTTTCCGTCTGTTACCGATCTGTAAAAAACCGCCCCCGCGAGGCCCAAAGCGGTCTGGGCTTCCTCTTTTTTCTTGCGATCATTTGCCGTATCCGCAGCGAGAAGTCCCAGCACGTCCATACCCAGCATGCAATCCTTGCTCACCCTTTCGCTTTTCGTAAACGAAATCTCGGATCTGAAACCTGCCGTCGTTCCTGTCCCGACCGGCACATGGGAATTGATCGAGAGGCTGTAATTGATGTTCGAATTCGTGTTACTCGCCCATGAAAAGTTAGGGGCTTCTCCAGCAACTTCGCTTTCATAGAAGAGTTTCCCATCCGCGAGCGCCGCATCGATCAAAGCCAGCTTATCCGAGCATTCTTTATCCAGCGCCGCTTTGAGTGCGTCACGTTGAACCGCCGTAAGAGCGTTCTTACTGAATTCCGTATCGACCTCGGCCTTGCGGGCGTCATAACTTGCCTGCAAAAGGGCCTTTTGAGCCGCAACCGTTTCCGCGCTCGTCTGGGTTGTCTGAGTCACCGTCGCTTCATTCCATTTATCCTTGAAACGCACGCTGTAACTGACATTCACATCGTCGCGATCAGTCCACTGATATTGCCGCTCCGGATCATTGGAACCGCCCCGGGACACATAGACCCCATCCGTGGGAACCAAATGGAGTGCCGCCTTCTTCGCTTGGAGCTCAGCTTTCCGGACCGGATCGTTTTCGGATGCGATAAGAGCCTCGAATTCGGCGAGCAGATCCACCGAAGTTTTGCGCTCGGAAATGCTCCAGGTCACTTCCGTACCGTTCGGCGTATTGTCCAGACCCATCGGAACATTCGTTTTCACTGAGATCGAATAGCTGACATCCGGCTCCATGGGATTGTTTTTGTAGGCCGCGAATTGATAGGTCCAATCCGTGCCATCCGAGTCCAGGATCCCATCCGTGCTGGATCTTGTGATCGCGATCCCATGGGAATTCGCCTGATCAAGCTTCTCTTTCGCCTCGGCAAGATCTCCAGCATCCGCCATCAAACGGATCCTGTTGAGCGTTTCCGTGTAACTAGCCCGAAGGCTCGTCGTGATCGAAAGCTGGGCCCTGAAAGAGGCGTCCGCGCCCGTTCCCACCGGAAAAAATCGATCCACCGCAAGGCTGTAGTTTTTATTCTTGTCGGAATTGCTCGCCCATTGGTAATTCGGACCGCGCTCGGCCAAGGTCCTGTAAAAAATGACCCCATCCGCGATCACCTCCGCCATGTCGGTCGTGATCCCGGTCATCCCCATCGCACCGGCGGCGGCCTGTTCCGCCAAGACGGTCTCCCGGCTCACTTGGGTCATTGCGCTCAGAGAGACCTGCGAATACCGCGATTTGACCTGCAAACTGAAACTCGTGTTCGGGTCCGACCCGTTCGTCCACTGATACTGACCCTCGTCATTCAATCCGGCTTGTGAAAAGTAATAAAGCACGTCGCTCGAAAAAGAATCCGCGGTCGTCCCTTCGCCATAGTCGACCGCATAGCCTTGTTTGGAAAGCCAGGCCTCGACATCGGCCCTGCTAACACGCCGGGAGATATTCCAGGTCATTTCCGAAGCCGCGTCCACTGCGGGGTCCGTCACGGTCAGACCGCTACGGAATGCGATGCTGTAGCTCGTGTCGGCCTCCGAAGCATCCGCGAATTGATACACAGGATCTACGCCGTCCGTCTTGGACACACCATCCGTCACCGAACGCGTCAGGGTCACTCCTTTTCGTGAAAGCTGCGCGGCAGCCTCTTCACGGTCTTTGGGATCCCCGATAAGCGCGAGTTTGTTTTTCAATGCTTCGATACTCCAGCGGAGGCCGACCGTCAAACTCAATTCCGTCCGGAAACCCGTTCCGTCGGGGAATTTCGTGTCCACCGCCAGGCTGAAGGTTTTGTTCCGGTCCGTCTCGCTTGACCACTGATAACTCGGCCCACGATCACCCATCGTTCGGTAAAAAACAAGACCCTCTTTGACCGCCTGATCGATTCCGGATTTCCTCGTGTCACCATCTTTAATAGTTCCCGCCACGACCGCCGCTTCATATTCAGCGGCCACCGCAGCCGCGCTCACCTGCGTCGTTTGCGTGAGCGTTACTTGCGAGAACTTGGCTTGCAGACTATAACTCACGTTCGGATCTTTATAATTTGTCCACTGGTACGCCCCCGCTTCGGCAGCACCCGGCGTGGACAGATAAAAGGTTTCTCCGTTCGCCACCGCATCCGCGGGATCCACGCCGTTGGTGATGATCGTCAGATCCGGTTTGGCCAACCACGCCCGGACCTCGGCACTGCTAACACGCTTTGAAATGTTCCAGGTCACCTCAACTCCCGTGTTCTGCGCGGGATCGCCCGTCGGAAGACCGCTCCGCATCGAAACCGTATAATTCGTATCCGGATCCTGCGTATCCGCGAACTGATAGACTGCGTCCACCCCATCCAACGCCGAGATCCCGTCCGTCATCAAGCGATAGACCGCCGGGACAGAAACACCGGAAGGAGGGGCGAGTTTCGCAAGCGCTTCCGCGCGTTTTCCATCATCCCGGATGAGCGCCGCTTGGGCTTTTGCCTCTTCGAGACGAACACGCGTATTGGTCGAAAACGTCAAAACCGGAGGCGTTTGGAAAGCGCCCGCCGTTCCCACCGGGGACTTCTCATCAAGGGAAAGAGTGAAACCGATATTTTTATCGGATTCATTCGTCCATTGATAATTCGGGCCGCGGTCTCCCATGGACATATAAAATAATTTTCCATTTTCAAGTGCGGCAAGGATCGCGGCACGACGAGGATCGCTTTCGGAGACTTTGCTCAGGATATGCTCTTGACTCACGCGTTTGTTATAGCTGAAAAGAGCAGAGTGCCACGCGTCCTTCATCTGCAACGAATAGCTCGTGTTCGGATCCGTCGGAACGCTCCACTGGATCAGAGGATTATCATTGCCGGCCTGAACAAGGGAGAACATGCCACCCTGCGCCAAGGCATCGTTATAGGCTAAAAGTGCGGCGGCGCGATCCTCCTCATTGACGATCCAGGCGCCGCTCGCGTCATTCTGGATGTGCTTGAGCGTTTCCTCAGCACTCACGCGGATATTCTGACTGAAACTCGCCTCCAACCCGTCCGGCGCCGAGGGATTCATCGAAAGAGTGTAACTCGTGTTCGAGTCCCCGAACTTCGTCCATTGATACACGGCATCATCCGTCCCGGCCTGGGCACGGAAGAAAACGATCGCCTCGTCTAATTTTTCCGCCGCCTGAGCGCGCTTCGCAAGGTCCTGGATCTTCGGGATCTGAGCCTGGACTTCCTCTCGACTGATACGAATGTTCCGGTTGAACGTGGTTTCCTTCCCGGTCGGCTGGTTGTCAACCCCCACAGGGACCTTCGCATTCAGCCCCAACGTGTAGCTCACATTCGGATCCAGCGAGCTGGTCCACTGATAAACCGGTTCGCCTAGGCCCGTTTGGGAACGGAAAAGGGTCGCCACGGGATCATTCTGAATGGCGTCAAGCGCCTGTTGGCGTTTGACAGGATCCTCGATACCGGCCGCGATCGCGAGAACCGTTGGGTGACTGACACGTTCGGTCTTGGTAAAAGTCGCTTCGCTTCCGTCGGGAAGAGGATTTTCCGCGGTCCCGCGAGGAACGTGCGTGTTCACATTGATGCTGTAACTTTGATTCCCGTCCCGCGAACTCCACGAATAAGTCTGTGCTCCGTTTGAAGTGGTGCGGGAAAAATTCGCATACTCCAGTTCCAAGGCATCCAGGACTTCCTGGCGTTTGGAAGCCGGAACGATCGTGGGGACAAGCGCCGCAAGATCGCTCTTGAGCATCCGCTCCTGGATCTGATAGGTCGCCACTTTACGGAAACTCGAATAAGTTCCATTCGCGTCCGGAAGCCCGGCCGGCACCCGGTCATCGATCGAAAGGCTGTGCGTCGTGTCCCCGTCACGCGCCGTCACCTGATACGATTTTGAAGTGATCGAACGATCCGCAACATTAAAAGCATCACTGGAATTCAGAGCCAAAAAGAACGGGTTATGAGAAAAGACCGCGTTATCGAAAACCGCACGGAACGCCTCGCGATCCGCGCCCACGAGCCAAACGGAAGGGTCGTCCAAAAGCGCCTCGATCTCGGGATATTCGTAATTCCCTTGCGCGTTCAAAACTCCCGTAACCCGAAGCTGCGTCGCATAACTCACACGCGGACCATCGGGATGATGACGGTCGACGGTCATCGTCCGGGTCTGGGTCCGATCGCGGGAAGTCACCTGGTAATACTCCGAATCAATGAACCGGTCCGTCACGTTGAAGGCTTCACGCGAACTGGTGGAATAGAGGATACTCTTGGAACTCCACTTCAAATTCCCTTTGACATCCCCGAGAAGACTTTCGCCCACATGAATTCCGTTGAGGGTAACGGTGTCGTAAGCGATCTTGATCTGTTCCAGATAATTAAAATGAGCCTCACCTTTGATCGCGTCCCAATTAGCGCTTCGGGTGATCTTTCCGTCCGCCGACGCGATCGAGTACGATTCGCCTTCAAAGGGAGGCACTTTCCGGGCCTTACGCTCGCCGGAATCCACCAAGAACGAATCGCTCCAGGTCTGCGACCGCGAGATGCGCTCCCCGCTCCAATTCGAATCCTCCGAAATCGAACCGAACAAAAGTTCTCCGATCGAATGCGTCCCGTCATAAGAGATCGTCGCGCGGGCGACATCCTCGGTCTGGGTGAAAGTGATCTTTCCTGTCACAACACCGTTCACCACTTCGAAATTCTTCGTACGGGTGAGCGTCCCATCCCCGTAGATATCGATCGAAAAACTATGTTCCAGAAAAAGCTGGTTCGTATTAAACCCGCCCGCATAACTTCGGGATTCGAACATATCCTCCCCGGTCGTAACGGCAAGACCGACCGCACCTAAAAGTTCCGAACGGACCGCGGCGTCTGTGCTCTTCTCCTGGCTCGTGTAGGTCAGGAGATCGGTCAGGACATCGCGAGAGACCGTACGCGTGACAATTTCATCACGGGAGGTCACGGAATAACTTTCGGACTTGAAGATCCGGTCCTCTTCCGCAAGATCGAAGCCGAATTTCCAGGAACGGCTGAAGGAGAATTCCTGGCCGCGGAAATTCTCAAGAGCTGCTCCGCTCAGGTCTCCGAGAAGCGAATCATTCAGCGTTCCTTCATACCCGGCCTCGGCGCCGACACGCCGCACGGATTCACTGTAAGTGGCTTCGGTGGTCTCGATTCCGCGAATGAAACGGTACGATTTTGTCCGGGTAACGGATCCATCCCCATTCACGTCATACTGGAACGAGTGGCTCTTCAGATCCTTAAAAGCTCCGTCCTGAAAGGCCTTGCGGTAGCCTTCTTTCCCATCCTGAGTCAAACTCCAGTCCGAGATCCCCTCATAAACACGAATTTCACTGCCCCATTCCGCACGACCGGTATCCGCGTCCAGGTCATTCCCCAGCGACACGGAAACCGTGGTCGTAAACGTATCATCGCTTCCAAAATTCAAACCCGAAGACACCTCGGCCGCCGTTTCCGTTCCCCCCGCTCGAAAATCTTTCCCGAAATCATGCGTCAGGGTCGTGCGATCGTCCACCTGTTCGGTCC
>CAYZYT010000001.1:68983-356036 GCA_964482725.1 uncultured bacterium | reverse complement strand
GCCGCGACCAGGATGAGGGCAAAGGCCATGAAAAGGAAAAGGCCGTAGAACTCTCCCGTAAAGCGTTTCTGGATCGGGGCGTAGCCCAGCGAGATCAAGATCGTGATGCCTACCGTGCCGAGTGCGATGTAACGGAAAAAATGCGCAAAGGCGTCCAGGTGGAAAAGACCGAAGAAGAGGGGGAGCGGTTGAGTCGGGGTTTTCACCAGGCAGAGTGTGGCGACGATCACCAAAAGAGAGAATTCTCCCACGAGCTTCTTCTGCTTCACGAAGAAATCCAACGTGAGCGCTGCGAACGCGCCGACTAATAGAACAAGTTCGGGAATAAAATATCTTAAGCTTTCAACGGCGTTCATGACACGGCCCTCTTTAAAATCCGGAATTCGGTAACGGTTGCGAAGCCCTTATCGGTTAAGGCAACGGTGGTGACGTAACCGTGACCGAGAGACGAAACGGGCTTCGTTGCCATCGCCGAGCAACGAGATAAATAACAAAATTCCATTTTTACGAGACCTTCAAAGTTTTAAGCAAGCCATCCAGTGTCGGGATCATGTAATCCAGGATGATCCGCGGATAAATACCGATCCCGAGGATAAGGACCATGAGCGGCAGCAGCGTGAGGACCTCGGGGAGCTTGATATCGCCAAGTCCGGCCCATTTCGGGTTGAGTTTTCCGAGCAGGACGCGCTGGATCATATAAAGAAGATACGCCGCGGCAAGAATGATGCCGATCGTGGAGAGCCCGGTCACTACCTTGGAATATTGATACGAGCCCAAGAGCGCCAGGAATTCACTGATGAAGCCGGAGAGACCCGGAAGTCCGAGCGATGCGAGCGCGAAAAACGTCAGGAATCCTGCGTAGGCCGGCATTTTTACGCCGAGTCCCCCGAAATCGTTCAGGTCGCGGGAGTGCGCCCGGTCATAGAGGACGCCGACCAGCAAGAAGAGCCCGCCGGTGATGGTTCCGTGGGTGAACATCTGGAGCATGGCGCCGCGAAAACCGTTTGCATTCAGGGCCGCAAGTCCAAGCAAAACAAATCCCATATGGCTGACGCTCGAATAGGCGACCATTTTTTTGAAGTCCGTTTGCGCGAGGGCCACAAAACCTCCGTACACGATGCCGAGGATCGCCAGGACCGCCATGGCGGGTTGGAACCAGTGAGTGGCGTCCGGGAAAAGAGGGTAGCTGAAGCGGAAGAATCCGTATGTGCCCATTTTAAGGAGGACGCCCGCGAGGATCACGCTAATCGGTGTCGGAGCTTCGACGTGTGCGTCCGGAAGCCAGGTGTGGAACGGAAAGATCGGCACCTTGATCGCAAAGCCAAGGAAGAACGCCATAAAAACGACCTGTTGGAACAGGAGGCTGCGAGGCATTCCGACAAGCTGCGTCATATCGAAGGTATGGGGTGCTGCGGCGAAGTAAACACCCAGGATCCCGAGCAGCATGAAGAGACTGCCCGCGAGGGTATAAAGGAAGAACTTGATCGCGGCGTATTCGCGGCGCGGCCCACCCCAGATCCCGATCAGGAAATACATGGGGACAAGGACGACCTCCCAAAGCACATAAAAGAGGAAAAGGTCGAGCGCGAGGAACGTTCCAAGCATGCCGGTCTCAAGGAGGAGATACAGGAAATAATATTCTTTTTCGCGGCCCTCTTTAACGCGCACATGAGGAAAAGAGGCGAGACACGCGATCAAAGAAATGATCGCGGTAAGAAAGACCATGGGGAAACTGATCCCGTCCGTCCCGAGAAGGTATTGGACGCCAAACTGCGGGATCCAGGAGGCGCGTTCCACCATCTGGAAGCCGGCCTGCGCGGGCTGGAAGATCGTGAGCGCGTAACCGGTGAGCGCTGTCACGATGCCGGTCGTCGCAAGCGCGATCCATTTGATCCAAGACGTCAAACTTTTTGGCACAAAAAGAACGGCGATCGCGCCGAGAAGGGGTGTGAAAATGATCCAGCTTAACAAGTGTGAAGTCATGTGATTCTCCTATTAAAACTTTAAGGCCGGATGGCGGATAACGGATGGAGGAGGGCGTCAAATCTCAAGTTCTTCGCCATCCGCCTTCCGCCATCCTTCATCCTGCTAATTAAGCCAATTTTAATTCCCAAATGAGAAAAACGATCAATACGAAAAACACGATCAAAAGATAATTCTGAACAAAGCCCGTCTGGATGCGCTTCACGAGCGAATTCGAAAAATAGACCGCAGTGCCCATGAAATTTACGGCGCCGTCCACGATGTATTTATCGATCCAGTTCTTAACCTCGCTCAGGAACAGGGTGTTCTTCCCGGTGCCATTCACCGCCCCGTCGATCACGGTTTCGTCAAAGCCGAACAGGGCGCGTCCCAGCGCATTGAAAGGTTTCACGATATAAACGGAATAGAACTCATCGAAATAGAATTTATGGAAAGAAAGGCGATAAAACGACGGGAAGGTTTTCGCAACGGCTTCAGCCCAATGCTTTTGCTTGAGGTAGATGACGCCTGCCAGCGCGATCCCGAGGACCGCGACCGCGATCGAGCAGCCCATGACAAAAGCGGAAGGTTCATATTCCGGGTAATGGACCATGTGCGCGATGAATTTTTGGAACCAGTGGTGCATAAAGGGCGAACCGGGGATACCGATCACAACGGATCCTACCGCGAGACACCAGAGGGGCAAAGTCATGAGAGCCGGGGACTCATGCGCATGAACCTTGGCATCCCGGGCCGCGCCGAAAAAGGTCAGGAAAATAAGTCGGAACATATAGAAGGCCGTCATAAAGGCTGTCAGGAGAAGAATGCCGAAGACCAGGAAATTTCCGGATCCGAACGCTGCGAGCAGGATCTCGTCTTTGGACCAGAACCCAGAAAGCGGAGGAACCCCGGCGAGGGCAAGGCTCGCGATGATGAAGGTGACGGCGGTGTGCGGCATTTTCTTGAAAAGGCCTCCCATCTCACGGATATCCTGGACATGGGTTCCGTGAATGACGCTGCCGGCGCCGAGGAAGAGCAGGGCCTTGAAGAAAGCGTGCGTGATGAGATGAAACGTTCCGGCGCCGAGGCCCGAAAGCCCCATGGCGGTCACCATATAACCGAGTTGCGAGATCGTGGAATAAGCGAGAACACGTTTGATATCGTTTTGGGTGAGCGCGATAAAAGCAGCCATAAAGGCCGTGATCGTTCCGATCGCGGTGACGATCGGCAGAATATTCGGGACGGCCATGAAAAGGGTGAAAGAACGTGCGACGAGGAACACACCGGCCGCGACCATGGTTGCGGCGTGGATAAGCGCACTGACCGGGGTCGGGCCTTCCATGGCATCCGGAAGCCACACATGCAACGGGAACTGCGCGGATTTGCCGATCGTGCCGCAGAAAATAAGAAGGGCGGCCATCGTGAGAAGGCCGGTATTTAAAGCGGCGTGGCCTCCGTGCGCGCCGGCCATGATCGTGTTCATCTGGGCGAAGTTCAGCGTGCCAATCGCGGTGAAAAGTGTTAGGAAGCCAAGGAGGAAGCCAACGTCCCCGATCCGCGTGGTGAGAAAGGCTTTCAGAGAGGCGTTTGCGGCGGAAGCCTTCTCGAAATAAAAGCCGATCAAAAGATACGAGCAAAGTCCCATGATCTCCCACGCCATAAAAAAGAGAAGATAGTTGTCCGAGATCACGAGCGTGAGCATCGCGGACATGAAAAGAGAAACGTACGCGAAGAACCGGCTGTAGCGCGGGTCGCCGTGCATGTAGCCTGCGGCATAGACCTGGATCAGGGTGCCGACGATCATGACCATGAAAAGGAGCGTTGCGGAAAGAGGGTCCATCAAGTAGCCGAACTTGAGCGGGACGGTTCCGAGCATAAGCCAAGTGCCTTGGTGGGCGAAATGGGCCCCCTGGAAGACAGCCCAGCAGAGGGGCAACGCGATCACGCAGGCCGCGGAACTCGTGGCGATGGAAAGCCAGGCCGCGCGTTCTTTAAGCCAGCGGCCGGCCAGGATATTTGCCACAAAGGCCAGAAAAGGTAAAAGAGGGACTAGAAGGATCTGATCACAGGTTACCATTTTAGTAAATTAACCTCATCGGCCAGAATGGTTTTTCGGACGCGGTAAAGAGCCAGGACGATCGCAAGGCCCACGGCAGCGGCGGTCGCGGCGATCGCGATCACGAACAGAGCGAAGATCTGTCCGGTCTCAGGAGAAAGGGAAGTGTATTTCGAGAACGCGATCAAATTGATATTGGCGGCGTTCAACATGAGTTCGATCGAGATCAGGATGCCGATGATGTTGCGTCGCACGAGCGCGCCGTAAACGCCGATCGCGAAAAGGACGAGTGAGAAGATCAGGATGTGAGTTAAGGGAAGAACGATCATGCTCGCCCCGTTAGAGATAGGAAGCGCTTTAAGCGGTTCTTTAAGTAACGTTTACCCATGCCTGTTTTTAGATACCTCTCTCTTGCTACAGCATCATTAATATTCATACAAGCCTCATAATAGATAATCACGAAAGGCCCACGGCCTTTTGTGGAAGCGACTTTATTTTCCACATGTTCCCTAAAGCGCTTCCGTAAATCTTTTGTAAAGCCCGTGTACATTTCATTGCTTCTTTCACTTCGAAGAACATATGTGTAAAACATAACGCCTCAATCTCTAACGGGGTAAATCCTCCGGTTCATCCTTCTTGGCGATGACCACCGTGCCGATCAAGGCCGCGATCAAGATGATCGAGATGACCTCGAAAGGGAACCCATAAGCTCCCATCAAGGCTTGGCCGAGCCCCATGACCGAGACCTTGGCCTTCAAGGCGGTTTCCGTAACAGGCCAGGGCGTTTTTAGGAGCACGCCCGTGAGCAAGGCCACGAACCCCAGAAGGCCTAGGATCGCCAGAGGACTTTGCGAATTATTCTGGCGGACGGTCTTTCCAGCGAGGTGTTCTGTGAGCATAATGGCAAAAATGACGAGTGTCACCACCGCGCCGACATAAAGAAGGATCTGGATCGCCGCGAGGTATTCCGCCCGGAGGACGACATAAAGGACTGCGGTTCCGATCAACGCCGCCGCGAGGCAAAGCGCGCAATGGAAAAGATTCCGGAGGGTCACGACCCCCAAGGCGAAGATGAGGATGACCGCCATCACAGCGTAAGTTCCGAATTTTGCAGCAAGTTCCAGGATCGGCATAGGTCAGCTTTCCAAAGGATAGTGACGTTTTTCAGGGACAAAAGTACGATTGAGTTTGACCAGGGTCCAGAGCGAAATGCCCAGGATGAGGATCGACCCCAGCCAGGCCGTGAGATTCGTCATGAAGTGCCACAGCGCGGTGAGCAGAATATTAATAAGCGTGAGCGGCAAAAGAAATTTCCAGGCGAATCCCATGAGATGGTCCACGCGGAAGCGTGGGAAGGTGCCGCGGAACCAGATCATCACGCAGATCAGAACGAACGTTTTCCCGAAGAACCAGAGCCAGGACGGAAGAAAAGGACCTTGCCAGCCGCCGAGAAAAAGGGTGGCGGCGATCCCGCAGAGCGTAAACGCGTTCATGTACTCCGCCATATAAAAGAGGGCGAATTTCATGCCGCTGTATTCGGTGTGAAAACCGGCCACGAGTTCGGATTCTGCTTCCGGGAGATCGAACGGGGGGCGATTGCATTCCGCGGTCGCGCAAAGGAAAAAAATGATGAATCCCACGATGCCCCAAGGCGTGAAGATGAACCATTGAAGGCCGCAGCCGCCGGCCTGCGCCAGGACGATGGAGTTCGTCGAAAGACTCTGGCTCATCATGATGGCCGGGACCACGGCCAAGGTCATGGGGATCTCATAGGAGATCATCTGGGCCGCCGTGCGCATGCCGCCCAAAAGCGAATATTTGTTCCTTGATGCCCAGCTTCCCATAAAGATCGGAAGGATCGTGATGGACGAAACGGCGATGAAATAAAGAAGGCCGATATTCAAATTCACCGCGGTCATGCGCTCGCCGAAGGGCACGACCAAAAAGATCATGAGCGCCGGCACCACGATCGCAATGGGCGCGAGGAGGTGGATGATCTTGTCGGCCTTCGCCGGGACAATGTCTTCTTTGGTGAACATCTTGATGCCGTCGGCGATGGGCTGCAGAAGGCCCCACTTTCCGACGCGGTTCGGGCCGTAGCGGTTCTGAATACGGCCGATCAGTTTTCTTTCAAGAAGCGTCAGGTACATCATGATCACCGGGCCCAGGCACAGGATCACGACGCCACTGATCGTGATCGATGCAAGGACCACGAGCCATTGGGGCATGAAAAGGCCCAAAAGGTTCAGGATCCAAACCTTGGCCGTCACGAAGATCATATCTATAAATTCCAGACCTTTTATCATTGCGACCCCTGGGGCGCGGCCGGGGGGATGGCCGTCGCAGCTTTTTTCTTTTCTTCCGCCGATTTTCTTTTCTGATCAATGGCCGAAGCGAGAGTCGGCCGAATCGTCTGAAAATATTCGTTCGATTTCGAGAGCTCTTCCTTATGGCGGACTAGCCCCTCGGTCCTTTCGGGCGCGGTGACTTCGAACGCATGGTCCATGAAGATCGAATCGAACGGGCAGACGTCTTCACACATCCCGCAGTTCATGCAAAGCCCGTAATCGATATCAAATACCGCAGGTTTCCGGGTCGGTTTGCCGGCGGCGTCCGTTTCCATAACGATATGAATGCATTTGGGCGGACATTCCCGTTCACAGATCCCGCAGGCTACGCAGCGGATCTTCTCAGGAGAGGCATCGTAAACAAGAAAGGGGAAGTTCCTGAAATTCTCGATCGTTTTTTCACGTTCTTCGGGATATTGGACCGTGAAGATGCCGCCCTCATCGGGCTTCCGGAAATAAGAGGTCAGGAAATTCTTGAGCGTGACCATCATGCCTTTGAATACGCCCATGCCAAAAAGAGTCATCGGTCCGTCTCCCCGAGCACAATGTCGATGCTCCCCAGGATAATGATCGCATCCGCGATCTTTTGACCGAGGCACATGGCTTCCAGGACGGTCAGGTTGATAAGCGAGGGGGCGCGTACATGATAACGCCAGGGTTGCGGCGTGCCGTCGCTTACCACATAAAATCCGAGCTCGCCTTTGGGGGATTCGACCCGGCCATAGGCTTCGCCCACCGGCGGTTTAAAATTTCGTGGCATTTTAAGAAAGGGGAGCGTTTTCTTATTCATGATCTCGCCCGACGGGATGTTGGAAAGGGCTTGCTCCAGGATCTTCAGGCTTTCCCGTATCTCAAGGATGCGGACATAGAAACGGTCGTAGACGTCGCCCTTTTCTCCGAGCGGGATCTTGAAATCAAAACGGTTGTAAACACTGTATCCGTCCACCTTGCGGATGTCGTAATTCACCCCGGAGGCGCGGAGGACGGGGCCCGTGATGCCGGCGTTCGTCGCGACATCGGCGGGAAGGATCCCGATATTCTGGCAGCGCATGCAGAGGATCTCGTTTTTCGTGAGGAGCGCCTCGAATTCTTTGAGGAACGCCGGGAATTTTGAGACGATCTTTTGAATGGCGGCGAGGTTCGCGTTCGTGAGGTCGCGTTTGACGCCGCCAAAACGGAAATAATTATTCATCAGTCGCGAACCCGTGATCTCTTCAAAGAGGTCGAGGATCCTTTCCCGTTCGCGGAAGGCATAAAGAAGCGGCGTGAAAAAAGCCCCAAGGTCGTTGAGCATGAATCCGATCACGGTAATGTGGTTCACGACGCGCGCGAGTTCCGCCATAATGACGCGGAGATATTCCGCGCGTTCGGGGACTTCCAGCCCTGCGAGCTTCTCGACCGTGAGCGCATAGCCGAAATTATTTGCCAGGGCGTTCACATAATCCAGCCGGTCCGTGTAGGGCATGATCGCCGCATAGGGAAGGTTCTCGGCGATCTGTTCGTGGTTGCGGTGCAGGTACCCGAAGACGGGCCTGAGCCCGCAGATCTTTTCGCCGTCCAGTTGGATCGTCATGCGGAAGACGCCGTGGGTGGACGGGTGCTGAGGCCCGAAATTGATCTCGAGGATATCCGGACCGTCTTTTTTTATTTCAGCGATGTTTGTCATGTTTTTTAAGATTCCAGCTAGTTGCTAAATTTTCAGGATGGAGGATGGCGGAGGGTGTAAAAGCAGCTTTTGCTCCATCCTCCATCCACTATCCGTTATCCTTAACGAGGTTTTTCCGGTTTCTGAGCGACGGCGCGCTGGCCGGCCGCGTGAAGCGCTTTAGCTTTCTCTTTCATCTCGCCTGGGATCTCGATCCCGCGGGCTTCCAGCCACGCGATATCGGCGGCTTCCAGAACTTCCGTATCTTCCTGGAGGTAATCCTTGCGCAGGGGGTAGCCTTCAAACTCTTCCCACATAAAAAGACGCCTCGGGTCCGGATGTCCTTCATAAATAATTCCGAACGTGTCAAAAGCTTCGCGCTCCTGGAGTTCCGCGCTCCGGTAAACCGGCGCAAGCGAGGGAACCCGCGGGTTATTTTTTGTGACGCGGACACGAAGCACCACAGGCCCCTGTTTCTTGGCCATGGAGTAAAAATGATAGACCGATTCCAGGAACGTCAAATAATCCGCGCCCGTGACCGATGAAAGATAATCCAAAAGGAATGCCGGGCTTTCCTTGAGAAATAAAGCGACCCGCGACAGGTCTTCCGGGTTCTCGAGTAAAATAGAATCCCGGACCCGGCGGAGTTTCACGTCCGGCAACCGGGTCTCAAGTTCTTTTTTGATCGCTTCAATTTGAATGTTCATAAGGGCATAGACTTTCTTGATCCCGTCAGGATGACGGAGGTATGTTGCCGCTTTGCGCTGCCGCTACAAGTTCCAGGTCCGGAGCTTTCAGCTTCTTTCCTGTGAGGATCGTGGCGCCGTAATGTTCCCGGCGGGCATTTGTTTTCGGAGGCTGCCAGACTTCCGGGTTGAATTTCGGGATAAGGCCGTTGGGGCCAAGCTCCGGGATCGGGAACTCCCGCTTCAGGCCTTTTTGATACCACGCCGCTTTCCGGATCTCCTGCGAGGCGATCTTTTTTTGAAGTTCCATGAGCCCATGAAGCAGGGCTTCCGGCCGGGGAGGGCACCCGGGGAGATGGACATCGACCGGGATGTAACGATCGATCCCGCGCAAGACATTATAGCCGTCGATAAAAGGACCGCCCGAGATCGCGCAGGCGCCCATCGTGAGCACATACTTGGGTTCCGGCATCTGATTATAAAGACGGACGACTTGCGGAGCCATTTTCTTAGTGACGGTTCCGGAAATGATCATGAGATCGGCCTGGCGCGGTGAGGCGCGAAAAAGTTCGGCGCCAAAACGAGCAATATCGTAACGGGCGCAGGCCGCCGCGATCATCTCGAACGCGCAGCAGGCAAGGCCGAATTGCATGGGCCATATGGACGAGCGCCGGCCCCAATTGTAGAGAAAGTCCAGGCTTGTGACGAAGATATTCTGCTTCGCCAATTCCTCGCGCAGTTTCGGATCGATCTTAGAGATGTTTTTTGTATGTTCCATTTTTTTACGGGGTACGGCGTACGGAGTCTTTGCTGACGGGAGATGCTCCGTACTTGGTTTTTAGTCCCATTCGAGCATTTTCTTTTTCCAGGCGTAAATGAGGCCGAAAGCGAGGATGGCAATGAAAATGGCCATTTCCACAAAGGCAAAAAGGCCGAGTTTTTTAAAAGCCACAGCCCACGGGTAGATGAAAACAGTTTCAATGTCAAAAATGACGAAGATCAGCGCGAAAAGGTAATACTGCACGTGATATTGCATCCAAGGGTCACCCTTGGATGCCAAGCCGCACTCGTAGGTCGCCTGCTTTTCGGCCGAAGGCTTCTTGGGGGCCAAAAACCAGGCCAAAACCAAGGGGATCATGGCGAAAACAAGGGCAAAAACGAAGAAGATGCCGACAAAGAGATATTGATAGAAATAGGACCCGCTGGACATAGGCGGGTATTATAGATAGGAAGGTGTCAAAGTCAATGAAGATAAGGGGTTAGCATGGGCCCGGAGGCCCGTCTTTTCCTATCCAAGGCTTTTTTTATGAAGGGCGACTTGGGCTGTCCAAACTACCCTTTAGGAAGAGAAATGAAAGTTTGGACGGGATTGATTCCCCGCCCACTTTAAAATGGGGAAGCAGTGCGGATAAAAAGATTCCATCGCGTAAGGGGGTTGGGTAGAATACCCTCACTCAGTAAGCCTCAGGATTTCTCAAAAAGCCGTTCGAGGATCATCAAAATGGTTTTCTTTTGTTATCGCCGTCTCCGCGCAATTCCAAGACTCGGTCTGGACGAAAAATGACGGAACTGTTCGAAGTCGGCTGTGCGATCATTCATAAGAACGGGAAGCTTCTGATCGCTCAGCGGCACCTCACCGACAGCTTTGGTGGACTCTGGGAATTCCCGGGCGGCAAACGCGAGCCGGACGAAACAATCGAGGCGTGTCTTGAGCGCGAAGCTTTTGAAGAACTCGGAATCCGGATCCATCCTGAGAAGCTTCTCTGCCATAGAATGCATGGAACTCCGGAGCGCAGGATCTCTCTTTTCTTCTTTTTTTGCAGATGGGTGAGCGGGGAGCCTCAGACGATCGACTGTAAGGACTTTCGTTGGGTCACCCAGGAAGATATTCGACGCTACCCGTTGCTTCCGGGGGATCAGGAGATCTTGGAGGAGCTAGTTCTTCATTGGGAAGAGTATTTCAAAACCTGAGGAATTGGCCGATAATAAAAAGCGCTACCTTGCTATGGATTTTAAGGGTTCGCAGTCCCGATCCTTATCAACTTCCTCCTAGCGGGAATGGGGGCAGTCCCAGGCGCCTTAGGGGAAAAATAGAGGCCCGGGCAGTGCAAGGAGTTTTGATTAGGCCGTTTTTTTTGAGAAAAGGGCCGGAACCTTGGAGAATGGTTGAAGATCCCGATACCGAAGAATCATAAAAGTGTGAATGCTCAGGAAGAATTGCCCCTGCGACAGGGTTGGCGTGTGCCGATCCGCTATAAGCTGTCGTTGCCGGTGCTGTTCCTCGTGCTCGGGATCGTTTTTTTCG
Organism: uncultured bacterium; assembly: GCA_964482725.1. Taxonomy (GTDB): domain Bacteria; phylum Omnitrophota; class Omnitrophia; order Omnitrophales; family Aquincolibacteriaceae; genus Aquincolibacterium. The sequence continues at coordinate 345,034 of CAYZYT010000001.1, read as the reverse complement.
TGCTTCTGACGACCTTTAATGTTTTTCGCGACATGATGGTCAAATACAAAGAGGCGCGGCTTCAGACCATCGCGGAGATTTTTTCCGAGACGCTCAAGATCCCGCTCGAAGCGAAGGACCAGCGTTCCCTCAAGGCCTATATCCAGCTTTTGGCCGAGCAATCCGATGTGGATGAGGTCCGGGTGGAGAGTGCTGATGGGAAGACCCTGGGCAGCAGCCGGCCTGAAAGCGAATCCTTTCCGGGACTTTTTTACAAACAGGATTTCTTCGGCGTCGAAAAAATCAATCCCGATACTTACGCGGCGGTGGCGCCCATCATGAGCGGAGAAGCCACGCTCGGCCGCCTTATTATCATTTTTTCCAAGATCGAATTCGAGAAAGAGCTTCGGAAGATCTTTGTCGAAAAATTCTTTGTCGCGTTCCTTTTGGTGATCTTCGCGACCCTGGTGATTGCGGGGATCACGTGGCTTGTGATGCGGCCCCTGACCGCGCTCCAAAAGACCGCGCGCAACATCCTGGCGGGAGACCTCGAGGCGCGGGCCAACATCCATTCCCGGGATGAGATCCAGGAGGTCGGCGAGGCGTTCAATAAAGTGGTCAGCCGTCTGGTGCAAAGTTTTGAGCATTTACGGGCGAGGAGTCAGGCCCTCGAGGAATCCGAGGAGAAATACCGGTCGATCGTCAATGATGTGAGCGATATCATTTTTTCCATCACGCCCGATGGTGAACTGATGATTCTCAACCGCGGGTTTTCAGGCTACACGCGCGAAGAGATCCTCGCGGAAGGACTTCCGCTATTCTTTCTGATGCACGCGCCGGGCGAGGCGCAGAAATTCCAGGAAGCGCTTGAAACGATCGTGCGGACCAAAAAACCCGTGGAGCATTTGAATACCCAGCAATTCCACCGGCTTCATCACGCCGAGATCTATTACCAGACCAACCTTACGCCGGTCGTGGATTATGAAGGGACGCTGCGTCTCATTCAGGGAGTCATGCGGGACATTACGGATCTGCGTCACGTAGAAATGATGAAAGAAACGCTGGTGCGCGACGTGGCCCATGAGCTCAAAACGCCTACCGCCAAATTCATCATGACGACGCAACTCTTAGCCAAGCAGATGGCAAACAATCCCGAAAAAGAAAAATTCCTTCCCATGATCAAGATGCTCAGTGTCAATGCAGATCGTTTGATGCGGACGATCTCAAGCATTATGGATCTTTCCAAAGTGGAATCCGGGATGTCCGACATCAAAAAACAGGAGCTGGACCTTAACAGTGTGCTCAAGCTTGTGGCGGACGATATACGCCCCCTGGTCGAGCAACATCATTTAAAGCTTGAGACCCGGCTTGCTCCGTCGCCGCTCAAGATGCTCGGAGATCCGGACATGCTCTACCGGGTGTTCGTGAATCTCATTACGAATGCCACCAAATTCACTCCGGATGGCAGCATTACGATCGCTTCCTCGCTTCGGGGGAATGATGTCTTTGCGGAAGTGGCGGATACCGGGATCGGGATTGAGCCCGAGAATCTTCAAAGGATCTTCGAGGCCTTTTTTCAGAAAACGCCTTCGACCTTGGGGATCGGGGTCGGTCTGACCATTTCCAAGGAGATCGTGGCGTTGCACGAAGGAGAGATGTGGGCCGAAAGCGAAGGGGCTGGGCATGGCAGTGTTTTTAAGGTGGTGTTTCCGTCGTATCAGCTTTCAAATAAGAATGCATAAAGCCATTCCGGCTGCGTGAGCCGTGGCGGATCCCGGCAGAGATTTAAAAGGACAATGCTTTTTCGAGGGCCCTTGAAAATTGAGACTTTGAGAATTGAATAACAAACTTCTAAAAAGAGGGAAGCGCCTTCAGACGGGCGTTTCCTATTTCTAACGGGGGGACACAATGTCCAACAAAATATTGATCGTGGAAGATGACAGTGATTTTCAAGATATTTATCAGCTTTATCTCCAAGGGGAATCTTTCCAGGTCCTGACCGCGTTGAATGGGAAAGAAGCGGTGGCGGTCCTTGAAAAAGAAACGCCCGACCTTATTATTCTGGACCTCATTATGCCGGTGATGGACGGGGAGGAATTCTATGTGTGGCTGCGCGCGCAGGAGAAATGGCGTCAACTTCCCGTGATCGTTGCGAGCGTGAATGAAAAAATGCCCCAGCGCATCACCGACCTCGGAGGTGTTGCCGGGAGTCTGAAAAAGCCGTTTGAGATCGATGCCCTACTCGAGAAGATCCGCACGAATTTAAAGCCGTAAAGCAGTAGGTAGTATGGGGTATGTCGAAAAACAAGCGGTCTCCGACATACGACATGCGTTGCACCGCCTTCCGCGTTGATGGACAAATCCTGCTCACTCGGTTATCATGCCCCACAGTATTGACGGAACCTTCCGGAGGTCCTTTAAAACAAATTCTATGGATGAAAAAGACCGTCTTCTTTTGACCTATCTCCAGAACGGGCTCCCTTTGACACAGCGGCCTTTTGAGGGCTGGTCCGCGAAGATCGGCTTGGACAGCGCGGAGCTTTTGGTCCGCATCCAGCGACTTAAAAAGGACGGGACTTTCGGAGGCATCAGGGCCATCCTGGATCCGCGCGCGTTCCATTATCAAAGTGCCTGGGTGGCCGCACAATTTGAACCGGAGGGTCTCGTCTCCGCCGCGGAGGTTTTTAGCCGCCATCCGGGTGTTATCTATATATGTGAGCGTGAACATGAGTTCAACCTCTGGTTTTTTATCACGGTCCCGGAGGGTCAGGACCTGGAATTGCATGTTCGGTGTCTGGGAAAACTTTCGGGCGCTCGGAGGATCTTGCTTTTGCCCGTGCGAAAGGTGTTCAAGGGAAGCGATCTTTTGAACTCGTTGGATGGCGAGACGTTTCCGGCGATGGGCGAACATTTCGAGAAGCGGCAAACGGTGGGATCCATGGATTTGACGGCCGCCGAGATCGGGATGATCCGGAAGCTGCAGGAACCGTTCCCTCTCACGGACGAGCCTTATCAAAAGATCGCGGCGGATTTCGGGATCACGGAAGCGCAGGCGCTGGAGACGATGAAGGCTCTTGTGAAAAAAGGATGCCTCAAACGGATCGGAAGTTTTTCAAAGCACGGAGCGGCTCCTTCGGGCGCGAAGACATGGGTCGTCTGGCAGATCCCGGAAGAAAAGCTGGAACGGATAGGGCTCGAAATCGCTGAATTCACGGAAGTCCTTTACGCGGACTGGCGGCCGGCTTTTTCGGAACTCCCGTACTCGCTTTATGGGGTCGTTCGGGCCGGTGCCCCGGAGGAGATTGAAGGGCTGGCGCGTCGCATGCAAGAACGTATCGGGAAGTGGCCCTACCGGGTGATCGTGACGGTGCGCGAGCTTAAAAAAGAACGGATACGCTATTTCCCGAAAGAAATGGATGCGTGGTGGCGCGAAAGCCATCATGTGGAGGAGACGGCATTTCATTAAGACCCGAGACTGGAGACAAGAGACCAGAGACCCCTTGGTCGCTATTAAAGTCGCTAGTCTCTGGTCTGTAGTCTGTAGTCCAACAACGAAGGTGAAAGATGGCATTCAGAGATAGTTGGATAGAAAAAAGGAAAAGCGACACGAACCGTTCCCAGATGCACTATGCCCGCCAGGGGATCGTGACGGAAGAAATGCGTTGCGTTGCGGCGGAGGAACGGCTTGCTCCGGAATTTATCCGGGCAGAAGTGGCGGCCGGGCGGCTTGTGATCTGCGCGAATGTGAACCACCGGGACCTCCGACCCATGGGGATCGGGATCAGTGTCCGCTGCAAGATCAACGCAAATCTCGGGAATTCCGCGCTGGGTTCGGATATTCAAGCGGAAGTAGAGAAAGTAAAACTTGCGGTGAGGTTCGGAGCGGATACCGTGATGGATCTTTCCACCGGAAAACAACTGGATGAAACGCGCGAAGCGATCATCCGCGCGACCGCGGTGCCGGTCGGGACCGTGCCGATCTATGAGGCGCTCGAGCGTGTGAACGGAAAACCGGAGGCGCTCACACCGGAGATCATGTTCGAGGTCATCGAGCATCAGGCCCAACAAGGCGTGGATTTCATGACGATCCATGCAGGAGTGCTGTTGGAGCATTTGCCGCTCATCGAAGGGCGCGTGACGGGCGTGGTGAGCCGCGGCGGTGCGATCCTTGCGCGCTGGTGCAAGGCCCATCAAAAACAGAATTTTCTTTATACGGAGTATGACCGCCTGCTTGAGATCTGTAAAAAATATGACGTGACGATCAGCCTTGGGGACGGCATGCGGCCGGGATGTCTCGCGGACGCAAGCGACGCGGCACAATTCGCGGAGCTCGATGCCCTCGGGGTGCTGACCCTGCGGGCCTGGGAACAGGATGTTCAGGTGATGGTGGAAGGTCCGGGACACGTGCCGATGGACCAGATTCCCATGAACATCGAGCGCCAGATCAAGGTCTGTCACGGAGCTCCTTTTTACGTGCTGGGTCCGCTTGTGACGGATATCGCGCCGGGGTATGACCACATCACCTCCGCGATCGGCGCGGCGATCGCCGCCCAGGCCGGCGCGGCCATGCTTTGCTACGTGACGCCCTGCGAACATTTGCGTCTGCCGAACCTTGATGACGTGAAACAGGGGGTGATCGCTTATAAGATCGCGGCCCATGCGGCGGATGTAGCTCGACACCGGCCCGGCGCCCGGGACCGGGATGACGCTCTGGCCAAGGCCCGGTTTGATTTTGATTGGGAAAAGCAGTTCGCCCTTTCTCTGGACCCGGAGAACGCGAAAAAAATGCATGAGGAGGCTCTGCCGGAAGGCGAAGCGCGGCACGCGGAATATTGCTCGATGTGTGGGGAAGGTTTCTGCGCCATGAATCTTTCTCAATGTCTGACCGATTCAGGCAAAAGGAAACAGGCTTTAAAGAAAAAAATGACAAAAGCGTAGTTCCTATTTTGTCCCACAGGGACTGCTAAAAACACTGTCATCCCCGAATGTTTTTGTCGGGGATCCAGAGTGTCATGGATGCTGGATTCCCGCTTTCGCGGGAATGACATAAAATTTAAAACTAAATATGAAAAAAACGAATACGATCCTCAGAAAAAAAACACGTGCGGTCAAGGTCGGCGGTCTGATCTTAGGGGATGGCCAGCCGATCCGTATCCAGTCCATGACGAAGGTCCCAACGCGTAACGTCCAGGCGACGCTTGAGCAGATCGATCGACTGGTTGATTCCGGCTGCGAGATCGTGCGCGTGGCCTGTCCCGGCGAAGAGGACGTGAAGGCTCTCGGCAAGATCAAGTCGAAGATCTCGATCCCCCTTGTGGCGGATATTCATTTCAATTACCGGTTTGCCTTGATGGCGATCGATGAGGGTGTGGATAAATTGCGCCTGAATCCCGGCAATATTGGCGAGAGGGATCGCGTGGCGGAAGTGGTGGAAAAAGCGAAGAGGCATCACATCCCGATCCGGATCGGCGTGAATTCCGGATCGCTTGAAAAAGACCTGATGGAAAAATACGGGCCCACGCCGCAGGCCCTGGTCGAGAGCGCGGGGCGTCATGTGGCGATCCTCGAAGCGCTGGATTTTCACGATACCGTGATCTCGCTTAAAGCGACGGATGTGCCGACCATGATCGAGGCGTATCGGCTGGCGAGCCAGAAGTTCAATTATCCTTTGCACCTGGGGGTGACCGAGGCCGGAACGCTCATTCGTGGCAGTGTCTATAACGCGATCGGGGTCGGGACGCTTCTCCAGGAAGGGATCGGGGATACGATCCGCGTGTCGCTCACCGCAGATCCGGTGGAAGAAGTCAAAGTCGCCAAAATGATTCTCGAGTCTTTGGACCTCCGGGAAGGGGTTCGAGTGATCTCGTGTCCGACTTGCGGGCGCACCGAGATCGATACGGCCAAGCTTGCTCAAGAAGTGGAAGCTCGCGCAATGAAGCTCAAAGGCCCGCTCACGATTGCCGTGATGGGTTGCGCGGTGAACGGCCCGGGGGAAGCACAAGGGGCCGATTTCGCGATCACGGGCGGCCAGAAAAAAGGCATGATCTATGTGGCGGGGAAGCAGGAGCGCGTGGTCGACGAAGAGCATCTTGTGGATGAGCTCTTTAAGGAGATCGAAAAAAGGACCCAAGACCGGAGACCGGTGACTTGAGACTTCACGAGCGTCTCGGGTCTCTAGTCGCTTGTTCCTAGTCCTCCCAAGATGGATTCCCTTCAAGATATTCAGAAGAAAATAAAAGCCGGAAAACGGCTGTCTTTCGAAGATGGCGTAAGCCTTTTCAAGAGCACGGACATTCTTACGATCGGGCGGATGGCGCATCAGGTCCGCGAACGGATGCATGGCCGGCGTGTTTTCTATGCCGTGAATCTTCACATCAATCCCACCAACGTTTGTTCCACCCGTTGTGAATTCTGCGCTTTTTCCAGGGATGCGGGTGCGCCGGATGCCTATGCCCTCACCCTTGATGAGATCGAACGAAAAGTCAGGGACGCGGTCGACCGTTTTCAGATCAACGAAGTCCATATTGTGGGCGGGCATAATGCCTCACTGGGGTTGGACTATTATCTGGAGATGATGCAGCGCATCCGTAACCTCAAGGGAACCGTTCCCCTTTTTATAAAAGCATTTAGCGCTCCGGAGATCGATGACATGGCGAGGCGTTCGGGGTTTCCATGGACTGAAGTTCTCAGCCGTCTTCAAGAGGCCGGGCTGAGCGGCATGCCGGGCGGTGGTGCGGAGATATTCGATCCTGAAGTGCGCCTGAAGATATGCCCTAAAAAAATCTCTGCCGAAGAATGGCTCGGGATCCATCGGGTCGCGCACGGGCTCGGACTTCGGACCAACGCGACGATGCTTTACGGACATATTGAGACGGATGAGCAGCGCGTGGCACATCTTCTGACATTGCGCGGTCTGCAGGACGAGACGAAAGGGTTCAGCGCCTTTGTGCCGCTTGCGTATCATCCTGGAAAAGGGGAAAGTCCCTCCAAGAGTTTTCAAGGGGCTGTGCGCCCGACCTCCGGTTTTTTAGACTTGAAAGTGCTTTCCATTTCGAGACTTCTTCTGGATAATGTCTCTCATATCAAAGCCCACGGGGCGGCGACGGATTTGAAGTTCGTTCAGGCGGCACTTTCGTTCGGTGCGGATGATATGGGCGGAACGAATCTGCATGAGAGCGTTCTTCGGGAAGCCGGGAGCCGTGCTCCCGAGGGGTTAAGTTCTGAGGACCTCATCCGATGTATCATGAGCGCGGGATTCGAGCCGTGCTGCGTGGACAGTTCTTATTCAATCAGATAAATAAAGGATTTTACAATCATGTCGGACAAAGTGATCTTGACGCAGCAGGGTTATGACAAGCTTTACGAAGACTTGAATTTTCTCAAGACCAAAAAGCGTCGTGAAGTTGCGGACCAGCTTGAAAAGGCCCGGGCGCATGGCGACTTGAGTGAAAATGCCGATTGGGAGACCGCCAAGGAGGCCAAGCATCAACTGGAGATCCGGATCGGTCAGCTCGAGGCCCGACTTGGGAACGCGCGCATTCTTGACAAAGGGGATGTGGCTCAGGATAAGGCCTACTTGAGCGCCAAAGTCAAAGTGAAGAATCTCGACAGCGGCGATTTTTTTGATTACACGCTTGTGTCTCAGGATGAAGCCAATTTTGACGAGGGGAAGATCTCGGTGACCTCGCCGATCGGCCGCGGGATCCTGGGCAAGAGTTTAAATGAAGAAACCATCATCCAAGTACCAGCAGGGAAGATCAAACTCAAAATCATGGAGATCCAATATGAATAACCTTCTCTCTTTTTGGCTCGCACCGGTTACAGCGCTTTTCCAATCTCGGGTTTATCAAGAGGCTGCCCGCAGTCGCGCGGGTCGGGGATTGCTTTACTCGCTTTACCTGGCCGGGCTTTCAGTCGCCCTGATCATGGCCATTTTTTCCGCCAAAATTATACCCCAAGTTGACGCCGTGGCGGATTGGATGAAAACGAATATGCCGGTCTTGATTTGGACACCGACCGGCATGAGTCTTGAAAACGGCCAGACCACAGCGACGCTTGTGCATCCCCGATACGGAACGATCGCTCTTTTTGATATGACAAAAACAGTCGTCACCGAAGCGGATCTTGGAAAAGCGTATATTATGGTGACGGCCAAGAAGGTTTTTTTTAAGCGGGGTCCGGGTCAGATCGAGGAACGTGATGTGACCGGGGCGATGGCCCCTCCCGGGCAGCAACTTCCTTCGAAAGTTCGTGTGACGGGGGAGATCGCGATGAAGATCTATCAGAACGTCAAAGGCGCGATGATGTTCATGGCGCCGATCGTGCTGTTTGTTCTTTCTTGCATATTCTTTCTTGTGATGAATCTTTTCTATTCTCTTGTGGGGCTCCTGTTCAATCTCATGCGGAAGGAAAAGCTCGGTTATGGGGCGATCTTCAATCTGGCGTGCTTTGCGACGACCGCGGCGTTTACGCTCACGTGGCTGAAGATCTTGATCCCCGTGGGGGGATTGAACTTACCGTTCGCGGTGAGCATTTTGATCAATCTGGCCTATTTGTTTATGGCGTTCAAGGTCACGGATAAGAAGTCTGCGGCCTAGGTTTTAAAAAGAAACACCGCAAGAGGGACAGGCTGCTTTCAAAGGAGCCTGTCCCTTTTTTTGACTACAGGCAGGATTCGCTGGAAAGCGAAGCGGGGAGCTTTTTCTCGCGTCTCGTTTCGAAATAGGAAATAAGCGAACCACTTCCCACGATCAACAAAATGCCGGAGCCTGCGATCCAGGTGACGGTATCTCCCCAAAGCAGCCAGCCATACGCGAACGACAGCACCGGATGAAGGTACGAGAATGGCGTGACCAGATAAGCGGGGGCGCGTCGTAGCGCCGTGGTCATCCAGACCTGCCCGAAGAATGAAAAGATCACGACGCCCGCGATCAATCCCCAGGACCCCAGGTCCGGCCATTTCCAGCCTTTTAGGAAAAAAAGTGAGCCCACGGTCGAAATCAGCGTGAAATAAAAGATCACGGTGTAAGGGGACTCCCGGTTCCGGATCGTGCGGATCGAAAGATAGGCGAACGCGGCAAAGATCGAGGAAAGCAGTGCCAGCCACACCGCCGGGCTCCAGGCGATGCCAGAACGGGTGTTCAGCAGGACCACCCCTGCGAAAGACAAGAAGATCAAAAAACAGAGAGAAAGATTCGGCCGCTCTTTTAAAAAAAAGACAGAGAAGATCACCGTGAAGATCGGCGCCGTATAATTAAGCATGATCGCAATCCCGAGTTCGAGTTTGGCGATCGTGTAAAAGTGCAGGATCAGAGCGCCGAAGCCGCAGAGGCCGCGGGCTGTTAATTTGAATCGTTCTTCGCCCCACAGGGAGACTTTTTTTCGCCAGATAAGGGGCAGCACGATCAGAAGCCCGAAGAAGCTCCGGAAGAAAACGATCTGGAACGGAGAGAGGGAGGTGCTTGCATATTTAACGCAAAGCGCCATGAAGGAAAAACAGATCGCGCTTTGAGCCATGAGTTGAATGCCGGAGAGATAAAGTTTTGAGCGTTTCATTGCAAAAGACTACAGTCCCAATCCTTATCAATTTCAACGAAGCGGAAATTGGGGCAGCCCTGACTACCATCAGGCAAAAGAAAATAAAAGTCAGGGCAGACCCCAGACCCTAGACCACAGACTTTTAAAAATAAAAAGCGCCAACTCATTTTTGGGTTTTGAGTCTCTAGTCTCAAGTCTCTAGTCTCTTGTCTTACGGTTTAAGAATGATTTTTCCGAAATTTTCTCGGGCGGTCATGCGGTTCAGGGCCCGGCGTGCTTCCCGTAATGGAAAGACTTGATCGATCACGGGGCGCAAACGGCCGTCCTGGATACGGCGGACGATGCGCTGAAGTTCCGCGATGCCGCCCATGTAGGAGCCCATGACGGAAAGCTGATGGGTGTAAAGATACCGGAGATCAAAACTGACGGCGCGACCGGCCGTGGCGCCGCAGGTAACGATCCGGCCCTTTTTCTTAAGGCAGAGGATACTTTTGGTGAAAGTGTCGCCTCCGATATGCTCGAAAAGAACGTCGACCCCTTCGCTCTGGGTCAGGCGCATGACTTCGGTCTTAAAATCTTTGAGTTTATAATTGATGACAAAATCCGCGCCGAGCGCCTTGGCGCGTTTGACTTTTTCTTCGCTTCCCACCGTGGTGATCACCCGGGCCCCCAGGAGTTTCGAGATCTGGATCGCCGCGCTGCCGATCCCGCTTCCGCCGGCCTGGATGAGCACCGTTTCTTTTCTCTGAAGCGCAGCCCGTGTTACGAGGATGTGCCACGCCGTCAGGAATACAAGCGGTACGGCGGCCCAGGATTCCATGCCGAGATTTCCGATGACGGGGATAATGTTCCGGGCAGGGACTTTAACGTATTCCGCGTAACCCCCGTTATTCTGAAATCCGATGATCTCATACTTGGCGCAAAGGCTGTCCCAGCCTGATTTGCAGTAAGCGCATTTCCCGCAGGAAATCCCGGGGGCAACGATCACGGGTTTATGAAGGGGGATGCCGTGAGCTTTCTTTCCCTTTTCGACGACCTCGCCCGCAATATCGCTGCCGAGAATATGCGGCATGCTGACCTTGACGCCGGGCATGCCCGCGAGCACCCAAAGATCCAAATGGTTCAGCGCGCAGGCCTTCACTTTGACCAGGACATCTTTTTTCCCGAGTTCCGGGATCGGCACATAGGTCTCTTCCAGTTCCGCCGTGGACCCGTGTCTTTTAAAAACAACCGCCTTCATTTTTGCCATAAAAATTCTCCCTAGAGGCGAAGTATACTGGAAATAGAAGTGAAGGACAATGCGGATGACAACGTCGGGGTGCGTATGTAGTATGTCGTATGTCGTCAAACGATGTGTTCAATCTGCGACATGCTACATACGACATACGATCTACGATTCCTTATGAGAGAAACACTTCAAATCAAAACGAAACGTGTGCAAGCCATTATTCGCAGACTGCGCAGAGCCTATCCGGATGCCCGTTGCGCCCTTCATTATTCAACCCCATGGGAGCTTTTGGTGGCGACCGTTCTTTCCGCCCAATGCACAGACAGGCTCGTGAACCAAGTTACCCCGGCTCTTTTTAAAAAATATCAGGGCGTGCATGCCTTTGCGGTTGCGGATGCCGGCGAGATCGAGGCGATCGTTCGCAGTACGGGTTTTTTTAGAAATAAGGCGAAGAATATTCTGGGGGCGGCAAAAGCGGTTGTTGAAAAATTCGGGGGAAAAGTTCCGGCGCGCATGGAAGATCTCATCACGCTCCCGGGCGTGGGCCGGAAGACGGCCCATGTTGTCTTGGGAAATGCGTTTGGCATCCCGGGTCTCGCGGTGGACACGCACATGATCCGCATCAATCGTTTGTTGGGGTTAACGCGCCACACCGATCCCGCGAAGATCGAATACGATCTCACGGGGTTAGTGCCCCCAAAGGATTGGACGCGCTATTCGCATCTCATCATCCAGCATGGCCGTAGGCGTTGTTTTTCCCGCCGGGCGGATTGTAGATCCTGTGAGATCCGGGGGCTGTGTCCTTCGGCGGGTAAAGTCATGCTGAAAAGATCCGGGAAATAGTCCCCGGCCTTACCCCTTGAAGAGAAACGGGAAATGGGGCGAGCCTTGTCAGCCTTTTTAGCGATTCAATTTTAGACAAGGATAGGCTTAAAGTTTCCCTCGAGGGATTCCGAAACTGTACAGTAACGTTCTCTATTCAATTGTAGGGGTGGGTTAACGGTACAGTCCCAATACGCGTCAAGTTTGGCGCCGCGGAAATGGGGGCTGTGCTGCGAGCCCGTAGAATTAATAGTAACGCAGTAGAGAAGAGCTTTCAAACAGGACCTGAGAAGAACACTATGACCCCTTTAAAGAATCCACCGGCCGGGCTGGTGCAGACCCCCGACAGCTTTTTCAGGCGTAAACAGCGCCAGGTGGCTTTTTATCTCAGCACGACCTTCCGCTTACATCTGACCCACTTCAGCTGCTGTCTTGTGATTATTCTCTTCCACCTGCTTGTGATGAATACGCCTCTCATGGATCGCTTCGAGAACGTTTTTATCGACTTCTTCTTCCGGCAAAGGCCTCCGGTCGCGATGCATCCGGCGATCGTTCATATCGATATGGCGGAGGATAGCCTCCAGGTGTTCGGCCGCTGGCCCTGGCCAAGGTACAATCATGCTGCCTTGGTGCATATTCTTCATGAATGGGGTGCCAAGGAGATCGTTTTCGACGTGATCTTTAGTGAGTCCAGCACGACCTTTGATGATGAGGCTTTTAGCCAAGCCATTGAGGAGGCTGGAAATGTTTATTTACCGGTGATGTTGGAGTCTCAGAGCGGGAAGAGTTCTTGGATCCATGCGATGCCTGAGTTCGAACGCTTTGCAAAAGGGATCGGGCATGTGAACATTTTTCCGGATCGGGACGGAACGATCCGCCGGGTGATGCCCCTGCTTTCCTATAACGGAGAGACTTATCCTTATCTCGGCGCTAAAGTGGCGTTTGATTATCTTGGTAAGGACATCATGAAGGCGAAGCTCTCCATTCCCACGGACCAGGAAGGAAGGTTCTTTATCAATTGGGCGGGAAGATGGAAGGATTCTTTCCAGCATTATTCTTTTTTGGATGTGATCAAAAGCTATGCAGCGATTCGTGAAGGGCGGACACCGGTCATCACTCCGGACAAGGTCAAAGGCAAGATCTGCGTGATCGGTCTTACAGCCCTTGGGCTTACGGATATCAAGTCGAATCCGATGGAAGAAACCTACCCGGCGGTCGGGGTGCAGACCAATATTATGAACAGCATTCTTATGAAACAGTTCGCGCGGCCCGTCGCCCCACGGTGGAACAGGATCGCGCTTTTGGTGATCGGACTCGTGCTTTCTTTTTTCTTCCTTTTCTCGAGGCAGGTCCTTTCTCTCGTGGTGGGTTTGGGATTCGGATTTTTATGGTTTTTTTTCGCCTTCTGGCTTTTTGTGGATCGAGGGATGTGGATCTATGTGGTCAATCCGATCCTTATGATCTTCTCGCTTTTCGTTTTTTCGGCGGTTTTTTCGATCACGATCGGCAAGCGCGAGCAGGCGCGTCTTTTCACTTTGGCGACACGCGATGGTCTGACCGGGCTTTATGTCATCCGCCATTTCCGGACCCTGCTTAACGATGCGGTCGTGGAAGCTCATAAAAAACAGCAACCCCTTTCGATTATTCTTCTGGATCTGGATTTCTTTAAAAAGATCAACGATAAATACGGCCACGTGGCCGGGGACGTAGCCCTTAAATATGTTGCCGAGAATCTCCGGCTTATGACCCAGACGGAAGAGGGCGGGGGAGAGATGACGGCCGTGGGACGTTACGGCGGTGAAGAGTTCATCGTGATGTTTAAGAAATGTCATCTGATCGATGCGGCATTTAACCATGCGGAAAAGATCCGCCGGCAGCTCGAACAGAACTCTTTTAGCTATGAAGGCGTCAAGATCTCACTGACGGTGAGCATCGGGGCGGCGACTTTGAGGCCCGGAGAAACAGTCCCCGATCTGATGGTCCTTCGCTCGGATGAAGCCCTCTATCGCGCGAAGACCGAGGGCCGGAACAGGGTTTGTGTTGAAAAAGACGTTAACGAAGAAACTCCCACCCAGAGGGAAGAAGCATGACCGTTAAAAAGATTTTGATCGTGGATGATGAGCCCGTGGTGGTGACGCTTTTGAAGAAACGTGTCGAGTCGCGGGGGTTTAAGGTTGAGATCGCAACGGAAGGTGTCAGCGCCCTTGAAAAAGCGAGCACGTGGCGTCCGGATCTTGTTTTGCTGGACATTGTGATGCCGGGCATGGACGGCTTCGAGATCTGCCGTCGCCTCAAGGCGACAAAAGAGACCGAACCTATTCCGGTGGTCCTCTTTACCGCTTCGCAGGAGACGCAACTTGAGGCGTTTGCGCGGAAGGCCGGCGCCGTGAAGGTGATCCGAAAACCATTCGTGGATCAGGTTTTCCAGGCCATTGAGGAGATCCTCGGCCCCGAGTAGTTCTCGCCTTAAAAAGGTCCTTGGGCCCCTGTGGACAGAAACTCGTGTTCGGTGTATATTACGGCACTTAATTCTCGTTAATTTTTTAAATAACGGGTCATGAGTGCCGCCCCGTCCCGCCTTTGTAGCGGCGGGAGGATACGTATTGGGACGGCTCCGTTGCGACAAGACTGTCACCGCTATCTTCCATAAGGAGCTGTTCCATGAGCAAGGAAAAAACCCTTACCGATTCTAATTTTCAGACTGAAGTGCTTCAATCCCAACAACCTGTCCTGGTCGATTTTTGGGCCGAGTGGTGCGGGCCCTGCCGGATGCTCGGGCCTGTGATCGAAAAGATCGCGGTAGCCAACACCGGCCGTCTCGTCGTCGGAAAGATGAATGTCGATGAGAATCCGAACACGCCTCAGAAATACGGAGTTCAGGGGATTCCCACGGTCATTTTCTTCAAGGACGGAGAAGTCGCAAAACAGCTCGTCGGTTATCAGGCCCAGGATAAGATCCAAAAAGCCATTGACGAACTTTTCCCCAAGTAAATGTTCGATCATCCCGCCCAAGTTTTTACTCTCTTTTCATAAAGGCGACTTGGGCTGTCATGATGACGCGGCATTTTGATCCGAGAGAATCATGACGCCCTCTTCTAAGTTCCCGGGATGGGAGCCTTTGGGGCCCCTATGAAAGAGCGCCGTTTTGGGAAAACCGGGTTGCGTGTTTCCGAGATCGGTTTCGGCTGTTGGGCTATCGGAGGCAACGCCTACGGTCCTGTTCGCGACAAAGATTCTCTCGAAGCTTTGGCGGCGGCCTGGGATTTCGGGGTCAATTTTTTTGATACGGCGGATACCTACGGAGAAGGGCACAGTGAAGCACTTCTTGGGAAATTCCTGAAAGACAGACCCCGGGACCGCTTGACCTTGGCCACAAAGTGCGGCTGGGATTTTTACGCGTCGTCCCAAAAACCCGCTTCTCTTTTACAAGGATCGCCTGAAAAGCTCAATCACGCCGGGCACAGGAAAAATTTTGATACCGGGTATATTCGCTTCGCGTGCGAACAAAGCCTCAAACGTCTCAGGACGGATGTGATCGATCTTTTTCAGCTTCATAATCCTTCGCTCGAGTTGATCCGAAAAGGGGATCTTGTAAGCGTCCTGGAAGGGTTGCGGAAGGAAGGGAAGATCCGTTTCATCGGGATCTCGGTTCATACGGAGGCGGAGGCTTTGGCGGCCCTCGAAGACCCGCGGATCCAGGCGATCCAGATCATCTTCAACTTATTGGATCAACGCATGGCTGAGAAGGTCCTTCCGGAAGCAGAGAAAAAAGAGGTTGGGGTGATCGTCCGGGAAGCGCTGGCGTCGGGACTTTTGAGCGGAAATTATGCCCCCTCGCATGAGTTTCCCAAAGATGATCATCGCCGTCGCTGGGTCCCTGAAAAGAGGGAAGCCGATTGGCAAAAGATCCAGTGGATCCAAAAAACACTGGGCTCCGGGACCGCCCCCCTTGCGAAGGCGGCGTTGGAATTCACACTTGCGTTCGGGGCCGTTTCGACAGTGATCGCCGGAGCGAAGACCCGGGCGCAGGTGATGCAGAATGGAGAGGCCTCTTCGCGGCCGGAGTTGAGCCCGGAGGATATCGTGCGCCTGAAAGAAATTTATAATCAAGAAGAGATCTTCCGGAAAGGGTTGAATCCTCGATGAAGAAGTTAAGACCTCTTTTTTTCATTTTGATCGGGCTGGGGATCCTTGGGATGGTGCATGCCCGGCTCCTGGGGATGGCGGCTGAGCCCTTTTTAGAAAAAGTGATGACCCGGGTTTTTGACATGCCGGTCCACATCGAAGGGATGCGCATTTCCCCGTTTTTTTCTCGCGTGAGTGTTGGAAAGCTGGAGATCCTCAATCCCCCGGGGTTCAAAAGGCGCGACCATTTTACCTGCAAAGGGATCGAGTGCGAGCTGGACCTCAGGGTGCTTAAGAACAAATTCATCCGGATCCGAAAAGCTCATTTTAAAGAAGTCGTATTCGCGATCGAGAGCTACATGACGCCTGAGGGGTCGCGGACCAATGTGACGCATTGGTATCACAACATGGGGCTTGATGTGGACGGGCCGCCGCTCCCGCCGCGGGCGATGCCTCATCCGGACAATGTCGGCGAGGATTCGTGGCGTGTTCGGATCGATCGTTTGGAACTTGAAAAAGGGTCGCTCATTTTTGATGACCGACGCGATGTCGAAGAACGGCGCTGGATCTTTGAGCATATCAAGGGGTATTGGACTGGCTTTGATTTCCTTTCGGATTATACCAGCCCGACTTTTACAGAAACGATCTATGTGGATGCCACGTTCGGAATGAATCCTCCTGCTCGTTTCACCGGGGGCGGAAAATGTCAATTCGCGGACGGAGACAATTTTGACGTCAATATCCAAATTTCCGATGGTTCCGTGGCGGAATATGATTTCCTTCTTTCGTCGATCCTCGGAGAAGTGCAAACCGGGACCTACGATATCAAGTCCCATTTACTGTGTGTGGAAGGAGACCTTCGGTCGGAGCATTTACTGACGCTCAAGTCGATGACGTTCGCGGCCCCGACGGCGGCCCAGAAGCTTCTTAAATATCCGTTTAGCGCGATCCGAATTCTTCTCGAGGATCAGAAAGCTGTGGAATTGAATATCAAAGTAGATGGTTATATCGAAGATCCCAAGTTCCGATTTTACAGCGCCTTCACCAAAGCTCTCCAAAAGGCTTTGCTCTCGAAGACCAAGGCGGGTATCACCGGAACCGTTAAGATCGCAGCGAGCACGCCGGGGCAAGTGACGCATGGACTTGGCAAGCTTGGGGCGATTCTGGTGGAACCGTTTAGGCCTAAAGAAAAAGCAAGCGCCGAAGCCCAGGGAGACAAAACGGATGCCTGAGACTAAAGTAGGACATGTGGCGATCATCGGAAGGCCGAACGTCGGGAAATCCACGCTTCTGAATTATCTGGTGGGCGAGAAATTAGCCGGGACTTCCGCCAAACCGCAGACGACGCGCGATGTGGTTCGCGGGATCCTGACCGTTCCGGACGGCGCCGTCGTGCAAAGTCCCTATCGCGGGCAGATCGTTTTCCTGGATACGCCGGGGGTCCATCAGCCGAAAGATGCCCTGGGCGAGGGCATGGTGCGCGATGTCCATCAATCGCTTTCGGACGCGGACCTTCTTTTCTGGATGGTCTATCCCAAAGCCATGGGCGACGCGGAACGCGCGATCCTGAAATGGGTCCAGGATGTTTCTATTCCCGTATTTCTTTTGGTCAATCAGATCGACCGTTTTCCCAAGGACGACCTTTTGCTTGCCCTGGATTCTTATCAAAAAGCGTTCGCATTTAAAGAGTTTATTCCGATCAGCGCGAAGACCGGAGAAAATGTTAAGGTTTTGATCCATCAGGCGTTGGAATACCTTCCGAAGGGCGAATTTATTTATCCCGAGGATCAGCTTTCCGACCAGAATGTCCGCTTTCATGTCCAGGAAATGATCCGCGAAAAACTGTATCACTTCCTGGGCGAGGAACTTCCCTACGACGGGGCGGTGCGGATCGATGAATTCAATGAAGAAGAACGGATCACCCGCATTCACGCCACGATCGTGGTCGAGCGGGATTCCCAGAAGGCGATCGTGATCGGCAAGGGTGGCGAGAAGATCAAACAGATCGGCACGGCCGCGCGCCTCGATATCGAACGATTCCTTGGCAAGAAAGTTTTTCTGGAGCTTTGGTGCAAACCCATCCCGGGTTGGAAGAGCAATATAAGTTTTTTGCGCGAGTCACAACAGTCGTCCGGGAACTCCTAAAATGATCAGCTTGGAACATGTCCCGGCGGCATTTTTATTGACGACTTTTGCCGGTCTCTGCACCGGCATCGGCAGCTTGATCGCTTATTGCATCCGGAAACCCAAGGCAAGTTATCTGTCTTTCTTTCTCGGGTTTTCCTCCGGGGCGATGCTCTATATTTCGTTCATGGAACTTTTACCGGTTGCGCTTCAAACCGCAAGCCGTTTCTGGGTCGTGGCCGCTTTTTTTACAGGCATCTTCTTCATTTATCTGATCGACCACTTGATCCCCGAGGTCGAAAATCCGCATCATTTTAAAGAGCCGTCGACGGAAGTTGAAACGGAGACGCATCACCTCAAAAGGGCGGGGATCTTTATCGCCGTGGCGGTCGGGATCCATAATTTCCCCGAAGGGTTGGTTACTTTTGTGTCCACCCTCAATAACTTCAAGGTCGGTGTGATCGTGGCTTCCGCGATCGCGATCCATAACGTGATCGAGGGGATCACCGTGTCGGTGCCGCTTTTTTACGCGACCGGGAACCGGAACAAGGCCTTCTTTTATTCTTTCCTTTCCGGGATGATCGAGCCTTTGGGCGCGGTGATCGGGTTCTTGGTTTTGGGGCCTTTTTTAACGCCGGCCTTGATGGCGGCGCTCCCGGCTTTTATTGCCGGCATCATGGTTTATATCTCTTTAGACGAGATCCTGCCGATGGCGCATCGTTATGGCTACGGACACTTGGTGATCCTCGGGGTGATCCTGGGGATGTTCACGATCGCCATCAGTTTGTTGATGCTCTAAGACGATGCAAACGGGCCTGATCCACGATGAAATTTTGAGGCGACGGACGTTCGCGATTATTTCGCATCCGGACGCCGGGAAAACCACCCTCACGGAAAAGTTCCTTCTCTACGGCGGAGCGGTCCAGCTCGCGGGCTCGGTGACCGCCCGAAAACAGGAGCGCGAAACGGCCTCTGACTGGATGGAAATGGAGAAGAAGCGCGGGATCTCCATCAGCTCCACGCTTCTTCAGTTTGATTACGGTCCGTGGCGGATCAATCTGCTTGATACGCCAGGTC
Source organism: uncultured bacterium (assembly GCA_964482725.1). Classification (GTDB taxonomy): domain Bacteria; phylum Omnitrophota; class Omnitrophia; order Omnitrophales; family Aquincolibacteriaceae; genus Aquincolibacterium. The sequence goes on along the minus strand of CAYZYT010000001.1, from coordinate 326,142 downwards.
ACAAAGATTTTTCGGAAGATACCTACCGGGTGCTCATGGCCGTGGATGCCGTGGTCATGGTGATCGATTCCGGAAAAGGCATCGAGAGCCAGACCCGTAAGCTTTTCGAGATCTGCCGCCACCGGGGGATCCCGATCTTTACCTTCATGAATAAACTCGACCGTCCGGGCCTCGCGCCTCTCGCGCTGATCGATGAGTTGGAAACCGTCCTGGGGATCCATGCCTATCCGGTGAACTGGCCTCTGGGGAGCGGCCGGGAATTCCGCGGAGTTTATGACCGCCTTAAAAAGGAAGTGCATCTTTTTCAGAAAGTTCCCGGCGGGGCCTACAAAGCGCCGGTGTCGATGCACGGTTTTTCGGATCCTGCGGTGAAAACGATCGTGGATGAGCAGTCGTATGCCGCCGCGGCGGAAGAGCTCGAGCTCCTCGACACGGCGCATGTCGGATTTTCTCCCGAGTCGGTGCTCGAAGGAAAAACAACGCCTGTTTTTTTTGGAAGTGCCGCGAATAACTTCGGCGTTCAGCTTCTGCTCGACGGGTTCGTCAAATACTCCACGGGGCCGGCGGACCGAAAAGCCGGGGAGCGGGCGATCCCCGTCACCTCCAAGGATTTTTCCGGGTTCATCTTCAAGATCCAGACCAACATGAACCCGCTCCACCGTGACCGGATCGCTTTTTTGCGCATTTGTTCCGGAAAATTCACGCGGGATATGGACGCTTATCACACGAGGACCGGAAAAAAGATCAGGATCGCGGGCTCGCACACGCTTTTGGGGCAAAGCCGCGAGACCGTGAATGAGGCCTATCCGGGGGACATTGTTGGATTTGCTGTGAAATCGGATTTTCGCGTCGGGGATACCGTGAGCGAAGACCCCTCCGTCGTGTTTAACAGTATCCCGCGCTTCGCGCCGGAATGTTTCGCCTCGATCCATAATCCCTCGCCGGGAAAGTACAAACCCTTCCGGAAAGGTTTGGAGCATTTGCTTGCCGAGGATATCGTTCAGGTCTTCAGCTGGATCAAGCCGGCCAATCCGAACACGGCGCTCCTGGGAGCCGTCGGCCCTCTTCAATATGAAGTGCTGCAGTACCGGCTCAAGGAAGAATACGGCGCGGAGTCGCAGCTTGAAATGTTGCCGTGGAAGATCCTGAGATGGGCCGAGTGCGCGCTTACGGACACCGACCTTGGCGATGTGCTTTCTTATGGCGCGGCCTTGGCCCGCGATGAACAGGGACGGCGGGTCCTTCTTTTCCTCAGTGAGTGGCTCCTCAGGAATTTCCAGGAAAAAAATCCGCACATCGTTTTGCTGGATTCCCCGAAGTCGTAGTCCCCGCATTGTTGGTGACAGTTACTTTTTTTTGGATTCTTTTTTTCAGGGACAGGTCTAGGCATGCGAAGCAGACCTGTCCCTGTTGTCACGCCGGTGACTGCCCCTGATAGCGGGAGGGGAAGCGTCCTTAACAGCGCTTACTGCCGGCCATTAAAATCATCCACGGTCCGTTCCAGATCCTGGACACGATCGGAGAGGGAACTGATCGCTTGTTTCATCTCGGCGACGCTCTGCTCCGTAAAGGCGTAGGGAAGGTATTTTCGATGTCCTCCGCGAGCTCGTTTCTTTAAGGGCGCAATTTGCGACCTTAAAGAGCGGGCTTCTCCGGGCGTAAGTTGCAGCATGAAATCCTCCGTTCCAACACCTATGGGTTTCGTCGGAACGGCGGTCAGATCTTTTCGAGAAGATAGGCGATCTGCTCCGGCCCCGGCAGCTCTTTTTTTAGTTCGTGGGGAAGACGGGAAGTGATCCGGTAAGTGGCGACATGGAATGCTTAGTTCAGCCTATTTCTCGCACCAGCGGTGCGAGTTTTTGGATATGTTGTTTTATGCCTGAGAGGCGATCAGCAACGGTCTTTCCCGCGCCAGTTCTTGCTTTAACTCTTTTTCCGTAGGCAAATGAAGCTTATATCTGGAAGCAAAGATCCGCTTTTCCCCATGCGGCAAAGTGTATCTCACGACCGCTTCCTTTTTATCCTCACAAAGGATCAGACCGACCGAGGGGTTATCATCCAATCCCTTTAATTTCCGGTCGTAATAGTTCACATACATCTGCATCTGCCCGATGTCTTGATGCGCGAGCTTGCCGATCTTTAGGTCAATGAGCACAAAGCATTTCAGGATCGTGTTGTAGAACACCAGGTCAATATAAAAATGATCGCCCTCCAGGGTAATGCGTTTTTGACGCGCAACGAAGGTGAACCCCTTCCCCAATTCCAACAGAAATTTCGAGAGATTTTCAATAAGCGCCTGCTCCAGGTGGCTTTCATAGAGTTTGGAGCGAGAGGGTAGGCCCGTAAATTCCAGAACATACGGGTCCTTGATCATGTCTTTATAGGTTTGAAGCTTCTGTCCTCTTCGGGCTAATTTCATCAACCCTCTTTTGTCTTTGCATAAGGCAAGCCGTTCAAAAAGGAGCGAGCCTTTCTGACGTTCAAGTTCCCGGGCCGACCAGTTGCTTTTGATGCATTCGATCTCATAGAACGATCGCGCTTGGGGGGAGTCAACCCGTATCAAGATACGATAGTGGGTCCAGCTCAATTCTAGACGCACTGCGTCGAGAATTGGATAGGTTTGATAAAACTTACGCATATTCCACAAATTGCTGGCATCAACTCCCTCGCCAAACCCATTCGCCAGACGTCCGGAAAGAGTTTCCAGGATTTTTTGCCCGTATCCGGCGCGCGCTTCTCCCTTTTGTTCCTCTTCGACGATCTCGCGTCCGATCATCCAATAGGCCCGGACCATCTCGGTATTGATCGCACGAGCCACCCTTAAGCGCGCCTGCGCCAGGATCTTTCTGACGCGTGAATAAAGCCCTCTTTTTTTTAGCATGTTCTTCATGAGGATACGCTATCACAACATTTATTATAAATCAATCATATGTTTACCAATAATCAATTATTGAGGCTTGCGGGCGCGTGGGATTCGATGTTTTGCGTGAGGATGAACCATATCTCCTCGATCTGCTTGGGCAACAGGCTGATACGCTTTCGAAGCCGGGAGCTGCTCAAAAGGTGTTTCCGGGTTTCATAGATCAAGTGCTCCGGAGCGTGCAATTTCAAGCGATTGTCCAGAAGAAGTTCCCGCGTTACAGCCGCTTTCATGAAGCCCGCGAGAAGGACGTTCGCGTCGACGACCAGTTCCATAGGGGTGCTACTTGTGTCTTTGGGAGACTTTGCGGCTGATCTTACGGGCCGCGTACAGGGTTTCCGGCTCGCTGATCTTGCTGGAGGACATCATCTGGTTCATCTTGTCCATGAGCAGGGTCTTTTGAAAAATAGCCTGCCTCGCGACTTCGGACCAGTTGATCTCCTTAAAGCGGTCCATTTTCATCTTCAATTCTGCCGGTATCGAGAGCGTCATGTTTGGCATAATAGCCTCCTTTTCTTACTATGAGTATAATACGTGGATACACATAAATCAAGTAAAACACACATCAGCCCTATTGAAAAACGGACACTATGAATTGCGAGTCGCGGACGGCGTCTCGTTAACACAGGGACAGGTCTAAGACTGCGAAGCAGACCAGTCCCTGTGGGTTTTGGAAGGAATAAGGGACAGGTCTAGGAGTGCGAAGCAGACCAGTCCCTGTGGGTTTTGGAGGGAATTAGGGACAGGTCTAAGACTGCGAAGCAGACCTGTCCCTGATAGCGGGAGGGAAAGCGTTCTTAACAGTGCTTACTGCCGGCCGTTGAAATCATCCACGGTCCGTTCCAGATCCTGGACACGATCGGAGAGGGAACTGATCGCTTGTTTCATCTCGGCGACGCTCTGCTCAAGATTATCCATGCGTTCACTTCTCATCGTTTTCTGAAGATCCGCCAATTCCTGCGAAGTCCCGCTCATCCCCGTTCCCGTTGCGTCGTCCTCTGCCGCCCCCGAAAGGGGAAGCGCGAGCGAAAGGAACAACATTCCAAACATTGAAACTGCCACAAGTTTTTTCATAGGAGTCACCTCGAGCGGGATTATACCATATCGCCGGCGTTCTCCCGACCGGTCGCCCCGAGGGGGTTCTCCTGGACCGAGCTTCCTTTATAAGCGTAAGACATCATGAAGTTCAGGATCGATCCCAGGCATCGCGTCCATCCTTGACCGGCGGTCGAGTTCGGGCCGAATCTTGGGGAAAAAAGGCTCGGGATATCTTTTGGGGGCAGCAGGAAAAAAGCAGGAAAAAAGAAGGAAAAAAGAAGGAAAAAAGAAGGAAAAAAGAAGGAAAAAAGGTTGCGCCTTTCCAGCCGTGAAGGTAGAATTCGCCCCATCAAGGTTGTAAGTTTTATGCCGTAAGTCTTTGGGCTGATTGGTTTTATCCATATCGATTCTTTCCGTCGCATGTCATTCCCGAATGCTTCTATCGGGAATCCGGAGCATGGATCCCCGCCTTCGCGGGGATGACAGTGAAAAAATAGGGGTCAACCCCAATTTTGAAAAAAGTCGCAAGCCTTTCTCTCTCAAAACAAAACGGAGATTTCCCCCACATGATTCCCATGAAAAAACTCCTGTCCATCGTTGCGATCCTTTCCCTCGTTTTCTCACCTGTGACGCCCGCGTTTGCGGCAGACTATACATCAACAGGTGGTGAGTGGGGGACGGCTGGATCGTGGTCGCCTGTTCCATCTGGGCCCTTAACGGGCGCAGATAATGCAACAAGCATAAGCGGCTGGATGGATGTGGAGGATGCTACAAATCCTAACATTGGCACGGCGACACTGACGGGGGAGAACGGGATCCTGGTATTTGCCGGAACCAACACATTTACCGGAGATTTGACCGATGATAGCTCGGGTTATCGCATCGATCTTGGCACTTCAGGCGTTGCTACCGTGACGATCGATGGAGATATTGATTTTACTTCGGGTTCCCGTATGCAATTCACAGGCGATGGCGCGGCCAATGTACTGAATCTTGCAGATGGGCACTCTTTTGTTACGGATCTGTTGATTGGCGGTGATAGCTCTGCCGGAACGCTTAATTTTTTGGGCTCTGCCACATTTACTGGTGATATGTGGGCCGAAGGGCAATCTCTTTCAGAAATGAACATTAACGCCGGGACGGTGATTTTCGACGGGGACATTTATGCTGATGCCTTAAATTTTGAGGGCGATGGCGAGATCCGGATCGGCGGCACAGCCATTCTTGGAACGGTCGACACCTATAACGATGATAATACCGGAACTTTAATATTTGAGAATGACGCCACTGTCACAGGTGCTATCGGTTTGGATGGTGACAAGTTTGGGACCATTAACGTGAACGGCGGCGGCGGAACGACCGTAACTTTTCAAGATGAGGTTGATGCCAACACCGTGACGCTCAATAGAGGGACGCTGAATCTCGATTTTTCGGCGGACAATGTTCAGGATGACATTCTCGACAGTGGTACGGATTTGGAGCTCAACGGTGGGACACTGCTGCTCACAGGCGGTTCGGACGCGAACATCCAGACCTTTGACAATGGAATAACAATCAATAGCGGTGCTTCCGCGATCACGCTTGATAACAGTGTAGGCGCAAATGATCTTTTACTGAATCTCGGAGAGATCAGCCGCGATGCCGGCGGCACGGTCGATTTTACACTTCCAATCGTGGTGAATGATCCCGTTGTCAACGGTATTACGACTATGACGGCCAACACGGCGAATACCATTTTGGGCGGTTGGGCGACGGTTGGTGGGACGGACTGGGCGATTAGCGCGGGAGACGGTGCCGATGTCGGGCAAATTACTGCGCTTGATTCCGGAGACTATACCTACACCTCAGACGTTGAAGATGATGCGGCCAGCTATGACGGTGCAGACATTAGCGTGGACAGCACACAGACTCCGGAGGGGGAGATCACGCCTAACAGCCTGCGCTTCAACGATGAGGGCGAATACACGCTCACTTTGACTGGGGAAAATATCATTTCCTCCGGCGGCATTCTCGTTACCGGCAATGTCGGCGATAATCTTTCCACCATCACCGGCGGCTATCTTCAAGGAGCCAGCGGTGCAGACCTGGTGATCATCCAGAACAACACAGACAACGATCTGACGATTGGATCGGTGATTCAAGATAACGGTGACGACATCGGCCTGACCAAATCCGGCGAAGGGACTCTGACGCTCACTGGCGACAATACCTACACCGGCGCGACTTATATTAATGAAGGCATTCTTGTTGCCACGAGCGACGGCGCCTTGGGGATCGGGGGAGATGTTGAGGTTGCCTACGGCGCGGAGTTGGATCTTCAAGACAATATTTCCATAGAGGGTAAGGATTTGTCAATTTCCGGATATGGGCCTTCCGTAGACGGGGCAGCCCTTTGGAGCGCAAGTGGGGACAACAGCTGGACTGGCAATATATCGTTGGACGGTGTGGATGTCGCATCGTGGGTGGGCGCCGACTACGGAAGCACTCTTAGACTCACGGGTGATATCTCGGGAAATAATTCTTTGGGCGTTTGGGGTTCCGGCGAAACCCTTATTTCTGGAAACATCGATATCGAGGGCGAAATTGATCAAGCTGATGTGGGAACGTTTACATTAAGCGGCGAAAATATCAGCTTCGGAGCCAACTCCTGGTTGGAAGCTGGCACGCTTAAGCTGGATTATAGCGACTACGAGACTTCGAAATTGTCCGGGAGCGATCTGTGGATGAGCGGGGGTACGCTTGAGCTCCACAACGGCGAATACGTGGAAGCTGTTGCATCGGTCAGGATCACCGGCGGCGCCAACAATATCATTCAGACCATTGACGATGGTGGCGAAGGAACGACCCTCCGAATGAACGGAATTATCCGGACCGGTGGTGTGATTAACTTTGGAGCGGAAAATATCGCGACCACCACCACGGAAAACCTTGCAAGCGGCATTCTGGGCGCGTGGGCCACTGTCGGCGGGACCGACTGGGCAGTTGGTTCATCCAATGGTGATGAAACGAATATCACGGCCTACACCGACTATACGGACATCGATGCCTATGGCAGTGTGATCACCGACGGAGCGAACACGAATGTTCGAATCAATACTGCTGCGGGGGAGGCGGGCGCGCCAATCACTTTGGGAGCGACTACGGATCCGAGTGATTGGTTCACGATCAATACTCTCTTGCAAAATACAGCAGCCGCAGCGACTGTTGACATAGCGTCAGGAGACGAAAAGGCTCTTGATGTCAATGGCATCATGATTGGTGAGGGCATGGGTTCGCTGACGCTAGGCGTGGAACCAGATGACAGTTCCCTGTATGCCGCAACGGAGAATGGCGAAATAGTCCTTATCAATAACAGCACTCTCGGGAATCTCACGATCAATGCTTCTATCGATGAATGGACGGATCCGGTCGCGTCTTCATCCCTGGTCAAGTCCGGCGTCGGGGAAGTGATCTTGAACGGCGAGAACAGCTACACCGGCGCGACCTATATAAATGAAGGCACCCTCACGATCACTAACAGCAACGCTTTAGGAGAGACCGACAGCGTTGAGGTTGCTGACGGCGGCATTCTCAAGCTCGACAGCAACGGTGGAGACGATATCGTTATTGGCGATGTGGCATTGACGCTGGACGGTCCCTCGGATCTTTCCAAGGGAGCTCTTTATAGTGCAAGCGGGGACAACAGCTGGGCTGGAGATATCATGCTTGCCGGCAATGCTGGGATTGAGGTGGATAGCGGCAGTACTCTAACGATCAGCGGTGGCATCATCGGGGTTTATAATCTTGGGAAATATGGCGAGGGAGAGCTCACTTTAAGCGGTAGCAACGAATATACCGGTGACACACGACTCGTCGCGGGCACGCTGAATCTGGATTTCGCGACGGCGGCTACGAATGTTGACATCATTTCTGCGGAGTCATCCTTAGGGCTCTGGGGTGGAAAGCTGCTTCTCACGGGATCATCTTCTGACAATAATTATCAGGATTTCGACGGATTGAGACTCAATAGTGGCGCTTCGACGATAGAGCTTTCGAACGATGAAAATTCTCTCGGCTTAGATCTTGGAAATATCGAACGCAACACAGGCGCGACGATCAATTTTGTCGGGACACAAGATGATGAGTACAACTCGATCATGACCACCCGGGAAAATGTCAACGGCATCCTCGGCGCTTGGGCCACCGTAGATGGCACAGATTGGGCGACTGTCGATGAAGACGGCAATATCGTGGCGTACACGGGCTACACCCCCATCGGCCCTAGTGATGCGACCAGTAATGTCCAAATCACCGAGGGCGGAGCGTACATTCTTGATGATCTGACCCCCATCAACACGCTCAACCAGAGCGCCGAAGATGCACCGGTGACAGTCGACTTTGATGGCTACACGTTGCAAACAAGCGGCATTCTCGCAGGTTCTCTCTCGACCGCCCTGACGTTGGGTGACACGGGATCCGAGGGCGGGGTCGGGACTTTGACCGCGGCTACCGACGGCGGGGAGTTGATCCTGACCAATTTTTCAGGCAGCACGTTCACTGTCAATTCCCTCATTGAAGATTACGACACGGACTCACTTTCTTGTTCGCTCACCAAGTCCGGTACGGGCGAAGTGGTCTTCACCAATGAGAATACTTACAGCGGGAGGACCACGATCAATGCCGGGACGCTTTATCTGACCGCGACCCAGGATTCACCCCTGTACAACTTTTCGGGTGATGCCGTATTGAAATTGGCCAATGGCGTTGATATTGACGGAAACGTCACTGCTTCCGGCCAGGGTACGCTGACTTTTGAAGGGGATGGTGAAGTTACCGGGCAGGTTGGCGAGGAGGGAGCGTCCCTTTCCAAGATTATTGTTACACAGGCTGCTGACAGTAATTATGACGTCAAGTTATATAGCCCTGTTTATATTGAGGAGTTGGCATTTGAAGGAATGGGAGGCCCCGGGGACGATTCAACGGTTACGTTCAAGGACGCAGCGGTGGTTTATATCGGGGAAGGTGGTATTACGACTGATTGGGCCGGGCATGGGATCGTCGCTTTTAAGCGCGATGCGACCATTGACGGCCAGGTCGGCGCAGCTGATGCATATCTTGGCAGGATACGCGCGGATCGCCAAACGACTTTTAATAGTGATGTTTATGTGGATGAGTTGAAATTCAGCAGCACGAGGGAAGACGCAGAAGCCACATTTAATGCGGACGCCTATATCGGGGAAAGCGGCATCACGACCGAGTACGACGGCTATGGGATCGTGAATTTTAACGGCAACGCCACGGTTACAGGAGAGCTTATTGAAGACGCTTACCAGGATGCTATTGGTACGAGTGATGCGGCTTTAAGTGAAGTGAACATCGATGGCGCCAAGGGGACGACGGTCACGATCAATGGTAACCTTTGGGCGAATGACGTTTACGTTGGAGCCGGAATCTTGCAGATGAACGGCGATCTGACCACAACATCCGAAGAAACGCTTACTTTTACCGATGACGGCGAAGTGATTTTGGAAGATGGTCATACCATCACTTCTAATATCACTTCCCAAAACGATAATGAAGGCACCCTGACTTTCGAAGGGTATGGCACGGTCGATGGGCAGATCGGTAATGGCACGGATGCGTTGAAGCTTATCGATCTGCAAGGGGGTTCGCTCACGACAGTCGCGATCACCGGCGATGTTTATGCGACCGATATGTACGTTGGCGCCGGGACTTTGGAATTAAACGGGTCGTTTTATGAGCCTGGCACACCGAACTCAACCTTGATCTTCACGGACGACGGGGAAGTGATCTTGGGAGACAATGAATGGATCTATCATCCAATCAAGACCCAGCATGACGGTCAGGGAACGCTTACTTTCAGCGGCGATGGCGTTGTGACAAAACAGATCGGCGAAGCTGCGGATGGGGACATCTCCGGGAAATATCTTAAGGCGATCAATGTTACTGAGGGGGGGCATACAGTTCACCTTGGAAACGATATCGATACCGTAGATGCCCCTGTTTATGACGTCTATGTTGACAGTTTGAATTTTACCGGGAGTGGCGCCAGCACCTCCGTCGTATTTTATGGCGACGCTTCTATCGGGGACGGTGGTATTACGATCACGAGCGAAGGGGCAGACCTCGGGAAAGTCGTTTTTAAGGAAAGCGCGACCGTGGAGGGACAAGTAGGCTCGAGCGATGCGTATCTTTCCACCGTAAGCGTCCACAAGGACACGACTTTCAACGCGGATGTTTATCTCGATTATCTGAGGTTGAAATCCAGCCCGCACGGTGCGGAGGAGCGTACAAATCCAGAGGTCACGTTCAACGATAACGCGACGATTGGGAAGGCCGAGGCTCCCTCAGAGGAGAGTAACGGCATCAAAACCGATTGGAACATCTATGGGAGCGTGACCTTTAACGCCAATGCTACCGTTAATGGAGATATAGGTACAGACAGCGAGGTTCTTAAGTTGGTTTATTTCAACGGAGAGGATGCCGCGGTCAACGGCGATATTTATGCCTATGATGCTGTGGTGGGGACCGGGACGTTGCAAATGAACGGAGATCTGACGGCAACTGACGCGCTTTACTTTAATGGCGACGGTTTTGTGAAAATGGCTGGCGGATATAACATTACTGCTAACGTTTCAATGCTCACTGACGGCACCGGGACGCTGATTTTTGAAGGCGCCACTATCCTTACCGGGGACGTTGGAGGCAGTAGCGGTGCTCCGAAAGCAGTGAATCTTACGGGGAATTCTGATGCGACGATCACTGGGGATCTTCATACCTACAATGTGACGGTCGGTGAGAACACCTTGAATGTCGGAGAAGAATTTAATCTAAAAGGTGGGACCCTGGGGCTGACCATTTATGGTGCCAGTGCCGATCAGAACGGTCTCGTTATTGAGGGAGATAAGACGACGTTGGAAGCCGGGAGCAAAGTCCATGTGACGGTTAATTCCGGGCTTTCGATCATGCCAGGTACGGAATTCACGGTCATCGATGCGAGCAGTTTCGGCGTCGGCAACATTGTTCCGACGACCACGAGCAGTACGCGTCGTTATAAGTTTGCGGCAAGCGAGGATAGCGGGGATCTGGTGTTGACTTCGTCCAACGATTTCGCGCCTGCTCCGGGAGCGTCAGGCAACGCCGCGGCAGTGGCCGGGGTTCTTGCCGGGATTACCAATCCGGGGTTCGATATGAACAATGTTCTGGACATGCTGGGCGGACTCTCGGATTCTGAATATAACGAGGCGTTGGACACGATGCATCCTGACGTGAGTTCGGGGGCGGCGGAGGGGAGCCGTTCACTGACGAGTCAGGGATTCACGACGATCGGCAACCGGTTGGGCGGCGCGCGTAACGGCGGGGGTTCGGGTTCCGGCGTTTCAAGCGGAGAAAGGCTCGACGGGGTCGGTGTCTGGATGCAGGCGCTTGGGAGTCACATCAAGCAGGACGCGCGCAAAGGGATCGAAGGCTACATGGGGAATCTGTTCGGGACGACCGTCGGCGCGGATAAAGTGCTGGATGATCATTTCCGTGCGGGTTTCGCGGGGAGTTTTGGCTGGGCGCGTGTGAAATCGAAGACCGCGGGGAGTCCCTCGGATGATATCAATAGTTATCAGGCGACGATCTACGGGAGTTTCGATTCGCTGGATCTCAACAAGGCACGCCAGAGCGGGAAAAGGTCGTATGAAGCGGTGCGCAGCCAAGTCGAGAATTCGTGGTATGTGGACGGGATGGCGGCTTTCACGCAAAATGATTACGAAAGCCGGCGCGAGATCTGGGTGACGCCGACTTCGGGGCGCGTCGCGAAAGCGGACCATGCGGGCCAGCAGTATTCGACGAATTTCGAGACGGGCTATAAGTTCGTTTTCGAGAAGACGAAGGCACTGGAGGTGACGCCGTTCGTGTCGTTGGGCTACAACTATCTTTACATGAACAAGTATAAGGAAAAGGGCGCGGATTCGCTGAATCTGACCGTGAATGGGGAAGGGTTCCATCAGCTGGAGCAGGGGCTTGGGACGAAGCTGGCGTATCCCTTGGTCGCGAAGAAGGTCGGGACGTTCATTCCTTCTGCGAAGGCGGCCTGGCTCTATGATTATATTGGAGACCGGTTCGAAACGACGGCCAGTTTTGCGGGCGGCGGGAGTTCCTTCAACACCCAGGGCGCCAAGCCGGCGAAGAGCGGGATGCTCTTCGGCGCGGAACTCGCGTTTCTGAATAAAGGGAACATGACGATGACCGGGAATTGGGATATCGAGCTCAAGGACCAGTACATGAGCAATACCTATTACGGCACCGTTCGGTACGATTTCTAGCACCTCGTTTTTTCAGGGACAGGTCTTGGAAGGAATAACAGACCTGTCCCTGTTGGTCTTGGAGGGAATAAGGGACTGGTCTAGGAGTGCAATGCAGACCTGTCCCTGTTGACTTCGAACAGGCCTAACATTGTTGGTGGCAGTCACTTTTACTGGTGACTGTCACTTTTTTTTAGGGACTGGTCTAGGAGTGCAAAGCAGACCTGTCCCTGTTGATCTTGGAGGGAATCGAAGATTGTCCCTGCTTACCGGACGGTGTCCGGTAATTTTTTTTACAACGAGGGGAATTCTGGGAGGTTTTTCCCGAGAAGGGGCAGGGCGTAATTCACGAAGGCCGGCGTGATCATCCCTTTTTTCTTGTCGAAAAATCCTGCCGGGAGGTCGCGCTCATTGTTCGGGATCTTTTCGAGGGGCACGGGCTTGTAACTGATAACGTATTTCTCGCCCTGGCATTTTTTTTCTTTTGACTTAAGGTTGCCAGGACGAGCCCAATTGACCGTTGAATTTTTTGATGGAGAATTGGGCACGCCCGGCTTTCTATCAAATCCCACCATGACCCGTGTCATGCCTTGGAGCGCCCATTGCACAGCATGGACACCTGCCTGATAAGCTTCTTTTTGATCCACCTCGGAGATATAGCCCATCGACATGCGCTGGATCGTGCCGGGTTTATCAAAACGCGCTCGCACCTTCAATCGTTTTTCAAGAATGCTTGCGAGGCGCGCGGAGGCACCTTCCACATAATGATGTCCGAACGGGTCCGCGGTGACGCCTTCGGTTTTTCGGCCGATGCGGTTCCCTCCGTAATCGCGGATCGTTTCCGAGATCACGATGATGCAGTAGCCGACTGATTGGAGGACGGCTTCGGTTTTTTTGATGAAAGCGGTTTCATCGAACGGGACTTCCGGGATGAGAAGGATGTGGGGCGCGTCCTCGGGCGATTTTTTGAGAAGGGCCGAGGCCGCGACGATCCAGCCGGAATTCCTTCCCATGAGTTCGATGATCTTCACGGGGTCGACATTCTTCATGGCCTTGGTGTCGAGGGCTGCTTCCTGCGTGGTGATGGCCGCGAAGCGCGCGACAGAGCCATAGCCGGGGCAATGGTCGGTCTCGACCAGGTCGTTATCGATGGTCTTTGGGATATGGATGACCCGGAGCTCGTAGTGATCTTTTTCCGCGGCGCGCGCGATCTGGAGGCTCGTGTTGGCGGTATCATTTCCTCCGATCAGGAACACGTAGCGGATATTGTGCTCCCGGAGGCTCGCGACGATCTTGTGGTCATCTCCGGGTTTGAGTTTGTAGCGGGAGGAGCCGAGCGCCGCCGAAGGGGATTCCGCGATGCCCCGCATGAGTTGAGGGGACTTCGTCCGGAGATCGATAAAAGAACGGTTCAGGATTCCTTCGATTCCGTGACGCGAACCCAGGATGCCGGTGATGTGTTTGGAAGCGCGTGCGGCCGCGACCACGCCCGCGAGGCTTTGATTGATCACGGCGGTGCACCCGCCGGACTGTCCGATAACCGCATTCCCCTTAAGGAAAAACTTTTTCATGGCTAAGCGATTTTGATCTTCTTCTCTAGTTTTCCGTTCAGGCCACAGTCTCCTTCCACGCTCAAGGTGTCGCCCTTTTTAGCTTGAGGGATCGCGAACTTGATGGTCTGGTGGGTGTTTGTCTCCTGCCCCCTGAAGGGAAATGCCATGATCTCTTTGCCGTTCAATCCGACAGCGATCCTTTTGATGAAATGGCTTTTGGGGTCGGTGACGCGATGCTCGATGATCGCGGTCAGGACTTTCGTCTTATTATCGAATTGGATCTTGATATCCGTAGGCGAATGAGCGAAGGCCTGAGTGCCGGCCAAGAGAAGACCGCAGAGAATCAAAAGCATTTTTTTCATAATTTACCCCCTAAGAGAGTCGAAAGCGTCGACGTTGAAAGAACTCTTTTGTTCTTATCGAATTCCTGATTTGTTTCGGGTAGTATAGCTCCTGCGGGCATCGAAAACCACCCTAAAACCAGGCGTTAAAACGGGAATCCCATCCAAGCTTCCATGAAAAATATTTTTATTAAAAAATCAAACGCAAAGATCTGGCGCGCGAAACTTGTGCGCCCTTTCAGCACGGCCAAAGGGCAGCATGACCTGCTTGAGAATGTGCTTTTCTCTCTGGAGCTTTCCAGCGGTGTCCGAGGATTCGGCGAGGCGGCCGTTGCAACGCATATCACTGGCGAGACCGTTCCGGAAACGCTTCAAAATCTAAAAGAAGCGGCGCGGACGGTCACCGGCCGTGGCCTTATGGAATTCCCGGAGATCGCGGAGGAATTTAAAAGTAAATTCGCGCAGAATAAATGTGCCCTAGCGGCGCTTGAAATGGCGCTTCTGGACGCGGTGACGCGTGAAAAGAAGATACCGCTTTGGAGGGCTTTCGGAACGAGGCCGCGAAGCCTCACGACTGATATGACCGTCGTTCTGGGGGATGTTCGCGAGGCCGAGATCGCCACGCGTGAGATCCTGAGGCGTGGTATCCGTTCCTTTAAAGTGAAGATCGGCCGGGATTTCGACCGGGACCTCAAACGTGTTGCGACGGTGGCCCGGATCGCCGGAAAATGTCCGCTCTATCTTGACGCGAACCAGGGATTTACGGCCGCGCAGACGCTTAAATTCCTGAAAGAATTGGCATGGCTTAAGATCGTTCCCGCGCTCGTCGAACAGCCGGTGGCGAAGGAGGATTGGGAAGGGCTTGCGAAAGTGACGCGCGAAAGTAAGGTGCTTGTTTGTGCGGACGAGAGCGTCTCCTCGCTGCATGATGCCAAGCGGCTCATCAAGACGAAAGCGGCCGGCGCGATCAATGTGAAATTCATGAAGACCGGGATCCTGGAGGCGTATGAGATCTCGCGGTTGGCGAGGAAGTCCGGCCTTAAGCTCATGATCGGAACGATGATGGAAACGCCCTTGGCGGTCACTGCGGCGGCGCATCTTGCGGCGGGCCTGGGAGGTTTTGATTTTATTGACCTGGACGCACCCTTTTTTATGGCGGAGCATGTGACGCGAGGTCATTTTGTCACCCGTTCAGGTGTTTATGATCTTCGAAAGGTCAAAGCCGGTATCGGTATCGTGCCGGCCTAATATTTCAACAAGTTCAAGGAGGCATAGCATGAAAAAAATAATGCTCATTTTGGGGATGGCGTTCGCGGGGTACCTCGGCTACGCACTTGTGGATATGACCGACTGGCGCGATGTCGCACAGGGGGTTCTCAATGCTGTGATCTTTATGGCGATCATCGCCTGTTTTGCGGGGCTTTGGAGGTCCAAGCGCTGGGCCCTTTGGCTCAGCTGGGGGCTTGCCGTGGCGGCTTTGGGGTGGGGTTCTTACCTGATCCATTTCGTGTGGACGTTCTGGATTTTTTCGGAACCGACTTTGGCGGAACGGATTCTTAACGTGCTTCATCCCCGCGTTTCGGTCTTCGTGATCTTTCCCGTGGTGTGGCTGATCTATTCCACCCGTCCGAAGATAAGAGCCTTGTTCCTTTAGCGCATGATCATTCAAAGCTCGATCGGGATTCTTTGCGCGCTTCTTTTGATCGAAGGGGTCATCCTTTTCCTTTCCGAACGT
Organism: uncultured bacterium; assembly: GCA_964482725.1. GTDB lineage: Bacteria > Omnitrophota > Omnitrophia > Omnitrophales > Aquincolibacteriaceae > Aquincolibacterium. The sequence continues at coordinate 310,264 of CAYZYT010000001.1, read as the reverse complement.
CCGGGGTGTAAAAGGTTTTTTCGATTTCCGCCGCCACTTTTCTGGATCTATTTTCTCCCCATGATCGTTTCGGGGATGGGGATCCTTCCGCAACAGCATGCGATCTACCCGAAGATCACGAGTACGGTCCTTCCTGCAGGGTTGATCCTGCTTTTGATCGCGACGGACATCAAGGCTATTCTGAAACTCGGCCGGCCCGCGCTTCTCATGATGTTCACCGGGAGCGCCGGGATCATGCTGGGGGCACCGCTTGTGGTGATGCTTTTTAAACCGTGGCTGCCCGCCGATGCTTGGTCGGGGTTCGGGGCGCTTTCGGCCTCCTGGATCGGGGGGAGTGCCAACATGATCGCGGTGAAGGAGGCGATCCGGACTCCGGATGCGATCTTTTTTCCGATGATCGTGGTGGATACGGTCGTGGCGTATTCCTGGATGGGGCTTTTGATCCTGCTTGAGGGTTTTCAAAAAAAATATGACAGGTGGAATGGCTCTGACCTTCGCGTTGTTGAGGATCTGGCCCGGAAGACGGCGGGGGCTGACGCGAGCGCCCATAACTTCAGCTCCCTGTATTTTCCGCTCATGCTTGCGGTGGCGTTTGGCGGCGCCTGGCTCTCGAATGGGCTGGCAGGTATCGTGGGAAACGGGGCCTTTGCCTGGACGATTATTTTTGCTTCAACCTTCGGCATCCTTCTTTCCTTTACCTCGCTCCGGAAACTCGAGTTTCATGGCGCTTCACGGATCGGATATTTTTTCCTATTCCTTGTGCTTACATCGATCGGTGCAAGAGCCAGCCTTTCGGGGATCTTTTCGGCTCCGATTTTGATCGTGGCCGGGGTGGTCCTGGTGCTGATCCACGCGGCATTTCTTTTGATCGTGTCCCGCGTCGCGCGCATCCCGCTTTGCCTTGTTGCGACCGCGAGCCAGGCGAATATCGGCGGTCCGGCCTCGGCGCCGATCGTGGCCGCAGCCTATGAACCCGCCCTCGCGCCCGTGGGTTTGCTCCTCGGGATCCTCGGCAATGTGGTCGGCACCTATCTTGGTTTGGTAACGAGTATGTTTTGTAAGTGGGTCTCTCACTAGCGCAACGCATAACGGTCAACGTAAAAGCTCTTTCGTTGTGCGTTGAGCGTTGCCCGTTGCGCAAAGAAGTAGAATTGCCGATTTTCTTTGTTAGAATACTGCCCTATGAAATATAAATCTCCTGCGATCAAAGCCGTCATTTTCGACCTCGGTAATGTGCTTGTGAATTATGATGTCGAGAAAGCCGCCCAGCGTTTTTCGGCCGTGTCCGGCCTTTCCACGCGGGAGATCTGGAAGCGTTTCTTTCTCTCCAAGTTCGAGCAGGCTTATACGCGGGGGGAGATCTCGACTCGCGAGTTCCATCGGATCGCCTGCAAGACGCTCGGCGTTCCTATGCCGCTTGCGACGTTCCGCCATTATTGGAACGATATTTTTTGGGAAAACCCGGGGATGGACCGGCTTCTTACTCAGATCAAAAAGCATTACCCGCTTTATCTGATCTCAAACACGAACGCCATGCATTTCACCTATCTCAAGAAACATTTCAAACTCCTGCGTCATTTTAAACGAAGATTTCCGTCGCACGAGGTGGGCGCGCGCAAGCCGGACCTGAAGATCTACCGGCGCGTTCTCAAAAAGATCGGCTTTCGTCCCGAAGAGACTGTTTTTATCGACGATATGAAAAGCTTCATCGCCGGCGCCCGGAAAGTCGGCATGCACGCCATCCATTTCAAGGGCCGTCCGGCCCTCCTCAAAAATCTTCGCAAACTCGGCATCCGCTTCTGATTGTTCGGACGATCTTAAGAATCAGAACAAGAATTGGCTGTCTTCAGCCTCCTAGGGACGGTTCTTGCTAACAGGTGATAGGGCTTAGGGATACACAAGAACCGTCCCTGAAGGCATTGCTCCAGACGTAATCTTCTACGCAGATCTGAAAATAGGAGTGTGTTGATATTTGGAATCTCGAAAGCCTCGGTGACAGGTCACTCCTTTCTTAGGGGACGATTCTCTTGTAAGTGTTTGGCACGATGCGGGTTAGCGAGAACCGTCCCTGTGTATGGGGGTATTTTTTTAGTTAGGCTGTTATCCATAACACTGCCGGTCCAAACTCCGATATTGAATTGCCTCCGCCTCAACTTTCTTATTCTTTTCCAAAATGGTAGTTGGGACGGCCCCAATTTCAGATCCTCTGAAATTGAAAGGTATTGGGACCGCAATATGCTCTGACTGGATCTGCTCATAATGCGTAGGGCGCGTTTAAACGTGCCCTACCTTAGTGTGCCGTCTTTAGTCTGCGTGCCTGGGTCTGCTTGTAATATGCCAGCCAACCATTGTTCGGGCGATTTTGAAGATCTTGTGATAAGCCCCCAGTAACGATTCTTCGGATCAACGACGAGGGCGCTCGTCTTTTAAAAATGATTATAACGCAGCATTATATTGCTTTTAAATAAACATTATGTTATCGTTCTCGCATGAAAACCCACAAGCTATCGGTACACTATGCCGGACTTCTGAAGGACATCAAATCGCGGATCCGGGAGGCGCAATACGCAGCGCTGAAAGCTGTCAATAAGGAGCTTATTGCTTTGTATTGGGATATTGGTGAAAAACTTCATGGTTGGGTCGAGACTTCCAAACGGGGACAAGGGGTTATTGAAATGCTTGCCGGGGATCTTCGAGCGGATTTTCCTTTCATGAAAGGGTTCTCAAGCCGAAATCTTTGGGAGATGAAAAAATTGTATGAAACTTATGAAGGCCGGTCAAAACTGCAACCCCTGGTTGCAGAAATACCGTGGTCTCATAATCTAATTATTCTGCATCAGGCTCGGATACCGGAGGAACAGGAGTTTTATCTGAGGACCTGTGCCGGGGAGCGTTGGAGTCGGCGAGAATTGGAACGGCAGATAGATTCGTCTCTATTTGAACGGACCCGTTGTGCGAAAAAGGATCTTACCAAATCCCGACAGATAAATCCTCCGGATGTTTTGGAGCATTTCCGGGATGAATACGTTCTCGATTTCTTGGATGTGAAGGATCCTTTTGGTGAAAAAGAGTTGAGGAAAGCGATTTTGAGGAAGCTTAGGGACTTTTTTTTGGAGTTTGGACGCCACTTCACGCTTGCCGGAGAGGAATACCGTCTGACCGCTGGCGGCGAAGATTACTTCGTGGATCTTTTGTTTTTTCACCGTCTTTTGCGGTGTTTCGTAGCGGTTGAATTGAAAATCGGAGGATTCAGGCCGAAATATGTAGGGAAGATGCAGTTTTACCTTTCGGTCTTGGACGAAACAGCGAAACTTGGGCCAGAGAATCCGTCGGTGGGGATTATCCTCTGCAAATCCAAGAATGACGAGGTGGTGAGAATTGCCGTCAGCAAAGCGGCGTCTCCCATTAAGGTTGCAACCTACAAGACCCAACTGATCGATCAAAAACTTTTGAAGCAAAGGCTTCATTCTCTGCCTTCTTCGTAAAATGAGGAATGCTCTCAAAACCGCGATCCTGCTGACGCTCCTCTCGTTGTTTGTGGTTTTGTGCGGTCACGCGTTGGGTGGGCGGCAGGGAATGATGGCGGCATGCGTGTTTGCCGGCCTGATTAATTTAGGATCTTACTGGTTCAGTGACAAGATTGTGCTTGCGATGTACCGGGCTCAATCCCTGGCTGAAGCGGAAGCCCCCGAAGTTTTTGAATTAGTAAGAAACCTTTCGGCAAAAGCGGGGATCCCGGCGCCGAGGCTTTATATGCTTCCCTCGGCTTCGGCGAACGCCTTTGCTACGGGTCGCGATCCCCAACACGCGGCGATCGCGATCACGCACGGGATCGTCGGGCTTCTTAATAGAGAAGAGCTCTCCGGCGTGCTCGGGCACGAGCTTTCGCATATTCTGAATCGAGATGTTCTGCTGGCCTCAATCGTTGCGACCCTGGCCGGGGCGCTCAGCCGTGTTGCTTCCATGGCTCGTTGGTCATTTTTCTGGGGAGGGGAGCGTGACGAGCGTGATAGCACACATCCGTTGGCTTGGGTCCTGGCCTCGATCCTGATGCCGCTTGCTGCGCTCCTGATTCAACTCGCGATCTCCCGCGCAAGAGAATATGCCGCCGATCGGCGTGGCGCCGAGCTATGCGAGGAACCTCTTTATCTGGCCAGCGCGCTTCGAAAGATCGATATCGCCTCTCAGCGACTGCCGCTTCGTGATGCCGATCCCGCAACGGCCCATCTTTTTATCGTAAATCCACTTTCGGGCAAGGGCGGGTGCTCTCTTTTCAGCACGCATCCTTCCATGGAAGACAGGATCGCCCGCCTTGAGGTCATGAAGCTGTCGCTTGCGAGGTTGCACTGCGGGTTTGAAAGCATTGACGATGGGGGAAGCAGCGGTTAAAATACGGCTCTTTCAAAACCAGCACCCATCAAGGAGAATTATAAAATGGCTTATGTTATTACTGAGAAATGTCACGGCGAACGCTACGGTCTCTGCGCCGGGGTATGCCCCACCGAAGCGATTTATCCCGGAACGTATCAAGGCAAAGATTTCATGGTGATCGATCCGGCGACCTGCATTTCCTGTGGCGCCTGCGCGGCGGAATGTCCGGTAGGCTCGATCGTCGAATCCGAAGATATGGATCCGACCTATGCCAAGATCAATGCGGATCTGGCGCCTCAATTTAAGGCGAACCCCAAAGCGACGCCTCGTTCGAAGGATGAAGCTCCGAAGAAATCCGGGAACATACTGAAATAAGAGCTTGGGTTTGAAGTTTTCTTTAGCTTGCCTGCTCCGCCCGCCGGGGCAGGCAAACTTTGTCTTTGACCGATAAGGAATATAAGATGCCATCCGTTTCAGGTTGCAAGGACCCCGCCATTCTGGAACAGGTCTTAAAGAAGTACGCGGCTGATCTTGCCGCTGAAAATGCCGCGGCCCGTGTCGTGACGCGCGGCTTGTCGCTCGTGGGGATCGGCCTTCGCCCCGTCCTGGACCATTTTATTTTCCGTACGGTTCACTTGAAGGAAAGGGCGAATGAATTCCTTGAGATGGGCTATGAAAGAGATCTCGGAGCCAAAGTCCTTGAGCATAAAGGGCATGGGGTGGAGGTTTTGCGCCGAGGAGGCTCCCCGTCGATCCTCGTTGAGCATCCTCATGAAAAGGCCGGGCTGGATTGGGTCGCGTATTTCGGGGACAAAAAGCCTTATGCCATGGCTCTTCGGGTGGAGGATATTGAAGAGGCCTCTTTCCGTATGGAGAAACAGTCGGTGGGTTTTTTAAGACCTCCGGCCGGGAAACACGGGGAAACACTTCGCGAAATCGCTGCCTTGCCTGAGGTGAAAGACGGCAAGAATGCTTGTTACCTTATCTTGGTGGAGCGGCACGCGGACGATCAGCGTTTCTACGCACCTGATTTTTGGAGCCACCCCTCAAAAGGAATCTTATGATCATCGGACTGACGGGCAAGAACGGATCGGGTAAAGGGGAAGCGGCGAATTTTCTGAAAGAACGGGGCTTCCATTATTATTCGCTTTCCGATGCGCTCCGGGAGGAGGCCAAGAAACGCGGGCAGGAGATCGCCCGGGATGTCTTGGTCGCTCTTGGCAATGAACTGCGCGAAAAAGAAGGGCCGGGCTGTCTTGCCGAACGGATCTTCGCCAAGCTGGACCCGGAAAAGAATTATGTGATCGATTCCATCCGTCATCCGTCCGAAGTTCAGGTCTTCCGTCGTCGCAATGATTTCACCCTCGTTCGCATTCAGGCTCCGGAACGGCTCCGTTTCGAACGTCTGAAGCAGCGCGGCCGGGAAAATGATCCCCGGGTGTGGGAGGATTTTCAGGCGTTGGAGGCCAAGGAAGCAAAAAGCGAAAGCAAGACGGACCAACAACTTGATCAGGCGATCGCCCTGGCGGATCTGCGGGTGGACAACAACGGGCCTCTGAAGGAAATGCATGAGAAGGTGAAGGCTCTCTTTCTCGAACTCGCGCAAAAAGCCCCGCGGCCGGGATGGGATGAATATTTCATGAATATCGCCAAGGTCGTGGCCTTGCGCGCCAACTGCATGAAACGGAAGATCGCCGCCGTGATCGTGAAGGACAAGCGTATCATTTCGACGGGTTACAACGGAACGCCCCGGGGGATCAAGAACTGTAGCGACGGCGGTTGTCCTCGCTGCAGTGCGATCGATGCTTCCGGGAAAGATCTCGGAGAATGTCTTTGCTCGCACGGCGAAGAGAATGCGATCGTGCAAGCGGCCTACCATGGTGTAAGCGTTAAAGGTGCCACGCTTTACACGACTTTCTCTCCCTGTCTTATGTGCACGAAGATGATCATCAATTCCGGAATCGGCGAAGTCGTCTTCCAGGGGAATTATCCGTTCCTGGAGATCGCTCTTAAACTCTTAGAGCAGGCCGGCGTGACGGTCCGCAAGATCACTTCCTCTTGACAGGCCTTCCCATGACCGAAACTGGAAAAACCTTTCGTACAAGTTTCGGGCTCAAAGGGATCGTTCAGCATCAGCTCGATCAAAGCTACCACAGTCCTCTCATCGATAAAGTGCGCGCGGCCGGATTTTCTCTGAAAGCGGGCCGTCTCGAGATCCATCTCGCGAAGGAATTCGGTTTTTGTTACGGCGTCGAGCGCGCGGTGGAATATGCCTACGAGACGCGTGCCCGTTTCCCGGACCGGCGTATCTATCTGACCAATGAGATCATTCACAATCCTCGAGTGAACGCGGAACTTCAGGGGATGGGAGTGAAGATCCTCACCGACAATGCTTCGCGTTCCGAGATCACCGAGAAAGATGTGGTGATCATGCCTGCGTTCGGGGTGCCGGTCGAAGCGCAGAAGGAATTTCAGAAGAAACGCTGTGTGATCGTGGACACGACCTGCGGGTCTGTGATGAGTGTCTGGCGTCGCGTGGAATCCTACAGCCAGGATGGGTTCACGTCGGTGATCCACGGCAAATACGATCACGAGGAGACGCGGGCCACCTGCTCGCGGGCCGCGAAGTATCTGGTGGTCAAAGATCAAGCGCAGGCCGGGCAGGTTTGCGGGTATATCAAGGGGCTTATTCCGAGGGACTCGTTCCTCTCAACTTTTAAAAATGCTTGTTCGGAGGGTTTTGATCCGGACAAGGATCTTGGAAAGATCGGGTTCGCGAACCAGACGACCATGTTGTCACGCGAATCGATCGAGATCTCAGAAATGCTTCGCGAGGCTCTCCGGGCGCGTTATAGCGACGCCGAACTTCCGGCTCGTTTCCGTCATTTTGACACGATCTGTTCGGCGACGCAGGACCGGCAGGACGCGATCCGCGAACTGGGGGAGAAAAAAATGGATGTCATTCTCGTGATCGGGGGTTACAAATCGAGCAACACCGGTCATTTGGCGGAGATCGCTTCGGAATTCTGTCCGGCCTATCACGTGGAAGACGCGTCTTCGATCCTTTCCGGCGGGAAGATCCGGCATAAAAAGATCGGCGCCCAGGAAGCGATCGAGACTTCGGACTGGCTTTCGTCGGGAGAGATCAAAGTGGGGATTACCGCCGGGGCTTCTACCCCGAATCGCCTGGTCGAAGAAGTGATCCAGCGGCTCATCGACATTTCCGGATGATCTCCTAATGAATTTTTCAGAGCTGATCCAAAAACGCAGAAGTGTTCGCAAGTATTCTGACCGCCCGGTCGCTAAAGAAGATCTTCTCAAGTGTCTCGAAGCGGCGCGGATTGCGCCCTCAGCGTGCAATTCCCAGCCATGGCATTACATCGTGATCGATGAACCGGAGCTCAGAAAGCGTGTGGCGGCGCGGATCTTTTCCGGGCTTTATTCGATGAACGAATTCGCGAAAGAGGCTCCCGTGCTTGTGGCGGTGGTTTCTGAAAAAATGAAATTTCTCGCCGCGGTCGGAAGTCAGGTGCGGGGCACGCAGTATGCCCTGATGGATGTCGGGATCGCATGCGAGCATTTGATCCTGCAGGCGCAGGAACTCGGGATCGGAAGCTGTTGGATGGGGTGGTTCGATGAAAAAGCTTTGAAGGAGGAACTCCGGATCTCCGGAAACAAAAAGATCGATATTGTGATCTCCCTCGGTTATCCCGCTGAAGAGAAGATCGTTCCGAAAACGAGGAAAGTTTTAACCGAGATCAGTTCATTCAACAAGTATCCCTAGCCATGATTTTATGTCATCCCCGGATGTTTCTGTCGGAGATCCAGACTCTTTCTGGATTCCCGCTTTCGCGGGAATGACGAAAAGACGGCGAAGGTTTATTACAAAGGAGGAAATGTGAAAGAAAAAATGATCGTTGGGTTGGTGTTTCTTTTTCTCGTTGCTTTGACGGGAGTGCCGGCGCTCTATGCCGAAGGCGATGATTCCATTATCAGCGAAGAGGGACGGGCCAGCGCTCCGAATGCGGTTTCCTCAGGCGCTGTCGAAGAGGTGTTCACACAGGAGGATACCGGTGAGTCAGATCCTTCGGCCTTTGAGGGAGATTCGGAAAATATGCCCGGTGAAAGAGCGCCTGAAAACATGCCGATGGATGATGCGCCCGTCGATGCCGGAATGGGCGTCGAAGTCTGACTTTTAAGCGCGTCCGGAAACTTCTCCGGTCTCGGTATTGACGCGCAAGATAGTGCCTGTTTCCGCGTAGAGGGGGGCCAGGACTTCCAATCCCGTTTCGAGCTTCGCTTTTTTTAGAGACCGCCCCGAGGCGGAGATCCCCTTAACGACGGGGTCTGTTTCCGCGATGGCGAGTTCGACATACACCGGAAGTTCCAGGGAGACCACGGCGCCGTTCAGTTTCAGGGCCAGGAGCTCCTGATTTTCTTTCAGATAGAGTTTCTGTTCCCCAAGTTTTTCCGCAGTGAGCGAAAATTCCTCGTAAGCTACGTTATCCATGAAGTGGTATTCGGATCCGGTGATGTATTGAAAGACCGCCGGAACTTTTTCTACATCCGGAACCTGGAATTTTTCACTGGTCTTGAAAGTCTTGTCTTGCACCGCGCCGTTCAAGAGATTGCGGACCCTGGCCTTGACCATGGTCGAAGCTCCCCGTGCGGTTGGCGCCGCAAATTTAACGTCGAGCACGAAATACGGCTGCCCGTCCACATTGATATAAAGTTTCTTTTCCAGTTCATTGGCCGAGATCTCGGACATATAAAATCCTTTTTTGAGAATGAGAAAGTATGCGTTGAAAGCGCCGCCATTCTATACGATACCCCCGCAATGGCAAAGGCCTTCCGTGCAAAGGTTTACTTGGAAGAGAAAATCAGCCATAATGTTCCTCATTGTCACGGCAGAGACCATTTTAGAGGGTTCCTATGTTCAAAGTCGCAAAAATGATCTATTTCAATTATGGGCACCGGCTTCTGGGGGGGCATGACAAGCCCCATTCTCCATCAAAAGATTTAAAGGCTAATGGGACTAGTGCTGGCAACCTTCAGCTGGAAGAAGAGAGTGGCCAGCACAAGTGTTCACATCTTCACGGCCACAGCGCGCGCGTGGAGATCGAAATGGCGAGTCCCAAGCTCAACCCCAAGGGGATGGTTGTGGATTTTTTTGACATCAAGCGGACGATCGGCGAATGGATCGACTGTCATCTTGATCATAAAATGATCCTCTGGAGTAAAGACCCCCTCGCGAAGCTTCTTAAGAAAGCCGGAGAACCCGTGGTGCTCGTGGAAGAGAATCCGACTGCCGAGATGCTCGCCCGGTGGATCTTTTGTGAAGCCCGTCGCATGAAACTTCCGGTCTCCAAGGTCACGCTTTGGGAGAATCAGGACAGCTGCGCGGTCTATGAAAAATAATCACGGATGGCGGAGGGAGGAGGGCGGATATCGCCTAGCTTTCCCTGTTTTTCGGAAAACGCCATCCTCCCTCCGCCATCCGACAGCCTGTTAAAACATGTCGAAGACATTGCTCATCGGTCCCGCGGGTTGCGGGAAGACGCACGAGCTTCTTGATTCCTTCGGGACGGCGCTTTCAAACGCGCCCGATCCGCTTGCCGCCGATCTTTTCTTTATCGTTCCCTCCGCAGAACACACCGAACGCGTCGTCTCGCTTTTGATCCAGCGGGGTCTCAAGGGATTTTTCCATAAACGCGTGACGACGCTTTCCCGTCTTGCGGGAGATCTTTTCCGAGTTGCCGATATCCCCGTGGCTTCCAGCCTCACGCGCACGATGATCGTCCGGGACCTCCTCCGCGAGAACGCATGGGACTATTTCATGGAAGTGTATGAGCAACCCGGATTCCTGGGGCTGATGGCGCAATTTATCACCGAGCTTAAGGAGTCCTGCATTTCTTCCGAGGTCTTTCGAAAACGCATGAACACGCTCAAGGGTTTTGAGCCAGCCTATGTTGCGAAGTACGAAGCGCTTGCCGATTTTTATGAACAATATGAAGCACGTCTGAAAAAGAACGGTCTTCGGGACAGCCAGGATTCACTGCGCCTCTTCCGTGAGAAGAAAAAGAAGGCGGAGGCTCCGGGGATGCGATTCAAAGCGATCTGGATCGACGGTTTTTTTGATTTTTCGAATTTGCAGCTGGAATACCTCCGGGAGCTTTCGGCGATTACAGAAAACATCACGATCACGCTTACCAAAGAAGAAGGGCGCGAAGAAGCTTTTGAAGCCGTGAGCCAGACACAGAAGGATCTCGAAAAGCTCGGGTTCAAAGCGCGGACCCTGAAGGCGCATTCTTATCGCACTGAAAAGACATCACTTCTTTTTCTCCAAAAAAATATTTTCTCTCAGAAATCCCGCAACCCGGTGCCGGCCATAGGGCAGGACATCGTGATGCTGGACGCGATCGGGACCGAAGGGGAGATCGAGCTGATCGCCCGGCAGATCCACAAGCTCTATGCGACCGGGGATTACCGCTATAGTGATTTTGCGGTCTTGTTTCGCCAGATCCGGCATTACGCGCCGGTCATTGCTTCGGTCTTTTCGCGTTACGGGATCCCTGCCGAGGTCCATGAACGCGATCGTTTAAAATTCTCTTCCTGGATCGCTGCGACATCGTCGCTGCTTTCTATTTTCAGGAATGCCTGGCAGCGGGAGGACGTTTTTGCTTTCCTGAAATCGGGTTACACGCGTCGTCTTGGGAAAGATAGAGCCAAGGATGAAGCATGGCTCGCGGAGTTTGAGCAGCGTTCGTTCCTGGAAGGCGTGGCGGGAACACGCGAGGCGTGGATGGCGGATTGGATGCGGGGAGATGGAGAAAGCTTGGCGGATTTTAATGTGAAAAAGGCGGCAACGCTGGAGGCTCTCATAGAGCTTGAAGATCGGTTCCGGAGAGTCCAAACGGCGGAAGAGCATGTCCGGATCTTCAAACGGGCGGTGTACGACACTTTCGGGATCCTGGAGATAAGCGACGGCTACACCTCTTTCACGCGGAGGGATGCGGCCTGCGCCAAACGATTCGAGGCTTTGCTCGATGAAATCCAAAGTTATTTTCTGAAAGGTAAAGCGCCGGAGATCTCTTTTGACAGTTTCGCCGATCACTTCCTCGGCCTTGTGGAACTGGACGTTTATTCGCTTCACGAGCGCGACAAGAACCGCGTCCAGGTCTACGATGTTTCGCTGGCCCGGCAGAAAGAATACAAAGTCGTGTTCGTGGCAGGCCTCCTGGAAAAAGTTTTTCCCATGCAGGTTCGCGAAGATCCGCTGCTCTCGGATTGGGAGAGGAAATTGATGAATGGCGACAGGGAACATCCTCTTGCCGAATGTCTGCCCCGGCAGGATATCGAGCGGTTCTTTTTTTATGTCGCGGTTACACGCGCGAAAGAGCAGCTTTTTTTAAGCTGCCCGCATCTTGATTTCGAAGGGAAAGAATCCCTGCCCTCGTTCTATCTGGAAGAAGTCAAAGACCTTTTTGAGGGCCATGTCCCTGTGATGCGTCAGGACCTCTCGCGACCTTTCCCAGAGATCGAGGAAGCGATCACGCGCCGGGAATTGGAAGCCTCCGTCGTTGGAGCTCTTCGAAACGCGGGAAGCCCAGGGCCGGCGTTTAAAAAGGCTTTGGGCCAGCTTTCCGGAGATCCTCAAAGTCGCCAGCGCCTTCTTTCCGCTCTGAAGCCTGTCGAGGCGAGGATCCTGGATGATATGATCCTAAAAGGGAAATATTTCGAGATCCCGGAAACAAGCCCGACGCGCCTGGAGACTTATGCCAAATGTCCTTTCCGCTATTTTTCTGACAAAGTTCTCAAATTGAAAGAGGTGGGCGGTGATATCCGCGTGATGCAAAAAGGAAGCATCCTGCACCATGTGCTTCAGCAGTATTTTGACCCCAAGGGAAAGAAAGATCCGAAAGAGTCGATCGAAGCATTCATTCAACGTGAAATGGAAGAAGGCTTCAAGCGGCATCCGATGTTATGGGCAGAGCCTTACCAGGAGGCTTTGGATCGCCGTGAGCTTTCCGAGATGCTTTTGGATTTTATGAGCTATGAGGCGGAGCGACTGAAACACTCATCTTTTAAGCCGTGCTACGTGGAGTATCCCTTCGGGGACAAGGATCGGCCGGCGTTCGAGATCGAGAGCGAAGGCAAAAGGATCCGGCTACGGGGCCGCGTGGACCGGATCGATACAGATGCGGAGAAGAAGTTCGCTGTGGTGATCGATTACAAACGCTCGGCGCAGTTCAAGGCGTCCAACCTTAATCTGGGCACTGCGCTCCAGCTACCGCTTTATCTTCTGGCGGTTCAAAAGCATCTGGGCCTTGCGCCTCTTGGTGCTGAGATCTATTCCATCCGAGACCATAAGCGGAGTGGTTTTTATTGCGAAGGGATCGCGGAGACGTTTGAAAAAGAGTTTTCTTCCCGGTCTCAGCTCCCGGACGAAGTGTTCCAAAAGGTTTTGGGGCGGGCGGTCGCGTTCGTTCAAAAGTTTATGAAAGCCATCGCATCCGCCGAGATCCCCGTGCGGCCGCGGGATTGCGAAAGTTTTTGCCCTTATGATACCGTGTGCCGTGTTGAGAAATGGAAGTTGCCGATCTTTCTGGAGAAAATACGCCAGGAGGATGAGAAAGAAGGCTTGGGGGAGTGCTGAGAAACAGATCGAGTGAAAGGGGAGAAACAGTCGCTTGTAAAATAGACCAAGTACGCTTATTATGATTTCATTGTATTTTCCTGGGGGAAGTGAAAACGGAGTTTTAGAAAAACATGCGATCTAGAAAGATCCTCGTAGTGGATGATGACCCGGATATCGTGGCCGTCCTGGCACAGCGACTCATGTCTTCCGGGTATGAGGTTTCCACCGCCATGAACGGGGAAGAAGCTCTCGCGAAGATGGGATCGGAAAAGCCCGCCCTTATTATTCTGGATGTCCTTATGCCGAAGATGACCGGCTATGAGGTCCTTGAAATGATCCGCAAGCGGGATGAATGGCGGAAGATCCCGGTGATCATTATTTCAGCCAAAGGAAGTATGCGGGAATTTTTTAAGGACCGTCCCTTTATTGATTTTGTCCCCAAACCGTATGATCCTCGGGTACTTCTGTCCAAGGTGGAAAGGCTTCTGTGGGAAAGCGAAACGCAGAATCCGGATGGTTCAAAACGGATGGTGCTTTTGGGAGTCCAGGAGGTTCTTACCAATAAGATCCAAATGCTGGCCCGTTCGCTCGGTTTTCAGGTTTTTATCGCACTGAACGAGGAGGATGCTGTCCAGCTGGCGCAGCAGGTGACCCCCGGGAATATCTTGTGCCAGTTCTGGGAGGATGAAAGCATCCTGAGCGCCCAAAAGCTCAAAGGAAAACTGGCGACCCATCCTCTGCTAAAACAGGTGCCTCTTTATGTTTATTGCGAAGAGAGAATCGTGGTTGAAGCTCGCAAATCTTTTGTGGAGGGGCGGATCATTATGTATCGCGACAAGGAAGAGCTCTTAAATAAGATAAGCGAGTTTTTAAAGGAGTCATGAAGCGGAGTTTTAAATAGGCATGGCATCCAAAAAGATCCTTCTGGTGGATGATGATCCGAATCTTGTGGCGATCCTTGGCAAGCGGCTGACTGCGTCCGGCTACGAGGTTTGTACGGCCGTGGATGGAGCCGAGGCCTTGGTGATGGTGCAGTCGCAGAAGCCGGATCTTATTGTGATGGATGTGATGATGCCGAAAATGACCGGCTATCTAGCGCTCCAAAAGATCCGAGAAACGGATGCGTTTCGGAAAATTCCCGCGATTATTATTTCAGCAAAGCCGAGTATGCGAGAATTTTTCACGGACCTTCATGGCGTAGAGTTTGTGCCGAAGCCGTATGAGACCCGGATCTTACTCTCCAGGATAGAAAGGCTTCTTTGGGAAAGCGAGGAGCAGAGCCCGGATGGTTACAAGCGAGTGGTGCTTTTTGGGGGCCAAGAGGCTCTTACCCAAAGGCTCCAGATGGCGATCCAGGGGCTTGGTTTTCAGGCTTTTATTGCGCTGAACGGGGAGGATGCCTTCCATCTGGCGCAGCAGCTGAATCCCGGGAATATCTTGTGCCAATTCTGCGAGGATGCGGGAGGGGGCGATGTTCACAAACTCAAAGAAAAGCTCGGAGGGCACCCGTTGCTTAGCGAAGTACCCTTTTATGTTTATTGCGAAGAGAGGCTTTCCGGCGAGGCTCGGAAGACTTTTGCAGACGGACGGGTCATTATTTACAGTGATGAGAACGAGCTTTTGGAAAAGCTTGCCGACCTTTTTAAGGAAATGTAACACGGTACTAGGCCGCAGCTGTTTTTTCGCGTCGACCCCCTTCTGACCAAGCCGTTCGAAGTAATGATTCATGAGGAGTTTTTAAAGACATGCCTTCTAAAAAGATCCTTGTCGTGGATGATAGCCCGACGATTGTAGCTACCCTGACCCAACAGCTCATGGCGTCGGGTTACGAGGTTTGTACGGCCGCGGGCGGAGCCGAGGCTTTGGGCGCAGTGAGAGCTCAAAAACCGGATCTTATCGTGATGGATGTCATGATGCCGAAAATGACCGGTTATGAAGTCCTTCAGAAAGTGCGCGATGCGGAGGAGCTTCGAAAAATTCCTGCGATCATCCTCTCCGCCAATAAGAACATGGGGGCTTTTTTCACGGACCTTAACGGCGTAGAGTTCATGCTGAAGCCGTATGAGATCCGGACCTTGCTCGCCAGGATCGAAAGGCTTCTTTGGGAGAGCGAAAAGAGGGATCCGGATGGTTCTAGGAGAGTGGTGTTTCTTGGCGTCCAGGAGGCTCTTACCAATAAACTTCAAATGTTGGTCAATGCGCTTGGGTTCCAGACTTTTAAGGCGCTGAATGAGGAGGATGCCTTTCATCTCACAAAGCAGCTCAATGCCGCCCATGTTTTTTGCCAATTCTGGGAGGATGAGAGTATTGTCGACGCTCGGAAACTCAAAGAGAAACTTGAGGGGCACCCCTTGCTTAGCGAGGTATCTTTTTTTGTTTACTGCGAAGAGAGACTTTTCGGAGAGGTTCTAAAAACTTTTACGGAGGATCAGGTTGTGTCTCATCGCAATGAAGCGGATCTTTTGAAGAAGATAGGCGAGCTTTTTAAAGAAAAATAATGTTAGGCCTGCCGCTGTTTGTCCGCGAGGGTCCCATGTCGAGTGGATGCTTTTAAGTGAATGATGAAAAAGGAGCTGACAAGATCATGCCTGCTAGAAAGATCCTTGTTGTAGATGATAGCCCGACCGTTGTGGCGCTACTGACCAAGCAACTCTCGGCGTCTGGCTATGAGGTTTGTACGGCCCAGGATGGAGCCGAGGCGTTGGCCATGGCCCAATCCCAAAAACCGGATCTTATTGTGATGGATGTGATGATGCCGAAAATGACCGGCTATGAAGCCCTTCAAAAGATCCGCGAGATTGAAGCCTTACGGAAGATTCCGGTGCTTGCTATGTCAGCAAAAGCGAGTATGCGGGAATTTTTTACGGATCTTAATAGTGTGGAGTTCATGCCGAAACCGTACGAGATTAAGGCCTTACTCTCTAAAATAGAAAGGCTCTTGTGGAAAAGTGCGGAGCAGAACCCGGATGGTTCCAAGCGCGTGGTGATCCTTGGCGTTCAGGAGGATCTCCTCAGTAAGATCCAAACGGCGATCCAAGAGCGTGGTTTTCAGGCCTTTGTCGCTCTGAACGAGGACGATGCCTTTCATCTAACAAAGCAGCTCAATGCCGCCCATGTTTTTTGCCAATTCTGGGAGGATGAAAGCCTTGTCGACGCTCGGAAACTCAAAGAGAAACTTGAGGGGCACCCCTTGCTTAGCGAGGTGTCTTTTTTTGTTTACTGCGAAGAGAGACTTTCCGGGGAGGCTCTAAAAACTTTTTCAGGGGAACGGATCATCCTCCATCGCAACGAAAATGATCTTTTGGAAAAGATAGACGATCTTTTAAAGGGCATGATGTAATGTAGGGCTAGACCCGCAGCTGTTTTTCCGCGTCCACCACATCCCGATCGATCATCCCCCGTGCGCGTCGAGCTTTCGCTTTGAGCCCTTCGGACGCGTGCGGCGCGTTCGCGATCTCCCGCAACAATTGGATCACCATCCGGATATAACGCACCAGGCTCCCTTCGTCTTCCGAGGTGAGTTTGCAGATATGATCAAAATCCTTGCCCTGCGTCCAGGCTTCGATGGGGCGGGCGAGATGGAAATAGGGAGGCTTGGTGTGAGGCGTGACGCGGAAATTGGATTCCCACTTAAAGATCATCCGGTGATAATGCTGTGTCATTTTAAGTAACTCCCCGTGGTCTTTCCCGAGCCGCGGGGCTTCGTCATTTTTCCGGGGTTCAAAGATCAGCCCCGCCAGGAAGACGTTCAATTTCGCTTCGTCCAGTTGCTCGAGCGCGCCATCGGTATACATTTCCGTAAGAAGCAACTCAAATCCAAAGATCGAGGCCGCAAATTCTCCTTTGACCGTGAGCACGCCTTGGGTCTCAGTCGTTCCTTGGTCCGTGATGTAACCCATCTCCTGCAGAAGTGCCAGTTTGTTCTTCAATAAGTCGAGCCCTTCATCGCGTTTTCGTTTGGAGGACTGAAAGAAATGGAAGGACCGGGGATAGATCTCAAGGAGCCGGTGCCCGAGCATCTTGTAAAGGTTCAGGAGTGTTGCGTAGGTGGCGTTTAGCTGACTGCGCACAGGTTCCGGCTTTCCGTAAAGGATGCGCTCCACTTCCGGGAAGGCGATATCGTTCGGATGGATACGGCAGTAGGCGAATCCTTCAGGATCCATGCCGCGGCGTCCCGCACGTCCGGCCATCTGGAAAAAGTCCCGTGTGGTGAGCGGTTTAAATCCTGTCCCGTAGAATTTTTCCAGCTCATCGAAGACAACCGTGCGCGCCGGCATGTTGATCCCCAGCGCGAAGGTTTCGGTCGTGAAGATGAGCTTGAGCAAGCGGCTTGTGAAAAGTCTTTCGATGACTTCCTTGAGCGTTGGGAGCATGCCGGCATGATGGTAGGCGATGCCTTGCTCAATGAGCGGGCGTATCTCTTCGGCGGTTTTGTCCCCGGCCAGGTCGTAACGCGCCAAAAGTTCATCATAAAGCGTCCGGACCTCTCGGCGTTCCGCATCTCTCAAAAAATCGAAATGGGCGACTTCCCAGGCAAGCTGGGCCGTGCGTTTTCGTCCGAAGGCGAAATAAATGGCCGGGAGTTGATCTTCGTTGATCAAGTGCTGGATCATGTCATGCAGGCGATTCGGCCGCGCGCGGGGGGGCTGCCAACCGCGGCGCTTTTCCCGCATGGAAAGCTGCCAATTGTCGCGCTGGAGGTAGCCCTCCTTGCGAAGCGATTTTGTATTCGTGAGGATCTTGCCCTGGCATTGAAAAAGAAAATGGAGCGGAACGGGGCGATGCGTCTCTTCGATCACGGCGATCGGGCGCTGGTGGATCTGCCGGATCCAGGCCGCGAGTTCCTGGACGTTCGGGATCGTGGCGGAGAGCGCGAGGATGCGAATCTCCGGGGGTGTGAAAAGGAGCGCCTCTTCCCAGACCGTGCCTCGTTGCGGGTCATCCAGATAATGGACTTCGTCAAAAATGACCCAGCCGATCTTTTGGATGCGCTCCGCGTTCTCAAAAAGGCAATTCCGGTAGATCTCCGTTGTCATAATGAGGAGCGGCGCTCCGGAATTGATCGAGACGTCCCCGGTCAGGATGCCGACCGTTTCTTTACCGAAATGCACCTGGAAATCGCGGAACTTCTGATTGCTCAGGGCTTTGATCGGGGCGGTGTAGATGACCTGCTCGCCTCGGGAGAGGGCTTTCTCAACGGCTTTTTCGGCAATGAGTGTTTTCCCGGAACCTGTGGGTGCGGAAACGAGAAGGGAATGTTCTTTTTCGATCCATGCGATGGCTTCGATCTGGAACGGATCCAATTGGAATGACATAAGGGCATTATAACGGATTTTTCAGGAACGAATGTCTTAAATTGCGAGGATGTGGATCATGCTGCCAACGAGACCACAGACCAGAGACTACAGACAAAATGATGCTTTGGGTTGATTTTGTTTTGACTCTGGTCTCCAGTCTCGGGTCCCTAGTCCGTTTTTTGTGATTTGCTTTTCTGAGGCGACGGGGGTAAACTACCGCAAATTGTAGCCCGTTTTCCAGGTGCCGAGCCTCAACGTCCTATAAAGAAAGGGGACTCCGTCTCTCATGAAATTCAAGATCCTCGCCTGTTTTGTCCTTGCGGTTTTTGTTTTTCCAGCGATCCCTTCCGGTTTTTCCGAAGATGTCACCAATGAGGTTCAAAACGTTCGCCGGGAGACTCGAGGGGTGAACCAGATCGCCAAGACGGCTGATAAATCCCAGGAAAAGGAAAAAGCGGATCAGCTCAGGACCGGCGTTACTTATCAGGATGTCCTCAAGGATCCTGATAATATTGAGCTTAATTTTCGTTATGCCCAAAATCAGATCTCGAAGAACGAACTGCTCGGCGCCTCTTCGACCTTGGAACGGATCCTGCTTATCAATCCGAACCTGATCGATGTCCGGCTGCTGTATGCCGTGGTCCTGTATCGTTTGGACAGCCTCAACGAAGTGCAAAAAGAACTCAATGTCCTGAAGACCCTGGCCCTGCCTCCCGAGATCAAGCGGGAAGTCGATTTTTATCAGAAGAAAATTCAGTACCAGAAGCGGCGTACCCACTACACTCTTCGTGAAAGCGCCGGCTGGGGGTATGACACGAACCGCAATGCCTCACCGCATTCCAAACAGCAGCTGTTCTTTGATACGGCGCTTGATACTCAGGGGTCGAATGTCAGACGGGCGGATACTCACTTTCTGAATGTGGCAAGCCTGGATGTCACGCATGATCTCGGTTTTCAGGCCGGGCACAGCCTTTTCGGGAATTTTACTCACTATCTCCAGCAACAAACGAATGTGCATTCCCTGAACCTCGGTTCTTTCCAGTTCGAGCTCGGCGGGACGTATAAAGGCAAGTACATCAATTTTACGCCGTCGTATTTTTACACTTACCTGTTCCTGTCCGACCAGAGTTTTCTCAGGAGCCAGGGCGGGAATTTCCTTTTCGACCGCGATCTTACCAAAAAACTCAATGTGTTCTATGATTTCAGGATCGAGCGTCAGGATTTTATGAATGTCTCGGAGAACACGGATTCTTATAACCGCAAAGGTCCGGAGTTCGATCACGTGTGGGGGGCCAATTACATGTTGAGCCCGACCATGCGATGGAGCTCGAACATCGGTTATTCGGAAAAACTCGCCAAGCAGAATTACTATGCTTACGACCGTATCAGCCTGAACAATACCCATACCTGGATCTGGCCGAAGGGCCAGTTCGTGATCAACACGCTGAGTGCGTATTTTGACCGGTATCAATCGCCGGAATTTTCCGTCTCCAGCATGCACCGTCACGACAACACGGTCCGGTACCGCGGGACGTATGGCGCGCCACTCGAGACGCTTCTGGTCGGAAAGATCCTTCCCAAACCCTTCAAGGATATCGTTTTTACGATCTCTTACGAATATTACCACGCGCTTTCCAGCATCACGAATTACACCTACACGAACAACAAGATCGAAGGCCTCTTAACAAAAAGAATGGAGTTCTAATTTATGGAAAAGACACTCGCTTCTTTTTTAGCGTTCTTTATGATCCTCTCCGCTCCGGCTGTTTTTGCCCAAATGCCCGTTGCCGTGACGGCGCCTCTGGGTGTGTCTGCCGGCATGGAGCAGATCGGCGTGGTGGCGGCGGCGAGAGGCAAGGTGGAGCTGATGATGCCGGGCCAGGTGGGGCGTATCGCGCAAAGCGGTCAGCCGGTGTACCTGGGGGATAAGATCAGTACGGACGCGCAGGGGAATCTACAGATCATGCTCCTGGACGAGACCGTTTTCACGATCGGCCCCAATACCCTACTCGTGATCGATGAATTTGTTTACGATCCCAAGACCCAGGACGGGAAAGTTCAGGCCAGCATTGCGAAAGGTGTTTTTCGCTATGTGTCCGGAAAGATCGCTGCCAAGAAACCGAGCAATGTGACGCTCAAACTTCCGACGGCGACGATCGGTATTCGCGGAACGATCGTGGGCGGGAATGTGGTCCCAGGAGGGCCCTCGCTTGCGGCGCTTTTGGGTCCCGGCGCTAATAACAACGCGGGAGCGCAGCCAGGGAGTTTCAGTATTACAGGGAACGGGCAGAATTCGGGCCAGCAGGATGTCGATCATACAGGTTTTGGCGTGACGGTGGGCGCGGACGGAAGTGTCTCGGGCGCATTTCAGCTTTCCGAGGCAGATATCAATGGCCTTACGGCGGGGCTCGCTCCGTCAGGCGGGGGAAGCAATTCGGGAGAAGGCGGCGGCTCCGCGACGGACGAATCCGGACAAGGCACTTTCATGACGGGAGAGAACAGCGATACGGCCCAGGGCCTGAACGGTCTGAGTGATACGAATAATGATACCTCCACGACGGCCGCCCAGGATGCGGCTGCGGAGAGCGGGAGCATTGCTGATGGCACTACGCTGATTTCCGAACTTTCCAGGATTACGACGGGTGAGTATCATTATGCTGGGACAGGGGAATTTATTCAAACAGTGACAAACGGTAGTACCTACTCACCCCATGTCGGAACGGTGTCCACTTCTATAGACATTAATTTTGGGACGAAAACCATAGGGGGCGGGAAATCTTTTATCAATATTGATACGCGCGAGGCCGGCGGTAATATTAATACCGGCTATGTCGAAATCGCGCCGGTTTCTTTCAATAGCGGTGCGGGTTCTTACGCTGTCTTTTCGCCCGCGATCGGTAGCGGTATCCCTAACCCTAGCAATATCAGCGCGACGATTACGCTTCAAAATGCCAACGGCGTGGTTGCGCAAAATGCATTTTCTTCTATTGTTTATGATAATAAGGATCCTATGTACCGTAACAAGGGGAGTGGAGCTACCGAAGGAACACGAAGCCCGGGGCTGACGCCGGAGCCGACACCTCCCCAGAATCGTATCGTAAACGGTTATTAATAATACGAAAATAATGGACAATGCCTGTTTGAAGGATGGATCCTTTAAACTTTCCGAACCTTGAACGTTTGTTGGTTTCCCACGCTCATGCGAGGAGTTTTTATGACAAAGAAATGTTTTTTGGGGATAGGGACCATCGCTGTTCTTATGATGCTTGGAGCTGTGGGAGCTTTGTATGCCGCTCCGGCGGAATTGACGCAGGCAGGGGTCGCGGCGGCGGTGAAAGGCGAGGTCAAGGCGACGACGCCTCCGTCTAAAGTTTCACATCCCCTGAAAAGCGGGGACCCGGTGTTTATGGGCGATAAGATCGAAACGGGGGCAGATGGACAGCTGCAGGTGCTGCTTCTGGATCAGACGGTTTTCACGCTCGGAGCTTTAAGCGCGATCACGGTGGATGAATTCGTGTATGACCCGGCCAATGATGACGGAAAGGTCAAGGCGAGCATGGTGAAGGGGATCTTCCGTGTCGTTTCCGGCAAGGTGGCGCACAAAAAATCGGAGAACATGTCGGTTGATCTTCCGGCCGGGTCCATCGGCTTTCGCGGGACCAATGTCGCGGGGATCATTGACGGTCAGAAAACGACCGTCGTGCTTTTGGGCCCCGTGGGTGTGGGGCGTATTTATGTGACCAATGTCGTGAATGGTGAGGTCGTGGGGGTGGATATCGATACCGCCGGGAACGCGACAATCGTTGACGGACCCAACAGCGCACCAGTGGCGGTGTTCCAGGTCTCGGAAGCCGATCTGAACCGGATTGCCGTGGCACTCGGACAGAAGGTGACCGGCCCCGGAACAGCGGGCCCGGGAACGGAGGCGACCCCTTCTTCTTTACCGAAGAGACAGATCGACACTCAGTCGTTGATAGATCTTCTCAATAATGTGGATAGTATGAATCAGACAAGTACGCTTGGCGCTCAGGATGCGGCTCAGACTTCTACGGCAAATTCCGCCAAAGATCATTCTGGCGAAAGAAAAACGAATACGGATAGCGGCACCAAATACTCGGTTTCTAAAGGATCGTAGTTTTTATAAGATCAGAGGGGTGGGCTGCTCTTATGTCATTCCCGAATGCTTTTGTCGGGAATCCATTTGCTAGATCCCCGATGAAAGCTTCCGGGGATGACCGCAAGCGGTCATTTTGACGAGGCGGTCGTGACGCCGTCCCAACTGGAAGACGGCGGATTGATCTTGTAGGCGAGGATGCGTGAGACGTAAAGTTCGTAAAGCACGCCAAGGTCGAGGCCTGGAAGAGTGATGTGGCGGCAGTTATCGAGGGCTCTTTCAGCGTCATCCCACCGCTGAGCCCGGTAGGCCGAAAGCATCTTTTCAAAATGTCCCCGGACTTCCCTGAAAAGCGTCTGATTTTCTAACCCCGTATCCCCCAAAAGCGCGAAGAGCTTGACGGGCTTCGTCTTTCCCTTGACGCGGATGAGATCGATCTCCATCGTGGCGAATCCCGGCGCTGCCGCGACGGTGTTTTGGCCTACGACAGCCGTGAGGCCATAATTTTTTGAAAGTCCCTCGATCCGGGAAGCGAGATTTACTTCATCCCCGAGCGCTGTATAGTCAAAACGCTGCTCCGATCCCATGTTCCCGACGCAGGCGTTGCCGGTATTGACGCCGATCCCGACGCGTATGGCTTCAAAGCCCGGCGTGGTGCTCAGGTATTGCTGCATCTCCAGGGCCGATTGGCAGGCGTGGGGCGCGTGGTTCTTGTCTTCGAACGGCGCGTTCCAGAACGCCATGATGCAGTCGCCCATGTACTTATCGATCGTGCCTCCGAGCCGGAGGATGATGTCGGTCATGGGCGTGAGAAACCGGTTCATAAATTGCGTGAGCTCTTCCGGCGTGAACTTTTCCGCGATCCCGGTGAAGTTCCGGATATCCATGAAAAGGAATGTCATGGGGCGCATCTCGCCGCCGAGTTTCAGCTGGCCGGGATTTTTGGCAAGTCGTTCGACGAGCGCGGGGGAGAGATAACGGCCGAAGGCGCCGCGGATCTGACCGCGTTCGCGCTCCGTGCCGAGGAAGTTCAGGAAAGAAGATGCCAGGTAGATCCCAAAGACAGCAAACGAAGGGAAGACCGGGTCGATCAAAAAATGCCAACGGACGAAGGCATACCAGCAAGCCCCGAACGCGGAGACGATCGCCAGGAAAGCGATCACGGCGCAACGTACGGCGCCCGCCTTGGGGAGGATCAAAATAAGCAGGATCCCGAGCAAAGTCAGATAAGTGAATTCAAGACCTGCGGCCCAGTCCGGCCGTTCCAGGAAATCCCCAAGGAACATTTGCTCCACGATCTGAGCGTGGACTTCAACGCCGGAGGCGTGCGGATTGAGCGGCGTCGCGCGGATGTCTTTCATGGCCATAGCGCTCGTGCCGATGAAAAGAACCTTTTCCTTCATCTCTTCGAGGAGCTTGTCATTTGAAAGAATTTTCCAGGCGGGGACAAAGCGTTCTTTTTTGTAGCCGGTGTCGTAAAGCCAGATCCGGCCCATGGCGTCGGTGGGGACCTCCAACAGGCCGGTCTTAATGCTTACAAGGCCGGTTTTTTCTCCGAAGGAAGTTTCGCCTGTGGCGCCGGCGAGGGTGATCTTATAAGCGGAAGCTCCTTGGAAAATACGCAGGGTTTCAAGGACCAGGGCCGGATAAAGGGTGTTGTTCAACCGGAAAAGCGCCGGGACGCGCCGGATAATGTTATCCCATTCTGTCCCCATATTAAAACAGCCATTGCCCTTTGCGGCTTTTTCCAGGAGAGGGAGATTTACGACCGCGCCTTTAAAAACAGGCTGGATGTAGTCAATAGCCGGGTCCTTGCTCGTCCCGTGTTCTAGAAATCCCGTTTTTAATGCCGGAAGTTTTGAATGCGATTCGTTCGTCAGCCCGAAGGCGAGGACCACAGGTGCTTTGGCAATGGCTTCTGCGAAAACCGTGTCGTGGTCCGGGATCATGTCGAGCTGAGCTCGTAAAAGTTCATCGGTCGCGCCTTCCCCCCAAAGGGAAAGCATGTTCTTTGGGGAAGAACGATCCGGTTCCGGAAAGACCCCGTCAAAGGTGATCACGGTAGCGCCGCCCGCGGCCAGGCGTGAGGCGAGTTTCGCGAGGATCGTCCGGGGCCACGGCCACTGCCCGATCTTTTCCAGGCTTTCGTCATCGATGTCGATGATGCGCACCGGCGTGTCCTGATAAACGCGAGGCTTGATCATTTGAAAAATGTCGAAGACCTTGGCGCGAAACGATTCGATCTCGGTCGGGAAACTGTATTGGAGCGCAAGGACGCCGAAGAGGATCAGCGCGGGAATAATATAAGAAAGTGCTTTTCGCATGGGGGGATTATATACGGGAAAGGGAGAACGTGGAACGGCGAACGCAAAATTTTTTTGGCGCGTCCCTCCTTCCAGACACAAAGTGATCCCAGTGCGGGGAGGCACGCTCGCGAGACGGAACGGGCAAGGTGGCGTACAGGAATCGTCCTTCGACACCGGCTGTTCATTCGCTCCCGCGGCGAATGCCAGCCTGCGCTCTCGCTGATGGAACCTGCTCTGTCGCGCAGGGCCGAGCTTCCATCAGCTCCGAGAGCTGTCTCCTGACGATTCCTGTGCGCCGAGTGAAGTCGGTCCCAATACCTATCAATTTTCACGAAGTGAAAATTGGGGCAGTCCTTGTCTACAATTAAGGAAAAAATGACAAGGACGGCGCGCGAGTGAAGATCGCCTCGCTGGGGCGATCTGAGCAATGACGAGTCGCACTGGGATTGCTTTCAAAGCAAAAAACCCGATGATTATTTTCTGGAAATGGATAAACTATATGCAGTCTTAGGATATTCCCCGCTGCATTGTTGAGGGAAATAGTTATGAAATTTTTAAAAAGAGGGAGCCCGAGTTGAAAAATATCAAGATCACGCTCAGTGAAAAAGACATGCCGAAACAGTGGTACAACATGGCCGCGGACCTGCCGACACCCATGCAGCCGCCGCTGGGGCCGGATGGCAACCCCATCTCTCCGGATATGCTCGAGAAGGTGTTCCCGGGGAATCTGATCGAGCAAGAAATGAGCACGGACCGCTGGATCGATATCCCCGAAGAGATCCTGGAGATGCTTTATCGCTGGCGCCCCGCACCGCTTAAGCGGGCGATCTATCTTGAGAAATATCTGAAAACTCCCGCGCGTATTTATTATAAGGATGAAAGCGTCAGCCCCGCCGGTAGCCACAAGCCCAACACCGCCGTGGCGCAGGCCTGGTACAACAAACAGTTCGGGATTAAAAAGCTTACGACGGAGACCGGCGCCGGCCAATGGGGGAGCGCGATCGCTTTTGCTTCCCAGCTCCTAGGCCTCGAATGCAAGGTGTTCATGGTGCGAATCAGTTTTGATCAGAAGCCCTTTCGCAAGAGTCTGATGCGGGTGTGGGGAGCCAACTGCGTTGCGAGTCCGAGTCATGAAACGCATGCCGGACGGGAGATCCTGAAAAAAGATCCAAAAACCCCCGGGAGCCTTGGCATTGCGATCAGTGAGGCGATCGAAGAGGCCGTGGGCGATCCGAGCGGCAAGACGCGCTATTGCCTCGGAAGCGTGCTTAATCACGTGATGCTCCATCAGACCATCATCGGTCTTGAAGCGAAAAAGCAGCTTGCCCTGGCCGGAGAGAAACAGCCGGATATCGTGATCGGATGTGCGGGCGGCGGAAGCAATTTTGCCGGTATTTCATTCCCATTCGTTTGCGACAAGATCCACGGAGCGAAGATCCGGATCATCCCCGTGGAACCGACGGCGTGCCCGACCCTGACCCGCGGGCCCTTTAGTTATGATCACGGGGATGTGGCGAAAATGACGCCGCTTCTTCCCATGCACACGCTCGGACACACTTTTATCCCTGAGCCGATCCATGCCGGGGGCTTGCGTTATCACGGCATGTCGCCCTTGGTGAGCCAGGGCGTGGTCGAGGGACTTATGGAACCCCGCGCGATCGATCAGATTAAATGTTATGAAGCGGCGATGCTTTGGGCCAGGACGGAAGGAACGATCTGTGCTCCGGAAACAAGCCATGCGATCGCCTGCGCGATCGACGAGGCGATCAAGGCGCGCGAAGAGGGGAAGGAGAAAGCGATCCTCTTTTGTTACAGCGGCCATGGGCTCATGGATCTTGCCGGCTATGACAAGTTCCTGAACGGGGATCTGAAAGAATATTCCCTTCCGGATTCTCTTTTGCAGGAAGCGATCTCTACGATCCAGCATCACCCCAAACCTTCTTTCCAGAAGACTGGAAAATGGTAAGGCTTTTGAAAAAAATCACTGAACCCTTCACTCGTTTTGTCATTCTGAAACCTGCTTCTTGCCTTCGAAGAAGGCAGAAGGCCGAAGAATCTCAAACGAGATCCTTCGCTTCGCTCAGGATGACGTTCATGAGTTTGGCCATTCTAATTTCCGGCTGTTCCGCTCCGGCGGATGTCACGATCCCTTCTATCCCGAAAGACCATCCTGCCAACAAATTCTACCAAGCCGCCCAAACGGGAATGCTTTCCGACAGAGTTTGCCGGGACAATAATGGGGATCCGGCGATCCCCGCGGGAAAAATTGCGAAGGGCGAGGGGTATGCGAAATCAGCGGAGCTGACGGCCGGCGTTTTCCGTTTCCGCGAGAATGCCACCGGAAAAGAGTATCTCGGCGTTTCCTTCCTTCAATACAACGGATTCTTGCAGGTTCCTAAAGTTTGCGCGTGGGAAGATAAAAACTAGGGTTTAGGGTGTAGGGAATAGGCGTCAAGGAAGTCCTCGTGCAATCCCAGAAGAACAGTCCCTCATATCCGTACACTGGATAAAAAACGCCTTGAGAAAAAGATCGGACACCTTCCTGCGGATTATCAAGGCAAGGTCGACCAGGCGATCAAGATAAGGCTTGGCCTGGGTTAAAGCGCGCAAGAATAAACAAACCCCATCTTAGAGCAGGGGCTTTCCACTGCTCGAGGAAGAATCTTTTGGCTCGTCGTTGTTTGCCAAAGAACTTTTTTCAAAAAAGGAAGGTTCTTCCTCAGCAAATGGAACCGCAATGGGTTTGCTGAGCTCATTTTGCGGTAGTACCGGGAGCTTCGTGAGTTGGTCGGATTCCGAGGAAGATTCTGCTACAGGAGGCCGGACGCCTTTGGGAAGTGTTGCCCACTGCAGAATGGCTATTGCTGACAGAACAAGGATCAGCGCAATCGCGACATGAATCAACTTGATCTCCTTCATAAAATGCTCCTCCCTTTTTTTATATTTCCCTGACCATGCGCAGCTCAGGCTTGACCGGCAGTCCGGGCGGGCGGTAATACTTTAAATTCGGGTCGTAAACATAAGCACGGTCATTGGTGTAGTTCGAGGTGTTTCCTGTCCCGTCAATGATCAGATTGCCGAAATGCCGGAAATGGCCGTTGGCCTTGTCTTGGGGACGGACCTGACCGTTTACGTTATAATCAGAATCAATGGCCAGATTGCCCGGGTGGCTGTCAGTCCTGTCCCCGTAAATGATCCCGCTTACTTCCAGGCTCTCCGGACGGAAAAAGATCTGATCTTTGGCTAAAAAGGCGGCGGAATTCTGCGCGGAGCAATAAGAATTGTTGCCCGCGTACCTGACATTTCCGTCAAAAAGGATATCGTCAGAAGAAACAACGGCTACGCGGCCGGCGATGGTGCCTTTGACATGGGCGCGTCCTTTATTATAGAGGATCGCGCCTGCAGGCAACGTGAACGCATCGACCTGGTCGGAGACTTTAGCGGTGTTGTACTTGGCTTGGGTGTTATAAACGGCCACGTTGGTTTGGGTCCCGGCAGCGTTGGGTGTGAAAACAAAATAGCGCTCTGCTGTTGTGGTTCCATAGCCGCGCGTTGCAGCAACGCTGGAATTATTGGTTTGATAAAAATTGAGATTTATTGTGTCCAAGACCTCTTCTCGGCGGGCATCCTGATTGTAGACTTTCATTTCGTCCGGTGCTTTTAAAAGATCATGCCGATCGGCATAATCATTCGCATTGATGGTGCCATTATGGTCGCGGTCGATGTCATCACTAAATCCATCGCCTACGGTGAGGGTTCCGTTAATGCCATCATTTGTGACCCGGCCCAGGTTGTCCCAAGCGAATCCTCCCACGTAAGTGTCTCCATGGATGGTGTTGGAATTGCTTCCGCTGATAAAATTCTCCGCATGAGTGTCTCCATAGATATGGATGTTGGATCCCGAAAAATCCAGATCATTAGTGTAATATAACGCGGCCCGGTCGTTTGGGTTGACGGGAACCCCTTGGGGGTTAACGCCATCACTTGTTCCCAGGACTAAATTATTTCCGAGTCCGACGGTGGTCGAGTTTGCGTACATGAGATATTTTGAAAGATTTGATTGAAGGAAGACCCGCCCCTCTAGCCTGCGGGTTTCACCATTCACCGTTGCGGTCGCCGAAAGGACGACCCAATCGGCTTGATTCGGATAATTAAAGGTCACAAAAAAGGATCCCACAAGGGTTCCGGTGGTTGACTGGAAAGATTGTTCGCCGGAGAAGGGCATCCTGGCCGTATTGATGAATCCCGTGTAGGCGGTTGCGGGCTGAGCGACCTGCGCCAAGGCCTTCTGCAGTCCCGCTTCAGCGGCTGCGTAGGCCCGGGTTCTTGTGATCTCCCGCTCAATATGACGCGATTCGGAAAAAACAGAACCGAAGGCGGCGCTTGAAACGATCAAGACCACTATGGCCGCCAGGTAGACGCTGATCAAGGCAAAACCTCTCTGGTCTTTCAGTATATTTTGGCTATGACGCGTTCTTTTTTTCATGGGATTACCCTCCGTTCCTTAACATGACATCTCCGTCGAACGTTGTTTGATAGGTTCTGGCGGTGGGGCCTTTCTGGCCGATGGTATCCTGTTTTCCTATGGTTAAAACAATACCGTAGCGATTGGTGCTCACTTGTGTGATGTTGAATTCCAGGGCATCTTCCAGGACGATGATATCGGTTGCAAGTATGGCACCGTTTGAAGATTCCAGGATCTCTCGTAGAAGCTGGCCGTTCACGACACGGTATCGCACCCATCCGTTCAACCAGGACTGTGCTTGGGGGGTTCTCACGAATCGGTAGGCACCCCACTTCACTAATTGGGTTAAGGCCTCTGTTGGATCTGCGGTGTCCACGAGGTCGCCATCGCCATCCAAATCAATCGGAACTTGGAATCTCACATTGCTGTAAGGGGGATAGTCCGGATTGGGATTGGGATCCGAAGTCACGCTTAAATGGCTTTGGTCGGCGACGGGACTGCTCTCGGCGATCTCTCGGGCAAGCGATCGGAGCAATTGCATGCCGCCTTGATTGATGCCGGCGTTTAAAGTCTGCATTCGCAAAATAGCGTTTGCAGAAGTGATGGTGGAAAATATGGCGAGAGAAAGGAGTGAAAAAAAACCGATGGCGACCATGGTTTCGACCAGAGTAAAACCTTCCATGGCCCTCCAAAGCCGACCTTCATGAAACATCCTTTTTTTTCTCATAAAGCCCTCTTCAAAAACGACTCTTCATTGTGCTGACTTGGAGTTGTTGCGGCCTGTTATTGGCTCCTCGCCAGGATACCGTGACCGTGACCGTGGCGACATCTTCACCTGTGACATTAGCCGGATTGGTTTGAATCGTTACCGCGCCCTGATTAAGACCCGCCGGAATTAAATCCGTTGTGGGGATCGTTGCAACGCCAGTCAGTGCGGTATCCTTGATCGTTTCGAGCACGGACTGCGCTGTTTGAAGTGCGAGCAGGCGCCCTTTATTGTCTTCCGACATTTGAGCTGTTTTGATAAGAAGTCCTCCAGAAGAAATGACGACAAAACCCAATATGCAAAAAGCGAAAAGCAATTCTAAGAGAAGAACGCCCTTTTGATCTTTGACCCTTCTCATGTTCTTCATCATTTCTCCTCCCGGGATCCTTTTGTTCCAATCCCTACTACAAGTATAGGTGTATGCAGCGTGTTACGCAAGATTGTTTGACTAGCAAAAACGCTCTTTTTTTTGTTAAAAAGTCTTTTATATAGCAATAGATATCATTTCTTGAGTCATTCAAGAGAAGCGGCCTTGGATTCAATAATAGGGCGAAATTTCGCACTATGTAGGCATTTCTTATTAACGACCTGAATTTGTATTTTTAAACTCATTCAACGGAGATTTAGGATGGCCGGTTCGAAGCAAGGTATTTCGTGTGTAGTTGATCTGGGTATATTGCTGGATTTTTCGCTGTGAGATTTTGTATACTGTTAAAGGTTACAAAGGGTCCTTCCCATTTTAAAAGGAGTTCATGGCCAATACATCATTTCTAACCGAGATCCTCCTGGTGCTTCTGATGGCTACGGTGGTCGCCGTGATCTTCGAGAAATTTCATCTTCCGACCATCCTCGGATTTCTTCTGACGGGCGTGATCATCGGACCCCAAGGCCTCGGTATTCTTTCCGACAGTCAGCACATCCGGATGCTGGCGGAACTCGGAGTGGTACTTCTCATGCTTACGATCGGTCTGGAGTTCTCGGTCGAGCGTTTGCGCGGGATGCAAAATATCGCCGTGATCGGCGGGAGCTTGCAGATCCTCATCTCGATCGCTGTGTCGATGGCCTTTGGCTGGTGGCGCGGATGGACCTTCTACGAGAGTTTTTTTCTGGGTTCGGTCATTGCGCTCAGTTCGACGGCGATCGTGCTGAAATTTCTGATGGACCGAGGGGAGATCGATTCGCCCCACGGTCGAATCGCGATCTCGATCCTGATCTTTCAGGATCTTGCGGTCGTGCCGCTCATGATCTTTCTTTCAGCTTTCGGGCAGTCTATGAGTTCCGTGGGTTTGGCCCTCGGGATGGCGTTCCTCAAGACGGTACTGCTTCTGGCCGGGGCGTTTGTTTTTTCGCGCTTTCTTCTCCCGCAGCTTCTTTATCGCGTGGCCGCGATACGGAACCGAGAGATCTTTTTTCTTTTTTCGGTCGTGGTATGCCTCGGCATGGCGTGGGGGAGCGGCGCTCTCGGGTTGTCCATGGCCATCGGCGCGCTCCTGGCCGGCTTTATGTTTGCGAATACCGGATTTTCGCATCAACTGATCGGCGACATCGTTCCTTTTCGTCATCTTTTCGTGAGCATTTTCTTTGTGTCGATCGGGCTCTTATTCGATATCCACTTCTTTTTGAATCATATCTTTCTCGTGCTTTCAGTCGTGAGTCTCGTGCTCTTCATTAATTTCTTCATCATGACGCTTTTGATCATGGCCTTCGGGTTCCCGCCCCGTGTGGCCGTGGTCACGGGGATCATCCTTTCACAGATCGGGGAGTTCTCGTTCCTTCTGATCGAAATGGCGCGAGGTTCGGGGCATATCACGCCCGAACTTTACCAGATCCTGCTTTCGACGGCGTTTTTGACCATGCTGATGACGCCGCTTCTTTTCGCAGCGATCCCGTTTGTCCTGAAGATCTTGAGTCGGTTTATGATCTTTGGTGTGCCGCCCAAGAGCTGGACTAAACAGGACCGTACGCTTTCCTCCCTTACGGGGCATGTGATCCTTTGCGGGTTTGGGCCCACCGGCCAGGATCTGGCCATTGCTTTTCAGGAGGAAAAGGTTCCGTTCGTGATCGTTGAAATGAATCCGGTCAAGATGCGCGAAGCCAAGAAGATGCACATGAAAGCTATTTATGGGGATGCGGCCAATCAAGAGGTGCTAAAAAGGGTCGGGATCAGTCGCGCGCGAGCGGTTATTGTGAGTTTCCCCGATCCGCTTGGCATCACCCAGATCATCCGCGTGGTGCAGAGCCTCAATCCGGACGTGACGCTTGCAGTCCGGACACGTTACGAAGGACAGATGCCGCACCTCTATGAGCTGGGAGCGGATATCGTGGTCACCGAAGAGTGGGAAGCGAGTCATGAGCTGAACCGTCTGGTTCTCGGGCAATTGGATGTTCCCCAAGAAAGGATCGAATATCATCTTGGACGCATTCATGCGCGCAAGGAGCTCGCGGTTGAAGAAGCGATCTTTCGGCGTACCGTCAAAACGTCTGCTCCGGGAAAGAGGTCGGTGGTCAATTAACGCGTTCGTACTACGGGTTTATTCGCATGCTTGAATTTTAACGATTTTCAACAATGGAGAGGCAACCATGAAGCTAATTATGAAGTTAGTGATGTTGTTGGTCGTGATGTTGGTCGTTTTGGTGCTCGCGCGTAATGTGATAGTCAAAGCAGCGATGGAGACCGGTGCTCGCGTCGTGGCCGGTATGCCGCTTTCCATTCAGAAGTTCGATCTTGATATTGTGCATACCTCGGTGGATATCGAAGGGCTTCTTCTCAAAAACCCCGCGGGTTTTCATGACACGACTCTTGTCGATATTCCCAAGATCCTCGTCGCCTATGCGCGCGACGCGATTTTTACCGGGAAGATCCATGTAAAGGATATCGAATTCGATATGAAGCAGTTCACCGTCGTAAAAAATGAAAAAGGGGAGCTCAATCTGGACCGCCTGAAAGCGCTCCAGGGCACTCAAAAGAAGCCGGCGGCTCAAACCGAAAAACAGGAGCCGAAGGCTCCGGCAAAAGCCATCCCGATCCAGATCGACATGATGCGGCTTAAGATCGGCAAGGTCGTGTATATGGATTATTCCACCGGCCAACCCTCGACCAAGGAATTTCTGATCAACCTCGATCAGAGTTATCAGAATATTACCGACCTCAACAGTGTGGTGCGTTTGATCGTCCTGAAGGCCATGATGAGTTCCGGGATCTCGAATCTCGTGAATTTTGATATCGGAGGCCTTGAAGGGACTCTCACGGGAGCTTTTAATACTTCCACGAAACTGGCAGCAGAAACTGCGGCGAAAAGTCTGGATGCTTTGAAGACGGCTGCGGGGAATCCGAGCGGGATCGCCGGCCAGGCGGGAGGCGCGCTTAAAGGCACGACCGGGGCTGTTGAAGGGACGGCGAAAGAAGTGACCAGCGGCGTTAAAAGTGCCGCTAGAAGTCTTAAAAAGTTGAATCCTTTCAGCAAGAACGCATAAGGGGTGTTTTATAGGGCGTCCTCGTTTTTTTCTATTTACGGAGGGCGACCGGGGCAGTCCCTGATGCCTTATTCACTTTTAAATTAAAGGAAGATCATGGCGACACGGGAAGGAGATCTGAGGGCGCTTCTTCGCATCACGGAGAAGATCAACGCAGGGAAAGTTCTCGATGAGGTCCTGGACTATGCTTATGAGGCCCTTCATTCAGTGGTTCCCTATCATCGGATCGGTTTTTCACTTCTGGAAGAGAAGGACGCCGTTTTGCGGGCGTATTGGGCGCGCTCGGAAGCTTCTGTGATCAAGATCGGAAAAGGTTACTTCGCGGTCATGGAAGGCAGTAGCCTTGAGAAGATCCTTCAGACCCGGGAGCCGCGCATTCTGAACGATCTGGAGGCCTACCTCCAAGATCACCCGAATTCTAAGTCCACGCGCGATATTGTGGAAGAGGGGATGCGTTCGAGCCTGACATGTCCCTTGATCGTTTCCGGGAGACCTATCGGTTTTCTCTTTTTTTCGAGTCGGGAGGCCTACCAATATAAAGCCGCGCATGTGGAACTTTTCCAGGCGATCGCGGGTCAGCTCGCTTTAACTCTGGAAAAGAGCCGGCTTTATGAGCAAGTGGTCGCATACAATGACTCGAAGAACAAATTCCTCGGGATCGCAGCGCATGATCTTCGCAGCCCTATTGCGGTCATCAAAGGTTACGCGGATCTTTTTTTAGATGGTTTATTGGGCGAGCTGACTCCCGACCAGAAGGGCCCGATCCAGGCTATTTCTCAATATTGTGACAAAATGCTCACCTTGATCCGCGATCTCTTGGATGTCAGCGCGATCGAGGCGGGTCACCTAGCCATGGCCCCGCGCGAGATCGATCTTGCGGCTTATCTGAAGAAAAACGCCGTAGATAATAGACTTTTAGCTAAAAGCAAATCTATGGAATTTATTTTGGAGATCCCCGAAGATCTTCCAAGCATTATGATGGACCCTGACCGTATCGATCAGGTCATCAATAACCTTATTACGAATGCGATTAAATTTTCAAAGCCTAAGGGCCGGGTCGTTCTTCGCGCTGTCCCTTTGGAAGATTCAATAGCGATCTCTGTGACGGACCAGGGGCAGGGAATCCCTCGTGAGGAGATCTCAAAGATGTTCCAATATTTTGGAAGGACGAACGTTCTTCCGACTGCCGGAGAAAAAAGCACCGGACTGGGGCTTGCGATCGCCAAGCGCATGGTGGAAGCCCATGGCGGAAAGATCGGAGTCGAAAGCCAGCCCGGTCAAGGTTCCACATTCACCTTCACGCTCCCTCTGAAGCCTGCCTGAGTTATTGATGAATTCCTTGAGTTTTGAGATCAAGGCGCGGTGTTCCGCCCCGGCCCGCATTCGGAAGATCCTTCGAGCTCGCGGCGCGAGCTTTCGAGGCCTCGACCACCAGGTCGACACGTATTTCCGGGTTCCTTCTGGCCGGCTCAAATTTCGCGAAGGGAATATCGAGAACGCTCTTATCTATTACAAGCGCGTTGATCGAAAGAATTCTAAGAAGTGTGAGGCCGTGCTCCATCCCGTCAAAAAGGGAACGTTCCTCAAAGAAATCCTTGGGCGGATGCTCGGGGTCCTTGTGACAGTCGACAAAAAGCGCGAGATCTTTTTTCTCCGGAACGTCAAATTCCACATCGATTGCGTAAAAAGGCTCGGGCATTTCATGGAGATCGAAGTCTTCGGTCCCGCGCAAGCCGCCGCAAAACTAAAAAAGCAATGCGAGTTCTATCAGAGGCTTTTGGGGATACGGGCGGAAGACCTTGTCGCGGATTCGTATAGCGATCAATTGCTCAGACAACAGACGACAGACCACAGACAACAGACAATAAAGGAAAGTTTTTTCTGATGTCTGAAGTCTGTAGTCTCTAGTCTGGTTTGAGCCTGACCGGCAAGCGTTTCGATCCCCAGTCCCCGGGCTTGGGCTCAAAAATTCCCGCGCAGATCACTCCGCAAAATTTGCACGAGCCATTGGCCTTTAAATCCCATCCCGTCAATTCATACCAGTTTCTGCCGATCAGTTTTTTCCCGCAGGAGTGGCAAAAGGTGGTTTCCCCTTCGGGGTCTTCGGCATTTCCTGTGTAGCAGTAACGGAGACCGTTGGCGAGCGCGGTCTCGCGGGCCTTGCGGAGCGTTGAGATCGGCGTGGGCGGGATCTCGAGGATTTTATACGCTGGGTGGAATGCCGTGAAGTGCAGCGGAACATCCGGCCCGAGATTTTTTACGATCCAGGATGTCATGGCCTGCAGTTCTTTTTCGGAATCATTCAGGCCCGGGATGAGCAGTGTGGTGATCTCGACCCAGACTTTTGTTTCTTTTTTCAGATAAAGCAATGTTTCGAGTACCGGCTCGAGGGAACTGTCGGTGTATTTTCTATAGAATTCTTTCGTGAAGCCTTTTAGGTCTACGTTGACGGCGTCCATCCACGCATAGAATCCTTTCCGGGGCTCGGCGTTCACGTAACCCGCCGTCACGGCGACCGTTTTGATCCCGAGTTCGCGGCATGCTTGGGCGGTGTCTACGGCGTACTCATGAAAAATATGCGGTTCGTTGTACGTGAAAGCCACGCTCCGGCATTTTAAGGTTTGTGCGGTTTTTGCGATGAGCTCCGGGGAGGCGGAATCGGCCAGAGTGTCCATTTCCCGGGAATGGCTGATGTCGGCGTTTTGACAGAATTTGCAGCCCAGATTGCAGCCGGCTGTGCCAAATGAAAGAACGGGTGTTCCGGGGAGAAAATGGAAGAGGGGTTTTTTTTCAATGGGATCCACGCAGAAACCGCTCGAACGACCGTAGGTAGTGAGTACGATCTGACCTTTTTGGCAAGCGCGTACAAAGCAAAACCCTCGCTGGTCTTCCTCGAGGTTGCAATGGCGAGGGCAGAGATCGCACTGGATCTTGCCGCTAGCAAGCTTGTGCCAGTATTTCGTCGGAACGATCGAGTTCATAGAGCTCTATTCTGCACCAGTTTTTGATGGTTTGCATACAGGAAATAGATAAAATAATAGCCCGGAAAGGTAAAAGGTTTTTGTTCGAATAGCCGATGCTTTCTGAAATGGATCTGGGGTGATCGACCCCGTACAGGCGGAGAGAAAGAGGTCGCGGCATGAGTTCGTCCAGTGATTCTGAAGGAAAAATATTTGCTTATCTTTGCTTCGGCGCTGTCCTGGGCGCTCTGGGATTTTTCCGCGGATTCCAACTGCGCAAGAAAAAGAAATTAATGGAAGATATTCCTACTTCCACCGCGCGTGCGCTGGCTTTGGGGCTGGCGGAGGTTTATGGCACGGCGCGGAAATACCAACAGCTTCTCACCAGTGATTTTTCGCAGACGCCCTGTGTCTTTTATCGCTATAAGGTTGAAGAATACCGGAGCTCCGGAAAAAGCGGACATTGGGTCACGATCGCCGAGCATACAAGCCCCGAGTATTTCTACCTTGAGGACGAAACGGGTCGCGTCATGATCTGCCCGAAGGGGGCCGAGTTGCACGTTCATACCGATCGCAATTACAGTACCGGGATGGGCGCCAAGGATAAGGACCTCTTTCTGGCGCAGTTGAAAGCATTGGGGATTGATGCGCAGGGTTTTCTGGGTTTTGGGCGACAGCTTCGTTGTGAGGAAGCCTATATCGTTCCGGGCGATGAACTTTATGCGGTCGGGACGGTTCAGCCGAATCCTCTCATCCGGGGTTCCTCTCAAGGTTCCGAGAACATCTGTGTGGCGGCTGAGCCCGGTGCTTTCTTCCTCCTTTCTAGTGAAAGCGAAAAACATGTGCTCGGGGAGTTCAGCAACAAAATGTATCTTTTTCTTTATGGCGGACCCATTCTGACTGTCGTCTGCCTTTTTATTCTGATCGGGCATTATTTAAAACGGATGTTTTAACGGAAAGGGGAAACCCTTTTTAGAAAAAAGGAGGAAGTTATGGAATTAGTGGTGCTAGCGATCGTGGTTTTTGTGGTGCTCGGGCTGATCGGATATTTTGTGGGGATCTATAACGGCCTGATCCAGGTCCGGAACAATGTGGATAAGGCGTGGGCGAATATTGATGTGCTCTTGAAGCAGCGGCATGATGAATTGCCGAAGTTGATCGAGACTTGTAAGGGTTATATGAAATACGAGCAAGCGGTGCTTGAGAAGATCACGCAGGCGAGGACGGCTTTTATGAGCGCTACCTCGATCGAGGATAAAACAAAGGCCGAAAATCAGCTTACGGCGGGGCTCAAAACACTTTTTGCTGTTTCGGAGAACTATCCGGATCTGAAAGCGAATGCGAGCTTTCTGCAGCTTCAGAACCGCATTTCCGGTCTCGAGAACGAGATCGCAGACCGGCGAGAGTTTTTTAACGAAAGCGTCAATATTTACAACATCCGCATTCAGCAAATGCCGGACGTTTTTGTCGCGAATTCACTGGGGTACGCACGGCGTACCATGCTTGAGATCCCGAAGGAAGAAACTGAGGACGTCAAAGTCCAATTTTGAGGTGGTGGGAGACTCTGCGGGGTGTAGAATGGAGGTGTTAGGGCAGCGATTCCATAATGAGAGATCAAAGGAGGCTTGAAAATGAAAAAAATGATCGGGATGTTCATGGCGGTGGTTTTTTTGGGGACGCTAGTGGGTACTGTGAATCTCTATGCGGAAGAGGGTACGGATCCTGTGGGGATGAATTTGAAGGAGGAACTGGCGGCGGACAAGGAAGATGTGAAGGTGCAGAAAGATACCATGAAAACGAATGCGGAGACGGCCAAGGCGGAAGAAAAAAGCCTGAAAGAGCAGATCAAGGCTGCGAAGCTGGCAGGAGATAAAGAGAAAGTCAAAGAGCTCCGGGCGCAGCTCAAAGCGGTCCATCAGGGGAATGTCCAGCAAAAGAAGGGCGATAAAGAAACATTACAGGTTGCGAAAAAAGAAGTGAGGGAAGATAAGAAACAGCTTCATCGCGAACGGAAAGCGGTTCGTACGGAGCGACGGGCTCAGGCATAACGGTAAGGAAGAAGTTCTTTTTCAAAAAAGGGGCCGGCTGTCTTTTTACAAAGGCAACCGGTCCTTTTTTCATTCCGCAGAGCGGATCATGATAAGAAGCATC
Source organism: uncultured bacterium (assembly GCA_964482725.1). Classification (GTDB taxonomy): domain Bacteria; phylum Omnitrophota; class Omnitrophia; order Omnitrophales; family Aquincolibacteriaceae; genus Aquincolibacterium. The sequence continues at coordinate 271,722 of CAYZYT010000001.1, read as the reverse complement.
TTGAAGGGTTCGGTGGCTTTGAGCGAATGGGGGACCCCCGCGGGCATGATGATCATTTCGTCCTTCTTCAGCTTGTGGGGTTTCCCACCGATCTTGATCGTGGCTTTACCGTCGAGGATCATGACGGATGCGTCATAGGGGGCCGTGTGCTCGCTTAAGCCTTCGCCTTTATCAAAAGCGAACAAGGTCAACGTCCCTGCTTTTTTGTTTAAGAGCTGCTTGCTGACGACGGAATGCTTTTGATAGGTCACAAGTCTTGCGAGGTTGAGGGACTCCGCGACGAAATCCCTTGCGAGGGGGGCTGATGATCTGGATGCGACTGTCATGGTGTTGGGTCCTCCTTGAGTAAGTCGCATTATAATGTGGGGCTGCCCCGAACGCCAGACATCACCGCGGCCTGCGTCGGGAAAGACCGGATAAAATCTGGTGAAGGAAGCCATTCCTTGGGGTAGAATGAAAATCATGAGCGACAGTCATCCCGAAAAAAACAAGTTCTTGAAGTTTCAAACCGTGGATAGCAGTAGCCTGGAACGGAAAATGGGCATTGCTTTTTTCCTCATGGCGCTCGTCCCTATCCTGATCATGCTCTATATGATCTTTTTCCACTTTAATCCCATGACCCAAGAAGGGTATCGCGTCGATCTCCAGCTTCTCGTGGTTCTTGCGATTTGTTCCGCGCTTTTGGGGTATTGGATCATCCGCCAGATCGGGTCCTCGATCTCGGCCGTGGCACGAAATGCCAAGGATCTCATGGAAGGAAAGATCCTTGCGGGTGGGATCTCGGTGAAAGATCAATCCGAAGAGATCCGGAATCTCGTCAAAGTCTTTAACGGGGTGAACCAGAATTTGGAACATCAAGTTGAGCAATTGGAGCAATCGAAGGCGGTCATTCAGGATCTTATGAAAAAGATAGGATTGGTGATCACTTCCGAGGAAAAGACGGAAGGCCTTTTGGATCTGATCACGGAAAGTATGGTCAAGGCGATGGGCGCCGAAAGCGGGGCGGTGGCCCTTTTGGGAGAAGAGAATGCGGAAAAGCATTTCAGCCAAGCGGTTGCCTGGGGCAAGGAGCGGGACAAGCTGCTGCGGCTCGCGGCGCAAAAGACCTCGGCCTTGACCTGGATGAGTCAGGAAAAGCGTCCGCTGATCATCAATCGCTCCGAAGATCCTTCGGATGTCGCGCAGGATCCTGAGGACCTGACCTACCGTTCCCTTCTTTGTGTGCCGCTCCGTTATCAGAACCATAACCTGGGATGCGTGCTTGTCCTGAATAAAAATAATGAGCAGCCTTTTGTCCAGGATGATGCCACTTTGCTCGATCATGTGGCGAGTCAGATCGCGATCGCTGCGGAAAATTCACGTCTGGCCAAGGACGCCGAACGGGGTTATGTGGAAACGATCGCCGCTTTGGCCGTGGCCGTGGAAGAAAGAGATGCTTATACGAGTGGACATTTGGAGCGTGTCGCGGGATTTGCTGTGAGGATTGCTGAGACCCTGAAGATGGACCCCAAAGCGATCCAGACCTTGCGGGATGCGGCTTTTCTGCACGATGTCGGGAAGATCGCCATCGAGGACAGCATCCTTTTGAAACCGGGGAAGCTCACTCCTGAAGAGCGTAAGATCATGGAGACCCATGCGGAGAAGGGCGAGAAGATCATTGCGCCGTTACGTACGTTCAAGGATTTGCGTGAGATCGTCCGGCATCATCAGGAGTGGTATGACGGCGCCGGTTATCCGGATGGTGTCAAAGGAGAGCAGATCTCACTCAGCGCTCGCATCCTCACGGTGGCGGATGTCTACGATGCTCTGACCACGACGCGGCCCTACCGTCATGCTTTTTCCCATGAGGAAGCTCTCAAGATGATGAGCGCAGAATCCGGGACCCATTTTGACCCGCAAGTCTTGAACGTTTTCCTCGATGTCATCAGGGAAAAAACGCTTTAATCTTCCGCATCCTCCCAGGTTGCTTTCAGAAATTTTCAAGTTTTTTAGATTTTTTTGGGTGTAGAATAATATCCGAACTTCAAACTGAGAGGCAGGCATGAGCACTCAAGAACAAGTTCGAGCCGCGGGGGTGAGCGGACAATTCTATCCTGAAGATCCCCAGGGTCTCCAAAAGAAGGTCCGGCAATTTCTGGCTGCCGCGGGTCATGTTCCCGATCCGGATGTTCGCGCGCTGATCGTCCCGCATGCGGGTTATGATTACTCGGGACAGATTGCGGCCGAGGCCTACAAGCTGGTGGAGGGACGGCAATTCGACAGCGTGGTCATTATTGCTTTTTCGCACCGTGTGTTCCTGCAGGGGGTGCTCGTGGACGATGTCGCCGCCTATGAAACGCCTCTCGGACGCGTTCCCGTAGATCGTGAATTGGTTCAGGAGATTCAGCGGCTCCACCCCCTTTTCCAGAGCGCAATGCCCGGTCGCTTCGAAGAACATTCCCTGGAGGTTCAGATCCCATTCCTTCAGGAAACGGTCCCGGGGCTTAAGATCGTTCCTGTTTATATCGGCGTTCAGAATATTACAAACATTACGCTTCTCGCGGAGGCTTTGGCCAAAACGCTCGCGAAGCGAAATGTTCTTGTGGTGGCGACAACGGATCTTTCGCATTTTCATTCTTATGAAATAGCGTCCGCAAAGGACAGGGGTCTGATCGCGATGTTCGAAAAAGGGAATGCTAAAGCGATCTATAACGCCTATGCTCAAGAGGAGGCGGAAGCTTGTGGCATGGGACCTGTTTTAACTTCGATTTTGCTCGCTAAAAAAATGAATTGGGCGGGTCCTCGTCTGGTCCGGTATGCGAATTCCGGAGATGTGACCGGGGACCGGAGTTCGGTCGTGGGGTATGCGGCGATGGCATTCAAACAGCAAGGATAAGCAGTAAGCGCTAGGCGATAAAAGATAAGTTCGAAAACTTACCACTTAAAGCTTAACGCTTATCGCTCCAGAGCGAGCTATGATAAACACAACGGACCAAAAAAAAATTCTTGTTTATGTTCGAGAGCTGCTAAAGGCGCGTCTGACGGCCGGGCCTGAGCCTAAGCTCGAACTGAACCGTGAAGTGATGGAACAAAGGCGTGGGATCTTTGTGACGCTCAAGCTTCGGGGCCGTCTGCGGGGTTGTATCGGGCATATCCTGGGCGAGGAGCCGCTCAGAAAAAGCATTCCTCACATGACCCTCGCGGCCGCTTTTGAGGATCCTCGGTTTCCGCCGCTTTCCCTGCACGAGCTTGAAGGTCTTAAGTTTCACGTCTCGCTCCTTACGGAACCTGTGCCGGTGAAAAGTTACAAAGATATCCGGACGGGGACGGACGGTATCATCGTGACCCACGGATGGAAAAAAGGAGTTTATCTGCCCGAGGTTGCGACCGAGACCGGTTGGGATGCCAAGACTTTCTTTGAGAGTTGTGCCTTGGAAAAGGCCGGGCTTACGGAGCAGGAACTTTTAGAAGCCGGGATCGAGATTTTCCAAACGGAGGGGTTTGAGGATTGAAAAGAAGAGCATAAAAATTTAAAAAAGATGCAAAGTGGTCGATACTAATGATTGGAATGAACAGGTTGGGATGAGAAAAGGAGAATTTAAAAATGAAAAAGTCCGCGCTGTTCCTTGTCGTCGCGTTGGTGCTTTCAAGTGCGTGCGCCGAGGCCGCTGTTGTTGATAAAATGGATTCCAATAAGGCTCTCACCAAGTTCAGCCGAGGGGTGACGAATGTGGCGACCAGCCCCGGAGAATTCGTGACCCAAATGCCTACCGCGATGGAGCAAAGCCCGGATTATCTCACGGGTTTTATCATGAGCATCGGCCGGGGGATCGGATACACGCTTTTGAGGGCCGGAGCGGGGATTTATGACATAGCGACCTTCCCTTTCCCGGGGAAGACCGACTATAAGCCCATCATGAAGCCGGAGACCATTTTTGAGAAAGCGGTCGACACCACCATAAGCCAGACCCTCAACTAGACGGCGCGCAGATCCCGAATTTTGGCTTTCGCCTGAAACTGAACGAAACGGACTTGTATTTATTCTTGAAGAGAAGCCCGCGCGGAAACTCGGTCTTTTGGCTGAGAAAAGGTACACCATGGAATTAAGTATCGTGATCCCCGCGTACGCCGAAGAGGCGCGTCTGCCCAAAACCTTGCGGGAAATACGGCCGTACGCTGACGCGCGTTTCAAGGATTATGAAGTCCTTGTGGTGGATGACGGAAGTCGGGACGGTACGGCCGCAGTGTGTGCCTTGGCCGCCAGGGATTGGCCGCAACTGCAATGCGTGACGGGGTATCCTCACCAAGGAAAAGGCGCCTGCGTGAAGCGGGGCTGCCTCCAGGCAAAAGGTGAAAACATACTGGTCCTTGACGCGGATCACGCAGTTCCGATCGAGAATTTAGAAGATTCTCTGGTCGCGCGAGGCCGGGGATTTGAGATCGTCGCGGGCATGCGCTCTTTTTCGGGGGAGGAAGGCGCCTACGGGATGGGGCGGCGGATCATCGGTCTTCTCCAACTGCTTTTGGCGCATTTGGTCGTCTTCCGCAAGCCGGTCTCCGACAGCCAATGCGGGTATAAACTTTTTTCGCGACGGAGCGCACAAATGATCTTTTCCCGGACGATCATTCGCGGCGCGATGTATGACGTCGAAGCCCTTTTTCTTGCCCAGTGTTCGGGGATCCCCATCTATCCTCAGCAGGTGATCTGGTCCAACAAGGCCGGATCGACGAATAGTGTTCCTTTCTGTATCCTTACGTCGCCCCTGGACCTGTTGGCGATCCGATTTTTCGATCTGATCGGGAAATACCGCCAGGCATGAATACGGAGCCTAAGGCCGGGGAACAGGTCTGCGGATCCCGTATTTTATGAGCTGGAAAAACCTTCTCGAGCGATGTTCCCGGAATAAAACGGCGGTTTTTTCTTGCGCGGCGGTTCTGGTTCTGGGTATCGTGGTTCGCTTCTGGGGCCTGGCCTGGCATTACACACACACAGATGATCTTGGCATCATTGAGAGCATCTTTTTCGGTCAGGCCCAGCACAATATTTTTTATCTTTCCACCGCGTTATCGAATGCGCCCTTTCAGTACCTCTTCACTTATTTTCTGATATCGCCGGCTATGGATTACCGGGATCTTCTTTTCTGGGCGCGTCTTCCGTCCTGTGTTGCCGGATGTTCCGCGTTGTTTCTGATGATCGCGTTCTATCTTCAATACAACGCAAAGTCCTGGGGCAAATGTTTTCTGGCCCTGACCCTGATGGCAGTTTCCTGGGACAACATTGTGTTCGCCAGGCAGGCTCATAGTTACGCGATCAGCGTCCTCGCGGCGACGATCTTTCTGTTCGTGGTTATGAAGCTGTTGAAGCCCGGCTTTTCGGGTCTAACGGCCATTGCCCTGGCCGCGATCCTGGCCCTGGCGTGTTCCATGCAGTACCAGGTTTTACTTTTTGTCCCGGCCGTCTATCTGACCCTTTTTCTTTATCATTTCAAGGGGGCTGAAAAAAAGCGACGCGTTTTCGTCAATTTCATCCTGAGCGGCCTGTTCTTTGCCGTCCTGATCTTTCCGCTTTGGTATTTTTTTCTGCGGGGAAACTTCAATGATTTTCCCAAGGTCGCACATCAGTGGGCTTTCGGAAGTCACCGGGAATATGCGCTGGATCCCGCGCTTTTCCGGAACCTGGCGGCGAATGGCTGGGGCATTGTCGGGTTCTACGTGCGCAATCTCGGTGTGATCCTGGAAGCCAAGACCGGGTTTTTCGCGGAGACGCATCCCTGTTTCAAATTCGCTTCGGTCGCGTTATCGCTGAGTTTTATTTTAGGGAGCGTCAATTTTCTTATCAGTCCGGAAAGGAAAACAAGATTTCTCGGACTGTTCCTGGGTCTTGTGCTTCTGACCTGGTGGGTCATGGTGCCGCTCAAACAACTGCCGTATGGGCCGACCCGCCACACGCTGATCCTGTTGCCGCTCTTTGCCGTTACGATCGCGGAGGGGGTGGAAGGCCTTTTTAGCCTTGCCGGAAATTTCACAAAGAAAGTTTTTTCCGTGATGCTGCAGAATAGTATCCTGTGGGGAGCGGGCGTGATGATCCTGGGCATTTTCCTTTTAAATTACGGGGTATTTCTGGCGGAACGTAAGGACCCTGTCAATGAAAAGGAGATCGTCAAGGTGCTTGAAGCCTTTGGCGTGGAGGAGTTTTTTTACGACAAGAGGGGATTCCATCTGGAATATATTCGGGCTTTCCGGGCACTTCACGAAAAACTCATGGCGAAGCAGGTGACGGAAATTCAAACGTTCGCTTTTTTTACTCGCTATCCCGCGGCTTCCGTTTTTTCGCGTTGTGAAAAATACCAGGCGGCCAACCGGATGATCGAGTTGATGGCCAAGAAGGAGGCAACGTCGATGCCTCCGCTCCGGGTGTTTCGCCGTCCCTGTCGGGATTTTCAGGTGGTTTATGAGAAAAAACTGGAGTCCGATGTTTCCGAGGGGTTCAGCAATAAATTGCGTTCGGATATTCTTGCCAACCGGATGTATTTTTATGTCCTTTCCGTGGATCCCGAAAAGAAGAAGATCTCGGAGCAATTCAAAAAATCTCTTTGATCCCCCGGTTCTTCTTGGGCTATCAATCCATGTTTTGTGGTAAATTATCGCTCGGCCTCTCACTTCGGACTGCCGGGGTTTCTGACGCTTTGGGCGAGAGTGGATCCATCGGTCTTTTTAAAATAGAACCGTTCGCATCTTCCGTTTTGGGAGGGGGTCAGCCCTCTGACGGGGAAAGGGAAGGCGTCTCATGAAAACACACACTGAATATCTTTCGTTCGAGACAAAAAAGAAACGCGACTATATCAATATCACCCCGCAGGTCGAAGCCGCCGTCGTGAAGAGCGGTGTCAAAGAAGGGCTTTGCCTTGTCAACCCCATGCACATCACGGCGAGCATTTACATCAATGACGACGAAGAAGGCCTGATCCAGGATTTTGATGATTTTCTGGAGAAGATCGCGCCCTATGATCTCAAGGGGTATCGTCATCACCGGACCGGGGAAGATAACGGTGATTCGCACGTCAAACGTCAGCTTTTTGGCCGTGAAGTCGTCGTGGCTATTACGAAGGGGCGACTCGATTTCGGAACTTGGGAACGCATTTTTTATGCCGAGTTCGACGGCTGCCGCCGCAAGCGTGTGATCGTTAAGATCATCGGGGAATAGCGCCGAAGCCCTTATGTCCAACACCTATCGAGATAAGCCCAAAAAGCGGCGCAAGAAAGTCCACGCGCCTCTTCCCCCCAGGATCGAGAGAAAGGAAGAGCGCAGGATCTGGGTCGGTGATGAGGCGGTCATCGAAAAACATTTTCTCCGTTTGACGCGTCTCCTTCGTGATGAAGAGCGTGAAGAACAGAATCGTTTCAAGACGGAATTCCTGGACCAGAAACCCGAAGTCCGTGAGAAAAAAGGCAAGGCCATTTTCAGGCTCGATCTTCTGGAGACTCATTACAATCCTTCCGGGCAGAAGCTTCTTACCTTCGCGCTCCAGAACGGTCGCTTTCTGCCGCGTTACTCTCTCAATCCCGGCGATGTTGTTTCGCTTTCCGGTTTTCAGACGCCGCCGGAAGAATGTCCCGCCGGCACGGTCTATGAAAAGGACCGGTTCAGGATCACCGTCGCTTTTGGCGGCAGGATCCCTGGCTGGGTCGAAAGTGAAAAAAGTTACCAGCTCAGTCTTTCCGAGAACCGCACCACGTATCAACGCATGTACGAGGCCATGCAGATGACGCGCACCGCGGAACATTCCCGGGTTGCTTTGCTGCGAGATATCAGCCTCGGGCTCAAGAAACCCCGTTTGGGAGATCCGGTCCCCGCAGAGATATCCCAGAGTTTTGATCCGACGCTTAACGAAGACCAGAAAAAAGCGGTCACGATGGCGCTTGAAGCCGAAGACATGCTGCTTATCCACGGACCTCCGGGGACGGGCAAAACGCGTGTGTTGACCGAGATCATTCACCAGGCTTTTCGGAAAGGCCAAAACGTTCTTGTCTCGGCGCCCTCGAACGCCGCGTGCGATCATCTGGTGGAATGTCTCGTGAAAAAGAAGATCCCCGTGACGCGTCTCGGGCATCCGGCGCGCATTACCGAGCGGGTGAGGGAACATACCTTGAGCTATAAACTCGCCTCGCATCCTTACGCGAAAATGATCGATGCTCATGAGGCGCAGCTCGAGCAGTTTGCCCGCCAAAAAGAGCGGCGGCAAGACCGGCGCGTCATGTCCTGGGAAGAACGTAACGAAATGCGCGATGAGGTGAACAGGCTTCGCGACGATATCCGCGATCTCAAGACGCAGATCTTCAAGCAGGTCTGGAATGCCTCGGATGTGGTCGTGGCGACGCACACGGTTTGTGGGGATCCCTTGATTCGTGCGAAGACTTTTGACTGGGTGATCCTGGATGAGGCGACGCAGGGGATTGAGCCCGCGACCTGGATCCCGATCCGCCACGGAGGGAAGATCATTCTCGCGGGAGACCATTGCCAGCTTCCTCCGACAGTCTTTCGTTCCCGGCCGGGCGAACGCGGTTTGGGGTTCACGCTCTTTGAAAGGCTTCATGAGGTTCTGGGCCCGAAATCCAAGGTGCGGCTCGAGCGCCAATACCGGATGCATGAAAACATCATGGATTTTTCTTCTCGGAAATTCTATGACAGCGCGCTTGTGGCAGATCCCTCGGTCGCGGGACACGTGCTTAAAGATTTATCGCATGTGAAGGACGAAGGGCTTGATGGAACGCCCGTTATTTTTCTGGATACGGCCGGGCTTGGTTATGAAGAAGAGATCGAAGAAGGGACCGAAAGCCGTTACAATGCGCAGGAGGCAAAGCTCGTGGTGACGGAGCTGAACCGTCTGATCAAAGCGGGCATGTCGCCGGAAGATATTGCGATCATTAGTCCTTATAGCGCTCAAGTAAAGCTTTTGACGGGGATGATCGTGGGGGATAAAGGCGATCCGGGTGACTTAGCGGCGCTTGAGATCGATAGTGTGGATGCTTTTCAGGGCCGGGAAAAAGAAGCGGTCATTCTTTCTCTTGTTCGCTCGAACCGGGAAGGTCAGCTGGGATTCTTGACGGACACGCGGCGCATGAACGTCGCTATGACACGCGCCAAGCGCAAGCTCATCATGATCGGAGACAGCGCGACGCTCTCAAGCCATGCTTTTTTCGAAGAGTTGCTCCGCTATGTGGAGTCCGTGAACGGCTACCGCAGTGCGTGGGAATAATATAGGGTATAGGGTTTAGGGAATAGGGGATAGAAAGAGTTTGACGTTAAGGCTGTTGCGATTTTCCTATACCTTAAACGCTAAACCCTATCCCCTATTAAAAAAGGAGGAAATTCATGCAATGTCCGCTGACGGGTTGTCTTATGTCTCCGAAGTTTATTTTGTTTGGGATCGGTTGTGTGGGTCTTGCCTTCGGCTTTTTGTCGGCGGCTTTGCCCAAGCGGTCTATAGGTCTTTATCAGTCCATCATGGAGCGCTTCAACTGGAAAGTGGTGCCGATCGATGAGGCGCGGGAAGTCCGGAACACTCGGATCTTTGGAGTCGCCCTGGTCGCGCTAAGTCTAGCCATTTTTTTTATAACGATTTCCCGCCTTTAAGGACCTTTGTGCTGAACGCTTTGCTTTCTCTGTTTTTTTGGGTTGCGTGCGTGTCCTTGCTCGCGATCCTTTATTTCGTCATGCTCGTCCTTCTCGTTTTCACCTTTCCTTTCGATAAGCAGCGGAAGATCCTCCATCGACAATGCTTTTGGTGGTCCAGCGCCGTGATCGGTTTGAATCCTTACTGGAATGTGAAAGTGAGCGGTCTCGAGCACGCGGACCCGAAGCGCACTTACGTGATCGTGGCCAACCATCAGAGTTTGGCGGACATTGTGGTCCTTTATCAGCTTCGCCTGCAGTTCAAGTGGGTGGCGAAGGAAAGCCTGTTCAGCATTCCCTTTCTGGGTTGGTGCCTGGGGCTTTGCAAACACATCAGCTTGAAGCGCAAGGACCGGGGTAGCATTCGTGACGTTTATCGTGAAGCGATCGGCTATCTTCGATCGGGGATGTCCGTCCTTTTTTTCCCGGAAGGAACGCGTAGCGAGACCGACGAAATGAACATTTTTCAGAGCGGCGCTTTCAAATTAGCGATCTCTGAAAAGCTTCCTATCCTTCCCGTCGCTATCAGTGGGACAAGGCACGCGATTCCGAGGGGAGATTGGGTCATGAAGGCTAAAGTTTTTTGCAATCTGACGGTCCTGGAGCCCATCGAGACGGCCCATCTTCAGCATAGCGATTTCCAAAAGGTGAGTGAAGCGGTCCGTTCTCGCATTGCCGAAAAATTAATTTAGGCTTGTTGACATCTCTCAGTCTATCCCCTACACTCTTCCTTATTCAGACTTAATCTTAATAAGGAGATCTTTCTCTATGGTTAAAAATCAAAAGGAATTCGAAGGTTTCATTCGCGGCAAAGGGTGCCGTCTGACTGGGGAGCGCCTAAAATTGATCGAAGGGATCAAACGCCAGCGCGGGCATTTCAACGTGGATATTCTCGTTTCCTGCCTTAAAAAACAAGGGCTTAAGGTTTCGCGCGATACGGTTTACCGGAATCTTCCGATCCTTCTTGAGGCGGGTGTGGTCGCGCAGAGTTTTCGGACGAGTCGTGATACCTATTATGAGTGCGGGTGTTCCAAGGCCCACCACGATCACCTGATCTGCCGCGAGTGTGAGAAAGTCGTGGAGTTCAAGGATCCGGAGATCGAGCAGGCCCAGCGCCGCGTTGCGGAGAAATACCGCTTCAAATTGGAACACCATTGCCATCAACTTGTGGGGCTTTGCAAAAAATGCCGGAAATGAAAACGTTCTCGCTGGATCAACTCAAGGCCAGCGAACGGGGCATTATTCAAGGTTATCAAAGCGAGGAAGATCTTCACTACAGGCTTAAAGAGCTCGGTCTCGTGGCCGGCACCCAGATCTTGGTGAAGCGCTTTGCGCCGTTGGGTGATCCCATGGAGATCGTGCTCCGGGGGTACAGCCTTTCGATCCGGAAACAGGACGCCGCGAAAATACTTGTCAGACTACAGACTGGAGACTAGAGACTGCAGACAAAAGCTTTTGCTTTGGTCTGTGGTCTGCGGTGTGGTGGATTAGAGAAGTAAAATTTAAAAGGATAAACAGGATGATCAAGAATAATCCAGGAAATAAGATGAAAGAGATCGCCCTCGTGGGAAATCCGAACACGGGAAAAACCACGATCTTCAACGCCCTGACCGGGCTCCGTCATAGCACGGCCAATTATCCGGGTGTGACGGTTGAGAAAAAAACAGGGCGAACGCGGCTCCCCGGAGGTGAGGAAATCTCCGTGTTGGACCTGCCCGGCGCTTACAGCCTTTTGCCGCGCTCTCTGGACGAAGAAGTCGTTCATGATGTGTTGTTGGGGATACGGGGAGATACGCCGCCTCCCGATCTTGTGCTTGTCATCTTGGATGCTAACAGTCTCGAGAGGAATCTTTATCTTGCGACGCAAGTCCTGGAGACCGGGATCCCCGTAATTCTCGTATTGAACATGTGGGATATGGCGAAAAAAAGCGGGACGACGGTGGATCTCGGGAAATTATCGGAACTCACCGGAGTCCCTTGCGTGGCGACTGTCGGCATGGAGCGTGAGGGGATCGTCAAGCTCCAGCAGACGATCGCGCTCTTGCTCGCCGATCCGGTCGCAGGGCCGACCAAGTTCTCGCTGGAGCCGTTTTTACCCGATCGCTTAAAGACCGAGCTCGATAAGATCGTCGCCCTGATCGAGGGACGTTTGGAGGATCGCCCAAAGGCTGTTTTTGGAGAAGCCTTGAGGCTTCTATCGGACCGGCTGTTTAGAAGCCCTTTTTTCGAAGGCGAGAAGATCGGCGATCTTTTAAGGACGGAGGTTTTGAGCGTCCGCTCTTCATTAAAACAAAACGGGATCGACTGGACCTCCGTGGAACCGGAATGTCGGTACCGGGCGATCGACCATCTTTGCAACCAGGTCGTCCGACGCGCGTCTCACAAAGTCCTGACTTTTTCAGACCGTCTGGATCGGATCCTCACGCATCGGGTTTGGGGCATTCTTTTTTTTATCGGGATCATGGGGATCATCTTCCAGTCGATCTTCTCCTGGGCCCAGGTGCCGATGGACCTTCTTTCTCGGACCATAGAAAAACTGGGCGATTTTGCTCAGGGATGGCTGCCGGCCGGGGCCCTTCAAAGTCTTGCGGTGGATGGGATTATTGCAGGCGTCGGGAATGTCATCGTTTTTTTGCCGCAGATCTTCCTACTTTTCTTCTTTATCGCACTTTTTGAAGATACGGGCTACATGGCGCGCGCGGTATTTGTTCTCGACAAGCTTATGAAAAAAGTAGGATTGAACGGCAAGGCGTTCCTGCCGCTTCTGAGTTCTTTCGCCTGTACGGTTCCCGGGATACTTGCAACACGTACCATCGAAGACCGGAACGATCGCCTAGCGACGATCCTGGTGGCGCCTTTGATAAGCTGCAGCGCCCGGCTTCCTATTTATACGCTCTTAATCGCGGCGTTCATTCCGAACTTGAACGTATTTCATATTCTGCACCTTCAGGGGCTGACGCTTCTCGGGCTTTATCTCTTGAGTATCGGGGCCGGGTTGGGGGTCGCTGCGCTTTTTAGAAAAACATTCCTCAAAGGGAACCGGATGCCGTTCGTTTTCGAATTACCCCCTTATCGTATTCCGCATCTGAAGACGGTGTTTGGGACGATGTGGGACCGTGCCAAGGAATTCATCACGCGGGCTGGCAGCATCATTTTTCTTTTATCGATCGTGTTGTGGTTTCTTGTGAGTTATCCGAAAGATCCCGCAGCACAGGTGCGTTTCGCGGCGGAGCGGCAGCAGGTTGCGGCCACGTTGACCGGAGAAGCTTTGCAGGAACGTCTGGGGGGGATCGAGCATGAGCAAAAAGATCTTCAACTCCGGTCAAGTTTTGCCGGGTCTCTTGGAAAAGCCATTGAGCCGGCGATCCGGCCCTTGGGTTTTAACTGGGAGATCGGGATCGGGATCGTGGCATCGTTTGCGGCGCGCGAGCTTTTGATCAGCACCCTGGCGATCGTGCATCACGTCGAGACCGAAGGCGAGGGCATGACTGTCGGCCTCATACAAGCGCTTCAAAAACAGCGTTCGCCCATCACAGGGAAGCCCTCTTACACGCCGCTTGTGGCGCTGTCCCTCATGGTTTTTTACGTGCTGGCTTGCCAGTGTTTTTCGACCTTTGCGATCGTGAAGCGCGAGACCGGATCTTGGGGGTGGATGTTCTTTATGATCTTTTATATGACCGCGCTTGCGTGGTCCGCGTCTTTTGTGGTCTATCAAGGCGGTCGGCTTTTAGGATTCAAATAACCCCACCCCACTTCGTAAGTGTGGCGGGTTCATTTTCAGGAGGATGAATATGGATAACAATGAGATCATCGCGTTAAGCCTTGTGGCACTGGCAGCTCTTCTTGCTTTGCGTTGCTTTTTGGGTAAAAAAGGCGGAGGAGGATGCTGTGGCTCTGGCTGTCTTCCGAAATTCGAGAAAAAAAATAATGTCGCTAAGCCCGAGGACAAGAAATGAAAAGGGTTTTTCTTCTTCTGACGGCACTTCTTTCCTTCGCAGCGCCTCTCTATGCGACGCACGCCGATGATAATCTGTCCATTGAGGAACATGCCAAGGTTGTGACCGTGAATGCGACGCCTAATGATCCCGGACAAGTGGAGGTGTGGGGTTCTTATGTGATCCAAGGAGGCAAATTCGCGTGGAAGTCAAATGGCGGTCGGGAAAAAAGAGGAACTTATCAGACTCAAGTCTGGGACACGCAGACGACCGTCGGGATCTACAAGGATATTGATATTGGGATCATCCAGTGGTTCCAGCACACTTTAGATAAAGAGAATAATTATAATGAAGTCAGGGACCTTACGGATTCGGTTACCGGGGAAGCCGTGGAAGATGAGACGGAGGGGCCCACGCACGGGTTTGGTTGGGGGGATCTTGGCATTACGGGTCATTGGCGGTTTTATGATTCCGATGAGAAGAAACTAGAAATCGCATACATCCCCACGATCTTTGCACCGACCGGACGGCGTAGCAATCTCGACCACTTGGGTGCCAGTCAGGGGTATACGAGTTTCGACAACGCGGTTGCGTTCACCAAGGACATCGGCCGGTGGAATGGGACTTTGAATCTTGGGTACAACACACCTCTGGCGCATTCGAAACGTACAAACGATTATTTCGGGACGGCTCACGCAAATTTTGCCGTGGGGTACCAGGTTTTAAGATGGCTTCAGCCGGAAGTCGAACTTGTCTATCTCCATGACTTTGGAGGGCATGGACAAACGGCGAATCTTTTGAGCGTGGTTTTAGGCCTTATTATGCCGGTGAACGATCATGTTCGTTTTGAAACCGGCGTTCAGCAGGATGTTTTGGGGAGTAATAGAGTCCAAACTACGTCCGGAATTTTCAGTTTCGCATTTTTGACATAAGCTCAAAAGAAAACATTTTGCGCTCGAAAGGAAACCGATAGAATGAACCCCATCATGATCAAAAAACTCTTTCTGGGTGTGCTGGTGGTCGCTTCTATGAGTTCTATCGCCTTGGCGGAGGCACCGGTCTCGCGGTCCCAGAGCGGTTTTCCAGAAATGACTTTTCTGGATTGTTACAAAAAAGTTCTTCCCCGATATCCCGCGCTGAAAAAGAAATACGAACAACTTGAGCAGGCGAAGGCGGATCGCGGCCTTGCGATCGCGGATCTTTTCCCTCATATCCAGGGAGTATTCTCCACCACGACCACCAATGATCCCGTTGGGGTTTTTGGGGATTTGCTCCGGCAGCAAAAATTCACTCAGAGCGATTTCGCGCTGGAGTCGTTGAACCGGCCCGATGCCCGCACCAATTATCATTTCGGGATCGAAGGGGAGATGCTGCTTTTTGATTCTTTCAATACGATCTCGAAGATCCGTTCCGCGCGGCGTCTTGTCAAGTCAGCGGATCTCGAGTCGGATTTCACGGAAATGGAGGCGGGGATCGTAGTGCTCGAGAGTTATCTGGGCATTCTCCTGGCTCAAGAAGTCCTGCGCATCGTT
Source organism: uncultured bacterium (assembly GCA_964482725.1). Taxonomy (GTDB): domain Bacteria; phylum Omnitrophota; class Omnitrophia; order Omnitrophales; family Aquincolibacteriaceae; genus Aquincolibacterium. The sequence goes on along the minus strand of CAYZYT010000001.1, from coordinate 256,603 downwards.
ACGGACATTAAAGCTGAAAGCGATAAAGATCTTCAGCAGGCCGAAGATCTGAATCAGAAGGGAATGATCCTTGGAGCGGATTTCTACGCGGCCAGAGTGACCGCGGCTTCGATCGAGCAGGAGTACCACCGGACCCAAACGCTTCTTAAAAGTTCCCGAATGCTTATGAATATCCTCATGGGTGAAGATCCCGAGCTTGTTTGGGCGGTGAGAGGAAAACTTCCTGGATCCGTGCAGGGACAGGGAGAGCTTCGTTTATGGATCTCGCAAGCCTATCAACAACGAAAGGACCTGGCCGCGCTTGACCAGATTCTGGATGCCCAGCGAATCGAATCGCTTCGTCAGAAGACATCCTTTCTTCCAAAGTTCTACGGTTTTGGAAGTCTCAATGAAGATGCTAACACCTGGCGTTCCGGCGGAGAAAATTTTACCGTGGGGTTCAAGGGGACGATGGATTTTTTCGATGCCACTTATCCAGGACGGATCAAAGGGGCCAAGCATAAATATGAAGAACTGAAAGCGGACCGCCAGGCGCTCCGGGACGAGATCGTCAAAGATCTGGTCTTGGAATTGAACCGGTACGAGACAGTGACCGCAGACCATCCCGTCCTGAAACAAGCCGCACAGGATGCCCAACAGGCGAGCGAGCTTACGGCCAAACTTTACCAGGAGGGGCGGAAATCCATCGCGGATCTCCTGGAGATCCGCCGTGCGTATCTTCAGGCCGCTTCCGGGTTTCAGAGTCTTCTTTTGGCCCTTGAGCTTGAATACGCGAAACTCCTTTTTCTTTCCGGCCAGCTTACTGAAAGCGGTATCCACGAAATGAACACGCGGCTCAAAGGATAATCCCATGGCCACCCACCACTCCGACATCATTAGCGGGATCGTCAGTTACTTCGCCAAGTCGAAGATTACGCCGCTCATTATCGCGGCGTCGCTGGTGATCGGAGTTTTTGCGGTCATCAATCTTCCGCGCGAGGAAGAGCCGCAGATCTCGGTGCCGATGTTCGATATTTTTGTCGCCTATCCCGGTGCAGATTCCAAAGAGGTTGAGCAGCGGATCGTGACTTTGGGGGAGCGGAAACTTTGGGAGATTCCGGGTGTTGAATATGTCTATTCCACGATCGAGCCTGAAGGCGCGCTCATTATTGTGCGCTTTAAAGTCGGTGAGGATCCCGAAAAGAGCCTGATCAAGCTTTATACGAAGGTTTATTCCAACCTCGATTTTCTGCCCCAGGGTGCAACGCAGCCTTTCATCAAAGTTCGATCGATCGACGACGTGCCGATCCTCACGCTTACATTCTATGCTAAGGATAAAGACCCGGTCTCTCTTCGCCGGACCGTAGCGAATGTTCAGAATATTGTAAATGCCATTCCCGATGTCTCGGAGACCCGCATCACCGGCGGCCGTAAGCGACAGTTCCAGGTGTTCTTTGACGAAGAGAAGTTGAAGGCGCGTCTTATGAATCCCCTTGATGTGGCCCAGACCATCCGATTTGCAAACGTGAAGCAAAGCGCCGGTCATCTGGAGAGCGTGCCGGAGCTTGAAGCGGTCGAAGCGAACTCCTTTTTTCGCACCCGATCCGATCTTGAGAATCTTGTGGTCGGTGTGAGTGCTGGGAGTGTTGTGACGCTCAAGGATATTGCGAGGGTCGTGGATGGGCCCGACCAGGAAGAACGGGCGACGGAGATATTTTTCGGGCCTGCTTCCAAGGTGAAGGATAAAGGTCCGTTCGAGGCTGTAACGCTTGAGATCTCAAAGCGCCGGGGGGCGAACGCGGCCCATCTTTCGGAAGTGATCTTGCATGCGGTCAAGGGACTTCCTGATGCGACATTGCCGAAGGATATTGAGATGACGGTGACCCGGGACTACGGAGAAACGGCGAAGGAAAAATCCAACGAGCTTCTTTTTCATATGGCCATCGCGGTGTTCGGCGTGAGTCTTTTGATCGCCTGGTCACTGGGTCGCCGTGAAGCGGGCGTGGTGGCGATCGCGATCCCGATGACCTTGGCGCTCACGCTTGCGACCTTTTACTTTTTGGGGTTCACGCTGAACCGCATCACGCTTTTCGCGCTGATCTTTTCGATCGGGATCCTGGTGGATGACCCGATCGTCGACGTGGAAAACATTGTTCGCCATCTCCGGCTTCCAGACAATAAAGGCAAGTCCATCCTCGATATTACGATCGAAGCCGTGAACGAAGTTCGAAGCCCGCTCATTCTCGCGACACTCACGGTGATCGCAGCGATCCTTCCGATGGCTTTTGTGAGCGGACTCATGGGGCCATACATGCGGCCGATCCCGATCGGTGCGAGTGCGGCCATGGTGTTCTCCATGTTTGTGGCGTTCGTCGCAACGCCTTGGGCTGCGTATCAGGTCCTCGGGAAGGCGTTTGCCCAGGGGAAACTCAAGGCCCATCACGAAGGCGAAAAAGAAGATTTTCTCACGCGTCTCTATCGTTCCTATATGAATCCACTCATTCATAATCCCAAGGTCCGCCGGATATTTCTTTGGGCGCTTGGCGGTCTGCTGATCGCTGCCGTGATGCTTGTGCCTCTCAAACTGGTACGTATGAAAATGCTGCCGTTCGATAACAAAAATGAATTTCAGGTTGTGCTTAATATGCCGGATGGAACTCCGGTCGCGAAGACGCGCGAAGCGATCACAGAGATCGCGGACTATCTTGTGACGGTCCCGGAAGTGAAGGATATCGAAATGTATGCCGGGGCCGCGGCGCCTTATAATTTTAACGGGCTTGTGCGACATTATTTTCTGCGTTCCAAGCCGCATCAGGCAGATCTCCAGGTAAATCTCGCGGGGAAGCATGATCGCAAACGGCAGAGTCATGATATCGCCAAGGCCGTGCGGCCGAAGATTCATGAGATCGTAAAAAAATACGGCGGCCATGTCCAGGTCGCGGAAGTTCCTCCGGGGCCGCCCGTTCTTTCGACGCTCGTGCTCGAAATTTATGGTCCTACGCTTGAGGGCCAGACAATGCTTGCGAAACAGATCGAAGGTCTGCTTGCTTCAAGCGAGGGTGTGACGGACATCGATACCTATGTTCAATCGCCGGAAAAACTGATGCGTCTTAGGGTGAACACGCAGAAAGCGTCCCTGAACGGGATCCCGGTCGTGCAGATCGCGGAGGCCATTACGACCGCGGTGGGAGGAAAGACCGTGGATCTAGCGCATCTCTCTGAAGAATACGAGCCGGTGGAGATCCTTCTTCGGTTGCCTAAGGAAAAACGCACGGGGATGGAGAGCGTTCTCAATATGACGCTTCTTTCCCGTTACGGGAACCCGATCCCGGTGCGGGAGCTCGTGGATATCGAAAAGGACACAAAAGATCCCGCGATCTTTCACAAGAATCTGATGCGGGTCTCGTATGTGATCGCGGATGTGGCTGGGAAATTCGAGAGCCCCGCCTACGCGATCCTGAAGCTAAAGAAAGATATCGCGAAGATGGTGGTCCCGGCGAACTCAGAGGGGCAAAAGACGATCGACCAGCTCTTTAACGGACAACCTGCCACGACGGATCGGTGGACGCTCAAATGGGACGGAGAATGGCAGATCACGTATGAAGTGTTCCGCGATCTCGGGATCGCATTCGCTTTCGTCCTGCTTCTGATCTATGCGCTCGTGGTCGGGTGGTTTCAGTCGTTCAAGACTCCCTGGATTATCATGCTGCCGATCCCGCTCACGCTCGTGGGGATATTGCCAGCGCATTGGCTCGGAGGCGTATTTTTTACCGCGACCTCTATGATCGGGATGATCGCGGGTGCGGGGATCGTGGTCCGCAATTCCATCATTCTTGTGGATTTTATCGAGCTCCGGCGCGCGGAAGGGATGCCGCTCGAAGAGGCGGTGATCGATGCCGGTGTGAAGCGGTTCCGACCGATGCTTTTGACAGCCGCGGCGGTGGTGGTCGGCGCGTCGGTGATCCTGTTCGATCCGATCTTCCAGGGGCTGGCCGTGGCTTTGATGGCGGGCGAGATCGCTTCAACGATCCTCTCCCGAACTGCGGTACCCGTTTTTTATTACATGATGGCTAAAAAAGAAAAAATCTCGGGGAACGTAGAGCGTTGAACGGAGAACGTAAAAGCATTACGTTCGCCGTTTCCCGACATCTCAAAGGAGAGTTCATATGACGATTGAAAAATACATTCGTATTATGGCAGGAACTTTCATTTTGCTAAGCGTTCTGTTGGCAATTTGGGTGAGCCCGTGGTGGCTGATCTGGACCACGCTCATCGGCGTGAATCTCGTTCAGTCTGCTTTTACCGGTTGGTGCCCTGCCGAGATCATTCTCAAGAAATTCGGCGTCAAAGGCAACTGTTGTTCGAAATAGTTTGTTTACCAGGGACGGTTCTCTAGCGGAGAACCGTCCCTAAGGTACGCTGTTTAAATCTCGTCTCATTGACACTCCCTCCGCCTTGGGGCAGAATGTCCCCGTTTTCAACTCTCTACTGAGGACTTGCCCCGTTAGAGATTAGGGGTAATTCTTTTGTGAGAATTCAGCCGCAGAAGAAGTAATTGGCGTGATAGAAATTAATTACCAAAGAGACGGAAGCGCTTTTAAAGGGCTTCCTATCTCTAACGGGGTGAACATGGACATCAACATTGATAGAGTCGCGGAACTTGCTCGACTGAATCTGAAGGCCGAAGAAAAGCAAAAACTCGCCCAAGATCTCGGCGCGATCCTTGAGTATGTGAAGAAGCTGGATATGCTGGACACGAAAAATGTCGAACCCACGAGCCATGTCCTCAATATGGAGAACGTGTTCCGTGCCGATGAAGCCAAGCCTTCGGATACTGCGGAAAAGGCCCTGGCGCATGCGCCGCAGACTGAGGGCCCTTTCTTTAAAGTCCCCAAGATCGTTCAAAGATAAGCGCTAAGTGATAAGCGGTAAGCGATAGGCGGAGATGAATACACCACTACACCAGCTGACAGTGAAAGAAGCAATCGGGTTCTGCCAAAAAGGCGGGACGCGAGAGCTCCTTCACGCTTTAACGGAACGGGTGCAAACGCTGAATCCCCGGGTGAATGCTTTTTTGCGATTTAATGCTTCCGATATTCACTTACCCCTTACCGCTGAACGCTTACCCCTTGCTGGCGTTCCGGTGTCGATCAAAGATAATATCTGTATTGATGGCAGGGAAGTGACCTGCGCGTCGAAGATCCTGGCGAAACATGTGCCGCCTTATGATGCGACGGTGATCACAAAACTCAAAAATGCTGGCGCGACGCTTTTCGGCCAGTGCAATATGGATGAATTCGCGTTCGGTTCCTCCTGTGAAACCTCCGCGTTTGGTCCGTGCCGTAATCCCTGGGATCTCGAGCGTGTGCCTGGAGGTTCGAGCGGCGGTTCCGCAGCAGCGGTGGCGGCGGATATGACGCTTGCGGCGCTGGGAAGTGACACCGGTGGTTCCATCCGTCAGCCTGCGGCGCTTTGCGGCGTGGTCGGCGTGAAGCCGACTTACGGCCGTGTGTCGCGCTACGGACTTATCGCGTTCGGTTCCAGTTTTGACCAGATTGGTCCCATTACGAAAACAGTCGAAGACTCAGCGATCTTGCTGAATATCCTCTGTGGCCATGACCCGAAAGATTCCACGTCTTCGCCTCAGTCCGTTCCGGATTTTACCCAAGCGCTCAAACGCGATGTGAAAGGCCTTAAGATAGGTCTTCCGAAGGAATATTTTATTGAGGGGATCGATCCGGAGATCGAAAAAAGTGTCCGCGCGGCAGCGGATATCTATAAGAAGCTCGGCGCCGAGATCAAGACGATCAGCCTGCCGCACACCGAACACTCCGTCGCAGTCTACTATATAGTAGCCGTTGCCGAGGCGAGCTCGAACCTCGGGCGTTTTGACGGCGTGGAGTACGGGCTTCGCGTCCCGTCCAAAGATCTCCGTGACATGTATTTTGAGACGCGCGACCAGGGATTTGGGCAGGAAGCCAAACGCCGTATTCTCCTCGGCACGTTCGTTCTTTCCGCCGGTTATTATGAGGCGTATTATCTGAAAGGGCAGAAAGTCCGGACGCTCATCCGGCAGGATTTTGAAAAGGCGTTTAAGGAAGTGGATGTGATCCTCTCGCCGACCTCGCCGACCGCGGCATTCAAGATCGGCGAAAAGCTCGCGGACCCGATCGCGATGTACCTTTCCGATATTTTTACCATCCCGGCGAATCTGGCCGGTATTCCGGCGATGTCGGTGCCGTGCGGGTTTACATCAGGGACAGGTCCTGGAAGCGCCACCGCTTTGGGCGGGGTCCCGTCCAATGGCGGGAAAAGCGGACCTGTCCCTAAATCATTACCCATCGGCATGCAGCTCATGGCCCGCCCGTTCGATGAGATGACTATGCTTCGCGCGGCTTATGCTTTCGAGCAGGAAGCCGGCATCTATAAAAAGAAACCAACCTTATGAATTACGAACCAGTCATCGGACTTGAAGTCCACGTACAATTGAAAACAAAGAGCAAATTGTTCTGCTCGTGTTCGACGGAATTCGGGGCGGAGGGGAACAAGCATACGTGTCCCGTGTGTCTCGGTTGGCCGGGGTCGTTGCCCGTCTTAAACGAGGCGGCCTTGAAACTCGGGATTCGGGTGGGGCTCGCTCTTAATTGTAAAGTGGCAGAGCGGCTCAAATTTGATCGGAAAAATTATTTTTATCCGGATCTTCCCAAGGCCTACCAGATCTCGCAGTTTGACATGCCCGTGAATGGGAAAGGGTGGCTTGATATCGAGACAGGGACAGGTCCTGAAAAAAGAGGACCTGTCCCTGAGTTGTTCGTCGTCAAGAGGATCGGCATCACGCGCGCGCACCTGGAAGAAGATGCCGGGAAACTTCTGCATGAAGGGATCACGGACGGAAGCCTGGTGGATTACAACCGCGGCGGTATTCCGCTTCTTGAGATCGTCTCTGAGCCCGACCTTCGCAGCCCGCAGGAAGCTTATGATTACCTCACCGCGCTCAAAGCGATCCTCCAATATGTGGAGGTAAGCGACTGCGATATGGAAAAGGGAAGCCTCCGCTGCGACGCGAACGTGTCGGTGCGACCCGTAGGCCAGGAAAAACTCGGGACCAAGGTTGAGATCAAGAATCTGAATTCTTTCAAGATGGTTCAGAAAGCGATCCAGTACGAGATCGAACGGCAAACCGAAGCCTGCGAAGCCGGGGAGACGATCGTGCAGGAGACGCGGCTTTGGAATGACACTAAGGGTACGACTTTTTCCATGCGCTCAAAGGAAGAAGCCCATGATTACCGGTATTTCCCGGAGCCGGATCTGGTGCCGTTCACCTTGTCCCGTGAGGTGGTCGAGGAAATTAGAAAAACTTTACCCGAACTTCCGCTCGAACGCGCGAAGCGGTTCATAAAGGAATTCGCTCTCTCTGAATATGACGCGTATACGCTTGTGGAAGATAAAAAACTCGCGGAATATTTTGAGGCGGTTGTCACTCAGGGACAGGTCCTGAAAAAAGAGGACCTGTCCCTGGCAAAACTTGCCAGCAACTGGGTCCTGACTGAACTGCTTGCGGTCCTGAACAGTAAAGGTCTTGGGATCGAACACTGCCTCGTCACGGCGAAAGCTTTTGCCGGACTTCTCAAGCTGATCGACAACGGGACCGTCTCCGGGAAGACCGCAAAGGACGTGCTTGGAATGATGTTCGAGACCGGGAAAGATGCTGATAGCATCGTCAAAGAAAAAGGCCTGACACAGGTTTCGGACACCGGCTTGATCGAAAAAGCGGTCGAAAAATCCATCGCGGCGAACCCGACTGCGGTCGCGGAATTCAAGGCCGGAAAACAAAAGGCCCTCGGCGCTCTCGTCGGCGCGGTGATGAAAGAAACTGGCGGAAAAGCGAATCCAAAAATAGTTAACGAGCTTCTAATGCAGAAGCTCGTTAACGGGTAACGGGTAACGTGGAACGGGGAACGAAAAAACTAAAGCGTTCAACGTTAACCGTTAGCCGTTCCACGCGAGCGTCAGCTTTGTTGACGCTCGGGATAGAAACCTCCTGCGACGAAACGTCGTGTTCGATACTAAAAGGTAAAGATACGATCCTTTCCAATGTCGTGTCCTCCAGTTTGTTCCGGCACAAGAAATTCGGCGGGGTGGTGCCCGAGATCGCCTCGCGGCATTGCATGGAACAGATCCAATGCGTGTTCGAGGAAGCGCTTCATGAAGCCAAGATCAAAGCCAAGGACCTTGATCTCATTGCCGTGACCCAGGGTCCCGGTCTCATGGGCTCACTCCTTGTCGGCGTCGCGTTCGCCAAGGCGCTCGCGTATCAGCTCGAGATCCCGCTGGTCGGCGTAAATCATATGGAAGCTCATCTCGTGGCGAATTTTTTTGGGGCGCCGGAACCCAAGCGTTACATCGGTCTTTTGGTTTCCGGCGGACACACGATGCTCACGTTCTGCGAAAAAGGGAAGATCCATATTCTGGGCGAGACGGTGGATGACGCTGTGGGCGAGGCCTACGACAAGGTCGCGAAGATCATGGGGCTCAGTTATCCCGGCGGGCCGATCCTGGATAAGCTGGCGCGAGAAGGAAACCCGCGGGCTTTTCAATTCACAAGACCGAAACAAGAGGGGCGCTTCAGCTTTAGTTTTAGTGGCGTAAAAACGGCCGTGCTTTATCATTATCAGGATCCGAAGACCGGGAGGCCGAACCCTGACGCGTTGTCTCAAAAAGATATGGCCGCAAGTTTTCAGCATGCTGCCATCGGGTGGCTTGTCGAGAAGGCGCTTGATGCCTGCGAATTTAAAGGCGCTTCCGATATTGTGGTCGGCGGGGGCGTGAGCGCGAATTCGTATCTTCGCGAAAAACTGACGCGGGACGGCGCAGCAAAGGGGATCAAGGTCTGGTTCCCGCCGTTTGTTCTTTCGACCGACAACGCAGCCATGATCGCGCGCCGAGGGTTTGAGCTTTACAAACAAGGAAAACGGTCGAAACTTAATATGACAGGCGATCCCGCGCTGCAAATAAAGTAAGTGTCAGGGTATCAAAGTATCAGAGTTTCATGATGCGTTGAAACGTTGATACTTTGACACGCATTTTTTTTGAGAGGAGGTTTTATGTTGGGTTTGACACCGCATGATGTTGAGAATTTTATCCGGCTCTTAACCGCCACGGGGCTTGGGGCTTTGATCGGTTTAGAAAGGGAATACAACGGCAAAGAAGCCGGTTTCAAAACTTATACGCTCGTCTGCTTGGGATCAGCGCTGATGATGATCATTTCCGCGGACATTTTTTTGATCTACAGGGGGCTGGCGGTGGTCGATCCTTCGCGTATTGCGGCGCAGGTCGTGACCGGTATCGGATTTTTGGGGGCGGGGGCGATCATCCGTGGCGATCAGGGAGTCCGGGGGCTGACGACGGCGGCCGGGATCTGGGCTGTTTGCGGCATCGGTTTGGCGTGCGGCATCGGGCTTTTCAAACCTGCAATATTCACAACACTCCTGGTACTTATCGTGTTGGTCCTCTTCCAGAAATTCGAACAAGATATTCTTCCTAAGAAGAAGCCGCACCATACAGCTTAAGCGGATGAATATTTCCAAGATTGACACCCTGAGAGCAAAAAGATAGAATCCGCTCCCTATGACGACAGTGAACAAGCTCAAAATCGCATTACCCAAAGGCAGCCTTGAAGAAGCGACCTATAATCTCTTCAAGCGGGCCGGCTTCAAGATCAATGTCAGTTCCCGTTCTTATATCCCTTCCATTGACGATCCCGAGATCGAGGTCGTACTGTTCCGCCCTCAGGAAATGTCCCGTTATGTTGAAGAGGGTATCGTGGATTGTGGCCTGACGGGGCATGACTGGATCGTGGAGAATGAATCTGATGTGGTGGAGCTTTGTGAGTTGCAATACTCGAAGCGCACTTCCAACCCTGTGCGTTGGGTCCTGGCGGTGCATGAGTCGTCGCCTTTTGAAAGCGTCAAGGACCTGAATGGAAAGAAGGTTGTGACCGAGCTTGTAAGTGTGACGAAGCGTTATCTTAAAAAGCATAAAGTGAACGCGGAAGTGGAATTCTCGTGGGGTGCCACGGAAGCCAAGCCGCCACGCCTTGCGGATGCTATCGTGGAGGCGACCGAGACCGGATCCAGTCTTCGTGCGAACAAACTCAAGATCATCGATACCGTGATCGTTTCCATTCCGAAGTTCATCGCCAACAAAAAAAGCGTCAAAGATCCCTGGAAGAAGCAGAAGATGGATAACCTGATCATGCTTCTTGATGGCGCGATGCGTGCTCAAGAAAAAGTGGGCCTTAAGATGAATGTCGAGAAGAAGAATCTCCAGAGGGTTCTAAGCCTTCTCCCGGCTATGAAAAAACCGACGATTGCGAATCTTACGGACAAGAATTGGCTGGACGTCGAGACGATCATTGATGAGTCTGTGGTTCGCGAACTGATCCCGGCGCTCAAGAAGGCTGGCGCCTCAGGTATCATCGAATATCCGCTCAATAAAGTTATTCCATAACAGCAGTGATAAGCAGTAGGTGGTAAGCCGTAAAGAAACTTACTACTGACGATTTACAACCGGAGGAAACAATGCCCTGGGCTCGCAAACAGCGCAAGAAGAAGATGAACAAGCATAAGCGCAAGAAGAAGTTGCGCCGGAACCGTCACAAGAAAAAAGACTGGTCCTAGTTTTAGTTCACAAAGTTGCAAGGCCACAAGGACACAAAAGAAATGCTCGTGGGGCATGTGTCCTTGTGGCTTTGTGTCTTTAAGGGGGGGGGTCCATGCAAGCGCTCACTCTGAAGAGTCCCGCCAAACTCAATCTCCATCTGCGTATTCTCGGGAAGCGGTCGGACGGATATCATAAGCTACTGACGCTTTTCCACCGCATCTCGCTCGCGGATAGGATCACTATCCAAAAAAAACCAAGTGGTTTTAAACTTACCACGAACATTCCCTCGCTTGAGACCGGAGAAGATAATCTCATCACCAAGGCCTATCGAGCGCTTCAGAAGAAATTTCCTGCGCTGGGGGGGGTCTCGGTGCGGCTCACCAAGCGTATTCCCCTGGGTGCCGGGTTGGGAGGGGGTTCCAGCAATGCGGCATTCTTTTTACTCGGCATGAAAAAACTCTACAAGCTCAAGATCTCTTCCAAAGAGCTTAGCGCTATAGGAAAAACGCTCGGTGCGGATGTGCCGTTCTTTCTTTCGGACACCCGGCAGGCCATGGCTTGGGGGATTGGGGATAAGCTTCAAAAAGTGCCCTGCACCCGTCGTCTGGGGTTCCTTTTACTCGTGACGGACCAGGGGCTGAACACAAAAAAGGTCTATCAGGCGCTTGCCTGGACCGGACGGCCCCTTTCCTTGACAAAGGAAAAGCGTATTGCTAGAATCCTGCGCTCTTTTCTCGAAAAAAAGAGGGTCCGGGAAGCTTCGGAATTTGCGCGAAATGATCTGGAATCTCCGGCGTTTCGCTTGATGCCAGCCATCCCCAGAGCCATCGCGGCCCTTAAAGATCTTGGAGCTCCCTTCGCTCTGATGAGTGGAAGCGGGGCCACGGTCTTTGCAGCGTTCTCCAACCGGGAAGAAGCTTTAGGCCTATCGAAGAGATTGAAAGAAGTACCCTTTCCTTTTCGCAAGGTGATTTGTCACTCATTGTAGTACATAAGGTGCTGAGGTCGGAAAGTGAAGATCACAGAAATTCGTGTTTTTCCCCAAGCCAATAAAGAAAACAAGTTGTGTGCCTTCGCCAATATCACTTTTGATGGCTGTTTCGTGGTGCGCGGGCTGAAGGTGCTTGAGGGGACGAAGGGCCTTTTTGTGGTGATGCCGTCCCGGAAGGTCAAGGGCGACGATTACCGGGATGTGGCGCATCCCATCACAGCGGAGTTTAAAAATTATATCCAGCAGGAGGTCTTGAATGCCTACGAGCTCTTCATTGAGCATCAGCCCCAGGCGCAGGCCTTGAATGATGATGATCCGTTCGAACGCTGATCTTTTGAAATAAATAGATTATTGCCCGGTGGTGAAATGGTATCACACTGCCCTTTGGAGGCAAGATTCCTGGTTCGAGCCCAGGCCGGGCAGTTTTGCCAGTGCAAAACTACGACGCTGGGAGAGCTCAAAGACGGCTCTCTCCCGCGTCGCAGTTCATGAAAAAATGAGAATTGAAAATCTGAAGCCATGAAAAACGGACTGAAAGATAAAACGAAAGAGACGATCGCGGCCTACGGGTTCCTCATGCCGAACCTGTTGGGATTTCTTCTCTTCACATCGATCCCGGTGCTGGCGTCGCTTTGGCTGAGTTTTATGAAATGGGATCTCTTGTCCGATTCGGGGCCCGCGTTCGCAGGGCTCAAAAACTTTATCGAGTTAGCGAAAGATCCTTTCTTCGGGAAGTATTGCTGGAATACGCTTTACCTGATAGCGGCCATTCCGATCAGTATGGCAGGATCGCTTCTCCTGGCGATCGCCCTTAACCAGAAGCTCAAAGGAACGGTCATTTTCAGGACGCTCTATTTTCTCCCGACGATCTGTTCGGGCGTTGCGATCTTTATGCTTTGGCGTTTGATCTACAATCCGAATTTCGGGCTTTTTAATTCAATGATCGCTCAATTCGGGGATATGCTCGGTCTTCGATTGATCGGGCCGAATTGGCTGACGGATGAGGCGTGGGCAAAGCCGGCGTTTATCATTATGAGTGTATGGCAATCGATCGGCGGCTACAATATGATCCTTTATCTTGCGGCGTTGCAGGGTGTGCCGCGGGATCTTTATGAAGCAGCGGAAATCGATGGCGCTAGTAGCTGGCAGAAGTTCTGGAATGTTACTTGGCCGCAGATCTCGCCGACGACTTTCTTCATCGCGACCATGAGTTTAATCGGTGGATTTCAGGCGGGGTTCGATCAGGCTTACATTATGACGGGCGGCGGACCGAATGGATCTACGACGACCATTGTTTACTATATTTACAATTATGCATTCGTCTGGTTCAAAATGGGATACGCAGCGGCTATTTCTTGGGTCCTGTTCCTGATCATTTTTGCCGTCACCGTCGTGAAATGGCGCTTTTTTGGAAAGATCGTTCACTACACTTAGAGCCTGTCCGAATATCAGGCTTTTAGGGACGGTTCTCTTCAAAGAGAACCGTCTCTGACTGATAGCAAGTTCTTAAGAGGGCGTTATGGGCAACCACATTGATTCGCTGATCCAGGAAGAAATGAAACAGGAGATGGCGGCAGCTGTCTCCCGTTCTAAAAGAAAAATACCTGTGAAGGTGATGACCGAGCTGAAGGAAAAATCTCCTTTGAAAGTCCGGTTGCAGCGCGCGGTGCTTTTTTTGGCTTTGTTCGCGGGTGCGGTGAGCATGGCAGCGCCATTCCTCTGGATGGTCTCGACATCGCTTGCTGAAGCGGGGCAGGTTTTCGCGGAGAATCGTCCGTGGTGGCAGGAATGGCTTCCCACCACGTTCGTTTGGCAAAATTACTGGAAGGTTTGGCAAGTGGTGCCATTCGCCAGGTGGTATCTCAATTCTTTTTTTGTCAGCGTATTCATTACGTTTGGACAAGTGGCTACGAGCGCGATGGCCGCGTATGCGTTCGCAAGGCTTGAGTTCCCAGGGCGCAACAAACTTTTTTTTGGTTACCTTGCGACGATGATGATCCCGGGCGCGGTAACGATGATCCCGGTTTTCATCTTGCTCCGGTATTTTGGATGGATCGATTCGTATAAGGCGATGATTCTCCCCGGCATTTTTTCGGCCTACGGGACATTCATGCTGCGGCAATTTTTTTTGACGTTGCCGAAGGATCTGGAAGATGCGGCGAAGATCGACGGCTGCTCTTATCTTCGGATCTTTTGGCACATCATTCTGCCGCTGTCGAAGCCGGCCCTGGCGACTTTGACAACTTTTACCTTTATGGGGTCGTGGATGAACTTGATGTGGCCTTTGATTGTGATCAATACTCCCAAGAAGTACACGTTGCCGGTTGGACTCGCCTATTTTCAGGGGGTTCACAACACGGATTGGACGCTTCTTATGGCGGCGTCGATGATGATGATCCTGCCGATCTTGATCGTCTTTATATTCAATCAGCGGTTCTTTGTTGAAGGTATCAAATTAACGGGGATCAAGGGTTAAAGATGGAAGCGATAGTACTCGCCGCAGGAAAAGGGACGCGGATGTGTTCGGAATTGCCGAAGGTCCTTCAACCGGTGTTCGGCAAGCCCGTGCTCGGCTATGTGCTTGAAGTGTTGGCCGGGGCCGGCATGAAAGATCTTTATGTGGTCGTGGGTCATCAAGCCGATGCTGTGCGTTCTTTTTCCAAGGCGTTTGGTGCGATCCCGGTGCTTCAGAGCGAGCAAAAAGGGACCGGTCATGCAGTGATGATGGCTCAAACGGCGCTTAAGGCTGCGCAGGGCCCTGTGTTGATCTGGCCGGGCGATATGCCTCTCGTGAAGTCGGAGACGCTCGAGAAATTTTTGGCGGCGCACAAAAAATCGCAGGCCCACGTCAGCGTGCTCTCCTGTGACCAAGAAGATCCGACCGGATATGGGAGGATCGTGCGGGACGAAGGCCGTTTCGCGGCGATCCGCGAAGAGCTGGATGCTACTCCGGAGGAGCGTACGCTCCGGGAAGTGAACACGGGGATTTATCTTTTTGATAAAAAAGTTTTGTTTGAATCTCTGGAGAAGGTCGGGCGGGGGAATCAAAAGGGCGAGTATTATCTGACCGACACCATTGAAATTCTCCGGCGTGAAGGATATTGTGTGGAGGCGTTCCTCTTAGCGAGCGCGGAAGAAGGGCAAGGGATCAATTCCCAGAAAGATCTGGCCACCGTGACAAAAAAGATCAATGAGCGGGAGATCGCGAAGCATCAGGAAAAAGGCGTGACGTTCATGGCGCCGGATCAAACCTTTGTCGCTCCGGGCGTGAAGATCGGCAAAGGCACCACGATCTATCCGTGGTGTTTTATCGAGGCGGCTGTCGAGATCGGTGCGAATTGTGAGATCGGGCCATTCGCAAAACTTCGCCGCGGCACGGTGATCGGGGACAGTTCGGTGATCGGAAGTTTCGTGGAAGTGAACCGGAGCCGTCTCGGAAAAAAGGTTTCGGCCAAGCACTTGACCTATTTGGGGGATGCCGTCATTGGTGACGGCGTGAATATCGGGGCTGGGACCATCACGGCTAATTTTGACGGAAATAAAAAGCATTCCACGGTAATCGGAAAGAACGTGATGGTCGGGTCCAATACGGTTTTCGTGGCGCCTGTCCGGATCCCGGACGGGGCGAAGACCGGTGCGGGGTCGGTGGTGATCCCGAAGACAAAAATTAAAAAAGGCGATGTGGTCGTCGGCGTTCCCGCGCGGCCCATCTCAAAGAAGAAAAGGTAAGGTGTCCTTATGACGAAAATGAAGAAGAAGCACAGTGGCGATATGGTCCTTTTGACAGGGAGCTCTCATCCGGAGCTCGCCAAAGCGATTGCGAAGCATCTCGGCATTCCTCTCGGGGATGTGATGCTCGGCCGATTTCCGGAGGGGGAGATTCAACTCCAGATCCGCGATAATATCCGGGGGAAGGATGTTTTTATCGTCCAGCCGACCTGCACGCCTCCCAATGAAAGTTTGATGGAGCTTTTGATCCTGATCGATGCCGCGCGCCGTGCCTCGGCCAAGCGGATCACGGCCGTGCTGCCGTTCTTTGGCTATGCCCGTCAGGACCGCAAAGACAAACCGCGCGTTCCGATCACCGCGAAGCTTGTGGCAAACCTGATCGTGAGCGCCGGCGCGAACCGGGTGCTGACGATGGACCTTCACGCGGGGCAGATCCAGGGATTTTTCGACATCCCGGTGGACCATCTCTATTCGATCACCGTGATGGGGACCTATTTTAAGAAGAAAAAGATCAAGGACCTCGTGGTCGTTTCGCCGGACGTAGGCGGAATCAAGATGGCGCGCGGATATGCCAAACTTTTTGATTGCGATTTTGCGATCGTCGACAAACGCCGTGAAAGCGCGTCCCAGACGCATGTGATGCACATTATCGGTTCCGTGGCGGGGAAAAATGTCATCATTATCGATGATATGATCTCGACGGGGGGATCGCTCGTGGAAGCCGCCAAGGCTCTCAAGAACGCGGGCGCATTGGACATCTATGCTAACATTGTGCATCCTGTCCTGGCCGGGAGCGCCGTGGAGAGGATCCAGAACTCCGTGATCAAAGAACTTATTGTGACGGACAGCATCCCGATGGGCAAGGAGAAGCAGATCAAGAAGATCACACAGCTTTCGATCGCTTCACTTCTCGCGGACGCGATTTGCCGGATCCACTATAATGAATCGATCAGCACCCTTTTTTCACGCGCAGGCGTTGAAGCATAAAAACAATGCTGGGGGAGCGTTAAGCATTTTACCCAGTAGGGATTTAACGGACTTTAACTGTTTTAAAAAGTAGAACGGATTTAACAAAGCCATTTGTTTGGAATTCGTGGATCTCTAGCGCGGGCTTGCCCCGTTACAGGTCTATTTTAGAGTGGGACCATTTCATCGATGATAAGACAAATAGTTTTTGTTCATTGTCATCGTTTTAATCAATTAAGCCTCTAACGAGGCAAGGGAGGATTTTTCAATGCAAACTTTTGAACTGCAAGCTAAGGCACGCACTCCGGACGGGACCAGCAAGGCGCGCGCGGTCCGTCGTAACGAAATGTTTCCTGCGGTGGTCTACGGCCATGGCATGAAACCTCTTGCCATCGAAGTGCCGGATCGCGCATTTCTTAAGGCGATCCACACCAAGGCCGGCGCCAACGTTCTGATCACGCTTCAGGTCGAAGGCGTAAAGCTGAAGGAATCAACGTGTCGCATCAAGGCGATCCAGAATAATCCCGTCACCGACAAGATCGATCACATTGATTTCATGGTCATCTCGCTGACCGAAAAGATCAAGGTCAAAGTGCCGGTGGTCCTTCTTCATCCTGAAGAGGCGCCTGGTATCAAGGAGGGCGGGTCGCTCGATCTGGTCCATCGCGAGATCGAGGTGGAGTGTTTGCCGACGCAGATCCCGGAAAAGATTGAGATCGAAACAAAGGCCATGAAGATCAACGACGCCGTCCAGGTGAAGGACTTGACCCTCCCTGCGGGGATCAAGTGCATGCTTTCGCCGGAGGAC
The DNA here is from genome assembly GCA_964482725.1 of uncultured bacterium. GTDB lineage: Bacteria > Omnitrophota > Omnitrophia > Omnitrophales > Aquincolibacteriaceae > Aquincolibacterium. The sequence goes on along the minus strand of CAYZYT010000001.1, from coordinate 239,468 downwards.
GTGGTTCTTGCAATCCATCCTCCTCGGGAGGAGGAAGTGAAGCCTGCTGAAGAGGGCGCTGCTGAGCCCGAGGTGATGGAGAAGGGCAAGAAGGATAAAGAAGGCGAAGAAGGCTCTCCCGCGAAGGCCGCGCCTGCCGGAGCCAAACCTGCCGCACCTGCTGCAGGAAAAACTGCCGCAGCTCCGGGGAAAGAAGGCAAGTAAGACCGACCGCTCAGGAGTTGTGGAAACATTCCTGGGAGGATCTTGTGCCGGGTTTATATTTTTATGGGTCTAACGATACAGCTCGGAGGACCCCTAGAATGAATATTCAAGCAGTAATTGAGGGCTCTGATGAAACTCATCGTGGGACTTGGGAATCCCGGAGATGAATACGCCCACACACGGCATAACGTTGGGCGGCGGCTTATGGAGTTCATTGCGGGAGTTGAAGGGGTAAAGTTCACTTCCCAAAAATCCAAGAAGGCGGCCCTGGCGACGATCTTATGGGATGAAGAGACCCTCCATTTGGCGCACCCGTTGACCTATATGAATCTTTCCGGCGAAGCGATTGCGGCGCTTGTGCGATATTGGAAAATAGCGGCAAACAAAGAGCTCTTGGTCGTGGTCGATGACGTTGCGTTGCCTTTTGGAAAGTTTCGCTTGCGAAGTGAGGGAAGTTCGGGCGGGCATAATGGCCTAGCCTCGATCGAAGAACATCTTGGAAGTCGTGAATATCCGAGGCTTCGGATCGGGATCGGTCGTCGCGACAACAAAACAAACGCAGCGTCCGTAGGGTCTGAGTCGTCGCTGCGGGATTATGTCCTTTCCGCTTTTAATACCGCGGAAGAGAAGGGGATGAAAGAGCTCCTTGGAAGAGGGATGGAAGCATGCCGCTCCTGGGTCCTGGAGCCTTTGGCGAAGGCGATGAATCGGGTCAATGCCGCGGAATTGTAGTTTGAGGGATAGGCTTTTGGACTATCCGGCTCTCATCTTTGGTTCTTTTTAAAAAGAGTGTTTAGGACTGCACGGATCTGCCTTTAAAGCCGTAAGGGCTGTTCCGTGCGGATGACGCGTAAGTTTTTTATTCAATGAGAATCAAGTCCCTACGCAGCGCGTAGGTTCTGACTCACTAGCCATAAAAGAAAATAAAAGTCAGGGTTGCTCAAGAGCGGCATTTATGTTACATTGTCTCCTCTTTTAGCCTTTTCGAAGGCCTAAAAACTTCATAACTGCTTCTGTAGCTTCTGTTTATGAAACTTACGGGAAGAGTTATCATTTTAATCTAGCACTGCGTTGCGGTTGATTTGAAAAGGTTCGCAGTGCTGTACCGTTCAACCATTTAAAATATATGGAGAACGGTGCTAGACGCCGAGGGAGTGTGTGATGAAAAAATACGAAGGTTTGTTTATTTTTCCGCCGGAGATTACGGGGGAGGGGCACAAGGATCCTGCCTCAGAGGTTGTGAAGTGGATCGAGAAGTTTCAGGGGAAAGTGATTCAGAAGACCGATCTCGGGAAAAAGGCGCTCGGACATATGATCCGAAAATACAAAGACGGCAGAACTTTTGTTTTTGAGTTTGAAATGGATCCGTCCCGGGCGCAGGATTTCCGCAAGGAACTGGAACTTCAGGAAAATCTTTTGAGATATATGGTGAGCATCCCCGCGAAGAAGCCTACGTTACCGCCTCTTCCGAGTGCTCCCGCTGCGACCCCAAAGGCATAATCAATCCAACGTGCAAAATATCGGGTGACCTATGGCCGTAAGTTTGAATAAAGTCATGTTGATCGGGAATCTTACTCGGGATCCGGAACTTCGGTATATCCCTTCGGGACAGGCCGTGACGACGTTTACGATCGCTGTCAACCGCACGTACAATTCCAAGGCGGGGGAAAAAAAAGAAGAAGTCTGTTTTATCCGGATCGTGGTTTGGGCGCGTCTTGCCGAGATCTGCAATGAATATTTAAAAAAAGGCCGCCCCGTTTTTGTGGAGGGAAGAATTCAGACACGAAGTTGGGATGGCCCGGATGGTAATAAACGATATTCCACCGAAGTGGTTGCCGACAACGTCCAGTTCCTCGGCTCGAAGCCCGGAGGCGGGAAGGGCGAGGGAGCGGATGTCCCGGTCATGGATGTGGATGACAGTATTTTTGAAGCCCCGGAGGGCGGCATGCCTTCCAAAAAGGATTCCGTCTCCCTTTCAAAGGACGAACTTAAACCCGACGAAGAAATTCCCTTCTAAATCAGCCAGGTGTAAAAAATATGAAACCGAGATCTTCTTCAAAGTTTGGAAAATTCGAAAAGAAAAAGCCTTTTGATAAGAATGCGCGTGGTCCCAAAAAAGGCGAAAAGGGTTATGGTTCTCCGAGCCGGAGTCCTTCCCGGCCCGTGCGCAAGCGTATGCGTCGCGTCCTGCCGCTCATGGATTACAAAGATGTGGAAGCTCTCGGGAAATACATTACCGAGAAAGGCAAGATCCTGCCGCGGCGTATCACGCGTTTGAGCTCTAAGGACCAGCGGACGCTCACACGTCTCATTAAAAAGTCACGCCACTCGGGGCTTTTAGCATTCCAGGCGAACTGATCGCCGGGGCCATTTTAAAAAAAGAAAAAAGAGGAATTGATCCATGGAGTTATTGCTTTTGAAAGATGTAGTCGACGTTGGCAAAAAAGGCGATGTTGTGCGTGTGCGTGACGGATTCGCAAGAAATTTCTTGATGCCTCAGGAGCTTGCGATCCCGGCGACCCGCGCTAACAAGCAATTCTTCGCAGAAAAGCGCGCTCGCAACGTGGTCCGAAAAGCCAAAGAAAAAGAGGCTGCGGAGAAACGCGCTAAAGAGATGAAGGATCTTACGATCACGCTCGAGGTTCGTGCGGGTGAAGGTGACAAGCTTTATGGCTCTGTGACGGCGGAAGATCTCCGCGTGGCGCTTGAAAAGCAAGGGCACAGCTTCGAGAAAAAACAGGTCCGGATCAAGGATCCGCTAAAGACCCTCGGCACGCACCAGGTCGATCTTGAGATCTACCCGCAGGTCAAGACGCGTCTGACGGTCGAACTTGTTCGCGGCCCAGATTCTCATTAATTACAGATCAACGGGTAATCAGGACCGCCCCAGAAAACATCCTTTTTACACGGTGGAGATTGGGGCGGTCTAAGTCAGCCGATGTGGAATTGAAACAAGAAGACTTGGGTAGTCCAGTTCCTCTTTCAAGAAAAGACGAAGGGGAATTGGGCGAACGTCTTAAACCTCTTTAGAGGCCATTTGTGGTTGAACTGAAGACAACGGTCAATCTTTACGAAAAACTTCCGCCCCAGAATCGCGAAGCTGAAATGAGCGTTCTGGGTGCGATGTTTTTTGACGAGATCGCACTCGCAAAAGCCATCGAAGTCTTGACCCCTGATTTTTTCTACGATCAACGTCATCAAAACATTTTTAGTGCGATGACGACTCTTTTTTCCCGCAATCACCCTGTGGATCTCATTACGGTCTCCGAAGAGCTCAAGAAACGCAAGCAGCTTGAGGACCTGGGCGGGATCAGCTACCTCACACAATTGACCACGATCGTTCCGACTGCGGCGAACATTGAGCATTACGCCAGGATCGTCAAAGACAAAGCCCTTCTTCGCAAGCTTATCCAATCGGGGACGCAGATCGTTCAGAACAGCCTGGAGGCCGAAGGGAACGCCCGTGAGATGATCGATAGCGCGGAGAAAATGATCTTTGATATCGGACAATCCCAGATCGAAAATAAGACCGTCCAGATCAAGGACATCATTCATGAGAGCATGGAAACGATCGACCAGCTTTTCCAGCGCAAAGAACACATTACCGGCATTGCGACCGGCTTTCACGAATTTGATATGAAGACAGCCGGGCTGCAGCCTTCGGACCTGGTGATCGTGGCCGGCCGTCCCTCGATGGGGAAATCCGCTTTTGCTACCGCGATTTGCGAGCACGCGGGCATCAACCTGAAGAAACCCGTGGTTATTTTTTCGCTTGAAATGAGCAAAGAGCAACTTGTGCAGAGGATGCTCTGCTCTCACGCGCGTGTGGACGCGCAAAAAGTTCGTACGGGGTATCTTTCTCATCAGGATTGGCCGAAGCTGACAAACGCTGCCGGGAAACTCTCCGAGGCTCCGATCTTTATCGACGATTCGCCGGGCCAGACCGTGCTCGAGATCCGTGCCAAGGCCCGCCGTCTCAAAATGAAGCACGATATTTCGCTGATCGTAATCGATTATTTACAGCTCATGCAGGGGTCGAAGTCCTCTGAGAACCGTCAGCAGGAGATCTCCGAAATTTCCAGATCCCTTAAGGCTCTTGCGCGCGAGATCCGGGTTCCCGTTATCGCGGTGAGCCAGCTTTCCCGCGCGGTGGAGTCAAGAACCGGTAATCGTCCTCAACTTTCCGATCTTCGTGAGTCCGGAGCCATCGAACAGGATGCGGACGTGGTTGTATTTCTTTTCCGAGAAGAGTATTATCAGCCATCTGAAGAGAACAAGAACAAGGCCGAGGCGATCATTGCGAAACAGCGCAACGGCCCCACGGGGGTGATCCCGCTGGTGTTTCTCAAAGAATGGACGCGTTTCGATAATCCCGAATTTTTCAGATCGGAGGAATCTGCATGAAGCGTTTGATAGTGCTTTTTTTAGGGATATCTTTTTGCGCGTTCCATGCTTTTCCGGTTCTTGCCGAAGATGCGGCTGAGAAAACAATGCCTGAGGCTGTTGGGGCTTCTTCGGCAACGGCCTCGGCACCTGCGAATGAAAATGCGACAGCCCCCTCTGCAGGGGCTCCAGCGACAGAGTCTTCTGTTTCAAGTCCTGCTGTCCCACCGGCGGCTGAGACAGTTCCCTCCGATACGAAGGAAGAGGTGGCTCCGGTTGCAGCGCCCGAGGCTCTCGCTTCAAGTTCTAATTCCCAACCCGCGGCTTCCGCTCCGGAGCCCCAGCCAACGCCCAAAACAGTCGTGGCGATGGATGTTCGTGGGAATCGCATCGTGAGCACGAATACTATTTTAAGTAAGATCCAAACGAAGCAGGGTCTTGCTCTCAAGCAGCAGACCGTTAACGAGGATATCAAACGGCTCTATGCGACTGGATTTTTTGAGGATGTGAAGCTCGAGGTGGAAGAACTCCCTGAAGGGTATAAATTGATCGTGGAGGTGGAGGAGAAGCCGATCGTTAAGCAGATTACGATCGAAGGGGCCACTTCCTTTAAAGAAGATAAGCTCCGCAAGACGCTTGGCGTGATCGAAGGGCAGATCCTGGATCGCAAGGCCGTCAAAAAGGGCGAAGAAGAGATCCGCAAGCTTTACGCGGACAAGGGCTTCCGGTTCGTAGATCTTCAGACGACGGTGAACGTGGATCCTCAGACCAAAGAGGCTGTGATTACGATCAAGGTCTTCGAGGGGAAAAAGTTTAAGATCACCAAGATCTCTTTTGAAGGGGTGCAAGCCTTCAAGGTCAAGCAGCTTCAAAGGCTCATGAAGACGAAAGAAAAGAAGTGGTTCCTCTTCGGGACATTCAAGGAGGGTGACTTTGAGAAAGACCTTGAGAAGATCAGCTTTTTCTACCAGAAAGAAGGTTATCTGGACGTCAAGGTGCTTCCCGAATTCGATTATAACAAGGACCAGAACACGATCAAGATCCTGATCAAGATTGATGAGGGGCAACACTATCTCACCGGCGAGATCAAGTTCAAAGGGAACACGATTTTCCCCGAGTCCGAACTTTGGCAGCAGCTTGAAATGCTCCCCGGCCTGACCTATTCTCAATTCTACGTCGCTCAGGATATTGAAAAGATACGTCAGTTCTACGCCAGTGAAGGCTATATTGAAGCTCGCGTGGTGCCTGACGTAAAACTGAATCGCGATAGCGGTAAAGTGGATATCATGTACGAGATCCAAGAAGGGGACCTCTATTTTGTCGAGAAGGTCCAGATCCGCGGGAACACCAAGACCCGTGACAAGGTCATTCGTCGCGAACTACGCATTCGACCGGGCGAGCGCTTTGACGGCAAGAAGATCGAGAAGTCCAAGGAGCGTCTCCAGAATCTGAACTATTTTGAAGAGATCACGTATGATACCGAACCCACGGACGCCGGGGCGAACCGCAAGGACCTCATTTTCCGAGTGAAAGAAAAACGCACCGGGGAACTTTCCTTCGGGGGCGGTGTCAGTTCCATTGATACCTTCATGGGTTTTGCCGAGATCTCCCAGAGGAATTTCGATATCCTCAACTGGCCCCGTTTCACGGGCGGCGGGCAGTCGCTTTCGATCCGCGGGCAAATGGGAACGATCAATCAGGAATATGACGTCAGCTTCGTGGAGCCGTACCTTTTCAATAAACCGATTTCCTGGGGCACAAATCTCTTTGCCACTTCCCAAGACAATAAGAACACCGATTTTGGTCAGCGGCGAATGGGGGCTTCCACGACGTTGTCACGCCTCTTTAAAGATGTCCTCCGGGCGGGCGGCGGGTATACGTTGGAACGTGTGGAACTTCGGGACGTCTCGAGCAGCGCGCCTGTTTCTGTCACGGAGTTTGAAGGACCGGATTGGCTCTCAAGACTTCGCGCGTTCACGACTTTTGACAATCGTGACAATGTGTTCAACCCCACCAAGGGGCGCGTGATCAATCTTGCCGGTGAGCTGATCGGGAGTTTCCTTGGAGGCGACCAGGAGTATTATATCCTGAGATCCGGGTACACGGAATATCTTACGTTCCATAAAAAGCATCAGATCGAATTTCAGGCCCGTTTGGCTTCCGCGCAATCCTTCGGGAAAACTTCGACGACCCCCGCCTACGACCGATTCTTTGCGGGCGGTCTCGGCACCGTGCGTGGTTTCAATTACCGTCGCGTGGGGCCTCAGGAGGGCGGGGAAGCTGTGGGCGGTCAGACCATGGCCATCGTGAACCTGGACTACACTTTTCCGCTGCCGTATCTTGACGCATTCCGCGGGGTGTTTTTTATTGACGCGGGTAATGTTAGCAAGGATTCTTACAATATCGATTTCGGGAAATTCGCCGTGAGCGTCGGCCCCGGGATCAAGGTCAAGACACCGATCGGGCCTTTGGCTTTTTATTATGGTCTTCCCATTTCGAACCGGGATACCAAAAACAAAAACGGACGTTTTGAATTTAGTTTGAGCCGTAGTTTTTAAAAAGTTTCAACCACCGTTCCATTCTAACAAAGGAGAACTACCATGAGCCGTAAAATGACAGCGGGTTTTCTAACCCTATTGATGATGTTGGGCATGAGCCTTCCGGCCTTCGCGGTTGAGATGAAGGTTGCGTATGTGGATGTGGGCGAGGTTTTTGACAATTACCAAAAGACTAAGGATCAGGACCTGGTGCTTAAGACCGCGGGAGAAGCCAAGGAAAAAGAACGTAATGATATGATGGCCAAGATCCGTTCGATGGAAGATGAATTGGCCCTTCTCGCGGCGGATGCCCGTGCCGCCAAGCAGGAACAATTGATCGAGAAGAAACGTCAGCTCGAGGATTTTGATCGCGGCGTCCGTCAGCAACTCGCGGAGCAGCGCGATAAGGTGGTTCGTGAGATCTTCCAGGAGATCGATGTGATCGTCCAGGACCTTTCGGCCAAAGGCGGTTATGACATGATCTTCAATAAACGCGTGCTTCTCGCCCAGAAAAAGTCTTTTGATGTCACGGCGCAGGTCTCTGCGGAGCTCGCGAAGAAATATAAGAAAGCTTAAGTCCCGAGAACGATGAAGCAAAGGACTCTCAAAAGCCAGGCCGTTTTCGAAGGTGCGGGGCTCCATACCGGTCGCAAGGTCACGGTGTGTGTGCGTCCCGCTTCGGAAAATGCCGGCATACTTTTTTGCCGCGTGGATCTGGCCCCTGACCTTAAGGTGAAGGCCTCGATCGAGAATGTCTGTTCCGATGAGATGCGCCAAACCGCGATTTCGGTGGGGACGGGGCGCGTTCGGACGATCGAACATCTTATGGCTTCTTTTCACGGGCTCGGGATCGATAACGCTCTGGTGGAGATCGACGGAGAAGAAGTCCCCGGGATGGATGGGAGTGCCCAAGAGTTCACGAAGGCCTTGATCGCCGCGGGCCTCGAGGAACAGATGGCGGAGCGGAAGTTCCTTGAGGTCAAGGAGGCTGTGTACATCGATCAGGGGGATCAGTCGATCGTGATCTTGCCGGCGGATTCTTTCTCGATCTCCTACATGCTCAGTTATCGGGATGTGAACCTTCTGGACCAGTACCTATCGCTTCCGATCTTGCCGGAAATCTTTGAGCGGGAGTTGTCTTCGGCTCGCACCTTTTGCCTTAAAAAGGAGGCGGAGCTCTTGCTCTCCCAAGGATTTGGCAAGGGAGCGAATGCTTCCAATACACTCATTTTTGAGAAGAACAAGCCGCTCCAGAACACTTTGCGGTTTGAAAACGAAGCTTGTCGTCACAAAATGATGGATATTCTGGGGGATCTTTTTTTGTGTGGGAAATTTATTCGGGGGCATGTCATCGCTTCCCGGAGTGGCCACGCCCTTAACGTCGAACTTGTGAGGAAATTAATGATGAACGTTCCCGCTGAACCGAAACCACTCTCCAAAACACTGAATGTCGAAGAGATCCAGAAGATCATTCCGCACCGATACCCATTCCTTTTTGTGGATAGGATCGAGAATTTCGAGCCGGGGACACGCGCGACGGGTTTCAAACAGGTCACCATGAACGATTATTTTTTTCAGGGACATTTCCCCGGGCATCCGGTGATGCCGGGGGTGCTGATCGTGGAAGCGATGGCGCAGGTAGGCGGGGTGATCATGTTGGGCGAGCCCGAGAACCGGGGCAAGATCGCCTATTTCATGAGCGTGGACGCCGTCAAATGGCGCAGTCCGGTTCTTCCGGGGGATACGCTTCGGATGGAGGTTGAGGTCCTAAAGAAACGTGCCAAGTTCGGTCAATGTTCCGGAAAGGCCTATGTGGGGGAAAAACTTGTATGCGAAGCGGATGTGAAGTTCGCCGTGGTCGACCGGGAATGATCCATCCTTCCGCGATCGTCCATCCGGATGCCATCCTGGGTGAAGGGGTGGAGATCGGTCCTTGGGCCATCATCGCGGCTACGGTAAAGATCGGGGCGCGTACAAAAGTCGGGCCGCGTGTGACGATCGAAGGGCACACCACCCTCGGGGAAGATAATGAGATCTTCACCGGCGCGGTGGTCGGTAGCCTTACACAGGACAAAAAAGCCGATGGCGGTGTGAGTTATCTCAAGATCGGCGATCGCAACACGATCCGTGAATACGCAACCTTGAATCCTGGGACCCTAAACGGTACCGAGACCGTAATCGGCAGCGACAACCTCCTGATGGCTTACGCGCACGTCGCTCACGATTGCATCATCCATAATGGTGCAACGCTTGCCAATAACGCGACGCTTGCGGGGCACGTGATCGTGGAGGACCAAGCGATCATCGGAGGCCTCTCTGCGGTTCACCAGTTCGTCCGGATCGGGAAATTGTCGATTACGGGCGGATGTTCCAAGGTCGTGCAAGACATCCCTCCTTTTATGATGGTCGACGGTCATCCGGCGCATGCCTTCGGCATTAATGCCGTGGGTTTGGATCGCGCGGGATTTTCCCAAGCAGAAAAATCGGCGATCAAAAAAGCCTTCAAGATCATCTTCAAGTCGGGTCTTATTTTAAAGAACGTTATCAAGCAGATCCAGCAAGACATCCCCCTCAGTCCTTCCATTCAGACGATTCTTTCATTTTTGGAGAAGTCCGAGCGGGGTATTTGCGGATAGTTTTATTCTCTATCATCCTGCCTTTGGCGGGATGAGCCATCCTGCTGGGCATCAATAAAAAGAAATCGAGAATTTGGAGCGTAGGTTTCCTCTCATGTACGCCATCGCTCCCTCTCTTGAACGGGGTAAAACATGAAAACCATGGGGATCATCGCAGGGAACGGCCGTTTTCCCATCCTGGTGGCCGAAGAGGCTAAAAGGGCGGGATACCGGGTTGTAACTTGCGCAATCGAACAAGAAGCCGAACCCTCTCTGGAAAAGATTTCGGATGCTTTTTCTTGGGTAAAAGTTGGCGAGCTCAAAAAGCTTTCGAAATTCCTCAAAGATGAAGGTGCTCACGAAGCGATCATGGCCGGGAAGGTCGAGAAGGTTCGCTTTTTTAAAGAGAACGTGCGTCTTGACCTCGACATGATGGCGGTCTTGGTGACGCTGAAGGACCATAAAGACGACTCTCTCCTAAGCGGGATTGCCGATTATCTCTTTAAAAAAGGCATCGTGCTCCAGGACTCCACCTGTCTTCTCAAAGACATGATGCCGGGGCCGGGACTGCTCGGCAAGAAGAAGCCCTCCAAGTCGATCATGGACAATATCGATTTCGGTTTTGAAATGGCACAGAAGATCTCCGGCGCAGACATCGGACAGACGGTGGTCGTCAAAAATAAAGCGGTGCTCGCGGTCGAAGCTATTGAAGGTACCGACGAAGCGATACGCCGAGGCGGGGCGCTCGGGCGGGGTAAGATCATCGTGGTGAAAATAGCCAAGCCGAACCAGGACATGCGTTTTGATGTGCCGGCGGTAGGTTTGAAGACGCTGGAGGTCCTTATGGCAGTGCATGCCGAGGCTTTTGCTTTCGAGGCGCATAAGACGCTTTTTATCGGTAAGGACATCTTTGTGGAAAAAGCGAATCGTGCCGGTATTGTCCTTTATGGCGTTAGTGACAGGCCCTGATTCTCATTAATTTTAAAATAAAGGTAATCAGGACCCGTCCCGCCAACCTTTAAAGTCTGTCATTTGGGCGGGTCAGGCCGTGAAATAATCTATGGGCACCGAAAAAATGAAACCTTCCGTAGGACTTCAGCGTGAGATCCAGGAGCTGAGTGTGCTCTATGAGATCACCCGGCACATGACATCTCCGCTCCCGATCGAGGAACGTATGAGGAAGGCGCTGGATGTTCTCCAGGAGAAAATGGGGATGCACCGGGGAACGCTGACGCTTCTCGACGCTGACGGGGAAAGTCTTACGATCGAGATCGCCCATGGCCTGGACGATCAGGCTAAAAAGAAAGGCCGCTATAAGGTCGGGGAAGGGATTACCGGGAAGGTCGTAGAGGCGGGAGAGCCGATCGCCGTTCCGAATATCGGAGAAGAGCCGCTTTTTCTTAATCGAACCGGTGCGCGGAAGGATTTTCGTCGTAACCGGATCGCTTTCATTTGTGTTCCCATCAAGATCGATCAGGAAACCATCGGGGCGCTGAGTGTGGACCGCCTTTTCGAGGGGAATGTCTCCTTGGACGAGGATCTGAGGCTTTTGACCATTATCAGTTCCATCCTCGCGCAAACCGTTGCCAGTTACCGGCTCCGTGAAAAGGAAAAAGCAAAGCTCCAGTTCGAGAATGTTGAGCTGAAACGGGAACTTGCCAAAAAATTCCATCCCGCCAACATCATCGGCAAAAGCAAGCGAATGGAAGAAGTTTATGAAGCCATCGACATGGTGAGCCGGACGCGTTCGACCGTGCTCTTGCGGGGCGAAACAGGAACAGGAAAAGAGCTGGTGGCGCATGCGATCCATTATGGAAGCCATCGCGCCAAAGGCCCTTTCGTGAAAGTGTCCTGTGCGGCATTGCCGGAAACGCTTCTGGAGAGCGAACTCTTCGGGTACGAAAAGGGCGCCTTTACCGGTGCGGCGGCAAAGAAATTAGGGCGTTTTGAAATGGCGGACGGCGGAACGCTTTTTCTCGATGAGATCGGGGATATTTCGGCGTCGATGCAGGTCAAGCTCTTGCGCGCGCTCCAAGAGCGGGAGTTCGAGCGTGTGGGGGGGACCCAGACGATCCACGTCGATGTGCGGGTGATCGCGGCGACCAATCGCGATCTTGAGAAGGCCATTCAGGAAAAGCAGTTCCGGGAAGACCTCTATTATCGGCTCAATGTGGTGCCGATCCTTTTGCCTTCTTTGCGGGAGAGGCGGGAAGATGTTCCGCTTCTTGTCGCGCATTTTTTGAAAAAAGCGACCCTGGAGAACGGGAAGAAAGTGAAGTATGTTTCCGATGAAGCCATGAAATATCTCATGGGTTATGCCTGGCCCGGCAATATTCGTGAGCTCGAGAACGCGATCGAGAGGGCCGTGATCCATTGCAAGACCGATACGCTTGAAGCCGATCTCTTCCCGATCCCGGGGCCCAAAGGCCATCCGGTTACGATCCAGCTTAAGGAGCGCGAGTCTCCTGCCGGCGAGAAGGAAAGCGAAGAATCTTGCGGGGATCTTTCGGGTGCAGTTGAGAAACTCGAAAAGAAGTTGATTCAGGCGGCGTTCCAAAAAACAGGCGGGAGCCAACGGAAAGCGGCTAAGATCCTTGGGGTTACGGAGCGGATCCTGGGGTATAAGGTCAAGATCTACGGTCTATCCTGCCTTCGTTAAAAATGCAAAGGTCGACAGGACGGTCCTGACTTTTATTTTCTTTTCCTCGAAGGGGGTCGGGAAAAGCCCCCTTTTATCTTAGTGAGGCGGATAAGTCTTGGGGCTAGTCCTGGATACCTTTGATTCCAGACTAATGAGAATCAGACCCTGGATAAGATACATTTTTGTATACTCGAAAAAAAGGCGCATACAATTTTGTATATCCACGTTCCCTTTCGGGCTATAATTCCTCTGAGTGATTAATTTGGAAGTTGGCATAGAACTTGCTTTTCATACATTACACAAAAAAGGGGAGGTTGCTATGCACAAGCAGATCGATGTAACGGAAATTTTCGGAAGTAATGTTTTTAACGACCGGGTGATGAAGGAAAGGCTCCCGAGAGATACCTACAAGGCTTTGAGAAAGACGATCCAGGAGGGGTTGCCTCTTTCTCTGGAGGTCGCCAACGTCGTTGCCAGCGCGATGAAAGACTGGGCGATCGAGAAGGGCGCAACGCATTATACGCACTGGTTCCAGCCTTTGACCGGACGGACCGCGGAAAAGCATGATTCCTTTATTGCGCCGACCGAAGACGGCAGTGTGATCATGGAGTTTTCCGGCAAGCAGCTGACACAGGGAGAACCGGATGCTTCGTCCTTTCCGAGCGGCGGGCTGAGGTCTACGTTCGAAGCGCGAGGCTATACCGCCTGGGATTGCACCTCGCCGGCGTTTCTTAAGACCGATGCGTCGAGTAACGTGACGCTTTGTATCCCGACGGCCTTCTGTTCCTACACGAGTGAAGCCCTGGATAAGAAAACCCCACTTCTTCGTTCCATGGAAGCGGTCTCAAAACAGGCGGTTCGGGTTGTGAAGGCTCTGGGTAATAAAACCGTCAAGCGTGTGACCTCGACAGTCGGTCCCGAGCAGGAATATTTTTTGATCGATAAAACATGCTATGAAAAACGTCTCGACCTGATCGTCTCCGGGCGAGCTCTTTTTGGCGCGCCGGCTCCGAAGGGGCAGGAGCTAGAAGACCAGTATTTCGGTGCGATCAAGGACCGTATTGCCGATTTTATGAGGGACCTTGATATCGAATTGTGGAAGATGGGCATTTCCTCCAAAACGAAACACAATGAGGTCGCGCCCGCGCAATACGAGATGGCGCCGATTTTTTCGACGACCAACATTGCTGCGGATCACAACCAGCTGGTCATGGAAACCATGCAGAAAGTGGCTCTTCGCCATGATCTTGTGTGTCTCCTTCATGAGAAACCGTTTGCGGGTGTGAACGGTTCCGGCAAGCACAACAACTGGTCGCTTTCGACCGATGACGGGCAGAACCTGCTTGAGCCGGGGAGAACGCCGGCTGAGAATGAACAGTTCCTGATCTTTGTGAGCGCGATGATTATGGCGGTGGACCGTCACGCGGAAAAATTGCGCGCAAGCTGCGGGAATCCCGGGAACGATCTTCGGCTCGGCGCCAACGAAGCTCCTCCGGCCATTATCTCTATTTTTATGGGGGATGAATTTACGGAGATCCTAGAAGGGATCGCCAAAGGCAAGAAGGTCGAAAATCGCGGACAGCATTTTGTCCAGGTCGGTGTTGATTCTTTGCCTCAACTCCCGAAGGATAATACGGACCGGAATCGCACATCGCCCTTCGCGTTTACAGGCAACAAGTTTGAATTCCGCATGGTCGGGTCTTCAGCCTCGATTTCCGGTCCCAACATTGTGATCAATGTGATCGCGGCGGAAGCGCTGGATGAGATCGCGACGCGTCTTGAAAAGGCCGGAAAAAGCGGCCTCCACAAGGAAGCGACCGCGATCATCCGGGATGCCATGAAAAAGCATGGGCGGATTATTTTTAACGGGAATAACTATTCGGAGGAGTGGGTCGCGGAAGCCAAGAAACGCGGCTTGCCGAACGTTAAAACAGGCGTCGAAGCGCTCGCCTCAATGGCAACGCCGGAAGCCGTGAAGCTTTTTGAAAAGTATAAAGTGCTTTCGGCCGGGGAGTTGCACTCACGCTATGAGATCTATCTCGAGGCTTATGTGAAACACGTCAACATTGAAGCCCGGGCCGCGGTCCACATGGTGAAGCGTCAGTACATTCCCGCCGTCATCGAGTTCACGAAGGATCTTGCGAAGACGGTTTCAAAACTCAAATCGGTCGCTGTTTCTTCTAAAGTTCAGAAGGAATTGCTGGGGAAAGTCAGCGACCTTTTGGAATCAGCCGATGAGAAGCTGACGGTGCTCGAGAACGCGATCGAAAAAGCGCATGCGGCGAAGGATCTGATCAAACGCGCTGAAGCCTTCCGCGACAAAGTGGTGGTTGCGGCCAGTGATCTGCGCAAGGATATTGATGCTGTGGAAGGATTGATGCCGGCAAACCTTTGGCCGGTCCCCACCTATGCCGAAATGCTTTTCAAACTGTAAGTTTTTCAAATAGGGCAATCCCTGGCTTTTCATCAGATTTTTGATGAAAAGCCGGGTTAGTCCCAATACCAATCAGTCGAAGCGGTGCTGAGATTGGGGCAATCCTTGTCACCATTCAAGAAATGAAATTGGAGACAAGGATAGTCCTATGGTCCTCTATTTTCTTCTGATTAATCGCGAATAGGGCAAGGCAGGCGGGCTTCCTCATCCCCTGAGGGGCTCGCCTTTTTCGCCTCACCCGAAGTTTGGGTGAGGACGAACCCGCCACGCTGCGTGGCGAGTCTGCTTCATGCGTTTGTTGCATCGGGATCATTCTGATCTCTCATGAAAATCCCCCCCCCCCCAAAAAAAATATCTGCACCTCTTTTGTCCTATCTCCCAAAGTTGGCACGTCTTTTGCATCATCTACAGGTGTTCATGGATGCGAAGGGTTTTATGGCTTCAAAAAATACAAAAATGTCAGACGAATTCGTAGAGCGAGAGTTCCAATATAAAAAAGGAGGATCACACAATGAGAAGATTTACGGGGTGGCTTTTCGGAGTGACAGGATTTCTTGTCCTCATGGGGATCTCGAAACTGGCGCTGGCCGCGGATGCGGTTGTGCCCATCATCAATACAGGCGATACGGCTTGGGTGTTGCTCTCGGCAGCCCTGGTTTTTTTGATGACGCCGGGACTTGCGTTCTTCTACGGCGGTTTGGTCCGCAAGAAGAACATGCTCTCCGTGCTCATGCAATGTTTTATGTTGATGTGCATTATCACGCTTCAATGGGTGATCTTTGGTTACAGCCTTTCGTTTGGGCCGGACATCAAAGGGATGATTGGGAGCTTGAGCTGGGCGGGCCTGCACGGCGTCGGCCTTGAGCCTTTCGTGGATTATTCAGCAACCGTTCCGCATCAAGCCTTCATGATCTATCAAGCGATGTTCGCCATCATCACGCCGGGTCTTATCCTGGGAGCTTTCGCGGAGCGCATGAAATTTTCTGCGTTCGTCGTCTTCTCGCTCCTTTGGGCCACGTTCGTTTATGACCCTGTTTGCCACTGGGTGTGGGGCGTGGGTGGATTTTTGAGAAATTCAGGCGCTCTGGATTTTGCCGGCGGTACTGTGGTGCATATAAACGCGGGGGTCGCGGCCCTGGTCTGCGCCATCGTGCTGGGGAAAAGGAAAGGTTACCCGAGCCATATGTCGCCTCCGCACAACCTACCGTTTGCCGTGCTTGGCGCGGGCATTCTATGGTTCGGTTGGTTCGGATTTAATGGGGGAAGTGCTCTGGGCGCCAATGGCCTTGCAACAAGCGCCCTCGTGGTGACGCATGTCGCTGCGGCCGCTGCAGGCCTCACCTGGTCTTTCTTGGAATGGAAGATCAGCAAGAAGCCCACCATGCTTGGCATGATCACGGGTGCTGTCGCCGGCCTTGTCGCCATTACGCCCGCCGCAGGGTTTGTGGGCCCCATGGATGCCATCTGGATCGGGGTCGGGGTTTCGTTGATCTGCTATTTCTTCGTCGCCGTAGTGAAAACAAAATTCGGCTATGACGATTCGCTCGATGCTTTTGGTGTGCATGGCGTTGGCGGAATCTGGGGCGCCTTAGCCACAGGTCTTTGGGCGACAAAAGAGGTCAACCCGGCTGGGAATAATGGGCTCTTTTATGGGAACCCGGGACTTTTTCTGATCCAGCTCAAGGCTGTGGTCATTACCATTGTTTATTCATTCATCGTCTCTTTTGTCCTTCTGAAGATCGTGGATGCCCTGATGGGTTTGCGAGTTTCTGAGGATGAAGAACGCATCGGGTTGGATCTCACGCAACATCGTGAATCCGGCTACACCATCTTAGACTAACGAGAAAAAGGGAGGCGTATCATGAAATATATCATTGCAGTGATCCAACCGGACCGGGTGGATGAAGTGCTTCGGATCCTTGAAGAAAAAGAGATCCATCTCGTGACGGTCACAAGTGTTTTGGGGCGCGGGCGTCAGAAGGGCATTTCGGAGGTCTACCGGGGCCATAAAGAAGCAGGAAGGCTCCTCCGAAAAGTGAAACTTGAGATCGCGGTCAATGAAGCCTTCGTGAAAGCGACGGTGGATGCGATCAAGGAAGGCTCGCGGACGGGGCATATCGGGGACGGCAAGATCTTTGTTCTCGATCTCAAAGAGTGTTTTCGCATTCGTACTGGCGAAGTAGGCGAAGTGGCGATCGGGTGATCCCGGTCGATTTCAATACGAGCACAGAAAAGGAGAAGCTTATGAACAGGCTATTCCGTGGTTTTTCAGGGTTTTGCTTGATCGGGATGTGTATGGGGTCTGCGCTTGGCTTCGCCGAGGACAGTGAGGTTGCGGCGCTCAAAGCGCAGATCGATGCGCTGAGCCGGAAACTGGAGGTCATGGACAGCAAAATGATGACCCTGGAAAAGCCAGCGCCGGGCGCCCAGACGACTTATATCCCGCCGGTGGCCGATGAGAAGAAAGGTTTTCTCCGGGCCATGGAGGATATCCATATGGGCGGTTATGTGGAAACCCAATTCCAAAATAAGGTTGGGGCGCCGCAGCAAAATGGAAATGTGGGGCGTTCGCTTACGGATAAGGCCGCTGACACTTTTTCCATGAATGCGGCCAAGCTCTGGTTCGAGAAAGTCGCGAACCCTGAAGGCGGCGCCGGATTCCGCATTGATATGATGATGGGGAGCGACGCTCGCTATTACTTTAATAATTTCCAGAAGGATAATCTCGGGACACCGAATGGTGGGAGCAGCGGCAACTCACCTTTTGCCGTCGAGCAGGCCTATGTCCAAATCATCGCGCCGCTTGGTTTTTGGGCCAATAACGATGTTCTGCCGCACACCGTAGATATCAAAGCCGGTCGGATGGTCACTTTGGCGGGAAATGAAGTGATCGAGGGTCCGTTCAACTGGAATATCAGCCGTTCGGTGTCGTTCGGTTATGCGATCCCTTTTACGCATACCGGGGTTCGGGCGACGTATGCTCTGTTTAACGATTACCTGACCCTCTATCAAGGTATCAATAACGGTTGGGATAACGATATCGACAACAACTCGTACAAGACGTTTGAAAACGCGTTCAGCTTCAGCCCGCTCAAGGACGTCAAATGGACCACGGCGACCTATTTTGGGCCTGAGAACAACGCTGCAAGTGGCGGGAAGCGCTTTTTGGCCACAAACGTTCTCAGCTGGAACGCGACCCCGAAGCTCGCTTTCGCCGGAGAATTCGATATCGGGAATCAACCGCGCGTGGATATTGCGATGGACGACAATTTCCAAACGGCGCAGTGGTTCGATTATGCGGCCTATGCGCGGTACCAATTCACCGAGAAGATCGCGGCGGCTTACCGTTTCGAATATTTCGATGATAGCGAGCGTTACCGGAATTGGACCGGAGCTGGCACCGCGGGAGCTGCCAGGGACGTTGCCAATACCCTGACGCTTGAGTATAAGCCGTGGGAGAACGTGATCGCCCGAGCGGAATATCGGATCGATTATGCCCATGCCGGCGATGGAAATGTGTTTGGAGGAAAAAATCAGCAAAACACGCTAGGCGGGCAGTTAAGCTATCTATTCTAGGAGACCCTGAGGGACAGGTCTTGGAAAGCAAAGCAGATCTGTTCCAGTTTAATAAATTTCATCCCGGCCCAAGATCACCTCCCCTGGTGATTGTTCCAGCCAACCCATTAGCTCTCGGGAAGGCTGGGGCAGGGCCGGGACTTTTCAACACCCAGCGAACGGGATTTCATAATTTTTCGGAGGATCCGCCGCGCTGGACAGTTATGAGAACCTGAAGTATTCTATGCGCCGAAATGAAGGCCTTCTGATAGTACGTACGGAAGCCCACGGATGCACTTACCCCAGGTAAATACCATGAAGAAAGCAATACTAGCGCTCGAGGATGGTGTGTGGTTTGAAGGCGAAGGTTTCGGCGCCGAGGGCGAAACTTTCGGGGAAGTGGTTTTTAATACCGGCTTGAGCGGCTATCAAGAGATCCTGACCGATCCTTCCTATAAAGGTCAGATGGTCTGCATGACCTACCCGCATATCGGCAATTATGGCATCAATGCGGCGGATGGAGAGTCCTCCCGGCCGTGGGTCGAAGGGTTTATCATCAAGGAATTGAGCCCGATCGTGAGTAATTATCGCTCCGAGATGACGCTCGACCAATACCTCAAAAAATACAATATCCTCGGTATCCAAGGGATCGACACCCGCAAGCTTGTGAAGCACCTCAGGACCGTCGGCGCGAAGAAAGCGGTTATCTCCACGCAGGAACTGGATCCCAAAAAACTCATCCAGAAAGCCAAAAGATCTCCCGGTATCGAAGGCGTCGATCTTGTCAAAGAGGTGATGTGCCAGAAACCTTTTGTGTTCGACGAGGTCATGCCCGCAGAATTCGCCTGGGGTGAACAAAAAAAGAGAAGATTCAAGGTCGTGGCTGTGGATAGCGGAACGAAATGGAATATCCTCCGGAAACTCAACCAGCACGGCTTTCATGTTCAAGTCGTTCCCGCGACCGCGATGGCCGACGAGATTCTGGCCTACCAGCCGGACGGGATCTTTCTCTCGAACGGTCCCGGCGATCCTTCGGTGGTGAAGTATCTGGTTGAAACGGTCCGCAAACTTATCGGGAAAAAGCCCATGTTCGGGATCTGCCTCGGGCATCAGATGATCGGGCAGGCGCTCGGCGGGAAGACCTCGAAGCTCAAGTTCGGGCATCATGGCAATAACCAGCCGGTCATGGACCTCAAGACGCGGAAGATCGAGATCACCTCCCAGAACCATAACTTTGTGGTGAATGTCGATACGCTTCCCAAGGGCGAGGTCGAGATCACCCATATCAATTTGAATGATAAAACACTTGAGGGGCTGCAGCACAAGAAACACCCGCTCTTCAGCGTGCAATATCACCCCGAGAATGCTCCGGGGCCGCATGACAGCGACTATCTCTTTACCCGTTTTTATGACCTGATCGAAAAAAATGTTTAACAGCGTCATCCTGAGCGTAGCGAAGGATCTTACACGAGATTCTTCGGGCTTTGCCCTCAGAATGACGGGAAAAATTTAATTATGCCTAAAAGAACCGACATCAAAAAAATCCTCATCATCGGGTCCGGGCCGATCATCATCGGTCAGGCCTGCGAGTTTGATTATTCGGGCGCTCAAGCCGTGAAGGCCTTGAAGGAAGAGGGCTACAAGGTGGCGCTCATCAATTCAAATCCTGCGACCATTATGACCGACCCGGATCTCGCGGACGCGACCTACATCGAGCCGCTCACCGTGGAATTTCTTGAAAAAGTGATCATCAAAGAAAAACCCGACGCGGTGCTGCCGACCATGGGCGGGCAGACCGGACTGAACCTTGCGGTCGAGGCCTATGAAGCGGGAGTGTTCCAGCGCCATCATGTCGAAATGATCGGCGCGAAATACGAGGCGATCAAAAAAGCCGAGAATCGTGAGGAGTTCAAGCGGGCCATGCAAAAGATCGGCCTGGATCTCCCTAAAAGTGATTTTGCCTACTCTCTGGAGGAAGCCGAGAAGGTGGCCGAAAAGATCGGCTATCCGGTGATCGTTCGGGCGAGTTTTACGCTGGGAGGTTCCGGGAGCGGAGTTTGCCATAATATTGAAGAGCTCCGGACTACGGCGCGCACAGGGCTGGATTACAGCCGTGTGCATGAGATCTTGATCGAAGAATCGATCGTCGGATGGAAAGAGTATGAGCTGGAAGTGATGCGTGACACGAACGACAACTTTGTGGTCATTTGTTCGATCGAGAATCTGGATCCGATGGGAGTTCATACCGGTGATTCCATTACCGTGGCGCCGGCCCAGACCTTGACGGACCGGGAGTACCAGCGGATGCGCGATGCCGCACGCAAAGTCATGTCCGAGATCGGGATCGAGACCGGGGGTTCGAACGTTCAGTTCGCGGTTGACCCCAAAACGGGTCGCATGGTCATCATTGAGATGAATCCGCGCGTTTCCAGATCTTCAGCCCTTGCCTCCAAGGCGACGGGATTTCCGATCGCAAAATTCGCGGCCAAACTCGCGGTCGGGTTGACGTTGGATGAGATCCCCAACGATATTACCAAATACACTCCGGCCTCGTTCGAACCTTCGATCGACTACTGCGTGGTCAAGATCCCGCGCTTTGCCTTTGAAAAATTCGAGGGCGTGGATGACCGCTTATCGACCCAAATGAAGTCCGTGGGCGAGGTAATGTCCATCGGCCGCACGTTCAAGGAGGCGTTTCAAAAGGGCTTGCGATCGCTTGAAACGAAGCGCTTCGGGTTCGGGGGCGACGGCAAGGATAAGATCTTCGACCTCACGCTTAAAACGCGCGAATCTTATCTTCAATTTCTCAAGACCGTCCCGCTGGACAAGACCCTTCGTGAGAAGATCTTTGCGTGTGCGAAGGTCCCACGGGAAGACAGGATCTTTTATCTGAAATATGCTTATCTGGCCGGGTACACCACCGAGGAGATCTATGAAAAAACAGGGGTCGATCCGTGGTTCCTGGCGCAACTCAAGCAGATCATTGATCTTGAAGGGGAATTGCTTGCAGCGCAGGGAAAACCGAAGCAGCAGGATGCGCTCATGCGCAAGGCTAAGCAATATGGATTCTCCGACCGGCAGCTGGCTTTCTTTTGGGGACTTCAGGAAAAAGACGTGAGGAAAAAGCGTAAGGCTTTGGGTATTAAACCGGTCTATAAATTGGTGGATACCTGCGCCGCTGAATTCAAGGCGTACACCCCGTACTTTTATTCGACTTATGAAGACGAGGACGAATCGAACCCCAGCCGGAAAAAGAAGATCATGATCCTCGGGGGCGGGCCGAACCGCATCGGACAGGGGATCGAATTCGATTATTGTTGTGTCCACGCGGTGCTGGCGCTCAAGAAAATGGGCTATGAAACGATCATGGTCAACTCCAACCCTGAGACCGTGAGTACGGATTATGACACCTCGGATAAACTTTTCTTCGAACCGCTTACGCTGGAAGATGTCCTCAATATCTATGAGAACGAAAAACCGTTGGGGGTTATCTTGCAGCTCGGCGGCCAAACGCCGCTTAATCTTGCCAAGGCGCTAAAGGCGAACGGTGTGCGGATCCTCGGAACTTCCGTGGAGGCGATCGATCGGGCGGAAGACCGGGACAAATTCAAAAAACTTTTAAAGAAAATACGCTTATCCCAGCCTGCGAACGGGATCGCCAAAAGTCTCGAGGAGGCCTGCGAGGTTGCCAAACGGATCGGTTACCCGGTCGTGGTCCGGCCGTCCTATGTATTGGGGGGACGCGCTATGGAGATCGCCTACGACCAGACTTCGCTCAAAAAATACATGAAACAGGCGGTGGAGGCCAGTGGCGACCATCCTGTGTTGATCGATAAGTTCCTGGAAGATGCGACCGAAATGGATGTCGATCTTATTTCGGACGGAAAGATCTCGGTCGTCGGCTCTGTCATGGAACATATCGAGGAAGCCGGTATTCATTCCGGGGACAGCGCGTCCGTCATTCCTCCGTTCTCCATTTCGCGTGAGATCGTGGAAGAGATCGTTCAGAAGACCAAGCAGATCGCGAAGGAACTCGGCGTGGTGGGGCTTATGAATGTTCAATATGCGATCCAGAAGGACCAGATCTTTTGTCTGGAAGTGAACCCCCGCGCATCGCGGACGGTGCCGTTCGTGAGTAAAACGATCGGGGTCCCGCTGGCGAAACTTGCCGCCCAGCTTATGGCAGGTAAAACGCTTAAAGAATTGAAATTCACGGAAGAGATCATTCCGAAACATGTCGCCGTCAAAGAATCCGTCTTTCCGTTCGTGAAGTTCCCGGGGGTCGATATCATTCTTTCTCCGGAAATGAAATCCACCGGAGAGGTGATGGGGATCGACAAGGATTTCGGGAGGGCCTTCTATAAATCCCAGGATGCGGCGATGAGCTGCATCCCGCGGAAGGGTACGGTTTTTATCAGCGTGAAGGATTCCGACAAATCCAAGATTGCCGAAATCGCCAGGGAATTCCATCGCCTCGGGTTCAAGGTCGTGTCGACCCGGGGGACCACCCAGGTGCTGAAAGATCACCGGGTGCCCGTCCAGGAGATCTTGAAGATCACGGAAGGGAGCCCGAATATCGGGGATTGGGTCCGGAATAAGAAAATGGACCTCATTATCAATACGCCGAGCGGGAAAGGTCCGATGCTAGATGAAGGAAAGATCCGGTCCCTCGCGGTCGCCTTCAGTATCCCGTGTATTACCACGCTAAGCGCCGCGCGCGCGGCGCTCCGGGGACTCCAGGCCGTCAAGGATAATGAACTGGATGTCCGGTCGATCCAGGATTATCAAGGCCTGAAGAGTAAGTAGAAGGTTCGGCTTTGAGGACGCGGTCCGGCAGAGACACGCATTTTAAAAGGAATAAAAAGGAGAGTTTTTTTTGATCAGCTCAGGCGTGAAGGGTCTCGATAAAGTAACCACAGGATTGCGGTTGGGCGACAATGTGGTCTGGCAAGTCGACGCGATCCATCATTATGTGGAATTCGTTACCCCGTTTGTCCAAAAAGCCCTCGAGGAAAAAAGAAAACTCGTCTACATCCGCTTTGCCAATCACGAACCCCTCTTGAAGGCGGACAAGAACATCACGGTCTACCATCTCGACCCGCATATGGGCTTTGAACCTTTTTCCGCCGAGATCCACAGTATCGCGAAAAAAGAGGGGGAAGGCGTTTTTTATGTTTTTGATTGCCTCTCCGACCTGCTCTCCGCCTGGGCCAATGACCTCATGATCGGAAATTTTTTCAAGATCACTTGTCCTTACCTCTATGAATTAAATACGATCGCCTATTTTGCTCTTTTGAGGAACCGGCATTCGTTCAAGACCGTGGCGCGCATCCGGGATACCACCCAGCTTTTGATCGATGTGTATTATTACCACGGGGATTGTTACATCCATCTCCTGAAAGTTTGGAACCGGTATTCTCCGACGATGTTCCTGCCCCATGTCCGGCAGAAGGACAAATTCATCCCGATCGCCAATAGCGCCGACACGGCCAAGGTTTTTTCCGAGATCTTTAAAAAAGGAGCCAAGAGCGCCAAGCGGAATCTGGACTATTGGGATCAGCTGTTCATGAAGGCGGAGGATCTTGCGGGCCAGAAGAGCGGTTCGCGTGAAGTGAAAGAACAGATGATGGACCAGTTGTGCAGGATCGTGCTAGCCCGAGATGAAAAAATGCTGGCTCTCGCCAAAGGGAATTTTGCGCTTGAGGATCTATTGAACATCAAATCGAGGATGATCGGGACCGGATTTATCGGCGGTAAATCCGTGGGGATGTTGATCGCCCGGAGCATCTTGTTAAAAGAAAAATCTCTGGAGGTGGGGAAGCTTTTCGAGCCTCACGATTCTTTCTACATTGGCTCCGATGTGTTCTATACCTACATCGTTGAAAATGGCTTGTGGAAAGACCATATGACGCAGAGGACCCCCGAGGGTTATTTTGAAGTGGCGGGGAAACTCCATGAGGAATTGTCCCGGGGCGTTTTCCCCGAGGAGATCAAGGACCAGTTCCTTCAGATGATCGAATATTTCGGGCAGTCGCCGATCATCGTCCGCTCCAGCAGTTTGCTCGAAGATAGTTACGGGAATGCCTTCGCCGGGAAGTATGAAAGTGTTTTTCTCGTCAATCAGGGGACACCGGACGAGCGGTATGCGAAGTTCGTCGAGGCGGTTCGCCGGATCTATGCCTCCACCATGAACCCGGATGCCTTGGCCTATCGGCTGCAGCGCGGGTTGGATCAGATGGACGAACAAATGGCGCTTTTGGTCCAGCGGGTCTCCGGCGCTTATCATCAGGATTATTTTTTTCCGGATGCTGCCGGCGTCGGGATCTCGCAAAACGTTTTTGTCTGGAAAAACGGGTTGGATCCCAAGGCCGGGATGCTGCGTCTCGTTCTCGGGCTCGGGACGCGCGCGGTCAACCGTGTCGAAGGGGATTATCCGAGGGTCGTAGCGCTCGATGAGCCCCTTCTCAAGGCGTATGCGGGGATGGCAGCGACGCAAAGGTTTTCCCAGCACGATGTGGATGTCCTGAACGTCAAAGAAAATGTGCTGCAAACGATCTCTTTTAGGGAATTACTGAAACAAAAGGTGGAGATGCCCCTGGAGCTGCTCGCGATCAAAGATCATGAGGTTGCGGAAAAGTTGCGGGCGATGGGATCGGAGGAAGAGCCTTGGATCATTACCTTCGACAACCTGGTCTCCAAAACCGAGTTTGGCCAGATCATGCAAAAGATCCTGAAAACATTGGAAACGGCTTATGGCTATCCTGTGGACATCGAATTCACGGTCAATTTTAAAAAGAACGGGGAATTTCAGGTGAACCTGCTTCAATGCCGGCCGATGCAGACCAAGGGACTGGGGCAGCGCGTCAAGATCCCGAAAACGATCCCCAAGGACAAAATTCTCTTTCAGTCGAAGGGGAATTTTCTGGGCGGGAACATTTTGCAGGCGATCGACAGGATCATCTACGTAGATCCCGAGGCTTATTGCGGGCTGGAGACACAATCGGAGCGTTATGATATTGCGCGCGCTGTGGGAGAACTCAATCGCAAGATCGAGAATAAAGAGAAAACAGCTGTCATGCTTTTGGGCCCGGGCCGGTGGGGAACCACCACGCCGTCTTTGGGGGTGCCGGTCTCTTTTGCCGAGATCAACCACATTACCGTGCTTGGAGAGATCGCGTTTGTGACGGAGAACGCATCCCCTGAGATCTCGTTCGGGACGCATTTCTTCCAGGACCTTGTGGAAACGGGGATCTTCTATGTAGCTCTTTTCCCGGGCGATGCAGGGGTTTCGGTGGACCAGAAATTCTTTGATGCGATCCCCAAGACGCTCAAAAAACTGGCCCCGGAATATAAAAAATACGAACATGTGGTTAAGGTTTTTGACGTAAAAAAGAACGAACTCAAGATCGCCGCTGACATCCTCTCCCAAAAAGTCGTCTGCTACTTCGGCTAGTTCGCTTTCTCTGAGGACATACCCTTCTCCGGAAGTCTCTGTTTTTAAGAATGGAGCCCCTCTCATTTGCCAATCTGAAATACATATGTTAGCTTTTTTGTAAGGGCAAAACCTGAGAGATCAGGTGACGTTCGCCGCATCGTGCGGCGGACCCGCAGAGTGCTCTGCGGGCAAAACCACAATCCCGAACATTCGAAAGTTTGAGATGTGTTCGAATGAGGGAAGTTGGGTTACCGGGAAGGGGTCCTCTCGTGAAACTGGGTTTAAAAAGATCCTTCGTGGTTCTGATGCTTGTCGTCGTCCCATTCCTGTACGCGCAGCCGGTGTCATTCTCACAAGATCTCGTGGTGTCCCCGGAGTCCGTTTTTCCGGGTATTTCCGTTTCGATGGGAAGATTCCCCGCGACGATCTCCGAACCCGTGTTTTTTGGAACCGCCTCCTGGTATAGCCGCTCCGATCGCGGTATCAAAAAGCGAACAGCCAGTGGCGCGATCTTTAATCATTCCAAGAAGACCTGCGCTTCTTGGCTTTTCCCCCTTGGGACCCGAGTGCGGGTCACCAATTTGAAGAACGGCCGTTCTGTTGTTTGCGTGGTGAACGACCGGGGCCCGGCCAAGAGGCTCAAACGCCTGGTCGACCTTACTCAAACCTCTTTTCGTGAGATCGCGGATACAAAACATGGACTCATCCGGGTCAGCGTAGTTCCTCTGGGGCCTGCCCCAAAGCAGATAACATGACAGCATGGATTTGACTGGTTTTTATTAAAGTTCGATGCTAAATTACTGGCCATGCAAAAATCCTTTAGAGCTTTTGTGGCGCTTTTTATCCTTCTCGCCTTTGCCTGTCCTTTGATCGCCGCGGAAGTGGCCCCGGAGGCGGAGATCCAGGGAGAAGGAACCATGATGCGCAAGGCACAGCGTGGTTTCCTCAATGTCGCGCTTTCTCCCATCGAGATCTCCAACGAGCTTTCCAAAGAAGTTCGCAAGGACACGATGCCGCCCAGCTGGGTGGCAGGGTTAGGCCGCGGTTCGATCTATGCGGTGGGACGCGCTTTGGTGGGGGTCTACGAGATGGTGACCTTCGCGATCCCTTATCCTGCGAACTACAAACCTGTCCTTCAGCCAGAATTTGCCTGGCAGCACTTGCCCTCTTCTGAAAAAAGTAAAACGTAAAACGAAAACGGGACGGCGTCCGGTTTATAGTTTACGGTCTTTGGGCCAAGAAATCGCAGACTTCTTTCGCGGCGCGGGCACTGGCGCCTTTTTCTCCGAGTTTCTCTCTGACTTCGCGGAATTCCGCTTTCATTTTCTCCTGAAGTTCCGGGCTCCGGAGGAAGACTCTGGCCTCGTGGGCGAGTGTCTCGGGATGGGCGTCTTGCTGGATGAATTCCGGGATCACGCGGGTATCGGCAAGGAGGTTCACCAGCCCGAGGTAGGGGACTTTGATCAGGTGCTTTCCCAGGAAATAGGTGGACCAGCTGGCCTTATAAAGAAGAAAGAACGGCGTTCCGATGAGCGCGGTCTCAAGCGTCGCGGTCCCGGAAGCAACGTAGGCAAAATCCATAGCCTTCACAAGTTCATAGAACGGCGCGGACGGACATTCCACTTTGACAGGCGATGCCTGAAGCAGTTCCTCATAGACTTCGGGGCGCACGTTCGAGGATTTTGAAATAAAAAAGACCGCTTCCGGAAAATCCTGCAGGAGATGAGCCGCCGCGCGGAGCATGACCGGCAGGATGCGCTTCACCTCTTTTTCCCTTGAACCCGAAAAAAGGCCGATCGCTTTTTGATCCGGAGCGATGCCGATCTTCGCCCGGAGGACCGCCGGCGCCGGAAGCTCGGGAATCGCGTCAAGTAAGGGATGCCCCACGAACTTCACGGCCACGCCTTCTTTTTCGTAGAAATCTTTTTCGAACGGAAGGATCACGAGCATTTCACGGATGTGCTTCTTGACGATATGGATCCGTCGCTTTCCCCAGGCCCAAAGCTGCGGGGAGATATAATAGAGAAGAGGCGCGGCTGCGGGGAGTTTTTTGGCGAGCCGGAGATTGAAAGCCGGAGAATCGATCAGGATCACGGCGTCCGGTTTTTCGTTCCGGATGTTTTTGAGAGTTTCGTTGAAGATCTTGAGATATTTGAAATAATTCCGGAGCACGTCGCCTAGGCCTAGCGCCGAGATCTTTGTCATGTCGCTAAAGATCTGCATGCCCATCGCCTGCATCTTGGCACCGCCGACGCCGCAAAAAAATGTATCCGGAGCAAGCTTTTGGATCTCAGAAATAAGATGAGCGCCGTGAAGATCGCCCGAGGCTTCGCAGGCAACGAGGAAGATTTTTTTAGACATTTCAGTGATTCGTCCTATTTGTGCTGTCATTCCCGCATGTTTTAAGCGGGAATCCAGAGCGGGTTTCATCCTGGATCCCCGATAGAAGCCTTCGGGGATGACAAATGGAAAATCAGACCTTCGCGCTTGGTTTGGGATGCTCGGCCTGGATCTTGCGGGCGATCTCGAGCGCGATCGCAAGGGCGTCGCGGGCTGCCGTATCGGGTTTTCCGATGCTCTGACCCGTGCTGATCCCCTTCAGGAAGGACTTCAGCTCTTCTTTGAGAGGTTCGGCTTTTTCGATCGACACCTCCTCCTGAATAACTTCGTTCCCGAACTTACGAATGATCTTGCCGGTCTGAGCGCCATAATCGAGCGAAATGTAAGCATCTTCCTGGAAAATGCGGATTTTTCGCTGCTTTTCGAATGTCAGACGTGAGGCGGTGATGTTGGCGACCGCGCCGTTCTTGAACTTGAGGCGCACGTTCGCGATGTCCTCGAAGGGTGTAAGGACATTGACGCCGAGGGCGTCGAAGCCTGCAACGGGGGAATCGACGAGCCCCATCACAATATCCAGGTCATGGATCATGAGATCAAGGACGACGCCACAGTCGTTGATGCGTCCCGTAAAAGGTCCGAGGCGGTGGATCTCAAGGAAACGGATATTTTTTGCGATCTCCCGGACGCGTTTGAATCCGGGATTGTGTCGTTCGATATGCCCGACCTGGAGGGACAGATTTTTTTGACGGGCAAGCTCGAGAAGCTCGTCCGCTTCGGTCAGCTTCAAGGTGATCGGTTTTTCAATGAGGGTATGGATGCCGGCTTTCAGGAATTCCTTGGCGACCGCGTAATGGGTGGAGGTGGGCGTCGCGATGCTCACGGCATCGACTTTTCCGATAAGATCCCGGAAATCTCTGTAATAGGTAGTTCCGAGCTCCTTGGCTTTGTCCTCTTTGGCGGGATCCAGGTCTGAGATCCCGACCAGTTCCGCTTCAGGGAGGTCGCGATAGATCCGCGCATGTTCCTTGCCGAGATGTCCTACGCCGACCACGCCGACTTTGAGAGAGTTTGTCATCCTAAATCCTTCATATGAGAGGAGTTATCTTGGAGAAGAGCAATTGCGAAGAAGCTTAAATCATAACCTTGAGCAGTGTCAACGGATATGTTACAGTTACGGTCGAACTGATCCGGGAGTCGGATGGCGGAGGGCGGATGGCGGATCGGTTTTTTTGTTTTGAGGGGCATTATCCACCATCCACCATCCGGGGAACGGGTATTTGTATGGACATCTATAAAAGACTGCTGGGTTATGTGAAGCCGTACCGCTGGCGTATGGCCATCGCTTTTTTTTGCATGCTCGCATATTCATTGTCGAATTCGCTAGTTTCGGTCGCGCTCTATGTGATCACGAAAGGGTTCTTTCAGAAGAACCAGGTCGTTGTTGATAACATTCCCATTCTTTCGAAGTATTTCCCCAAGATCACCTCCGTAGCGTTGCCCATGATTTGGATCCCCATCATTTTGGTCGGCGTCTTCGTTTTGCGCGGTTTTTTTGACTACGTGTCGAACTATCACATGGCCAATGTGGGGATCCTTGCGGTCCGCAAGGTCCGGGACGATCTCTACCGTCATCTGGTTTATCTTTCGCATGATTTCTACTCGAAAGGTCGCACCGGGGATTTTCTTTCCCGCATCACTAACGACGTCGGTCAGATCCAGGGCGCGATCACGGATGTGATCACCGATCTTATCAAGCAGCCGCTCGTCCTTCTTTTTAACATCCCCTTTATTTTTATGTGGGGCGGGAAGTACGCACTTATCGCGATCGTGATCTTCCCGGTCGTGGCGATCCCCATCGTGCTTTTGGGAAAACAGCTCCGCAAATTGACGAAGAAGATGCAGGAGCGCACCGGGGACATCACCTCCTTTATTGGCGAGACCCTGGCCGGAGCCCATATCGTGAAGGCCTTCGGCCGCGAAGAAGGGGAGATCCGCCGTTTTGAGGAGATCAATAATAGCGTTTTTGAATTTTTCCGAAGGACCATCAAGATCACGATCATCCAGCGTCCTCTGATCGAAGTGATCGGGGCGATTGGGGCCGCGTTTGCGGTGTGGTATGGGATGAAATACCTGTCGCCGGAACGGTTCGCCGCTTTTTTCATTGCGCTCTATGTTTGTTACGAGCCTCTCAAAAAAATAAGCCGGGTGAACAGCACCATCCAGCAATCGATCGCTTCGGGCCAGCGCATTTTTGAAATACTGGACGCCAAGTCGACGATCCATGACAAGTCCGATGCCATTATTTTTTCGGAGCCGATCCGCGAGATTAGCTATGAGCACGTCGGTTTTTATTATGAATTCGATAAGTGGGTGCTCAAGGATATTGAGATCAAGGCCAAGCACAATGAAGTGATCGCGTTCGTGGGGGCGAGTGGTTCCGGAAAGAGCACGCTCGTAAGCCTTCTTCTCCGTTTCTATGATCCCGTGGAGGGCGTCATCAAGATCAATGGTCGAGATGTCCGGGACCTGACGCTCCATTCTTTGCGCAGGCAGATCGGGATCGTGTCGCAGGAGACCGTTTTGTTCAATTGTACGATCCGGGAGAATATCGCATACGGGCGTCCGGACGCGAGTCTGGAAGATGTTAAACGCGCGGCGGAGATCGCGTATGCCGATCATTTTATCGAAGCCCTGCCGCAAGGTTATGACACGCCGCTCGGCGACCGGGGACTCAAGCTTTCAGGGGGCGAACGCCAGCGGATCGCGATCGCCCGGGCACTCCTTAAGGATCCTCCGATCCTGATCCTTGATGAAGCGACCTCGCATCTTGACACGCAAAGTGAAAAGGAAGTGCAGGGCGCTTTGGAGAATCTCATGAAGGCCCGCACGGTTTTTGTGATTGCCCATCGTCTTTCCACCATTCAGAAGGCTGACCGCATTCTTGTGATGGACAAGGGACGTATCGTCCAGCAGGGAACGAACGAGTTCCTCCTTCGCATGGGCGGGATGTACAAGAAACTCTACGACCTGCAGTTCAATCTCTGATCTCCTTTCGCTCCATACAAAAGAACGATTTTTGTCCTGAGGTCCCAGGAATTCACTTCTAGCAATTCATAGCGATACGGATCATCTCAAACAATGAGCGACTTGCCTTCCAAGATTCCTGGGAGGGCTATTTGCCATTTTTCAGACGGTGTGTTAGCCTTCGGCAACTATATTCCTGATGAGAAAAGGTGACAAAAAGACTCCATGGGATCCCCTTCTTCGCTGAAAAGATTTTTCTGTAAAATGACTTCGCTTTTAACCGCCCAAACTTTTAATTTCTGTTCCAAAAAATGTAGTTTGGGCCGCCCCCATTTCAATAAATTGAAATTGATAAGTATGGGGACAGCCGTTTTTTTTATCTTCAGCAGCATCCCTGTGCCCGTCGGCCTTGCCGCCACAAACGAGTTGACCCTTAACGATGCTCAGCGACCCGTGCCGACGCTTACCCTGGAGCAGGCCAATGCACAGACCGTACCCGCTCCTCAGAATGAAATTCCCTCCGGTGTTGCGGTCCAGAACTCCAATCCTCTGTCGTTAGGCTCCCCGAACCTTCAAGCCCAAGGCGATCCGATCCCTGAGGGAGCCCTTGAGGTCCATCCAGGAGATAAGATCCAGGATGCCATCGAGCAGGCCGAGGCAGGAGATATTATTTATGTTCATGCCGGAACTTATCATGAAAGCATCACGCTCAAGGAGGGGGTGAACCTCCGGGGAGAAAATTCAGAGACCACGATCATTCACGGCGATTATGTGCCCGGCGCCTCCGTGATCCGGGCGCTTGGGAAAAACACAATTGAAAATCTGACCGTGACGGGCGCTCGCGACGAGCTGGGGCAGACCCCCGCGGCGGGGATCAAGATCGAAGGCGACCAGGTTCATGTCCGCAAGAATAAGATCCTGTTCAATTTAAGTGCCGGGATTTATGTCTCCGGAAATGGCTCGGATATCCTGATCGAAGCAAATCTTTTCCGCGGGAATCCGATCGCCATCAAAGAACCTAAAACCGGAAATACGATCGCCTACAACACGATCACAGGCTATGAGGCAGAGCAAAGCATCCAGCTCACAGGGCTCCGTTATAGGGCGGGGCAGGGGATCCAACTCGAGATCCGGGATCCTCAGGGAGCCTATGCTTACTACATCGAATATTCCAATGATTGTGGAAAGACTTGGGTCCGTGCCCGGGTTCAGGATCCTTTAGGAGATCTCCTTGTTTTAGCGGATCGATCCGAGGCGAGTACCTTCTGGATGGATGACGGCTCCGCGACAAGCCCGGGGCCTTTTGACGTGAGCGGGAGGTGGTACCGGGTCAGAATTGCGGAAAGCTTTTCCAGTAAGATCGGCATTCAGATCCTCAATGGGCAAGCCCCGGCGGTGCGGAACAACATCTTGGCCCACCAGATCGTCCAGTCGATCTGGGAAGAAACCGCCACGCCTGCACTCGCGGTGGAAGGGAATGTCCTCTTTCATAACACGGAAAAAGGAGATGCTACGGGTCAGCACCTTCCTCCGGCGATCAGCCCCAAAACAGGGGAAGGCTGGACCGGCGGGAACGTTCTTGCTGATCCTCAGTTCGTCGATGCCGCTAACGAGGATTATTCAGTGCCTGAAACCTCACCCGCTTTTGGCCGCGGTGCTTTTCTGCCCGAGGTGCTGATCTCTGCGCTGGATCGCGCTTTTTCCGTTCATGAACGGTCGGGCGCGACTTACACCGTGGAAGAGATCCGTTCGAACGGAGAGCTGACCGGCTGGCGTTTTGTCTACAGCGAAGGCTTCACGGAGAATTTCTATCAAGATGGGACATATCAGATTTTTGAATCCTATTTCCCGAACACCCACCAGGCCAGGTTCATCAAGAGTTACTCTGCGACGGATGTGTTGCTTGTAATGTCCGAGTACAATGCCGCTGGCGTTCTTGTGAACACGACGAACTATGCCTACCACGCCTCAGGAAGGCTCGAGTCTAAAACGCTTCTGAATGCGGATACGGATGGGAACTTTTATTACCATTACGAAGATACGGCTGCCAATCTTTGCGACTGGGCGAAGCGGCAGACCGCGAACGCCGAGGGTGAGATAGCGTTCTCTTATTTCTACCATCCCGGGACAAGCGTTGTTCAATACAAGGATGCATTCTCGGATGTCGCCCGGACTCAGCGGCTGATGCGTTATGAATACGATGCCTCCGGGGTTCTTATCGCAAAGACCAACGCGAAGAACATCACGAGCTATTTTAATGCTGCAGACGGAGCGCTTGAGCGCGTGGCGATCGAGCCCGCCGGATCGACAGATCCGCTGCCGTCGATCGAGATCGTGCGTCCCGTGATCACCCAATTCGCGAATTCTTCCAATAGCTGGACGATCAAATTCGACCGGGCGATGAAGGGCGTGCGTTATCAGGTCCAGTTCAGGACGAGTCTCATGTCGAATGATTGGCAGCCGGAGGGGCTTTCTTTTGTCGCCGACCAATATGGCGAGATCAGTTGTCCGGATCCTATGGCCGACCGCGGCAACACGGTTTATTACCGGATCGTAGCCCAGGAAATGACGACGGCCGCCGATCTTTTGACGCAGATCAACTTGCTTTATTTCGATCCCGCATTCGGCATGATCGAAACGACGCACGAATACCCCGTGGAAGGATGGCTCCAGAAGGCAAAGACCCAGCCTTCCAATTTCGGATTTTATGCGTATTTGCTTGCGACCATCGCGGCGGGGGATCTTGTCACGTCCAAGATCTCGAAAACGGAAGCGATCAGTCGTTTGAATACGATGATGGATCATCTTCTCGTGGACCAGGCGGATCAAAGTCTTGCTTTTATGGGGCTTTTCCCATGGTTTGAATATACAGGATCCGATTGGATCCGGATGAGTGGCGATTACGGCCAGCAAGTAAGTTTTGAGGACAACACGAATTTTACCAATGCGCTGGCCGTAGCCTACGGCGCGCTGCTTGATGAGTCTCTGTCGACCAACACGACCATTCACGGGGCCGGCGGCATCCTTGGCAAGATCAATACCTTTATCGAAAACCAAAGAGCCGGCTATCTGGCCATGTATAACGGCGCGACGAATACGTTTTCCAGGACCATGAAGATTCAGGACCATAGTTTGTCAGGGACGATCGATTATTTCGGAGCGGAAAGCAGTGCGCCGCTTCTGTTCCTTATCTTGCAGTATGGCAACACCTTCCCGGCAAGCGCCTACGCCAAACTGAATTTTTCGACGCATTCCTACACCATGCAGGATCTCACCACGAGACAAGTCGTGGCGCCGTTCAGCGGGGCTTTCCAGATGTATTGGCCCGCACTTCTGATGCCGGAGTTCACGAACCCGGATCTCAAAAAGATGCTCGAGACCTACACGGATGTTCAGCTCGATTTTGCGGACCGGAACGAACAGCCGGGTTTTCTTTCGGCAAGTTTTGATGTGCAGGCGCATGATCTTTTGCAAGGTCCGGTCGTGACGTTCAATTGGGCCGGGGATATGACTGTGGAGCGGGAATCTGCGACCCGGTTGCATGTCACGAGTACGGACAATCGAGGGATCGGCGTGGCATTCGTCGAATCGGGCATGGACGTTTCGGGCCTTACCCTGCTATTGAACTATTCTTCACACACCCCGATTCTTGGGGCAAAGATCGATTTCAAGAAAAAATACGGAAATGATCTCGTAACGGTTCTCACGATAAATTTAACGTTGGAGAATACGGGTGGGGCGTTGCGTACGGCGCCGATCAATCTCCCGGCGGAGTCTTTTCTGAACGATCTGGATGAAATTGTTTTTGCAACGGGCAGTGAAGCCGGCGGACCCTTGGACATGACCATCCGTAATTTTCATGTCATGGATGGTAGCTACGAGATCGTTTACAACTTCCCGCTGGGCATCAAGGAGATCGCCTTTGATCAGTCTTTCTCCGTTGAAACCACGCCGTCCGTTTACAACTTGGGTGCGGCGCATATGTTCCGTCCCGCGGAGGTGGAAGCTCTTCTGCAGGAGCTTATCGCGAACCACCGAGATCTGGTTTCGGATCATGGCCTCTGGGAAGGCAAGAACATGAACAATAATTTGGTGGTCACCGACCAGGTCTTCAATAACAACGCGACGTTCATCTTGGGGATGACTGGGACGGGGCCGGATTACATGACCCGGTATCTTGAGAATAAAGGGTTAGCGGCGAAGCTCGAATCGATCTGGAATTCCCAAACGCCCGTGTCTGTGATCGGGCAGAAGCCTGCTTCTAATTTTAATTGGGATGCGTATAAAGCGACTTCATGGAAACTAAGCGAAAGCGTCAGGGCGTCGGACCGCCAGATCCGGATCACCTACCAGTCGGATACGCCGATCACGGGTGCGAAGTTCGAGCTGAAGCATTCCTGGAGCAACAACATGGCGGTTTATTCGGAGCCATTCGTTCTTCCGGCTACGGGAGGCGTTCCGAAGGAATTTATTTTTACAATTCCGGCGGACGCGCTTTACTGGAACATTTCAGAAATGGTCGTCAGCTTTCCGGAAGCCCAAGGTTTCCCGTCCGCTAAGATCAGACGGATTATCGTGGCGCCTGCAGGCGTTCCTTCACCTCTTGCGGCGGTGGCGTTAAAGGCTGCGCCTCTCATAGCATCGTCGGTTGAGATCCCTCTGGAGCCTGCGATCATGGCGCAAGAAATATTACCGTCGGCCGTTTCTGCCGCCGGGATAGTGCCTCAGACCGTATCGCTTCCGTCTTCTGCCCCGAGGGTTAGCGTGAAGCCATCGCTTAAGTTTGCCGCCGCTGATTTCTGGGCGGCTCAGAGGCGGAATCAATCCGCAAAAGCGGAGAAAGAAGATACCGCGGGGATGCTTGAGGCCGCGATCCTGTCGCCAAGTAATAACAAGGGAAGTGATCCGTCGCTTGGGTCTTCTTCAAAATCCCGCAAGAAAAGCTCTCCTAAGGGGCGCTTGCCTTTTCGCAGCGAATCCTTCAAACGGAAAGTGATCCCGGCTCCGGTCCAGGAAGCCCTCGTTTTGACAAATGCCTGTGGTGGTTCTTTGGCAGGCACCGCGTTCTGCCTGTTGGGCGCCGAGCGTATCATCAGCCAGGACTGAACGGACTTGCAGTCATCAGAACCGGACAATAAAAAAGCCAGGTTTTTTAAGCCTGGCCTTTTTATTTTAGTCTTCGGTCTGAAGTCTGGAGTCTATCGTGTGACTAAAACTGGAAGAGTTTGATCTTGGCGGGGTCGCCGGAGCCTTTTTCGGCTTCCTGGACCTCGTAGTTGTCATTCTTTGCGTAACCGAGGG
The DNA here is from genome assembly GCA_964482725.1 of uncultured bacterium. Lineage (GTDB taxonomy): Bacteria > Omnitrophota > Omnitrophia > Omnitrophales > Aquincolibacteriaceae > Aquincolibacterium. The sequence goes on along the minus strand of CAYZYT010000001.1, from coordinate 202,999 downwards.
ACGCGACCTTTTTGATGCCCTTGATGGTGTTATCGACGACTTTTTCTCCGGCCTGCTGTGTTCCGTCCAAAGTTCCGACCACCGGTTTCTCATGCATCGTGGATCCGCCCGTGTCACTTAAAGTATCCCGGACATTATCATACGTGACTTCTTTGATGCCCTTGGCGAAATTCTTTGCCGGATGGCTTTTCTCTTGAGATTGGGCGTCTTTATCCATGGCATTCTGGACCTTTTCCTGAGCACGCGCATCCTGATCGTATTGGTCCGATTTTCGCGCCATGCCAACACTAGAAACAGCCATTACGAGAACAAGAACAACGAGAATTTTCTTTTCCATTTGTAGGCCCCTTATTTAGCTCATTGAGGAGTGCAAGCGAAGATAGTATACATAAACAGGTTTTAAAGTAAAGAAAGCGAGAATTTCAAAGGGGTGACGGATGGAGGAGGGTGGATGGAGCCGGGTCTTTAGTTTTACGCCATCCTCCATCCGTTATCCGATATCCGGCGCAAGGGCTGTTTGATTTTTAATCAAGGGCACGATATACTACGCCGACTTTTGTTGGGGAAATTAACAGGGAAGTCTGGGTGGTCCCGAGTACCTTATTATTTCAAAAAATGGAAGATCAGGGCGATCCGGTCTTTGTTAAGGTTTTATCACTACGGAACTTAGGACGTTTGCGCAGGAGCCATATGAAAAAGATCAGAATTGGACTTCTCGGGTTGGGACAGATCGGCACGGGACTCTATGAGATCCTTACGGCGAAGAAGGCTCTTTTTGCCCGCCAGCTGGGGGTGTCTTTCGAGATCGCGCGGATCGCGGAGAAATATCCCGAGCGGAATAAAAAGGTCCATCCTCCCAAAAGCATCATGACGAAGGACGCTTTCGCCGTGGTGCGGGATCCGTCCATTGATGTGGTGGTCGAACTGATCGGCGGCACGACGATCGCGCGGCAATTGATCAAGGAAGCCCTTAAGAACGGCAAGCACGTTGTGACGGCGAATAAAGCTCTCTTGGCCGAGTACGGTGATGAGATCTTCGAACTCGCGCACCGGATGAAGCGCTGGCTTTGTTTTGAAGCGAGCGTGGGCGGCGGCATCCCGTGCATCAAGGCGCTCCGGGAAGGTCTTGCGGCGAACCGCATCGATTCGGTGCATGCCATTATCAACGGGACCACGAATTATATTCTGACCCAGATGACCGCCAAGGGCATGAGCTTCGCGGAAGCCCTGGGGGGTGCCCAAAAATTGGGTTTTGCGGAGGCGAACCCCTTTCTCGATGTGAGCGGCCACGATGCCGCGCATAAGCTCGCGATCCTCGCACGTTTCGCATTTGGCGGCAAAGTCCGGTTCAAAGACATTTACTGCGAAGGCATCACCGAGATCTCAAGCGATGATATCGCTTTCGCCAAGGAATTCGGGTACACGATCAAATTGCTCGCGATCGCCAAGCGATCGGGCGCGGGCATGGAGGCACGCGTTCAGCCGACGCTTTTGCCGAACTCCCATATTCTCGCGAACGTCAGCGGATCGTTCAACGCGATCCTGATGCGCGGCGACGAAGTGGGCGATGTGCTCTTTTATGGGCGAGGGGCAGGGGCGCATCCGACGGCAAGTGCTGTCATCGCGGATCTGGTGGATATCGCGAAAGCGAACGCGGCCGGGCCCGTGGAAGACCGGTTCATCGTGCGGGCGCTCGGGAAAACGATCGCGGTGAAGAGCATTTTTTCGATCCTGTCGCGCTATTACTTGCGGTTTTATGTGATCGACGAGCCCAGTGTCCTTGCGAATATTTCGAAGGTCCTCGGGAAATACAAGATCAGCATCTCGGATGTCATGCAGCGCGAGCGCAGCGCCGGGCGCGCGGTGCCGCTCATCCTTTTGACGCACGACACGCATGAAAAAAATCTGAGGGCCGCGGTCCGCGAGATCGACCGTATGTCCTGCATCAAGGGGAAGACCCAGGTCATCCGGATCGAAGAAGCGTAAGCGCGCATTCTGTCCTTCCCACGAAAGCGGGAATCCATAGAGGGGACCTCCGACTCAGACATTCGGGGATGACCATAAAATTTTAACGAAAAAATAGAAAGTCGGTTTTTATGGGAAAATACGCAGTTAAGAAGATCGGGATCATCGAGCGTTACCAGGAATATCTCCCGGTCACGGACAAGACTCCGATCATTTCGCTCAATGAAGGCAATACGCCGCTCATTCTTGCGGAAGCTCTTCCCGTAGAACTGGGGCTGAAGAACATCCGGATCTATTACAAGTTCGAAGGCCTGAATCCGACGGGGTCGTTCAAGGATCGCGGGATGACGATGGCGATCTCCAAGGCCGTCGAAGCCGGATCGAAGGCCGTGATGTGCGCCTCGACCGGGAATACGTCCGCCTCGGCCGCGGCGTACGCGTGCCGGTGCGGCCTGAAGTGTTTTGTGCTGATCCCGGAAGGGAAGATCGCGAAGGGAAAACTTTTGCAGGCGTATCGCTACGGCGCGAAGGTGATCATGATCGAGGGGAATTTCGATAAGGCGCTGGAGTTGGTCAAGGAACTGACCGCGGATGGCAGGATCACGTTGGTGAATTCTATCAATCCGTATCGCATCGAAGGCCAGAAGACGGCAGCGTTCGAGATCGTCGACGACCTTGGCGATGCTCCGGAATATCACGCGATCCCGGTCGGGAATGCCGGTAATATCACGGCTTATTGGAGAGGCTACAAGGAATATAAAAAAGCAGGGAAGTCCGAGGTGCTGCCCAAAATGCTCGGTTTTCAGGCCGCGGGTTCGGCGCCGATCGTGCTGGGGCATCCGGTGGAAAAGCCGGAGACCCTTGCCACCGCGATCCGTATCGGGAATCCCGCGAGTTGGCAGGGTGCGGTGGCTGCTCGTGACGAATCGGGCGGTTTGATCGACATGGTAACGGATGAAGAGATCACGAAGGCGTACCGTTTTATTGCGGAGCGCGAAGGCGTTTTCGCGGAGCCGGCCAGCGTTGCGCCGGTGGCAGGGGTTATCAACCTTGCTAAAAAAGGATTTTTCAAAGAAGGCTCCCGCATCGTGATCACGCTTACGGGGGCGGGGTTGAAGGACCCTGATTTCGCGCTCAGTTTTGAAGATCCGGTCACGAAGGTCTCGTCCACGCTTGATGCCGTCAAGGAGGTCATCCGATGAAATCCATTGTTGTGGTGCTTGCAGGCGCAGCGGACCATCCGACCGAAGAGCTCGGAGGAAAAACTCCTCTGGAAGCGGCCAAGGTGCCGAACCTTAACTTTTTTGCAAAAAACGGCAAAGTGGGGACGGCAAAGCTTGTGTCCGATCGCCTGCCGCCTAGCGCAGATGTAAGCCTGTTCAATCTTTTAGGCTATGACGCGGCGAAACTTTACACGGGTCGCGGGCCGCTTGAGGCCGCCGACAAAGAATTGACGCTCGATGACAAGGAAGTAGCGTTCTGCATGAATTTTATCACGGAAGCTGCCGGGACCTTGGCCGATCCGACCGCCGGGGCTCTGACCACCAAGGAAGCGAAAGCGCTTGTCAATTTTTTGAACAAAAAGGTTGCGAGCGATTTTGTCCGATTCTTCTCAGGCTCCGGGCACCGGCACATCGCGGTGATCAAGGATGCGAACGGATTTGAGGCCTTGTCCGCGAAGACGCAGGCGCCGGAGAGCGTGATCGGCGAAAAGATCGAAGATGTGCTGCCGAAGGGCCCGGGCGAAGAATTGATGCGCAAGCTGATGTACGATGCCAGGCTTCTTTTACAGGACCATGAGATCAATCAAGTGCGAGTGGATCTCGGCGAGAACCCGGCGAATATGGTCTGGCTTTGGGGGCAGGGCATGAAGCCGGTCTTAAAATCTTTTCGGGAATGTTTTGACGTCTCGGGAGGCGCGATGGTTGCCGCGCGCGAATACGCCAAGGGTCTGGGGCGTGTGGCGGGGCTTACGGTCATGGAGGTCAAGGAGGAGGGCGAAGAGCCCGCGGCTTTTTATGACAAGATCTCCAAGGTGGCGATTGATGCGCTCGAAGAAAAAGATTTTGTGTGTCTTCATCTCCACACCCCTGAGGAAGCGGCGCGGACCGGAGAAGTAAAAAATAAGATCTCGGCGATCGAGGGGATCGATTTTTTTGTGCTTTCGAAGATCCGGAAATATCTTGAACGCGCCAAGGATTCGCGCCTGCTGGTCACTCCGGGGCACGCGACGCTTTGGAAAATGAAAGAGATCGTCCGCGACAGCGTCCCGTTTGCCGTGACCGGCAAGAACATCGTGGCCGATGAGATCGAGCGGTTCTCGGAGATCGCGGCCAAGACTTCGGAAGTGAAATTTAGCAAAACTACGGAGTTGATGCCGTTCTTTATGAGTAAGTAAAAATAACAAGTTTTTGAAATGTAACTAATTAAAAGACGGGGAATTAATTATGTCACTGATCGTTCAAAAATACGGCGGCTCTTCGGTCGCCAACGCGGAAAAAATCTTAAGAGTGGCCCAGCGCGTCATCAAAACCAAAAAGGCCGGGAACAAGGTCGTCGTGGTGGTCTCCGCCATGGGCGATATGACCGATGATCTCATCACGCTTGCCGATCAGATCAATAAGGACCCCAAAGAACGTGAGATGGATATGCTTCTTTCTACGGGGGAACAGGTCTCGATCGCGCTTTTGGCGATGGCGGTCCATAAATTGGGACATGAGGCGGTTTCTTTCACAGGTTCACAGGTGGGGATCATTACCGACGAATTTCACAGCAAGGCCCGCATTCAGAATATCAGCGCGGATCGCATTAAAAAGGCCCTCGCTGCTGGGAAGATCGTGATCGTGGCCGGGTTCCAGGGCCAGACGCCCTCCGGCGAGATCACAACGCTCGGCCGCGGCGGTTCCGACCTGACGGCCGTGGCGCTTGCCGTGGCGCTCAAGGCAAAACATTGCGAGATCTATACGGACGTGGACGGCATCTATACGGCAGACCCTCGCGTGATCCCGGAGGCGACAAAGATGGATGTCGCCACTTACGATGAGATCCTGGAGCTCGCGTCGCTTGGGGCGAAGGTCATGCACTCGCGCTCGATCGAAGTCGGAAAAAAGTTCAACATGCCCATTTGGGTCTGCAATTCCCATAAGGAAGTCAAAGGAACTCTTATTACAAAGGAGAACAAGAAAATGGAAGAAGTCGTCGTCAGCGGTGTTGCGTTAGCGGAAGATGAAGCCAAGATCACCCTGTTCGGGGTTTCGGACCGTCCGGGCGTGGCGGCCAAGGTGTTCCAGACCCTGGCGGACGCGAACGTGAACGTGGATATGATCATCCAGAACAAGACCAACACGAATTCCACGGACATTTCTTTCACTGTTTTCAAGAACGAGCTTGTGAAAGCTATGAAGGTCGTGAAGACAAACGCCAAGAAGCTCGGCGTCAAAGACGTCGTCTGTGACGAGAATGTCGCGAAAGTCTCGATCGTCGGGATCGGCATGCGCTCGCACTCCGGGATCGCGTCCAAGATGTTCTCGACCCTGGCCAAGAACAAGATCAATATCGATATGATCTCCACTTCCGAGATCAAGATCTCGGTCGTCGTCGCCGGCGACAAAGGCAAGCTTGCCGCCCGCGCCATCCACCAGGCATTCGGACTCGGCAAAAGATAGTATCAAAGTCTCAGAGTATCAAAGTGTCAAAGTTTTGAAACTCTGATACTTTGACACCCTGACACAAATTGATTGGGTTGTTATAGGGAAAACATGAAGAAGATTCTTTTCTACGACACAACACTCCGTGATGGCTCACAAGCTGAGGGGATCAGTCTGTCCTCCCACGATAAGGTGCTGATCGCGAAGCGGCTCGATCAGTTCGGTGTCCATTACATCGAAGGCGGATGGCCGGGTTCGAATCCGAAGGATATGGAATTCTTCCTCGCGGTCAAGAAGGCCGGGATCAAACACTCCAAGATCGCGGCATTCGGCTCCACGCGCCGCGCCCACATGAAAGTCAAAGAAGACTCGCAGATCAAAGCGCTGCTCGAAGCCGGCACCAAGGTCGTGACGGTGTTCGGGAAATCCTGGGACATGCACGTGACTGAAGTGTTCCGGACGACGCTCAAAGAAAATCTCCTGATGATCTATGAAACGGTCGCGTACCTCAAGGACCGGAAGATCGAAGTGATCTATGATGCCGAACATTTTTTTGACGGGTTCAAGGCGAATCCCGAATACGCGCTGAAAACGCTTCAGCAGGCCGCGAAAGCGGGCGCCAACAATCTTTCACTCTGTGATACGAATGGCGGAAGCCTGCCGCATGAAGTGCGTCACGCGATCCAGAAGGTAAAGCGCTCCGTGAAAACGCCGCTCGGCATCCACTGTCATAATGATTCCGAGCTTGCGGTCGCCAATTCCATCCAGGCGGTGGGCGAAGGATGCGTTCTCGTGCAGGGAACGATCAACGGTTACGGCGAGCGCTGCGGGAACACGAACCTTGCAAGCATCATCCCGGACCTCCAGTTCAAGATGAAGGTTCCGTGCTTTCCCGCAAAGAAAATGAAGGAGCTGACCCAGCTCTCGCATTATGTGGCCGAGGTTTGCAATATGCCTCTGGTCAATAATCAGCCGTTCACGGGCCGCTCCGCGTTCGCGCACAAAGGCGGCGTGCACATCAACGCCATGGTAAAGAACGCCAAGACCTACGAGCACGTGGAGCCCAAAGCTCTCGGGAATTACCGCCGGTATCTTGTCTCCGAGCTCGGGGGGAAGACCAATATCATGATCAAGGCCGAGGAACTTGAAATGAAATTCCAGAAAGATTCTTCTGAGGCCAAGAAGATCCTCGCCGAGATCCAGCGCCTGGAATACGAAGGGTATCAATTTGAAGCTGCGGAAGCGAGTTTTGAGCTTCTCGTGCAGCGGGTCCTCGGTAAATACAAGCCGTTCTTCCAACCCGGCGCGGTTTCCGTGCGCACCGAAGAGATCGGCGCCGGAAGCCCACGCTCGATCGCAGACGTGCAAGTCACGGCTCAGGGCGTCGAACATTTTGAATCGGCGGACGGGGACGGGCCGGTCAACGCGCTCGATTCCGCGCTGCGGAAAGCGCTCGCCAAAACGTATCCCGTGATCGATGAGATCCACCTGACGGATTATAAAGTGCGCGTCGTCAATTCCGAGGCCGGAACGGCGGCGAAGGTACGCGTCTTTATCGAATTCCAGGATAAACAAAAAACCTGGACCACGGTCGGTGTCCACGAAAACATCATCGAAGCCAGCTGGAAAGCCCTCGTCGAAGCGATCGAATATAAATTACACAAAGGATAGGATGGCGGAAGGCGGAGGGAGGATGGCGACAAGCCTGGTTTGACGCCCTCCGCCATCCTCCCTCCTCCTTCCGGTATTTATGGAATTGGACAAACAATACAACTCCAAAGAAGTCGAGACGAAGTGGTACACCCTCTGGGAAGCGAAGGGCTACTTCAAACCGACGAGTGACCAGAGCCCAGAGCCCAGAGATCCGAAGCTCAAGTCTCAAGTCTCAAGTCCCAAGTCTTATGTTATCGTCATCCCTCCGCCCAATGTCACAGGCATCCTGCATATGGGCCACGCGCTCAACAGTTCCATCCAGGATATTCTCATCCGGTGGAACCGCATGAAGGGCCGGGACACGCTCTGGGTGCCGGGGGTCGATCACGCGGGGATCGCGACGCAGAATGTGGTTGAGAAGAAGCTCGCCAAAGAAAAAAAGACTCGCTGGGATGTCGGCCGCGAAAAATTCCTCGAAGAAGTCTGGAAATGGAAGCACGAGCACGGCTCGACCATCACGCGCCAGCTCCGCCGGCTCGGCGCTTCCTGCGACTGGACCCGTGAGCGGTTCACCATGGATGAAGGCCTTTCCAAAGCGGTGCGCGAGGCGTTCGTCACGCTTTACGAGCGTGGACTGATCTATCGCGGGAACTACATCATCAATTGGTGTCCTCGTTGCCAGACAGCGCTTTCCGATGAAGAGGCCGCCCACAAGGACATGCAAGGTGGGCTTTATCACCTCAAGTATCCGATCGTCACAGGGACAGGTCCTGCAAGCAAAAGCGGACCTGTCCCTGTACTCGACAAACTCGGCATCGACCACGTTGTGGTCGCGACGACCCGTCCCGAAACCATGTTGGGCGATACCGCGGTCGCAGTGCATCCGACCGACCCCCGCTACAAACACCTGATCGGGAAGAAAGTCCTGCTGCCGCTTGTGAACCGCGAGATCCCGGTGATCGCGGATGATTTTGTGGACCCCGAATTCGGGACCGGCATTGTGAAAGTGACGCCGGCGCATGATCCCAATGACTTTGCGATGGGGCACCGGCACAATCTCGAGCAGATCAATGTGATGACGCCGGACGCGAAGATCAACGAGCACGGCGGACCGTATCAAGGCATGGACCGGTTTGAAGCGCGTAAAAAGATCCTTCAGGACCTGGAAGCGCAGGGGCTTTTTGTCCGGCGCGACTCGCATCTGCACGCGGTCGGCCATTGCTATCGCTGCGACACCGTCGTGGAGCCGTATCTTTCCAAACAGTGGTTCGTGAAGATGCAGCCTTTGGCCGAGAAGGCGCTGAAGGCCCACGAACAGGGGAAAACAGTTTTCTTTCCGGACCGCTGGACCAAGGTTTATCTGAACTGGCTTCACGGGATCCGCGATTGGTGCATCTCGCGCCAGATCTGGTGGGGGCATCGGCTTCCAGTTTGGTACTGCGCAAAATGCGCGCAGTCGCAAACTGGAAAGACCACAGACCAGAAGCGCCAGTCTCCAGTCTCTAGTCTCCAGTCTGACGGAGCGATTGTGTCTCGTGAAGATATCACTCAATGTCCCCACTGCGGTTCAAAGGACATCAAACGCGACGAGGACGTTCTCGACACCTGGTTCTCGTCCTGGCTCTGGCCGTTCTCGACGCTGGGTTGGCCCGCGAAAACCGAGGATCTGAAGAAATTCTATCCGACCTCGGCGCTTGTCACCGCTCCAGAGATCATCTTTTTCTGGGTGGCGCGCATGATCATGGCCGGGCTCGAATTCATGGGGGAGGTCCCGTTTACCCAAATTAATATCCATGGCACGGTGCGCGCGGCGAGCGGGCTGAAGATGTCGAAGTCGCTCGGGAATTCCATCGATCCGCTTGAAGTGATCGAGGAGATGGGGGCCGACGCCCTCCGCTACAGCCTCGTGATGCTTTCCGCGCAGGATGTTTATCTTTCCCGGGAGAAGTTCGAGATGGGGCGCAATTTTGCCACCAAGGTCTGGAACGCCTGCCGGTTCGTCCTGATGCAGCTCGAAGGGTTTCAGGAAGCCTCCACGGATCCGGCGCAATTCAAAAACATCAAGTTGTCGCTTCCGAGCCGCTGGATCCTGTCACAGCTTGAGGCAAAAGCCGCGATGATCGAAAAGCATCTTTCCCAATTCGGCCTTGCCCAGGCGGCGACCGAGCTTTATCACTTTGTCTGGGATGATTTCTGCGATTGGTATATCGAGCTCGCGAAACCCATGGTCCTGTCGGAGGATGCCGCTCTCAAATTGCAGACGCAGAAGGTCCTATTCTTTGTCTGTGAGCGGATGCTGAGGCTTCTGCATCCTTTTATGCCGTTCATCACCGAAGAGATCTGGCAGACCTTTAAGCAAAAAGCCCACCCATCCAACCTGGCAGGTCGGATTAATTCGACCTGCCAGGTTGGATCGGGTCCATGGCCCGAATCCATCATGCTCGCGCCGTGGCCGCACGAAGAGGAAATGAAATTCCACGATGGGGAAGCTCAGAAAGCCATCGGGCTCTTGCAGGAAGCGGTGATCGGTCTCCGGGATCTCCGGGTCCGCTACAAGATCTCTCCGACCGATAAACTCAAAGCGGTCGTTGTTTGCAAGGAGCAGGGAACGTTGGAGACCCTGCGCGCTTTCGAGCGTGAGGTAAAAGTGCTGGGACGGCTCGCGGAACTTTCTTGTGTGCGTGAATTCGAGAAAAAGGGCGCCGTGGCGGCCAACTCCTTTGCAGCCTTTGATGCCTTTATCCTGCTCGAGGGAGTTCTGGACCCGGAAGAGGAGAGAAAACGTCTCCAGAAAAAGATCCTGGAAACAGAGCAGTGGATCGAGACTATCCGTAAAAAAGTTGAGAACCCGTCGTTCGCCGAAAGAGCTCCGAAAGAGATCCTGGAAAAAGAGAAAGAGAAACTTGCCGATGCCAAAAAACTTCTCGTATCCTACCACAGCCAACTCGCCAGTTTCTAAAGGCGGTTTCCCGGGCCATCCGTTGCCGGTGTCGCGCCGGACGCTTGGCTTTCTCAAGGAGGCGCTTCATGAGGACATCGGGCAGGGAGACGTTACTTCCAATTTGCTGATCCCCCCGCATGCTCGGGGAACGGCCCGCGTGATCGCCAAGGCACACGGCATTTTCTGCGGGGAGCGTCTCGTCCGGGAGATCTTTAAGATCGTCGACCCCCAAGTGAAGCTCGAATTCCGGGTGCATAACGGCGGTAAGCTCCGACCGGGGAAGATCGTTTTTAAAATGCGAGGAAATATCCGCTCGATCCTCAAGACCGAGCGGACGATGGTGAATTTTATCGGGCATCTTTCAGGGATCGCGACCAAGACGCGTCAATTCGTGAACCGTGTCAAAAAATATCCGGCGTTTATTCTGGACACCCGCAAGACCACCCCGATCTGGCGTGAGCTGGAAAAGGTGGCCGTGCAGGTGGGGGGCGGCCGGAACCACCGGCAGGGGCTTGATGAGTTTATCTTTATCAAAGAGAACCACCGGATCCACGGGGACCTCAAAAAACTCCGGCGCCATCCCGGCGCTTTCGAGATTGAAGTGCGAAGTCTCGGCGAGCTTTGGGAAGCGATCGGGTTGCGTCCCAAGGTTATTCTCCTCGACAATTTTTCGCCTAAAGAAGCCAAGCGGGCGGTGGAGATCGTACGCAAGGAAGCTCCCGGGGTCAACCTCGAAGCCTCGGGCGGTATTACCTTCGAGAATGTCCGCAAGTTCGCTGCCGCCGGGGTGGACACTATCTCCGTCGGGTCTCTCACCCATTCCGTCAAAGCCGTCGATTTCTCTCTTTTGATCGATTGAACAGGTCACAGGAATGTCACAAAGCTACAAGGACACACGAAAAACCATCGTGTGGCATGTGGCCTGTGACGTGTGGCCAGAGGTTTTATGAGCGATTTTAAATTAACTTCCTCTATGAAACCCTGCGGCGATCAACCCGAGGCGATCCGGCAGCTGGTGGAAGGATTCCGGGCGGGGAAAAAAGAACAGGTCCTCAAAGGCGTCACCGGTTCCGGCAAGACGTTCACGATGGCGCATGTGATCGCCCAACTTGGCAAGCCCACGCTTCTTATCTCGCACAATAAAACCCTCGCGGCACAGCTTTATTCCGAGCTCAAGGAATTCTTCCCGGAAAATGCCGTCGAATATTTCGTGTCCTATTACGATTATTATCAGCCCGAAGCGTATATCCCGCACACGGACACCTACATTGAAAAAGACGCATCGATCAATGAAGATCTCGACCGCCTGCGCCTTTCCGCGACCAGCTCCATCCTCTCGCGCAAAGACTGCATCATCGTCTCGAGTGTTTCCTGTATCTACGGTCTCGGAGCCCCGGAGGACTGGCAGGGACTTCTCATCACGATCACGAAAGGCGAGATCGCGGACCGGGACAAATTCCTTTCAAGTCTGATCAGTCTTCAATATGAAAGAGTGGAGACGGAACTTCGGCGCGGGACGTTTCGCGTGAGGGGTGGCAGGATCGACCTTTTACCCTCTTATGGACAGAACCCGTATCGAATAGATTTTGGAGCCGAATCCATTGAACGGATCACGCTTCTCGATCCCGTGAAGCTTTCGGCGATCCGGGAGATCGAGAAGCTCGCGATCTATCCCGCCAAACATTTTGTGACGCCGGGCGAGCGGCTCGAAGCCGCGATCGTGTCGATCGAAGCGGAAATGAAAGAGCATGTCAAGAAGCTCACCGAAGCGGGCCAGGATCTTGAGGCCAAGCGCCTGGAATCGCGCACCTACTATGATCTGGAGATGCTCAAAGAAGTCGGCTATTGCTCCGGAGTGGAGAATTATTCGCGCCATTTGTCGGGCCGGGCTGCGGGTTCTACGCCTTACACGCTGATCGACTATTTTCCCAAGGATTTTCTGGTGATCATTGACGAGTCGCATCAAAGCGTGCCGCAGATCCGCGGCATGTTCAACGGCGACGCCTCGCGCAAGAAAGTGCTGGTCGATCATGGGTTCCGGCTGCCGTCCGCGCTGGATAACCGGCCTCTTCGATTCCCGGAATTTGAAGCCAAACTGAACCAATGTCTTTATGTTTCTGCAACGCCGGGGCCTTACGAGACGGGCCGCGTGAAAGACGTGGCGGAGCAGGTCATTCGCCCGACGGGGCTCATGGATCCCGAGATCGAAGTGCGCCCCAGTGAAGGGCAGATCGATGATCTGATCGCCGAGGTCCGGGCGCGTGCGGAAAAATCCGAGCGGACGATCGTGACGACGCTTACCAAGAAAATGGCCGAGGATCTGAGCCGCTATCTCAAGGAGCTCGGGATCAAGGTCCATTACATCCATTCCGAATTTGATGCGTTCGAGCGTGTCGAGATCCTCCGCGATTTCCGTCTCAAAAAATACGACTGTGTGATCGGCGTAAATCTCCTGCGTGAAGGCCTGGATCTGCCGGAGGTGTCCCTGGTGATCGTGCTCGATGCGGACAAGGAAGGTTTTCTCCGGAGCGACGTCTCGCTTATCCAGATCGCGGGCCGGGCGGCTCGGCACATCAACGGCAAGGTCATCATGTATGGCGATAAAGTGACGGATTCCATGAAACGCGCGATCGACGAGACCTTGCGCCGCCGCAAGATCCAGGGGGATTACAATACCGCGCACCATATCACGCCGGTCTCGATCCAAAAAGAGATCAAGGACGGGATCGAAAAATGGAAAAAAGCCGAGGAATTCGTCCATGACGTGGTCCATGAATCCGGGAAAGAATACGAATCCAAGAACTACCTCGCGTTCCTTAAAACACGCATGGAAGCTTGCGCCCGGGCTCTCGAGTTCGACAAGGCGGCCCGTTATCGCGACGAGATCCGCCGGATCGAAGGGGAACATCCCAAAGAAAGCATCCTCAAAAAAGCCGCACGACCGAAACGAAAGAAATGCTGAAGAAGCGAACGAAGGTTTTTAAATACCCGTCATTCTGATCCCGCCAACGGCGGGAGAAGAATCTCGCTCGAGATCCTTCGCTGTGCTCAGGATGACGAGCTTTTTGAGGGTAGTGCTTTGAGATAGGTTTGGATCATGTTGCGGATGAGATGAAATTTTTTGGTGGCGATCCATTCCTTTCGGAAGATGCTGGAACCTACGGCGATCGCTCCGGCGCCATTCCGGAAATAAGCCTTCGTGTTTGCGGGTGTGACTCCGCCGCACGCCAGGAGTTCGATCTGGGGGAACGGGCCCTTGATCTCCTTAAAATAATCGGGTCCGAAACATCCGGCAGGGAAGACCTTGACCATCGTTGCCCCCGCTTGCCACGCTTCATAAATATCCTGAGGGACCAGCGCGCCCGGGAAAACAGGGATCTTGTGCTTAGCGCAGTAGCTGATCACGGACGGGACGACGACGGGGCTGACGATAAAAGTTGCGCCGGCATGAAGTGCGCTCTTGAGATCCTTCAGGGTCAGGACAGTTCCCGCTCCGATCATGAGCTTCTTGCCGTACTGCTTGACCGCCTTTTGAATGAGTCCGGCGGCGCCTTCGGTGTTCATCGTGATCTCAACAGCCTGGAGGCCGCTAGCGGCGATCGTCTCAAACAGAGGCGTTAATTCCGCAGGTGTGATCCCGCGCAAGATCCCGAGCAGGGGAGTTTTGCGAAATCTCTGAAGTTCCACGTTTATTCGACCTCGGAACTCCCCGCGAAACTGTCATAAAATTCGCGGTAATTATCTTTCTTGTCGCTTTCGCGGAGTTCCAGGGCGGACTTGGGATGCTCATCCAGGATCCCGGTGATGGCGTACGGGATCACGTAGCCCCACTCGACTTTTTTACTCAGGGGGATCATTTCCTTGGAGATCACGTCCAGGATCGGACGGATATCGAATTTGGGATTCTTCAGGAATCCCAGCAGCAGTTCCGTCGGGCAATTTCCGGCCGCGCGTCCCATACCGAAGATCGTGCTGTCCAGATAGTTCGCGTTATGGATGATGGCTTCGATCGTGTTGCCGAAGGCCAGCTGCTGATTGTTATGCGCGTGGATCCCGACTTCCTTGGTCTTGATGATGCTCTTGGCTTTCTTGATCAGGTATTCCACGGTTTCCTGATAAAGCGAGCCGTTCGAGTCGACCAGATACACCACGTTGCATTTGCATTCCTTTTCAAGCTGCTGGAGACATTCGGTCAGTTCCACCTCGAGCACTTTGGAGATCGCCATGAGGTTTACCGCGGTCTCGTAACCTTTGTCCGCGAAGTGGTTGGCGAGGTAGATCGCTTTATCCACGTCTTTGACATAGCACGCCGTGCGGATCATCGTCACGGGGCTTTCCTTTTTGGGCTTGATATCGTCAAGATCCACGCGGTCCACGTCCACCATGACCGAGATCTTGGTCTTGGAGGGGATCCCTTCCGTGACCTTCCGGATATCCTCGTCAGAGCAGAATTTCCAGGCGCCGTATTTTTCCCCCGGGAAAAGCTTCCTGGAGTTCTTGTAGCCGATCTCCATATAGTCGATGCCGGCCTCAGAAACCGCCTTGTAAATGGCGCGGACGAAGCGGTCGTCGAAATCATGGTTATTCATCAGGCCGCCGTCGCGGATCGTGCAATCCAATACTTTGATCTGTTCTCGGTACATGGGGGGCTCCTTTAAATGTGAAATGATAACGTGTGATTCGGATCAAATTCTCAACAAAGAGCCAAGATTCTAGGCTAATCGGGCCAAAACTCAAGATTAAAAATACCATGGTCGGGAAGTCCTCCTGCCCGGGGTGGGAGCGTATGTTTTAAGGACAAAAAAGGGAAAGATTGATTCCTGAAGAAATGCTGATACAATACCGCAATCAGTACCGTCTTATGTTCGTCGTCGCGGGGCAATTCTGCGAAGCAAAGCTAGCCCCGCGGACAAGTTTTAGAATTACCGTCGCGGGGTGGAGCAGCTCGGTAGCTCGTTGGGCTCATAACCCAAAGGTCGCAGGTTCAAATCCTGCCCCCGCTACCAATTAAGAAACCCGCCAGGGATTTATTCCTTGGCGGGTTTTTTGTGCATGGGCGAGGCAGGATTTGAAGGGAGCCCTGTACAAAAAAGCAACTGATGTTGCTTTTATAGGGCGGGTAGCCGACCTGCAGCGAAGCGGAAGGCGCCAAATCCTGCTCGGTTCAACACTTGTGCCCATGCACAAGTGCGATCGCGTGACGACATAAGGATAGCCGTCTACGCTCACGATCCTGCCCCCGCTACCCATTCACGAAAAGCCTTCTTCAGAAATGGAGAGGGCTTTTTTTGTGTGAATGGGTACTGCATCGGTGGGGCTTTTGGAGTGCCCCGTCCGATGTCTGTACCCCTTGTCATACGGAGAGCCACTCGCAGTTGATGCTGGTGGCTCTTTTGTTTTTTGATTCGTCCCATACCCTTGTGGGCACTTTCGAGTTTTTATTTGAAGAGGCTCAAGGGTTGCCTGCGCAAAGAGTCGCCTAGCCAAATTCCTTCAAGCAAGGGTATAATTATCACGATTCAATTTTAACGAGGTATTTTTGAAGAGGGGCTACGGAAATGAATATTAAAGCGGGTGTTTTTATGCGCGGTCTCATCGGAGTTGCGCTTTTCTCAGGGTTGATAGGGAGTCCTATCGTGTGGGGAGAGGAGCTTCTCAGAGAGTATTACGCAAACGGAAAGCTGAAATCAGAGAAGTCCTTCAGAGACGGAAAGCTCGAGGGAGCGTTTAAGGTGTATTACGACAGTGGGCAGTTAAGAAAAGAGGGGGCCTTCAAGAGCGGGAAGCGAGAGGGACCGTTTAAGACCTATCATGAAAACGGGCAATTAGTTTTAGAGGAGTCTTACAGGGATGGAAAACTAGAAGGGGTCTTTAAGACCTATTATGGAGATGGACAGCTAAGGAGTCATTCGTTTTATAAGGACGGAAAACAAGAGGGAACGTTTAAGGTGTATGGCAAAGATGGAAAGTTAAAGCTGTGAGAAAGCTATGACCGGATTCCCATTATCAAGCGACATGATCCAGCCTATTCAAAGGACGAAGTGGGTTACCCCGATGAAGGAAATATTATTCCTCATAATGATTGCCGTTGTTTTTTCGGGATGCACGACGGATTCTGAAGCTGAAACATCCGGTTTCCATGACATAACCGCCTATGAGGCGAGGTCAGCTCCGGCTCAAGGGCAGACAGGGAACGACGGCCAGGATGGAGCGAGACCCAATTCTTATTCGTTCTAAGCGGATTGCCCGAAGGTCGTAGGCTCTCAGCCTCTTCCTTGGATGATTAGCCGTGAATTTAAGAGATTTTTAAGTATTGCGCGGAGAAAATTAATGAAAAAGCCCTGGATCCTTATCGGGATATTATTGATGGCGAATGCTGCTTGGGCGCAATCCGAAGACGCGGCAAGCAACGAACCCACAAAGACAACGCAGAGCACCGGGGTCTTATCGAGTTTTTCGTCCGAAAAAAATCCTCCGAGTTTTGAAGCCTCTGCGAGAAATATTCTCGTTAAAAATATTCCTTACCCGTCTTCGGCGGTCCAGCCGCAAACTTCTGGCGAATCAAAAAAAACTGACCCGGTTTCGGCGGCCCAAGCGCAACCTCCTGCCGAATCGAAAAAACCAGTCCTGTCTTCGACTGTCAAATGGCAAACCTCTGTCGAATCGAGAAAACCGGATCCTCCTTCGATTGCTCCGGCGAAAGTTCCTGTCGAATCAAAAAAAGCGGATCCGTCTTCGGCGGCCAAATGGAAAACCTCTATCGAATCGAGAAAGTCGGACCCGCCTTCAGCGACCCCCTCGAAAGCGTCTGTCGAACCCACCCGACCTGTCCCACAATCCAAGCCGACGGGGAGTTCATCCGTGGTGAATCCGAAGAACTCGGCTTGCCGTCTCGGGGGCTACATAGAAGAGGAAATGAGCCCTGACGAATGTAGGCGATACGGAGGCATGATCATCCTAACGTCGCAAGCTTCTGTCGTATTAAATCAACCTGCCCCGCCATCCACGCAAGAGGAGAACGTATCCCTGTTCGATCAGCGGAACTTGGTGTGCCGTCTCCGCGGCCATGAAAAGAAGGGTCTCAGCCCTCAAGAATGCAGAGAACAAGGAGGGATGATGATCACAACGGGGGATGTTCCCACGTATCATAAGCCTCCGGCTAATGGCAAATTCGATGGGAGAGACTGACCTGCCCCACTTAGTTGTACCAGCATGAGTGAGAGAGTGTCTGCTGCCAGAAGTCTGTCGCAACAACGGGCTCAGTTTTCGGGGAGGGGGTCAGGAGCAGTATCAATTCCAACACCCCGAGCCATTTTTATGAGAGCGCTTTTGAAATCCCGTCTATTTTGAAACCTGCTAGGCAGTCCATGCCATCAGGGGTATAATTCCGAAAGTTTTTAAAGGGTCCCCAAAGAGGTGTGGCGATAGACAATGCGTAAATCATGGTGAAGAGGTCATGGCCCGCTATTGAGCGGAAGAGCGGCAGGCCTCAAATGGCGATCATCGGCAATGCTCCGCTACGGAAGGATTTGTCCGGATTCATTGACGCCTGCGACCTGGTGCTTCGCTTCAATGAAGGGAAAAACCATGGGGCGAATAGCGGACGCAAGGCCGATATCCTGTGCATTGGCAATTCCGGCGCACCGGCTCGCCGCCTGATTAATAACAGGGCCATTCGTAACGCCTTTTTTTACGATAGCATGTCAGAGGTATGGTTTCCCAGGGATTCCGGGATTCACAAGAAGTATGGCCAGACTGCGGAGACAGAGAGTTTCTTGACGGTGTACGATGATTTAGCGGATGAACTGATCGCTTCGAATGAGCTTTCGGGTTTCACGATCCGCCATTTTTCCGGCGAGCTCAATGAAATCGTTTTCCGAAAATTAAAAGAACAAGCGCTCCAGCCCTTTGAATGCCCAAGTACGGGTTTCCTGGCGGTTGAATATATCTTGAATGAACCGCGATTTGTCGGATATGAAAAAGTTTTGATCGGATTCTCGTTCCAGGGGTATCGAGGCCATCCTTGGAAGGCGGAGCAGAGAATCGTGCAAGGGTATTCTGAAAGTCGTACGGATTTTAAAATTATTCCAGCGTCTAGAATCCCTTTCTCATGGAAAGGGAAAATGGAAGCCCTGAAATTGTGGATTAAGGGCAAAAAAAGAAAAGGATGAGGGCGTGAGCTTAACTATTATGGAACGTCTGGACCGGCATACGCATGTCCCTGTGGAGAAATTAGTATCCCGTCCGCCTTTTCCTGACGCGATCAAGATCGAAATTACTTCTCGCTGTAATTACAGTTGTTCGTACTGTGCCTCAAAACGTCATCTGCGACCCCAGGGCGATATCAATCGGGAGTTCCTTTATCGGATTCTGCGTGAAGCTCGATCAATCGGGGTGCGCGAGATCGGGATGTTCCTTTTGGGGGAGTCCATGCTGGTCAAGGAATTGCCCGAATATGTGAAATACGCGAAAGATGTCGCGGGGATCGAGTATGTGTTTCTGACCACCAACGGATCTCTGGCGATGCCGGAACGATTGATGCCGCTGGTGGACGCGGGTCTCGATAGTATCAAGTTTTCGATTAATGCAGGATCGAAGGAACGGTATCGGGAGATGCATGGCGTGGATGCCTTTGACCGCGTTATGGATAACATTAAATGGTTGCATGCTTTTAAGGCAAAGCGATCCTTGTCCCGCCCGCGGATTTCCGTGAGCTCGATTTTTGTTGAAGAGTTCCGGAAAGAAACAGATGCATTACGAGCGATGCTGTCTCCCTACATTGATGATTTTTATCTACTCCCGCTGTACAATCAGGGCGGACACGTCGGCGGTGCGACTTATACTCCGGTCGTTGGGAATCCGGGCCGGTTGGAGAGTATGGTCCCCCCGGTGCCGTGCTGGGCAATCTTCAATTCTTCCCGTATTTCCTGGAATGGCTGGCTAACGGCTTGTTGTTTCGATCATGACACAAGGTTTGAAATGGCCGATCTGAATAAAGTTTCCTTATTAGAAGCGTGGCATCATCCGCGATTTATTGCGTTGCGGGAAGCTCATTTGTCAGGTCACGGGGAGTCTCTGAAGAGCTCTTTGTGCAGGAATTGCCTCGGCCTGAGCGCTTAGCGCCGGCGTCTCTGTCAACGGCGAAGGATAAGCAGACGGGCGTTGTCAGCTCTATCCGAAGTTGGTTGTTCGACCCGCTCTTTATGAAGAACGGTTGATGTCCCAAGATTCAAACGACCGAATCTATGATCAATGGGTGCTCCCCATGAAAGGTTCAATTTGAAAATGTCCGAATGGTTTAAGACCGTCAGTAAAGAATTTCTAAAGAAATACCTTTTTTCGATAGCGGTATTTCTCCGCATCTACCGGGTGCTTTCTCTGAAGCTCCAGTGGCGTTCCGGCGGGACTTTTTTACTTATGGTCGCGGTGGGTGTGATGGAATTTGCGAGTATTATCACGATCACTTTTTTTGCGATGGCCCTCAACGCGCCGAATACCCTGCGGGCCCTGCCTTGGGTCAGCCAGATGCTCTCGGCGATCCCTGCGCTGGAACATTATTTCCGTGATGACGGGAATTTGATCCTTGCCGCATGTGCGGTAGCGGTTTTGAGTGTCGTGGTGAAAAATGGGCTGTGGCTTATGACCAGCTGGAAGATGATGCTTCTGAGCGAGGATATCGCCGCTTATATCGGACGAGAGTCGATGCGCCGGTTTCTCCACATGCCCTATGCCTGGCATCTTTCGTCCCATGGGGCGGACACTTTCACGAAGATCTCGTGGCGCCAAGCGCTGGGTCAGTTCATGCTTCAAAGTCTTACTATTTTCAGCAATTTCATTACGGTTATGTTGCTTTTTACCGGGCTGATGTTCCTGGCGCCTGTCCCAATGCTCATCGTGCTCACCTTTTTTGCGGGGGCCTCGGGACTTCTTTGTTTTTTCCTCAACCGGGAAGTGATCAAGAAAGGAAAAAAAGTTGCGGAGTACTCTGCGGCGGAAGGCCGAGCCACGAGCAACGCCATCAAAGGGATCCGGGAAGTGCTGATCTATCAGCAGCAGAATATATTTCTAAAAGTTATGAACGATGCGGTCCGGAAACTAGCCCCGAATCGCGCCTTTATTTCGCTGTCGTCCTCGGTCCCAAGTTTTACTCTGGAAGCTTGTGGTTTTTTCCTGATCATGATCGTTGCCGCTGTGTTGATCAAAGTCCAGCACGCAAGTCCGGTCGCGGTGGTTTCGACGCTCTCGCTTCTCATGTTGACGGCATGGCGTATTCTTCCTGCGATCAACCGGATGGTCGGCGCGGTCGTGTCGGCAAGAGGGCTCCAGGCGATGGCGCTTCCGTGTCTTGAGTTTTTTATCCGGCTTCGTGACCAAAGCGAAGAAACGGAAGCGGGTGACGGGCCAGGGATCCGGATGCAAAAAGCGATTGAGCTCCGGGAGGTCTCTTTTATCTATCCGAATTCAAAAACAGAAAGTTTGAGAGGCCTGAATCTCACGATCCCTAAAGGGGTTTCGATCGGGATCCTGGGATTGTCCGGTGCAGGGAAGAGCACTCTCCTGAATGTTTTAAGCGGTCTCACGCCCCCCACGGGTGGGGAGATACGTGTTGATGGCCAAACGCTCGATGATGCCCAACTTAAGCGCTACCGCCGACGGATCGGCTATGTGTCACAGAAACCCTATCTTATGGCCGGGACCATCGCGGAAAATGTTGCTTTCAGCCAATGGGGGAAGCCTTACGATCCGGAAAAGGTTAAGGAATCGTGCCGGAAAGCAGCGATTAATTTTCTGGGGGCCAACTGTGAAAACATCACTCAAACAGTCGGTGAGGACGGCGCGGGGCTTTCCGGCGGTGAGGCTCAGAGGGTTTCGATCGCCCGGGCGCTTTATGCCGACCCGGATATCATCCTTTTTGATGAAGCGACCAGTTCGTTGGATCATGTGAACGAAGCCTTTATTTTTAAGACCATTCAGGACCTGCGGCATTCCGTGACCTGCGTTATTGTGGCGCACCGTCTGAATACGCTTGAAACCTGTGATATTGTTTACTGGCTTGAAGCGGGTGGCGTCGTGGCTTCCGGGAGTCCCCAAGAGATCTTGCCGCGTTATCGCAAAAGCCATAAAGAAACTGAGGTTACCTCCTGAGGGGGCTGTGAATGCTTATGGCTTTAACCCGACGGGCCATAAGACCGGGATTGAAACAATGAAATCGCGTTCAAGCAATTGATGGAACAGACGCACTAACCTTCCGCCCGTCTGGGCGCGTGTTTTGCGGCGCAAGTTACTGTTGAAATAAAGAGTGCCCGGGGGAAGTTTTGAGCTATTTCCGCATTATTCCGCCATTCCCGCGTTTTTCTCGAAGTGACGGCCTTGGCTTGAAAAATCATCAAGGGACATTTGCTATGTATAGAAAACTGAAGGAAAAAGTTTTTTTCATCGTCAGGTCTTTTTATTTCCCCGTTTATATTTGCCGTGCGTGGATTCAAACTTTTTTGGGCCGGCGTGAGAAAAATCTTCTCTTAGAAAAGAAATGCAAAGTTCTGTACGCGTCGCCCGTGGGGAGATTCGGGAAGGAGTATTTAGCGAAGACGATTTCTTCGTTCGGGACAGACGGAGTTGATTACTTAATCTTTGCCTATGATGACACGGAATTTCCAGAACCCATCTTTAAGTCCTGCACTTTTATCCGAGAGAGCGGTTTGAAGTGGCAATTTGCAAAAAAGTATTTAACGGAAGCCTTCTGCCAGGCGTATGACTTTATTATGATCTGGGATGATGACATTGACGTCTCGGGATTTTCTTTGAAAAACTATCTTAGCATTATCCGCCGGAATCAATTACAGCTCTCCCAGCCGGCGCTTTCTCGCAATTCAGCCTATTCGCATTCGATCACCTTGAAAACGGAGGGAAGCAAAATAGGGCGATTTACCGATTTTGTGGAGATCATGGTCCCTATTTTTGATCCCAAAGCCTGGCAGCGGTACCGAAGCATGATCACGGCAGCCTCAACCTGGGGATGGGGTATGGACAACAGTGCGAAGTCTCATTGCGGCTTTTCCCGCATGGGTATCGTGGATAGCGAAACGGTCCGGCATGTGCGACCCCTGGGGTTCCAATCGTTTGCCGAAGAAGCGGAGTTTTTAAAAAGGCATTCTCCGTGGCTCCAAGCTTATCGAGTTGCTTATGGGCAGTTAAAATAAGTGCAGTGAATTTTCACTTTCAGTCTGGGATGCATTCCATGAAATATGATTATTTAATTGTCGGGGCCGGGTTGTTCGGCGCTGTGATGGCGCGCGCATTAACGGATGCCGGGAAGAAATGTCTTGTGATCGATAAGAAGGGACACGTTGGCGGCAACTGCTATACGCGGTCAGAAAAAGGTATTTCTGTGCATCAGTATGGCCCCCATGTTTTCCACACGAATGATGAAAGAGTGTGGGCCCATGTGAACGAGTACGCGAGCTTTAATAATTTTGTGAACACGCCCAAAGTCCGTTACCAGGAGCGGATATTCTCCTTTCCTCTGAATATGATGACCTTCCACCAGCTCTGGGGGGTCAAAACGTCAGAAGAAGCCCGGAAAAAAATTGAGCAAGTCAAGGAGCCGATCCCCAACCCCCAAAATATAGAAGATTGGTGCTTGGCGAATATTGGGCGCGAACTTTATGAGATCTTTATCCGGGGGTACACAACAAAGCAATGGCAGTGTTCGCCTCGTCAGCTCCCCGCCTTTATTATTCAACGATTGCCGATCCGGTTTACTTACGATGAGAACTATTATCGGGAGCGGTTTCAAGGGATCCCGATCGGCGGATACAGCGCGATCTTTGAGAAGATGCTCCAAGGCATCGACGTTGAATTGGGCATGGATTTTTTGAAAAACCGTGCGGGGTGGCGCGCCAAAGCAAAAAGAATGATTTATTCTGGGCGGATTGATGAATTTTATGATTATCAGTTCGGGGATCTGGAGTACCGGACATTGCGTTTTGAAGAAGAATGGCACCCCAGAAGTTTTCAAGGGACGGCTGTTATGAATTATGCGGAAGAGCATGTGCCTTTTACCCGGATCATCGAGCATAAACATTTCGAGTTTACTCTGTCGGAGGACACGATCATTACAAAAGAATACCCTGAGACATGGGCCCGGGAGAAAGATCCTTTTTATCCCGTCAATAATGACCGGAATAATGGAATTTATGAAAAATACCGCGCTCTTGCCGAACGTGAAGACGCAGTGGTCTTTGGCGGAAGACTGGCCGATTTTAAATACTATGACATGGACCAGGTGATTGCCTGTGCCTTGAGGATGGCAGATCGAGAAAAACAGTCCTTTTGACGGAAAACTATGGCTAACACGTTCAATAAGCAAGTGAAGCGTTCCCCCGGCGGGATTATGTCAGGGAAGTGTTGTGTTAGATTTCCGGAGCTACCTTAATTTATGATGTTTCACAATGTCCTTGCTTCAAGACCCCAACGAACTCTAATAGTTTTGTTTATCCTTTGCACGGTTTTCTACGTGTGTTCCATCCTCCGGCCTCGTGCTGATGGGATGCTCGTTGGATCAGATGGTATTGGTTATTTTATGTACACACACTCGATCGTTATTGATCACGACCTGAATTTTACTAATGAATATGCCTATTTCTATCCCAAAGCCCCCGCTTCTACAGGTCCAGCAATTTCAACGCCGACAAACCTTGTTGCAAACCAATGGGCTGTTGGGACGGGTATTTTGTGGCTGCCTTTTTTTATCGTGGCTCATATTATTTTAAAGATTTTAAGTGGCTTCGGGTTTGCGGTGAACCTTGATGGGTATAGTTATGTTCATCAAGCAGCGATCTGTTTCGGAAGCATCTTTTATGGTTTTCTTTCGATCGTCTTAATCTTTAATACGATTAAAAAGTTTTTTCCTCGCACCGCGATCTACGCCTCTTTATTGATCTGGTTTTCGACGAACCTTATTTATTATCAAGTGATCGAACCCTCCATGTCTCATATGTGTTCCTTGTTCGCATGTGCTTTGTTGGTAAATATTTGGATTAACTCACGCCCGATGGAAAAGATAACGCACTGGTTCTTTGTGGGCCTGGCGGGTGGGTTGGTGGCTATGGTGCGGCAACCGGACGCGACCCTCTTAATGCTGCCATTGCTGGATGGTCTCACTGCGAGGATCCCCATTTCAAAAAAAATTAAAGGTTCTGTGGCCTTACTCATTGGATTTCTTTTTTTCTTTTCATTCCAACTAGCGACTTGGTTTGCGATCTATGGGAGCCCCTTTGTGAATGGTTACACATATTCCGGGCAATCATTTTATTGGGTTTCACCGAAGATAATCGAAGTGCTTTTCTCGTCCAATCATGGTCTGTTCCTGTGGCACCCAGTATTAATCATGGCGACCCTGGGATTTATCTGCCTTGGGCAGGTTGACCGTAAGCTAGCGGTTCTATCCCCACTAGGTTTCTTATTACAGATATATCTTATTAGCTCGTGGTCATGTTGGTGGCAAGGGGATGCTTTTGGAGGACGCATGTTTATTTCATCCTTGCCTTTGTTGGCGCTCGGGTTAAGCGGGGCTCTGGAATGGCTGATCAATATGCGGCAGACTCGGCTGGCATGGATAGCTGGATTTTTATTGCTGGGATGGAACGGATTATTTCTAGTTCAGTATCACCTGGGCTATATCCCTCACCACGGATTGATTTCTCTTGAGCAGTTAACTGCGGGTAAGTTTGGGATGATCGCAGACATAATGCGAAGGATCTGCCGGATCATGTCCAGGTAAATGCTCTTAAACTAATATCGCTCCAGCCCTGAGAAGTCGTTGTGGCCAGGGTTGTTCTCAGTGTTGCCTTTTTGGAATCGCCAAGTGTAACTTTTCTATCGGTGTGGCTCCAAAATTCTTTTACTCGGGCTATGCTAGAATTAAGCTGATTGAGGTGTATGGGATGTGTCGGGATACTCACAAATGGAAAGGGGTCGCATCTTTTTAGCCTTGGAGTTCTCGCTGAGTTTCTTGCGCGGAAAAACAATCATGGGGAATAACCCAAGGCGCGATGAGGACGTTGGCGCAATTAGCAGGCGAAGAAGGGGAACCCCATTCATCGATTTATTGTCAATTCTCTTGGTTCAGGGTAGTCTTTGACCCTAGGGGCTATATCCGTTTATTTTTTCGTCTAGCAGGCTGTCCTGAAAAGTAATTTTAAAATACAGGTGTATATGGAACAGACTCTACAGAACTCTCGGGCATTGCGGGTTGGTTTTGGGGTGCTTTCCCTTGTGCTCTTTGAGCCGCGTCATTTTGATAAGCTCAAAGATTTTGAACGTAATGTCTCGCGCTCGGCCGCTTGCCATGTCTGAATTACCCTCTGTTCTTATCCTCACACCTATCAAGAATGCGGCGGATTTTTTACCGCGTTACTTCGAGCTGTTGACGGCGTTAGACTATCCGTTCTCGCGGTTGTCGCTCGGATTCCTGGTTGGGAACAGCACGGACAGAAGCCATGAGGAGATCATGGCCCGGTTGCCCGAGTTGAAAAGCCGGTATTCTCGCGTGGAACTGTTAAAGAAGGATTTCCCCGCCTCTTTTGAAGGGTCGCGCCGCCGGCCGGAAGTGCAATTGATCCGTCGCGCTACTATCGCCAAGGCTCGTAATTGGCTTCTGGCAGCTTGTTTGCGCGACGAGGCCTGGGTGCTTTGGCTGGATGTGGATCTGGTCGAGTATCCGCCGGATTTGCTGAAGACATTGCTGCGTAGCGAAAAGCCTGTCGTCACGGCCCACTGCCTTCATGAGCAGGATGACCGAAGTTTTGATCTCAATACCTATAGTGTGACCCATCGCTCTTCTCTTGCGCAGGCATGGTGGCGATGGCGCTACACGACCCATGGTTTGTTTCAGCCACCTGCCCATGTGGGGCGCCGCTATCTGGATGAATGTCGAGGCCAGCTCGAGGTCGAGGTCGATGGCGTGGGCGGTACCGTCTTACTGGTTTGCGCCGACTTGCATCGCGAGGGGCTGAACTTTCCGGTATTTTCCTACGAAGGACTGATCGAGACCGAAGGCCTTGCCCTCATCGCTCGTAAGATGGGATATTCCTGTTGGGGCCTTCCGAATCTCATTGTACGCCATTCAGACTGCCCGCCTTAAACTCTGCGGCAGGTGAAAGTTAAGTTTTGAATATGTGCAGCGCCGGCAGTGGATACGAAGGAGAAAACTCCTTTTTAGTTTTGAGGCCGGTGGGAGGGAGTGCAAGGGTTAAAATGTCGAAAAAGAGTTTTTTTCGAAGTTCCCTCGGGCGCTTAGGGCTCGTCGACAAGTTGAACGTTCTATCGCGAAGGAAGAAAAATGAAAGTTCCTAAAATAATTCACCAGACATGGAAAACGAAAGAAATCCCGCAGGAACTTCTCTTTTGCGTTGAGTCCTGGAAGAAGCTTAATCCGGAATGGGAGTATATCTTGTGGACGGATGAAGCGATGGACTCTTTCATCAAAGAGCATTTTCCGGAAATGCATGATGTCTATGCCGCCTACCCGCACGGCGTTTTCCGTTCGGATCTATTCAGATTGTTGGTGGTTTACCAGAGGGGCGGGGTTTATGTTGATCTGGATGTGGAGTGCCTCAAAAGTCTGGACTCTTTGTTCGAGAAATACATCAAAGAGGCCGAGCTTACGTTTACTTATGAGGCCCCTCTCCAGTCCAAAGTGCTCTACGGTCTTCCCCCGCAGGCCCATGCCTTTTTTTTGGCTGCGATACCCGGCCATGAGATCTTAAAGAAAATCGTCAAGACTATCGTGGCGAAGGGCGCTCACCACAAATTAGAAAACGTTATTTGGGTGACGGGGCCTAACGCTATTACGGAGTGTCTTCAGAACATGCCCTTGGATAGTAAGGTCCTGATCCTTGATCATCGGGTGACCGCCCCTGTGGTTGATATAGCTAATGCGGGCCTTCCTTTAAGGCTCAGAAGCGAATCACTCCGGATGTTGCTAAGAAAAGAATTTTATGCCGAGACAAGCATGGTCCATTACTGGTGGCATGGATATTCTCCGGGAGCTGAGTCGTCCCTTTCCTTAAGTCCGAAGGAACTGGAGCGGCGGTTTAAAGATTCTAAAAATCCGGTCTATTACCTGATGCATTATTTGCGTTCTCGAAGAGAACCGATCGCGGCTGCGGTGAAAAAAAAGTCTCGCGTGCTGCATTTCATCCTGTCTCGAATTTTTCGGTTGTTGATACGAACGACGGAGCAAGTCCGTTTTCTCTTGTTCTGGCGCGAGCTGTTAAAGCAATTAACCCCCTATGAGGTGGAGGGTTTTGAGGAAAAGGTAAGATTAGGGAACCTAAGCGACGGAGGCTATGTGATCCCTCTGAGAATACTTACTTCCGTTGAGGTCGTCTATACATACGGAGTTGCCGACGACATCAGTTTTGAAAATGCTCTGGCGAGGCGCAAAGACGTCCCTTTTAGATTTTACGATCACACCGTTACTCGGCTGCCGGAAGAGAAAGAAAATTTCTTTTTCAATAGGCAAGGGCTTGCCGAAAAAAAATACGGGCCCTTTGATACCTTTCACAATCATTTAGTGCGGAACCGGGATGCGGGAAAAAAGATTCTCCTGAAAATGGATATCGAGGGAAAAGAATGGGAAGTCATGGGCCCCATCGTCGCCGGATTTTCCGACAACATTGTAGCGATCATTTTGGAAGTGCATGATCTCCACCTGAGTGAGAAATTTCAGGAATATCTGAAAGTTTTGAGGGAAATCACATCGAAGTTCACTCTTGTTCACATTCACGGGAATAATTTCTCCAAGGTCGTCCGGTTCGGCAAGCAATGGATCCCCGAAGTGTGTGAACTGACGTTCATTCACGACAAATTCATAAAGGGAAAAAAGGTCATGGCCCAGGCTCTTCCGGCCGAACTGGATTACCCGAATTCCCCAAAAGAGAAAGATATCCTCCTGAACTTTTGGCTTTAAAGAGCGATTTTGATCGGAATTTCCAAGGGCATGCTGCTTTCCTGGCTAGCGCATGTCGCTGTCCTTGGAGGTTGGATCACGCATGTTGAAATAGGTGGGGCGATGGAAGAAGTTTTCGAATATTCATCTGCAGGGTTTGCAATGATTGTTTTTCTTCCTTTTTATAGGGACTCCTTGCAGTTATTATGGCCCCGACAGCGGCGTTTAATTGCTGGGGCAGTTACAGAACTGCATTGTCCTGTTATTTACAAATAAGATGAGAGGGACAGAATGGCATTAATTTCTGAAATTGATCTTTCGGTCGTACTCCTCTGTTACGGAGCTGGAGAACGTGTGTATGGCCTTGTTGATAAGACGATAAAGCTTCTGGAAAATAACGTCTCGTCATGGGAAATTATTCTGGTCGGGAATTTTTTTGAAAAGGATCGAAGCGATATTACTCCAGATATCGTGAAAGATATTGCTTCTAAAGACGCGCGAATCAAAGCGGTTGTGCTATTAAAGGAAGGAATGATGGGCTGGGATGCGAAAACAGGTCTTGGATGCGCCGTAGGTCGGTACGTTTGTCTTATGGATGGCGATGAGCAAATGCCGTCCGAAGACATAATCAGAATATATCAAAAGATAAAAGGCGATGGGCTTGATTTTGTAAAAACATATAGAACTATAAGATACGATGGCCTGGCGAGAAGAGTCTTGTCTTTTTCCTATAACCTAATATTCAAAATGCTGTTTCCTTGCATTTGTATGAGAGATATTAATTCCAAGCCGAAGATTATGACACGTCAGGCATACGAAAAAATGCGCCTTGAATCGAACGACTGGTTTCTTGATGCTGAGATGATGCTATGGGTCGGGAGACTGCAATTGAAGGCCGATGAGATGCCGACGAAGTTCTATAAATGTGAGTATCGTAAATCGTTTGTTCGATTTAGTACTGTATTTGAATTTTTCAAGAACCTGATCAGGTTCAGGAGCAGGGAGTTCCGAGGATAGAGGGGAGGCGATGGCGTGCTTATAATTGAGGCAATTGGAAAGGTGAATTAGAAAAAGGCGCTGCAACGAAAAATGCATACCATTGCGATCGAAAGAGGCAATAGCTTAGGAGTGTTGATCTGTGAAGATAATGTTTATCGTAAATGACCTCGGTGTAAATGAGCCGTTTGGGCCAATGGTGTTGTCGGCCGTTCTTAAAAAAACAGGTCACGAAACCACGCTTGGAGTTATTAAAAAAGGGGATGTCGAGGAGAAGATCCGGGCTTGGAAGCCGGACATGCTTGCGTATAGCATGATGTCTGTTGATATGCATGACATGAAGAATTTTAATGATGACTTACGCAAAAGGGTGAAGCTATTTACGTTGCTGGGGGGTGCTGGCCCCTCGCTTGATAGGAGTTGTGTTAATGATTTGGGGATCGATGCTGTTTGTGTGGGGGAAGGTGAAGATGCCATTATTGAGATAGTGAAGCGTGTCGAGCAGCATAAAGGACTCGATGGTATTCCGAACGTCATTACTCGCTCCGAAAAAGAACTGACGCGGCGACACCTCATTGAAGATTTTGACAAATATCCCTTTATGGACAGAGAGTTGATCTACGCTTATCCCGAGATGCGTCACTTTGGTATCAAGGGTATATGGACATCTAGAGGCTGCCTCTTTTCATGCCCTTACTGTTTTAATAATCGCTATAACAGCTTATTTAAGGATTCTGGAAGGATTGTTAGACGGCGCAGTGTAGACTCCGTCATCAAAGAAACTAAACAACTGATAGCAAGTTATCGCACGTCCTTTATTCGCATACAGGATGACGTTTTTGCACATAAGACAGATGAATGGCTTAAAGAATTTTCCGAGCGATGGGCTTTAGAGGTACGCGTGCCTTTTTATTGTCTTTTGCGATCGGAATTCGTTACTGATGAGCTGGTTTTGTGTCTTAAAAAGGCTGGATGCGTATCTGTGGGAATGTCCATTGAATCTGCAGATGACGATGTGAGGAACAGGATGATGCGTCGGCGCGTTACTAAAGTGCAACTTGAAGACGCTTTTCGTATTTTGAAGAAGTACGAGATCAGTGTTTATACCAATACGATGCTTGCGTTACCGTTCACGACACTCGAACATGATATCGCTTCACTGGATTTTTCAATTAAGGTGAAACCGGAGATGCCGAATTTCTCGATCTTTATGCCATATCCGGGGACCGACCTTGGGGATTACTGTAGAAATAGGGGCGTCTATGATCCGGTCCACGAGGCTATTGATTTCGGAATGCGTAACATGAGTCCTTTGAGTTGTTTTTCCAAAAAGGAAAAGACGGCTCAGTATAATCTTTGCCAGCTATCAATCGTTGGCGTTAAATTTCCAAAGCTTAGGAATCTCATCGTGAATCATCTTATCTATTGGACGCCTAATCCTTTATTTTTTCTCATACACTATGTTCTTGCGGTATTCTCATACGGGAAGAAAGTATTCTATTTCAAGCATTCGGCGGCTGAATATTTCACCCTCATAAAGAGGACGTTAAGGCATTATTTTTATGATTTTACTAAAAAGGGAAATAAGAGTTCTTTATCGATTCAACCGACTGCTCATGTCTGCATCACGCAGCGTGGCGGAGCGCGCTCGCATGAGCTTGAATTGTGTATGAAGGCAATGTCCGAATTTACGGCGTGTGGCACTTAAGCCAGTACCGCCTGTCCGGTGGAATGGCCGATAGCTCTAAAAGAGCGGTACCTGGAATAACCAAGGGGAGTCATTTAATGCGAAGCGGCGTTTTTTCGGGTCATTTCCGAGGACTGTTTTCCCGGGGTATTGCCGAAGTGGGCGCGACCAATCTTTTCTTACTGTTTTTGCTTGCGGTAATAATAATTTCTCCATTGTTCTTTGTGGGCTTCACTACGAACGACGATGCCCGATTTGCGATCAATATCGGGAATGGCCATGGACATGTTTGGGACACGGCGTGGTCTTTCAGTGCGGAGCAGGGCAGAATCGGTTTTTTGTGGGGCTATCCCCTTTATCATATGCCCTATGCTGTTGCCCATCGAGCTTGGTACCTGACCGTGAAATTCGGGGCTTTTTTTTTATTGCTAAGCGCGCTTTATTTTGCTGTTTTACAGTCATTCAAATCGCGCTGGATTGCGCTGGCATCGCTGGTGTTCTTTTTAGCGTTTATACAAAATGGATGGGACCACAACGCACTCACGTCGTATCCTCTCTACGTCAATTTTAGTGTTACTTTGTTTCTGCTGTCATTGGGACTATTCTCTGTTGCGATCGATCGTAAAAATCTAGCTTTGGCTGGTTTTTCAGGAGTTTTATATTTTTTTGTTCTTGGAAATGAGCTGTTTGTACCTTTTTTCTTTTTTTATGTTGCCATGCTGCTGTCGAGAGCCGGACCGGGCGAGTCTGTCATCCGATGGCTCATGGCGTGGAAGAAGTATGTTTTAGCAATCGCGTTGCCCTTGATAACTTACTTGGTGATTTATCTCGTCTGGAGGCATATCTATCCATCCCAATATAACGGCAACCAATTGGATGGGTTCAATTTGTGGGCTGCTGGCAAGGTGATCGCGATCTATAGCCTTTCCGCCTTCCCTCTGGCATCCTTGCGCTTCCTCGTTTCCCCTAATGCGCAGCTGGAATTTGTCAACGCGCCGGGCTTGCACAACATTCTTTCCAGTTTGAACGTCGCGCATTTCATCAAGCCTGCGGTGGCAGGCTTTCTTTTTTCCAGACTGATGACTTCAGCTCATTTTATTATACCGCGGGCGCGAACGCTCATGATCGGGGCTGCGATGACATTTGTTGGGATTTTCCTGCCCAATCTTCTTTTGGGGTTTAATCAAAAATACCAAGCCTGGGTAGCTTCTGGCAGCCGGTCATATACATACACATATTATTCATTCATTTCCGCCGCCGTTTTTTTTGCATTAGTGCTCGCCTATATGAATATCAAGAGCCGATCGTGGCATCCCAGGATCAGGCGGGTGCTTATTTTGACTGGGATCATGATAGCCATGGTTCTTAGCTTTGCTGTGGAAGTGAGGAATCAATTAATCGCCTTTGACCAAAAACTGTCACATCGGAAGTGGCAGTTAATGGATGAGGTTATTCAATCGCCTGCCTTCATGGAAATCCCGGAGGGCTCGACTGTGGTCGCGCCGACACTGTCTGCGCATCAGCGTGGCATTGCGCAGGCGCCAGCTGATTATTGGTCTCAATATGCTGAGTACAAGACAGGCAAGAAGATCCATTTCGTCGATGATGAATGCCGTCGGGGAGCACCTTGTTACGCGCTTGTTTTCCGTCAGGAAGCGCACTCGGATCATCAATTTATCGTTCTGGGGAAAATTAAAGACTTTGGTTTGCTGCTTTCCTCTGAGTTGACGGTTTACTCGATGCCTCATCAAACCAACGCTGTTCTTCTGGGTTCATTTATGCCGGGCAAGGATTCACCGAAATTGGTGGTGAATGGTGAGTCTGTTACTAATGTTGGAGATGGATTTTTTTCTTTGTATCTGCCGCACGTTTCTGGTGAGGGGCTCGTCCAGGCGGTCCGAGTGACGGGGAATGTTGGCATTTTCCAAAATCGAATAACTATTTCGCACTACGGGGTTGAGCCCCGCCTGCGGCCGTTGTCCGCTGAATTAGCAGAGAGAATGATCGATTTCAAAATCCAGGGCTACCCGGATTTTGTGGCCAAAGTTTCGGGGATGTCGGGGTATGAACCGTGGGGACGCTGGACCGATGCCGCGGTGGGCCCAGTGGCAAAGTTCCGTTTCAGACAAACGTTGCCAAGAAAATTCACTCTTGAGATAACAGCCAGGGCTTTTGGCCCCAATTATGACGTGCCGGTGAAAGTGCGGGTGGGGGGTAGTGAGCAAACCTTTGTAATCACCCATCCTGAGAAAGAAGCTGATACTTATCGCCTTGCATTTGAAACTGATGGCACTGCTGATACCCTGGAAATCACTCCGCCCCATCCCACCAGTCCCCATGAAATAAATCCGAACAGTGGTGATGCCCGGAAACTGGGCATTGCCTTTATTTCGCTTAAAATAAAAAGTTGAACCTTCTGGAGATCTTGAAGCGATATCGTAAAAAAAGGATGGTCCGTGCGTGAGTAGCGGTATTTCTAATCTATGTGGATCTTAACTAAACGGGGCGCAGAATGCGCGGGGTCATACAAACCGGAATTCAGAGTATTCCCACCGTTCTTTTTATAACGCTCCGGCGCGGGTAGGATGTCTTGCAAGAGATGTGTTGAATGATTGGAGTTACTAAGGATTCGATGATTATTGTAAAACTTTTCGGCGGACTCGGGAACCAGATGTTTCAATACGCCTTTGGGCGCGCTCTATCGTTGCGCTTTCGCGTGCCTCTGAAGCTCGACCTAAGCTGGTTTGAGAACGTCAATGAGGTTGTCGCTAAGCGGAACTTTGAGCTGCATGCGTATGCCCTTCAATGTGAATTTGCAGGGAGGCGTGAGGTGGCGCAGTATGATCGTCAGCCCGGGCGGATCTGTTGGCGAAACAGGCTTGGAAAAATCCTTGGGCTTTCTTCAGGCCAACGCTACATGGAAAAGGACAGCTTAGTCGATCCGAATATTGAAAAGCTGGACTATCGGCGCAACGTCTACTTGGAGGGCTATTGGCAAAACCCGAAATATTTTGAGGGAGAAAGAAAGCTTCTGATGCAAGATCTGGAGGTCAAGACCCCGATGGATCAGGCAAACGAAAACACAGCGCGTTCGATCATGAATTCAAATTCCGTAAGCGTTCATATCCGGCGAGGGGATTATGTGGCCATCCCGCATGTCGCCAGGTTTCACGGTGTTTGTCCGCCCGACTATTATGAAAGGGCCTTTCAGGCTGTGGGCTCGAAGGTCCGGGATCCGAATTTCTTTATTTTTTCTGACGACTCGGATTGGGCCAGGGCGAATTTAAAAATTCCGCCCCATGCGACTTGGGTCTCCCATAATCCCACAAGCCAGGGATGGGAGGATCTTCGGCTTATGAAACTTTGCCAGCATCACATTATAGCCAATAGCACATTCAGTTGGTGGGGGGCATGGCTTTGCGAAAATCCTGGAAAGATCGTGATCGCGCCCCAGGAATGGTTTCGAGATCCAGAAGCCAACGCCCAGACGCGGGATCTGATCCCTCCGAATTGGATACGTCTATGACCTCCGGGCCTCCCAAAGTGACTGTGGTTATGCCGGTTTGTAACGGTGCAAGATATCTTCACCAAGCCATTGACAGCATACTTTGTCAAACCTTCGCGGATTTTGAATTTATTATTATTGACGATGGTTCGACCGATGGCACCTTGAGCATTCTTAATCGCTATGCCCAGAAGCACAGGCACATCCGGCTTATTGCGCGTGAACACAAAGGATTGGCGGAGTCCCTCAACGAGGGCATCGAATGTGCGTGCGGAGAGTGGATCGCAAGGATGGATGCGGATGATATTTCATTGCCCCAACGATTTGAAAGGCAACTGCGATGGCTAAGCCAGACGAATGCCGATATTTGCGGGAGTGGGTATAAGCTTTTAGGTGGGGCCGATCGACGTGTCCACAAACATCCTGAATCTGATGTCGCGATCAAGATGAAGTTATTGTTTGATTCCTCGTTTGCACATCCTACCGTGATGATGCGGAGCCATTTAGCGAAGCAATTGCGCTACGACAAAGCTTGGGAAAAATGCGAAGACTATGACCTCTGGGAAAGAGCCGCTCGGGCCGGTTGGAAAATGACCAATGTGCCGGAGACTTTGTTGCTCTATCGCCAGCATGATGCTCAAATTTCTACCAGCTCCTACACGTACCAGCAAGCGCTTGCCCGGAAAATACGGCGCAGGTATTGGGAGTTTATTTTTGACGCCATGAAGCTGAACAAAAGGTGGATTCATGAGGTGATGAAACTGCGTGATGTCTCCGGGGCAAAGCCCGACATGGATGCCGTGGATGCAGCTTTTGCAGAACTTCTCAGCCGCAATACCGGGGAAGCACGTATAACGATTCTTGATCATGCGACGAGTTATTATTTTAGAGCCGCCGCCGATTGTCCCGATGTCGTTTCAAGATGGGGAAATCTCCATAGAGAATTTGGCGGTGGTTTTGCCTTGGGCGTGAAGCTGAAACTCTGGTTGTTGAACGTGCTGCGGATTTATCCGGAGAGTGTCTTTGTGAAAGGGTTGAAAAAAATTAGCGCGGTCCTCAAATGGTCGTGATCCTAAAAAGAATGTTGGCTCCGAGAAAAATCGCTTTCCCGAAGGCCTCCGGGGCGTTGTTTTCTGTCGGGGGGCTAGGCGTTACCGGGATTGCTTCTGAGCGCGTGATGTTGTCCGCAGTTTTTTCCGCGAGGTCTGCCGCATGAGAATCCTCTTTCTTCATTCGTTTTACAAACCCTACGTTGTCGGGGGAGCCGAAATTGCTCTTCAATGTCAGGTCGAAGGTCTTCGTAATGCCGGGCATGAAGTTGCTGTGTTGTCTGGCGGACCCGAAAAGGGGTTAAGGGAGGATCGGGTGGATGGGGTGCCCGTTTGGCGTGCCGAGGTCCGTAACCTTTATTTCTCCTTCGAAAAAGATAGGGAAATATCGATCAAGCGTAAAATGTGGCATTTATTGGACAGTTATAATCCTCGGATGCGCTCCGCGGTGAGGAAGGTTCTGGCTGATTTTCGTCCGGATGTTGTCTCGTGCCACTGCTTGCCAGGGTGGAGCATTGCTGCTTGGGATGAAATCTCTCGCCATCGAATACCGATCGTTCAGGTGCTGCATGACCACTATCTTGTGTGCGCAAAGTCGACCATGTTTAAAGGCGAGCAACGTTGCAAAAAACGCTGCCTGAGTTGCCGGATTTTGCGCCTCATGCACTGCAAGAAATCAAATCAGGTAACGGCTGTCGTGGGGGTCAGTCGTTTTATACTGAATAAATTTATGATGTACGGATACTTTAAAAACGCATTATTGAAAACATTTGTGCATCAGACGCGTCAGCGCCTGGGGGAGGGCAGCCTTTCTGGAAAACGCACAGAGGATGGGACGATCGGTTTTGGTTTTATCGGTATGCTAGATCCCAATAAAGGCGTTGATCGTTTATTGAAGGCGTTCACGGGCATGGCTCACAGAAATTGGAAGCTTATCATTGCGGGAACGGGGAAGCCGGCTTATGAAGATCACCTTAAAAAAAGATATCATGATCCTCGGGTTGAATTTGTCGGACATGTTTTGCCGAAAGATTTTTATCCCAAGATCGATTTTCTGGTCATGCCGTCCCTTTGCGAAGAGGCGTTCGGAATGGTTGCTGCGGAGGCCTTAACATTTGGTAAACCCGTTCTGGGCAGCAACCGCGGAGGAATTCCGGAGATCCTCCAAGAGGGTGTTAATGGCTATCTTTTCAACCCGGAAGATCATCAAAACTTTCAAGGGCTGCTTGAGAAATGCGCCTCAGAAATTTCCTTTTGGCGGAAGGAAGCTTCGCAGATCTGTACATCCGCCCTCCAGCTTCAGGACGAAGCGGCCTGGCTCAACAGGTGGCTCGATATCTACCGGTCTGCCATAGCCCTTCATCAAACACAAAAAGATCGATAAATGGGATGTTTTCTTCACGATCGCATAGGTTTTAATTCGAAAGACTTGATTGGTTCATGAGGGCTGGAATGTTTAAACTTAATCGTCTATCGTTTGAAGAGGGTGGAGAGCGGATCTCTTACGATTACCAGATGGATAAGAAGATCGCTAAATATTTTAATCTTCACAGCAGGTTTTACGTAAAATATTCCGAAGATGTTAGCTGTGTTCCCCAAAGCATGGCGGTGATCCCTTTGTTGGCGAACATCGCTCCCATAAGTTGGTTTGTGGGTTTTGATATAGAACTCGACGAGCTGGACGAGGATTTTTATAACGCACTAACGGTCATCAAGGAAATTTTCGAGAGAAACTTTAAAGAGCATAGTCTTTCCGGAAGCATTAAGGTGGGGAAGCTGATCAAGAACTGCGTCGAGGGAAAAAATACGGCGATGCTTTTTAGCGGAGGCCTTGATTCTCTCGCGACCTATATCCGGCATCGGGAGAAATCGCCCAGCCTCATAACGGTGCATGGGGCAGATGTTGAAATTAAAGATTCGAAAAAATGGAATGCCTTAGTGTTTTTTTTGGAAAATGAACCGCTTCTGTTCAATAATGAAAAAAAATACGCAGAAGCCAATCTGATGAATTTTTACACCTATCAGGTGCCTCTGTTGCTAAAGAGCTTGAGCTGGTGGGGTGAAGTTCAGTATGGGTTGGGGCTTTTAGGGCTGATGGCCCCTCTTTCTTATAAAAATGGATACAAAGACATTCTTATTGCCGCATCCAATTCCAGGTATGTGCCGGTGCTTCGGCGGGGTTCTATGCCGGCGATTGATGAAAGTGTGTCTTGGGGTGGCATAAAGATCCATCATGATGGTTATGAGTTGAAGCGGCAAGATAAGGTGGATTGGGTCGCTGGCTTTGCAAGAAAGGAAGCGCGGAAACCGATTTTGCGTGTCTGTTATTCGGACCTTCGACAAGGATTCAACTGTGGTAAGTGTGAAAAATGTCTGAGGACATGCTTGGGGCTCATTCTGGCTGGAGAAAATCCGAATAATTATGGCTTTGAATCGGACGAAAGCATTTACGAGATTATGTTCTCGGTCCTCGGAAGAGAGCCTATCCCTGAGGTGACAAAATATTTATGGAAGGAACTTCGTGAGAGGGCTTGCCGGTCGGATGATTTTTTTATTTATTCTGACAAGGCGAAGGAACAGGCCTACATGCATAGAATAATGAAGGGTGAAATTGATGCAAAGCTTAACGCCGGATCTTGTGAAAATGGTTTTGTCAGGAGATTAAAGTTCGTGCTTATAAACAAGTTTCCCCGAATGTATGGGCTGTATAGGGCTATGAAGGGACTCCCCTAACCACTTACGATGAAATACGGACTTTTAATTTATGAAGAAGGGCGAAAGATATTCAATCTGGGCGACTATGTCCAAAGTTTGGCCGCGAAGCAATATCTGCCCAGGGTCGATGCGTATTTAAGCCGGGAGCGTTTAGCGGAGTATGCGGGAGATGATATAAAACTAATCATGAACGGATGGTTCACGCACAGCATGGATGATTGGATCCCAAGCGAAAAGATTGATCCGCTGTTTGTTTCCTTTCACATGAATGCGCTTGCCGCGCCTTTTTTGCTAACGGCAAAAGCTGTTTCTTATTTAAAAAAGCATGAGCCCATAGGATGCCGAGATCATTTTACCGTGCAAATCTTGCGAGACAAAGGCATTGAAGCTTATTTCACCGGATGTTTAACTTTAACTCTGGACCATTATGCCGTCGAAGCTTCGGAGCGAGGGAGTGATGTTTGCATCGTCGATCCTTTGTACAACTATTCCAAAATTGATAAACTGAGAGTTTGGATTCGTAAAATCTTAAAGGGGGCGGCCCCGCATCTGTCAAAGCCGGGCGGGTATTTAGAGGAACTCATCGACAGGGAGTTTCTGAATAGTGCTCGCTATGCCACTCACGCCTTGCCTTCGTTCCAATATTCCGAGGAAGAAAAATTCGCTTTAGCCGAGGATTGCCTAAAAAAATATGCCAGGGCAAAGCTTGTGATTACCTCCAGAATTCACTGCGCTCTGCCCTGTCTGGCGTTAGGGGCGCCGGTAATTTTTGTCAACGGATTTGGTGCGTTTGCAGATACATGTAGGTTCGATGGCCTTTTAAATTTATTCAATCGAATCGATATCAATGCCCAAGGGGATTTAAAAGCTAACTTTAATTTGGACGGTAAAATAAATGCCTCAACTCAAGTCGAAAATCCAGTGCAGTATGCTTCTCTCACTCATGCGCTAAAGGAGAGGTGCCGTAATTTTATTGTTGGTTCCTAAGCCAGCTCTGCTGACTTACAAGCTTAACGTTCTTGATGTTAACTTAAGAATTTGTCGGATCTCTTAGCCCTGGAATTGGGATGCAACTCCGGGAGGAAGGCTAGTATCTTTACATGGGGAACTCACAAGAATGTGAAAGTGGCCTCAGGACGCTTGAAAGGAATGGTTATCGCATAACCGTTGCGGTCCGTGTGTTTAAGATAGGTGAGGCTGTTTTTTCTGTGGAGGGTGAGGAAGTCGATCAGCCGACGGTTTATACCATTCAGGTGGGGGTGGACCGGCACGTTCTGACCGATCAGGGTAAGTATGTTAATCACAGTTGCCGCCCCAATTGTTGTTTTGATGCCGAGAGTCAAGTTTTCCGCGCGTTGCGGACGATCGACGCTGAGGATGAGATCACCTTTGACTATCACACTACGGAATATGATATGAGACATCCCTTTGAGTGCCATTGTGGTGCTGCCGATTGCCGAGGTTACATCCGGGGCTATAAACATTTATCGGCGGAGCATCGCAAACGCATGGCATTTCGAGTTCCCTCATACTTAAAGCTAATGGCTGAAGCTGAAGATGAGAAGCTTTAAAAAAAACGTGAAGCATTTATTCCGGAAATGTTTCAAGGAAACATCCTGGCAAATTGAAAGACCCGCGGCCAGCGTTTGTCACAACACTCACCGTATTTCTGCCCGCGTGGCCGGCCATGATGTCTGGTTTGAATCCAAGGATGTCTCTTTAGCCCCGTCTGTGGAAGGGATCGCGAGTATGTTCCTTGTGGCGGCGCTGGATCTCGGCGCCACACTAAGACTCCAAGAAAGGGTAGATCCGTTATGGCACCGAAATGCCGGGGAACTCGAGAGTATTTTCAGGCGGTGGCTGGCGGTTCCCCAAAAACCGGCGCTGGATTGTCGGGAGATTTCCGAAAAGGAAAACGTGTGTCAGTCCGGGGCCGTGCTTTTCTTTACCGGCGGGGTGGATTCCTTCTACTCATTACTGAAAGGACCTGTTGTCGAGGGGATCCTTTATGTCCATGGTTTTGACATCGCCCTTGACGATCGCACACGCATGGCGCAATTTGAGCCGCATTTTCAGCAAATAGCCAAGGAAACGGGGCATCGCGCCGTAGTGATCCGGACCAATCTCCGGCAACATCCGAAGTTCCGGAAGGCCAACTGGGAAATGACCCATGGCGGTGCTTTGGCCGGCGTCGGCCATCTTATTCAGACCTCTTTTGGTAGGGGGGTGATTTCCTCAAGCGACACGGGGGTGTTTAATGTCCCCTGGGGATCGCATCAGGAAACGGACAAGCTTTATTCTTCAGGAAGTTTTTCGGTCGAGCATTTCGGTGAGTGTGTGTATCGGATGGACAAACTCCAAGCAATCGCGAAGGAACCGCTTGTGCGCCGACATCTTCACGTTTGTTGGGAAAACAATTCCGGCGAAATGAACTGCTGCCAGTGCGAAAAATGTCTTCGCGCGATGGTTTCTTTGGCCGGGCTTGGAGAACTTGAAAAATATCCTGTTTTTTCACACGGGAGTGGAGACTTGTGCGCGCGGATAGATCGTCTTCCCATTGTTGCCGAACATCTCCAGGTATATTGGGTTGATTCGCTGCAGTTGTCATTACCCAAGGATGTCGAGGCTGCGGTGTGCCGGCTTTTAGGCCGAAGCGGATGGCATCCCTGATCAATTCGCGACGCGATTCCCTCCATGGAGATGCTAATAGGGTTATGCATGCTTATGAAACCGCTTCTAGAAATCCATTCGATTTTGCAAGGCTCCAACCCTTAAATGGAATGAGGGATGGAATGTTTCAACTTAATCGTCTATCGTTTGAAGAGGGTGGAGAGCGGATCTCTTACGATTACCAGTTGGATAAGAAGATCGCCAAATAGTTTAATTGCCATAGTCAGGTTTTACCTTAAGAATTTGTCAGCTCTCTTAGTCCTGGAATTGAGATGCAGCTCCGAGAGGAAGGCTGCCGAAGACGGCGGGATTTTTCTGAAGTCGGAAACGTAAAACGATATTTGCTGATCGGAGACCAATGAAAAAATCACTTTATGTGTCGCCCGTGGGTGCGTATGGAAAAAAGCTTTTGCAGAGAGTTATCCAAAGGTTTGGTCACGGAAATTTTGATTTTTTTATTATGGTTTACGATGATACGGATCTTAGCGATGCGATTTTTTCGCGATGCAAGATCGTTCATGACAAAAGGTCTTTATTCCCCCAGGTGAAAAATTTTATTACTCCCGATATTGCCCAAAACTACGAATACATATTTTTCTGGGTAGACGACATTGATATCTTGGGGTTTAACCCCCAACATTTTTTGAGTATTATGAGACGCTATGGTCTCGAAGTGGCGCAGCCTGCCCTTTCGCCGGATTCGATCATTTCTCATCCAGTGACGGTCCATCAAAGTACCAAAATCGGCAGGTATACCGATTTTGTGGAGCAAATGGTTCCCGTATTTACCGCAGAGGCGTGGGGGAAGTTCTGGAAGCTGATAGAGAAGGATAAGTATGCCTGGGGATGGGGTTATGACATGCTGGCTTATGGTGTTTGCGGTTTTCTCAAGATGGCTGTTATTGATGCCGAGATCGTTAAGCATCTCAAAAAAGGAAATTACGTAGATCAAAGATTATTGTCGGAGCAAGACGAACTTCTTCGCAAGCACAGGCTGGGCCATATCTCCCTTTTAAAAACGATCGTGAACATTCCTCCGCCAGGATTTCTAGCCCGCTATGCTATTACGCCTATGCTCTTCGGGTATAAGTTTTACGCAATGGCTATTTCTATATTAAAAAGAATATACAGAAAATGTAGGCGGCTTTTAAGGCCGATTATGCAGCTTGCGAGGCATGCGGGGTCCCTTGTTTATTCCGTCCGGATCAGCGGCTATAAAGCGAAAAAGCATATCACTCTCGCATTTCTCCCTCGCAAGGAGATGACTTCAGAAGTTCAACGCACTATGCAATCTTATATCGCAAGACACCAAGCAACTGATCGCGGTCGTTTTCTCGTTTATTCATTCGATGAAAATCAGCATTGGTTCGGAGCCGCTTTTGATTGGTTGGGGGCGATTTTTAATGCCGCCGTTGCCGAGAATAGGATCCTGCTGATGGCGCAAAAAGATGATTGGAAGCTCGTGCCTGAAAAGGAACGCGCTTGTTGGGATTACTATTTTGAAAGCATATCTCCTTTTAATGAAGAACAAGCACTGCGGCGCTATAAAGGGGAAGGCGTGAAAGTTTTTCGAAAAGCTGTCCGGACGTCACCCCTTCTTTATTTTAAGAGTTCCCAAGGGAGTTGGAGCGGGGCGCGAGAACATTATTATCCGATCGAATTCAAAAAATATGGCTATGAGGCCTGGTCGTCGGAGGTCATGAAGTATCTCTATCGACCGAAGCCGTGGGTAAAGAGCTCCGTGGGTACCCAGTGTCAGCGGATTGGTTTTGATGAGGATTCCATCGCTTTTCACGTAAGACGGGGGGATAAGATCTCGGGGCCCCTCAAGGAGGGCTGCTTCATTCCTCTCCAAAAATATTTTTCCGAAGCCATCAAGATTAGAAAAAAAACAGGGATCAATAAGGTTTTTTTGGTCACGGACGATGAGGCTGTTATTTTGGAAGCTGAGAACGAGAACATGGGGTTTGAAATCATTCACGACGTGAAGGAGGTTCGGCACGCAGGTTTTGTGGCGAAATACATGATTTCCAAAGAGATTGGCCGGGAGCAAGTTCAGGAAGAGACGCTAACGGCTTTTAAAAATACGCATCTTCTGACCAAGGCGAAATATTTGGTTGGATCAAGGGCATCATTTTTTTTCACGCTGGCCGAACAGTTGAGGCTCAACGGGATCGGTCACAGTGTCAGCCTGGGCGAAAATGAGAGATTTTTTAATTTCAGGCAGCCTTTGTGAGGATTCTGTCCCTTGAGGGCTATGGCCTGTCGCGGAAAGTTTTACCCTTTTCAAATGATGTGATTCATGGAGGCTGAGGTTATGAGAGGTTGGGTGGTCGTCGCGGGAGGGGGAGGTTTTATCGGAGGACATCTGGTGCATGACCTGAGGGAAAGGGGTTATCGCAATATACGGGTTGTTGATAGTAAACCGTATGAGGAATGGTGGCAGTTTTTCCCGAATCTCGACAATCGCAGGATGGACCTGACTCTCAAGGGGAATTGCGAGAAGGCCTTGGAGGGAGCGGAGGTTGTCTATAATCTTGCGGCGGATATGGGCGGCATGGGGTTTATAGAGAATAACAAGGCTCTTTGTATGATTTCCGTGCTTATCAACACACATCTTCTCATGGCGGCCAGGAAATATGGGGTCCGGGACTATTTTTACGCCTCGTCGGCGTGTGTTTATGCAGCTCAGAAGCAAGGGACCGTGCATTTGGAGGAAGGGCTCAAGGAAGAGGATGCCTATCCCGCCATGCCTGAGGACGGTTACGGATGGGAAAAACTTTTCAGCGAGAGGATGTGTCGGCATTTCACGGAGGATTTCGGGATCGTGACCCGAATCGCGCGATTTCACAACGTCTACGGTCCCCGGGGGACGTGGGATGGAGGCCGGGAAAAGGTGCCCGCGGCTATTTGCCGGAAAGTGATTCGCGCCAAGCTTTCCGGAGCATCCAAGATTGAGATCTGGGGGGATGGTGAACAAACGCGGAGTTTTACTTACATCGATGATTGTGTCACCGGGATACGCTTGCTTATGGACAGCGCGGTCACTGAGCCGATCAATTTGGGGAGCGATCAGATGGTTTCGATCAATCAATTGGTGGATGCTGTGGAGAAAATTGCGGGAATCCGGATGAAGAGAGAATACAATCTCAAGGCCCCTCAGGGAGTGCGTGGACGTAACAGCCATAATGAAAAAATAAAATCTCTTTTAAATTGGGCTCCCTCGGTTTCCTTGGGAGCAGGACTCGAAAAAACCTATGCATGGATCTATGACGAGATTTGCAGCGGCAAAAGATCTAAAATTAATTAATAAGATATAGCTCACAGGGATAAGGAAAAGAGCGATTTTTGAAGGTGCCTTTCAAGAGTGCGGGCGTATTTTTACATCACACCCTTATTCTGAATAGGACGTTGCGCAAATGTCGTTTGGGTTTATTTAATATATCCACAAACATCCTGTGCCGGACGAAAATCTCAAATGTCTCTTTAAATAACCGGAGTTGTTTATGATTCAAGTGATTC
This sequence comes from uncultured bacterium, assembly GCA_964482725.1. GTDB lineage: Bacteria > Omnitrophota > Omnitrophia > Omnitrophales > Aquincolibacteriaceae > Aquincolibacterium. The sequence goes on along the minus strand of CAYZYT010000001.1, from coordinate 158,696 downwards.
TCGCTTGCGATACGAGTAAGGAATATTTGTATTACATGCCCTTGGCAGCTTTTTTTTGGTATCATATCGTAGGTTGCAGAGCGGTTATCGTGCTTGTAGGGTCAGAAGAAGATTGGCGGATCAATGCGGTCGCTTCATTCGTCACAAATTTCACTAAAAAACTTTGCCCTGACACCGAGTTTATTTATTTTGAAAATAAAACAAAATATCCGGCGTATGTTTTGTCTCAGGTGATGCGGCCTCTCGCGGCGCTCAAGTATCCCAATGATTTTAGCCTCATAAGCGATATGGATATGCTGCCCTTACAAAAGGAATATTTTCAAGTGGCCGATGTGACAAAGCTCCATTATTTTGATCCCGGGGTTTTGGGTAAGCCGCCCCATGAAATTGCGATGTGCTATATTGGCGCGCTCGGAACTTTATGGCAAAAGCTGCTTAAAGTACGATACGAAGACGTCACGCCGGACTATGTTGAAAAAATAATTAATAAGTACAAAGGTCTTGATAGGGTCAAAGAGTATTCGGGGTGGAAGGACAGAGCTTTCTGGGGCGTGGATCAGATGTATGTGACAGAGCATATTCTCTATTCTGACGATTATAAAATGAATTTATTTAAACCGCCCGATCGAAAGATTGATCCTAAAACGAATCTTCTTAGCGACCGCATCGATAGAGCTGGATGGAAATTCGACCCTCGGAAGAAAGGGTCTTATATCGATGTCCATCTCGGGCTACAGAGACCCTGGGATAAAAGCGAGCGCTATTGGACTGTTTTTCATGAAGTCCTTGAGAGATATATCCCTGACCAAGTAGAAGTCATGGATCACTATACTGATCAATTTGTGAAGTGGGTCGATCTGGAAAAAGGCGCGAGTAAGAAGATCATTAGTTTTTCGCTTTGGGGGACGGAACCCAAATATACCGTTGGAGCGGTTAAAAATGCCGACCTGGCGGGGACGATCTATCCTGGTTGGATTTGTCGCTTCTATTGTGGCCAATCGGTTCCTCAGGAGACCCTGGATGAATTACGGTCACGCACGAATGTTGAAGTGGTTTTAATGAAAGAAAGAGGCGACTGGAAAGGGCTTTTTTGGCGTTTCACCCCAGCTTCGGAATCCGACGTAGAAGTGATGATCTCCCGCGATACGGACTCCCGCCTTAGTTATCGAGAAAAAGCGGCCGTCGAGGCATGGCTCTGTAGCGGCAAGGGATTTCACATCATGAGGGATCACCCCTATCATTGTTTCGATTCCAATAAAAAGGGGATCCTCGGCGGGATGTGGGGTGCGCGGAAGGGGATGGTCCCCAGCATCATGGCTTTGGCAGATCGATTTGAAAAAGAAAATCGGTGGCAAAGTGACCAGATTTTTTTAAATGCATGTATCTATCCATGGGTTAAAAATAACTGCTGCGTTCATGATGAATTTTTTGAAAGAAAACATTTTCCGATCAAACGGGTCGGGAGTGAGTTCGTTGGCCAGGTTTTTAATGAAAAAGATGAGCCTTGCTTAGGATCTGCGGCAGTGTTGCAACAGGCGATTTCCACAGGCTCCCCTCTACTGTCACGCGTTTCCATCATGACTTTTCTTTGCAAGGGCTGGGATCACCTGAGAGGATTTCTGCAGAATCGTACGTATTCGTCCGGATCGCACAGCGTTGACTCGGCAGGTCATTCTAAGGAAGCCTCCTCGGATAAAATGAGTGCGCTCGTTAGCATTATTATCCCGACCTTCAATTGTGGAGCATTTATAAGCGAGGCGCTTGAGAGTGTTTTCGCTCAGACCTTTACGGCTTATGAGGTGATCGTGGTGGATGATGGTTCGACGGATCACACGCGTGAGGTGATTAACCGTTATGAGGAAAAAGTCCGGTACATTTATCAGGAGAACCGAGGCGTTTCAGCCGCGCGCAACACGGGGATCAAAAATGCAAGAGGGAGGTTTATCGCTTTTCTGGATGCGGATGATGTTTGGATGCCTGAGAAGCTGGAGTGGCAGATGAAGGCGATGTCCAAGAGCGAATCGATCGGGGTGGTATCCTGCGGACTTTTTTGTATCAGCGGAGAAAAAAACATAGAGAGGGAGGTTATTCCCAAAAACTACCTTCGCAGGAATGAGCTGGTCCGAGATTTATATCTTGATCCCGATCCTTTTTTCGGCGCAGGTTCAGCCATCCTCGTTCGAAAAGAATGTTTTCAGAAGCTCGGCTTATTTGACGAGGATCTTCATGCTGCTGAAGATTGGGACATGTGTTTAAGAATAGCAAAAAGCTATGATGTGAGGTTTGTCCCGTTGCCGTTGTTTGAGTACCGGACAAGAGGTGGCAGTGCTGTCGCGGGCCAAAACGCGGAGCAATTTCTTGCGCAGGAGCTCCGGTTTATAAAGAAAATCTTCAAGGGGAACGATCTTAAGTGGCGGATATGCTTGAGAGCTCAGGCCATCAGCCATCGTTATCTGCGTGCCGCGGGGGCTTATGAAGGCTTGGGGCAGTTTAAAGAAGCGAAAAGGTATCTGCTCAGGGCCGGTTTGGTTTATCCGTTTGTTTTTTTCAGAAAGGCGGTCTTTGCCCAGTTTTTATTTTTGATGCTGGGTAGAACCCAATACGAAAAATTTAAAAAGAGGGTGCGCTGTTTTTGGCCTTCCTTAGTCACAAAAAATCCAGCGCAAGATGCGCTGGGCAAGTCCATGAAAGACGGCCTATAGATTTATGATAAATTCCGTCGCGGAACGACAATGATTAAAACAGTCAAAGTTCTTTCTAATTTTACTTTTTCCCCCAAGGATAAGCTGCCTCTCGCCAGGCTGAGTCAAGGGAATGGCCGGTGGAACGATCTGCGGATCGTTGATGAAGCCAAGGCCGACTATTACCTGATCCTTAACTGTCCCCAATATGGCGGCTTTTACGAACCTCAAAAGAGCGTCGTGATGCAGATGGAGCCGGCGTGGCATAGGGAAGGGTTACCTTTTCCCTACAACGACCCTGCGGCTTTTAGTGATAAGTTCCTTTATGTCCATGACACTTTTAGGCATCACAATCCGTCCGAATGGCATTTAAGTCCTTCCTATGAGGAGTTTTCGAAAGGAACGGTGGACCTGAAGAAGACAAAAATGTTTTCTGGGGTGATCTCAGCTTTAGGGTATCTGGAGGGTCATAAGAAACGGCTGATCTTTTTGAAAAAGATCGCCGAAAGATTTCCTGTGGATATTTATGGCCGGGGCCATGAGCCGGGGTTTATTCCCAAAGGTTTTCCGGGTCGTTATCTTGGAGAGTTAGCCGCTGGCGAAAAGGATGAGGGGCTTTTTCCTTACAAGTATACTTTTGCCGCTGAAAATACATCCGAGCCGGGTTATTTTACAGAGAAGCTGTGTGACGCTATTTTGTCGGAATGTCTCTGTTTCTATTGGGGGTGTCCGAATGCCGGTGATTTTTTGGATCCCCGGGCCTTTATTTCACTCGATATCGATGATCACGAGAAAAGCCTCGCTATGATTGAACGAGCGATCGCAGAGGACGAGTGGTCCAAGAGGTTGCCTTATATACGTCAAGCGAAGCAAAAGATACTCAATGAGCTTCAAATTCTCCCAACGCTTGAAAGGATTTTAAAAGAGACCTCGGCGCGGAGCACACGCAAGATCGTCCGTTTTCCGGTACACCCGAGCGCTTACTTTTTTAGCTTGAGGCTAAGGCGCAAGGGAGCTCGGGTGATCAAGGCATTCATAAAAGCGCTTATTTCTATTTTTCGATTCTCAAAGGCCATGTTTAGAAAGAAAAAATCGGAAGAACTGATCATCCTGGTTCCCTATCGCGACCGCGAAGAGAATCTGAAGCGATTCATTCCGCACATACATGCTTTTCTAAAAAACATTAAACATCGCATCGTCGTGATCGAACAGGCGGGGGAAGGCTTGTTTAATCACGCTAAATTGTTGAACGTGGGTTTTAGCCTTTATCAAAACGAAGGCGCCTATTTTTGTTTTCATGATGTTGATATGCTTCCGGAATCCGCATCCTGTGATTACTCCTATCCCGTCATGCCCACTCATCTTTCTGTTTATTGTTCACAGTTTGAATACCAGTCTCGGCCCCGTTATTTCGGGGGTGTTCTTTTGGTCAACAGGGAAGATTTTCGGAAGGTGAATGGATTTAGCAATCAATATTGGGGGTGGGGAGGGGAGGATGATGACTTTAAAAAGAGGATAGATCTCACCTGGACGATCCCTTGGGGGCGCCGGGAGGGAAAATATCATTCCATCGAGCAGGTAGCTTTCGGACATCCCCAAGCTCATGAAAACGTTAAGCGTAGCGGCAATTCACAGTATCACAAAAATCGGATACGCTTGGGGTTCGGGGAACATCTTTCCTATGATCCCCAAACGGACGGTCTATCCGATTTGAAATATGAGCTCCTCGAAACAATCGCTGGTGATGGCTTCGTGAAACACATCGTGCGCCTTTGAGCGCGGGAATGTAGTTGTCCCGAGGAAATTAAAAATATCTGTTCAACGAACAGGATCTCTTATGCTAGAAAGCATGCGCGGTTATATTAAAAAACAAAATCAGAACGGCCACTATTTGTGGTTAAGAAACCTGTGGAGGTCTTTGCGCGATTTTTTACGTGATCTCTCGCAACCCTACTTAATCCGGAGGATTGTAAGCTTTTTGCATTTTGTTTTTTTGATATATATTAAGAAATGGCCGCGTCTTAATCTTGATAAGAAAATCATAAATGCTGTTTTTTATATTTGTTTAAACAAAAGCGATGAGCAAGTTTGGGTGGTAAAAATACCGCGTCTGAATAACAGCGTTGGCTGCGATTTTTATAAAAAGATCCTTAGCCGGGAGGATTTTATTAAGTACTCTGATATGATAAAGTCCGTATTCGCCGATCCCATCATCGGAAAGCATTTTCCTCCCGTGCGAGATGTGAAGCGAAACGGTGGTTATTCTTCTTTGTATATTGAAGGGTATAATCTGATAACATTACAAGAGGATCTTCTTTTGGGGCGTGGGCTACCCGGCGATATCAATCATTCGGATCTCATCGGTGCGATCAATGAGCTTTTGGATAGTTTGAGGCATTTTGAAAAACAAAATGGCCGCATTTACGGCGACTGGGCTTTGCATAATCTTTTGTATGATAAGCTTGCAGGAAAAATTAAGAACGTCGACTTAGAAGGTTTTTATATGTATCGTCAGGATCCGCTGGAAGCTGCTTCGCGTCATATTGAAGAAGTGTTAAGGCTTTTAATGAGTTCGAGAGCCACAGCTGCGTCGAACCCGACTTGAAAAATTCTGGGCCTTGGCCGGATGCGTTAGTGGCCCATACCCCCGAGATGCGCTGGTAACTAGAGGGATCAATGTTTTATAAAAAAAGGTTTTATTTGTGAGTGAGCCGATAAAGGTTCTTTTTGATGCCAGGATTTTCGGAGTGGCCATGGTGGATATTCGCGCCAAGACGGGGATTCTCCGGGTCGCTGAAGAGACGCTGGATCGTTTGGTCCAAGATAAAGATCTTTCGATCCTGCTTTTTGACAGCAGCGGGAACTATTGCTGCTGTCAGGCGTTCATTGAGAAAAACAAGAAGCGCGGATACGTACTGTTCCTAGCGACACGTTTTTGGAGGTTGAGGTTTTATGCTTGGAAACTTTCAAAAATCATTCTTCATGGCATTGCTTCTCACGGGTTTTCTCTCTCTTTCTTAGCGGGGTGGAAGAGATATTTTGAAAGCATGGCAGGAAAGCGCTATGGCCGGAGATTGAGCGCTTTTCAGATCTATCATTCGCCGTCGGCGCAGATCCCTGCGGTGATCCAAACGCATAAAAACATTGCCAAGATCACCGAGGTGCATGATCTGATCCCGGTGCTTTTTCCGCATTTCCTGGATCCTCACGCGCTCCATGGGCGAAAACATCCTGTTCATGAAACGATCGATTCGTTTACCCCGGACGATTTTGTGATCTGCAATTCGGAATGGACCCGGAAAGATCTCTTGGCTTATCGTAAGGATCTTGACCCCGGCCGGGTGTTTGTGGCGCCGTTGGCGGCGTCGTCAAAATTCTTCCCTGTGAAAGATCCCGCTCGCATTGCGGGAATAAAGCAGCGATGCGGGATCCCTGCGGGACAAAAATACATTCTGAGCGTTTGCACTCTGGAACCACGGAAAAATCTCGAGACCGTGGTTCGTGCGTTCAAAAGATTCGTGGAACAAGAAAAAATCGAAGATATCGTGCTCGTTCTGGTCGGGTCGGCCGGGTGGAAGTATGAGCCGTTGCTTAGGCAGATCGATGCGGCCGGAGCACTCACAAAAAAGATCGTTCTGACCGGATTTGTTCCGGATGAAGACCTGGCGGCTTTATATTCCGGAGCGCTCGTTTTTGCTTATCTATCTTTCTACGAAGGTTTTGGTCTTCCGCCTCTCGAGGCGATGCAATGCGGGGTTCCTGTGATCACCTCGAACACCTCGTCGCTTCCGGAGGTGGTCGGGGATGCCGGGATCATGATCGATCCCGGAGAGGAGAAGAGTGCGGCGCAGTATTTTTCCAGGTTCTATCATGAGGAGGCCTATCGCGAAGAGTTTTCCCGAAAAGCCCTTGCGCGTGCCAAGTTGTTCAGCTGGGATGCCCACTGTGAAGTTGTAAAACGCGTCTACAAGATGGCGGCACACGAAATCCTTTAACGATAAAAAATCTGTCAGGCTATTTCTAGAGGAAACTTTTGCGTGAAAGTTAGCATTGTCACACCCTCCTATAATCAAGGACAATTTATCGAGAGGACGCTCCAAAGCGTTGCCAATCAAGCAGGGGCTGATATTGAGCACGTGGTCTTCGACGGCGGCAGCACGGATAACACGGTAGAGATCCTCAAGCGGTACAGTCCTCCCGTGCGCTGGGTTTCGGAGAAAGACAAAGGGCAAACGGATGCGGTCAATAAGGGCATCCAGGCGACGGAAGGTGAGATCATCGGATGTTTGAATTCCGATGATGTCTATTATCCCGGGGCAATCGCAAGGGTTGTAGGATTTTTCGAGCAAAATCCCAATGTCGATGTGGTCTATGGTATGGCCGATTTCATTGATCTCGTCGACTATGCTTTTGCGCCCTATCCTTCCGAGTCGTGGGATCTCGAGAGGTTGAAAGAATACTGTTTTATCTGTCAACCGGCTCTTTTTTTTCGGCGCCGTGTTGTTGAAGAACAGGGTCTCCTTGACGAATCGTTGCATTACTGTATGGACTATGAGTATTGGTTGAGGCTTGGGGAAAAGGGTGTGCGTTTTTCATATCTCCAGGAGAAACTCGCAGGGTCCAGAACCTATGCTTGGAATAAGACGTTAGGCTTTCGATTGCAGGTGCACCATGAAATTAATGATATGTTCAAGAAGAAGTATGGCCGGGTTCCGGACAAGTGGTTGTTTGGTTATGCGCATATCTTGGCGGAAAGAAAAATGGATAAAAGTAAACACCCTGTCTTATTTCGCATCTATCTGCTCATGTTAAGTATCGGTGCGTCCTGGCATTGGAATAGGGATCTTGCCATGGTCTTGCGGAAAGTTTTTGCCCTGTGCAGACGGTGTTTACTGAATACAAGAATAGGAACTTAGCACCCGATAAAAGTGGTTTTTAATACAAAATTCCTAGGAGTCATTGTTCAAGTAAAGTAGAAATCAGCGCTCCTCGATCAGGGAAATCCTTTCCAATGAAACTGTATTGCTACTATACGCGTGCTTATCAGTCCTTGGTCGATGAGTGGCTCATGCCCTCCATTAAGAAAGATTGTGAAGTCATATTTAAAATTGGGCGATACGATGGTCCCTGCGTTGATTTTAAAGCCAACGGCTGGGGCGCGATAGTAAGTGAAAAAGTTGATTTTATCATTCAAGCCGTCAAGGAAAACTGGGGCAAAATTTTTATATTTTCAGATCCGGACGTGCAATTTCTTGGGGATGCTAAAAAAATCTTAGCGTCCTTTGAAAAAAACGTGGACATGGTTTTTCAAAAAGACGAACCTTGCGGAACGATCTGCGCGGGTTTTTTTGTTTGTGTTGGGACTGATCGGACATTGAAGCTGTGGCAAGACGTTCGCAGTTGGCTAGGCGCTGACGGCAAAGCCGATGATCAAGACGCCGCCAATCAACTTTTAGTCGGTTCTTTGATGAAGAAAATAAAAAAAATGCTGCCAAGCCGGCATCTCTCCAAATTTTTAGCGATCCGGCTTTCGCAATCCGGTTTTAATCCGTACCGTTTAAAATGGCGATATTTACCGCCCATCTTTTTTGGCGGAGGAACATTGACTGGCCGGAGATGGACGCCTGGCATGGATCTTCCTGTTCCGGACGGTATAGTTCTGCATCATGCAAATTGGACGGTGGGCATGGAAAACAAGATTGCTCAGCTTCGTTACGTGCGTGACATAGTGAGAAAAAGGGCTGCTCTTAATTAGTGGGTAGGAATTCAAACAGCCTAGACAAAGCGATGGCATTACTTTTATTTTAGCGCTGAAACTATGGGTTATGCGGTAACCGGACGGTGATCCCGCGGCAGGAAGGTGCGGATTTTAAAGAAACCTTTGAGGAGTAAAATAGCTTGAAGGAGACTGAAATTAAAGTGGATGTCTATTGGGCGCGATTTATTGATGCTTATGAGGGGTGTTATAAAAGATGAATGGCGTAAACTTATGGGGCAGCACTATCCCTCGTGAATTTCTCAACCAGGCTGAATACGACTATCTTGCCAGCCTGCCGCAGAGGCTTCCTACGGTGGAGTGGGTTTGGTCCGAAATGGATCGAGTCTGGGAACAATTGAAGCTTAATAATGCGTTGCCATTGGCTGGGCAAGCCATAGGCGATTACTACAAACATCCCGTCTGGGTCATGAATGGCGTTTTCACCCGGCTCGATCCTGTTTCCGCGGGACATCGCTCAGCTATAGCGTCCTACATCGCACAAACCGGTGCAGCCAACATCGCTGATTATGGAGGGGGTGGGGGGGCTCTTGCGCAGGCCCTCATGAGGTCCATGCCGAATGCGAAAGTTTCGCTCATCGACCCCTATCCATCTCGTGTTTCAGTGGGGTACCTGAAAAATGAACCAGAGATCCACTTTGTGAGTGAGCTTTCAGCCCTTGGCTATGATGCCATTATCGCGCAGGATGTTCTGGAACATGTCGAGGATCCTGTGCGGATCGCCTTTGACATTGCAGAAGCAGTTCGAGAGGGTGGCAAAGCGATCTTCGCAAACTGTTTTTCTCCTGTCATCCAAAGCCATCTGCCAACCACTTTCCATCTTAAACACACTTTTCACTTGGTTCTGAGGGCGATGGGGCTCCGTTATCTAGGGCGGGTGGAGGGTGCTGCGCATGCTCAGGTTTTTGAACGCCGTGGGCAGCTTAAACTTGCAGGGGCACGGCGGGTAGAAACCATTTCCCGTTTGCTGAGGCCTATACTCAATGCAGTTGCTCGGTAAAATCGGGGCGAAAGCAGTAACGACCGGAGAATGAAATGCTTCTGAGTTCAATGGATTAACGCAAGCGGTCGCTATTTTCGCAGCAATTGATTCATTCGTGCGTGGCAACTTCCCGCGCGAAACCGTCATGGTTTGGATAGGCGTAGCTCCTTTTGATGGGGTTACGGGAGATTATTCTTTAAAAACATTTTTCATTATTAAAAAAGAAACATTGAGACCCGAAGATGAATAAAAGCATTTTTCAGGACCGCGTGCTCGATCAACTCCGGAAGAGCCGTCCCTGGGGGGTTGCTCTCCTGTGCGCCATCATTCTGCTCGGTGTGGTGGGTGGGTATTTTGTGAGGTTGGGGGGGAACACAGGAGGCTTTATTTGCATTGGGGATCAATTTATTCCTCCCGGAAAACTGGATCCCGGAATCCCTTACCTCAAAAATTCCGAGGGTTACGACGGACAATTATTTTATCTGATCGCTCACGATCCTTGGATCCTCAGTGATTATTACAAATACATCGATGGCCCGGGTTATCGCTATCAACGCATTTTTTATCCATTGCTGGTGCATTGGACGGCCGGAGGCGACCCTCGGAATTATCCGGATCGTATGGTTCAGATCAATTTTGTAGCCATTATCATGGGGGCTTTTTTTGTAGCGCGCTATTTGGCCTCTCAGGGGCGTTCGTCTCTTTGGGCCATTGTTTTTGCTTTTCTGGGAGGCAATCTTTTGGGGCTTTTCCGTGACTTGGCGGATCCTCTCGGGCTAACGCTTGCGGTTTCAGCACTTATTTTGTATGAATCGCGGCGTTTCTGGGGCTGTGCTTTATGGCTCAGCGCTGCCTTGCTTACCCGTGAGATCTATCTTCCGATTGCGGTCTTCATGATTCTGGATCAAGGGTTCCAACGGCGCCAGTTTCGAAAAGCCGCGATATGTGCCACCGCGCTTATCCCTTTTGTGCTCTGGCAGGGCTATGTTTACGTTCGGCTCGGAACTTTTCTACAAAAGAGCGTGGGCCATAATTTTGATATGCCGTTCCTGGGCTTGGCCCAGAGGTTTTTTTCAGGCCAGGGTGTGAGCCAGGACGGGTATTGCCTGGCTGCTTTTATTTTGGTCCTGCTCTTTACGCTGTTCAGTGCGGTGCGTGAGGTCAGGCGCTGTCCGGATGCCCTCTCCATGTCGTTTTTGTTTTTCTCTCTGCTCCCGATCCTGGGGAGCCATAATGTTTGGCCTGAACCGTGGGCGTACGGGCGTCTGTTGCTTCCGTCGGCGGGTTTGCTGCTTATTTGCTATGCCCGCAGCGGTCGGCGCGGGGATCGGATCGCTTTGGGGCTTAATCTCGTTGCGACCGCGGGGGTTCTCAAGTGGTTGATCTTTTGAGGATTGTGATGACCACGAGTTTTGATGCGGCTTTGCTAGAGCAGAGCATATTGTAAAAACGAGAGATTAGGGAGGAATTGGATCTGTGGGTTTGAAACTGTTTTTTGAGAAAAAATCTAAAATAATCCAAACTCTCAAAAGCTTTTTGAGGAAGTTCAAGTATCTCAAATATTATTGGTTGGAATTCCCGCGCTATCAAATACCGCTCAGGCAAATAAAGGCGCATTTTAGCTCGCCCCCCGGCGATTATAGGGCAAAGAAAGTAACTATGATTACCGCCTACAACCGTGATTATAAAATCTTGGGGGATATTGCCGCATCCCAGATCAAAAAATATTGTGAGCGGTACGATTTTGGGGCTGTGATATTTGAAGGGGAGAATATGTGCCGTCGGCCTTATCCTTGGCTCACGGCTGCTACGTTGTATTATGCGCTTATTTTTTTGGTGGGAAATGATCCTGAGGCATGGGTTGTCTGGATCGACGCCGATGCATGTATCGTGAATTTAGATTTTAATCTCCTGACGCAAATTATCCAAAAGGCGCCGCCTCAAATTGAGATGATATTAACCAAAGATTTCAATGGTGTGAATACGGGAGTGACCCTTTTGAAAAATACTTGTTTCGTGAAGGCGATGCTTAAAAAAACCTGGTCGCTTAGAAAATATGTCGATCATGCGTGGTGGTGGCAAAGAGCGGTCATCGATTTGATCGACCGGGATTGGAGGGGTATTCGCAAAAGGGTGCAGTTTGTTCCCCAGCATATTTTGAACGCATACACCCATAAGCTTTATGGGAGGATTTTCCCTAGAGGTGAGTTGACGACAGAGTCGTTTATTTATCATATCCCTGGAAAGCCTCTCAACGTAAGAATAGATCAAATAAAAGAAATTCTGTCTTCCCGCACGCCATCATCTTAATGAAGCGCTGCCCCCTGGAATGGAATGCTTTCACCTTTGAGAAAATCATCAAGCTCTGTGCCTGTGTTTTTTTTGCCGTTCTGTTTTTTATTATTTTAAAAACATTCCGCGATTACGGCATTACTTGGGATGAAGAGGATCATCAAACTTACGGCAAGCTTGTTGTTAAATGGTATCTTTCATTTTTAAAGGATGGGAGGGCTCTTCAGCATCCCGTTCTTGTTTTCTATGGAGGATTTTTTGATGTTCTTGCCCAAGTAGCAAGCCGACTATCTCCCTGGGGAGTTTTTGAGACGCGACACTTCTTGGGCGCACTGTTGGGTTACTGGACTATTTTTATGTGTTTCTGTATTGCGAAAAAAATTGCGGGAACTCTGGCGGGTTTCTTTTCGGCTCTTTTTCTCGCTTTGCACCCCGTTTTTTATGGCCACATGTTCAATAACCCCGTGGATATTCCTTTCGGAGCCTTGTTTCTGACAGCGCTCTATTGCATGATCGCCGCCTACGAGAACCTCCCGAGACTCAAGCCAAAGGATCTGTTTTTCCTGGGGCTTTCTCTGGGATTGATGATGGCGATACGCGTCGGAGGTATGCTTATCGCATTTCCATGTATGCTGTTTGGCTGGTTCTTGTGGTTTCTGGGGCAAGGGTCCCCCAATGGCAAAGTAACGACAACGCACACCCGCCTCAAAAAGATCGCTCGCGAGTTTATCCGCAATCTGGCGTGGATCTTTGGAATTGCCTGGCCCGTCATGCTGGTCTGGTGGCCGTGGGCACAGCTCGATCCGTTCACCCGTCCTTTCATCGGAGCGATCAAGGCGGCGCGTTGGGATTTTAATACAGAGATGAAGGTGTTATTTAACGGGGATTATTTTAGTTCTTTTCAGCTTCCCAAAGCTTATTTAATGCAATCCGTTCTGATTTCTCTCCCGGAGTACTTTTTTATAGTTCTGTCGCTTGGAGCCGCGCTTGCTGTTATTTATATAATTAGAAATCCGAGATTAACCTTCCAGGTTGTTCAAGTAAGCTTGCTCGTGTTCGCATGTCTTGGGCCTGTTTTGGGGTCAATTTTTTTTAAGGCGCCCCAATTTGACGGATTCCGCCACTTTCTTTTTCTAATTCCGCTTCTGGCTATTTTGGGGGGCCTTTCGTTTTCCGCGTGGGTCCATTCAAAAATAAATCATTGGGTGAAGGTGTTTTTTATTTGCGCCATCGCCTTTTCCCTGGCAATGACAGCCCTCGATATGCGCCGTCTTCACCCCTATGAAACGGTGTATTTTAATCGTGTCCTGGCCGGAGGACTTGCTGAGGCTGCAACAAAATACGAAACAGATTATTGGGGGAATTCTTATCGAGAAGGGATCCTGTGGGTGATCAAAAATTACCACCCCGCCTTCAAGAGAAAAATCCGGGTCCTGAATGCGTCGGTGCCGTGTCAAACCGGCTATTATTTAGAAAAAACTCAGGAATTGCGTGATCGCTTTGAGATGGTCCTAACGGATCCGGATATTTTCCTGTCCACCACGCGTTTTGGGAGACAGAACCTTTTCCCGGGTAAGGTGCTCTACAAAGTCGAGCGAGATCATATGCCACTTCTCTATGTTATTGAAGTCTCCGGGAAATAGTTCTAGCGGTTCGTTCAATCGTTTCACAGATCCCGAAACCACGCCTATCCGGGTCTTCCGAATAAGGATATAATCATAAGGCATAGCCGAAGGGGACGAGTCGATCACGAGCGATTAACCGGGGAGGGGTTTTTGAAGCCATCGGATGGACTTAAAATTTTCTGTTTCACTTTTTTGATGGGCGCGCTGATCTCCTTCTCATCGGGATGTTCCAAAGGCGTCGTCCGAGAGCAAGCCCGTCTCGAGGGATACCCGATCGCTTCCGATGTCTTTACGACGCTCCAGAAGACGGTCGTCCCCGCCTCGACATTTTCAGGGAAGCTTCTTCCGCAAGATCTTTGCCAGGTCGCAAAATTCGGCCTCTACGGCTACGGTCAATGGAAGGCGGGGGGGCCTCTTCTTTCCGAAAAGCGGCTCGACATCATGGGAAGTGCTTATGACGGGGCCTCTGTCACTAAAAAAACAAAACTTTTGAATTTCTTTACCTTCACCGACATCCATATCACCGACAAAGAATCTCCCAATCAGTTGATCTATCTTCAGCAGCTGAATGCCAGAGATGCGGCGGTCACCTCGATCTATTCGCCGATCATGCTGTATACCACGCACGTGCTTGACGCAGCGGTCCAGACGATCAATGCCCTTCACAAAAAAAATCCGTTTGATTTCGGCATCTCCCTAGGCGATACCTGCAACAGTACCCAGCAGAACGAACTCAGATGGTATATCGACGTCCTCGATGGCAGGGTCATCACCCCCAGTTCGGGCGCTCATCTCGGCGCCGGCACTCTCGATTATCAGAAGCCTTACAAGGCGGCGGGGCTTGATAAGGGGATCCCCTGGTATCAGACTCTCGGCAATCACGATCATTTCTGGATCGGGTCGATCCCTGTGAACGAGGATCTTCGAAAGTCCTATGTGAGCGACACGGTTTTCGCGACGGGAGATGTTCTTGCCGATCCTCGAAATATAAAAAAGCCTGATTACTATATGGGCGTACTCGACGGCTCGACTCCGTACGGTGATATCAAATACGCGGGGCCTGTCGCGAACTTCAAGAATCCTCCGAAGGTGGCTCCCGATCCGGATCGCCGTTCACTTTTAAGAACGGAATGGATAAAAGAATTTTTCAAAACATCTTCGAGTCCGGTCGGCCATGGGTTTAACGGGGTCGACCCCGGCAAAGGAAAAGGCTTCGCCTGTTATAGCTTCGTGCCGAAGTCAACTCTCCCGATCAAGGTGATCGTCCTCGACGATACCCAAAGGGAAGACGACGGCTCTTTGGATATTCATGGGCATGGTTTTCTTGATCCGGAGCGTTGGGACTGGCTTAAAAAAGAACTTGCGGCGGGCGATGCTGCCGGTCAGCTCATGATCATCGCTGCGCATATCCCGCTCAGCGTTGAACCGACTCAGTCCGAAATGGGATGGTGGCGGGATCCTCAAAATGCTGTCACCCTGCCGGATCTGATCGCGGAACTTCAAAGTCACCCGAATCTCCTTCTTTGGATCGCGGGGCATCGTCATGTCAACACGGTGAAGGCTTTTATTTCTCCGGATCCAGTCCGCAATCCTGAAAAAGGCTTTTGGCAGGTGGAAACATCCTCGCTGAGAGAATTTCCTCAGCAGTTCCGCCTGTTTGAGATCTACCTCAACAGTGATGCGACGCTTTCCATCATAACGACCAACGTGGATCCAGCGGTCAAAGAGGGAACCCCCGCGGCAAAGTCGCGTTCTTATGCTGTTGCAGCGCAGCAGATCGTTAACACGCGAGCGGTATATCAAGATCCGAGTCCACTGTCCGATCCAAGTATCAAACCTATGCCGACAGGTTCGTACAATGCCGAGCTTGTCAAACAATTGACTCCGGCGATGCGGGCGAAATTGTCAAGAGCCTAGAGCCTGGAGCGTGGAATGCAAAATAGGCGTAGCGCTCGGGGCGTCTCCCGGAGGCTGTTTTCCGATTCTTTCTAGGCAGTTCATTTCTCAAGGGCTATAATCAGAAAATTTGAAATGGCGAAGTCAATCATCCGTGTTGTTTCACTTGAGACGAATAGAGTTCATAAGAAGTTATGGCGGGAGTTGGGAAGAATGAAACCACGAAATGCGCAAAAGGCCGGCGTTGTTTTTTTTGCCCTTAGCCTTGTTTTATTGCAGACCGTCCCACTCGGCGTTGCGGCCCATGACGTATCCTCCGGGTCTCGGGTTTCTACCCCGTCCACGGTCCGTGTGACGACCAGTCCAGAGCTTGTAAACGCGCTGAATCGTGCGACCGGAGGCGAAGAGATCGTGCTCGCGGCGGGGAATTATGCCCCGATCGATTTCAGCAACAAACAATACACAAGCTACGTCACGATCCGTTCCGAAGATCCGGTCCGTCGCGCCGTTTTCGACACCCTCCATCTTACCAACGTCAGCTACGTGCGATTCCGGGGTGTGGTGATTCATCACGACCGCTTGCCCACTGACACCGACTACACCCGCGCCTTTTACGTCAAGAATTCGAAACACCTTGAAGTCCTGGATTCAGAGTTCTATGGAAGCGTGGACGGCATTTACAATAACGATGTGCGTGGTTTCGGGACGAGCCTTACGCAGGATGTCCGCTTCGAAGGTAATGTCTTGCATGATCTTTATATCGGAGGAACTTTTTACGACACCGATCACGTCATCGTCCGGGACAACACCTTTAAAAATATCCGCTGCGATGGCGTCGCGTTCCAGAGCGCGTCGCATGTGCTTGTGGAAAATAATCTCTTCACAAGTTTCCATCCCGTCCTTACGGGGGCTCGACCGGATCATATGGATTTTATTCAATTCTGGAATTCGACCGCCACCAAAGATATGACCGATATTGTGATCCGCGGCAACGTCATGTTGCGGGGCACGGGCGATTCCATGCAAAGTATTTTTATCGAAACCAAGAGCGACAGCGGGCTTTACGTGGGGAGAGACATTCTGATCGAACGAAACGTGATCTATAACGGGAAAATGCAGGGGATCACAGTCTACGATGTGGCGTCCGGATTGATCATTCAACATAACACGGTCCTTGCGGACTGGCTGGGGGATATCGCCAATTGGAGGACCTATCCTCGGTTAGAGCTTGTCCGAACGACGAATGCGATCGTCCGCTACAATGTTCTCACTTATTACGATACCGAGGGAGATACGGGAACGGTCTTCCAGGATAACGTCATGGTTCAATTCACCAGCGGAACGAACAATAATTACGCGCAGCTTTTTTCAGGAGCCAAAAACTTTGGCCCTGCGGCGACGCTCCGGGATTTTACTCCGCTCGCCGGCAGCCCGCTTGTCCGTGAGGGGAAAGACACCGGCGCTCTTTGAACGTTCTTCGAGAGTTACTCTTCAGGGCGATAGCCGGCAAAGTTAAAATTTGGAATGGCGCAGGTCAAGCGAGGGTCCTCTGTGCAGCGCACGGATGCTAGGAAAAAACAGAAACGGAAAGGTTTCCCTATGGTTAAAAAGATTATTTTATACGGCTGGAGCGTTTTGTTTTTAGCGATGGTCTCTTCCGCTTTTGCGGGGAAGGTTGAACTGACGACCTACTACCCCGCGCCGATGGGGGAGTATCAAACTTTAAGCACGACAGAAAACGCTTACTTTGCCACTACCTCCGGGAGTGTCGGTATCGGGACGACCACTCCGAATTATGCCGGCTACGGCGGGCGGGGTCTGACCATTAATTCGCTTGGCCGTGCTTCTTTTATAGAGCTCTTCCGAAACGAGGATGTGGGAACAGATTCTATTGTGGGCGCATGGCGTGCCGGGACCGATAAGAACTCCGCCATCGCAGGGATCGACTTTCTGACCGGCTCCACAAACAATAAAACAGGCGCGATCTCATTCAAAGTCTGGAAATCGGGAAGCCTTAGTGATGCAGCCAATGAAGCCATGCGCATCTCATCTGACGGTAATATCGGCATCGGGGTGCTTCCTTTTACTTCGCCAACTGTCGTCAGGCTTGTGGTGAGTGGCCCTGACGACATTGCTGCGCAACAGCTCCATGTTCGCAGTTCGGATGCCAATAGCGGCAGACTTGAAATTGGTTATCGGTATGATGCTGGCGTGGCAGAGTATGGAAGATTGCAGGCATGGGGGGGTGTTGGAACGGCGAAGGCCCTTCTTCTAAACCCTGGGGGCGGTAGCGTTGGTGTCGGGACTTTGGCTCCAGAGGGGCTGCTCGATGTTGATGGAGCTATTTTTTTTGGACCGGGCCGAGGTAAATTGTATTCCGCAAATCCAGGATCCCTAACGTCAGGATGCGAAACTGTTTTGACCGTAAATAGCGGTAATGGTGGCGCTAATGATTCAATCTATATTGGACCTCACATAAATGGTGTTACCGGAGTGATCGACCTTGTTGCAGCGACTGTGATGGTGAATGGGGTGACAAAGTACACTTCTGACATTTCCCTTAAAAAAGACATCGCTACTATTCCTGAGGCTCTTAAAAAGGTCTGTGACCTGCGCGGAGTAACCTACCACTGGAAAGACGAAAACCGAGGTGTATCACTACAAATGGGAGTGATTGCTCAAGAAGTGGAAAAGGTTTTTCCTGAAATTGTCGGGTCTGATAAACATGGGCTGAAATTAGTAGAATATAATGGACTTATCCCGCCACTCATCGAAGCGATTAAGGAACAGCAACAGCAGATCAACGTGTTGAAAAAAGAGGTTGCCGAACTGAAGAAGCGATAAGGCGAAGGGGCCTGTGGCGCGCCATTCACCGCAATATTACAGGAAAGAGGGGATTATGGTTTTCTTAAAACGGAAAGTTTCGATAGGCCTTTGGATCGTCTGTGCCCTGGTCGCACTGACCGGCTGCCAGACGATACGGGATAGTAACGCCAGATCCAAAGAGGAGACTCTTGCGGCGGCGGGTTTTCAGATGAAGCAAGCCCAGACGCCGGAACAAATGGCGAATGTCCAAAGTATGCCGCAGCGAAAGCTGATCCCGCATACCCAAGGGGGTCAGGTCATGTATGTTTATGCGGATGCCGAGGTCTGTCAGTGTGTTTATGTCGGCACAGAGAAAAATTACCAGGACTATCAGAAAATGGTTTACCAGACAGAGCTTGCCGACGAACAGGAAACAACGGCGGAGCTGAACAACGAAACCATGTTCAATTGGGGCGTCTGGGGCCCGTGGGGTCCCTGGGGTTATTAAAGAGGGAGGGCGCTTTCTCGGGTAGGGTTCAAGTGGCGGCCATCCAGGGACAGCCCAAATTTATCATTTCTTTTTCAAGCGGGTCGTTTGAATAACCGCCACTTTTGTAGCTTTATTTCTTTTTGCCTTTGAAGGCGCCTTTTTTCTTTTTTTTCTCTCTGGTCGAATTGCTCTTATTACCCAATGGAATCACCCCCTTTGAGAAAGGCAGTATAGCCGGTTTCTCAGGGCCTCCTAATCATATCAGGAATTATCCCAGCCTAAGCACTTGATGGGTGCGTTTGATGTTCGCTATCCGTTCTGGGGCTTGCGGGTATCCCAATCCGTGAAGGTTGTGGCGGGCTCAATGATCGGCCGGTATCCCTTTGGCATCGGAAAGGGGAACGTGAGCACTTCATAGATTCCCACCCCTTCCCGGGCGAGAAATATCGCTGTTCCTTTGAGTAGTCCTCCGAAAATGGCGACAGGGGCATCGTTATTTTTCGAAAGCAATAGCGGTTGTGTGTAAAGCTCTCCGGGGGAGATCACGATGTTGGCCATGCCGCGTCCGAATTTTGTGAAAGCGTTGTCCTCGGCGGCCCGCGATGTAGAGACCAAGCTTATCAAGGCCAATGCAACCACCCCAAACGCCAGAAGATATTTTTTCATGTGTTCCCCCGTTAGAGTCTTGAGCTGTTATCTGAAATTTCTGATTAAGATCAACTTTTATTTTTTCAACTCCCGCTTTGAGTGGTTTAAGACTCTAACGGGGCAAGCCTTTTCTTTTGATGTTCCCGCCCCATAAGTCTTGAGCTCTGAACGACCGCCTATGGATATTGTATCGGCAGATAGCCCTATCCCTGTCTTATTTTTTTATTAAATGGAGACAGGGATTGCCCCAATTTCAGACGCTCTGAAATTGATAAGAATTGGGACTAAAATCAAAGAGGGCGATTTGCCGTTGGTGCGCTTTTTTAGAGCGTATTTTCTTTAGGCGATTATTTTTTTTACGGTATAATTTCGACCATAAGATATGCTCAAAAGAACCCTTCTTCTAGCGCTTCTTAGCTTGGTCCTTTCCGCCGCCGCTTTTGCCGCAGAAGTCGGCGGGAACCGGCAGATCAACAATGGTCAGGACATCACACGCCCGCTCTCCCGCGTCGACGCTCGTTACCAGTATCAGCTTCTGAAAGAAGGACGCTCCAAGAATATCTTTACTCTCCGCTCTGACTATCCGATCGTGATGAACGATTTCTGGGGGATCGGGCTTCGCGTCGATCTTCCTTCTGACCTTACCAATAAGGTGACCGCGGATGAGCCGAACGGAGCGCTTCGGTTCGGGTTGGGAGATATTCTCGCTCAGATACTTCTGGCTAGGAAATTTAACGACCAATGGGCGGCTGCGGCCGGCACCCAGTTCGTTTTTCCGACGGCAGGTACCGATCAGATGGGCGACGGGAAATACCAGATCGTGCCCACCCTGGGCGTTCGCAGGTCGCTTCCCGGAATAAGCAACGGAAGCTTTGCAGCTTTCCTCATGCGGTATGCTGGCGACTATGCGGGCTCTTCCAAGAGGAGTCACATCAGCACGCTCGAAATGGCGCCCATGGTGAACTGGATGCTCCCGCGTCACTGGTTCATCACCGCATTTCCTTCGCCCGATCTTCAGATCAATTTCCAGGACAAGGGTGCCGTCTTCGTGCCGTTCGACATCGCGATCGGAAAAACCATTCCCCAAAAGGCCGTTTTCTCGGTGGAGCTCGGATTTCCGATGTACCACAGCGGGGAACTGGCCCAATTCTATACGACCTATGAATTCAAGATGGAAGCGCGCATTGGTTTTTTTTATTAACTATTTTTAAAGCCAACTCATATACGGCGGAGGAAAAATCCATGGCTTCATCTTCGAGAATACGGTTTAAAACAGAAGACGGTGCATGGAATCCCTATTTTGCCGGAGCCTTGGTTGGAATTCTGTCGATCGTGGCGGCCGTGGTTACGGATCTTTTTCTCGGGTCTTCAAAATATCTCGGGGCATCGACGACTTATGCACGCGCTTCGGGTTTTATCCTAAGACCTTTTTTCCCGGCTTATGTGGAAGCCAATGCCTATTACCATAAGCTCGGTCTCACCGTCGATTGGGAATTCATGATCGTGATCGGTATTGTGATCGGGGCGTGGATCTCTTCGTTGGCCGGGAAAAGTTTTAAGGCCGAAAGCCTGCCGGTTCTGTGGAAGGAAAAGTTCGGATCTTCGATCGTCAAGCGGGCCCTCGCGGCATTCCTGGGCGCCGTGATCTGTTTGATCGGGACGCGTCTGGCGGACGGCTGCCCCAGCGGCAACGCTCTTAGCGGCATGATGCAACTGTCCGCGAGCGGGTTTGTGTTCTTCATGGCATTCTTTGTTGTGGCCGCCCTCGTTGCCCGCATTGTTTACGGGAGGAAACCCCAATGAGTCTGACGCAGATTTTGGGCCTGATCACGGGGATCTTTTTCGGAGTTCTTTTGCAGAAAGCGCACATCCTTCGTTTTGAAAAAGTGATCAACGCATTACTCCTCAAGGACGCGGCGGTGATCAAATTCTTGCTTGCCGCTGTTCTGGTGGGTATGGTGGGGATCTGGATTTTCGCAGATCTTGGCATGATTTCTTTCGCGCACAAACCCATGAATGTGGGAGGCGTTTTATGGGGCGGCGTTCTTTTTGGGATCGGGTTGCCATTCATGGGTTTTTGCCCGGGGACTTCCGGGGCTGCGGTCGCGGAGGGTCGGTGGCATGCCATTTTTGCACTCCTGGGGATGCTCTTGGGCGGGGGAATTTTTGCCGCGCTTTTTCCTTTCTTTCAATCCACAGTTCTTGCGTGGAAAGATTTCGGTACGATCGGGTTGCCCGAAGCCTTCGGGATCTCGGCTTGGATCATTATTCCCGTCATCGCTCTGGTGATCTTGTCGGCATTTGTATGGTTTGAGAAAAAGAAAATATAACCGGAGAAAGAAAAAGGAAATTTATGAAAAAGATCATGGGTTTAATAATGTCGTTATGCATAGCTTTGGCGCCGTGCGTCAGCGCCTGTACTTTTGTCGATGTGGAAGCAAAAGACGGCAGCGTTGTGATCGGGCGCACGATCGAATGGGGATTTCCCATGGAGTACACTTTTGTGGTGGTGCCCAAGGGCGAAACTTTTACGGCGAGCTATCCTGCTGACAAGGTGGCGAAAGATTTTAAACCTACGTCGTGGATGAGCCAATATGCCTATGCCGGAGTGGGCGTGACCGTTCAACAGGGGCTCGATTCCGCTCAGAACGAAGCCGGGCTTAATATGGAAGGATTGAATTTGCCGGGATTCACTGAATTCCAGACAGTGACGCCCGAAGACAAAACTGTTGTGTCTTTGGCGGATCTGGGAGACTGGATCATGGGGAACTTTGCGACGGTTCAGGAAGTCCGGGCAGCTTTGCCGAAATGCACCGTCTGGACACCTGCGGTGTCGGCCCAGGGAAGTGCTACGCTCCATTTCGCGATCACTGACAGGACGGGTGCGGGAATCGTTGTGGAGTACGTGAAGGGCAAGCTGAATATCCATGATAACGTTACGCATACGATGACCAACAGCCCCACGTATGATTGGCATCTTACGAACCTCCGGAATTATATGACGCTGAACCCTAAAGACATGGTTTCGTTGGAGCGAGACGGATATGCCTTAAAAGAACTCAGCACCGGCGACGGGATGACGGGACTTCCCGGGGATTTCAAATCGGCATCCAGATTTGTGAAGGTAAGCCTGCTCCGTTCTTTTGCGGCTCCCGTTGATACGGCGGAAGAAGCGTATTCTCTTGCCGGGCACATCATCAATACCGTGGATATCCCAAAAGGGTCGGTCAATTCCGGCGATTACGAGGGCCAGGCCATGCTGGAGACGGCGCAGATCACCCTCATCAAAGACCTCAAAAATAACAAGATTTTTGTCTCCGACTATGCCCACCGGCTGAATTATTTACTCATCGATTTGAATAAGCTTTTCGCGCAGAAAAAAAAGATCGGGCCTGTGCTTTTCTCAAGCTTTATCGATCAGCCGGCCATCGACATTACGGACTCTATCAAATAAGACTGTAAAATAAAGGGAACACTTATGAAGAAGACGACGACGATCAAAATCCTTTGTGGAGTCATGGTAGTGTGCATGGGGCTCGTGCCGTGCGCGAGCGCTTGCACCAGTCTTCGTGTGAAAACAGCGGACGGCCTCGTGTTTTATGCGCGGACGATGGAAGGCGGGGAACTCTTCCACTCTTCGGTGTCCGTGATCCCCCAAGGAACGAAATATCAGGGAACATTGACGGATGGCACTCAAGCCGGCCTCGCGTGGACCACGAAATACGGAATGGTCGGGATGAATACGTACGGTCTGCCCGTGATCAGTGACGGGATGAACGATGCGGGATTGGCCGCCGGGAATCTTATGTTCCCCGGATACGCCGGATACCAGACATTCGATCCGGCCCAGGCTTCCAGCACGATCGCTCAGTATGAAGTGATCACCTGGATCTTGTCGAATTTCGCTACGGTCGGTGAAGTGAAAGAAGCCATCAAAAATATTCGCGTCTCCAAGGGGCCTGAGGCGCTGGTCGGCAAGCTACCGCTTCATTATACCGTTCATGATTCAAAAGGGGATTCGATCGTCATCGAATATGTGAATGGTGAACTCAAGGTCTATGACAACCCGCTTGGCGTGATGACCAACTCGCCGCCGTTTGATTGGCATCTGACCAATCTTCGTAATTATGCCAATCTCTCTGCGGCGAACCCGAAGCCTTTCACGGTCGAAGGATTGAAGCAATCCGGTTTTGGCCAGGGATCAGGGATGTTGGGGCTTCCGGGGGATTACACTCCGCCGTCCCGGTTCGTTCGCATGGTGGCACTGGTGCATTCATCGCTTCCCGTGACTGGGGCGGAAGAAGGTCTCAATCTCGCGATGACGATCATCAACAATATCGATATCCCGATCGGTTCAGTCCGTGACATGAGCGGTAAGGAGCCGGTCTACGACCAAACCCAATGGGCCGTCGTTGCGGACCTTTCCGGAAAAAGGTTTTATTTCCATACCTACGCCAATAAAGATTGGCGCATGGTCGATGTGACAAAGGCCCTCGCCCAGGCCAAGGGGATCATGACGATCCCGGCAGAAATGCCCGCGGGATATCGTGACGTGACCGCGGAGGCCAAAGAGTTCGGTCCGCTTCCGGTAAAGTATTATCCTGCCGGCAAACCGTAAAAAAGGTGACTGTCACCCAAAGGAGAACACGGCTTATGATGAAGAATTTTTTTAGAATGATCATTTGGCTCATGGCCATGGCGTTCCTTTTGGAAATACCGTCGGCTTATGCCATCTTCGGTATCCGCGCGGCAAGAACAGCGCTTGCCGCCCGCAAGGCGAAGCAAATGGCTTCTTCCTCTTCCTCCTCCTCTTCGGCTTCCAGCGAAGCCTATGCTCAGGAGAAGGCGAGATTCGAAAAACCGGCCCGGACCGGGTCGACGGCAGGAAGCAGTGCCGCGGTACTTTAAAACACAAGGAGCCCCTATGAAGAAAACATTGTGGTGCGTGTTCTTTTTTTTATTTTCGACAAGCGCTCTTTTCGCGGCGCCTGTTGTAAAAAATGAAGTGATCTTGGAACAGGGCAAGGATAGCTACCAAAGTGTCCGGCATATTGTGATCCGCGGCACCAACGAAGAGATCGGGCAGGCCCTGGGAGATATCGCGCGGAAAGATTACGGGATCACCCAGCTTCAGCAGTATCCGGATGCCGTTTATGCGAAAGCGATGGATCAATATATGCAAGATAACTTTCCGGTGCTGAGGGAGCGGGCCGTAGGCGTGGCCGCGGCTTACAACGAAAATTACGGAGATTCCCTTTCGATTTTCAATCAACTGGTTTATGACGCGGGGCCTTGGGGGTGTTCGAGCGTCTATTATCCTCCGGCGCTTACGGAGGGGGGCCGTGGATTTCTCGGGCACAATATGGACTATCCGCTGTGCTCGATCAACAAACTCTTAAAGCTTCCCGAGGGAAATGCCCCGCCCATGTTCACCCGGAATTATGTGATCGAGCTCTACCCTGATCAAGGATACTCCTCGATCGGTGTCGGAACGGGTGACCTTTTGAGCGTGGTGAGCGGCATGAACGAGAAGGGACTGATCGCCATTCTTCACACGGATAATTACACCGCGATCAACACCGACCCGAAGCCGGATATCTCGGGCCTGATCTTCCCGACGCAGATCCTGCGCTATGTTCTTGAGAACTGTCAAACCGTGGGCGAAGCGAAGACCGCGATCCTGAATCAAAAACTTTCACTGACGTTCGAGCCGGGGCATCTTTTGATCGCCGATATGTCCGGCCGGTCGCTTATCGCGGAGATCAATCCCAAGAACCTGCGCGTCGAATTCACGGAAAATAGCGGCAAGCCGCAGCCGTTCACCAATCATCCGCTCTATCGTTTTAAAAACCCCGCGGATTTCCCGGCGTATCAACCGTTCGAGGAGGATAATACTTTCGCGCGGTACAACGCGCTTGAGAACCTGCTTAGCAAGAAAGATACATTCTCCGAGGACGATGTTATCGCGAACCAGACCGCGGTGGTCGCCCGCTGGAATAATCCGGGCCGGGGGATGGCCAATCCTACCATTCCGAACCGAACGATCTGGACCGATCTGTACGATCAAAAAAATGGTACGATGAAGGTGAAGTTCTATCTGAAGGACGGGCGGATCGATCCGGCCACCGGTGACCCAAAGGATCTTGTCTATTCCGATTTTTTTGACTTTAAATTGCAGAAAAAGAAGAAATAAAAAAGGAGGAACACCGATGGAGATCGTGAACGCCCTGTCGCTGGGCATCGGATGTATCGGGGTGGCGGTGATCGTGTGGGGCGCGCTTGTCTCGACGGTGGCGCTGGGGGTTGCGGAGGTAAGAGGATTTTCAGGGAAAGATGTTTGCGCGGAGCGGTATCATGTCAGACAACGTTTTGGCTTTTACCTTCTCATGGGCTTGGAATATCTGATCGGTGCCGATATCGTCCGGACCCTGATCCGGCCGTCGCTTCAGGAGCTGGCGGTCCTGGGTTCGATGGTGGCCATCCGGACGGTGACGAGCTATTTTCTGAATAAAGAAATGAACCGGAATTCCGGGGACGAGACAAAATAAAATGACGGAGCGGGGTAGGGTATGACGGACGGTAAGATCAGGGTGTTATTGGTGGAAGACAACCCGGACGAGGCGTTCCTGGTCCAGGAGATGATGAAAGCCGAGACCCCGGGGCGGTATGAATTTTCGGTCGAGGGGACCCTTCGCGGTGCCCATGATCGTCTGCACAAGGAACCGTTTGATCTGATGCTCCTGGATTTTAATTTGCCCGACAGCCGCGGGATCTCTACCATGGAGAGCTTTCAGGGGAGTGCGGCTCAACTTGCGATCGTTGTGATCACCGGCACGAACGACGAGGCGATCGCTCTCAAGGCACTTGAGATCGGTGCCGAGGATTATCTGGTCAAAAGCCAGTTCGATGGTCCGCTGCTCGTGCGTTCCGCAAGGTATGCCATTGAGCGCAAGCGTTCGGAGGATCTTCAAAAGGCCGGCAAGGCAAAGGACGAGTTCTTGGCCAATATGTCGCATGAGCTCCGGACGCCGTTGAACTCCATTATCGGGTTTTCGGGCGTTCTCACCAAAGAGACCTTCGGCCCGCTTAATGAACGGCAGAAAAAATATGCCCAGAATATTCTCACAAGCGGCCAGTATCTCCTTTCTCTTATTACAGATGTCCTGGACCTGGCGCGTGTGGAGTCCGGCAAGATGATCCTGGAAACGTCTGTCTTCCCGGTGAAAAATGTTCTGGAGGAAGCCTCGCTGCTCATCGGGGGACTGGATCTTTCTGAAAAGATCCAATTCGTCATAGAACTTTCCGAGAACCTCGGTGAGATCCAGGCCGACCGTCGCAAACTCAAGCAGGTCCTTTATAATTTGATCTCCAACGCGGTCAAATTCACTCCTGCGGGAGGAAAGATAGGCCTCCGGGCCCGGAGGACCGATGTCGGGATCGAAGTGGCTGTTTGGGATACGGGGATCGGGATCGCTTCCGAGCACCTGGGAATGGTTTTTGAAGCTTTTACCCGAGTTGAAAATGCCTATACCAAGGAGACCGAGGGAACGGGACTTGGGTTGGCGATCTCCAAGAAGCTCGTGGAGCTTCACGGCGGCAGGATCTGGATCGAATCCGAGGGGATAGACAAAGGAACAACCGTCGGGTTCACGATCCCTTCGGGGACGAAAGCTTTGGATAAAAACAAAAGTCCTGACGCTCAAAAAAATTGAAAATAGATCGTTCATTTTAAACCGATGCATTAGGGAGGATTCCATGGGAAATGAGAAAAAACGGACGGTGCTTTGTGTGGATGACGACAAGAAAAATCTCGAACTTCTGGAGGCCCTGCTTTTGCCTCTGGGATACGATCTTGAACTTTCAGGGTCCGGGGAAGATGCGCTCAATCGGATCTCTCAGAGGATCCCGGACCTTATCCTGTTGGATATCATGATGCCGGTCATGTCGGGGCTCCAGGTGCTGGAGACGTTGCGTTCGTCGGAACGAACGCGCTCGATCCCCGTGGTCCTGGTGACAGCCCTTCATGCCCCGGAAGACAAAGCCCGCGGTCTTAAGGCGGGATGTGACGATTTCATTTCAAAACCTTTTGACGAGAGCGAGCTCATTGCCAGGGTTCGCTCGCTTTTGAAGGTCAGTTTTTACCGGGACTCTCTGGATGAAAAAGAAAAGCTGTGGCATATGATCTCGGAGATGAGCCAGCCCTTGATCGTGTGTCGTCCCGATTGGGTCATCACCAATCTCAATCAGGCGGCCCAACGCTATCTTATGCCCGGAACGGGGTTCGAAAACGTTAATTTTCTGGATTTTATTTTCGACCATTATACCGTTTCTGTTCCTTGGAATGAGCTGAATGACTGCGCAGGCGCCCCCAAAAAATTCAAGATCGAAAAGAAAGGTTCCGAACGATCCGCGATGCAGTGCGCGGAGGTGCGTCTGGAGATCTTCGAAAATGCCGCCCATGAGGTGGTCAACATCGTATTGACCTTGCGGGATATCCCGGGCGGTTCAAAATAAAATAGCAAAACGATCAAAGCCGGGTTTTATGGAACAATCCGGAACACAATAGGAGAAGCTTATGAAAGCAGGAGTCTTCATCAGCGGGCTCATCGGAATCTTCGTGATTTCAATGACCGCATTAAGTTCGACCGGATACGGGGCGGAACTCGTCCGGGAATATTACAAAAGCGGGAAGCTCAGACTCGAGGCATTTTACAAAAACAAAAAGCTTGAAGGCCCGTTTAGGAACTACTATGAAAACGGAAAATTACAGCGTGAAGGTGCTTTAAAGAACGGAGAGCCTGAGGGGTTGGTTAAGTGGTATGACAAAAACGGGGTTTTTGACAGTGAAGGAGAGTTAAAGAACGGAAAGCTTGAGGGGTGGGTGAAGTGGTATTACGAAGAAGGATCACTCAAGAAGGAAGAATTTTATCAGAACGGTGAGCCTGCGGGGCCGTTTAAGAGTTATTACAAGAACGGAAAGCTACAACGTGAGGGAGCTTTAAAGAGCGGAGAGCTTGACGGAAAGGTTCTTCGGTATGACGAGAGCGGACGCCTTCACGAGGAAGCTTTTTACAAGGACGGGAAGATCGAAGGACCGTTTAAGATTTATTACGAGAACGGAAAGTTGAAAAACGGGACCTTCTATAAAGAGGGAAAGCTCGAGGGGCCGTTTAGAAATTATTATGAAAGTGGAACGGTGAAAAGCGAGGGAGTTTTGAAGAACGGAGAGCCGGAGGGGACGGTGAAGTGGTACGAAGAGAATGGAAAGTTGAAAAGTGAGGGAGCCTTGAAGAACGGAAAGCTGGAGGGAACGGTTCGGTGGTATTATGAAAGCGGAAAATTGAAGAGAGAGGGAGTTTACAAGGGCGGAGAGTTGGTCGAGCCCGCTAAAGAATATGCCGAAAACTTTCCGGAGAAGTCGTGAGGAATCCATGATCGAAGCATGCGGTCGCGCGCGAAGCGGGAAAACCAAGGAGTGTGTATGGGAAAAATAATCGCGGTGCTTATGACCGTGGCGTTTGCCTTGATGCCGGTGCCGGCCCATGCCGCGGAGCCGGACGTCATTTATTTTAACGGAAAGATCGCAACGCTGGATGCCGCAGGATCGACGGCCGAAGCGGTGGCGGTCAAGGATGGAAAATTTGAGAGCGTTGGAACTTCCGACGCAATTAAAAAACTCGCAGGGCCTGCAACCCAAAGGGTCGATCTCGGCGGGAAGACCGTGGTGCCGGGGCTGATTGACGCGCATTGTCATCCGATGGAAGCGATGATGATGAAAGAAACCTGGGTGGACTGCCGCTTTCCGGAGACCCCGTCAGTCAAAGTGGCGCTGGAACATATTGCCGCATGGGTGAAAAAGACGGCGAAGGGCGAATGGATCTTCGCGGCGTGCGTTTCAGCGAGTGAAAACAAATTTGAAGAAAAACGTCTCCCGACAAAAACCGAGCTCGATCTTGTCTCTCCCCATAATCCCACCGTAGTGGCCAACGGCACTCATATGGCGATCGTGAATTCGGCGGCTTTAAAAAAACTGGGTATCGTCAAGGGAGTGACCAAGCTCCCTCACGGAGGTTCGGTGATCGTGGATGAGCACGGTGAACCGACGGGCGTTCTCACGGACGCCCAAGCGGATGTGCCGACGACGCCGACACTGGCGCAGCTGGAACAGTATTACACGAAAGATCTCCAGGAGTTCTGGAACGCGCATGGGTTCACCTCGGTTTTGGCGATCACTCCCGCCGCTGCGCTTCCTGTTCTGCAAAAGATTGCCGGGATGAAAGTGCAGCCGACGATCCGCTATACCACTTCGGTGTGGACTTCCGCCAATGGCGAGGATATGCCCGAAGATCTTAACAAATTCCGCATGCCCCCGAGCGCCGATCCTGCGTGGTACCGTCTCGGAGGGATCAAGGTGTGGATCGACGGCGAAAACGATTGCCGGACGGGTTACATGTACGGTCCGTATGTCGGGCATTTTGATACCGATCCTCCGGGAGGCCGAGGGACTCTTGTGACCCCACAGACAGTGGCAGATCGTTTTGCCACGATCGCGAATAAGAATGGCGTGATGAGCATGATGCATTGTTCGGGTGATGAAGCGATGGATATGGGGCTAACCGCGTATGAAAACAAGATCAAATCGGGAGCCACGGGGACACTCATGCGTATCGAACATTTCGGGATGTTCCAGATGAAGGATGAGCAGCTCGCTCGCGCGAAGGCCATGATTGATAAAGGATTTAAGGTATCGGTTCAGCCAACGTGGCTTTTGGACCTGGTGAAGGCCGATTATGAGAATATGGGGCCCGAACGGACCAAGACTGGATTCAGGTTCCGCGACATGATCGATGCGGGCCTCGAACCGGCGGCAGGTTCGGATGTGACGGGGATCTACCTTGATAATGTGAACCCATTCCTGGCGATCTACGGGGCTGTGACTCGAGATTCGGATGACGGACTTTTTGAGCCCGCGGAGGCGATCTCTGTCACTGAGGCTCTTAAGATGTGGACGATCTGGGCCGCAAAATCGATGGGCGAATCCGACGTGAAAGGTTCGATCGAGCCGGGCAAATATGCCGATATGACGGTGCTTTCGGACGATATCTTTACAATGCCGAAAGAGGATCTTAAGAATGTAAAACCTCTGAAAACCATCGTGGGCGGCAACGTTGTTTACGAAGCCAAATAAACAAGGAAGTTCTTCATGAAGATGACGTCCGGCAAAGCTTTCGTCGTGAATAAACACGCGCATCTCTTGGCCGTGATACTTTTGATCTGCCTGGCCTCTCCTTACATCAATGAGATCCATCCGAAGATCCCCGTCATGACCCCGATCTTTGTCGTCGCATTGCTTTTTATCCTGAGGACGCTCGGGATCGGCCGGAAGTGGTTGTGGGGCGCGGCCGGGATCGGCGCGCTACTTTTCGCGCTCTTTACGATGCTCAATTTTTCCTGGGGTTCTTCCTATACGGTTCCTTTGAGCATCGCGTTGTGCTCCCTCTACTGTGTTTTCTTAGGGCTCTGTATATTTTTTATGAGCTCCAATCTGTTCCGATCCTCCACGGTCACCATCGATACGATTGCCGGAGGGATCAATATCTATTTCTTACTCGGGTTCGCATGGGCGTTCCTCTATTACATTATCTACTGTTTGGATAACGGGGCGTTCCATTTTTCAGCAAAGCCGAGCATGACCTATTTTTTTTGCTTCAGCTTTTCGACCCTCGCCACGATCGGTTTTGGAGATATGTTCCCGGTCAGCCATTGGGCGATGGTACTTGCCTGTCTGGAAGGTATGACGGGGCAATTGTATCTGGCGATCTTTATCGCGAGGCTGGTCAGTTTGTATGCTCGGGAAAACAAAGGGAAAATGGAACACGGCGGTTGACGAGAAGAGCTCCCGTGATCTCTGTGGACCGGTAGAGAGAACCATGAGGCGAGGCGAACCATGAAAAATATTCTCAACAGAATCAAAAGCGAATTTCTAGAGATCCTGCCGACATTTATCTTCTTTCTTGTCATGTTCCATATCCTTTTTGTCACACGGGCGCTTACGCTCAAAGAGTATGGGATCGCCTCCCACGCCCACGCCATGGCGCTCCTGGGAGCGCTGGTCGTCTCGAAAGCGATCTTCATTGCGGACAAATTTCCGTTCCTTAATTTTTATCCCCGGCAGCCCTTGATCCTGAACGTGCTGTCCAAGACCGTGGTGTTCGGCCTTTTCACGTACCTATTCCTTTTTATCGAGGAGCTTTTTCACCAGATGCTCAAACACGGGGGCTTTGTCGCCTCATTTGACCGTTTGACTGCTGACATCGTATGGCCAGTTTTTTGGTCCGGGGAAATATGGGTTGCCGTGCTGTTGCTTTTTTACTGCGCGGCCGCTGAATTGATCCGCGCGGTTGGCGTTGATAAAACAAAAGCGATCTTTTTTTCAAAAACCCGGTAGCACGCAGGATCGTATGATAAAGAGCTCGATTTTGAGGGCTCGGTAGTGCAACATGTTCCAAGGACGGTTGGGGGTTCTAACTCATCAAGGAGGATTTATGGCGCGAAAAAAACTTTTGATATCCACGTTATGTGCGGCGGTTCTGGTGATCGGAATGACGCATGCTTGGGCGCTGGAAGGCGTTTCGCCGCAGGCTGTGTCTTCACAGACGGCCGGAGCGTCTCTCGACCCGCGTGCTCTCGATGCGCTTAAAGTTATGAGCGACACGCTTGCTCAAGCGAAGTCGATCCAGTTTGAAGCTCGCAGTATGGTTCCGATCAAGTCACCGAACGGGATCTGGGTCAGCCTTTTCGGGACAGCCCGGGTCGTCAAGGAAGGTTCCGGGAAACTCTTTGCGGAAACCCGTGGCGATTTTTTCCCGTATGATTTTTATTTTGACGGAAAAACGGTGACGGCCTACTCGCCGACAAAGAATTTTTATGCTGAGAAGGTAACCCCGGGCACGGTCGATGACGTGATCGAGGCAGCCTACCGGGAAGAAGGGAAGTCCTTTCCGTATGCCGATATTCTTGTGGCGGAGCCGTTCAAGGTTCTGACGGAAGGATTGGTCAAAGCTGTTTATGTCGGACAGTCGACGATCGGCGGTGTAAAAACGGATCATCTGGTGTTTATCAATAAGGGCGTGGAGTGGCAGATCTGGATCGGAGTTGAAGACCATCTCCCGAGGTTGGTGTATGCGAACTACTTTGACGATATTAGCGAGCCGAGCTATACGGTGGGATTCCTGGACTGGAAGGTCAATGCGCCGGTTCCTCCGGAAACGTTTATCTACCAGAACACGTCCAAGGCGGCGAAGGTCGAGTTTCGCAACCCGATGCAGCAAGGCCGGGGAGTTTCTTCCGGCGCTGCAGACCAACAGTAACGTGAGGAGCTTGGCCATGAAAAAAAATAAACTTTTTACAATGGTGATCTTAGCGATCGTGGTGTTGCTTTGCTCCGGGGATGTGTATGCGCGAGGCGGCGGGGGCGGTGGTTTTGGTGGCGGCCGCGGGGGCGGAGGGTGGAGCGGTGGCGGGCGCGGCGGATTTGGCGGCGAAGGACGAGGTGGAGATTTTGGCGGAGGAGGTCGTGGGGATAGACCGGGCGAACACGGAAGCGGCGAATATCATGGCGGCGGCGATCATGGGGACGGTCACCGGAGAAACAATAACAATAATAATAACAACAATACCACCAACAATTACGACGTGAACGGGTGGGGTGGCGGTTGGGGTTATGGAGCTGCGGACGATGCCCTTGCCGGCATGGCGATGGGCACGATGATCGGAGCTGCGGCGGCTCAGCCTTCCACGGTCGTGGTGGAGCAGCCGACCACGGTGATCCAGCAAGTCGTGCCAGCGTCCCCCCCGCTCGGGACTCAAGTGACCACGCTTCCCGGTGTGTGTTCGGCCGAAAATGTGAATGGAACGATGGCGTATCAGTGCGGGGCATCCTGGTATCGGCCGTTTTTTGGGTCCAATGGCGTTTATTATCAGGTTGTTTCACCGCCTCCCGCGCCCGTCAGTAACGACACCATGGTTCAATAGGTTTTTTTAGGGCTGAAGGGAAACGGAGATCGATGAAGCGGAAGAGCCTGTTTTTTGTTTTGATGATGTTTTTTGCGTTCCAAAACGCCCATGCCGGAACGCTGGGTCATTATTATCCCGGCGTTCTGGGCATGCGCGATATCATCATGCCTCCCAAAGGATTTTACGCGATCTATTACAATCCGATCTATGGGAGCAACAGCCTCCAGGACGCCCACGGCGAAAAGCTCTCGCACTTTTCAAAGTCCGAAACCGGGACGAGATATATCAATGTCCAGGGGCAGACCATTCCCGTAACACTTTCGGCGAATCTGTCTGCGGATATCAGCACGGCCATGATGTTCACCACCGAGCAGCTCCTTCTGCTTTGGGTCCCGGGATGGAAGTTTTTGGGCGCGGATTATGCGATGCTCCTTATGCCATCCCTG
This sequence comes from uncultured bacterium, assembly GCA_964482725.1. Classification (GTDB taxonomy): domain Bacteria; phylum Omnitrophota; class Omnitrophia; order Omnitrophales; family Aquincolibacteriaceae; genus Aquincolibacterium. The sequence goes on along the minus strand of CAYZYT010000001.1, from coordinate 125,039 downwards.
GGGTATGTGAGTCTCAAGGCGAAGCTCAAGGCGCGCGAAACAGGGACTATTACGGTCGGCGGGACCACTCACACGGTGACGGCCAATCAGGAAGTTAAGTTCAAGAGCGATGATTACGGCTTGGGGGACATGTTGGTGCAGCCCTTGATGCTCGACTGGCGCGGCAAGCACTATGATGTGGGTGTCAACTACGGTTTTTTTGCACCGACCGGATCGTACCTTGAGAAGCGTGCTGCCAATGTCGGCATGGGGTTCTGGACCCAGCAGTTCCAGGCGTTCGGCGCTTACTATTTCGATGACCACCACAAAACAGCGCTGATCACGACCGCCACGTACAATCTGAACAGTAAAAGATATTCCCAAGATTTGAAGCCGGGTCAGAGCATGACGATCGAGTACGCGTTGAGCCATTATATGAACAGTCGCGTTGAAGTCGGTGTGTGCGGCTATGATCAGTGGCAGATCTCCTCGGATACGGGGACCGCTGCGAGAAATAAGAACGTTTTTTATCAGATCCACGCGATCGGCGGTCAGTTCACGGGATGGATCCTCAAAGAGAAACTGAGCCTCACGACCAAGTGTTACTACGAATATTACGGTGTGGACCGTTTCAAGGGCATTCTTGGGACCGCGAATTTGATCTACGTTTTCTAGGGAACGGACCCTTCTGATGAGCGGAACAACGCATGGAAGATCCTTCGCCCTCGCCGGGGCTCAGCATCATAATCCGATAAAATGGGGGGGGAGATGTTTATAAAAAAAGCAGGTTCTTTTATTTGCGTCCTCGCGATCTCCGGCAGCTTGATCCTTTCGCCCAGGCCGGCTCGCGCGGTGGAAACTCTGAGCGCGCTTGCTCAAGCCCGTGGCGTGGATCCCAGCGCGCTTACGGCGGAGCAAAAGAATGAAGCCCTTATTAAGGCAGCGCAAAATCCGATCGCGAACATGGTGAGCGTTCCGTTCCAGAATAATTTCAATCTCGGATATGGCCCGCACGGCAAGATGCAGTACGTTTGCAACATCCAACCGGTCTATCCCATCGCACTGCCTCGAAAATGGACGCTTATTACACGGAACATTCTTCCGGTGGTCGCCCAACCATGGCCACGCAATACGGGAGGCTTGGGCGATCTCACAAGCTCTTTTTTCTTTACGCCGCCCCCTTTCGGGAATCTCATGGTGGGCGTGGGGCCGGTGTTCCAATTCCCGACGGCGACCGATCGTACGCTGGGTCTTGAAAAATGGTCGATCGGGCCGACCGGGGTCGTTGTGTATTCCAAGGGGCGCTGGTTGCTGGGCGCGCTCGTCAATAATCTCTGGTCTTACGCCGGAAACCGGAACCGCAAAGATGTGAACAACATGACTCTGCAGCCCTTCATCAATTACAACCTTCAGAAGGGTTGGTTCGTTTTTACCTCTCCGATCATGACTGCGAATTGGGAGGCCAAAAACGGAGAAAAATGGACGCTCCCCGTCGGGGGCGGCCTTGGCAAACTTTTGCATTTTGGAAAGACACCGGTCAACATGAGCGTTCAGGGTTTGTATAATTTGGAACGGCCGAGGTATCAAGCGGATTGGACGGTCCGGTACACGGTACAGTTCCTTTTTCCGAAATCATAACAACGAAGCGCATGACACCGTTCACCTTTCAGGGGAGGAACAATGTTCGATCTTAGCAAGTTGGGGGATATGGCGAAAATAGCGGGTGAAGCCAAGCAGATGCAGGAAAAGCAGGAAAGAATGTCGAAAGAACAGTTGGAGATACTTCAAAAAATATCCGCTCAAATGGATGCGGTGATTACTCTCCTGAAAGATTGCAAAAAATAAGACGCAAGCCCCCGGGTTTCCGAGGGGCGAAAGCACCCGGGGATAAAATGCGAACCAACGCGTGGATTTACCGATGAGGGCCAAGGCAGCCTTTTTGCTGGGAGGGGTCTTAGCTCTTTCGATCCTCCTTCCGTTCAACTCCTGCCAAGCTTCCGATCCTGTGATCGTGATCAGCGTTATTGATGGCGAAACACTTCAACTCGCCAGCGGCGAGAAAGTCCGTCTGATCGGGATCGATGTGCCTGCTTCTTCCAAAAACGCCAAGCTTCGCGATGATGTCAAGAGCACCGGCAAGGACGGCCCGACGCTCATTGCGGCCGGGAAGAATGCTGCAAAATTTCTTCGCAAGTTGGTCAAGAACGAAAAGATCGTTTTAGAATATGATGAGCAGGAGAAGGAGAAGGAAAAGTCTGGCCGGCGATGGGTGTATGCTTATTTTTATCTGGATCCCCATCTCGATATGAAAATACCCGACGAGTGGTCTGTGGAACTCAGTCCGGGGACTGAGGAAAGACAGTTCCGGGTGTTCCTGAATGCCACGCTGATCAAGTCCGGCTACGCTCAAAGGAAGATCCTTCCGCCCAACGTGAAGTTCCAGGAGCTTTTTTCAACGTTACAGGACGAAGCCAAAGAGCAGAAGCGGGGATTCTGGGGAGGATCGGAAGCCCCCGCAAAAACTACACCGGTTCCCAAAAAAGCCAAAGCGCATAAGCGAAAATCCTGACCCCCCAAAAAGCATCGGGGGTATAATGGCCCCTCTTTACAGCGAACTTAATCGCCATCCTGAAAGTGGAGAGAAAAATGGATAACAACCCAAAGTCTGCGTCCACTGCACTCGGAGATGAAAAGGTCCTTTTTAAATGGGATCATCAGATCAGGATGCTCTTTAATCCGGTCCTGTGGGGGAATTTCGTCGTCTGCTTCGGGATCCCGGCCCATCAGGATAAAAAGAAGAGCTAGGACTTCCTTGATCGTATGATGACCGAAAAAAATAAGTCTCTCAAAGCGCATAATACGTTTGGAATCGACGCTGCGGCGAAACATTTCACAGAGATCCGCTCGGCGGAGGAATTCAAAGCGCTTGTGAGCGACGAGCGGTTCTCCTCAGAAAAGAAGCTGATCCTGGGCGGTGGCAGCAATATTCTTTTGACAGGGGATTTTGACGGCTGGGTCGTGAAGAATTCGATCCTCGGCGTTACGGTTGTGAATGAGACCACGACGGAAGTGATCGTGAAGGCCGGCGCTGGGGAGGGCTGGCACGATTTCGTGTTGGGGTGCATCGAAAAGAATTACGGAGGACTCGAGAATCTCTCCTTGATCCCGGGCCTCATCGGGGCCGCCCCGATCCAGAATATTGGGGCTTACGGTGTCGAGCTCAAGGACACATTTTATGAGCTGGAAGCGATCGATATTCGTTCGGGGACTTTGGCGAAATTCAATGCTGCGGATTGCGCCTTCGGATATCGGGACAGCGTTTTTAAACATAAATTTCAGGGGCAATTCCTCATCACATCGGTTTCGTTCAAACTCGCAAAACTTTCTGCGACCCATAGTCATTATCCTTTTCGGATGGAATACGGCGAGGTTCGAAAAACCTTGGAGGAAATGAAGGCTCAGGAGCTTTCCCTCAAAGCGGTGAGTGATGCGATCTGCCGGATACGGCGCGCCAAGCTTCCGGACCCGAAAGAGCTTGGGAATGCCGGAAGTTTTTTCAAAAATCCTTCTATGGCTCTGGGTCGATTTGAAACGCTTGCCTCCCAATACCCCAAGATGCCGCACTATCCTCAGCCCGATGGTACCGTGAAGGTCCCTGCAGGTTGGCTTGTGGAACAATGCGGATGGAAGGGGAAGACCGTGGGGCGTGCGGGATCTCACAAGACTCAAGCGCTGGTGCTCGTCAATTATGGGGGCGCAACTGGCCGAGAGATCCTGGAGCTTTCGGAGGCTATTTTCTGCTCCGTAAAAGAGAAGTTCGGGATTGAGTTGTCTCCCGAAGTGAACGTGATCTAACCATCCTTAATTAGGTTTTCAGGTTCGGAGAGCCGGGGGGAGTTCGGATGTTTGACGATGAAGAGGGGCCGAAGGATTGGGAGCTGAAAGACGAGGAACCTCCCCCAAAACTCCAGAAGCAATGGGAGCGGGAAGAGGTCTCGGCTCCCCAAACGGTCGTTTGTTCTTCCTGTAAGAAAGAGACGCCCTCGGAGTCTCTGAATTGTGTTTTCTGTGGCAGTCGGCTTGCGCCCGCGAGTTGTCTAGCCGGTTGTTTTTTTGAATGGATCAAACGTTTCTTCAAAAGGCCTTAACTTTTCTATGAAAAAATGTCCGTTTTGCGCTGAGGCGATCCAAGATGAGGCGGTCAAATGTAAACATTGTGGCGAATTCTTAACCGAGCTTCCCCAGGCGTCGCAAGTTCCATGGTATGCCAAGACCGCGACTTTAGTGATCAGCTTTTTGACTGTGGGGCCGTTCGCTTTGCCGTTGGTTTGGTTTAATCCGGTGTATAGCCGGCGCAAAAAGGTTGCCTTGACGGTGATCGTGCTGGGCTTGACCTATGCTCTGGTGGCCGTGTTTCTCCATGCGGTTAAAACCCTTCTCGATTACTATAAACAGGCAGGAATTTTTTAAAGACTTTCGCCCGTCATCTTGGGGGTTGCGAGGGCGGGATTTATGATTATAATCACAGCAGTTTTTTGTAGCTCCAAACAAACGAAAGGAAAAAAACATGCGTAAATTCGTCATCGCGTTTTTTGTTGTCACTCTTATGCTTGGCGGGTTCACCCTGACCGCTTATGCCGCGGATTGCACTAAGGATACTCCGATCGATCAAGCCGGAGATTGGTTTGGGACGCTTGGAAAGCAGGGGATGGAAAAGGATCAGATCCTGTTAAAACGAAAAGCGGATCGTCTTGGCGCCTGTACCAGACGGGAAGCCGAGAAGGTCATGAAGGAAGCCCAGAAGTCTGGCAACGACATGAAAAGGAAAATGGGGTTCTAGCGTTAAGTGGCACAATAGACTCAGTGGAAACGGCCGGGTCTAAAAGCTCCGGCCGTTTTTTTATAAATGGGATCTCATTACTGCTTTGCTCCGGGAGATCAAATATGAAATTTGTCCGCAGCGCATCCCTGGCCTTGATTTTGTGCTGTGTTTTTATGCTCCCCGTCAGTTCCGCCGGTTTGCTCGAGGATCTGACTCAAACGCTGAAAACCTCCCTCACCGAAACCCCAAAAGACCCGAGCAAGCCGTTCATTGTTTTGAGCGGAACCGAGCTCAAGGGGCAGGGAGTTATGGGAGAGAACATTCAGGACGCAAGCTTCAGCGTTAAAAACAGCGGGGCCGGGACTCTCAACTTCTCCGTCAAATCAAATATGCCCTGGGTGGAGGCGAGCCCCACGCAAGGCACCTCCTCCGGCGATACGGAGCAGCCGATCACTCTTCGTTTCAAGACCGCGGACCTTCAAGAAGGTAACTATGTAGCACCTATCGTGATCGAGGACGCAAACGCTCAGAACAGTCCGCAAACAATATTCGTTCGTCTGGGTGTTCTTCCCGGCGCAGTGCTTATGCTGGACAAGAGACAAATAAGCACGAAATTCCGGCAAGGGGAGAAGGCTGGGGACCAGACCTTTGTAATCCAAAACCAGGGCGCCGGAACACTTGATTATTCGCTGCGGATGGCTTCAGAAGAAGGCAGCAGTTCATGGATGACCGCGGAGCCTGGGAAGGGGTCGATCGCCAGCGGCCAATCCGTTCCTGTGACCGTCAAAATGCAAGGCTCCGCGATGTCAGCCGGAACCCACGTTGCCACGATCGAGGTGATCGCGCCGGGCGCCAAGAACAGTCCTCAAAATGTTCAGGTCACAGCGTTCGTTATGACGAATGATGTTCTTTCGCTAAGTGCCCAGGCGCTATCCGCTGAAGCGGTGAAAGGAAAACCGGTCAATCCTCAAACCCTTCGTGTGGAGAATACGGGATCGTCTGCTGTTACGATCAAGGTTGAAGCCAAGAGCCCTTGGCTTTCCGTGACGCCTGCCGCGAAGACCCTGCAAGGCGGTGAGGAAGCTGTTCTTACGGTCAATTATGATACGAAAGAGATCCCACCCGGCGAGCAAACAAGTGAGATCGTCATTGCCGATGAAACCGCAAAGATCTCAAAAAAGATCCCGGTAACGCTCAAGCTCACGACGCCTCCCGTGATTCAACTGGAACCGCAAGTCCTTGAGCTGAAGACCGAAGCTGGGAAGGACCTTGAAGCGGCGGCAACTTTTACCCTTAAAAATGACGGCGACGGAACGTTGCATTACCAGTGCGTTAAAGATGCTGCGTGGCTTGAACTGGATTCTGTTTCAGGGAACCTTGAAAAAGATGATTCAGCGCAAATCAGTTTAAAGGTTCGCGCCTCCGGACTGAAAGCGGGCGATTATCCGGCCACGATCCAAGTGATAGATCCCAACGCGGAGAACAGCCCAGAAAAACTTTCTGTGAAACTCAAGGTCGAAGCCGTTTTCACGCTTCGGGTGGAACCTTCGGCGTTGAACGTTGAAGGGGAGAGCGGCCAAGACCCGAAACCGCAATCTCTTGTTTTGAAAAATTCAGGTTCTGAGGATGTGACATTTAAAACATCAAGCGATTCCTCCTGGCTGGTCGTCACCCCGCAGGAAGGCGTTGTCCGGAGCGGCGGGGAGTCTGCCTTGGCGGCGGTTATCCATACTCGTTCAATCGGTAGCGATGAGCAAAAAGCCGGGATCAAGGTCGAGTCAGAAGGCCTCAAAGAACCGATCGTGATCCCTGTGACCGTGAAGGTGAAAAGCACAGTCGGACTTTCCCTTAATCCTGCGGATCTGTCATCCGAGATCCTCCGGGGCAGTGACGCTCCTGCCGGAACATTTGAAATAACGAATGGCGGCGGCCCATTTTCCTACACGCTCAAAACCAACGAAGCTTGGCTGATAGTGGAGCCCGCGCAAGGGACTCTCCCCGCCGGCCAGAAGGCTGCTTTTCAATTAGCCTATAAAACGAAGAATCTCGGGACCGGAAATTATTCGACCGATGTGGAGGTCCGTGATCCGCAGGGGAAATTAGTGCAGAAACTTCCCGTGAAGCTGATCGTGAAGGCCCAAGCGGCCAAGCAGCCGGCCGCTCCGGATTCCGGACCATGTGATTATGTCATTTCCGACGATCTGTGGACGAAGGATCAGGAGGCAACGGACAAAACCCAATTTGGTCCAGGCAAGATCCCCGGGGTTTTACAGGGACTGATCCTAAACTATGCAGAGAAAGGAGAGAGAGATTCTGAACGAACCAGCGTCGGGAACTCTTTTTCTGCAGATGAAGTCGAATTGGATTATTCCCGTGAGAAAAGTAGGGTGGTGAATGACCCAACTTACGGGCCCCAAAAACAACGGTTATGGGATATCGACGTGCGGATCAATCTTTTTAGCCCCAGAGGGGAATGGGGAGGGTTTCAAAAAAGGATGTACGCAACCCGTAAACAGTGGGTCAAGGACAATTATCAGTATGGCGCCAAAGACGCTTCTCCGGTGAAGGGCGCGGATGAAAGCTTTGTGACCAAAAAAACTATGGATGGGGGGCAAGGTAAAACTTCCGAGCAGTGGCATTTTGCCGCGCTAAAAGATGGCGCTGTGGTTTATTTCAATGCATCGACGTCGCCAGACACCATAAAGCTTATGGGACAACAGATGGATTTTTATCCGATGGTGGAAAAGATCCTCTCGGAGATCTCAAGTGGGGGTTGGCGTGCGATATTTAAAAAAGGAAATCCCAAGTTCGATCGTCTTCCGGCCCCGCTTAAGCCGCTTGTGATCAATGCCGGCACGCTTCTTGCGGAACGCATTTATCTTACGACGGACAAAATGCCGGGCGGCGGAAAGCAGGCGGGGCTCAGCTGGATGCTATTAACCTATTTTTCAGAGCCCATCGTGCCTTTTCGTGAAGATTCTAATGACGCACCTGCCTGGGAGCATAGTGTTCACGCGCAGTTTTTTTATCCTTTTAAGGGGGGTGAGAAATTCGTTCAGAGCATCATTGATAATCGACTCAAAAGTCCGAGCCCGGAAATGACCTATACCAAGGTTTCTTTGGGGGATGGCGGATTTAAGCAAGTCGGGAAAGACCCTGTATATACTTCTTATGAGCTCCGGGTCGGGGCTGCCTTTGTGGAACTTGGTTTTAAATCAAGGAACAAGAAGTTTTTAGAGCCACCGCAGGAGAGGATCGACGAGATCATCCAAAAGATCCGCGATGTGGATTATGACGAACTTTTTTCGGCAACGGGGGGGGGCACGGAGAGTCCTTACGAAGAGGAAGTTTTGGATGAAAGTGTTTTTGAAGAAGCGCCTCCGGTCGTTTTGGACGGAGATTTCTGGGATCCCAAGACGGATGCCCAAGGAGAACTTCCGCCTATTTCTTTAGAAGGGGGATCCTCTCAAATCAGCGGAAGCCCCCAACCCGGGGAAAAGAATGGCGAAGGAAAAGTGTGGTCGCCTGTGGCCGGAGGCGGGTGGGTGAAGCCTGAGATCTATGAAAGCGATGTCTCCATGATCAGTCAGGGCAAGGTTTACACGGATCAGTGGGGCTGGGTGGATGAAAAAGAGGCCAAGGAGAAACAGTCGAGCTATCAGAAATTCCAGGCCTCCAACCAGGCCTCGGATCAGAAACGTCGGGAGGAGCTTCAGAGAATGTCTCAGGATATCCGGGACACGAAACAGAAGATCAAGGATGCGGAAGCCAAGCATGAAAAAGTCGAGGCGCTTCGCAGCAAGCTCGATAAGCTCGAGGAGCAGCAGAAGCAAGATGCGCTGGATGCCCGCTGGAATTCCAAGGCGACGATGACGAATACCGCGCAGCTCGCGGCGCGCGAGATCGTCACGGGCTCCGATGCCGAGGGTGGAGCCTCTTATAAAGCCATGGCGCTTCGGATGCTTATGGGAAGCGTGACGGTCGGTTATTCCGAGGTTGCTTACAACACCGCCGACGCGAGTTATCAGGTCTACGATCATCTGAAGAGCGGCGATTCGATCATGGGCGCGGTGGCCAAAACCACCCTGAACATGGCCACTTCCGAGGTGGTCGGAAGAGCCCAGGCCGGGGTTATGTCTTATGGTGCGAAGAAAGCAACCACCGCGGTGCGGACAGCCTTCGGACAGGCCGCGGAAGTCGGAACGGAAGGGCTTTCAAAGTCGCTGGCCAAAAAGAAAACGTCGGTTGAAAAAGTTCTTGCGATCAAAGACGATGCGGCGCGGGCGGAGGCGATCAAAAAACTTTATCGCGGCGGCGGGATGGAGGAATTAAGCCAGCTCGAGCGCAAGGGGCATCTGGGGGCGAACGATGTGAAGAAAATGAACCAGGTGATCTCCCAAGAGGTGAATGCCGCGGTGGATAACGGCGTGAAGAAGACTATGACGGAATTTGAGAAGAACACCGGCGTGAAGATCAAGGAAGTGATGGTGGGGGATAGCGGTTCCAGCGCTTCCCGAAAGGTCCGTTCGGTCAATACCGATGCGGATTTTGCTTCGCTGCCAAAATTCGACGAGGTCTCTCTGAAGACCTATGCCGATAAGAATTTTGGCGGGGATCTTGTCAAAGCGAATGAGAAACTTTCAAAGAAGTTCGCCAAAGCTCAGGATGCTTTTGTGGATGAGAGTTTAAGAACGAAGGGTTTGAGTTCTTATGACGTGGGCTATCAGACTTATGACCGGTTCGGTGCCACGGCCGGTCCCGGAGACGCCTACACGGCCGGGTTTGTCCGGACACGGCAGGCGACGCAGGGAAAGACCACGGTCTTTAAACCCGGCGAGGGCGGTGAGATCAAATCTTACAAGACCTCGGGGCAAGCGATGACCGATCAGGATCTTCTGATCAGGAAAGATCTTATGGAGAAAGAACTGAAAAGGCTCAATGAAAAGACGGAAGGCCTGAGCCCGCGCGAAAGCGCTTACATGGACGCGAAGAAAAAAGACCTCGAGAAAGAATTGAATAAGATCGCCGGGGAAGATTCTCCGAAGATCGAGCGGGGCGAGGCGAAGGATATTATGAAGCAGCAGGAAAAAGCTCTTGGCAAGGAGACTCTTTCCGCCGAGAAAGCGTCCAAGGCCCTGGATCGCGCGGACAAAGCCCTCGCTCTTTCTGAGAAAAAAGGGATCGATCCGGCTCTAGTAGAGAAAGCCCGGCGGATCCGTCAAAACCCGCAGCAAGTGAAGCAGATCCTTGGGGGCCAGAGCGAAGAGGAATTCGTGAAGCAGATCGATGACGCGGTGAGCCAAGCCAGTCAGAAGATCTAGGGAAATCAAAACCTTTCAGTCTCAAAGCCAAAAGGAGGAGATTATGAAACGTTTCATAGGAGCTGTGCTCGCGGTTACGGCCGTGATCGTCGCGATCGATATAGTCCTGCACAACGTGATCCTGATGGATGCTTATAAACAGACCCTTCATCTTTGGCGGCCCGAAGCTGAAATAAAAGGCCTCTTTATCTGGGCGGGATATCCGGTCTTTGCTCTCTTCTTTGTCTGGATCTTCGCTAAGGGTTATGAAAAGGACAAGCCGGGGCTTGGGCAGGGGTTGCGGTTCGGGGTCTTGGCCGGACTTTTGGTGTTTGCGGCCGCGAATATGATGTGCTATGCCGTCATGCCGCTTCCCGTCGTGATCCCCGTGGCGTGGTTCCTGGGAGGGATGGTGGAATGCATCGTCGGTGGTATCGTCGCAGGATGGATCTACAGACCTTTAGGTTCTAGGTCGGCGGCGGTGGTCGGGCAGGGGCGATGAGTGCACTCAAGGGGTTTATGCTCACGCGGTGAGTATGAAACCTTTTCGATAGCGCCTAAATCTCCCGTGATCTCAGCGGGCGAAAGCAAGAGTGAACCCAATTCGAAACTTGAAAAAGGATCCGAGAGCGCAATATAATTGAAGGTGTAACGGATGTGCGGAGGGATGGGGATCTCGTAGATGCGCCATTTCTGGTCCGCGGGCATGTGGATCGGCGTTTTTTCCCCAAGGAGCTGGTCCGATTCATGCTTCAGCTCTACATAAAAACAGCCGCAGCTTTTGTCCGAGACATTGCGGGCCTTGATGTAAAGATAGCGGAATTTCGACAAGTTGGTATAAGGAATATACCCGCCCCGCCATCCCAAACCTCCCGAAAAATAGTAGGTGCCGCGAAGATCGTCTCGTCTGAAGGGCAAATCTCCGTGGCTCAAGCGCCAGTAGCGCACCAATTCCAATTCCGTATTATCTTCCTTCTCTTGGCGCTCAAATAAAGTTTCCGGAGTATCCGGAAAGGGGAACTTTTTATACAAGATAATCTCTTTTAAGAGGATCGTTCCTTCGCGACCGCCCCGGGTGAACTCTCCCAGGAGATACCGTGGGTCGTGGATTGCCACCGAGATGTAATTGAACGGCTTATCATCCGATTCCGGGATCGGCGTGATCTTCTCTGCAAGGATTTTCCAGTTTCCGTCTGCCGAGATCCTTCCCGGTTTGGTGGTATTGACGATGACCGTCGCTAAGGTTATGTCGTCGCTTTTGATCTCGAGTTCGAACATGCCCGGGGGATTCCGGGCCGGCACAGTGAGGGTCACATAGCGCATGTCGGCGATGCGGACGGCTTTATCGACGTAAGTGCCTCGGAAGGCCCACTGATCGAAGTAGGAATAGTACGCGGGAATATCAAATTCAAACTGGATGGGCTGGTCGGGGAAAATATCCTGCTCCAGGGTTTTTCGGCCGATGGACCGGACATTTTTCCCGTGCAAATGGCCGGGTTGCAGGTGAGCGATCACATCATAAACATCGCCCGCGTCGGGAGGTTTTTGAGGATTGACCACGATCGGGTCTTCCGGGGGAGCGGGGAACGGCTTCGAAGGAAAAAAGATTGGCCGGCCATCGCGCGCGGCAAGCATTTGCTTGTATTTTGCATGCAGCAGTTCAATGAGTTTCACGTTCATCGGGATGCTGGTCCTAGGAACGGTTCGTTCATTGAGATATTTGTTGATCTCGTCCACGACGCCTCCGCTTGCGGCGAGGAGGGTCATTCCTTTCGCATCGGCGGTGAAGATGTCGGCATAACCGTCCCGGCCCACGGATTCGTAGCCCCCATAAGGTGTGATGAAGTTTTTAAAGGAATAAAGCTTGATGAGCCAGGAGGCGCCGACGGTTGGAGAGATCAGCATTGCCATGGCGGTTGCGAAAAGCACGGCCACATCGCTTCGATCGACCGGATTGTACGCAATGGAAGGGACCCCCATCTGACGGTAGATCCCTTTGGGGTCATAAGCCGTGCTGAGGAATCCCGGGAGGTGGTTCCTGCGGGCGTGGTCGGCCTGGGCGTAAAGAAAGTTCTGGTAGAGGGGGGCTAGAGCGGAACTCATGACAGGAAGAAAAGCCAAAGCCCAATGCTCGTGGAACGAAGCCCGGAATCCCGCTAGCGTCGTGATCTTTTCATCATGCGCTGTGATGTATTCGATGGTGGGGATGGACAAGTTGTCCCAAACTTCTTCCGGGATCTGGCCGTTGAGAACTCCCCACAGTACGGCGAGCGTTCCCTCGAACATATCATTCAAATAATAAGTAGTGTCCCCGCTCCATGTGCGCGTTTCAGTATCAAATTGGATCGTGCCGTGCAGAAGTTTTAATTTGTCATCGTAGAATTTTCTGTAGTTTTGGCTGTGCAGGATTCCCTGCGCCATGCTAGAGATCTTGCGTAGTTCGGGGTCTGCAGAATCTTCCAGCGCGGCAACGACCGCAGCCAGGGCCCAGGTCAGCTGACCGTTGTCCAGCGAGGGGACTTTCGTGGAGGCCGGCGCGATCGTTCCATTGGGCCGGATGTCAACCCAGGGCAGGAAGCCGCCGTAGTCCGGATATTTTTGGTTGTAGTTCATGAGGGTCCTTAAAGTCTGCTTCAGTTTTACGGAGGCTTCCTCGGGCGTGAGCTTCACCTGCCGGTAATAAGGGTTTTTTTGTATCACTTTTAATAAAAAGGGGATAAGCAGGGACAACTTCGAGGCGGCGGTGTAATTTCCGACCTCGCTCAAAAGATTTTCCTTTAAGCGAATGCGGATGTGGTCGTAAGGCATGCCTGTCTTGGCGTCCATGCCCGTCCCGGGCATGAAATAGATCGATTCGTTAGGGATGAGAGTTTCTTCTAAAAAAAATCGCGCGGCATCCGAAAGCGGCAGGGTTTGACTGAGGGCGTAAAAGTCGGGTTCGGAGACAATATAGAGGGACTCTTTCGGTGATATTTCTTGGGGGGCCCGGATCATGTCGGGGGGCAAAGGCCCCTGTTTGAAAAGGGAGCCGGGTTTATAATAGAGGGGTTCCTGTGTTTTTTCGGGAAGAGCGCCTGGGGGGCTTGGCTTGGGAGGGGTGGGCAAAGAGATCTCTTGAGGTACCGGTGTCGTCGCGTTGTCGGCCGTGACGGCCAGGCCGGAGTTTGGGCCAAACCATAGGGTGACAGCGATGCAGATGCAGGTCGCTTTTTTTAGGCGTTTTAAGTCCATAGAGATCCATTCCCTTTTCAAAAAAGAAGCAAAGTTTAACATGCGAAAAAAAATGAGGGGAAAAAATAATTTAGCTTAGAATGGGCAGCGATCGAAAAAGTCCTCTGCGAGGGGAACTAAACCCCAGAGGCTGCGGTCTAAGTCGTCGGGGGTTGAGGTAACAAACTATCCTCGTCTTCCGTTTTATTTCCTTTACGGTCGACAAGAACAGCCCCAATTTCATCTTTAATGAAATTGAAAGGTATAAGGACCATGCAAGAGATCGAGCGGGAACTGATCCTAAGAGCGGGACAAGGGGACCGGGGAGCCTTCAGGGAGATCTATCAAAGGGCCTCCGGATATGTCTACACATTGGCCTATCGTGTCGTGAATAAAAAACATGATGCCGAGGAAGTGACGCAGGACGTCTTTCTGAAGATTCATAAAAATATCGGTTCTTTCAAGTTTGAGGCGTCGTTTAAGACGTGGCTTTACAGGATCTCGGTGAATACGGCCCTCAACCATGCAAAAAAAAGAAGTCGCGTGACCACGCGCGAAGTCGAAGAGGTTTTTGAGGATCCCGCAACTGTGACGCAGCCGGATGCCGGGAGGCGTCTTGAAGCCGGAGAAACCGAGCAACAGCTGAAGTTTCTGCTTGATCAACTGAACCCGGACCAGAGGGCTTGTATCGTGCTCCGGGAGATCGAAGGGTTGGATTATCAGGGGATCGCGACGAGTCTTGGCCTTAAAATCAATACGGTCCGTTCAAGGCTCAAAAGAGCCCGTGAGACCTTGATGGCCCTTGGGGAAAAGGAGGTGGCGAGCCATGGAATGTAAAAAAATTCAGGATCGGCTTATAACCGAATATGTGGACAAAGAGCTGGGCCCCGAAGAGAATAGGGAAGTTGAACGGCATTTAACCGTGTGCGCGGAGTGCCGGGAATTTCTTACGGTCGTTCGTAGGAGCTCGGTGGTTCCGTTTAAAGAAGCCGGAGCATTGCAGCCGGAGGGCGTTGTTTGGCAGAGGATTCAGGAGAGGCTTGAGGCGGAGCGAGCGCGTTCCAACGGTGGTTTTTGGAAGCTTGTGGATATTTTTGCTTCCCGTTTCCCTTGGCCTGCTCCCCTGATGCGCGCGGCTTTCGTGACCGTTGTGATCCTGGGGGTCGTGGTGCTCGCGAAATGGCCTTCCAGTTTTGCGGATCCGGTCTATGGCTATATCTCCGAGCAGATGACCTTCCTGAGCGGTCTCAAAGCCGGGGACACGGACCTTTTGAATAGCGATCCGAAAGATTATTCGGCGGTTCTGGAGCAGATGGGCGGATGATGGAACTATTATCGAACGGGAGTTGTCTTAGCACTGCCTGACAATTGATTTTATGGGGAGGCAGTACAATACTGTTAACCCTTAAAATTTAACAGAGAACAGTATAGAAGACAGAAAAGGGAGGGCTTCAAAATGGAAAAAAAACTAACGAAGGTGATGGCGCTTTTGCTGGTGGTGGGTTTGATGGCTTCGGGGCCTGGGGTCTATGCCGAATCTCAAGACGGCGGCACGGCAACCGCAGGTGATCCGGGGGCTCTTCAGGGTGGTTCCGGAGACGAGGGTTCGGGGTATGGACGTTCTGATCCCAAAGAGTTCTTCAAAGAACTGAATTTGACCCCCGAGCAGAAAGAGAAGCTCAAAGTCCAGCGGGAAGCGAAGATGGAAAGCAGCAAAGCGGTTCGTGATCAAATGAAGAAAAAAATGCAGGCGCTTCACGAAGTGGTTGCGAAACCGGGAACGACGCGGGCCGAGGTGAGCGGTCTCATCGACGAAGTGAATGCTCTCAAGGGTCAGATGTTCGCACAGAACATCGATGGCATTTTCGCCATGAAGGAGATCCTGACGCCTGAGCAGTTCGCCAAAATGCAGGATCAGCATAAAGGCTGGATGCAGAAGAAGCATGACGGCTGGGGAAAAAAGGATCAAGAGCCGAAAAAGAGCTAGTTTCACTACGGCAAGAACCTGCCTGTTGGCGGGAAGGTATCAAGTATCTGGCGCATAGTACTTAGCGAGCTTGGGAGAGAGACGGAGCGTTTTTTCTCAAGGGCTAGGTACTATGCGCTGTGTCCTTTTTGCTTATAACGCCTCCTTTTCATCCGGCCTGTTTTTTGCTATCATACCCGCCGATCATGATTGTCCTGTTCCAATCCTTCGTTAAAATGCAGGGAGGGTTGGGACTGTGCTGATTTTCGATTTAAAGTAAATGAAAATCAGGACCGACTTCCTTATCAATGAAATGAACGAAAATCAGGGCCCATGGAAACCTTATCCCTAAGACAGAACGACATTCTCCGGGGTGTCATTGAAACGCATATCGAGACGACTCAGCCGGTGGGCTCTCGTTCGATCGCGGAGAAATGCGCCATTTCTTTTTCTCCCGCGACCATCCGTCATGAGATGGGTGCTTTGGAGGAAATGGGGTATTTGACACATCCGCACACCTCGTCCGGTCGTCTACCGACGGACCATGGCTATCGTTATTACCTGGATCATACTTCCTTTGAAGATGCTTCCGAAGCACCTTTGAACCGTTTGGGAGGAGAACTCATTTCTAAGAACGGGGATGAAAGAATTGAGGAGTTTTTGGACCATGTTTCACTCTTGCTTTCCTCGCTCTCTCAGGAAATCGGTTTGACGTTAATGCCCTTCGCAGAAGTCCCCGCGTCTGAAAAGCCGGGCCGTCTCAAGCTTTCGTTACAGGGCTTATCCTACATGCTTGAGAAACCGGAGTTCCAGGATGTTCGAAAAATCAGAAACCTTCTGGGTGTTTTTGAAGAAAAAGTGGCGTTGATGCAGTGGGTTCTGACGCACGCGGACCCGGAACATGTTTCGGTTTCTGTAGGTCATGAGCATTCGCACGAAGCTTTGGGCGATTGCGCCATTGTGACGGCGCGTTATACCGCGGGAAAGAACCGTCAGGGGGTGATCGCGATCCTGGGGCCCAAGCGCATGGCGTATCGCCAGATCATTCCCTTGGTTTCTCGCATGGCTGTGGCCGTCGGGGATATTCTGGAACATAGGGAATCTGAAGAATGATGAGCCACCACAAAAAAAATCATTCTCATGAAAAGCCGGATACAGGAAATCAGATGCCGGGCGAAGTGAAAGAGGGCTCGCTACCTTCCGCGTCGCCCCAAGGCGGAAAAATAGAAGTCGCCGTTCAGGAATATGAGGATCTCAAGAAAAAGGTAGAGGAGCTCGAAGGGCTGCGCCAGAAATTTCTGCTCGCGGCGGCGGATTATGAGAACGCGAAGAAGCGGAACGCGCGGGATAAAGAGGACTTCATCAAATTCAGCCAGGAGCGGATCTTAAAAGATCTCCTCCCGGTGTTGGACAATTTTGAGCGTGCGGTGGGTCATGCGAACACGGCTTCTGCGAATGCCTCGAGTTATGAAGCCCTGCGTCAAAATTTGAAGACGGTCATTTCCGGCGTGGAGAGAGTTCAAAAGCAACTGGCCGATATTCTCAAAATGCACGGGCTGAAGAAGATCGAGACTGTCGGTCAAACCTTCAATCCCCATTTTCATGAAGTGGTTGCGCATGTGTCCGAAGAAGGTAAGGAGGACCAGATCGTGGACGAGCTGGAGCCCGGTTTCATGTTGCAGGACCGTCTTCTCCGGGCTGCAAAGGTCCGTGTCCGTGTGTCTCCCAATCCACCGCCCGCGTCCGAAGAAAAACAGGACGAGATCACCTGACAACAGAATGGCGGATGAAGTAAAAGCGGGTTTTTCACCCTCCTCCATCCATCATCCGATATCCTAAGGTTTATGACCAAACGCGATTATTATGAAGTGTTGAGCGTGACCCGGAATTCAGACGGGGAAACTATCAAGAAAAGCTACCGTAAGCTTGCCCTCCAATATCATCCGGATCGTAATCCCGGGGATAAAGCATCCGAAGAAAAATTCAAGGAAGCCGCCGAGGCCTATGCGGTCCTGAGCGACTCAGACAAACGGGCCCGTTACGACCAATTTGGTCACAGCATGGGCGGCGCTGGATTTTCCGGTTTCGAAGGTTTTCAGGATGCCTTTGGCGGGTTCAGTGATATTTTTGGCGATCTTTTCGAGGATTTTTTTGGGGGGAGCGGGAGCGGTGGCCGAAGGCGCGGCCGCGGGCAACGGGGTTCGGATCTTGAATACACCGTCGAGCTCGAACTGGCGGAAGTGCTGACCGGGAAAACCTTTGACCTTGAGATCCCGCGCAAGGAAACTTGCAGCGAGTGCCAGGGGACGGGCGCCGAAAAAGGTTCCAAAAAGAAAGTTTGCGCCGATTGCGGAGGTCGGGGCGAAGTGCGTGTTTCCCAGGGTTTTTTTACGCTTCGCAGAACCTGTGCCCGTTGTCATGGGGAGGGGGAGTCGATCGAGAAACCCTGCCAAACGTGCCACGGGGAAGGACGTTTGAGGAAAACACGCAAGCTTCAAGTCAAGATCCCCTCCGGCATTGAACATGGCTCACGACTCCGAGTGACGGGCGAAGGGGAGGCAGGGCAAGGGGGCGCGTCCCGAGGCGATCTTTATATCCAAGTGCTCGTAAAAAAAAGCAAGACCTTCGAGCGCCAGGGCCAAGACATTTATTGTGAGGTGTTGATCCCTTACACCATTGCCGTGCTGGGCGGAGAGGTGGAAGTGCCCACCCTTACGGGAAAGACGAACCTTGAGATCGCGGCCGGAACTCCGGCCGGCAAGGTCCTGAAGATCAAAGGCGAGGGCGTTCCGGCGTTTGGGATGGAGGGCCGCCGTGGGGAGGAGTATGTGAAGGTCGATATTGAGATCCCGACAAAATTGAGCAAGCCGGAGCGAGAGCTGCTTGAAAAATTAGCGGGCGAGCGTAAAGAAAAGATCCAAACAAAAAAGAATTTTTTTTAAAAAATCTTTTTCCGGGGAACGGGTAACGGGGAACGAGAACGTTTGCCGTTCGGCGTTTCCCGTTCACCGAGGAGATATCATGAACTATTTTGATTATCGTTACCGGGTGCTTTATGCAGACACGGATCAGATGGGGATCACCTATTACGCGAATTATCTGAAATGGTTCGAGGCCGCGCGCACGGAATATTTCAGGGCGCTCGGGTTTCCGTACACCGAATGCGAAAAAAAAGGGATCTACCTTCCGGTGGCGGAGGCGCACGCCAATTATCTCGCGCCGTCGACCTACGATGATGACATTATCGTCAGGACGAGCGTTGTCGAGATCGGCAACAGCACTTTGCGTTTTGAATATCAGGTGATGAATGCGAAGACCCAGGTTTCTCTCGCAACGGGTTATACCGTGCATGTTTTCGTGAACAAGACCATGAAGCCCTGCCGCGTACCCGCCGAGATCAAGGAAGTTGTTCAGGAGTATGCGCTTCTTAAGAAGCGTTGCCGCTGTAAGTAACCACAGAGCCAAGCGCAAAGCGCAAGGTGCGCAGGACTTGTTTTTCTTTGAGCTTTGCCCCTTGTGCGAGGGAATGATAAAGTAATCACAGTCAAGAAGGATGGTTATGGCGAAAAGCATCAGAGTAACAGTGCTTGGAGACGGTGGGTGGGGAACGGCGCTCGCGCTCGTGAACGTCCGCCGTGGCAACGATGTGATCCTGTGGTCCGCGTTCGCGGATTACGCGGCCGTGCTTCAGGAGGAACGCGAGAACGTCAAGTTTCTGCCGGGAGTGAAATTGCCCAAAAACCTCCGGATCACGTCCAACCTCAAAGAAGCGGTTGATTTTGGCGACGTGCTCGTGCTGGCCATTCCCTCGCAGTATCTTCGTAATGTCCTTTTCAAGCTCAAGGAACTTTCCTTTCAAGGTAAGATCCTTGTGAGTACTGCCAAAGGGATCGAAAAGAAGACCTGCCTCCGTCCTTCGGAGATCATTCGCGAAGTCATGGGCAAGCATCTTCCGGTCGTCGTTCTGTCAGGCCCGTCGCATGCTGAAGAAGTGGCTCGCAAGATCCCCACCTTGACGGTGGCGGCCTCGGAGGACCCCAAACATGCTGAGTACATCCAGGAATATTTTCGAGATCCTCAATTTCGTATCTATGTCCAGAAGGATCTGACCGGGGTCGAATTCGGTGGTGCTCTCAAGAATGTGATCGCGATCGCGGCGGGAGTCTGCGATGGCCTTAAATTCGGGGACAATACAAAATCCGGCCTGATCACCCGAGGCCTTTACGAGATCGTTCGGCTCGGGGTGAAGCACGGCGCGAATCCGAACACTTTTTTCGGGCTGTCCGGGATCGGGGACCTTATTACGACGTGTTTCTCAAAGCACGGGCGGAATCTTCATGTGGGCCGAGAGCTCGGCAAGGGCCGGAAGATCAAGACCGTTCTTGGGGAAATGGCGATGGTTGCCGAAGGTGTGGACACGGCTTTAAGTGTGCACCAACTTTGTGAGCGTGAAAACCTGCACTTGCCGATCATGAATGAAGTCTACAATATGCTCTTCCAGGATAAAGATCCCGGAGAGGTGGTTACAGCGCTTCTTGCGCGCACACCCTACGAGGAGTGGAAGGCTTTCGACCTGAGTTCCTTCCAGCAAAAGTAAAAAGGGACGGTTCTCCTTAGGAGAACCGTCCCTGGGTCAAACCCCTTTAATTTTCTACTTACCCCATACTGCTTTTATTACTTCGTTGCCCCCGGCATATCGATCGAAGGCGCTGCCGCTTCATTCCCTTTATTCCCGAACGACCGCGGGAAAATATCGTCCCACTTTGCCGTCAAGCTGATCGTGAAGGCCTGGGAATACGAGGTGTAGGTCCCATCAACATAGGCAGCGGGGTTTTTGATGTGCCGCCTGAAGTAGAAAGAATTGTAATAGCAAAGGTCTGCGGTCAGATATTTATTGATGTCGTAGCCCGCACCGATGCTGACGGCCCAGTGATTGGCATCCGGAACCGCAGGCGTAAAATGATCATAGGGAACCGGCGTCCAGTAGAACCAGCTTCCGCCGCGGAGCGTCAACTTTTTTGTGAGTTTGTGGCTCGCGCCGAGCTGAATGCCAAAACTATCCCGCCAATCCTTATCGGCCTCTCGGATATCATTCATAACGGCATCATCCATAACACTCCCTGTGGGATCGACGTTCCAATAAAGTCGTTTGTGTGTCTTCCAGTGCGACCAGGTGAAGTCTACCTCATAATGGGTTTTCTCGGTGGGCTGATAGGCGTAGGCCCATGTCATGTTCATGGGGAGTGAAAGTTTTGTGTAAACGCCGGTCTCAAAACGCCCAGGGCTTCCGGCCATGGACGAATTTTCCACCTTTCCTAAGCCGCTCGTTTTCACGACCACAGGGCTCCGGAAATAATAACCGAGTCGGTGTTTTGGGGTCAGTTTGATCAAAGCACCCATCTGCCAGCCCCAATGATTGCCAGAAGTGTTGAGTCGGACCTGTCCATTTCCTCCCCCTGTCCCATAAGGTGGGGGATAAGCGCCGCTGGGATAAGCCTGAACGCCGCCGAAATCTTCGACCCGGTACCACATGGGGCCGCCTCCGACGGAAATCTTGTCGGTGATCTTGTAGGCGATCGTGGGTTTGAGTGTCCACATCTTAAGGAAGTTACTATACCCCGAATATTTGACTGACGGATCATTGGACCGGTACTTGTTGCTCAATCCGAATGGAGAATCCATGCCGATGCCAAGTCCCAATTTATTTTGGAAGATCTTGCCGGGGTTGATCGTGATATAGCCGGTTGGAACAAGGTTGAGTGTCCCCGTACTGCGAGAATTGCCTTCGACGCTATTTTTCTTGAATGTCATAAAGCTGATGAAGTTGGCGTTTCCCTGAACTTGAATCCCTGGAAGGTCCGCGATGCCGGCCGGGTTATACGAAATGGCCGCCGGTTCATCCGGCGTGGCTGTGACCGCGGAGCCCAATCCCAATTGTTTGGCGCTGAAGGAAGCGTTCTCAAATCCTCCGGAACCCACCGCGAAAGCGGGGGCGGGAGTGATCGAAATAAAGGCGATAAGGATCCCGAACGAGAGGAATTTTTTCATCATGACTTGGAACTCCTTCTTAGGGCGCGTGGGCTGCGTGTTCTGAATACAGATCTTCATGCTCAATCAATGCAAGGCAGAATTAAATCTTCTAAGGGATTATCGGACCGCCGGATATTTTCTTCAGCGTAATTTTTCGGCCCCCTCCGATGAATTTCTCAAAAAGATAGCTAATGCTATGTATTGCTATTTCTAATTTTTGGATGACTTGTAAATGTTGAAATAAGGTGTTAGGTTTCTAGTAGAAAAGGGAGAACGACAAATGTCGTCGGACGAACTGGAATATCGCCTAGCGCAGATCAGGGATAAAAAACTTGCGACGGAAGTTCGTCGCTTCCTTTTGAATTTATTTCTCCTTTTTGACGGCAACCCCCCGCCGCATATTCAAACCTACATCAGCGAGATCATGGACCTCCTCGAATCCAAGAAAGTCCCCGCTCTCGTCCGCGTCCATCTTTAGGGCCGTACGGCGCGTCCTCGTTTCTATAGAAGCCTAGAGTTCATGCTTTGCCCTTTCCCTGAAGAAACGGCTTTTCACTGCCCTTCGTTCCCCTCGCATACGGTTCGCCTTGGGCCCTCTATCATTAATAGACACTAGGCGTTTCTCAGTATCTTTCCGCGAAAAAACACGCTCCTTTCGATTTCCTTTTCATCCCGCCGGGATTATGTTCGTGCCAGTCCAAACTTTTTGATTTCTTTTTCCAGAGGGTGGCTTGGACAGCCCCAATTTCAACTTTGTTGAAAGTGACAGTATCGGGACAGCCAAAAATTTTTAGAGAGGGGGATGACGTGAAGAAAAATGACGAGCATGCAAGCGCAGTCCATTGGACGGGTCTACGACATCACGAACGTAAAGATCAAGCCCCGGGCGTGCTAAGTTGTTTTCGCCTCCAGCTTAGGGCCGTCGCATTTTGCATGGTGTTGATTTTTAGCTCGAACCAGATGGTGCTGGCGGACAGCCTGATGCCTTATGGACAGTATCAGACAGAGCCGGTTCAGCCCGCAGCCGATGTCGTGGAAACGATGCGGGACGTGATGCCCTCTGCCGTCTCCGCGAACATGACAACCGATTTTCTTTTAAACGCGACATCGCCGCTTTCCCCGGCGCAGAACACTTCCCTGCAGAACGACCCCAATAAAATCTACAGCCAGGATGGAAAGCTCCGGATGGAGCTCCTTCAGGCAGGGGATACGATACGGCACGTCTATGAAGGCGAATCGATCCAGCAAGTGATCGATCAGGCGGTGGCCGGGGATACAGTGCTTCTCCATGAAGGTCTCTATTTTGCGCATCTCGATCTTAAACAGGGCGTGAATTTAAAGGGAGAGGATGCCCAGAGGACGATCCTTCATGGTGATTATGTGACGGGTGTCTCCGTGATCCGAGCGCTCGGAAATAATCGGATTGAAACTCTGACCGTGACGGGGGCGCGGGATGGATCCGAGGGAAGTGTCGGCGCGATTAGGGTCGAAGGTGATGATGTCAAGGTTCGCGGGAATCTGATCAAGCTCAATGTCAGTGCGGGCGTTTATGTCGCGGTGCAAGCGGAGCATGTCTTGATCGAGGAGAATGTTTTTTGGGGGACGAATGTGGCGGTGAAGAGCCCTAAGAAGAACAATGTGGTTCGCTACAATACTATGACGGGCTTTGATAAAGTGCCTACGCCCAGGATCAAACTCCTCCGCTATCTTCCCGGACAGGGATTCCGCATCGAAGTAGGGGATTCGGGAGAGAATTATTCTTACTTTGTGGAATATTCTGATGATTGTGGCGTTACCTGGAAGCGTGCCAAGCAGAAAACATCCTCCGGAATGCTTGAAGACCAACGCGTTTTTGTAGATCCGTCTAAAACGACGGCCTGGATCGATGACGGTTCGACGACCGAACGACATCCCTTTGATGTTTCGGCGAGATGGTACCGCGTAAGGGCTGCTGAAAGTTTTATGGGGAAGATCGGCATTGAAGTCTCGAACGGCGAGGCGCCTTTCCTTCAGAACAATATCATTTCGCATCAGACCGTTCAATCCATTTGGGAAGAGGCGGCTTCAACTTCGCAAGGATTTGCGTTCGTCGAAGGGAACGTTCTATTCCATGACCGGGAACGGGGGGATGCATCCGGGCGGCATCTTCCTCCCGCAATCAGTTCCCCGTCCGGAGAAGGCTGGACGGGCGGGAACATGCTCGCGGATCCAGGGTTCACGGATCCGGTTCATGCGGATTACTCGATTCCCGAAGAATCTCCGGCCTTCGCGCGCGGAGCTTTTCTACCTCTAGCGTTATCAAAAGCTTTGGGTCGTGCGAGTTCCTTTAATGTTGCCAACACCCTGCAACCCATTTTAAATAACGGAGCCACCGAAGGGTATCGTATTACCTATAGCGAAGGCTCGTATGAGGATTTTTATAACAATGGGGCTATCGTTTTGGATCGGACGCCGCCTGAGATAACGCTTGTTTCGGAGAGCTTTGTTAATGATCCCGCGTATAAGCTGATCTATGCCGTGGAGGGTGTTGAAAAAAGCGAGATCCGGCAATTGCGTGAGGGGCTTAATCCCCTGACCTTAGAAGCAGAAGACATGTTCGGAAATAAGGCCGTTAAGACCGTGACGGTCCTTCTGGATCAAGTGCCGCCTCGCGGCATGCTTAGAATCAATGACGGTGATCAAGAGACCGTCTCCCGCGTTGCAGTACTCCATGTCCAGGCGGAGGACGTTGCCCCTCTGACGGATATTCGGATTTCTGTGGATGACGGTACGAACTGGACTCCGTGGGAAAGTTTTAGCCCGATGAAGGTGGTGATGCTCCCCGAAGGGGAGGGGGACAAAGAAGTTTTATGCCAGTTGCTCGACGCTGCAGGGAACGTAGGCTCTTTTTCGGATACGATCCGGTTTGTGGTAGCTCCGGTTCGGCCTACGATCCAGTTCTTATCAGCGTCTGTGACCGACCATTCACCGTATACGCTTCGTTATACCGTGAACGGTATTGAGCAGGAGGAATTCTGGAAACTTCAGCCAGGAGAGAACCGGCTTATGGTGTGTGCTTCCTCTGGGGCGCTGCCGGCTTTTGGCGAGCATGTTGTTACTTGGAGCCAGCCGGAAAATACGCTTTCCCTCATGCCCGCGGTCCCGAAACTCCTGCAGGATATTGTATCGTTAACAGCGGCGAATGGATTGATCCTTAAATATCGGAGCGACCGGCTTCTGGCTATCGAAAAACCCAGCGAATACACGCTTTTTGCTCCTGAGTTCGATGCTGAAAAAAATCTTACTGGGGGTGTTCTTCTTTTCTCTAACGGCGACAAACTACTTTATGAGAACGGGAAATCTGTTTATCGGATGAGCCCTCAAGGCGAAAAGACGGTTTATAACGATGACGGCACCGTGGCGTATGTGATGGAGGAAGATTCCAAAAAGTTCCGATTTAGCTATCGGCTCGACGGGACAGGAAAAGTTATTTCGATCCTGAGCTCTGAGGAAGGAGGGGCCAGCCTTTATGACGAAAAAGGAAGGCCTGTTTGGGTCCAAAAAACGGATGGCGCGTCCATTCTTTATCAGGATGGTTTTTTGAAAAGCTTCGTTGATGCCGCGGGGAATGTTTTTAATTATGAAATTTCCATCCTCACCGAAGGAACGCAGCTTTCCGGCTACCGGTCCGAATTAGTTTCTGTGACACGTGCGGGGACCAGTACTTCCTCTTCAATCCAGGATATTTTGGGCGATCTCGCGCGTTTTCCTTCGGTCCGAGAAACTCTTGAAGAGGACATTTGTGGCATCCTCGACTATGATCCGACAGGCACGATCCGTAAAGTTTTTTCGGGGAATGGAGAAATCCTGGAACTTCAAAACGGTCTGCCCACGTCTTTTACAAATGCGTCCGGGGAGCTTTTGTCCGTTCAAAGCCAGATCTCCGAAGACCGGGATCTCCTTTCCATGACCTGGGGCGGCGAGGGGATCGAGCAGGCCTACGATGCGACGGGACGATTAATCGCGATCCGTCTGAGCGACGGCACTCTTTTCCA
Organism: uncultured bacterium; assembly: GCA_964482725.1. GTDB lineage: Bacteria > Omnitrophota > Omnitrophia > Omnitrophales > Aquincolibacteriaceae > Aquincolibacterium. The sequence continues at coordinate 99,698 of CAYZYT010000001.1, read as the reverse complement.
GATCACGGGTTCCACGCTTCAGGAGATTTCTTTAAACGACGGGAGTTTTTTAGAGAAGCTTACTTGGGACGGGAACCGGCTTACGGGTTTTACGAGGATCAAAGCGGATGGTTTCAAGGAAGTTTATTGGGGATCCAGGATCATTTATTGTGAAGATGCCCAGGGCAGTGTTACCAGCTTTTTAAGTGTAAGCCCCAATATCATTCGTACCGATGACGGGCGAACCTACTATGTTTACGAATATAAAAATCAGCAGGGGATGACGGAGCGTTTGACCGAAATCAATAATATTTCTTGGCCGGACGGAAGTTATATGGAATTTAATCGTGGGGTACCGTTCCGATATAGCTATGAGGCCTCTGCTCAGATAGAACCCACAGACCTTCCGGAGTTTGAAGCGGGGAAATTCTTTATTCCGCAGATTGATCTTAATGAAGCGCAGCTTCGCGCGTTGACCGTTGACTCGAACGGAACGATTTTTTCCGGACAGATCCTTTTCAGGGATGGGACCCAATCTTTCATTGAAGAGGGCGAGATCGTGAAGCAGGTGACGGCGACAGGTCAAATGGTGGAGTTTGGGGAGGAGACTCTTCCGGCGGTTCAGCTTCAGTCCGCCATTCCCGCGGAACCTTTGACCGGAACTGAAATCACTTACCGGGATCAATTGATCGACACGCAATGGGATTATTTTGTGGATGGAAAGGGGCTTCATGCCGGGACAGGGCTTCCGGTGGATCATTACACCGGAGCAAGTGATCGGCAGTCCGATTACAGTCAGTCGACGCTTGTGGGGTTTTGGGCAGAGATCCTTGCGTCGATCGCGGCGGGAGATCATAGAACGGAAAAAATGTCCCGCCAGCAGGCTTTCGAAAAACTCGAGAAGCTGCTCGATACCTACCGTGAGGTTCAGCGGCAGGTCGGTTGGAATGGGATGGTTGCTTTTTTCGGGATCGCGGAACAGCAAGAACCCGTACTGGATGATTTTGGAATTCCGACCGGTCAAACCCGAACGGTCTATCGCTACGAGAATTGTTTTAACCAGTATGGCTTTGGGGATGCTTTAAATCTCGCCGTGAGTCTGGCCAGCGTCATCGGTGCTCTGGAGACGATGGACCTGGACCCGGATCTTTCGGCCGACCGGGACGCGATCATTGATCGCGCCAAAGAGATCTTGTCTGCGCAGGAACCCGGCTATGCAGCTTTTTATGATCCTGGTAAAAAACGTTTTCACGGGGCGTATGGCCTCGATGCGGGGACAAGGCAATGGAATTTCATCAATAATTATTACATTGACCGTGTTTTTAACGAATTCAGGACTGGAATGATCTGGCTTGCGGCAAAATATCCGCAATACCAGGACGCGTTAAAGAACCTGGACATAGCGATCCGTCCCTTTAAGACTCAAAGCGGGGATACGATCGATGTGGCGACGCCCTATGACGGAGGTGCCTTTCAGATGTTCTGGCCGCTTATCCATGCGGACGAAACACAATATCCGGAATTTGAAGTCGCTCTGAGGAATTTTCTCTACGCTCAAGCGGAATATGTCAACACGCAGGGGATCCCGGGTCTTCTTTCGGCCGGCGATGTGCCGTTGCAGGGTTATCAGGGGAAGATAGGATTGCCCGGAGCTGCAGAAACGGACGATCTCTTAAGGACGGATACTGGGTCTGTTTATGGGACCGCGGCCGCTTTTCCGTTGGCGCCGCATTATACACTCCAATTTTTGAAAAACATGGAGTCTCATTTTCCGGAGATGCGGACCGGCGCGGGTTTTGTTGATGCGATCCAGCTCCGGAAAGTTTCCCGGGAGGATCCCCAGACCGGAGAAACCGTGATGAGTACGGTCCCCGTCTATTCCGACCAGTATTACGGTGTGGATCAGGCGTCTTTTATTCTTTCCCTTCTGAATACAAGCCGGAATTATTTTCAAAAATATCTGGGACGGACAGGTGTCCGATCCTCTTTTGATGCCCTTTATCAAGGATTGAGTTTCAAATTAAATCCTGCGATTCGAACGAACTTGCCGCCTCCTGATTTTGGCGAGACTGTGACCCCGCTTTATGACGGGTCGAGTGCCATGCCGGATGGACTTTCTGCGGGGCTCATCAAGCAACAGGCTTTTGTCCCTGTGCTGGTGGATCCGGAATGGGGAGCAGGGCGCGTGTTCAATTATTTGACCCCGAGTGGAAAATTCCATCACGTTGAGATCGAGTTTGGGGAAGGAGAGAATCTCCGGAGGATCAATTTGCAGGAATATTGCCTTTCTCCAAAACACGCGGGTTCCGCGACCGCGCTTTTGGGCGGGTTGCAACGCGATATTTTAAACCGAGCTTCGTCCCAGGGAGTTTTCTATACGCCGGGGTCGGGGCATTTGATGAGCATGCTCGCCATGGATCTCAGTCTTGGGGAGGTAAGGCATCTGAGTTTTGATTTTCGGTCGGCAGGGAAGCCCGTGGGAATCTGGGCGAATTACCCGGGATTCGATCTTTCCGGATATGATTTTCTTTCTGTCCCGGTCAAGCTGTCGCCCGGGACGCCCGAAAATGTTCGGTTGAAATTCGAATTCAAGGGAATGGGCGAGGTTTTCCTGACGGGTGCGTTGTCCTATGACTGGCAGTATATTTCCATTCCGATCCCGAAACCTGCCGGCGCCATGAGCCAGCTGGCCATCTCGATCCAGCCCCTTGACGGCAATCCTATCGCGGGCGATCTGTTCCTGGGGCCACTTTCAGCTTTGAAAGTCAGAACTTCAAATGAAATTCAATGGGAGCTTTTGCTCGGGAGGACGGAAACCGAGATCCGTGCGTTGATCCAGCAGAAGATTATCGATCAGGCCAGCTATGAAAGCGGTTATGCGCAGAAGGAGACTCTCGAGAATTTTACGGTCGATTCGGATGGAAAGCTGGTGCAGGGAGTCCTCAGACGGGCGGACGGGGGGATCCAGTATTTTCAAAAGGGACAACTCGTGAAATGGGTGTTCCGGAACGGTCGGACGGTCCTTTTTGAAAATGGGCTTGCGACATTCGTGATCGATCTGGCCCGCGGAAAACTAGAAACGGGACGGTTCTATTACGACCAGAGTTTTCGGGGCGAGATCCGTTCTTTTGTCGTCCAGGATAATGACTGTAAAAAGATCTTTGATGCGAGCGGTCAACTCACAACTCTTGTGGAGGACGGCTATGTTGTTGATTTTGAGCAAGGCCAAATCCATGCCATTCAAACCGACACAGCCACTCTGACGGACATTGTTTTTGCCGATGACGGGAACCTCGCGAAGGCCCATGTGGCGCTTGTCGGAGGGGGCGGGTTTGATATTGATCAGACAGGATCGCAAGGGACCGATGTCGGAGGCGGCGTAAAAGTCTTTTATTCTAAGGATCTCATAGAGGCCATTGAAACCCCGCAGAACGGGATCACCTATTTCTCGTATTATCTGGATCCTACCGGGGGCAGGGTCACGAACGCGTTTGCTCGCTTTTTCGAAACCGTCCCGGATCCTCAAACAGGGACTTCGAAGACCGTCTCTCGATACATGAAGCTTTCGGAGTATCTGCAGCGGCCGGATCGCGTGATCGAAAAAACACATATTTTGGAAGAACCGCCTGTCAATGTGCTCGAAAGAGCGGATGCGGTGGTCGGTTTTAGTGCCGGAACTCTTCCTCCCGGTGAGCTTACCCAGGCCGTGGAGGGGGATTTTGGGGATGGCGCATTGGCGCGCTATCAATTCAACTATCAGGATCTGAACGGCCCCGTTTTGGGAATGTCTGCACGGCATGTCGCAACTCCCGTCAATATTGAAAACTATGATTTTTTAACTCTTACGATCAAAAAAGATCCCTCGATGGATTGGAACCAGACTTTGCAACTAACACTCAAGACCTCCGAGCAGTCTACCCTTTATTCTTTTCAGGTGGACGCTACCCGAAGTGATTACCAGACATTCGATTTTCCATTGGTTTACAAGGCCGGGGTGGAGGCGGAAGTAACGATCGAAGTTTTTCGCCAGTCTTCGGGAGTGGGGAAAACAGGTGCTTTTTATATCAAGGATATTTCCTACCTGGCTTTAAAAAAAATGGATCACCCTCTGTGGGAAGGCCCTGCCGGGATTCTCGCTAGCAAACTCAAGAGTCTCCGGATCGAATTCATGCAGCTGACTTCTGTCGGGGCCGCCATTGCTTCAAAAACTCCGGTTGTTTATCCGCCGCTGGCCGAGCTGTTGGATATTCCCACCGTTTTGAACTATCAAAATGTCCTTGAGGGGGACGGTGAGCTTGTTAATTTTAAACGTCTCGACGGAACGCAGGTGGAGCTTCGGGGACAAAATGTCAGTCGCATGACCTTGCCGGATGGAACCGTTCACGAGTATGCCGTGTCGGGCAACTCGTCGCAGGGAACGATCGGGGCGCCTGGTGAAACGTCTACGGGGGGGACGATCAACTATCACTATGGCGCCCTCCAAAAGATCATCCAGACGGATGGTCGCGAATATCTTTTATTTTATGAATTTGATGCAGACGGCCAAGAGATCACCGTTTTTAAGGATGGGCTAAGCGGAGAAGAACGCCGGTTCAAGGACGGGAAACTTCTTTCGGCGACCGATCCGGATCAACTTCAGACGCGCTATAGCTACGAGAACGGGAAATTGATCGGCGCTCAAATGACCTATAACAGCCGTGCCCTCAACAGCACGCAATATGCTTTTGTTGGGGACGGAACACAAGTGACGGATGAGCGAGGAACGACATGGTTCTATGATTCAAATGGGGACTTGATCAAGCATCTTACGAAGGACGGTTTCTTGTATGAATATTCCGACTACACACAAGCGCCTGGTCCGGAGGCGAGCTTTTCGGAAGAGGACCTTCCTGCCAGACTTTTCTCTGCGACAGGATTGCGCGCGGTGAATCTGATCGGGTATGAGGCTCAGGACGGGTCGCAGGTTCTTTTTGATTTCAAAAGGGATGGGACCGGCGAGGTGACCCTTGCCGGCGGGGGGCATGGAGTCAATCTTTCGTTCGATTCCGACCAGAATATCCTGAGTGGGCAGATCCAGTTTCCGGACGGATTGATCCTGGAGATCGAGCGCTCTGTGCCGGTCCGGGGGCGTTTTCCGGATGGACAGCTTTTCACCATTGCTCTTCCTGAAGCGGAAACTTACGAGCTTTTACAAGACGAGATGGATCGATGGACCGGCATCCGACTGAAGATCGGCGAATGGTTTTTTAGCTATGACACCGCAGGTCGTCTCACAAAGACGGAATCCGCGAGCGGGGTTACGCACACTTTTTCGTATGTCTTGGATGCGCTTGGCCTCGTGACGGGCTATACGCATTTCGAGCGGTCCCAAATCGCGTTCAACGGAGTTCCATTCCCAAAAGAAGTGAAACTTGTTTCGGATACAACGCAGAAACTTTTTGATGAGAGCGGTCAAGAGATTGCCCAACATGAGGGGAACGGGTTTTTGTTTGCTGTCTATAAGGCGGGGATGAACCAGTGGGATCTTTGCGCCGGAAGTTTTGGATCGTCCGGAGATCGCGCAAGGATCAAGAATTTTCTTTTAGGGATCAAACCCGGCGAAGCGGTCGCGATGGCGGTTTCCGACGGCTCCTTTTCACAAGCCGGTAACGAAATCTTGACGCTTTTGGAAGGGTTGGGTGCCGCGCAGATCCGTCAGGCGTCGGTCTCGAACAGCCCATGGACTTTTTTCGGTGCCCAAGGGCTTGGTATGGGCCAAGGTCGCGAGAAGACAGGGGTGGGTTTCTTTTCGACTGTAGAGGAAAGGAGCGAGACGGTTGTTGTCTCGGGGGAAACAAAACCTCTGTTTTTAAATACCCCGATGTTATTGAATATCCCGTTGGCGGTCCCGGAGGCCTACAGCCCATTTTTGGAGCGCTACCAAAAACTTAAGGTGTCTCAGGATACGCAAAGCACCACGGTTTACGATGCTCAAGGGCAGATCATTTATACGAGCCGTATCGATGGCATGAAAGCCTATTATGAGTTCGGAAAGATCCGGGAGACTTATAACACGGTCGGCGATCTTGTGGCGGTCCATGAATATGAATGCCCGGTGGGAGGATGCCAGGATTCTAACGAGGCAGTCTTGAAGAAGATCACGCTTGTGAAAGCTCGCAGTGATTTTGAAGCCGAATCCCAAAGGTTTCAGCAGCAGATCGAGCAGGCGAAATTTGACGCATATTATCGTCTGGCCGGGCAGGATGAAGCCGCGCGTTTGCAGATCAAAGAAAGCGTGGAGGCCGGGGCGCGGCAGATCTCAACTCAGATCGCAGTCTTGCAAGCGCAGCGTTTCCGGAATGTAAAAACATGCCGTAGTTTTGTTTTTTGGAAATCCTGCCATGAAGAAACGTTCGAAGTCCCGGGCATCCAGGATGCGATCAATCGTTTGGCAGGTCAGCGATCCGAACTTATAGCGGTCGGTGAAATGCAGTTGGCCGAGATCCCGGGCGCGGTCGCATCCAAAAAATCGGAGATCGAACAGGCGACTGCCGAAAAAAGGCAGGAGCTGGAACAAAAAAAACAGGAGTTCCTTCTGGATGTTCTGCGTCAGGAGATAGAACCGATTATCACGGACTTTTTCAGAAGGATCCTCGGCCGTGATGCCTCCCGGCAGGAATTCGATGAATGGGTGAACCGTTCAAAGACGGCGGGCCGGCTTGATACGGAGACGCTCAGGAGTGAACTTCAAAATTCTTCGGAAAAGGCGACGCGCGAGGCTCAAAAAGCGGCCATTCTCGGGGCGGTCCAAAGCTTTCTGGAAGAATATCTGACAGCGTCTCTGGAGGTTCGGGCGCAATTATTGCAAAATTTGAAACTCGATCCTTCCGAAGCGGTCAGTCTCACCCGACAAGATACGGAAAAGATCCTCGGATGGTTGCGGAGCCGAGATCTTCACTTTGGCCAGTCAGCGTTTCTTTCGCTCCAGGCGATGTTGGCCTCGAAGGGCGTGAACGTGTCGATGGACGTGATCGCGAAAGAAGCGATCTTGATCGATATTCTGACGGGCGTGATCCATAAATTCTCCGAAGGCGATCTTTTGATCTCCCTGTTCGCCTTGGACCGGACGGCGGCGATCCACGCCCGGAATTTCTCTGCGGGGAAATACACTTTCGAGGATCTTCGATCGATGTATCGATCCGCTTGCGGGTCTTCCGCCGGTGCCTGCACTTTGAGAATGATCGCGCATATCGGGGAAGATCATTTTGTGATGCTTGAAAAAGTGACGGATGCCGAGGTGACTTACCGGGAGGCAGGCAAGGGCACGGACGGTGAATCGGTGACGATCACGAAAGAACAATTCCTCAAGGTCTGGGTTTCAGAAGACAATGCCGGGCCTTTGCTGGTTTCCGAAGAGCAGGCAATTCTCGAGAAAGCACTTTCGGACCAGGAGGCTATGGAGATCCGAGGGGCTTTTTGGTTCATCTTTTTTTTCGTGGCTTCGCTTGTGTTGACCGCCGCAAGTGGGGTGGTTTCGATCTTTAGCCCGGCATTCGGAAAAATCCTTGGCTATGCGGCGCTTGTGGCGGGGATCCTCGGGATCGTGGCCGGACTCGGCGGGTTTATCGTTCAAGGGATGCAGGCGGTTTTTTCGAGTATTGCTCAACAATCTGTTTTTGAGACGATCAAGCAGGGCTTTCTATATATCAGCAAGATGCTCTGGGACTCCGTGACCTATGTCGGCCGGTTTTTTCAGAATGGCTTTGTTTTTCTGAAGGAATGTTTTTCAGGCGGATTGAATGCGATCGGGTCCGGGCTTATCAAAGTGAAGGATTTTTTGTTAGCGCCTGCCCAGGCCATTATCAAGGAGGGTGTGACGACCGGCTATGCATTCAGTTTTGCGCAGAATGTGGCCCGTCAGCTTGTTGCGGCAGGGCTGACGATCGGTGTTTCCAAAGGGCTTGAGGGATTGGGCCTGGATTCGAGGCTTACGCAGCTTGCCGGAGCTTTTGTGGGAGGTGGATTTTTAGGGCTTGGCAGTGCCACATCGAGTTTTATGCACGCAGGGCTTCAACATCTTGCGATGCAGGGCGTTTCCGAAATCGCGCTCAGAAGAGGCCTTGCCCCGCCGTTCGCGAATCTCCTTTCTCTGGTTGCCACGCAGAGCTTAACCGCTTTTTTTGATCCAAGTCTTACACTCAAAGCCGGTCTTCTCCAGATCGCTCCCCATATGGCTTCCCAACTCACCTTGGGCGGTCTCGAACTCGTCAGCCGATCCATGGGCTTCGATCCCCGGTTGATGCGATTATTAGGATCCCCGATCGCCGCCATCACCGAAAATATTGCCGGTGCTTTCCTGGGGAACGGTTCCATCGATTTTAATCCGTCCGGGATCTTCGGCTTCATCAAAGAGGCTGTTTTGAGCCGAGAAACTTTGGGGGGTGTTCTCTCTGTAAGCGCGGAGTTTTTGATGGCTCGGTGGGGCCTTGATGATTCGCTTCTCGGTTCTTTTTCCAGCCGGGTCGTCGCGGGCCTTTTCGGAGATTTCATAGCCTCGCCAACGCGGTTTAGCGTTGTCGACAGTCTTATCAAATCCGTAGACGAATCGATTTATCATTCTTTGGATCCGGCCATGTTGGCGCAGCTTTTTGGCTCGATCCGAGATCTTGGTTTTTCGGAAGGCCTCGAGCAGTATGCGATCGCTCTGTTTACGCGGGAAGCGTTGCAGGAGTTTACGGGCGCCGGGGAGAGTTTGAGCCAGTGGATCGAGCGGGGAATGCCTTCTGCCGATGATATCATCTATGCGGGCGAGTCCGCGAAGCTGCTGAAGCTGGCGAAGAACGGTAAGACGATTAATTTTATTTATGTCCCCAGAGGGACACGGCTTGAGATCCGCGCTATTTATGAGGAATACTCCAACGGTCGTAAGCCGCGCCTCATCCGTTGGGATGTTGATGAGGAGGGAAGGATCATCCAAGTGATTGTCGAGGAACGGATGCCTGATGGAACGACTCGCCGGGATCTTCTCGATCCCAAGGGCCTGGTTCGGGAGATCTCGTTCCGGGATTGGACGGGGGAAACATACGGACGTCTATCGTTCAATGCCTCCGGAGCTATTGAGTTCACCAATTATAATCTTGGGATTTCTCATTATCTGACGGCAGACGGTCGATTCACGTTTGATTTTTCGATCGCACCGGACCTCCAGGACCTGAACCCGCTCTTTTATAATTTTAATACGAATCTTTCCTCCGAATCCGTAGCTCAGCTGGTAGCGTTTATATTCGGCAATGGATTCTGGAATACGCATCAATCACCCGACGCTGTCCCTGGTCTCATCATGGAGTTCATCAATGATCTTAAGTCAGACCAGGCGGAAAAGGGCACTCCGGGCATCGTGCTTTTTGATTCGGACGGGAACATCGCCCGTGACCGGCATGGGAATATACTTACAACGAGTTCACTTCCCGTGACGCTCTATGAAGAGACCTCGCTCGTTGGGAATGTGTTCCGGTGGATGGCCGATACCTGGTTCGGGTGCAATTTTATGCGCGATGAGATCGAAAGGGAATTGAAGAGTTATGTTGATCTTATCGAATTGAACCAGCGGGAATTTGGCCTTGATCCCAATATGAAGTTCACCCATTTTTCGCATTCGGGGAATTTTCAGCCTATGATCGAAGCGTTGGAGCATATGCCGGACGACTATCGTTCCCGGATCAAGACGCTTGTCGTTTATGAGGGACCGTATGTGGGAGACGCGATTATCGATGATCCTTATCTTGAGACGCTTGTTCGCGTGCGTGGTGTGAAGCCCGGTCTTGCAGTGCCCCTTCTGGATCAGCGCGATTTTAAGATCGTGGACGAAAATGGGAATGTCACGGCGCTTCCCAATCAGTGCAATATCGAAATCCTGGGTGCCGGGCACGACGATTTCAGCTATGATTCCTCTTTTGAGTACGGCAGCGCCGAAGAGCGTGAGATCGCCCGAAAAACGAGCTTATTTATGAGAGAGCTAAGCCTTGCATCATCGAATGTCGTTCAGCTTTTCGATCTTCTTAATGGCGGAAGGATGGGTGTTAGCTACGATGATACAAGAAAAGTTTATTCAATAGATCCCATTCTATTCGAATCGAGGTTAGAAGGATGAAGGAAATATATAGTAAGAGTTCAATCGTATTTCTTATTCTTTTTTTTGCTGTAGAAGGCTTTGCTGTGTCAGCGTCCACTGAGACAACGGAAAGCCTTTTAGTAAAATATTACTCTTTATTAAATGAGGGCGACCAATTAGCTTTGAGCGGAAAAAAGCAGGAGGCGCTTGATTGTTATAAAAAAGCTCTTCGTATGGCGAAAAACGACGACACAGAAGTGGTCGCGAGGGGATCATTGTTGAGATTTTACGAGAAAAACGGTGATTACTATTTGGCTATGGAGGAGACCGACTGGCTTCTGAGGAGGAATTTGACCTTACCTGGACGAATGAAATACGAAGAAACAAAACGGCGTCTTCTCAAGAAGATCGAAGCGCAGAAGCGCGGGGGAAAGGTTGAGGAGTAAAAATCCGGAGAGGGTAACAAAAAGAAGCAGACCGATAAAGTCGGTGATTTTTACAGGGCTGATTATGGGTCCCAGAAAAATTTTTTAGAAAAAAAGCTTCTCGAGGACACGGAGATCCGCCGTTTAGGTAAGCAGGCGATGTTAGCTGAACATGCGGGGAAGTTTGGGGAGGCAAAGGAATCTTACGAAAGGATGCTTGTCCTAAAAGAGGAAGTGTTTGCGGCTTTTGGGGAATCCGGATGGGTAATGCTTCATCCCGTGGTGCAGCGGACGATGGAAATCACGGGTGACGAGGCCTGGGAGAAGGAGATGCTTGCCTGGACCCGGGATAATATGCTCGCGGGCCAGGGGCCTTATCATCAATATTTCGGGAGTCTTTTGCCGCAGGTGCAGGACCACCTCAAAGAGCGGCTCGAAAAGTTTGGGCTCGAAAGTGGCGTTTGACAATAGTTCTGTTATAAGTTACAGTGATTACTGTAACTTATAACAGAGGAGGGTTGATATGATCAGCTTGAGAGCGAAAGAAACGAAGGCGGTTTTGGGATACCTTTTCCTCCATGAGGATGCGGAGCTCTATGTCAATGAAATGGCCCGAAAATTTTCTCTGGATGACGGGAACCTGTCCCGGAAGCTCAAGGCGCTTGCCGGGGAGGGTATCCTCAAGTGTCGCGACAGCGCAAATGCCTGCTATTACTCCTTGAACCGCGAGTATCCGCTTTTTAAGGAATATAGGGGGATCGTGCTTAAGACAATAGGTTTTGAGCAAAAGCTTCGTGAAGCAGTTTCCGGAGTTCAAGGGGTCGAGCAAGCTTTTATTTTTGGTTCTTATGCCAAAGGAACCATGGATGCTGCGAGCGATATTGATCTTCTAGTGGTGGGGAGGCATGACACGTTGGCGCTTCAGAGCGCCATTACAGGGCTCCAGAAAGAAATGGATCGTGAAATCAATCTGATCAGCATGGGGTCGAAGGAATATAAAGAAAAACTCAAGAAAGATCCGTTTCTCAAATCCCTTGCTGGTAAAAAGAAAATTCGACTTTTATGACAGTCGCTGGTGGAGATTTTTTCCAAAAGCAGAAGTTTCTGCCAGAAGAGGTTCGCAAGCGTTTTGCGAGTGCGCGTCGGGACCTGGAGATCGCGGAAAAAGATCGTTTTCCAGAAGTGCGTTTTACTTATGCTTTTCAGGCGCTCATGAAGGTTGGGATCGCCCTGTTGGCCCGGGAAGGCTTGAAGGTGCGCAGTATACCGGGGCATCATGTAAAGATCCTGGAACGGATGAGCGAGATACTGAAAGATCCGGATATCCTGACCTTCGGAAACGGGATGCGGATGAAGCGTAACCAGGACCTCTATGGCGGTGGCGAATTGATCACGGAAAAGGAAGTCGCCGATTACCTGTTCTTTGTTCGAAAAGTTTTTAAGCTGGCGCGTGTCTAAATCAGTAAATCGCGTAAACCGTAAACCGGACGCCGTCCACAGGGAGAGGTTAACACCACCTTACGTCTCCCCCCGGACGGCGTCCCGTTACTTTGATTTCTTTTTCTCTCGTGACGCTTGATCTTTGTGTCTGGAAACACTCACGGAGGTGGAGTATGGCCTATTTTAAGATCTTGTGTTTGGGGTTGATCGGAATCTTGGTATTCTTCGGAGGGTATGCCTATCTCCGAGCGCAGGGAGGTGTGGGGATCGCTTCGGATGCGACGCCGGTCGTGGTGGAGGAGATCCAGTACCCTTTCGAGAAAGGCGGGGGACTTGTGAATGTTTCGATCGGGGATGTGTTTATGGGCGTCGGGATGCTCGTGGGCGAACGGAAAAAGGGTGACGCACAAACGGTTCTGACGGGAAGTCTCAATTTTGAGCTGACATCCTCGAAAGCTCAGGCAAGGATTCAGGTCGACCGGATCCGGTTGATCGAGCGGACCCCGGCAGGGAAGGAGGCGCGAATCTTTGAGCCATCGAGGATCTATGACGGGGCGATGGAAAAAGGGCTCGCGCCGGAACTCGAGTTCCCGAAAGAAAAGGAGAGGCTTCCCTTTGTGTGGGAGAACGGGGAGCACGATTGTGTCTTTTTTGTTTTCAATAATATCCCCTCGGATATTTCACAGGCGGATCTCGTTATCACCTATAACGGAAAATTCCCCGGCAAGAAACACCTCGCCTACTTTGAAGATCGCCATCCCGTGAAACAAAAAGCCTATCTCCGGAACCGGTAATTGGGTAAAGTAAGAATTTCATAATGTTGACTTACTTCTTGATATATGTAATACTTATATCTGGAGGTAAGAAATATGACGATCACTTCTATGACGACTAAGGGCCAGGTGGTGATTCCTTCCGCGATCCGCAAACGTCTGAACATTACCCGGGCGACTCGGCTTTGTATCGTGGAATCCGAGGGAAAGGTCATTCTTCAACCTATCACTGAGGATTATTTTGATCAGATGGCCGGAATCGTTCCTTCCAAGGGCCAGATGCTTAAGGACCTGCTCCAGGCGCGGCGCCAGGAGAAAGATCGGGAAGAAAAGCCATGACGAAGGTTTTGGACGCATCGGCTCTCATCACTTTTCTTGAACGGGGAAAAGGATTCGAGAAGGTGAAAACCGCTTTCGCGGGTGCCGTGGAGCGTGGCGAGTGTCTTCTTATGAGCATCGTGAATTGGGGGGAAGTTTACTATATCCTGATCCGCCGGTGTGGTCTTGAGAAGGCCGAGCAGGTCGCGAAGCTTATCGAAACTCTCCCCATCGAGCTTGTTCCTGCCGACGAGGCGATCACCCGGAAAGCTTCCCTCTATAAAGCTCTTCAGAAACTTCCGTATGCGGATAGTTTTGCAGCGGCTCTCGCCAAGATCCATCACGCCGAACTTCTGACCGGTGACAAGGAATTTGAGGCTGTCGAAAAGGACATCCGCATTTTGTGGGTATGAAGTATTCAAGAACCGCTTGGAGCTTGAAGAGCGTTTTCTAAAGATATTGTCCCGAGGGTCCTGGGTGCTTTTTAAGGCCGTCCCCAATTTTGATCGTGTTGGATAAACGCGGGATCCAGAAAGCAGGCCTCAGCGTCTTCCTGCGAGATCAAACCTTTTTGGGCACATTCTCTCAGGGCGTCGTTACGCAAGAGCATGCCTTGAGCGCGACTCATCGACATGACGTTATAGATCTGTGAGGTCTGGTTATCGCGGATCAAATTGCGGATCGGAGTCGTGACCGGCATGGTTTCAAAGACCGCGATGCGTCCGGGGCCTCCTTTTTTCTTCAACAAAACCTGGGAAATCACCGCCTGAAGTGTCATGGCGAGTTGGAGCCTTATTTGAGGCTGTTGGTGAGGCGGGAAGACATTGAGTATGCGATCGATGGCTTGAACGGCATCGTTGGTGTGAAGTGTCGCAAAGACCAGGTGACCCGTTTCCGCGGCTGTCAAGGCCATGGAGATACTTTCCAGGTCCCGGATCTCTTCGACGACAAGCACGTTGGGGTCTTCCCGAAGCGCCACACGTAGAGCGCTTGCAAAAGAAATGGCATCGTCTCCGATCTCTCGCTGGCTGATCACGCTGCGTTTGTTCTTGTGGATATACTCGATCGGATCGGACATCGTAATGATGTGCGCGTTCCTGTGATGATTCATATGGTCCACGAGCGCCGCCAGGGTCGTGGTTTTGCCGCAGCCGGTGGCGCCGGTGATGAGCACGAGTCCGTGGGGCAGGGCGGCCAATTTTTCCATTATGGGCGGCAGCCCGAGTTGTGTCATCGTTGGCGGGATGATAGGGTTGACGCGAAAGACACCGCTTAAGTGACTTCGTTGAAAGAAAAAGTTGATGCGGAAGCGGTGCGTAAAATTGGGTAGTGTTACGGAGCAATCTACTTGGCGGTTATCGTCCAGATACTTCTTCTGGTCTTTGCTGAGAAAGAGGTCCGTGCAGATGGCCATGAACGCAGTGGTGACGGGTTTGGCGGCACTGAATGGCGACAGGACGCCATCGATCCTGAAAATAGGATGACTTCCCACCTGAAAATGAACGTCCGAAGCGCTGCGGTTGACGGCGTTCCTCAGGATGTTCAACACATCGTCCTGGCTCTTGGCGCTGGGAGCGGACTGCGGGGGAGGTTGGTCCTGGAACTCGTTCTTTTGATCCCCGAGAATGTAGATGGTATCGTCAGCCATGAAGATCCCCCTTAGATTTTAAAAGTGCACGCCGCTAGAAGAAGCATAACACGGAAAAGTATATCTTGGGGGAGCGCGGTGGGGAAGCTTTTTGAAAGAGGGATTTCTGTTGCGCGATGTCAGGCCTTCCGATATTTTAAGGGCCGGGAGCAGGCTCGGGAATAGAACTTCATGGGAACAATCAAGGAGGTTGCTGTGGGACACTATGAATATACGATGGGGAAAGACCTGGATCTCAAGGCGGAGCAGGAGAGAACGCTTGCGACGCCGAAGCTTCCGGCGAATTTGATTCTCAAGTTCATGTTCTGGCAATTTGATGTGCTTTATGGAAAGCCCCGGTCGTTGCCCAAGGTGATGGTGCTGGAGATCCTCGCGCGTTATCCCTACTGGGCGTGGGAGAACGGTGCGTACCATCTTTTGTCGAAACTTTATAGCGGTACGAAAAAAGTCCCCGCGGAAAAAGTAGAGGTGGCGCTCCGTCATATCCGGATGGGTCGTGAATCCCAGGATAACGAACAATGGCATATGCTGCTTTGGGCGGACCTTTGCCATCAGAAGGGGATCAAATTGTGCTGGGTCCGCCATTTTGTGATCCCGAAGACGATGACGCTCGTTTATTTTTTTATCACGCGCATTATGTACTGGCTGAACCCGATCGGGTCGTTTGCCATGAACGCCGCGTTTGAATCCCATGCCGAGCACGAATATATGCTCTACGCTCAAGAACACCCCGAATTTGAGAGCGCGTCCGTGGATTCCGTGTGGTTTAAGTATTATCCTCAACAAAAGTCTCTGGCGGATCTTGTGCGCCGGGTGGGGCTGGACGAGCGGGACCACATGAACCACTCTCTCGAAGAGATCGAGCGGTTGAAGAAATAGAGGCGCGGTCTTACTCGGTGGCGCGGTGGTAAACGGCCGGGTCGGGAGCGGGCAATTTCAGATCCGGAAATCTTCTCGCGATATTTTGGTGGAATAAATAATCCAAATGGTCATTGCCCTCAGGGGCATAGCCCATCACGTCCTGCCACACGGGCTTGTTTTCCATGCAGAAGTAAACGAAGACGTTCTTCCAGCGCTTCCGGATCTCCGTGTAAATGTGCCGGTAGAGCCGGACGCGCTCGGGCCGGAAATAGCGCATCTTGCCGTCGAGACCTTTGACGAATTCCGAAGTGGTAATCTTCGTTTTCGGGAACCGTTCTTCGATGATCTTTTTGAGTGACGACGGATAGCGCAGACTGCCCAGGCTGATCCACAGTACTTCTTTTTCCGGGATAGTTGAGGTCAGTTTTCCAAGTAGTTTTGCGTACTTGGCCTTCCACCCGGGCAGCATGAGCAAAGGATCAAAATGGAAACCCAGGCGGTAGCCTTTTTTGAGGACTTTTTGGGCGGCTTTCAAGCGTGCTTCCAGAGATGCGGCTTTGTGTTCCTCTGTTCGGATGAACGCGTCAGGATTCAGGGACCAGGAGACGAGAACATTGTTTTTCGGGATCTTCGGCAAGTGGTCGATCGCCACGGTCTTGGTCTTGATCTCAAGGATCATTTTTTTCCCGAGGGCATGGCGGATCAGGCCCTGATTAAGCCGCGTCAGCCGGTCGAGCGCGAGACTGTCCGTTAATTCCCCGGTGCCCATCCGGAAAAGACGCCGGGGCTGGCTTGCAATCAGGGAATCGATCTCTCGAGGAATATTCTCTATATTCACGTAGACCGTGATGATCGGGACATTCAAATAATTCTGCAGGATGCAATAGGTGCAGTCGAGCGGGCAGTGGGTCTGAGCGTTGAGGTTCCTGTACCGGCAACAAAGATAATCCGTTCCCGTGGCGGGGCACGGTTTGAGAAAGGCTCCCTTAAAATTCGTGAGCCAGAGTTTTTTCTTGCCGGCGGTGAGAGGTGTTTTTTCGATCTGCCGGAGAAAGGCGTTTTTGTTTGTCACGATCGTGACCGGGATACCCCGGAGGGTTCGCAGGATGCGTTTGGCCAGAGGCGTCCTCACGGCATTCTTATCCAGATAGATGTGGTCGATTTCAGGGATTTGTTTTGAGGCCATGCGGCATTGTAATAGCATTTCCGATGTGCTGAGAAGAAAAATTATTGAAGAGACGGGCAAAAAGGCGATACTAAGCAACGGGTAGGGACGGTTCTCCCGAAAGAGAGCCGTCCCTGGCGAATACCCGAAATTTCCCCCCGATGACTTAGACAAAGAAAGGAATCTTCTAATCGATGCGTATCCGTTTTTCTTTAGCGTGGCTCAAGCCCGGGCAAGCTCCGGTCAAAGCTTTCAAATCTCCCGCGGCGTTTTCCCTGGTCCGTGAATATACGGAAAGGATCGGGCATTTCTTGCCTTGCGAGGCCGGCGCGTATCCTTCAAAGATGAAGTCCTGCATTTGGGTGTGTGAAAGGACAAAGAAAAGCAGGGCGGTCGATTCCGAGGCGTTGGCCCGCGAACTTCAAAAATGCATGAATTCTGGCGCGCAGGTTCTTGAGATCGTGATCGGTGGGCCGGATGGATTTACGGACGAAGCCTTGGATGCAGTGAAGCCTGCTTTTCGCTGGAGTTTTGGTCCCATGACCTTGCCGCACGAGCTCGCCGCCGTGGTGGCCACGGAACAGATCTATCGCGCACTCACCATCCTCCATCACCAGCCCTATCACTCCGCACATTAGTGCGAAGTTATGCGGAAGGCGAGGCGCGTCCTTGGCAGCTACCCTTCCGGGGGATTTATTTAACTTAAATCAAAGAAGTATTGACTATTATGAATATTGAGTTATTATGCATCTTGCACTTCAGTCAGTCATCAGGTATATTAGAGTTAGCCGATATTCTGGCTATAATAGGCAAGATATCAGGCTAGGGGGGGGGGGAATGATGACGACCATTAGTTTGTCGGAGGCAAAGGACCGGTTGAGCAAGCTCGTGAAAGAAACCGCGGAAACCACGGAACCCTTTATGATCTCGGTGCATGGTAGAAAGGAAGTGGTTGTGATCTCGATGGTGGAATATGCGGGATTGATGGAAACGATAGAGATCCTTAGGGACCAGACACTGGTTCAAAAGATTCAGGCTGGTCTCCAAGAAGCAAAAAAAGGTCAGCTTGTCGATTTTGATTCGATCAAAGAAAACGTTTAAAATCCATGGAAAGGTCCGGCCGCATGGCCTACAGAGTATTTTTCACTCCGACAGCACGCAAAGATTACGAATCGATCCGGGACGCAAAGCTCAAACGGGGAATTAACCGGATCATCGAAAAACTCAAGGAAGATCCCTTCCAGTTCAAACCGCTCTCAGGCCCTCTTGTGGGACTTCGGTCCGCCAAGACGTTTTCCTTTAGGGTCATCTACCGCATCGTGAACCGGCAGCTGATCGTGGAAGTGATCACCATGGAGCATCGCAGGCAGGCGTATCGTTGAAAGGATGATCGGTTTTTGCGTTGAAAGCTTTTGACATTCCAGGAAGCTTCTTTATAATTCACTCCGCCGACAAACAGCTCGACAAAGTTTTCAAGCCATCCTAACATATCCGCATTCTCGTGGGCAGGTAGCTCAGTCGGTAGAGCAAGGGACTGAAAATCCCTGTGTCGGGGGTTCAATTCCCTCCCTGCCCATCTTTTTTAATCAAAAAAGATGGAAACCCTCCTTGACTCAATACGCGATTGGCATAGACATCGGCGGAACTAAGGTCTCCATCGTGCTCGGGACTGCAAAAGGGAAGATCCTTGCGCGGCGTGAAATCCCCACCCTGACCGGTTCCAGAACAAAATCCTGCATTCAAAATCTTGCAGCTCACCTTAAAACGCTTATCCGGGAATCGTCTGTTCCTAAAAAAAATATCCTCGGGATCGGTGTCGGTTGTCCGGGGGCTGTGAATTCACGCGCGGGCGTACTGCCGCGTTCTCCGAACCTTCCGGGATGGACGGGGATGCCCCTTGGGAAAATTTTACAAAAGGCTACGGGACTTCCTGTTTTACTTGCCAATGATGCGAACGCCGCGGCGTTGGGAGAAAGTTGCTTTGGTGCCGGAAAAAATACGCGCAATTTTATTTATATTACAGTCAGTACTGGGATCGGAGGCGGGATCGTTATCAACGGCCAGCTTTATGAAGGTTCCGGCTTTGTGGCGGGCGAGATCGGTCACGTGAGTATCGTTCCCGACGGGGCGCGTTGCAAGTGCGGCAAGCACGGATGCCTCGAAGCGTATGCTTCCGGCACCGCGATCGCCGGATATTATAGAAAAGCCAAAAAGAAAAAGGTCGCCGGCGCCAAAGAGGTCGGGATGGCCGCGCGGGAAGGGGATAAAATTGCGATCGAGAGTTACCAACAGGCCGGTTACTATCTTGGGATCGGTCTCGCAAACCTTTTGAACATCCTGAATCCTGAAAAGATCGTGATCGGGGGCGGCGTTCTGAAGTCCGCACATAAAATTTTTTGGACCACGATGGTGAAAAGCGCAAGACAGCACGCGTGGCCCGAGGCGTTTCGCACGGTAAGGATCGTCCGGTCACAGCTTAAAGGGTGTGTGGGCGATCTTGGAGCGCTGGCCCTGGTGTTTAAAAGAAAAGAGGGACAGTCCCTTGGACGCTATAAAGGGGACTGTCCCTTTTAAAAGTGCGCCCAGCAGGGGTCGAACCTGCAACCCTCAGCTCCGAAGGCTGATGCTCTATCCAGTTGAGCTATGGGCGCATTGATTTCCAATAAACCGCGTCACCGTGGCGGCTTTTAGTGAGCCGTCTACGTTGAACGTAAACCGCATTAATTTTTCTTTTGATAAAAGCTTGTTTGCGCCAACACCTGGGGTGTGAGCGCGCTTATGAAGAAGGCGCATCGTATCCCGAAACTTCATCTAAGTTCAAGAGGGATTTTGGCTTGAAGAGACTTTCGATGCTTGGGTCGCTGCTTCTTAGCGGCATAATCCTCTTGAATGGTTGTGCGACGGCGGAGAAAAGAGGCCTGGACACGGAGGCGATCGCTCAACAAAGTTCCTCCACCAGCGAGCAAGAGGTCGGTGCCAAGATCCATCGTGAGATCCTTGCGTCCTTTTATCCCTACACGGATCCCAAAGTTGTGCGGTATGTGGATGAACTCGGACAGTCGTTGGCCGCCCAAGCCGAACGTCACGACCTCCAATACCGGTTCACGATCCTTTACAGCGAAAAGATCTATGCCACCTCTGCGCCGGGGGGTTATATCTATGTGACGACCGGGATGCTGAATTTCCTTCAAAACGAGGCAGAGCTCGCCGCGGTGCTTGCGCATGAGATCGCGGAACAACAATATGCGGATAAGCGTTTCACAAAAAGCGATGATGCGATCAACACGGCGGCCCAGATCGGTTCGCAGGTCGGGCCCATGTTCGGGCCGCTAGGCTCTTTGGCAAGTTTGGGGTTGGTGCTTTTACAGGCCTACAACGAAAGTACGTTCAAGACTTCCGGAGAACGCCTTTTGGGGAGTGATGCTGTTGCCATGAAGTATTTAATGAACGTCGGGTACGATCCGCAGGCTTTGATGGATGTGCAGGAGCATTTTTTGAAAGCCGGGGAAAAAATGACGCCTTACTTTTATGATTATTACCAGTCCCGCCCGATTACAGAGGAACGTGTCCAGGCCCTCAAGAAGGAATTCCAGAAATTGCAGTTGGGCGACCGATCCTTGATCACCGATCCCGTGGAATATCAGGAAGTCACTAGGGGAGTGCGGGAGATTTATAAGACCCCCCGCTAAAAAAAGACCCGAGACCCGGGACTAGAGACAGAAGAAGAATATTATAAGTGTTTTCGTCAGTGGTCTCTGGTCTCAAGTCTGTAGTCTGAGAAGATTACTTCTTTTTCCAATTCCCGTCGGAAGATTGGATCATGTCTCCGGCAGTGGCTTTGTCTCGCTGGACCTCGGCGAAAGCTCTCTGGACTTCGAGGAGTCCGGAGCCGCCCAGATTGTTCTGTGACGCGAGCGCTTCATAAAGGACCCGGCGGTCCTGGTTCTCGGCGGCAGCGAGGGATGCTGACGCAGCATTATTTTTCAGATCGGTCACATAGCCTTTGTTGTTCTCTCCGATCACGCCTTCCTGCTTGAGGCTCTGAAGCTGTTGGTACCGCGCCTGGCGGTTTTTTAGCGCTTGTTCGATGTCCGGAGTCATGGTCTTGTAATCATAATTTGCGGCGAAGCAGACCGACGTTGAGGTCAGGATGGCAAGGCTAACGGCAAGTCCTAATACGTAGATTCTTTTCATGGCGAAATTCTCCTTCATATTTAACCGCATAAAGTTTTTCATTTTTTGGCTCCTTGGGCGACCATGTCTTCGATGTTCGTGGCGGTCTGTTTCAGGCCCCGGATATCCACCACAACATTGGCGTTGATCGTGATAGGACGGTTGGGATCTCCTACGGCCTTGACCGTGCACCCGGTGATCGCGATCGCCGCTAAAAAAATCATGATGGTGTTCGTGAAAGTCTTCATATTATTTCACCTCAATGAGGCCCATGAGCCGTGCGATTTGGGAGAAAGCGTCTTTTTGATCGGCCCGCACAGTTGCGTTGAGCGTTAGTTTTAGATTATACGCCGGAATGAAGATCTGGAGGAGAATTTTCAGGCTGTCGCTTTGGGAAAGACTTATCTTTAAAGCGGCCCGGTCATACCGGACTAATGCCTGGCTCTTGGAAACTTTTTCAACTTTTTCCTTCATGGGCGAGGCCGGAAGATAGGGCACGAAGATATCAAAGAACCGTGCCTGGAGACTGCCGCCGGGTTGGGGAGCTTCAATATTAAGGTTGAAGGCAGGCTCCTGGCCGACGGCCTGGCGAAAGGTAAGATTGCCTGTCATGGCTCCGGTCGCGCCGCCGAGGTTCTCAGGATCAAGCCATTGCCAGTCCTCCAGGCCCGTCTTCCCGAGATCTGCGGTCAATTCAAACCGAGGAGCGGACCCCGTTTGGATCAGGAAGCTCCCCGAGAGCCCGTTACGCGAAGAGATTTGAGGACGGATCCCTTCAAAGAGGAAGCGGACGGGTTTCTGAATAAGAAAAAGAAAGAGAGCGTCTTGGGACTCCAGAGACTTTATCTCCAGAGGCACGGGTCCCTGGCGGGTCTTCAGTTTTCCGGTGATGCCCGTGAGATGGATCTTGAAATGATGGTCTAGTGAAACTTTTTTGATCTTCAAGGAATCGGCGAAATATTCTTTGGAGGAACGGTTCGCCAGACGTTCCACAAGATCCCGTTCCAATTCGGGGAGACGGGGAAGGATCCAGAGGACGAGGCCCAAGATCGCCAGGAGAAAGATAAGAGAGATGAATAAGAAGTTTTTATTTTTCATAAGAGTATTATGGGGGTTCGAGTGAAAAAAGCAATCTTCGTATCCCGCGGAGTTTTTTGGCAAATCGCCTTTTAAGAGACCTGCGGCTGGAGCGAAGCTGAATGAGCCGGAGGGTGTCGATGGAAGCGTCTCTTTTCTCTGGTTCATGGAAAAACAGAAGATATACTATTTGAAAGATGCAGCCCAAAATTACAGTCGAGAGGGTTGGCGCGGAAAGTTTAACTTTGAAGCGGTGGGCAGCCAAAGGGAAGGTTCGAAATGTATGAAACGATTACTGCGGCGAGTCTATAGCTTCCTTCTGGTGTTTGGGATGGACCCTTGCAAAACAATCCATGCTGTAAGGGCATGGCCTGACTATTGCCGAGATTTAAAGATGCTACGGAACCAGAAGAGCTCTTCTGCGAAAGATTTCCCTATGGGGAAGCTTTCGCCCTGTCTTCAGGACTTGTTTTCGGAGAGCGGTGAAGCCAAAGGGCATTACTTTCATCAGGACTTGCTCGTTGCAAGAAGAATCTTTAAAAATAATCCGAATATTCACGTTGATGTCGGGTCAAGGGTAGATGGATTTGTTGCTCACGTCGCTTCATTCCGCTCGGTGGTTGTGTTCGATGTTCGTTCGTTATCTATCCCCCTACCGAACATACGATTCGTGCAAGCCGATTTAATGGCGCCTCTGAGCGACCCACTCGTTGACTCTTGCGACTCGTTATCATGCCTGCATGCCTTGGAACACTTCGGTTTAGGAAGATACGGAGAACCTGTGAATGGCGATGGATGGGTTGTTGGGCTAAACAACTTACACAAAATCCTGCGGAAAGGTGGAAAGTTCTACTTCTCCGTCCCCATTGGCCCGCAAAGAATAGAATTTAATGCCCATAGGATTTTCTCGGTGAGCTATCTGCTTGATTACTTTGCTGGCAAATACCATATAAATCAATTCTCTTTTGTGGATGATCAAGGAGATCTCCATGAAAATACACCCATGACCGACCTAAGGGCGCAATCCAATTTTGGATGTTTGTATGGTTGTGGTATTTTCGAAATGACCAAACTGTAAACAAGCAAAGCTGGCAAGGCAGGATAGCCGTTTCCGCCTTCGGAGAGATGCATTTATTTTAAGTCAATGCACCATAGTTTAGTTTTTGCATTTCCTACTCAAATACGTATAATAGCGCCCGTTTTGAGAAAGCCGTATGTCATGGGTTGCCACCAAGTCTCCTGAAGATGATTAAGCGTTCGACCGTGTGGTTATCTAAATATAATAGACATCATGGTTTAAATTTTTTTGCGCCCTTAGCTCAGTTGGTAGAGCAAGTGACTCTTAATCACTGGGTCGAAGGTTCAAATCCTTCAGGGCGCATTTTTTTTCGTTACTAGGTTTGCGGCCGTGGCGAAATTGGCAGACGCGCAAGACTTAGGATCTTGTCCCGAAAGGGTTGGGGGTTCAAGTCCCTCCGGCCGCACTTTTTCTCAATGAAAAAGTACGGTACCGTGAAGATCTAAAGAAGATCTTCTACGATACTGGACTTGGTAGCGGAGGACTTGAAGGGAGCACTGTTCGCAAACATGACGGATGTCATGATTGCAGTGCGGGTGGCCGACCGTAGCGAAGCGGAGGCGCCAAGTCCCTCCGGCCGCACTTTTTCTCAATGAAAAAGTACGGTATCGTGAAGATCTAAAGAAGATCTTCTACGATACCGGACTTGGTAGCGGAGGGCTTGAAGGGAGCGCTGTTCATAGACATGACAGAGGTCATGTCTATAGCGCGGGTGGCCGACCGTAGCTTGCCTCGTGAAACGAGGCGAGAGGTAGAGGTAGTGTAATTGACAAAGATAAGATGCGCTTCTATCCTTGTCCATTATTTGTCTTAATGGTTGACAGGGATGGCCCCAATTTCAACTTTGTTGAAATTGATAAGTATTGGGACTAGAATACGGCCTTCCCAAGCGTCGTAGGTCTCATCTAACAAGCGAGTGTAGCATAGTGGTAATGCTCTGCCTTGCCAAGGCAGCTACGAGGGTTCGATTCCCTCCACTCGCTCCATACTTTTTCTCAATGAAAAAGTATGATCCGTGAGGACTTAGGGAAAGTCCTCAACGGCTGTGAGCATCGTGGAAGTTTTAAACAGAGGGAATCGAAGGGAGCACTTGCTGGCAAAGCTGACTCGCGTCAGGTTTGCAAGTGCGGGTGGCCTACCGGACCGGCTGTTGTTTGGCAGGGGAGGAGCCGATTCCCTCCACTCGCTCCATACTTTTTCTCAATGAAAAAGTATGATCCGTGAGGACTTAGGGAAAGTCCTCAACGGCTGTGAGCAAGAATGAAATTTTTTAAGCGGGGGACCCTCCACCGCATACAGGAGCGTCAAGCTCCTGAGGCGGAGTCCTTGCGCATTGGGCGCAAGGGCACTCGCTCCATACTTTTAAATAGATAAGGCGGTTATTGTGTTGCTGAAAAATAAGAAAGAAGAAACATCTTCGGACCTCTCCCTTAATGAAACTTCACAGCCGCAAAGTTCTTCGCTCAAGGTCAAATTACAGGACGGCAAGGCCTGCGAAAAGATCCTAACGATTGAAGTGGCCCAGGACCGTATCAGCGAAGAGTTCGAGTCTTTTTACAATTCGATCGCCCCGCGCGCCAAAGTGCCTGGATTTCGCCCTGGAAAAATTCCGCGCGATGTTTTGGTCATGCATTATGAAAAGAATGCCAATGATTCGGTGCTAGAAACATTGCTCTCTGAATCCCTGCCGAAGGCGCTTCGTGAAAAAGATTTAAGTCCGCTCACAACGCCTGAGATCAA
The DNA here is from genome assembly GCA_964482725.1 of uncultured bacterium. GTDB lineage: Bacteria > Omnitrophota > Omnitrophia > Omnitrophales > Aquincolibacteriaceae > Aquincolibacterium. The sequence goes on along the minus strand of CAYZYT010000001.1, from coordinate 74,931 downwards.
GGATATCCAGTTTTCCAAGGAAAAGCTTAGCTATAAAGCACACATCGAGATTCGTCCCAAGGTCAAAATTTCCCGTGCGACCGGATTAAGCGCGAAGAAGGAAAAGAGCGGTGTGAAGGCCGAGGATATTGAGAAAGCGCTCAAACAGACCCAGGAGATGCACGCTCAATATAAAGCGGTCGAAGGGCGTGCGGCTAAGCTTGGCGACTTTGTTATCACCGATTATGTCTGCACGGTTGACGGGAAGGAAATGGAAAAACGCAATGATGATTGGATCGAGCTCAAAGAGGAAGAATACCTGAAAGGGTTCTCCACGCAGCTCGTGGGCGCTCAGATCGGTGAAGAAAAAGATGTCCAGATCACTTTTCCTCAGGATATGGCGGATAAAAGAGCGGCCGGGAAAACCGCTTCCTTCAAGATGAAGGTTAAGGAGATCAAGGAAAAAACACTTCCGGAACTCAACGATGATCTTGCCAAGCAAGCCGGAGAGTACAAGGATCTCGCTGATCTCAAGAAAAAGCTCACGGACGATCTTGAAAAACGGGATGCCGATGAGAAAGAAGCTGCTTTTGAACGGGAGCTTTTAAGCGAACTGGTCAAACATAATAAGATCGATCTCCCGGGCGGACTCTTGCAGCGGCGGGCGGAATACCTGATGGATCAGGCGCGTCAGCGCTTTCTGCAGCAGGGCGGGACCGACGAGATCTTCGACAAAGAAAAAGAAAAGATGCAAAAGGAGTTCGATTCGGAAGCGCGCCGGCAGGTGCACATCGCTTTTCTTCTCGATGAGATCGCGGAGATGCAGGGCATCAAGACGGAAGAATCGGACCTTGGAGCGAAATATGAGGCCTTGAGCGGTCAGTATCGCCAGCCGAAGGAAACGATTGAAAAATATTATAAAGAACACAAGGAAGCCCGGGAAACCTTGCTGGATCAGGTCCGGAACGAGAAGGTTATTGAATTTTTAAAGAAGAACGCCAAAAACAAGTAACAGACCGCAGACCCCAGACGACAGACCGCAGACGGAAGTGATTTTTTTAGTCTGAAGTCTCCAGTCTGAAGTCTCCAGTCTCACGGAGGATTCTATGAGTTATCTAGTTCCGATGGTTATTGAGACAACCGGCAAAGGGGAACGGGCCTATGATATTTACTCCCGCCTTCTTAAAGAACGTATTGTTTTCATCGGAACACCGATCGATGACGTGATCGCGAACCTCATTATCGCCCAGATCCTCTTCCTTAATATGGAAGAGCCGGGCAAAGATATCAACGTCTACGTCAATTCACCAGGGGGGTCGGTCACCGCGGGACTGGCGATCTATGACACGATGCGCTTCGTGAAGTGCGATGTCGCGACCTATTGCCTGGGGCAGGCCGCCAGCATGGGATCGCTCCTTCTCGCGGCCGGCACGAAGGGGAAACGTTACGCCCTTCCGAATGCCCGCGTGATGATCCATCAGCCCTGGGGCGGGACGCAGGGGACGGCTTCTGACATCCACATCCAAGCTAAAGAAATTCTGAAACTCAAAGAGCAGTTGAATCAGATCCTTGTCCATCATACCGGACAAACGATCGAAAAGATCGAAAAGGACACGGATCGAGATTATTTTATGTCCGCCCAGGAAGCCAAAGATTACGGTATTGTCGATCAAGTCATCACAACCCGCATGGAGGTTCCAAAATCATGAGCAAGCCCACGATTCTTTTAACTCCCGGTCCTACGCCTGTTCCTGAAGTCACCCGCAAGTTGATGGCCGAACCTATCTTTCATCATCGCACGCCGCGGTATCGCAAGATTTTCGGAGATGTTTCCGAACGTCTCAAAAAAGTGTTTCTTACGAAAAATCCTGTTTACACGTTTGCCGGCTCCGGAAGCTTGGCGATGGAAGCGGCCCTGGTCAATTTTCATTCTGCGGGGGATAAGGTTCTCGTCGTGGAAAATGGAAAATTCGCCGAGCGTTTTACGTTGATCGCGAAGGCGTTCGGGCTTAACCCGATCAGCCTTAAAGTTCCGTACGGGGAAGCTCCGAATCCGAAGCAGATCGAAGAAGCCTTTCAAAAAGATCCGGATATCAAGGCAGTCTGCGTTCAGCTTTGTGAAACATCGACGGCTGTCCTGAGCGATATCAAAGCGATCGGGGAGGTCGTCGCGAAAACGAACGCGCTTTTGATCGTGGATGCTATTTCGGGTCTTGGTGCTGATCGTCTTGAGACCGATGCCTGGCATGTGGATCTTGTGGTCAGCGGTTCTCAGAAAGCCCTGATGCTTCCTCCGGGACTTGCGTTCCTCTCCGTGAGCGAAAAGGCGAAGAGCCGCATGGCGACGTCCAAGTTGCCGAAGTTCTACTACGACCTCAAATATTACGAAAAATCCCTGAAGGACAGTGATACGCCTTGGACGCCGGCATTGACGCTTGTGATCGGGCTCCAGAAGTCGCTGGATCTGATCGAACAGGAAGGGATCGAGAATGTTTTCAAGCGTTGTTCCTCGAACGCCGCTTTTACGCGCGAATCGCTCGAGAAGATGGGACTCAAGCTTTTTTCCAAAGCTGCCTCATCGACTGTGACGGCCGCGTGGCTTCCGGAAGGTGTGGATGGCGAGAAGCTTTGTGAAGTGATGCGCGATGAAAAAGGAATCGCGATGGCGGGAGGACAAGGCGATCAGATGAAGGGGAAGGTCGTTCGCATTTGTCACATGGGCGCGATCACAAAACAAGATATTGAGCTTGGGCTGAAGGTGCTGGGGGAGACTCTTAAAGAGATGAAGTCTTCTTCCGGTTCTTCCTGCTGCTGTTCTTGTAAATAATCAAAAGGGGACAGGCTGATTTTCCAAAACACAAAATCAACCTGTCCCCCTTGATCGCTGGGTTTATTATTTTTAAAATCAGGAGATTGAGTCATGATGAAAATACTTGTTTCTGATTCGTTGGGCCAGGGAGGAATGGACATCCTCCGCAAAGAGAAGAATATCCAAGTCGATGAAAAGGTCGGCCTCAAACCCGAAGAGCTCAAAAAGATCATCGGGGAATATGATGCGATTCTCATTCGCAGCGCTACCAAGCTGACGGCCGACATCATTGAAGCGGGCAAGAAGCTTCGCGTGATCGGTCGCGCGGGCGTCGGCGTGGACAATGTGGATCTCGAAGCCGCTACGAAGCGCGGCATCATCGTCATGAATACCCCGGAAGGGAATACGATCTCGACGGCGGAACTCAGTTTCTCCATGCTCATGGCCGTGGCCCGCAACATCCCGCAGGCCGACGCGCACGTGAAAAAGGGCGAGTGGAAGCGCAACAAATTCCAAGGAAGCGAGCTCAACGGGAAGACGCTCGGGATCGTGGGCTTTGGCCGCATCGGTCGCGAAGTCGCCAAACGCGCGAATGCCTTCAATATGAAGGTGATGGTGTTTGACCCCTTCATTTCGAAAGAAGCCGTGATGGAATATCCCGTGCAATTCGTGGACGTTCCGACGCTTCTTAAGAATTCGGATTTTGTGACCTTTCATACGCCTCTTACGGCGGAAACGAAGAATCTCCTCAATAAAGAGACCTTTAAGATCTGCAAAAAAGGGATGAGGATCGTGAACTGCGCGCGCGGGGGGATCGTGGATGAAGCCGCTTTGGCCGAAGCCATTCAGAACGGGCAGATCGCGGGCGCCGCGTTCGATGTTTTTGTGACCGAACCGCCGAGCGCTGATAATCCTCTCCTCAAACTTCCCCAATTCATCTGCACGCCGCATCTTGGTGCCGTGACGCAGGAAGCGCAGGAAAATGTTGCGCTTGATGTGGCGGTCCAGGTGATCGATGCTCTCAACGATCGCGCCATCAAGAACGCTGTCAACATGCCGAACCTCGATCCCGACACACTCAAGGGCCTGAAACCCTGGCTGGTGCTGGCCGAGAGGATCGGGATGGTCTATCCGCAACTTTTCGAGGGCAGCATCAAAAAAGTCGAGATCCGTTACGGCGGGGACCCGACCCGTTTCAAGACCGCGCCCCTGACGGTGGCGATCCTGAAGGGCCTTCTCACGCCGATCTGCGGGGATACAGTCAATTTTGTGAATGCTCCGAACATGGCGAAAGAACGCGGGATCACTGTTTCGGAAGGGACAAGCAACGAGACGGCGGATTTCTCGAGCTTTATCGACGTCGAAGTGGTCCAGGGGAAGGAAACGTACCGGATCATGGGAACGCTCTTCGATCGCCAACCGCGCATCGTGCGCATTAACGATTTTCTGATCGATCTTGTGCCGGAAGGCTGGGTGCTCTTCGTAAAGAACGACGATCTTCCGGGGGTGGTGGGAAGCGTCGGGACGATCCTCGGGAAGAACGGCATCAATATCGCCGAGATGTCTCTGGGGCGTGTCGGTAAAGGCAAGAAGGCTTATGCCATGACCGCGATCAATACGGATAGTGAAGTTCCCGCCAAAGTCGTGGCGCTTATCAAGAAGAACAAGCTTGTGCTCGACGTTAAAGTCGTCAAATTATAGAAGAGAGGGGATCGCATGAACCGTATTCTGATCGGAGCTCAGTGGGGAGATGAAGGCAAAGGGAAGGTCATCGATCTCCTCGCGAGGAAAAGTGATGTGATCGTCCGCTACCAGGGCGGCAACAACGCGGGCCACACCATCAAATTCAACGATCAGAAATTCGTCCTGCATCTGATCCCTTCCGGGATCCTTCATCCCGGGAAGATCTGCGTCATTGGTAACGGGGTGGTGATCGATGTCGAAGCGCTTTTTGACGAAGTGGCGCTCCTTGAAAAGGCCGGCATCAAGGTCCGCGGGCGGCTTTTCGTCTCGGATCAGGCTCATTTGATCTTTCCGTACCATAATCTGATGGATCAGCTCAAGGAAGAATCCAGCAAAAAAGGCAAGGCCATCGGGACGACGAAAAGAGGGATCGGGCCCTGTTACGCCGACAAGATGGCGCGCGTCGGGATCCGTGTGGGGGATCTGAAATCGCTGCCCTATTTTAAGGACCGGCTTACCTACGTTCTCAAAGAACGGAACGATTTTCTCGTGAAGATCCATAAGGCCAAGCCGCTTTCTTTTAAAAAGATCTTCAACCATTTTATGAAATATCGCGCGCGGCTTCTCGATTTTTCCCACGATACGCCGAAATTCCTCTACGACGCGACCAAAGCCAAGAAAGATATCCTTTTTGAGGGCGCGCAAGGAACGCTTTTGGACGTCGACCACGGGACCTATCCTTTTGTGACCTCGTCGAATGCGACCGTCGGCGGTGCGATCACGGGATCGGGCATCAGCCCCACTTTTATCGATCGCGTGATCGGCGTGACGAAGGCTTATACCACCCGGGTCGGTGAAGGCCCTTTCCCGACGCAATTCCCGCCGAAACTTATGAAGCTGGTCCAGACCAAGGGCGAGGAATTCGGCGCCACGACCGGACGTCCCCGCCGGTGCGGATGGTTCGATGCGGTGATCGGACGCCACGCGGCTCGAATCAATGGGCTTGATGAACTGGCGATCATGAAGCTCGACATATTGTCCGGACTTCCGGAACTGAAGATCGCGACGGCTTACCGGGTCCATGGCAAGCTCACGAAAGATTACCCGCACGCTATTTTTGAGTTTTCAAAAGCCCAGCCGGTCTATGAAACGTGGAAAGGCTGGGAAGAGGATATTACCCACTGCCAGCGCTGGGATCAGTTGCCCGCCAATGCCCGCCGCTATCTCAAGCGGATGGAAGAATTGATGGAAACTCCGATCAAGATCGTTTCGGTCGGGAGCAAACGCAATCAGACGATCTTCCTCTAGGAACCTTCATGTCCCATCCTCCATTACCAGAAAATTCAAAGGTTGATGGGACTAGCCCTGGCAACCTTTTTTTAGAAAACTATTGAGGCCAGGACATGTCCCATCCTCCATTATCAGAAAATTCAAAGGTTGATGGGACTAGCCCTGGCAACCTTTTTTTAGAAAACTA
>CAYZYT010000001.1:0-68883 GCA_964482725.1 uncultured bacterium | reverse complement strand
TTGAGGCCAGGACATGCCCAACGCGATCCCTCAGCATGTTGCGATCATCATGGATGGCAACGGTCGCTGGGCCAAGAAGCAGGGTCTCTTGCGCATTCAGGGACATGAAGTCGGTGTTCAGCGTGTTGAAGAGATCATCCAAGCCGCGCAAGACAAGGGGATCCGCTATTTAACCCTCTATGCTTTTTCCAAGGAAAATTGGCGCCGTCCCAAAGAAGAAGTGGAATTTCTGATGGGGCTTTTGTCTTCTTATCTTGATAAGAAGATCGAAGCGATGATCAAAAACAACTGCATTTTTAATGTGATCGGCGAAATGGGGGACCTTGCCCCGGCGTTACAAAAAAAACTCACGCACGCCATGGAGGCGTCCAAGCATAACACGGGCCTCGTCGTGACATTCGCCTTGAGCTATTCCAGCCGTCGTGAGATCGTGCGGGCGTGTCAGAAGATCGCAGAGAAGGCCGTGTCCGGGGACATCAAGCCTTCCGAGATCACCGAAGAGACTTTCTCAAAAAATCTTTATACCGCGAACATGCCGGACCCGGAGCTTTTGATCCGCACGAGCGGAGAGATGCGGATCAGCAATTTTCTTTTGTGGCAGATCTCTTATGCGGAGCTTTATATCACACAAAAGTTCTGGCCGGAATTCACCCGGGATGAATTTGAAAAGGCGCTCGGAGATTATCGGATGCGCGAAAGACGTTTCGGGGATACTTCTGCTGCGAACGGAGCGTGTTCTTAGGGGCATTCATTAACGGACCCGATGCTTAGAAAGAGGAGATTTTATGAATCAATTGGTTAAACGGTTTCTGACTTCCTCGGTCTTTATTTTGGCGGGTATCGCGGTGATCTTTTTCTTGCCGCATTGGTGCTTTTTTCTGATGGTCGAGGCGTTCATCCTGGTGGGGCTCTGGGAATTCTTTTCTCTCGCAGAACAAAAAGGGCTTCTTGTCCACCGGGGATTCGGCCTTGTGTTTGGCGCGCTTTTGCCGTTTTCCGCCTATTTTTCGCTGCAGCCCACGAATCTTCTTATGGTCATCGTGGCGCTTTTCATATTTCTGTTCAATCGCAAGTCCCCGGATAAGACCATCACAAGCGTTTCGGTGAGCGTTTTCGGGATCATCTATGTCGCGTGGTTTTTCTCTTATCTTATCAAGATCAAACTTCTCCCCGACGGTGCGGACTGGGTAGCCTATACCCTCCTGATCGTGAAGGGCGGGGACATGGCAGCCTATTTCATCGGGAAGAAATTTGGGAAGACAAAACTTCTGGAGCACGTGAGTCCCAAGAAATCCATAGAAGGGGCTATCGCCCAGATGATCGCGACGATCGCCCTTTCGGTCGGTTCTGTTTTTTATCTGCATGTCCCTGTGGCCCATCTCTTGATCCTTGGAGCGGCAGTCGGAGCCCTGGCGCTTCTGGGCGATCTTGCCGAGAGCCTGATCAAACGCGATGCGGGCGTTAAGGATTCCGGAAATGTCCCAGGCCTCGGAGGCATGTTGGATGTGATGGACAGTCTTCTTTTCACGATCCCCGTTGTTTATTTTTATCTGACCATGGTCCTGGGTCTTGAAAGGTTATGAACCCCGTTAGATCTCTAACTCTCTGACAATCAGCAGAGCAACCATTCGTGAACGGAGAATCGAAATTGTTTTCTCAAGGGCGTCAAAAATGCGGGAGATCTAACGGGGTGAAGCATCTTTCGATCCTCGGCTCCACAGGTTCGGTGGGCGAGAACACGCTGCGCGTGGTCCGTATCCATCCCGATCGATTTTCGGTCAAAGCCCTCGCTGTGAAAAAGAACATCGAGAAGCTTTACGAACAGGCTGTGGAATTTCGTCCTAAAGTCGTTTGCATCTACGACGCTCCGGCGGCGCACAAGGCGGCTGCCAGGTTCAAACGTCTCGGGATCCGTGTGGTGACGGGGGACGAAGGCCTCGAGGAAGTCGCGACGCTTATCGGGGTCCAGCAAGTGATCTGCGCCATGGTGGGGGCGGTGGGCCTCAAGCCCATCTTTGCCGCGGTGCATGCAAAAAAGACCGTAGCCATCGCGAATAAAGAACCGCTCGTGATGGCCGGGAAGCTTCTTCTGGAGGCAGCCGAGAAAGCCAAGGTTGCGGTCCTCCCGATCGATAGCGAACACTCCGCGCTTTGGCAGTGCCTTGAAAAACAGGATCCGGCGTTTGTCAAAAGGCTCATCATTACTTCTTCCGGTGGGCCTTTCCGGAATATGAAGGGATCGCTCGCGAAGATCACTCCGGCGCAGGCGCTCAATCATCCTAAATGGAAAATGGGTCCCAAGATCACGATCGATTCTGCGACTATGATGAATAAAGGCCTGGAAGTGATCGAGGCTGCGAATCTTTTCCGCGTGCCGGCCGCAAAGATCGATGTGCTGGTTCATCCGGAGGCAATCGTGCACGCGCTCGTGGAATTCATCGATGGCTCGCATTTTGCGCATCTCGGCGTGACCGATATGCGGCTTCCGATCCAATACGCGCTGAGCTATCCCGGACGGTTGGAGGACCCGCTGCCTCATCTGGATCTAGCGCATCTTACGGCACTCCATTTCGAGAAACCGGATCGTAAACGTTTCCCGTGCCTGGAGCTTGGCTACACCGCCAGTAAGATCGGCGGAACGATGCCGGCTGTTTTGAACGCGGCTAACGAGGTCGCCGTCGAGGCGTTTCTTGGTCGCCGTATCGGATTTCTTGGAATCACGAAGATCATCGAAAGGACCATGCGCTCGCACAAGCTGGTCTACAAACCGGTCCTGGCCGATATCTTCGCGGCCGATGCCTGGGCCCGCCTGGAGGCCAGTTCTTTAATCAAGAAGGCGAGGCTCGCCTGACCATGTATTTAATTTATACGTTTGAAGGTCAGTGCTGTCCTGGTTTCCGGATTGAATTTTATAATGATAACCAGGGCGCTTGCTCTCGCAAGGCGGCCCGGGAAACAGCTGAGGAGCTTCTATGAATGCCCTGATCTCTCTTTTACCGGCACTGATCGTTTTTGGTGTTCTCATTATTGTGCACGAGTTCGGGCACTTTATTGCATGCCGTTTTTCCAAGGTGCGTGTCGAGAAATTTTCGATCGGGTTTGGGCCGGAACTGATCCATTGGCAGTCCGGGGAGACGCGTTTCTCCATTTCTCTTTTTCCCCTGGGCGGGTTTGTGAGCCCTGCGGGGGAAGAAGCGTCTAAGGTTGGACCGGAAGGGCCGAAGCCGGGGGATTTTCTGGCGGCGTCCGTTTTTTCACGGATCTTCATTGTTGTGTCCGGCGTGGCGATGAATTATGTCTTGGCATTCCTGATTTTTTGGGCCGTATTCATGATCGGCCGGCCGATGCCGGGCACTGTGGTCGGCGGTTTTGTGAAAGGCTATCCGGCAGAAGCCAGTCTTCTCAAGGTGAATGACAAGATCCTGAAGGTGGACGATAAAGCCGTCACGAACTGGAAGGACATCCTTGACGGGTTCGATCGGTCGCCGGGGACTATGATCAAGCTGAACGTCGAGCGGCCCCGTGCGGACGCATTGCCGGAGCCTTTGATCGTCCAGATCAAACCGAAAGTTGAAGAAGCCAAAGATCTTTTTGGCAAGACCGTGCGGATGAAACGCGTGGGGATCACGCCGGACCCGAAGGTGTATGTCTCAGAGCGCTACGCCGCATGGCCGGCGCTTGCCAAGGCGTGGGACCTTGAAGTTTTTCATACGGTCTTGACCCATAAAGCTCTTTTTTATCTCATCACGGGACAGGTATCGCCCAAGCACCTGATGGGGCCTCTGGGGATCATCCAGATCAGCGGACAGGCTGCCAAAGCAGGGATTGCGGCGCTTCTGCAACTGTTGGCGATCCTGAGCGTATCGCTCGCGGTGATCAATCTTTTTCCGCTCCCCGCGCTCGACGGGGGGCATCTGGTATTTCTCCTGATCGAATTGGTGACGCGCAAGCGCATCAGCCCGATATGGCAGGAACGGATCACGACGGGCGGTTTCTTCCTGCTTATGGCACTTATGGTGTTCGTGCTTTATAATGATTTCGTGAATCTTTCGATCCTCGATAAACTAAAACATCTTTTTCACCTGAAATAACTCGAACGCGACACTTTTTGTCATTCCCGCGGCGGCGGGAATCCAGGAGCCTGGATCCCCGACAGAATCATTCGGGGATGACAGCGACATACGGCATACAACATACGAGGTACGACACCATGCGTTGGACTCAAACCCTGATCCCCAGCCTTCGAAATATTCCTAAAGATGCCGAGGCCATCAGCCATCAGCTTGCGCTCCGGGCCGGTCTTGTTCGCCAGCTTTCTTCGGGCGTTTACAGCTATCTGCCGCTGGGTTTCCGTGTGCTCCTCAAGATCATCGGGATCATTCGCGAGGAGATGAATCGTGCCGGAGCGTCTGAAGTGTTGATGCCCGCGCTCCATCCGGCTGAGATCTGGAAAAAATCCGGACGCTATGAAACGCTCGGGGATGACAAGATCGCTTTCAAGAACCGCGCGGGACACGAGTTTGTTCTCGGGCCGACGCACGAAGAGATCATCACGGATCTTGTGGGGACCAATATCAAGTCCTTTCGCGATCTTCCGCTCAATCTTTTCCAGATCCAGACCAAATTCCGCGACGAGGCCCGTCCACGCTTTGGTGTCATCCGCACCAAGGAGTTCATTATGAAGGATGCCTATAGCTTTGATACCGATGAAAAGGGTCTGGACGTGAACTATCAGAAAATGTACGAGGCGTATCAGCGCATCTTCACGCGCTGTGGCTTGAAGTTTCAGGTTGTGAATGCGGATACCGGGATGATGGGCGGCAAGATGAGCCAGGAATTCATGGTGATCTGTCCGTACGGAGAAGATCGTGTCGCGAGTTCCGAGGACGGTTATCTCGCGAGCCAGGATATCGCGGAGCGGGCAGACCCGAAATTTCAAATTGTAAATGTCATCCCTGAAAAGCCAGAAACTTTTGACACGCCCAATTTAAGGACGATCGAGGAAATCTCCAACAAGTTCAAGATCCCCGCCCCCCAGATCATCAAGACGCTGATCTTTATGGCGGATGGCAAGCCGGTGGCCGCGCTGGTGACAGGAGACAGTGAAGTGAACGAAGGGAAACTTCGCAAACTCATCGGCGCGAAAGAGCTGCGCCAGGCAGAGGCTCATGAAATACGAGAAGCGACCGGCGCTCCGGTCGGGTTCGCGGGGCCGGTCGGACTCAAGATCCCCCTTTACGCGGATTGGGACGTGCTGGGTATTGCCGACGGCGTTTCCGGTGCGAACGAGCAAGATAAGCATCGAAAACACGTTGTGCCGGGTCGCGATTTTACACCCACGGCCACGGGGGACATTCGTTTTGTGAAGGACGGCGACCTCGCGCCGGATGGCAAAAGCAAGCTTGCGCTGACGACCAGCATGGAGATCGGTCACATCTTCAAGCTCGGCACACGCTACTCGGAATCCATCGGCGCTCATTTTCTGGATGAAAAAGGCGAGCGCAAGCCCGCGATCATGGGTTGCTACGGGATCGGCGTGAACCGCATTCTCGCAGCCACGATCGAACAGCATCACGATCTCAAAGGCATCAAGTGGCCTGAGGCCATCGCGCCGTTCGCGGTGGAGATCATCACCGTGAATCATTCTGATGAGAAGATCCGCGCTGCCGCCGAAAAGATCTATGAGGAACTGACCCAGGCCGGCAAGGATGTTCTCTTTGACGACCGGGATGAACGCGCCGGCGTGAAATTCAATGACGCTGACCTCGTCGGCATCCCCACGCAGATCGTGATCGGCGATCGCAGCCTGAAAGAAGGTAAAGTCGAGCTCAAGAACCGCCGGACGGGCGAAACCAAACTGGTCGAATTACACTCTATTCTTTCTTCTCTTTCTTAATTTCCACCTAAGCGGATGGAGGATGGCGGATGGAGGAGAGCATAAAAGCCGGCTTGTCGCCATCCGCCCTCCACTCTCCGTTCTCCGGTTTTAAGAAATTCATCCACCTCGACATGGACGCATTCTTTGCGGCCGTGGAGCAGCGCGACAACCCCGATCTCAAAGGCAAGCCCGTGATCGTAGGCGGGAATCCCAATAGCCGCAGTGTTGTGAGCACGTGTTCTTATGAAGCCCGGAAGTTTGGCATTCATTCCGGTATGCCGACCGCTCAGGCCAAACGTCTTTGTCCGCACGGTGTTTTCCTCTACCCCGATTTTGAAAAATACAGCACCGCTTCCCGATCCATCATGGCGATTTTTCATACCTACACACCTCTTGTGGAACAAGTCTCGCTCGATGAAGCGTATCTCGATGTGACCGAGAACAAACTCAAGCTGGAAGATCCCGTAAAGCTCGCGGGTCTGATCAAACAGCACATCTTTGCCGTGACGAAACTCACAGCCTCCGCCGGTGTGGCGCCCAATATGTTCCTTGCGAAGATCGCTTCGGATATGCAAAAACCGGATGGCCTGACAGTGGTCTTTCCCGATAAAGTCCTGGCATTCTTAAAAGACCTCCCGGTCCGGAAGATCCCGGGTGTCGGCCCGCGCACCGAAGAGATCCTTCACGGGATGACGCTTAACACGTGCGGGGATATTTGGGGGGTGAAGCCGCAGGACCTTTGTGCGAAATTGGGGAAGTGGGGGCTTGAACTTTTTCATAAAGCGAGAGGCGAGGATGACCGGGAAGTCAACCCCCACTGGGAACGGACACAGTTGAGTTCTGAGGAAACGTTCGCCAAGGACGTCACGGACCTGCCGTGGCTGAAACGGAAACTGGCCGGGCTCGCGGAGCATGTTTTTTATGATCTAAAGCAGGAAGGGCGCTTCGGGAGGACTGTGGTGCTCAAGGTGAAATACCACGATTTTGAACAGATCACGCGTTCCAGGACGCTTCCCGCGCCGCCTCCGGATTGGCAGACCCTTCACGAGATCGCCTGTGATCTTTTAAAGAAGAAAACACTGGCTGGCCGAAAGCCCATCCGTTTGCTGGGGGTCGGCATCAGCGGGCTCGGCGCCAAAGGCGAGCTTCCTGTTTCGGCGCAGGGAGAGCTATTTTAAGAACCGGAGGGAGGATGGAGGAAGGCGGAGGGCGCTAAAACTTTGTTTTTTTAGTTTGCCGCGATCCACCCTCCGTCATTCATTTCCCAGGTTTTGTTATCCTTGCGCATTGGTCGTAAATTCATATAATTATAAGACTTATGTCTAAAACACTCTTCGAAAAAATATGGAATTCTCATGTGGTGAAGACGTTCCCGGACGGAACGGCACTTCTTTACATTGACCGGCAGCTGGTCCATGAAGTCACGAGCCCCCAGGCCTTTGAGGGGCTCCGCCTTTCGGGTCGCAAAGTCCGTCATCCGGAATTGACATTCGCTACGATGGATCACAATGTTCCCACCGACAGCAGGGATCGTTTCAACATCAAAGACATGATCGCGAAGGCGTCGCTCGACGCGCTTTCCAGAAATTGCAAAGAATTCGGTGTCACGCTCTATGACCTTCACAGCGACAGGCAGGGTGTGGTGCATATTGTGGGCCCCGAACTCGGGATCACACTTCCAGGAACGACCATTGTCTGCGGAGATTCCCATACGGCCACCCATGGTGCCTTTGGCGCGCTTGCGTTCGGGATCGGTACTTCCGAAGTGGAGCACGTCCTCGCAACCCAGTGTCTTCTCCAGAAAAAACCAAAAACTTTCAAAGTGGAATTTACAGGACGAATCACGGAACCGGTGTCCGCAAAGGACATGGTCCTTAAATTGATCGGGATGATCGGGACTGCAGGCGCAACGGGTTGCGCGATCGAGTTTTGCGGGGAAGCGATCCGTGCTCTTTCGATGGAAGGGCGTTTAACCGTTTGTAACATGGCGATCGAGGCCGGTGCCCGCGCGGGGATGATCGCTCCGGATGAAACGACGTTCCAGTATATTGCGCAAGGAGACCGTCCCTACGCGCCGAAGGGGAAAGCCCTCGAAGAGGCGATCGCTTATTGGAAGACGTTGCCGACGGACCCGGGAGCAAAGTTTGATAAAGAGCTTACGATCGATGCGACCAAGATCGCACCTCAAGTGACTTGGGGAACCAGCCCCGGAATGGTTGTGGACGTGGATGGATGCGTGCCGGAGCCGGGGGAAGTCCCGGGTTATGCCAAAGCGGATGTGGAGCAGGCCCTGCGATATATGGGGCTGAAACCCGGAATGCCGATCACGGACATCAAGATCGATACGGTTTTTATTGGGAGCTGCACGAACGGGCGTATCGAAGATCTGCGCATCGCGGCACAATATTTCAGGGGTCACCAAGTTGCCTCAGGGGTTCGGGTGCTTGTGGTGCCGGGTTCCCAGCAGGTGAAAAAACAAGCCGAGGCCGAAGGGCTCGATAGGATCTTTTTGAACTCGGGATGTGAGTGGCGCGAATCCGGGTGCAGTATGTGCCTGGCGATGAATCCCGACCAGTTGAAACCTCAGGAACGTTGCGCCGCGACTTCCAACCGTAATTTTGAAGGGCGTCAGGGGAAGGATGGGCGAACGCATCTTGTGGGTGCTGAAATGGCGGCCGCCGCCGCCCTAGCCGGGCATTTTGTGGACATTCGAAAATGGCCAGAGGTTCTACCATGAAGGCGTTTGAGGATTTTAGAGGCGTGGTCCTTCCGCTGGATCGGGCCAATGTGGATACCGATGCGATCATTCCGAAGCAATTCCTGAAATCCATTGCCCGTACGGGGTTCGGGGAGTCTCTCTTTTATGATTGGCGGTATCTCCCGGGTGAAAAAAACAACCCGGGATTCATCCTGAACCGGGAAGAGTATCAGGGTGCGACCATTTTGGTCGCCCGCAACAATTTTGGATGTGGCTCCAGTCGTGAGCACGCGGTTTGGGCGATCTGTCAGTATGGATTCCGTGTGGTCATTGCCCCATGGTCCGGGGAGGGGAAGAACCGCATCCCGGGATTTGCCGACATTTTTAAACATAATAGTGTGAAAAATGGTCTTCTGACCCTGGAGCTTTCTGAAACGGATGTCGAGAAGATCTTTCGGGCGGCGCGCCAAACGCCTGGGTTGCAAGCGACCGTCCATTTGGCTGACCAGACGGTGATCTTTCATGCTTCCCCCGAGATCGTTTTCCGTTTCGAGATCGATCCCTCGGTTAAAGAACGGTTCCTTCTTGGGCTCGATGATATCGGCATCACCCTCAAAGAAGAATCGGCGATTGCCGCTTTTGAAAAGAAACGCATCGAAAGAATGCCATGAGCCCTGCTTCGCGGGCAAAGAAGTGGGTTCAGTCGGCAGAGACTTTTTTCTCTTCCATCGACGTCTCGGATCTTGGCTCCAGTGCGCTTATCGGGGGTCTTCTCCTTGCCATCTGCCTTGGCGTGAATATCACCGTTCGAGTTTTTCCGGGCTATTTCCCCCAATTGAAAAATGAAGCCGTTCTCAATATCGTCGACCAGCATCTTCAGAAAATTCCCGGGGGGACTTTCAACGGGACGAAGACGCAAGCCCGTCAGGGGCTCGAAGCCGTAAGTCAGGAGATCCTCCTGGATAAGGCGGGGTTCAGTAAAGCTGTCGAAAAAGAATACAGCCAGTTGAAAGGCCGCTATCAAGACTTCCGTGGCCAGACGTTTTTTATGGAATACGATCCTTTTAGCTGGGCGATCTGGACCCGGAACATCATTAAGAACGGCCATCCCGGAGATCAAAAGATCGATGGGAAAAGCCGTGACAGTTTAATGTTGGCCCCCCAAGGGGCGGAAGTTTTTTATTTCCGGCTCCTGTTCTATCTTTCCGCATTTCTTTTCATGGGGTTCAGTCTTTTGACCCCGATGCCGCTGGATACCTTCCTTTTCTATATCCCCGTATTTTACGCGGCGGTTTTCCTGATTCTTTTTTATGCTTTTATGGTTCGCTGGTTCTCAAGATTATCCGCGTTCCTAAGTACTTTTTTCGTTGGATTGACGGGAATGTGTATCAGCCGCAGTTGTGCGGGCTGGTACGACTTTGACATGCTCAGTCTGATCCTCGCCCTGGCGGTGACCTGGACGCTTTTGGAAGCGGTGGGCCCAAGGGGCAATCTACGGAGAACGATCCTTCTCTCCCTGCTGGCCGGTTTTTTTCAAGGCCTTTATGCCATCACGTGGTCCGGCTGGTGGTTTATGGTTGTGGTGAGCGCAGGCTTTTTCGTGGCAGTGATCCTCGGGGACCTGGCTGAGAGACCCAGGCGATGGGAACATTGCCGCGGAAAGATCGTTCCGTTGTTTTTATCAGCGACGGTTTTTTATGTAACCAGCGCAGTGTTCGTGTACTGGCTGATCGGCCCGCATATGCTTGATCAAATTATTTGGGTGAGAGACGTCCTCCGGATCGGGTCCGCTTTGTCGGGCACTTCTTCCGGAGTTCAGGATATCTGGCCGAATCCCTACTATACGGTCATCGAGCTGATGCCGCTTACATTCAAGACGATGGCTTCACTTTTCTACGGGAAAGTCATTTTTCTATTATCGCTTCTTGGCGGGATCGTGGTGATTCTAAGAGAATGGCGCGGCGAGCGGAGGGAGCCCGTGATCATGATGGCGTGCTGGTTTCTCTTCATGCTGGCGGCCTCTCTGAAAGGGAACCGGTTTGCGATCTATCTTTCCCTGCCGCTGGCCTTATTCTTTGGGGTTTTTGTCGGAGAGGCCATCCCAGCGCTCATTTTCAGGATCAAAAATGGACTGATGCGCTTTGCCGGGCTTGCCTTGTTTTTGTTGTGTCTGGGATTATGGGTCCAAGCTATTTTTTTAACCGGCTGGACCAAAGCTCTCGAGATCCGGCCCATGATGCATGAAGGCTGGTATAAAGCCCTAACCTACGTTGACCAGAAGGCTCCGAAAGAAGCCATCCTCAATTCCTGGTGGGATAACGGCAGTTGGTTCAAGTATTACGGGAAAAGGCGTGTGATCTTTGACGGCCAAACCCAGAACGCGCAGCTTTGTTATTGGATGGCGCGGGCCTTGATCGAAAAAGACGAGAACAAAGCGGTCGCGATCCTTCGCATGTTGAACAACAATTCGAGCGTCACCTATTACGAATTGCAGAAATATATCCCCGACCCGTTTCAGTGCCGGCAAGCCTTAGAAGATCTTTTGGGGTTGGACCGGAAAAAAGGCGAGGCGTTTTTAGCCCAGAAAAAAGTCCCGCTCGCGGCGGCAGCAAAAATTTTGGATCATTTGTATCAACGGCCCGCGCCGGCTTATTTTATCGTGGAAGGATCCATGCTTGAGAAGATGTCCAGCATTTCCTTTTTGGGAAGTTGGGATTTTCGGGCGGTATTTGTTTCGGCGAACCGTCACAAGCCGGAAGGCGAGGTTCTGGCGGGACTCCGGACGATTTTTGGTTTGTCCCCGGACGAGGCCCTGAAAAGTTATCAGACGGCCATGACGGGGATCGAAGATCGCGGGAAGAATGACGGGTTATCCTGCCGCTACACGTTTGCCTCGGTTCCCGCTTCCGGTAAAGAAGCCGGGCAACTGCTTTATTTTGATAACGGGGTGGTCTACAACACGGGCTCCCGGGACATCCTGTTTTATTCTTCCCTGGATGGAAAATACCGGATTCCCAAAAAAGCCGTTCTTTATGAAAATGGAAAGAAGCGGGAGATCGTGAACGAAAAAGGCGATTATGTGAAAACGATCGTGATCGTTCGGAATGGGGGAGAGTACCAGGCGCTCATCGGCAGCGACGAATTGGCGGAATCCCTTTTCGTGAAGCTGTATTTCCTTGGCGGTCAAGGGATGAAAAGCTTCAAGCCTTTTTATTCGGATGATAAAGAAAAGATCTACGTTTTTGAGATCCTCTGGGGAGATCCTCGTGGGTGAGAATGAAATAGAAGTGTCCGTGGTCATTCCGTGCTTGAATGAAGAACTGACGATCGCGGGTTGCGTCGGGAAGGCCCTCCGGTTTTTTACAGAGAACCGGGTGAGCGGTGAAGTGATCGTGGTGGATAATGGTTCCACGGACCACTCCTTCCAGAATGCTGCAGCCGCCGGGGCACGCGTGGTTGTGGAATCTGTGCCTGGGTACGGCTCGGCCTATCTTCGCGGTTTTAAGGAAGCCCGGGGGAAATATCTTGTCATGGGCGACGGCGATGATACCTACGATTTTAGCCGCCTGGAGCTGTTCCTGGAGCCGCTGAAAAAAGGGTGCGATTTTGTGATGGGGTCCCGGTTCAAGGGGAAGATCCAAAAAGGGGCCATGCCGTGGGCGAACCGTTATCTTGGGAATCCCTTTTTGACCGGACTTTACCGGCTTTTTTTTCGAACGGGGCTTTCGGACATTCATTGTGGGATGCGTAGTTTTACCCAAAAGGCTTATCAAAAACTGAATTTGCATTGCCTCGGCATGGAATTCGCCTCCGAGATGGTCATGGAGGCCCTTCTTAAAAAACTGAAGATCCTCGAAGTCCCGATCGATTATTCCAAGCGCAAAGGAATCTCGAAGCTAAGCCCGGTGAAGGACGCCTGGCGGCATCTCCGCTTCATGCTTCTCTTTTGCCCGACGTGGCTTTACATGGTCCCCGGGGCGGTGCTCAGCGGTTTCGGGTTCCTGGTCATGCTTCTTCTGATGAGCGGACCGGTGAATTTTTTGGGGCATGCGTGGGATATTCATATGTTCATCCTGGCCGCTTTTCTGGGCGTTCTGGGATACCAGATCATCAACACGGGACTTTATGCGAAACTTTTCGCGATCAAACAGGGGTATTTGGATGAGGAGCCCGCGCTTCACTGGTTTGCCAAATATTTTAAACTGGAGATCGGACTTTTGGCCGGCGCGGCCTTGTTCTTTTTGGGGTTAGCGCTTAACACAAGCATTTTCGTGGAATGGTGGCAGAATTCTTTCGGAGCCCTTTACCGTATCCGCGAATCCGTGGCCGCGATGATCTTCATGATCCTGGGCCTCCAGACCATCTTCTCCTCTTTCTTTCTCAGCCTTCTCGCGATTCGAAGATGAACGCAGGGTTGCTCCCCGAACGGCCGATCGCACGAAAAACTCTTTGGATCCTTGCCGGGATCCTTGTTTTTGCATTGGCTATTCGCTTCTATCACATCGATTTTCCTGCCCTGGGTTATCACAACATGAAGGAAAACGAATTTATCAGCATGGCGCGAAATATGGTGAAAGCGGATGATTATCTCGCGCGGCAAATTGATTTCTATCATGGACTTAGCCCCTCTCCGTCCGGGGCATCGATTCCTCCCGTAGGTTATTTCACCGCTTGGCAAACCGCTTTTTGCTATAAGCTGTTGGGGGACGGGTATTTTCTAGCGGCTTCACGATGGATCAATGTTTTTTACTTTCTGCTCTCCTTGCTGTTTATGTTCCGCATAAGCACTGCTTTGACGCAAACTCCGGCGATCGGTATTTTGGCGACGCTGATTCTGAGCTTCTTGCCCTTAGGGAATTTTTTTTCGAGAAATCTTCAGCCGGAGAGCCCGGCGTTTTTATTTATGCTGATCGCCATCTTCTACGGGTTGCAGTTTTCCCGTAGTTTGAATTTCAGATTTTTATTCTACGGCGCCCTGGCCATGGCGGCGATCGTTTTGTGTAAACTGACTTTTCTTGTTTTGGTGATACCTTTGTTGCTGATCGTCCCTTATAAGGAAATTATCCGGAAGTATTCTTTCTGGGGCGCCCTCCGTCATAGCTTTTTTGCCCTTATCCCTTTGGGAGTGATCCTTGGGTTGTGTCCCAAAGAAATGATTTTCGGAGGGCTCGAGGGCAGGACAAAACTGATGCAGTTTTTCGGAATGCCCTATTGGCATGATTTTGGCCCCAGGCTCTACAGTTATGTTTTTCAAGAAAACTTCACGGGATTTTACGTGGGGGCTGCGCTGGGAGGCGTTGTCTTGGTTTTTGTGTCAAAGACGAGTCCCTTGTTGCGAAAGACTGTTTTGGGATGGCTGCTGGGGATCTTGGTCTATAGCGTTGTATTCTCTGACTACATGAACCAACACAACTATTATCAGATGCCGTTCTTATTCGTAGTGGCTTTGTGTTCCGCTTGTTTTCTTTGGGAGGTCTCTCTTTTTTTGAATAAGATCTTTCGGAGCCGAGCCGGGTCTATCCTGCTGGTAGGTTTCTTGCTTATCTCCCTGCCGGATGTTTATGCTGCCACGATGCGTCAGTATGATTATGTGCTGTTTGGCCAGGACGTGGCGGGAGATTATCTGAGAAAACATGTCTCGGCGGGGAAGCCTTTCTTTCATTATACGTGGAGTCAGGGTTACGGGGTTTGTACTTATGCCGACCGGCGCTGCGGCTGGCCTATCGACCTGGATGATTTTAAGCGCAAAGAAAAAGAATTAGGCATAGAATACTTGAGTGTCTTTTCATTTCCGTATTTCCAGACGATGTCGCCGGAAATAAAAAAGTATGTTGAATCGAACTACCACATGGTGCATATGGGATTTACCTCCGATGGGCAGGAAGGGTTTATCCCCTGGGCGCTGATCCTGAAAAAGGGCGGTTCCTTGAACGTGGAAAAGTTCCTGAAGACAAGGCCCTTGCGGTTGGGCAAGGTTTATCCAATGTTGAAAGAGCCTGTTTCCTATCTCATAGCCGAAGAGTGAATGATGAAAACTCTCATTATTAATCCGCCATTCATCCGGGATTACTGCCGTTGCCAGCGATGGCCGGCGCGTACAAGAGGACGGGCGATCCGGCCGCCGGACTGGCTTTGCTACGCAGCCGCGGTATTGAAAAAGGCAGGGTGTGAGGTCGAGCTCTATGATTTTGTCGCGAAGGGCTGGGATAAGGAAAAGCTCCGGGAAGTGATCCGCGAGAAAAAACCGGATTTCGTCGTTCTGGATTCCACCACGCCGTCGATCACCTCCGATATTCAATGCGCCCGGATCTGTAAGGAAGAAAGCGCCACTCAGGTGATCATGGTCGGGACGCATGCGAGCGCTTTGCCCGAAGAAACCTTGAGCGTGGCGCGGGGCAGTATCGATGTGATCGCTCTCGGAGAGTTCGACGAGACGATCAAGGATATTCTTGAGAATCAAAACGATCTTTCGCGCGTGACGGGGATCTGTTACCTAGAGAACGGCAAGCCAAAACTCACGCCCCACCGGCCTTTCATTCAAGATCTGGATGCCCTGCCTTTTCCTGCGTGGGAATTTCTGGATATCATGAAATATTTTGATGCGGGAAGGCTTTATCCTCATATCAATATCATCGGCGGCCGGGGCTGTCCGTTCCGTTGCACCTTTTGCCAGTGGCCGCAGTTGATGTTCGGGCATCAGTACCGGTTCCGGTCTCCTCAGAATATCGTCGATGAGATCGAGCATGATCTCCGGCTTTTCCCGAAGTTGAAGCGCGGCGAATTTTTTTTCGAGGATGATACGTTCACGGTGAACAGAATACGGGCGCTTGAGATTTGCCAGGAGATCCTCCGGCGCGGTCTCAAGATAAACTGGTCGGTCAATGCGCGCCCGGACATTTGTAACGCAGAACTGTTTGCGGAAATGAAAAAGGCCGGGTGCCGGCAGTTCCTGGTGGGCTTTGAGTCCGGGGATCAGGATATTCTGGATAATGTCAAAAAATCTCTGAAGGTAGCGCAGGCGCTGGATTTTGTCCGTGCTGCCAAAAAAGCCAGGATCGATATCCACGGTTGCTTTGTGTTGGGATTGCCTGGGGAAACAAGGGAGACGGCAAAGAAGACGATCGAATTCGCTCTGGGGCTGGGCCTCGATACGCTCCAGTTCTCGGCCGCTTCTCCGTTGCCGGGTTCCGAATATTTTGATTATTGTAAAAGTAAGGGCCTGCTCAAAGCGAAGGCCTGGGAAGACTGGTTGGATGGCGGAGAACAGGGCGCGGTGGTGGATTATCCGGATATCACGATCCAAGAGATCAATGCCTTGGTGGATGCGGGCCTCAAGAGGTTTTATTTGCGTCCCGGATTTATCCTGAAATTCCTTTTCGATAATAAAAATATTTTTGACCTGTACCGGAAACTTCGCGGCGGGTTCAACTTTTTTTCTTATCTGATCTCCCGATGAGTGATCCTTGCATCTCCGTCATTATTGCCGCTAAGAATGCCGAAAGGACGATCGCTCCATGTCTGGATTCGGTGTCCCGGCTGGATTATCCCTATTACGAAGTGATCGTGGTTGATGACGGATCTGAGGATCAGACGGGGCGAATTGCTGCGGACCATGCGGGTGTTAAAGTGTTCCGTATGAATGGCGAAGGACCTTCCGTAGCGCGAAACCGGGCCGTGATGCAGGCCCACGGCGATTTCGTTGCCTTTACCGATGCGGATTGTGTCGTGCCGCAGGATTGGATCAAAGAACTCTTGAAAGGTTTTGTGGGTGAGAATGTCGCGGGGGTCGGCGGTATTCAAAAAAGTCCTGCGGATGAAGTCCCGTTCGCTCGAAAGGTCCAGCAGCTCCTCCAGGCTTTTGGCTTTATGACCAACTATATGCAGACGGCGAGAGCTCTTCGTGAGGTGAATCATAACGCGAGCTGCAATGTTATGTATCGCAGAAGTGTCTACGACGCGTTCTGCGGATTCCTGGAAGATTTTTGGCCTGGGGAGGATCTTGAGCTGGATCACAGGATCCGGCAAAAGAAATGGGAACTGATGATGAATCCGCAGGCCGTGGTCTACCATTACCGGACCCGGACGGTGCAAGGATTTAGCCGGATGATGTTCCGTTACGGCTGGGCGCAGGGGAAGCTCGTGCGGATGCACGGGGCCTTTCGTCCGGTGCAGTGGCTTCCGCTTGTAACCTTTCTGGGCCTTTTCGGTCTTTTCTTTTTTCCGGTTCCTGCGCTGATCGCCATGGCGCTCCTCGCGGCCGGGACGCTGTGCCGGCTTTCCTTCGACGTAACAAAAGTATTTCTCTCGATCGTAGCTTTTATTCAGTGGCATTTTGGATTCCTGAAGGGAATTATTAGCCCCAGCCGAAACGAATAGTGTGTTCTTAAAAAGATCTTCTTAAAACTGAGAGTTATGAAATCACACGCCATTTTAATCAATCCTTCGTTTAAGTTGAAAGACGGGACATGCGTCCGGAGTATCCAACAAAAAGATTTCCCCCTTGGGCTTGGCTTGATCGGGACCATTCTTTTGAAGAAGGGTTACTCCGCATCCATCATAAACGCTAATGTGGACCCGAGGTGGGAGGACAGGGTTCTTTCTGAATTGGAACGTAAGGACATTGCTTTTGTTGGATTCAGCTGCATGTCGTCGCAGATATATTCAGCGATCACCTTATCTAAAACAATAAAGAAAAGATTCCCTGAAACCCCCATCGTTTTTGGGGGTGTCCACCCGACATTGATGCCGGAGAGTCTTGTGCGGACGCCCTGGGTGGATCTCTGTGTTCTCAATGAAGCGGACGCTTCCTTAGTCCCGTTGATGGATTATTTGAATAACAGGACTGAAATTGGACGCGTGCCTAATATTTGCGCAAAAAATAAAGACGGTTCCCTCTTGAGGACGTCCAGAGCGCCATTAACGCCCTTTGAGAAATTGCCCGATAGGATCGACGATGTTTTTTATAGGGAGAGCATTAACAAATATGTATTAAATATAAAGATCGATGGCAAGGAGCGCCGAGGCTTTTCCATTCTTACCGGTCTCGGGTGCCGTTTTCGATGTTCTTTCTGCATCAATGTCATAACCGAGAGACGCTATCGTCCTCGGCCGGCAAGGTCTATCTACGAAGAAATTAAGGATTTAAAACAAAAATACGACATCACTTTTTTCAACTTCCAGGAAGAGCACTTTTTTTCGGACAAAGTAAGGACATTCGATTTACTGAGTCTCATTGAAGGCGATGACGATCTTTACGGCAAAATCGCATGGAATGCTACGATCCGGGTTTCTGACATAAGGGATGATTATATAAACGTGGGGGTCTTAAAAAGAATCAAGGCTTGTGGTGGCGATGGGTTTGGCGTCGGGGGAGAGAGCGGGAGTGACCGGTTGCTGAAAATCCTTAACAAGGGAATTGTCCGTGAAGATATTCTTCGGGCAGTTGAGTATTGTAATAAGGCGCATGTCACGCTCTCCTTCTCATTTGTTATGTGTTGGCCGGGGGAAACACCGGCGGAGATGCTTGAAACAGGGCGTCTTATCAAAAAAATATATGAAATGGGCCCCTATGCGAACGTTCCGTTTTTTCAAACGTACAGACCCTATCCGGGTTCTCTCTGGGAAACAGATTTTTCTAAGTTCCAAGAGCCTGAAAATATCCCAGACGATGTCTTCAGGTTTCAGTCCGTCGAAAAAATCAAATCGTTAAACGTAGACGATGCCGAGAACGTATATAAAGTGGTGAGCTCGAGCCAATTTCTGGCCCACTCCGGCATGGGGATGTATGGGGCGCAGAAAACGATATCTCTGGTGGGTCTTTTTAAAAATTGTTTGTGGCGCGTCTGCAGTTGGCGGATTGAAAATAACCAATTCAATTTTTATATCGAAGGGCCCCTTCTGAAATTTTTAAGAAAAATTTTTCTTCAATACTGAAATTTTAAAAAACGGAGTTTGAAATATTCTAATTCAATCTCCCATCCACCGAGGAATACTCTCGTGAGGTTTGGAAAGTGAGCGGCGAGAAAGTTTCTGTTCTCGTCTTGAATTACAACGGGCGTCCTTTGCTTGAGGAGTGCTTTTCCTCTCTGGGGAAACAAACCTACCCAGATCAAAAGGTCTATCTAGTGGACAACGGTTCTCAGGATGGCTCCGCGGAGTATGTCCGGAAAGAATTCCCGTGGGTCCGTATTATACGGATCGAAAAAAACTGCGGGATCACGGGGGCCTACAATCATGCGGTGAAGCTCATTGACGCGCCCTATTTTGCTTTTTTGAATAATGATGTCCGTGTCAAAGAAGATTGGCTTGAGGAACTGGTCAAAGCCTTGGAATCGGATCCCTTGGCGGCCGCGGCGGGTAGCAAAATTTATTTTTATGATCGGCCGGACACGATCCATAGTGTTGGCCTGATGATCACCCCGGTGGGGATCGGTTGCGATATGGGGTTGGGGGAGAAGGATCGCGGACAATATAACGACCGCGGCTACCGGGGCGGTGTGAGCGGCGCAAGCATGCTCATGAGAACGAGTTTGTTCCGCGAGGTCGGAGGCTTTGATGAAAGCTATTTTGCGTATAATGAAGATGTGGATCTTTGTTGGCGCTTGCTTTTGCGGGGTTATCGGATGGTCTTTCAACCTTCTTCGGTGATGTATCACAAGGTGGGAAGCACGAATGGTCCGAGATTGTCGCCGGTCCGCGTCTATTACATGCAAAAGAACGCGCTCCGAAATATTTTGAAGAATTTTGAGGTTGCGGGAGTCCTGAGAGGACTCGTGATCTCTTTGTTCTATGCCGGGCTACGTTTTTTGATCTATTTTTTTTCTGGACGATGGGACCTGGCAGGAGCCCTTGCGCGGGGGAGCGTGGAGCCGCTCACGGATCTTCCCGGGATCTTCGGTCAGCGGAAAAAAATACAGGCCCAGCGTGTGGTTTCCGATCGTTCCCTGGAGCGTGCAGGGTATAGCGTCTCATTTTTAGAAACGGTCCGTGAGTATTTCAGGATACTTTGAGGCCCCGCGGGGCCATGATCCAGACCGTTCGTAAAGCTCCTAGCGATAAAGGGTGAAAATTTACAATGACCGAAACAGCGGTGGTTTATCTTGTTCGGGAAAAAGAAGGCATTGAGCCCGTCAAAAATTTTATCAATTCATATCGCGCGAATCGTGGCGGGATGGGGCATGATCTGCTTGTTTTATACAAAGGGTTTTCAGCGGAAAAAGAAACTGCTGCGCACGAGGCATTGCTCGAAGGATTGCCGCATCAGAAGATGTTTATCCCGGACCGGGGTTATGATATCGATGCTTATTTTAAGGCGCTAAAATCTGGAAATTATGTTTATTTTTGTTTTCTCAATACTTTTTCCGTGATCCGCGATGACGCGTGGCTGCTAAAAATGCATAGTTGGATCAGTCGGGATAAAGTCGGCCTCGTCGGGGTCACAGGCTCTTGGGAGAGTTTTTACCCGAATGTTTCGAGCTTCGTAAAGAGTGAAAAAACTTTTCGGGAGAAACTGGCCATTGGCTGGAGATGGGCGATCTATTTTTTTGACATGAAATTCAGATTTGATCCTTTCCCGAATTATCATATTCGAACCAATGCGTTTATGGTCCGCAAGAGCGTGATGGAGAAGATCGTTCGGGCCCGTTTATTGAGAAAAATGGATGCGTGGTGTTTTGAAAGCGGGAAAAAGGGTTTGAGCCGGCAGATCCTTGGGATGGGACAGGACCTCGTGGTCGTCGGGAAAGACGGACAAGGTTATCCCAAAGAGGATTGGTGGCGAAGCGATACCTTTCGGCAGGGGCAACAAAGCAATTTGCTTATTTCGGATAACCAGACAGAACTTTATGAAAAGGCTTCCCCGGACATGAAGCGGGATCTTTCCGCCTCCGCCTGGGGGACCAGGATGCTTGGGGAGTCTCATGATCCCATGACCCCACCGTGCCCTCTTTGCAGCGCCGCTGCTTCATTTTATTTTCAGACAAAGGATCTAAACCGGAACATAACGGATCAATCTTTTGATTATTATCGCTGCGGTGGATGCGGGTTTGTTTTTTTACAACCTGTCCCGGAAGATCTTTCCCGGTATTATCCTGAGGATTATTCGATGCTTCCGGAAACATGGAAACAATTTGAGGGGTGGGCGGTCCAGGAAAAGCCTAAGCTTTCCACGGTCCAGAGGTTCATTTCAAGCGGGAAAATGCTTGAGATCGGGCCTTCGAACGGTGCTTTTGCATACTTGGCAAAAAAAGCGGGTTTTGATATGTCCTGCATCGAAATGGATCCAAAATGTTGCCGGTTCATCCGCGATACGCTGAAAATTCCCGTGGTGGAATCCGATGATCCTGTTGCGGCGCTAGAGGCGTCCGGAAATTTCGACGCGATCGTTTTGTGGCAAGTGGTAGAACATTTCAGAGATCCTTTCTCGGTCTTATCGGCTTGTGTCCAAAAATTAAGACCGGGCGGCTGGCTGATTCTTTCAGCGCCCAATCCGGATTCGCTGCAGTTCCGGATCTTTAAGGGATCCTGGACTCATATCGATGCGCCGAGGCATGTCAATTTGATATCTTCCGGGTTGCTTCAGACCCGGTGCGAAAAAATGGGGCTTGTCTCTGAGGGCCTTTTCAGCGATGACCCGGGCGGCCGGGGATGGAATTTGTTTGGCTGGCGATTCAGCCTGGCTCATCGATTTCGGAGTCCTCTTTTTAAAAAAGCAGCTTCTTTTTTTGGCGCGATCTTGTATCCTGTTTTTTATTATTTCGAAAATCGACCCCTGAGGGGAAGTTCCTATACGGCCGTATTCAGAAGAAAAGGAAATTGATTGGAAAAATTCTCTGTTTTGATCCCAACGAAAGATCGTCCGGAACTTCTCAAACAAGCACTCCTCAGTGTCCGGAGCCAGGATTTTAAGGATTGGGAGATTGTCGTCTCCGACAACGGTACCGGACCCGCGACGGGGGAATATGTTGCTTCCTTGAAGGATTCAAGGATCCGGTATTTTAAAACGTCTCGCTCTCTTTCGGTTACGGAAAATTGGAACCAGGCCCTTGCGATGTCTTTAGGGGACTATGTGGTGATGCTGGGAGATGATGACGCGCTCTGTCCGGGTTATTTTTCCAGGATGAGGTCTCTGATAGAGAAATTTCAGCACCCGGACTTTATTTACACAAAAGCTTATCAGTTTATTTATCCTGGCGTCATGGCGGCATTTCCCGACGGGTATTTGCAGGAATGCGGCGCTGCTCCTTTCTTTCACGGACGAAAGGAACCTTTTTTACTGGAAAGGGCGAAAGCCCAACCCCTGGTGCAGGACACCCTGGAATTCCGGTTATCTTTTGAATACAACATGCAATACGCCTTGGTCAAACGGGAACTGATCGAGTCGATCGAGGGAAAAGATCGTTTTTTTCAATCCTTATTTCCCGACTATTACGCGATGAATCTTTTGTTTTACTTTTCCGAGAAGACCGTTATTGTTCCGGAGCCGCTGGTGATTATCGGGGTCGCGAACAGGTCTTATGGTTATTTTCACCACAATAATGACGAAGAAGCGGGGATTTCTTTTTTGAATGCTTCCCAGCAAGTGCCGAGTTTAGTGTGCGGCTATCGATTTTTACCCGGCTCGTATATCAACACAGGATGGCTCGATGCCTGTATTGCCATCCAACAGAAGCTTAAAGTCAAATCCCTGAAGATCGATTATGGGAAGTATCGCCGGCTGCAATACCTGGCCCTTCTTGAGCGCAGTTTGAAATCCCAAGGGTCCCGCGAAAAAACAAAAAAAGATCTCGGGGAATTTTCCGCATGGGAAAGGGCATGCTTCTATCCTCTGAGGTGTTTTTTTTGGCTTATCCTTCATGGTTTCTTTCGAGGGACAAAAGCCTTTATGGATCATAAAGTTTCCGGACTGTTCGCCTTTTTGAAATTAAAACTTCCATTTTTGTATCAATTCCCCGAGTGCCATGGAGATAGGGCGGAGGGCCAACACCGGAACATCTCTGAGGTTTTTGAGGGTTTGAAGGGAAAAACTCAGGCCTAGTCCGAAATTGAAAATGCAGCTTCGGCGTTCTGCGGATCTTTCTCGATGAAAGGCGCGCCTCGGAGCGAGAAGTCCTTGCTCCGTAAGAAGGAGGGATTTGCAATCAAGAAAAACCTTGGTAAGCCGAAAATGAAATGTAAGATACAGAGATAGAACTCATAAGAGGTCTGTCTGAAAGTGCGTCTGGACAGCACTTTTTATGGATAGTTCGTGCCGCGTATGCTTTCTGTAGCCATCATATGAGGGCGAGTACGGAGCTTTGCACCGCGAGAGGGTCGGTCCCATGCAAGAACTCGGCGACAAAAAGATCAAGATCATCCATCGAAACGGACAGGACGTCTCAGGACCGGGCGCGCCCAAAAAAGGCGGAAAGTTTTTTAATTTTTTTTCATCTCCGCGGCCCGAAGCCCGAGGGAATCATACAACCACGGCCTTAAAAGAGCCTGTTCTCAAAAGTGCTCCCCTCGAGGTTCCTCGAGCCGATCTTGCCGCCGTCAAGAACTGGGCTGCGCAGGAAGAGAAGATCGTTCACGAATATAAGGAGCAGAGAACCGCGCCGTTCAAGAGAGCCGTTCTTTTGCCCCAAATTCCCGCGAAGCAACCTTCCCCGGCGTTTGAAACTTTTAGCACGCAAACGGCCGTCTTCGCATCTTCAGGTGCGCCTAAACTCAAGCGTGGCTCAGGGAAAACTTCCTCAGGTTTAGGCAGATTCTTCTGGGTGTTGGGATGCCTCGGAGCGGGGGCTCTCGTGCTTTTATATCTTCAAGCGGTTTCTTCGGATCGGGGGACGTCTCAGCAGTTCGCCCAGCTTCAAAGTGAGAAAACACGCCTGGGACGTTCTTACGCAGCCCTTCAGAATGCTTCAGAGAATCAGAGCGCAGAAATGAAATGGCTGACTGGCCAGCTTCAGGAGGTGGCCTCGAAATTGAGAACGGCCCAAGCTGAGAAGGTCGCTTTTGAGCAAGGTCTTGAAAAAAAATACCGCGAAGAACTTATGGCGATCACCGTCCGTTATGAATCGGAGATCGCTCGCTTACGGGGTGCTTTGCAGACCCAGGACGCCATCGTCAGTGCTCTGAAGGCGCAGGGCCAGGCTTTTGAAAAGATCATCGATCAAACGGGGATGTCGGCTCTTTCAGGTGCCGCCGCGGGACTTTCGCAGGGATCCTTTTCAACGGGCGGGAATGCCGGATTTCAAGGAGAGGTCACCTCGGTCAATGAAGGACAAAGATTTGTTGTGGTCAGTCGGGGGGCCGATCAAGGGATCCGTTCCGGGTGCTGGATCACGATCTCCCGGAGCGGCGTCGAGCTAGCGGTCGGGCGCATCGACCGGGTTTATCCGACCACGTCTGCCGCGGTGCTTCGCGACGCGGGGATGTTGCAGTTGATCCAGGAAGGCGATGCCGTTTCCTTTTCAAGTTAGGCGGCGGATCACACTTCTTGATGTGAAATTCGAAGCACGAATACCGAAATTCGAAACAAATCATAATTTTTGAAATTCGAAATACAAAACGACTCGTCTCGGACATTGAAGCATTCGAATTTTGAATTTGTTTCGTGCTTCGATATTCGGATTTCGAATTTACTAGGTTACTTAGAGAGCGAAACAAAGGGGAATTATGTCAAAAGGTGTTGGCATTTATATCGGCCGCAATGAGGTGATCGCGGTTTCTGCGATCCGCACGGTGACCGGGCCTCAGATCTCATCCTTCGCGGTCGAACCGATCAATCCGGAAGGTCCGCAAGAGCCCACGGTCGGCAAAGAAGCCCACCGGATCAAGAAGATAAGCCCGGAAGCTCGAGCCATTCTCAAGGCTCTTGATAAGATCAAAGAGCCCGGGGCTTTCGTGAATGTGGCCGTCAGCCCTTTGCAGGTCGTGACGCGGCACTTCATCATGCCGGTAGTTCCCAAAAGAGATGAAGCGGCTGCGGTTCGTAATGAAGCGAGCCGCTACGTTCCATTCAAGATCTCCGATTCGGCGCTGGATTATCACTCCTATCCGACCCATAAGAATGTTCTCTCGGTCACCGCCACCGCGATCCGCGGAGAAGTTCTGGATGCGTATTTGGAAGATCTGCGTTCGGTCTCCGCAAAAGTCCTGATCGTGGAACCGGTCTACAATGCGGTCAGCCGCGCGTTCTCGGCGTTAAACATGGTCGGAAAGACCAAGACCTATGGATTTGTGGTTCTTCAGTCCGATGGGAATGTGAACGTGACGCTCACTTCCAAAGGGATCGTCTACTTGTCCCGTGACTTTCTTTTGACCGGGAAAATGGAAGAAGATAAAACACGGTTTCATAATGAGTTGAAGGCTTCCATGGACTACTTCTACAAGTTGACCGGAGGCGAGGCGATCGGCCAGATCTTTTTATCCGGGGCCGGCGATCTCAAGCTCTGGGTCGAGCATTTGGAGCACGCGTTCAATTACACGATCCGTTTTGATGTTGCAAGTTTACCCAGTGCGAAGACGCTTCCTCCGGAGACCCTGCATGTGGTGCTAGTGGCCTTTGGGTTGGCGCTCCGGTCTCTCGGGTATCGCTCTTCGATGGGGGATATCCAACTGTTACCCAAAACAGAACGCCGGTCCGATCTTCCTCTTCTTTTGAAATTCCTGGGGATTGGATGCTTTGCGATCCTCATGCTCTTTGCCCTGGTCCGTTACGCTGTTTTTCAACCCTATCTGATGCAGTTGGAGGGTAAAAATGACGCGATCCTGGGTCCCGCGGATCGGGAGTTCCCTGCGCTTGCTTCTCGCTCGATGGAGGACCTGATCAATGAGAAAGAAAAGATGCGTGAAAAGGTGGGGCAGCTAAACGGATTTTTTAGCGATAAATCCTCACCGTCTGAATTTATGATCTCCTTAGGGCAAGGATTGCCCCAATCGATCTCGCTGGATTACGTTTCACTCGAAGACGCGGCCGGGAAAGAAATATCGCAAAACGGGAAAAGGAGAAAGCGCTTGAACGTGCGAGGGGTCTGCTTTCTCGGAAATGCCGAAAAAGAAACAGAGACCGTCAGCTCTTGGTTAAAAGCGCTGAGCGGGAGAAAGATCATGTCGGATTTTTTCTCGGAGATCAAACTCGAAGAGATCAAAAGAGAACGGTCCCGGGATCGGGATCTGACTCGTTTCCGGGTCCTTGGGGAGTGAGGAATACTAGACTATGTCGACCGTGAAGATCAATGAACAGCAAAAAGAATGGGCCATCAAGGCTGCGGCCGGGGTCGCAACCTTCGTGTTGTGCTATGCGGTCATGATCCAGCCGGTTTTTCAGGAGATCACGACCTTACGGCAAAGCATCACGGATTCTCAGAAACGCATTGAGCTTTACCGGGAAATTCAGGGGCTGAGAGAAAGCCTGGACGCCCATGAGGGTGTTTTAGCAACGCTCACGGAACGGTCCCAACTTCTTGGAAAGATCTCCGACATCGCGGGACGGACCGAGCTCCACGTTGAGACGTTGACCCCCCGGACCGAATCGGATGGGGGATACACCAAGTTGAAGATGGAGATGAATGGGCAGGGGACTTTTTTCTCGTTGTTGAAATTCCTGCAGGCGGTCGAAAAGTTCGGCGGGGCGATCAAGGTCAGGGATATCTCCATATTATGGAAACCTTCTTCCAGCCCTCAAGAAGGCAAATATTCTTTACAGATCCAACTGGTGTTCGAAACTTTGTTAAAACAACGGGCCAAAAAAAACAATGCTTAAAATAAACCGGTGTTTTTTGGGGTTTTTTCTGGCCATGGTGTGGCCCTCAGTCTTAATGCTGGGCGCCGAGGAACCCTCGCCCGGCATCGCGGCGTCGCAGGGGGTTGTCTCCCCAACGCCGGAAGAGGCGACTCCCGGTATGGATAGCGCTATCCGGATGGCCCAACAGGAAATTCGTGATCCTTTCGCGACCGCTCCGGAACCGGAGGCTCCCGGGATCGTTTTGAACGCTGCGCCGTCCGCCGGTCCCGAGATCGCAGTGGCACTTCAAGGGATAGGATTCGGGAGCAAGGACGCCTATGCGGTCATTGGAGGCGAGGTTTTTTATCAGGGGGATGAGAAAAAAGGAATAAAATTGGTTGAGGTTCGCAGGAGAGAGGTCGATATTTTAGTGAGCGGGGGTAAAGTCACGGTTCCCTTGTTCCCGGATCAGGACGTTCAAAAGGCCAAAGACCGGGCGGAAAAAAAGATTGCTTTAGAGAACGCATCAGCGGAGTCACTATCAAAAACGTCGTCATCTTTACCCGGAAGGGAGCAACCGCCGTCATGAAAAAAGCGAACCCGCTTTTCAGCAGGAGTGTTCTCGCCGTTTTTTTATTAAGCCTATGTTTCTCGCATCCTGCGATGGCAGAAGACGTCGGGGCTTCCACGGGCGCTCCGGTCTCTCCGGCTCCCGAAGCTCCTTCCGTGGGACAACCGGTCCCGGTGGGGACAGTCCCCGCGGTCCCGGAAGTCAAGGTTGAAAGGACGACAGACGGGAAATATTATCTGGATTTCAAATCGGCGTCGCTTATCAATGTGCTGAACGTGCTTTCAAATCTGAGCGGGATCAATTTTATCGCGGGGACCGAAGTGGCGGAGAGGCAAGTGAGCATGACGCTCGACAATGTCGTCCTCGAGGATGTCCTGCAGGCGATCGCGTACGGGTGCAACGTCAGCTACGATTTTCTTCCCGGGAGGAAAATCTATCTTTTTCGGGCTTCCTCCGATGCCCCTGAAAAACCGTCTTTGCTGACCCGCGTTTATAAACTTTACTATGTGAAAGTAAGTAAAATCAAAGAGATCGAGAACTCAAGCTCCTCAGGAAGTTCCTCGGGCTCTTCAGGGGCCGGATTGGGATCCCTTGCGGCTCCGAAGGATGAAGGAGATTTGGGTGCATCGGCGATCGTCAAGTCGGTTGAAAAGATCCTTTCGGAACGGGGGAAGGTTTCGGTCGATGACCGTTCCAACAGCTTGGTCGTGACGGACTCGGAAGACCGGCTCAAGATGATCGAATCTGCGATCGCCCAGCTCGATCGCCCGGTGGATCAGGTGTTGATCAATGTGATCCTGGTTGAAACGATGGAGGATTTTGCCAGGGATCTTGGTGTCCAATGGGGAGACGCGGCCGGTCTTATGGGAACCATCACCGGGGCTAAAGAGGCGACCGAATGGCCTTTCAGGACAGGTTCTGTCCCAAGCAGCGGAAGTTTTAAAGGGTTCTTTGGTAATATCGGAAATACGTTCAGAGATACCGCCAAACAGTTTAATCCGACGAACAGTTCGGGCACGGTCACTCCGGGAAGCCGGGATTTTTCGAGCTTTCAGATTAAGATCAACGCCCTGGAGACTTCCGGGAAGCTCAAGATCCTGGCGAAGCCCAAGATCCTGGCTTTGGACAATCAACCCGCCTTGATCAAGATCTCGACCCAGTCGGCCATTGGTTCGACGACGAATACGGAAGCAGGGGGAGCGGGAACCACTTCTTCAAGTATCGAGCGTTATGAAACCGGCACGCTTTTGCGTGTGACCCCGCTGATCAATACCGGCGGACGTATTACCTTGACGCTGGAACCGACATTTGCGACGGTGGAGGAATCGAAGATCAAAGATGTGTCTTCGACGGGAAATACGGGAGATCCAACGACCCGGACTGCTCGGACTACCCTGATGGTCAATGACGGACAAACCATTGCGCTAGGCGGCATGCTTTTTAGTGAACAGGCCAACGGTGACCGGAAGGTGCCTTTTTTCGGGAATATCCCCGTGATCGGCAAAGCCCTTTTTACCAAAAACGTAAAAACGATCGCGGACCGGGAATTGATCCTTTTCGTGACGCCTTATATCATCACGGATCCCACCATGCTTCAAGCCCCCAACCCTCCCGACCGGCGACTGAATTTTGACGAAGAGACGGCACCCTTCTGGAAGGTGAAAGAAAAGCAGTGGTACAAGCAACTGAAGGACGGGCCGGAGTCAAAAACGGATTTTGACGGTTATTTCAATGTCCGGAAGAAATTGATCGATTCCACGCTTGAGACCTTGGACCAGAACTCGAAATTGCCCGCATCGAGCCCCAAATAGAGGCACAAAAAAAGCATGGGTATTAACGCTTTATTAGGTGACATCCTCATTGAGCGGCGGCTCATTAACCGGGAGCAATTGGGCCAGGCTCTTGCCAAGCAAAAAGAGACAAAGGAACCGCTGGGTCAGATCATGATCCAATTGGGTTTTCTGGAAGAGTCTCAGCTCCGGTTGGTGCTCTCCGAGCAGCTCGGCGTTTCTTTCCTTTCCACCGATCAGTTAAAACCCCGCATGGACCAGCGTCTTAAGGAATGCATCCCGACCGATTTTGCGCTGGCCAATCTCGTTCTCCCGTTGGATCGTATCGGACAAGTGCTTAAGGTGGCGGTGGCGAAGGTTCCGGACATCATTTTTATGGATAATCTTCGCAAGATCACCGGATACGACATTGTGACGGTCCTTTCGGCTGAAAGCGAGCTCAAGCGGGCCATCGAGGCCTATTATGGTAATACGGATTTCCAGGAAGTGATCTCTTCCTCCGAGGTGGATGATGTAAAACAGGATTATATCCAGGAGCCGGGCGATCATAAGATCGATCTTGAAGCGACTATCCAGGAGGCGGAGAAAGCTCCCGTGGTCAAACTCGTGGATGTCATGATCCGTAAAGCTCTTGAGGATCGCGCCAGTGATATTCACATCGAGCCTTGCCAGGACAAGATCAACATCCGTTATCGCGTGGACGGTGTCCTCTACGAGCTTCCGCCGCCACCCCGGGAATTGCATAACGCTTTGGTCTCTCGTATCAAGATCCTTTCCAAGATGGATATCGCCGAAAAGCGGATCCCTCAGGACGGCTCCTTCGCGCTCCAGTACAAAGGACATAAAGTCGATATGCGCGTATCGACCGTCCCTATTGTTTTCGGAGAAAAGGTCGTGATGCGTATTCTGGATAAGCGCCTGGATCTCTTGGATATGAAGTTGCTCGGGTTTGAACCGGAGCAGCTCGCTCATTTCGAGACGGCGCTGATGCGGCCTTACGGACTTATCTTTGTGACCGGGCCGACGGGAAGCGGCAAGAGCACGACGCTTTACGCGGCGCTGAACAAACGTCTTTCTCCGGAGATTAATATTCTTACGATCGAAGACCCGGTGGAATATCAGATCGCGGGGATGAACCAGGTCCAGGTCAAGCCCGAGATCGGACTGACCTTCGCTTCGGCCCTCCGCGCTTTTTTGCGCCAGGACCCGGATGTGATCCTGGTGGGGGAAGTGCGCGACCTTGAGACGGCCGAGATCTGCATTCGCGCGTCCCTGACCGGCCATTTGGTGCTCTCCACCTTGCACACGAATGATGCCGTTACGGCTGTAACCCGTCTCATTGATATCGGGATCCAGTCCTATCTCGTTGCCGGAAGTATCGGCCTTGTGGCGGCTCAGCGTTTGATCCGTGTTCTTTGTCCTCATTGCAAAGAAGCGTACAAGATCGATGCCAAGACCCAGGCTCAATACGGGATCCGTGCCGAAACGCTCTACAAGGCCGTAGGATGTCCCAAGTGCCGGAAGATCGGTTATTGGGGCCGCATGGCTATTTATGAAGTCCTGCCGATCGATGAGGATATCCGGCGTCTTGTCACTAAAGACGCGGATCTTTCCAAATTGAGAGATCTTCAAAAAGAAAAAAAATATGAAACCCTCCTCCAGAACGGGATCAAGAAAGTGGAGCGAGGATTGACAACCCTAGATGAGGTCTTGAGCGTGGCTTATGAATGAACCTATCCCTGGATCCCCGCAAGCGAACAAGTTTAAAGAGCCGGACCTGCTCTTCGATTGTCACGTCCGGTTGCGCGACCTTCCGGACCAGGCCAAAACATTGACCCTGGAGGCTCCCAACGAGGAAGTGGCCATTCAAAAGCTTCTGGCGCAAGGGTATGTGGTGATCGGGGTCCAGGAACATGGCAAGAAGAAGGGCGGTTTTCAGCATGCGCTTTCGAAACCCTCGTCTTCCGATAAGGAACCCGGCGGAGGTGCTTTTTCATTTACGAATCGCGTGACGACCCGTGAAGCCATTTTTTTCGCCGTTCAGCTTTCGACCCTTCTTAAAGCCGGTATCCCTCTTCTCCGTTCGCTCGAGATCATCGAAAAGGGGATCTCGAATCTTTTTTTCCGGCAGGTGATCCATGATCTGCGGAGGAAGGTCTCGGAAGGCGGTACGTTCAGTAAAGCGCTCCGGAGCTATCCCCATGTTTTTCCATGGATCTGGGTGAATTTGGTGGAAGTCGGAGAAGCGACGGGAAAGCTGCCGGATTGTCTGGAAGAGATCGCGCATTATCAGGAATCGGCGGCACGGATCCAAAGCAAGGTCACCACCGCATTCTTTTATCCCGGGGTGCTGACCGCTGCGGTGACGGGCGCCCTCATTTTTCTCATGCTTTTTATTGTGCCAAAATTCTCTTCGATCTTTATCGCTCAAAAAATGCCGCTTCCGGTCCTGACCCAGATCGTCGTGGCGATCAGCGACACCCTGAGAATGCATTTCCTCTGGGTGGCAGGGATCGTTGCGGCCGCGGTGATCGCTTTTGTTTACACGAGCAAAGTCCCTTCGCTCAAGATGTCGTATGATAAGATGGCTTTGGGGGCGCCTCTTTTTGGTCCGATCCTGATACAGGTCGCGGTGATCCGTTTCACACGGTCCCTCGGAACTCTTTTGCGCGCCGGGGTGCAGATCCTTCAAGCGCTTGAGATCGCAGGACGGCTCGTGGAGAATATGTTCCTCGAGGCCGGGATCAAACGGGTGGCCCAGCAGGTCCGAAGCGGGCAGGGGCTCGGCGTGCAGCTCGAAGCGCGAAAGATCTTCCCGGTCTTTATGACTCAGCTTATTACGGTCGGCGAAGAGAGCGGCCAGCTCGACCGATTTCTGGCGCTCCTCTCCAACTACTATGAAGAGCAGGTCGATACTTTTCTTACGCGTTTGACCACGCTTTTGGAACCGATCCTTTTGATCTTTATGGGCGGCGTCATCGGCACGATCGTGATCGCTATGTTCATGCCCATCATCGATCTTTCGACCAAAGGGGGCGGGTAGTCTTTTTCAAAAACTGTTTTTTTGGGAAAAAACAGGGTATACTGCAAGCAGGCATTAAAATCACAAAAGGAGAATGCAATGAGAAAACAAAAAGGCTTCACACTGATAGAAATTCTGATCGTGGTGATCATTTTAGCGGTTTTGGCTGCGATGATCTTGCCGAGGTTTCTGGGGCAGACCGAGAACGCTTATATCGCGGAAGCTCAGCAGGTGCTGGGTGTTTTGCGCAGGGCTCAGGCGAATGCATTTGATCTGACCCAAGGTTATGTGGATGTTGACAACTCCTCATCCAATACCACATGGGCATCGCTCGGATTGAAAAAGGTCACGACGACGAATTTTGGTTATACGTGTTCTAGCGGATCTTGCACTGCCTATAGAGGGGCTGCTGCTACCGCGGCCACTAACGGCTCTGTTTCGTTATCCATCGACGGAGTCTTTACGTGCGATATGACAAAATATACAACAGTCACCGGCAACAAGGGTTGCAGGCCAGTTTCATAAGACGGAGCTGGATAGGCCTTCGAGGGAACAGGCTGTTATCTAGAGCCTGTTCCCTTAGAGGAAGCTGAGGCGATCTGAAAAAATGAAAATTTCGAAAGTTGTCATTATCCTTATTATGATTGTTGTCGCCATCGCGATCGCAGCCGGGATCTTTTTCTTTCGTTCAAGGCCGGAGCCGGAGCAGGCTTTTCGCGCGAATCTGACCGAGGCGCAGAAAATGTTGGTGACGCTGCGACGCGCCCAGACGGCGTTTCAGCAGTCCACCCAGAGTTACAAGTATGTGTCGGCTCGGAAAAGTGGCCGGAAGATGATCTATTCGGAAGGATGGGGCGAGATGAAACTTCCGAATGTCGAAGCGAGCACCGGGTTTGATTATGAATGTCTGCCTCCGGAAGGAGTTTGTCAGGCGACGGAGACAGGGCCCTCGGGGAATGGGGTCCGGATCGATATCGAAGCCGGATCGTATGATTGTTTGGGGGCGTATAAGCCCGTGACGACGGAAGGTTTTGACGGGAGCGAGATCACGGTGGGATGCCGGAACTAACTAAAATCCGAATTTCGAAGCACGAAACTCGAAACAAGCTCGAAAAATAGAAAAAACACATTCGAAGCAACTTGTTTTGGATATTAAAAAATTCGGGTTTAAGATTTGCTTCGTATTTCGATATTCGCGCTTCGGATTTTAAAGGGTGGGGGACGTGATGAAAAATAATAAGGGTTTTACCCTGACTGAGATTTTGATCGTGGTCGTCGTCCTTGGAGTTCTGGCGGCGTTCGTGCTCCCGCGTTTTTTCGGCCAGGAAGAGAAAGGCTCTGTGGCTGAGGCGATTGCGAATCTTTCCGCCATCCGTCAAGCGGAGGCGTCCTACTTTCTCGAGAATTCATCGACGTACACGACCTCTATGGCTTCACTGGACATCGATGACCCTAATGCCCCCGCGAGTCGTAAGTTCAATTACACGGTGGTTATCACGGCGGGGTCTCCCCCGACCTACAAAGCGACGGCCCAGCGCATAGCGACCGCGCCGGATGATTTCAAAAATAAAACGATCATTTTGAATTCGGATGGAACTTGGGATCCGACGGCGTCGCATCCTTTCAAGCCTAAATAATGCCCTTTTCGAAGCGCCTATCGAGGAAGTGTGTCGTAATCAATAAATTAATTTTAAATAAAATAAAATTGATTTTATGTAATAATCGTGATAAGCTCAACACTAAGTCTCCTTTGCAATAATGCATAGTACGGTGTATACTCAAAGTGCATACAAAGAATGCAAGGAGGCCATGCGATGGAACATTTGAGTATTACTTTTCCGGAGGCGTTGCGTCATGAACTGGATGCGGAAGCCAAGCGGGAACATACGAAGCGGAGTACGCTTATCCAAAAAGCCGTGCGCATCTATTTAAAACTGAAACGGCAGGGTGCCATGCAAAATCTTCTTAAAGAGGGTTATCTGGAGATCGCGGACGAGTCGGGGGTGATCGCGGAAGCATTCAAGATCCTTGACGGGGAGTCGCTTAAATATGTCGATTAAGCGAGGAGACCTTTTCTGGGTTGACCTGGACCCCACGCGGGGGTCGGAGCAAGCGGGCCGCCGGCCCGTTGTCGTCATTCAAAACGATATAGGCAACGAATTCGCCCCCACGGTTATTGTGGCTCCCATGACCACCAGGAATTTCTCAAAAGAATATCCAACCAATGTTCCGATTCCACGGGCCGTGAGCGGTTTGAAGGAGGATTCCACGGTGCTTTTGTCGCAGATCCGTACCCTCGACAAAAAAAGGGTAGAAAAAAAGATTGGGCATCTTCCGGGGAGTTATCTGGAGCGGGTGGATCGCGCCATCAAAATAAGTCTTGGGCTTGGGACATAACGCGCCGGGCTTTGTTACTCTCCGACCCTGCGGGGCCGTACACCGGGACGGAGCCGGAGGCGGTAACCGAACAACGAATCGGTCATAGAAGGAGGCGTGCTTGAAGAATGTCCTGATCCTTGCCACCGACAGCGAAGCGGCGGGGTCCCGTCCAGAGGGCGGGAAAAAACGCGGGGGAATTTGGGGAGCATTCCTTCAGGACTATTTCAGCGATACGCCAGCCTTTGTTACGATAGCAGAAGAGCCAACGCACGCCGCCGCACTTTTCGACAAGTTCCTTCCGAGTATCCTTTTTGCCGAGCCCTGTTTTTTGACCAAGGCCTTCGTCCAGAAGATCAAGGTTCGTAAGAGTACGGATCCGGTCTTCCGGTTTTGTCTCCTGGGCGTTGCTCCTGCGGCGGATAAAGAAGTTCTTTGGGATGTCGTTTTTTCAACTCTGCCGTCCCAGGTCGATCTTAACAAGCGTTTTGTGGAGGTCCTTCCAGCGCCGGAGCTCCTGAGGATCCTCGTCGTGGATGACGAGGAAGAGATCGGAACGATGGTGCGGGATTATTTTGACGGGCGAAGATCGCCGGCTTTCGAGATCACGCGCGCGTCAAACGGCAAAGAAGCTTTTGCCATGATCGCGAAGCAAAGGCCGGATGTGATCCTTCTCGATATCAAGATGCCCGTCATGGATGGCCGCGAATTCTATGCGAAACTCAAGGCTTCGAAGCTTGAGATCCCGGTGATCGTTTTCTTCGACTCTATTTCCGGCGAGGAGCTTTCCGAGATGCGCCGGTTCGGGAATCCTGCGGTGATCGAAAAAGGATGCCAAGGCAGTTCGCTTGGGGCGATGATGTTCCTTGTGAAAAAAATGGCCTTTTTTGGACTCGAGACTGGAGACAGGAGACCAGAGGTATGAGGGATTTCAGGAAAATAAAAGCATTTCAATATGCGGATGATCTTGTTATCGAAATCTATAAGTTGACGCCAGGGTTTCCTAAGAGTGAAATCTATGGGGTGACTTCTCAGCTTCGCAGAGCAGCTGTTTCTGTGGCGGCGAATATTGTGGAGGGTTCGAGTCGACAGCACCAGAAAGATTATTTGCATTTCCTTTCAATGGCTAAGAGTTCGCTTTCTGAGGTCGAATATTTATTAAGCCTGGTCTCGCGTTTGGGATACTTAGACCAAAAAGATTTTGGACAGATTGATTTTTTGGCGCAAAAGACGGCAAGAACTCTTTTTGGGCTTATTCAAGCCGTGCGAAAGGATATTTAAACTTTGTTCTTTAGCCTTCAGTCTCTGGTCTCTAGTCTCCGGTCTCTGGCCCGTTCACGGGCCATGTACTATGTACTATGTACTCTTATCTTTAGCTTTCCGCTTGCTGCCGAAGAACCTTCAGCTTCCCACGACACGTTTCTCGAGGAAGTTCAGGAAAAAGCATTCCGCTATTTCGAAGAGCAACATAATCCTCACAACGGGCTTGTCCGGGACAGTGCGCCGAACCGGCCCGGGGTCACGAGCAATGCTCCGGCGAGCATTGCGGGAGTGGGATTCGCGCTCACGGTTTATCCGGTGGCGGTGGAACGGGGATGGATGAGCCGCCCCGTGGCTCAAGAGCTTACCGTGCGGACCCTGGAGTTTTTTCTCCGGGATGCCGAGCAGCACAAAGGGTTCTTCTACCATTTTTTGAATTTCGAGACAGGCGAAAGAGTGAACCGGAGCGAGCTTTCGCCAATCGACACGGCACTTTTTCTGGCCGGGGCGCTTTTCGCGGCGGAGTATTACGACGATCCGAAGATCCGGGACCTGGTCCAAAAGATCTATGAGCGTGTCGATTTCCCGTGGATGCTCAATAAAGGGAAAACGTTTGCCATGGCCTGGTCGCCGGAAACAGGTTTTCAACGGAACCGGTGGGACGTTTTTTCCGAAGGATTGCTGCTTTATGTTCTTGCGATCGGTTCGCCGACCCACCCGGTCCCCGCAGAGACCTGGCGCGAGATCGTTCGGCCGGTGGGGAGTTATCGCGGCTATCGCTTGATCCAGCTGCCGCCGCTTTTTACGCATCAATACCCGCATGTTTGGCTGGATCTTCGGGGGCAAAACGACGGTCTCGCGGATTATTTTCAGAATTCCGTGAACGCCACGCATGCGAACCGCGCTTTTTGTATCGATCAGGCCTCGAAATTCGCGGGCTACGGG
Organism: uncultured bacterium; assembly: GCA_964482725.1. Taxonomy (GTDB): domain Bacteria; phylum Omnitrophota; class Omnitrophia; order Omnitrophales; family Aquincolibacteriaceae; genus Aquincolibacterium. Next base: position 32,639 of record CAYZYT010000001.1, on the reverse strand, counting down.
CCGAATCTCTGGGGACTTTCCGCCTCCGACGGTCCCTCCGGGTATCGCGCGTACGGTGCGCCTCCGGGTTGGACCGTCTTGCATGACGGGACGGTTGCGCCCACGGCCTGCGGGAGTTCGATCGTGTTTACGCCGGAAGAATCTATCGCTTGCCTTGAAAATATTCGGACCTATTACAGCGACGCGATGTGGGGTCCTTATGGTTTTTCCGATGCCATGAACGTCGGCAAGGGTTGGTTCAGCGACAAAGTTCTGGCGATCGACCAAGGGCCGCTTCTTCTGATGATCGAGAATTACCGGACCGGATTGATATGGAAGTTCATGTCCCAGAGCGCGCCGATCCAGGCCGCCCTCGGGAAAATAGGTTTTCGGAAAGGGCTTTTCCCTCTTCCTTGGCCGGAGCCTCCCGTGTATCGAGCGCCGTATGTTTCCCGAGGCCTTCGCGTGGATGGATTCCTCAAAGATTGGCCTCCGGGCACGGCGATCGTCATGAACTCGAAAGAGCATAAAGATTCCGGAGATTTTGAAGGGCCAGAAGATCTTGGGGCGGAGGTCCGTTTCGCGTGGGATAGCGATTATCTTTATTTTGTGGCGAAGGTGACGGATGACGATGGGGTGGCCAAAAGGACGGGGAAGTCTATCTGGCGTGACGATCTTTTTGAGATTTATGTCGACCCGGAGGGAGATGGACTTTTTTGGAACAATCTCGGGGATTACCAACTGGGTTTCAGACCGGGGTTTGAAGAGCAGGAGCTGGCCGTTTGGTCCTGGTTCCAGGGCGGGGAGGACCCTCTGGAAAAAAGGAAGGTCCTGGCGAAGGGCTACACGGATGACAAAGGCTACATTGTTGAAGGCGCTATCCGCTGGGATTTTTTGGGAGTGACGCCGGAGCCCGGTCAGGAGATCCGGCTGAGCCCGGCCGTGCATGATGTCGATCGAAAGGGTGGAGAAGGAAAACTTGTCTGGTTCTTTCGCAATGAAGAAAAATATCAGCGTTTTGTCCTTGGGAAAGTGATTTTGGAAAAAAGGGAGGAGCTCTGGAATGCCGAGACCTAGGAAAGACAAGGTGGAAAAAGTAAAAACCGATCGGCCTCTTGATATAGGCCAGATCGTGAGGCGGTTGCGTACAGACAAAGGCATGAGCGGTGCGGAGCTTTGCCGGCGTGGCAAGGGGATCGATCCCAAGACGCTCGTGGCGCTTGAAAAGGGAAGGATCCGGAACCCTTCGATGGTCACGCTCGAAGCCCTCGCGAAAGGGTTCGGCATGAGCGTGAGCGATCTTTTCCGTAGGGCCGAATTCGACCAGCGCGACTATTTCTCTCTGGGTTCCCAAAAAGGGCTCTGCAAGATCGATCTTCCGTCCCAAGGCATTCAGCTGATCTCTTTCACGCCGCTTATGGAGGATCTTTTTTGCGGGAAGATGATCCTTGAAGGACAAAAGTATTTTGATGAGAAACTATTGGGTGGGGACGGAACCGGTTCTTTTTTTATCATGACGCTGATCGGCCAGTTCGAGGGTGAGGTGGAAGGGCGCAGCGTGATCCTCAAAGAAGGCGACAACCTGTATTTTTATGGAGGGATGCGGTTCCGTCTGGCGAATGCTCTCCAGCGCAATTCCACGCTGCTTTTGGTTGCGGTGCCGTCCTGTTTGAAGACAAAGGGTGCCTTCAGGAGACAAGAGCCTCTTCATCCGAAGTCCTAAGAATAATGGCCTGGGGTAGAATTTCATGAGAGTCTGAAGCACGCTCCGGAGGGCAAGCGGGCAGGATGGGCCGTCGAGCGAGACCGACGGCGCGAGCGAGTTTTTCCACGCCGGGGAAAAACGAACGGTGCTGAAGGGTTTCAAGAAATTTTACGGGTTAATCTTTGGAAAAATGCAATTCCCAGAAATCGATCTTTTGCATTAACTAAAACGCCTCTTTGCCGATAAAAGAAGAGCTTTCGATTCTGTCCTGAACCGTGGTAAAATGCCGCCAATACAATGTTTATGAAAAAAATATTTTCCTTTCTTTTAGTGTCTTTTGCTGCTGCCGGACTCTGTGTGTTTCCTTCTCACGGGCAAGCCTCGGAGGGTTCCGTGCCGGCGGGTGGCATGACCACAACTTCTGAAAGCCGGGCCCTGTCTACCTCCGGCATGAGTTATGAACCGCTTGCCCCCATCGCTCCCGCGGCCGTTTTCATTCCGATCCCCGCAGTTCCGAGCCAGTCTGTATTGGGGGCTTCCAAGATCGAAGAGCCAGTGGCCGTACGTAAAGACGCTCCTGAGGCGAAGATCGAGATTCAAGCCGGTAACGGAAAAAAGCAGAGTAAGCGCGAAAAGGCTGAAGATAAGGCCCGCACGAAGGCCCTGGAAAAGGCTGTGGAGCAGCAGGTGGAGGCGATGCGGGATGAGCGCGCGAAAGAGATGCCTTATTTGGACCGGGTCTATATCCGGACCAGCATTACGCCGATGAAGATCCAGCAGAAAGAAGAATTCCTAAGCGGCGGGGCCAAAGATCTCCAGGATCTTATCGTTCGCGCTCAGTCCGTCCATACTCAGGCCAAGGCCGCGCATGAGAATATTGCCCTTTACAACCGGCGCGTCCTCCTGGCTTTGCGGAAGCTCTTCCCCGAGGCGTCGTTTAACATGAATGTCCGCGAGGGCGTTCTGACCAGCAATCCTTTCACGGGAGAAGATTGGCATGTCACGCTTCGCCAGCCCATTTTTAACGGAGGGGTCCTCTGGAATACACTCCTCCAGGAAAAAGCGAATCTGGAGGCTTCGAAAAAACAGTACGACAAGACCCTTGCCGAACTCGTGTACGATCTTTCCCGTGCTTATTTTGAGTACCAACGGACCTTGCAGACGGCTGAGGAAAATCGCGCCGCGGTAGAGAAAATGAAACGTTTTGCGGAAATGTCAGAGGAGAAGTTCAACGAAAAGATCATTTCCGAGATCGAGCGTTTGAACGTGCAGTCGCTTTACAGCCAGATGCAGTTCGATCTTGAATCCGCGAATCAGGAACTCGAGATCGCGAAGCTCGATCTTCAAAAATACCTCGATCTTTCAGTGAACGATCAGTTCACGCTTGCCAAGATCTATAACCTTGATGATGTGGTGGAAGGACAGGCGATCCCCGCAGGGGGGGCGGCTGGGACGAAGTCCCTGCCCGATGTTTTTAAGGGCGAAGGCAAGGCGCCGGAACTTTCAAAATTGATCGATCTTTCCTACGGGCATCGCCCGGAACTTCAGGTCGAGGCCGCGAAGCTTCAGGCCGCGCGACTCGGGGAACGCATCCGGTGGGGCGAATTTTTACCCAAGGCCAATCTGACGTATCAGTTTGGGGCTTTGGGCGAAGCTTACCTCGATCCGAACACGATCGGTGGCGATTATCTTGGGTCCAAAAACGAACCCGTGTTGAAAAAAGAATGGCAGCTCATGCTTGAAATGAACTGGAATCTTGGCGGCAACAAGGTGAATTATACGTTTGACCGGGATTACAAGGCTCCGTCGATCACACAATTTAATCAGGGCTCAGGATCCATCCTCCGAAAGAACGGTCTGACCTTTGGGGTTTTGGACGGCCTGGATGCTTTTGTGAATGTGAAACAGGCTGAGGTCGATAAACTCAACCAGGTTGTGGAGCTCGAGAAGGCTGAGAAACAAGTGCTTCAGGATGTTAAGCAGGCCTACTACGATTATCAAAAGTCCATGATCCAGGTGAATTCCACGGTCAAACGCCTGGAATACCGCAAGCGGCTGCGGGATTTTGCCGAACACCGGCTGAGCAAAAAAGAGATCGAGCTTTCAGAATATCTTCAGGCTGAAACGGATCTCGTGCGGGAAAAAGCGGAGCTCCATAAGGCGCTCAAGGAATATTTTTCCGCCAAGGCGTCGCTCAATCACGCTGTGGGCATTCAGAATTTTTTAAGCATGGAAAATCCTCAAAAGAAATAAAATCGATCCCGATCGCAGGCCCTTTTTTGAAAAGCAGGATCTCAAGCGGAGCTTAAAATGGACATGAAAGACGAAGAGAATCCCGGAAACGAAAAGAGTTCATTCAGGATCAAATCCCCATCCTCCGAGGGGCCGGTCAAAATGCCGCTTCCCGTTCCGGAGGCGATGCGAAGTTCTTGGCTTTTTCAGAATAAAGTCCGTCTGATCATCATCGCTCTGGTCGTGCTCGGGCTTTTCCTGGGGGGGAAGATGGTGATGGGGCTTTTCAAAGCCAAGCAACCTTCTTTGAGCGAAACGATGAAGCAGCAACAGCAGGCGGCCAAGGATGCGCCGGTGGCGGTCAAGGGATTCAAAGTGGGCCGGTTCAATTATGAAGATTCCATGAATGTGCTTGGGACGATCAAGGGGGCGATGGAGCTGAAACTCAGTTTCGAGATCCCGGGCGTGATCAGCTCGATCAATTACAAAGAAGGGGAACGTTACGAGGAAGGTGCTTTGCTCGTATCTATGAAACAGGATGACATCCTCTTGCGGTTGAAGCGGGCTCAGGCGGCTTTCAATAAAGCAGAGTCTCAAGCCAAGGTGACGGAGAACGAGGTCGCGGAAAATGAAAAGCTCCTGAAGATGGGGGCGATCCCGCCGTCGACGGTGGAAAAAAAGAAATTGGAAATGGATGCCGCAAAATACGAAGCCGAGGCTCAACGTCTTGAAATGAAGGCGAACGAGGCCATGCTTGAGAAATCCAATCTTTATGCGCCCTCCTCCGGGATGTTGGGAGATCTGAATGTTGAGGAAGGGGAAAATATCAGCCAGAGCACGCTGATCGGGACCCATATCAATACGGAGTATGTTTACGCCGAGTTCGGGATCGTCGAGCGCGATGTCCAGAAGATTACGCTTGGGCAAAAGGCCAAGGTTTTCGTGGACGCTTATCCGGATAAGACCTTTGAGGGCGTGATCGAAAATATTGCGCCGCAGATCTCGGGGACAAGCCGGACTTCGACCGCTAAGGTGCGCATTGAAAATCCGGAAGGTTTTATGATGCCGGGGATGTTCGCCCGTGTTCGCGTCATGCTCTATAGTAAGAAGGATGCTCTTGTGGTCCCGACGGATGCCATCCAAGGTGGCGAAGGCGAGAAGTTCGTTTATGTGATCCAACTTCCCGAGGGTGCTGCTTCCAAGACCGTAGAACCCAAAGTTGCTGGAGCTATGGGCGGAGGGCTGGGGGCTATCGCGGCGTTAAGTGCAGGGGCTCAAGGCCAGGACAAGGCTGAAAAGAAGAGCTCAAAAGGAGCCGGCAAGGCGACCAACGAGAAAGGTTCCGAAAAGATCGAGGAAGGGACCGTAGAGAAGCGTCCTGTGACCGTGGGTTACACCCGCACCGACTATTCTCAGATCGACGCGGGCCTTACGGAAGGAGAGCTCATCACCATGACCGGGTTCGAGAGATTGGAGGATGGAAAGAAGGTCCGTTTGATCGAAACCCAAGAAGCCGAGCTTTAGGACCATGCGGACGAAAGGTCAACTCCGCAGAGTGATTCCCAGCACTGCGGTATTCATCCATTTAAGGGTTCGCAGTACGGGCCCAACCGTTGTTTTAACGAAGGGCTTGGTTGGGACTAGACTATGAGCCTCCCAGAATTCGCGATCAAGAAAAAAGTCACGATCTACATGTTCACGCTCGGGCTGATCCTCCTGGGCGTTCTTTCTTTCAAGCGTCTCCCGCAAGATCTTTTTCCGCCGATCACTTTCCCTCAAGTCACAGTGGTCACCGATTATTCGAACGCTGCCCCCGAGGAGATCGAAACGCTCATCACACGTGTCGTGGAGGAAGCAATCGGGTCTGTGGCGGGTTTGAAGCGCATTGAATCCGTTTCGCGAGAAGGCCGCAGCACCATCATGGCCTCCTTTAACTGGGGTCAGGATATTGATTTCGCGGCGCTGGCGATCCGCGAAAAAGTCGATCTCATCAAGGAAAGACTTCCCAAGGAAGCCGAAGATCCGGTAGTCCTGAAATTCGATCCTCTCTCCCGTCCGATCCTTCTGCTTTCGGTCACCGCTCCGGATCTTCCTCCAGTGCGCATGAAACTCCTGACCGAGAAAATGATCAAAGATCGCCTGGAGAAAGTGGAAGGGGTCGCTTCGGTCAGTCTTTCGGGGGGTGTAAATCGCGAGATCCTGGTGGAGATCGATCAACCGCGTCTTCAGGCCAACAAACTTTCACTGTTGGAGGTGGTCAATTCCCTGGATGAAGCCAATGTCTCCTACCCGGCCGGGAGTATCAAGAAAGGGCTCTATGAATATCTGATCCGGACGGTCGGAGATTTCCGCACGGTGGCCGAGATCGGATATGCGGTGGTGGGGGTGGATAATGTGGAAAAACTCCGCCGGGATGATCTGAGTTTTGTGGAGCGCGACACAAGCGAAGGGCCCCGCCAGACGATTGAAAGACTTCGGGGAGAGGTTGAAAAACAGATGCTCGAGAAGCGCCTCGTGACTGTCAAGGATATCGGGAATGTGGTGGATGGGCTGGCGGATAAGACCAGCATTTCCCGTTATAACGGGGCTCAGAATATTTCCGTGGCCATTCAAAAACAGTCGAACGCGAACACCATTCAGGTCGTAGACAAGCTTCGCAAGGAGCTGAAATTTCTTGATGAAGACCTGAATTCCCGCGGGCTTCAGGTGAAGATCATTTACGACCATTCTATTTTTATCCGTGGCACGATCGAAAATCTGGCGAGTCAGGCCATGCAGGGCGGTGTGTTAGCCCTGATCACGCTTTATATCTACCTTCGCGCTATTGCGATGTCGGTCCTGGTGGTCGTGTCGCTTCCGCTGACCATTTTGGGTGTGTTTTTTTTGATGGCCATGGCCGGTGTGACGGTGAACATCATGTCCTTGGGGGGGCTTGCGATCGCCATCGGGATGATCACGGACACCAGTATCGTCGTGCTGGAGAATATTTTCCGTAAACGGCAGGAGGGTGCCAATGCGGAACAAGGCGCTATTGATGGAGCTTCGGAAGTGGTGTGGCCTGTCGTGTCCTCCAACCTGACGACGATCGCCGTATTCTTTCCTCTGATCGTTTTTGTTCCCGGAGTTGCCGGCCAGATCTTTAAGGATCTCGCCTGGGCGATCATTTTTTCGCAGATCATCTCGACTTTTGTTCCGCTGACGCTGATCGCGTTGCTTTCCACGTATGTGACCGTGAGACAGCAGGAGTACACGCCGCTGAGTCTCACGGGGGACTTGGACCAACAGATCATGTCGATACCCACAAAAACGGGACAGAACCGTTTCATGGGCAGTATTTTGCTTACGGCGTTCGTGGTGCTTGCTTCGACTTTTTTGATAGTGCCCACGATCGATCGCGAGGTTTTGCCGAAGGTGGATCAAGGGCAATTTTACGTGAAGGTCGATATGCCTCTCGGTACCCGGCTCAATGTCACGGACGAGGTTTGCAAACGGCTGGAAGAGGTACTGCGCTCGGAGCCGACGGTCCAGGATATTTCGGTTGCGATCGGCAGTGAAAAAACGAGCCGCGGAGAGATCAAGATCGAGACCCTGAGGCCCTCCCAGTCGCTTATCCTTGTGACGCTCGATAAGAAAAGGAAAAAGCCTTCCGCCAAGATCGTCGCTGCCCTTAAGAAGAAAATCGGAGCGCTGAACTTTGAGAAAGATGAAGCCAAGGTGGAGTTTATACTCCAGGAAAGCGAATTTTCGGTCGGGGCCGGCAGTATCAAACCGATCTTGATCGAGGCGAAGGGGTATGATTTTATGGCTATGGAAGAACTTGTGAAGCGGCTCAAGGAGCGCCTCGGGGCGATCCCCGGGATCGTCAACATTCAGGATGATAGCGGCGAGAAAACGCCAGAGACGAAGCTCGAGATCAATAAAAAGCGCGCGGCTCTTTACGGAGTTTCGGCGATGGATATCTCCCTTACCGCGAAAGCGGCCATTGAAGGTGTGGTGGCGACACAGTATCGCGAGGCCGGCCGAGAGATCGATGTTCGGGTCAGGTTAAGCGATAAGGACAAGGAGAATATCTCGAATCTCGGGACACTCTTGCTTTACTCGAAGGTCTTGGATATTCACGTTCCTTTGAAGGAAATCGCTTCCATCAATCGAGGTCAAGGACCGAGTGAGATCAAGCGCATGGACCAGGAGCGTACGGTGACCATTTCGGCGGAGATCGATAAGACCCGTCAGGACAAGGATGTGCTCGCGGACGTTCAAAAATTTCTTGCGGGGCTGAAGGTCCCTACCGATATCCCTCAGGATTTCCAGGTCCGCCTTTCCGGTAAGGCCAAGGAGATCAAGGAGAATTTCGGAGGAGTTATTTTCGCGTTCGCGCTTGCCATCATGCTTGTCTATATGATCATGGCGGCCCAGTTTGAGTCTTTTCTGCAGCCCTTGATCATTATGGTCACCGTGCCGCTTTCTTTCGGGGGAGCGCTCATTGCTCTTAAAGTGACCGGGAGCTCTTTTAACGTGATCTCTCTTTTAGGCCTTGTGCTTTTGGGCGGCGTGGTCGTGGGGAATGGGATCGTGTTGATGGAGTATATTAATCAGCTCCGCTCGGAAGGTAAGGAGATGGTCGAAGCCGTCTGGGAGGCGGTACGCACAAGAACGCGTCCTGTTCTTATGTCGTCCACCACGACCATTATGGGCATGTTGCCGATCGCTCTGGGTCTTGGGGAGGGCGGAGGACTTCTGTCGCCTCTTGCCATCACCGCCATGGGAGGTCTTTTTTCTTCTACGGTGCTGACCCTGATCGTACTTCCGTGCTTTTACATCATCGTGAACCGGTTCATGGAAAAGGTTCTTGGTTACGAGGAAGAAACCGTTGAAGAAAGCTCCGTAACACCTCCCCCGGCCTGATCATGGGACTCCCCAGTTTCGCGCTTAAACGTCCGGTTTTTACGGCCATCCTCTTTGCCGGGGTGATCGTGATCGGCATCATCTCCCTCATGCGTTTAAAAGTGGAACTCTATCAGGGCCAGAGCCAGGGGATCATCTCGATCGTGGTGCGTGCCCGCGGCGGACTTCCTTCCCAAGATGTCGAAAAGATGATCACCAAACCCATCGAAGAAGCCATCGGTACCGTGAGTCATATGAAAGGTCTCTACTCGAGTTCGCGTGAAGCGGAGTCCCGCGTGACCATGGAGTTTGATCCCGGTACGGATATGAAGTTTGCCGCGCTCGAAGTCCGTGAAAAATTTGCGCGCGTCAAGCCCCTGCTCCCCAAGGAAATTGAAAAGCCCGTCATCGCCAATTACGATGATGCTCAGGCCGCCATTATGGTGTTCGCGGTGACTTCTCAGAACATGTCCCCGGAAGAGATCCGTGAGATGGTGGATATCAAGCTTAAACCGGTCATCAGCCGTGTGGATGGGGTGGCGAGCGTGGAAGTCTATGGCGGGCGTGAACGGAAGATCCTGGTGGAGCTCGACCGCGACAAGATGGTGGCTTATAACATCTCGATCGAACGGGTGATGGACGTCCTGGGCCAGAGCAACATCAATCTTTTGGCCGGGAACGTTGAGACCGGAAAGTTCGAGTACGCGGTCCGGAGCATGGGTTCTTTTCTCACGGTGGACGAGGTGGGGGACATTGGCGTGAAGGCCACTCGTCAGGGATCCATCATTCCTCTGAAGGAGATCGGGACGATCAAGGACTCTTATCTCGAGGCTACGGATCAGGCGCGTTTGAACCTGGAGCAGAATGTCACGGTCTATGTAAAAAAATCCAGTATGTCCAATACCTTGGATGTTGCGAAGGATCTTAATCAGGTTCTGGATTCGTTTGAGCGGGAGCATAAAGAGAATGTGAAGGTCGTGCTCGTGAATGATCGGGCCGAAACGATCGCGCGTGCTATCGATGACGTGAAGGGAGCGCTCTATTTGGGGCTGGTGCTGACCATGGGCGTTATCTATGTTTTTATACGCAATTGGGTGCTGGCGGCGATCATTCTGGTCGTGATCCCATGTTCTTTGATCGCGACGTTCATTTTTATGGCGGCGCTTGGGATCAGTATCAATGTCATGACCTTGAGCGGGTTGTCGCTTGCGATCGGTATCCTGATCGACACCGCGGTCGTGATCATGGAAAACATTTTCTCTAAAAAAGAGCGCGGTTTCGGGGACGCTCAGGCCATTCGGGAAGGGAGCGAAGAAGTTTGGCTTCCGCTTTTGACGTCGCTCCTCACGATGCTCGTGGTGTTCATGCCGATCATTTTTATCGATAAGACCGTTCAGCTCACCTATGGAGGATTTGCTTTCACGATCAGCATTTCTCTCATTGCATCTTTTTTTTCGGCGCTCATGTTGATCCCGATGCTCATTCGCCAGTTCGGGATCGCAGCCCTGAATGCGCACCACAAAGACACCTCAAGCTCTTTTATCGATAAGGCGCGGGAAAAATATGTGAATGCCATTCGCTGGTGTATTACCTGGCGATGGAGGGTCGTGCCCGTGGTTTTTGGCCTCTGTTTTCTGGCCATCTATATGTTGGCCCGCACACCGATCGATTGGCCATCGTCTTTTGAAGAGAACGAATTCGCGGTTGTCACGTTCCCGTTGGCCGGCGCGCGCCTGGAGTCCAACGATCAAGCCATGAAAAAGCTCGAAGGGATCCTCTCGAAGATCCCGGATATCACGCTCTTTTCTACGACGGTTTCGAAGGACGACCTCCGGCTTTTTGTCCGGTTAAAGCCCGCTCGCAAACGCCAGTTCTCCAAAGACGAGATCATGAAGCTCATCGATGAACAGGGGAACGCGGCGGTCAAAGAAATCCATAGCGATTACAGCCTGATCGTGGATGAGGGGGCCGGTTCCTCTGAGCAGAAAAAACTCATCGTGAATATCTATGGCCAGGATGGGGATGAGCTTGAAAAACTCGCCAAGGAATTTGCCAACAAGATGTCGAAGGTGGACGGTTTGGCGAATCTGGTCATGACAGACCTTCGCAAGCGGCCGGAGTATTCGCTCGTCGTGGATAAAGGCAAGTCCGCGATGTATGGGCTGAGCGTCAAGACGGTGGCAGACAGTATGCATGCTCAGGTTCGCGGCATGAGGCCTACGAAATTTCACGAACTTTCCAAAGGCGAAGAGATCGAAACCATCACGCGGCTTCAGGCTATTTACCGGCAAAAGCTCGATGACCTGGGGCAGGTCTATATCCAGACCCGGGAATCGAGGCAAGTCCTTTTGAGCGAGATCGCGAACTTCTACCCTTCGACCGGTCCCCAGAGCATTGATCGCAGAGACAAACATCGTTATGTTTTCGTCAAAGGGGATGTGAAGCGACCGATCGAAAAGATCGCGGCCGATGTCAAAAAAGTCTTGCAGGATGTGAAGCTTCCGGATGACTACTATTGGCGTTTCGGCGGCGGGTTCGAGGAACTTCTGGAAAGCAAAGGACAGCTTGCGGTGGCTCTTCTGATCACGGTTTTTCTGGTCTATATGGTCATGGCCTGTTTATTCGAGAATTATCTCTATCCGTTCCTGATCATGATCAAGATCTTGCTCAATTTTATCGGGATATGGATCGCCCTTGCGATCACGCGTAAACCTCTCAGCACGCAAGTTTTTATCGGGATGATCATGTTGGCGGGCTATTCGGTGAATGCGGCGATCCTCCTGGTGGATCATGCCCTCCATTTACCTGAGGATCAAAGCAAAAAAGAGAGATTTATTCAAGCGGGCGTCGACCGGCTGAGGCCCATTCTTATGACCGCGATCGCGGCCATCCTAGGATTTCTGCCTATGGCCATGAGCTTTGGACAGGCGAGCGATCTCTGGTCACCTCTGGCGGTGACTATCATCGGGGGGTTGATCAGTTCGACCATTCTGATCCTTTTTGTTCTTCCGGCGCTTGTGATGATCACCGACGATATCCGGGAAATTTTTAGGGCTTTTTTTTCGGGCGCATCTGAAAAGGTGCGGGTTTTATCAGTGCATAAAGCGGTCCAGAGTCATTAATTTTAACAAAGAACATTACTTCCGTTCCTTGAGGGGCGGACAAAGGAGATCCACATGGAAACAAAAGTGAACGTGCAAGCCCAGGTCGCCGTGCCCCATCGCCCCTACAAACGGCAGGTGAAGAATCTCATCATTCACCGTCCGATGCAGCGGGAATTCTCGTTTATGCTGATCGCTCTTTTTATGGTCGCCTCGGCGGCGGTCGCTTGGGTCATCCATCAGACCATTCGCGATGCGGCCTTCGGGGGTGCGTTTACTTTCGGGAAGATCAATCCATCGGAGATCCTTTACGATGTAAGCTATTCGATTATCATTCGCGTGACGTTGGTCTTGATCCTCACGCTGATCATTATCGGTGCTTATGGCGTGGTCTTTTTGCATCGTGTGGCCGGCCCGGTTTACCGTTTCCGCCAGACCTTGCTTAAAGTGAATCGCGGGGAAATGCCCGCAGACATCAAGCTTCGCGAAGGGGACTTCTTCCATGATATGGCCCATGATATTAATATCATCCTGAGACGCCTGCGCGTGGAGCAGGACAAAATTTCCGAGCTCAAGATGAAGGTTAGTGATTTTCAGAAGAGTGCTCCCTCGGAAGATGTTCGCCGGAAGGCCGATGAGATGAAAATGGTTCTCGATTCTTTCTCCAAGATTTGACCCGGAGTTTCTGTAAGCCTTTTTAGAGTAATGAGTTGCAGCGTCCGTGGGTGATGGCTTTCGATAAGATCCATCCAGGCGAATGAGGATTGAGCCGTCATTTTGGAAGAATTCAGGAACAGGTAACTTTTTTTGCCGCACCCCTTGTCTTTATCTTTTTAAAAGGGTATACTTCATTCTGACCCTCGCCAAACAGTATCATTTCACGAAAGGAGTAACACGAAAATGAAGAAGTTTAACATCAGTTTAACGTTAGCGCTCGTTGCGTTGATGGTTGTCGGTTTTGGAGTTTCCGCTTATGCGGCCGCTCCCGCATCGAACGAGCTTGTGATCGCGGATTTTGACACCGGGGACAAGCCGAATAATATCGGCGGTGATTTCGGTGGATGGGACAAGGATCCGAACGATGAGTCCCAGGGAACCCAGATGTCTTTCGATACGGATGATAGCCAAGGGGATGCTTCCGGCTATGCGATCCGCCTCGATTACGATGTGGATTCTCCGAATCCGGCTTACAATGGTTTCTGGATGAAGCTGAATGGCGAGGATGCGACGGCTTACAACACCCTGAATTTCTACGTCAAGGGTGATGCCAAGGTCGGTTACACCAAGCGCTTCAAGATCGAGCTTAAGGACATGACGAACAAGCCTTCCGCTTATATCGTGAGCGGCGTCACGGACCAGTGGCAGAAGATCTCGATCCCATTCGAAAAGTTCCGGCGTATTGAGAACTGGAACTCTTTGAACGAGCTCGTTTTCGTCTTCGACGATATCAACTCCAGTCCGAAGACCGGCAGTATTTTGCTCGACCAGATCACGCTCTCGAAGCAATAAACGAGGCGTTTTTGGAGAAATGGTTTCAAACGGCTCCGCTTGAAAAAGCGGGGCCGTTTTTTTGTCTACGAAGGTAGGACCTCGACTCCGCTCATCTCCTTACAAACTCGAGTTTTACAAGGCCCCCCCCCTGCAACCCTCTTCCAATGAGATGTTGCAATCCAGGGTTAAAAGACCCCAACTCCGGCCGATAATGTAAGAGCGTCCTGACGCTAGAATTGCCTTAGGACATCATGGAGGGGGCATCCCCAATGGAAAAAAAGGACGGCGTTTATGCCGTGACCGCGAGCCGTATATTGCCCGCCAAGCGCTGGCAAGTGCTGCGCCTCCTTACGCGTGTTCAGGACTTCCCTCGGATCATGCCAAACGTTACGGAGTGCCGTGTCCTGAGCCACAGTCGTACCAAGGTCGTGACTGCGTGGAAAGTCGAAATGGGACGTATCCCGATCTCCTGGAAAGAAGAAGAGACCTTTGATTTTCATCACTTTATTATCCGCTTCAAGGCCATAGATGGAGATCTTGAAACATTCGAAGGCGAGTGGCATCTGACGGAGCATCCCGCGGGCGGGACGGAGGTTCGGGTCGATGCGAGAGTGAGTCTGGGGATCCCGGTGCTTGAGACGATCATCGGGGGAGCTCTTGCCGAGCGCGTCAAAAGGAACTTCGATTCCATGCTTCAAGCTTTCGAAGGGATCCTGACCGAGCGTCGTTATCATAAGATCGGCGATCGGCGGATCAGCGATGTCCGGGGCTTCGGGGTGATCGGCCATCCCTATAATCTGAATCATCTGATTAAATACTTTCAATCCTTCAAACCCGACATGAAAGTCCCTTCCGAGGAATTTCTGGCCAAGATCTTTGATCTTGTCCCTTCCTATGTTTCCTATGACGTGAAGGAGTTCCGGGGCTCCAGCGGCAAGACGACCCGCGGGGCGTTCATCGCGTGCAATATCATTCCAGACCTTCTTGACAAGGATATGCAAAAAGGAGTGATGAAGGTTGTGGAGTCCTGCAAAGTGGCGGAAAAGCTTGGCCTCGGGATCGTGGCGCTCGGAGGTTTTACCTCGATCGCCGGAGAAAAATACGGAGAAGAATTCAAAAAGCTTATCAATATACCGGTCACGACGGGGAACACCTTAACCGCGGCATTGGCGGTGGAAGGGGTTCTAAAAGCCGCGCGACTCCGGGGGCTGGACCTCTCAACGGCCAAAGTCACGGTGATTGGAGGGGCGGGGGATATCGGCAGCGCCTGCGCACGAGCGCTGGCGGATAAGGTAAGCGATCTCGTCATTACGAGCCGGAGCGGTGAGAGCCTGGAGCATATGAGCAAGGTCATCACGATGTTCGGAAAGGCGAAATTCCACGGGATGCATGACAATAACGAAGCGGTTCGAGACGCGGATATCGTGATCGCCGCGGCGAGTGTTTCGCATTCGATCCTTGATATCGCGAATTTTAAGCCGGGCGCCATCGTCTGCGACATCGGATACCCGAAGAATATCTCTTACCGGGACTGTGACCGCCAAGACATCCTGATCTTTTCGGGAGGTATTTGCTCCTTACCTCAAGAATTCAATGCAGGTTTTGATATCGGTCTCCCGTCCTCGAATGTTCTTTACGGCTGTTTTTCAGAAGCGATCGTGCTGGCTCTCGAAGAGCGGTACGAGAATTTCTCCTGGGGGAAAGGGAATATCACGCAGCCCAAAATGACGGAGATCCTGGGACTGGCCCGTAAGCACGGCTTCGACCTCGCGCCTTTTTTTTGGGGGCATCGTCTTGTAACGGATGAGGAAGTCAAGGCTCTAAAGGTCAACACATGAGACGACAGACGACAGACCCCCGACCACAGATAGCAGCCACAAGTCTAAGGATTTTAGTTTTTTGTTTGCAGTCTTTGGTCTCGGGTCTCCGGTCTCCGGTCCCCGATCTTTGCGGGTTCTTATGGCGACTTTGATCCGCGCTTTTCATTTCAACTGGTACGCGATTCCTGTCCTGGCGGTCGGGATCCTGATGCTCTTGATCGGGATATTCATCCTCCTGCAGAACAAGCGCTCGCGTGTTAATTTCTCGTTTTTCCTGATCGGTGTCTGCGGTTTCTTGTGGTTCCTCGGGATCGCCGGAACTTATGCGGCGAGTACTCCGGAGATCGCGCTAGCGGTCTATCGGACGGTGACATTCTTGGGGGTAGCCCTGATCGCTCCGTGCACACATTACTTCTCAGCGACATGGCTCGGACTCTTCAAGAGACAAAAGGTTGCGATCCGGACCGGGCTTTTCTTTGGTACGGCTTTTTATATCGTCGGGCTTTTCTCCCCGCTCAGTTTTCCGGGCGTCACTCGTTACTTCTGGGGTTTTTATCCCGTCTACGGCCCCCTGAATCGCTACTTCTTGGGTTTCTTTTTTCTGGTGCTCGTCTGTGCGTTCTACAATTTTTTTAGTGCGTTTTTCAAAGAGCCGAAGGGCGTGCGCCGCACCCAGATTGGATTGATCACGATCGGCTTCCTTGTAGCTTTTTTGGGAGCGTTCGATTATCTGCCGAAATTCATTTACTATTCCGTTCTCCCGCTCGGTTTTCTCGCGGTTTTTTTCTGGATCCTGGTTGTGGCCTACGCGATCATCCGGTATCGGGCCATGGATATCGAGACTGTCATCCACAAGACGCTCATGTGGATGGTGACGACGATCGCAGCCATCATCCCTTTCGCTGCTTTTATCTACTGGACCCAGAGCCTTCGGGACCCATCGTCCGCCTGGAGCTCTATGTTCTATTACCTCACTGTCGCCATTACTTTTTATTTCTATTTTCGCGCCATCCAGCCCCGGCTCGATCATCTGTTCCAGCGCCAGAGGAAGAACCTGATTGCGGTCATGACAAAATTCTCCAGGGAGTTGGTGCATCTGAAAAATCTCCGGGACCTGCTGCAGAGTTTCGCGCGAATGCTCCGCCGCCAGCTTTATGTGCGTCGCCTTTCGGTCTTTCTGTTGGATGAGAAAAATGGTGAGTATGTCCCTGTCATTGCCAAAGGCTTGCGTAATCTCAAGCCCTTTTCCAAGGGCCATCCATTCCTGACCTGGCTCGAATCGAAGGATACGGTCGTGATGGGAGATCTTGTCGGCGCGGACCCTGAAGTGGAGGCGTTCCGTTTTGAGATCGAACAATTCTTCCGTCTGACGCAGGGGCTGGTCGCGGTACCGCTCGTCCTGGGTGGGAAGCTCCTCGGGGTGGTGAGTCTCGGCCGGAAAGCGAATCTAAAACCTTATGGGTCGAACGAAATCCAATTCCTTGCCGAACTCAAGATCCCGGTGACGATCGCTTTCTCGAACTCTATGCAATACGAGAATATCAACGAACTTTACACCCAGGTCCGGAAGATGAGTGATGAGCTCAAGCGGTGGAATGTGGAGCTGGAGAAACGAGTGGAGGATCGGACCCGGGAGCTCGTCAGAACGCAGGAACAGCTGATCCAGGCCGAGAAACTCGCGACCTTGGGCACGCTTGCCGGCGGCGTCGCCCATGAGATCAATAATCCGCTGACGGCGGTCTTGACCAATGCGCAGATCCTCAAGATGACGGCTACCGAGGACAGTCTAGAATCTCTTGATCTGATCGAGGAGGGCGCGAAGCGCTGCCAGGGGATCGTACAGAAGCTTATGAAATACGCCCGGAAAACCGTAGAAGAAACGCCTCATAGGGATGTCGATCTGCGCGATGTGGTAAAAGGCACCTGCGCACTTCTGGGTTTCCAGTTCCAACAGGAAAATATCGAAGTGGAGATGAAACTGGGAGATGTGTCGCCCGTCAAAGGAATCGCGGGGGAACTGGATCAGGTACTCACAAACCTTCTCTTGAACGCACGCGATGCCGTCCGTAACGGCAAGAAACAGGGCAGGATCCTTGTGGAAACCCGTCAGGTTGCCGATGCCGTCGAATTGGTCGTGACGGACAACGGGAGCGGTATATCGCCGGAGCACCAGAAAAAGATCTTCGATCCTTTCTTCACCACCAAAGACGTGGGGGCTGGTACCGGCCTGGGTCTTGCCGTAAGCTTCGGGATCCTGAAGCGGCATAACGCTTCCGTGAGCGTTGTTTCCTCCCCGGGCGAGGGAGCGGCATTTACCGTCCGTTTTCCGTCTGACTTTTCGCGGTAAGAACCACAGGCCGTACCTGGCGAAAAGGGAAAAACGTCAGGCTCTCGTGCTCGCGGAAGGGGTAGGGAGGGCTGTTTTATAGGGGCTAATCCTCTAAGGATTATCCCGAGTTATCCGATAATCGTCTGTGAAGCATTATTTTTCTCAGAAGCCGTTGCCAACCATCGATCGGAGTTCGTAAATGAAAAAGAAAATCCTCATCATTGATGATGAAGAACTGCTCACAAAAACCTTTTCCAGGCTTTTGGAAAAAAATGATTTCGAAGTGTTTGTCGCCAAACGAGGCCAAGATGCGATCGATATAGCCGAGGAAGAGGTTTTTGACCTGATCATCTCGGATATACGTATGCCCGGGCTTGACGGCATTCAGACGGCAACGAAACTTAGAGAAGTTTTTGAGAAAAAAAAGACAAAAATGCCTCCGGAGATTTTTATCACAGGCTATTCGGATGAAAGCAAGGAAATGCAGGCGAGAGCGCTGCATCCGGTGGCCTACATTATGAAACCCTTTGATATGGATGTCCTGCTTAAAGCTATCAACGAAGCTCTAAAAAGATAATGGGCGAAAAAATGAATTTTTTGAATGTGGCGCATCAATACAGGTCGAAACTGAACGACATGCGGAAAAGTTTGGATGAAGCCCCCGAGAAGTGGAGCTCCTTTCAGAAAGATCTGGATGCAACTCTCGATAGCGTGTTCTTGTGGTGTGCCGAGTTTGAGAAGGCGTGCGGGAACGACGAGGCGAAGATCTACAAGATGAAGCATTTGTTTATTGAGAAATGTCGCGATTTTATCCGGTTGGGGCGCTACAACCGTCATGTGATCGATAAGCCTTTCGGGTATCAGGGGGATTTTCTGATCATTGACGAAATTTACAAGAATCACCCTTCGACCGTCGGGATGGAACGGTGCATGGATAACTACTTTTTAAAAACGGCCGCTTCCACCGCGACGAGGAACCGCAAGGAGGATTTTAAAAGGCATCTGGCGAGTTTTGCCGCGGGATTTAAAGGGCGTAATTTGAAGATCCTCGACTTGGCGTCGGGACCTTGCACGGACATCGTGGAGATGTTCGAAGAAACGCCGGAGGTCCGGAAGGATTTGACCGTGGACTGTCTGGATCATGACCAGCACTCCATTGATTACGCGCAAAAGAAGATCGTTTCAAAACCCTATGAGTCGCAAGTCCGGTTCTTCCAGAAAAATGCGATCAAGCTGGCGCTTGCAAAAAATATTAAAAATTACATTTCTGAAAAATACGACCTGGTCTTTTCGACGGGGCTCTTTGATTATCTGGACGAAAAAATATCGACGCGCCTGATCCATAATCTTAAAGAACTGCTGACGCCGGGCGGCATGCTGATCATCTCGAACTATCGCGATAAATGGAGCAATGCCTCGCGGCACTTTATGGAATGGGGCGGGGACTGGGAACTTGTCTACCGAACGGAGGACGATTTCCAGAAGGTTTTCCTGGACGCAGGATTTTCCAAGAAACAATTGTCGTTGGAGTACGAGCCGCTCAAGGTCATGCAGTACTGTTTCGCAAAAAACTGAAATGCTGACGCCCGCACAACAGTACGGCTATTCCGCAATCATCACCTCGATCACGGCGTTTTCCCTGATGCTGCTGGTCTATCTCCGGGCCACGAATCGGAAACTCGTTACTTGCTTTTGCTGGTATCTTTTTACGATCGCCCACTGGAGTGCTTTTGTCTTTGCCGCCACCTCTATCAATGATCATCGGCTGGCTTACATCCTTTGCCAGGTATGTCACGCCGTAGGCGTCTTTATCCCCGTTGCTTTTCTGCATTTCGTGCGGGTGTATACCGGGAATGAAGATGGCTATCTTAAAAAAACCATCAAAGTCGGCTATTGTTTGATCTCGGGGATATCCCTCAGCATCATTTTTATGCCGCATCTTTTCATCACGGACGTTAGCCCCAAACTGACCTTTAATTACTTCCCGGATCCGGGGATCCTCTTCGGGGTCTGGAGCCTTCTGTTCGCTCTTTTTGTTTCTGTGGCATTTTTTACGCTTGCGCGAGTTGCTATGAGAAGAAAGGGACAACAGCGTAAAGCCCTGATTGCATTTCTGGCGGCCAATGTCCTGGGGTATTTGGGGGGCGTGGGCGGTTTTCTCCCGGTTTATGACCTCAGTTTTTTCCCATTTCCTTTCGGGCTTTGGGGGGTTTTCTTTTTTTCGTGCGTTACGGCGTATGCGGTTTTGAGGTATCGTTTCATCGACGTCGAAACACTCATCCGGAAAACGATCGTATTTGCCGGTCTTTTCGGGGTGATCATCGCCATTGTCAGCGTGGTGACCGCCGTCGCTCAAAGTTATCTCGGGCAGTTTCTGGGGATGGGCCGGATGGCCACGCAGATTCTTTGTATTCTCGTCGCTATTTCTCTTTTTGACCCCATCCGGAAGTCCTTGATGCACCTCACGGACCAGTTCCTTTTTCAGAAAAAGTACGACTATCACAAGCTTCTGAAAGACGCGTCGCGGGGGATGTCGAACATTGAGAGCCTGGAGCATCTCCTGGGCCTTGTGGTGCATTTTGTGACTATGAAGATGCGGGTGAAGAATGCGGCGGTGTTGATGCGGGAGGGGACGAGTGACCAGTATCACCTCGTGTACCAGCGCGGGTTCGATAAAAAGTTCCTGACGCTCACGCTTTATGAGAATGACCCGCTGATCCACTATCTGGAGACTCACAAAGAGGCGGTGGATATCGAGCGGATCCGGGAGCAGGTCGAGGAGGCCTCTTCCCGGAGGGACAAAAGTGAGAAAGCCTATGATTACGAGGCGATCCGGGAACGGATGAACCAGCTCAACGCCAGTTGCTGTGTGCCGAGTTTTTTAGGGCGCGAACTCCGGAATATCCTCATGCTCGGCGAAAAGAAATCCGGAGAATATTATTCGACCGAAGATCTGAACCTCCTCTACACCCTCGCTCAGGAATCCTCCATTGCCATCGAGAATGCGCGGCTCTATGACGAGGCTGTCCGGAAAACCATCGAACTTGAACGGATCAATGGGCAGCTCGAGCACTCGAAGACGCTTTTGATCAAGGCCCTGCAAGAGGCCGAAGGGGCGAATAAACAGCTTCAGGATACGCAGGCCCAGCTCATTCACGAACAGAAAATGGCGACGCTGGGCCGGTTGGCCGCCTCGGTGGGTCACGAGGTGAATAATCCGCTCACCATCCTTTCGATGAACGTGTCGCGCGTCATTTTAAAATACCGAAAAAACCAGGATATGAAGGTGACGGAGATCCTCGATGTGTTCGAGAAGATGGAAAAAAATATTGAGCGTATCAAGGCGGTGGTGAATACGCTGACCGGGCTGCTCAAGAAATCAGAAAAAGGAAAATTCGAGGCCTTATCCTTGAAGCTCATCCTGGAGGAGACACTGCCGCTTGTGCAATTCCAGACTTATCTCGATAACCTTTCGGGGACGGAAGTCGATTTCAATGTCCCGGGGAATGTGCCTCTGATCCGAGGAGATTTGGAGCGTCTCCAGGAGGTGTTCCTGAATCTTTTCATCAATGCGTATCATGCCATGGCCGGAAAACGTCACCGCAAGATCGGGGTTCTCGCCGAGATCGATCCGCGGGATCCCAGTATGGTCGCGATCCACTTCCGGGACAATGGCTCAGGGATGACCGAAGATGTGATGAAAAAGGTTTTCAACTACGGGTTTACGACCAAGGCGCCGGGCAAGGGTTCGGGGCTTGGGCTTTACATGTGCAAATACATCATCGAATTGCACGGCGGGACGATCACGGTGGATAGCAGACTCGGGGAGGGGACGACGTTTACGCTAACGCTTCCTATTTATTCAGAAACCCCGGCCTTAAAACCTGTTCTCCCGAAGGGGCTGGTGGGATAGAATAACGCACAACGCAAGGACACAAAGACACAAGGCCGCAAGGCACAGAGAGTTAGGAAAATAGCGTTTCGTGTGGCTTGTGGCGTGTGACATGGGACGATAAAGCGAGGCGATATGCCGAACGTAAAGAAAAAAATCCTGATCGTGGATGACGAGGCTGGGATCGTCCAGGAGATCAAGGAGTTCCTTGAGGAAGAGGGTTATGAGACCCACACGGCGGATACCGCCAAGGCTGGGATCCGGTTGATCGAGGAAATTCATCCGGATGTGATCCTGATCGACGTGAAACTTCCGGATGCGTCCGGGACCGAAGTGCTTCGTGCCTGCAAGGAAAAATCTCCCAAGACCAAGACCATCATGGTGACGGGATACGTGGACCAGCACGTGATGGATGAAGCGGAATTGATCGGTCGTGACACGTTCCTCCAAAAACCTTTTAACCTTGTAAGAATTACCGAAGAAATTGAGAAGCTGCTTAACTGAGACTGCAGACCAGAGACTACAGACCAGAGACAAAATTCCCTCACCTGTCCTTCTCCCCCGGGGAGAGGACTGGTGAGGCCGACGTCTTTGCTGTAGTCTGTGGTCTGATGTCTGAGGTCTGAAAAAATGAACTTCATAAAAACTTCTATTGAGGGCGTGATCGTGATCGAGCCGAAGGTCTTCAGCGACCCGCGCGGCTTTTTTTATGAAAGTTACCGGAAAAAGCTTTTCGTCCAAAACGGCATTAAGGACGATTTTGTTCAGGATAACGTCAGTTCTTCCGCCAAGGGTGTGCTGCGGGGTTTGCACTATCAGAACTCACCGCGCGCGCAGGCCAAGCTCATGCGGGTCCTCCGTGGGTCCGTCTTTGATGTGGCGGTGGATATCCGCCCCAAGTCCAAGACTTTCGGCAAGTTTTTCTCGATCTTGCTTTCGGCGGAGAACCGGAAAATGTTCTATATCCCCAAAGGTTTTGCCCACGGATTCTGCGTCCTGGAAGAAGGGACGGAATTCATGTACAAGGTCTCGGATTATTATTCCCCCGAACACGAGCGGGGGATTCTCTGGTCGGATCCTGGCCTCGCGATCCCCTGGCCGAAGCTCGATCGCGCATTCATCCTTTCCGATAAAGATAAAAAATATCCCGTTTTAAAGCATGGACTCTAAGCTGACGAGCTGCCGATAGCCCCGCCTCAGGTAAGGAGGAGCCCAATGAAAAAATATATTTATGGCGTGGTTCTTGTCGCGATCGTGACGGCCGTTGCGATCTTTTTTTTCAGACCGCCCGAAATCGGAGACCGGAGGCCGCCCACGACTTTGGCTCTCACGTTCCGATTTCCGGATAGTTACGGATTTACCGAAGGAGCTCCCTTTGTGCTCACGTGGAGAACTGAAAGTCTGGAAAAGACTCTCTCGGTTCCGGTTCGAGATAAGAATTTCAATCCGCTCGTTTCTCCTTATAAACTCATATTCACATCTGCCGCGGGTTCCAAAGCCGTGATCCTGAGCGCGCGGCTCTATTATTGCGACAAAACCAGCCGCATGTGCTTTCAGGACGATTTCCGGACCCGTGTTCCGCTCGATCCCGCGAGCGACGCTCCTATCGCCTGGGATTGGGAGATCACCCCGAAACAGACCAGAGACTAGAGACTGCAGCCCCGGGACAACATCGCGGCTCTTATCCGAAGCGAGTTTCGATAGAGAGAATCGGGTTTTTGAAAGAAGGGTTTTTGCTGTAGTCGCTAGTCCGTCGTCTGAGGTCTTTTTATCATGAAATACACGATCAAAGTCAAAACGAACGCCAAAGAAAATACCGTTCAGGAAGGACCCGGCGGGGAGCTTCGGGTCCTGGTCAAGGCTCCGCCTCAGGAGGGGCGTGCCAACGAATCGGTGATCGAGACGTTGGCGGTCTATTTCAAAGTCCCGAAAAGCCGCATCGCGATCGTGGGCGGGTTTAAAAGTAAAATAAAAATCGTTGAAATTAATTAAAAGGGATGACGGATGAAGGATGGCGATGACGAAAGCCCCGTTCTTGCTCCATCCTGTTTTATGGTAGAATAAGCGCCATGTTCCGTCAATTCGCAGAGTTCATTCATCATTTTCGTTGGCCGGTCTTGTTGGCCATGCTGATCAGCGTTCTTTTCTTCGGGATCGCCGTCTCGAAGCTCTCGGTCGATCCTTCCATGGAAACGCTTTTCATCAAGAAGTCCCCCGAGTATCAGTATTATCAGCAGTATCGCATTAAATATGGCAGTGATCAGATGATCGCCGTCGCGATGTCGACCGAAGATCTTTTTACACCCGCCAATCTCAAGACCCTCAAGAGCATCACCGATGGCATTGCCAGTTACGCCCAGGTGGAACGTGTGATCAGTCTCGCCAACGCGATGGACATCAAACATAAGTTGCTTGGCGTGAAGACCGTGCCGGCGCTTGAAGGGGTGTTTGAAGGCGAGCGTTCGATCGCGGAGGTTAAAAAAGAGGTGCTCCGTAACGAACTCTATCTCAGCAATATTGTTTCCAAGGATGGGAAGATCGCCAACATCCTTGTCTTTTTGAAGCCCGCAGAAAAGAACAGTGCCGCGGCCAATGGTGCGTTCATCGAGGCCCTCAAAGGTTATCTGGATGATTTTGAACAACCGGGGGTGAAATTCTATATGGCGGGTGCGCCGGTCGAACAGTATGAGTTTATTGATCTGATCCACCGTGACCAGATGGTCTTTGTGCCGCTCATTTCGGTGATTCTGGTCGTGATGACCTTTCTGATCTATCGCAGTTTCGCTTGTATGGTCCTTTCCATGTCGATCGTTATTACCACGCTGGTCTGGACCCTCGGGACGATCTCTCTCCTGGGGCAGGAACTCAATCTCATGACCTCTCTTTTGGCGCCGGTGATCATGATCGTCTCGGTCATCAATTCGACGTATCTGATCAATCTCTTTTTTGAGGTCCGGCCGCATCACAAGAGCCTTAAAGAAGCGGTGAGCGTGACGATCCAACAGCTTGGGATGCCGTGTTTTCTCACGCATTTTACGGCGGTCCTGGGGTTTGGTTCGCTCGCGTTGAGCCCGATCCCGGCGATCCAGAGTTTTGGGATCTACGCGGCGCTCGGGACCTTTTATTCTTATATTGTCGAGCTTGTGTTAACGACCCTGCTTCTTCCGATCCTTCCGTACCGGCCGGTGGATCCCGGCGCTACGAATGAATCTCATTTTTTCAACCGGGTCCTGCTAGGGTTTCTGGAGAAACTCGAATTTCGCTGGAAATGGTGGATCCTGATCGTGACGGGCCTGGTGATGGTGCTTTCCTTTCAGGGCACTCAAAAGCTCGAGGTGGATACGAATATCGTGAAGCAGATGAAACCGAACCTGCCGCTGGCGATCGCCACCCGGTTTATCGACGAACGTCTCACCGGGGTTTATTCGCTAGGGTTCGTGTTCCGTCGCAAGGACGGGGAGAGCATGGTGGATGCGAAATCTCTGAACCTTCTGGACCAGTTCAAGACCTATCTGGAGAGTGAGCCCGGGATCGCGAAGGTCAATAGCATCACGACGCTTGTCAAAAAGATCAACGAGGCCCGCGAGGATGATCCCAAGGCTTATCGCATTCCCAGGAATCCTATGATGCTCAATCTTTATTTTAAAGGGTTGGCCCATTCCAATGATCCGGAGCTTTGGAAACTGGTGTCCCATGATTTCAAGGAGGTGCGTCTGGAGGCGCGCATGCGTGCGATCGGGACGACCAAAGGAGCGCTGTTGGAGGAGCGGGTGCGGGAATATCTTCAGGACCATATGAGCGATGCCTTCGAATATAAACTGACGGGGAATGTGGTTCTCTTGGGAAAGATCGCCAAGAGCCTGGTCCAGGAGCAGACCCAAAGTTTCGCGTTCGCGTTCGTGTCCATCCTGATCGTGATCATTCTGATCTTCCGGTCCGTCCCGCTCGGGCTTTTAGCCGCCATTCCGAATCTGATCCCGATCCTTATGGTCTATGGGATCATGGGGTTTGCCGGTATCGAGCTTTCTACCGCGACGGCGATGATCGCGAGTATTGTGCTGGGTCTGGTGGTGGACGCCTCGATCCAGTTCCTTTACCGGTTTCGCAAGGAATTCCAGCAGCGGTCTCATTATATCCAGTCGCTGCATCACACCTATCGCAACATGGGCCAGTCGATGGTGGTCTCGACCCTGATCCTGTGCATGGGGTTTGCCGCGAGCGTCTGTGCAAGTTTCCGCATCACCGTGCATTTTGGGGTGCTGACGAGTTTGACGATCTTCCTGGCGCTCATTTGCTCCCTTCTGGTCATGCCGGCGATCTTGATCATGATGAAACCCTTCGGGCCTCAGCGACTTTTCAAGCGTAAGGTCGCGGAAAACGATCCTTTGTACAAGTCTCAGGATCCCGTCAAGCACGTTTGATCCGGTCTTTTTATTCTTGATACTCAAGGGCGGAAAAATCTGATATATTACGCGGCCTTGGCGTTTGTCTTTGCGCTGCCTGGTCTTGAGGAGCCATGAAAGATGGACCCGGACGCCACTCATTGCCTTTGAATTTTAAATGAATGAGGATAAGTGCTGGTTTGGCTTCCGCCTCCGCAGATGTATGCGGAGGACAGACAGGGGTTGTTATAATTCTGCTGGTGTAGCTCAGGGGTAGAGCAGCTGTTTTGTAATTTAAAAAATACAGGTGCTCTCTTCTCTTAAATTCTCTCCTTCTCTTTATCAATAAAGCACTTCTGAATAATTCCTCTTAACACGCAACAAAGCAAAAAACTCTGATTTTGACGTGCTTTTGTCGCTGGATTGACACCAGACTACTAATGCCCCTGAGGATAGAGTGTTTTTTGTGAGGTGATGCTCTGCTGCTGAGGAACTAACAGTCGAGTAGTTTAGAGGGAGAGACTTTTAACGCTTTTGCTATTCGCGCAAGAGTGTCTGCTCTTAGATTGGGCGGGTTCTTACCTTCGATTTGCTGAAGATACTTATACTTCACCCTACACAGCTCAGACAGCTTTGCTTGGGTTAGTTTGCTGTCTTGGCGAAGCTTCTTAATCTTCTGACTGATTTGATGTCGAATTTCCTGAGTCATACCCCTCGATTATGGGGTATTGGTTAAAGGCGTTGACACCCCTTAATCATGGGGTGTAGCATTCGCGCATGAAGAAATGCTCTTTCTGCGCAGAAGACATACAAGACGAAGCAGTCAAATGTAAACACTGCAACGAAATGCTTTCTGCTCCCAAAAACATTCCCGAGAAAAAAGTAAACGTCGACCATAGCAGTGCTCTTTTTACAGTGGGTGGATTATTGTTTTTAATTGTGCTGGCTACGTTCATTTTAAGTGGTACGGCAAAGCAAGAGACGCCCAAAAATGAAAATGAGCAAGCAATGTCGGGCGAACAGACAGTAGACATAATGCTAGAACGAATGACAAAGCTTGATGGAAAGCACTCCAAAGAGGCGTTTCAATCGCTTTTAAATATTATCAGTGGCTATTATCCAGATGTTCCTTCTTACAAGATAGCTGCATTTCTTTTTCACACCTTCTATGAGCTTTGGAAGAAAGTACCGGACGCCTCTTTATATGATTTTGTCTTAGAGGTTAAAAATACAGCGAGAGATGCTAGAGGCGTTGGGGTAGATAATCTTATTAGGATAATTGCAACGGTTGCAGATTCTAAAATGAGGGGATACTAAAGCTAGAGAAATTTTAGACAAGCAAACGAGGAGGGGTCTCATGATACCAGACATTGGGCTGATGATCGGACTGTACATTCTATTGCGTTATGCCGAGATGGCTAAGAATGGTGGCGTAGCAATGAAGGTGTTATGTGTGCTTTTTACATTGGTGAATTTGGCTTTGATTTTCAGTGTGCTAATGTCGGGCAGAAATGCACCAACATTGTAGCGCGAAAACGCTTACTGCTAAAAGTAAAGGAACAGATGAAAAGAAATTTACTCATAGCATTATTATTCGTGATGTTTTTAAGCGGTTGTGCGTCTACTGCAAAGGAATATCTCAAGCAACACCCTGACACTCCCAGCGACATCAAAACCTGCATGCTTAAAGGGCGGTCGTGTGTGGGCATGAGTGAAGAGCAAATTTTGGCTACTTTTGTTCCCCCTACCTTAGTTAAACGCAAAGGCGAGTGTGCAGATGTCAGCAATCCCTTTAGCGCCAATGTAGCGCAAACGAAATGTAACAATATCTTGAGTCAAGATATGTGGGTTTATAGAACAACTGCTTATAACGGCTATGGTTCTTATGATGTGATAGAGAGCTATTTTTTCTTTGAAAATGGTAAGTTTGTGCGACATGAACAGCCAGTGGAAAAGAAGGCGAGAGAACTCAAGGAAGGGATAGAAAAGCATTTTCAAGAACATCCTGACAGACTGAAATTAAAGCAAACTGTTTTAGCTAAAAAAATTGTAATCGGAATGAATAAGGACGAAGTTTTGTTTTCTTGGGGAGAAGCGACAGACGTTAATCGGACTGTTAACGCTTTGGGTTCTTCTGAGCAGTGGGTCTATGGTTCTGAAGGTAGATATAGTTCTGCTAATTATCTTTATTTTGATGGCGACATCCTCACAAGCTGGCAAGATTAAAGGAGAAAACATATGAAAAACAAAAAAGCAATAGTAGCGATTCTATGCGCGATGTTTATTTTTGCATCGGCAGGGTACTGTGGCGGTGCAAACTTCAGGGGAATAAATCCAAGCTCTTCAGTGTCGGTCGGAGAAGCTATTTATTTTAATAGTGCGTTTGGCAATGATAGAGGCATGTCTTGGGGTGAAATGGTGAATTGTGATTATGACGGCTTTGAGAATAATGCCATAAAAATTACTGTTACCACAAACAACAGCCTTGCAGGAGGCAACCAAGTTCAGCATTTGGCATTACCATTGAATGACAAGAAGCAAACATTACTCAAAGTTCCTGCACCGGGAAGGCTCTTTCCAGAAAAAACACTGCTCATTACAGTGGTGGATGAATTTTATAGAATTAAGGTTGAAGAATTTAAAGGGTAAGCAGAGCAGCTATGCAAAACATTATTTGCCCTAATACGAACTGTAATTATAAAGGACCAGCAAAAAAACAACCACGTGGTAGCTTTTTAGTGGGTTGCTTTCTATGCTTGTTTTGGATACTACCAGGGGTTATTTATTTTCTTCTGAAAAGCGGACATGATTATATTTGTCCCCAATGTGGTTTAAAAATTAATAGCGATACTCGATAAACAAGCCAAAAGCTACTAACACGCATTTGAAGTATAAAGTTCTTAGCAGTTTTCCAGACCCTGCATAGCATAGCTACGAGTTACCTCCTTCTTTACCATCCTCAAGCAATGACTTTGTGTGGTTTTATCTATGCCTTATAATGGACTTATCGAATACACGACTGCAGTTCACAACTTCTTAATCTTTAGGGGGCAATATGGGCGATGAATATCTTTTTCGTAGTCACGATGAAAAGGGGAACCTTTTGTTCACCCCAGTTCCAAATCCACTGATGCTCGCTATGTTTGGCATGGTGAGATACACGCAGAATGAGCTAATAGTATTGCTTTTTATTTGTCGGTATAGTTACGGATTCAAAAAACAAGAAGTGACTAATAAGCGTTTCGACCTAAAAGATATCGAACAGAAAACGGGCATAGACAAATCAGGTCTTTCTAGAGCGATAAACGGCTTGCTTACAAAGAAGGCTATATTTCAGTTTTCAAAACAAAGCGACAAATTTTTTTATGCTATTAATCTCTTGGGCCTTAATGCTGAAATGAAACACTTTAAACAAGAGAACGCAGGATATGTGTTGCAAGAGAAAGAATATGTAATAGACCCTAATGGCGAGCTCACGGATTCATTCGGAGATGCTGAAAACGCATACATCTATAGCCCAAAGGGATTCAAGGGAGGAGCAAACTCTTCTGCTAAGAAAACAACAAGCGTAAGCTCGGAGACTGCTAAAGTGACTTCTGTTCCAAACGAAGCAGGAGCTATCAAGAATAAATCAATAACAGAGCAAATGGAAGAGCGTGAAAAGAAGACGAAAGAATTGTTGAAGCTTTTTTATGAAGACATAGTAAAGAATAATAGCGCTGAAACTTTTTTAAAGCACATGGTGAAATTACACGATAGCGGATGCGTTCCAGCGGAGACAATACTAGGGCTTGGATCTCGCTCAAAAGAGTTTACGGATGAGCAATTCTCCCAGTTTAAAGACAATTATTATCGTGCTTTGACAGAATTCAAGAAAACACATAAGTGGTAACGAAGCTTAAAGATTCAGTAATGCAGATAAAACAACGATGCTTGCGCATCAAGCAACGATGTTTGCTAGCAAAGCAACAATGATTGCGAAATCAGCAATCTTGGCAGTCTAGAAAACGATATAACTGCTTATCTTTTAAAGAGTTGCAAGACCAGTCAAAAGCTACATAGAAACTCTTTATAGATACTCTCCATAGATACTCTTATATGTTATCGCAGTGACTGCTCTATATTCTCCCTCTTGTAAAGCAAAGTGCGCTTTCCAAGAGAGACTCGGACGAAAAGCACGTCCTCGCCGTATTAAAGCAGGGCATGCCCTTCTCTTCAGCAAATACTCCTAAAACAACTATAATGCTTATCTGTGCTCGCCAGTAACTGCTAAACCAGCTCGTAAGTAGCTTTTAACGCAAACATTTTGCTCATCCTTCAAACTGTGCATTTTCCTCTTACGAGAGGTTGTAATCCTAAGCTGTTACAGCTCGTATCTTTTAGAGGTGACTGCTCCATACTACCCGCATATGACACCTGCTTAAATCGACTTTAAATGCGAAAAGTGTCTTTCCAGACGTTGGAAGGCATGCTTCCTTGAACTGCTATATTGCATAAACTCACCTTAGTATGTTTATCTAAATAAGATAAGGATAAACGACCTTCTTACGTAGCAACGATTTGTGATGTTTTGAGACGTTGCATGTGCTTGTTTTGCTCGACTAGTTCTCGACAGGTTTTGACAGGTTCACAATGATTCCTCGATGGATTCTCATAAATACAAAAACCACACATTTTTCAAGGAGGTGGCTTGTTTTCCCAATTTCCGCCATATAACATGAACCCATCCTAAATTTGAAGGGTGATGTCATGGGCGTTTACTTTAAGAACAGTGATTGGTATATCGACTTCTGCCATAACGGCAGACGTTTTAGGGAGAAGGTAGGCCCTGACAAAAAGCTTGCTCAAAAAGTGCTGATGAAGCGCAAGATTCAAATCGCTGAAAATAAATTCCTAGATGTAAGAGAAGAAGAGCTGATAAAGTTCAAAGTGCTTGCCAATTCTTTTCTAGAACGTCATGCAAAACTCAATAAGAAATCATGGGAGAGAAGCGATGCTGTATATATAAAACAGCTGTTGAAGACTTTTGGAGAGATAAGTATGTGCGATATCAAGCCCTTAGACATACTCGACTACAAAGCTCAACGCCTCAAAGCTGTTTCACCAGCTACAGTGAACAGAGAAATCGCCTGTATGAAATGCGTTTTCTCTAAGTGTATAGAGTGGGAACTTATTCGAGACAATCCTGCTAAGAAAATACGCTTACTCAAAGAAAATAACTGCCGAGTAAGGTATTTAGATAAAGACGAAATTACTACACTGCTTAGCAATTCTTCAAACAAGCTCAGAAACCTCATCGTCTTTGCTATCTCGACTGGAATGCGCAAGGGTGAAATCCAAAACATGCGCTGGGAAGATATCGCCTTTAAAAACGATGTTATTACCCTTCCCAAGACAAAGAATGGCGAAGTCAGACGTGTTCCTATGAGCACCAACGTCAAAGATATGCTATTAAACATGAAGGAGCACTCAAGAAGCGAAGTAGTCTTTTGTGATGAAGAAACAGGGCAAAGCTATAATTTTCGCAAGAGCTTTGAAACAGCTCTCAAAAAATCTAATATAACAGACTTCCACTTCCATGACCTACGCCACACGTTCGCTTCTCATCTGGTCATGGCAGGCGTTGATTTAAACACTGTCCGAGAGCTTCTAGGGCATAAATCACTATTAATGACGATACGATACTCCCACTTGTCTCAAGACCATAAGAAGCGTGCTGTAGAGCTTTTGGATAGCAAAACTGTCACTGTAATGACACCAACAGCACCAACTGCTTTAGCTCGCACCAATTAGACTCTCCCAACTCACTATCCTTAAGTAAGTTACAACAAGAAGCATTTCACGCTCATTAAGAGAGCATCTGTTACTTAGTCAGAAGTGCTGCAAACCTACATTGATGGGGGGGTGTAAATTAGCACAAACGAGATACTGCTAAAGAACAGTACGACTGTTGGAGGCTCTCGTTGAAAGTGCATTTTAGCTCTTAGAGGTGTATTATTTATAGCAAATAGGAGCGTCTTCCGTGATTAATGCAAATAAGATAGATTTAAGTTTTAAACAAAAGGGTGGTTCTTGTGTTTTGTCAAGCTACGCAATAATATCTAATTACTTCACAAAGATACCCATCGAGAGCTTTTTTCAAGATTATTGTCATCATTTCGGGCTAACTTTTCAAAATTATGAACATGCTGAACAATTGTATGCTCAACATTTTGATTCTGAGTGGAGGCGCTTATCGTGTAAAGGATATGAAGTGATTTTGGGCTTACATAATGCTTCGAATCAGCCTTCTTTTGCGGAAAGCAGAAAGATGTTTTCTTGCAAATTCATTTTAGACAGTGAACAGATATTTGATTACATAAAATCAACATTGATTAATAAAGTCTCGTTAATTAATTTAACATTTCAAGCTCAACAAGAGCGACATTCAATCACAGCTGGTTATAACGGGAGTAGCTATATCATTAGAGATACAAATCAGACTCAACTTTATCGGATAAATGATTTGAAGCAACTCGGAGTTGGTCAGCTGTATGACGCTTTATTATGCGTAAGCAATTAGTTAAGAACAGCGTCACTTCTTTCTAAAACTGCTATCTAAAGATTTCTCATCTAGCTCTTTTAAAGAATTTTCGCTATACTCTCGTCCTTCAGTTTACAGCTGAAGTGTAGTTTTTAGTTTAGTGCTTCAGTGACAATGTCACTGGATTGTCACCAAAGCTAGTAGCTGGGATGTGAAGTCTCGACCCATTGTTTACAAGTATCATTGTAATCATTAGTTGTACGAATTCTGCTGGTGTAGCTCAGGGGTAGAGCAGCTGTTT